>NZ_JBWKNV010000023.1:0-535 GCF_059415745.1 Caulobacter sp. GW821-FHT10A10 | reverse complement strand
TCCGGCGGCCCCGCTCGATCGCATCGCCGTCGCACGCTTCGGGCCGGATCCTTGCGCCCTCTCCCTGCGACGGGACGAGGTCCATTATGCAGCGGGTTTCAGCGCGTCTGATCCAGAGCGCTGAGAAAGTTGCAAGGGGTTGGATTGGTTGGGGTCTTTGGCGCGGTCACGGGGGATTCAGGGCGCTCTGTCCCCGTCACTGCCTCCCAATCCGTAAAAACCCCCGCGAAAGCGGGGGCCCAGGTGTTTTATCGTCGAGCGCCCCGCGTTTCAGAAAAAACCTGGGTCCCCGCTTTCGCGGGGATTTTACGGGGGGAGGTGCAGCTGGCGCGGCGCCCAGTCTCGCCCCCTCCACCACTTCGTGGTCCCCCTCCCCCGTTTCACGAGGGAGGAGTAAGCGCGGACAGTTCTGAGAGACCCCTCACCCGACCTCCTTCGGAGGCCACCCTCTCCCGCAAGGGGAGAGGGATAAAAGAAAAGGCCCCGGAGTTTCCTCCGGGGCCTTCGCTTTGTCAGCCGAAGCTAAGAAGCGTCG
>NZ_JBWKNV010000022.1:0-674 GCF_059415745.1 Caulobacter sp. GW821-FHT10A10 | reverse complement strand
CTGCTGGACAAGAACGACAAGGATTTCGGCAAGATCCTGCTGTTCGTCGACGCCAACCAGAACGGCCGCTCGACGGCCAAGGAGCTGCGCACGCTCGAGCAGGCCGGGATCGCGGCCATCAATCTGGGCGGCGTCGCCACCGGCCAGACCCGCGACCAGACCACCGAAAGCTTCGTGCAGAACACGATCAGCTTCATCTGGGCCGACGGCCGCACGGGCGAGGGCTACGACGTGGCCCTGGCGCGGCGGGTGCTGGGCTCGGAAGGTCTCGACGGCGGCGAATACCAGGCCGAGTGGGGCGCGGCGAACGAGGACGGCGAGCTGGGCCAGCTGACCAATGACGCCAAGACGGCCGCCAAGGCCGCCCGGATCAAGGTCAAGAAGGCGCTGCTGGATGCGATCGGGGCCAGCTACGGCGAGGTCAAGGCCGCCGCCCAGCTGGACTTCAGCGACCACGACCGCGTCGATGCGACGATCGCGGCCCGCTGGACCAAGATGAGCGCCTCGGAAAAGGCCAGCTGGCTGACCGGCCAGCAGCCGAGCGGCAAGGTGCGGCTGATCTCGGCCCAGCAGGCCCTGGCCAACGATCTGAACGCCGCGGCCAAGGCCCGCCAGGACGTGGTCGAGAAAGGCTACGCCCAGGCGGCCCGATCGGTGAACGCCTCCGGTCTGGG
>NZ_JBWKNV010000021.1:0-774 GCF_059415745.1 Caulobacter sp. GW821-FHT10A10 | reverse complement strand
GGTGGCGGGCGCAGCTCGTTGGGTCCCAGGCCTCGAGGCCGAGATTCCGGCAAGGGCGCGTCCGCCAGTCTCAGCTTTCCGAACAGTCGCACGGGCGGGACGCCAGGCGTTCGAGCCCGAACACAGGAGCGGAGCCATGACGCATGCGTGCGCGGCCGGCGTGGATGTCGGGCGTGATTGGCTGGACGTGGGCCTGGCCCCGTCCGGCAAGGTGTTTCGGTTGGCCAACGGCCCCTCGGGCGTAGCGGCGCTGGTGGCGAGGTTGCATCGCGAAGGCGTGGCCAAGGTGGTGCTGGAGTCCATCGGGACCTACGGCGCGCGCCTGGTGCGCGGCCTGGCCCAGGCCGGCTTCGAGGTCGGGGTGGTCGATCCCAAGCGGATCGCGGCCCTGCGGACGGCCGAGGGACGGCGGGCCAAGACCGACAGGCTGGACGCGGGGCTGATCGCGCGGTTTGCTCTGCTGATGCAGGACGCCGCCCGCCCCGTTCCCAGCGCCAGGGCCTTCGAGATCCGGGCCTTGTCGACCCGCCGCCGCCAACTGGTGGAGATGGCGGCCATGGAGAAGACCCGGCTCAAGCAGACCCTGGACGAGGCCGTCGCCGACAGCTGCCGTCGGGCGATCGCCTGGCTGGCCCAAGAGCGCGCCGACGTCGAGATCCGGCTTCAGGCCCTGATCCTGGAGCCTCACGACGGCCCGGCCCGTCAGGCCCTGCTGCAGACCATTCCCGGCGTCGGCCCGGCTGTCAGCATGACCCTGCTGGCCGACCTGCCAGA
>NZ_JBWKNV010000020.1:0-798 GCF_059415745.1 Caulobacter sp. GW821-FHT10A10 | reverse complement strand
TCCCCGGCCGATGGAGGCGTAGGTGAAGCCGGCCCGCACCATCTCGGCGGGCTTGTAGACGTTGCGCAGGTCGACGACGACCGGGGCGGCCAGCAGGCCCTTGAGGCGGTCCAGGTCGAGGGCGCGGAACTGGTCCCACTCGGTGAGGATCAGCAGCACGTCGGCGCCCTGGGCGGCCTCGTAGGGACCGCCGACGAACTCGACGCCGGGCAGCAGGGCTTCGGCCTCGTGGCGGCCTTCGGGGTCGAAGGCGCGGACCTTGGCGCCCTTGGCCTGCAGGGCCGGCAGGATGTCGAGGCTCGGAGCGTCGCGCATGTCGTCGGTGTTGGGCTTGAAGGTCACGCCCAGCACCCCGACGGTCTTGCCGGCCAGGTCATCGGCGCCCAGCACGGCGGCGACCTTCTCGGCCATGGCCTTCTTGCGGGCGGTGTTGACCTCGACCGTGGTCTCGATCAGCCGGGTCGGCGCGCCGTAGTCGGCGGCGGTCTTGACCAGGGCGATGGTGTCTTTCGGGAAGCAGCTGCCGCCGTAGCCGGGGCCGGCGTTGAGGAACTTGCTGCCGATCCGCTTGTCCAGGCCGATGCCCTTGGCCACCTGCTGCACGTCGGCCCCGACCTTTTCGCACAGGTCGGCCATCTCGTTGATGAAGGTGATCTTCATGGCGAGGAAGGCGTTGGCGGCGTACTTGATCAGCTCGCTGGTGCGGCGGCCGGTGAAGACGATCGGGGTCTCGTTGAGGCTCAGCGGGCGATAGAGCTCGCGCATCACCGCCTGGGCCCGCTCGTCCTCGGTGCCCAC
>NZ_JBWKNV010000019.1:0-5513 GCF_059415745.1 Caulobacter sp. GW821-FHT10A10 | reverse complement strand
GGTCTTTGACATTGTTGATTTGGAAAGAGAAACGCAGGCGGCGGCGCTCTGGCGGTCACCCTTAGGGGTGACGCAATAGACGCTGACGAATGCGGTCTCTTGAAGACACCATTTATACGGTGGCTGAGCTTTAGGGCTTGGTCATTGTGTGATGGGAACTCGTCAAGAAACTATGCAAACCAGATACGCGATCGGGGTTTTCCCCTCGATCAAATAGCTGGAGTCAATGTCAACTCAACCTGAGAGTTTGATCCTGGCTCAGAGCGAACGCTGGCGGCAGGCCTAACACATGCAAGTCGAACGGATCCTTCGGGATTAGTGGCGGACGGGTGAGTAACACGTGGGAACGTGCCCTTTGGTTCGGAACAACTCAGGGAAACTTGAGCTAATACCGGATGTGCCCTTCGGGGGAAAGATTTATCGCCATTGGAGCGGCCCGCGTCTGATTAGCTAGTTGGTGAGGTAAAGGCTCACCAAGGCGACGATCAGTAGCTGGTCTGAGAGGATGATCAGCCACATTGGGACTGAGACACGGCCCAAACTCCTACGGGAGGCAGCAGTGGGGAATCTTGCGCAATGGGCGAAAGCCTGACGCAGCCATGCCGCGTGAATGATGAAGGTCTTAGGATTGTAAAATTCTTTCACCGGGGACGATAATGACGGTACCCGGAGAAGAAGCCCCGGCTAACTTCGTGCCAGCAGCCGCGGTAATACGAAGGGGGCTAGCGTTGCTCGGAATTACTGGGCGTAAAGGGAGCGTAGGCGGACTGTTTAGTCAGAGGTGAAAGCCCAGGGCTCAACCTTGGAATTGCCTTTGATACTGGCAGTCTTGAGTACGGAAGAGGTATGTGGAACTCCGAGTGTAGAGGTGAAATTCGTAGATATTCGGAAGAACACCAGTGGCGAAGGCGACATACTGGTCCGTTACTGACGCTGAGGCTCGAAAGCGTGGGGAGCAAACAGGATTAGATACCCTGGTAGTCCACGCTGTAAACGATGAGTGCTAGTTGTCGGCAGGCATGCCTGTCGGTGACGCAGCTAACGCATTAAGCACTCCGCCTGGGGAGTACGGTCGCAAGATTAAAACTCAAAGGAATTGACGGGGGCCCGCACAAGCGGTGGAGCATGTGGTTTAATTCGAAGCAACGCGCAGAACCTTACCACCTTTTGACATGCCTGGACATCCAGAGAGATCTGGCTTTCCCTTCGGGGACTGGGACACAGGTGCTGCATGGCTGTCGTCAGCTCGTGTCGTGAGATGTTGGGTTAAGTCCCGCAACGAGCGCAACCCTCGCTGTTAGTTGCCATCATTAAGTTGGGCACTCTAACAGGACTGCCGGAGTTAATCCGGAGGAAGGCGGGGATGACGTCAAGTCCTCATGGCCCTTACAAGGTGGGCTACACACGTGCTACAATGGCGACTACAGAGGGCTGCAATCCCGCGAGGGGGAGCCAATCCCTAAAAGTCGTCTCAGTTCGGATTGTTCTCTGCAACTCGAGAGCATGAAGTTGGAATCGCTAGTAATCGCGGATCAGCATGCCGCGGTGAATACGTTCCCGGGCCTTGTACACACCGCCCGTCACACCATGGGAGTTGGCTTTACCCGAAGGCGCTGCGCTAACTCGCAAGAGAGGCAGGCGACCACGGTAGGGTCAGCGACTGGGGTGAAGTCGTAACAAGGTAGCCGTAGGGGAACCTGCGGCTGGATCACCTCCTTTCTAAGGATGCCTCTCCAAGCTTCGGCTTATTGAAGCTCCGATTAGTGCGCTAGACGCACACAAATGAGCGGATCGCCGCCGTCTTCGTTTCTCTTTCCACTTGTTCTGGACCGCTGAGGTTCAGAGCACGATCGCGAGCCCTGGAGCGGGTCCCCCTCTAAGAATGTTTAGAGCGGACCTGATCTGAGCGGCCTATGGGCCCGTAGCTCAGTTGGTTAGAGCGCACGCTTGATAAGCGTGAGGTCATAAGTTCAAGTCTTATCGGGCCTACCACTCTTTCCATCCTACGGACGCAACCGACCGCTCTCCTGGCTACACCCTTTCGGGGCCATAGCTCAGTTGGTAGAGCGCCTGCTTTGCAAGCAGGATGTCGTCGGTTCGAATCCGTCTGGCTCCACCATGCTTTGTTGGATGTTCGCACATCGCCTTCGCTCAAGCAGCGAAGCGGTAGCGAAGGCGATAAAGCAAATCGCGATCGGAAAGATAGCAAGTTTGCAGCGTCACCCAGTGACGATGCGAAGTGACATCGTGAATGCAGGGTTCAGCCGCTTAGGTTGGACTTAAGAAGACATCATTGTCTGACAAATTGTAGAGCGCATGCGAGCCGTCCCTAGACGGTAAGCGCATGGGTTTTGCTGAGAACGATCAAGCGCATAAGGGCTTCTGACGGATGCCTTGGCATTGAGAGGCGATGAAGGACGTGGCACGCTGCGATAAGAGCCGGGGAGGCGCGAGCACCCTTTGATCCGGCTATCTCCGAATGGGGAAACCCACCTTTACGGTCACCCGACTTAGCTTTGCTTCGGCAAGGCCAGGATCGGTTGGTCGGAAGAGGTATAATGATCTGAATACATAGGGTCATTAAGCAAACCCGGGGAACTGAAACATCTCAGTACCCGGAGGAAAGGACATCAACCGAGACTCCCGTAGTAGTGGCGAGCGAACCGGGACC
Source organism: Caulobacter sp. GW821-FHT10A10 (assembly GCF_059415745.1). NCBI lineage: Bacteria > Pseudomonadati > Pseudomonadota > Alphaproteobacteria > Caulobacterales > Caulobacteraceae > Caulobacter > Caulobacter sp. GW821-FHT10A10. The sequence continues at coordinate 2,842 of NZ_JBWKNV010000019.1, read as the reverse complement.
AGGCCAGTGCTGTCGTGACATAAAGCTGAAGGATCTGGGAAGGTCCGCCATAGTGGGTGATAGCCCCGTAAGCGTCAAATAGCGACAGACTCGAGTAGGGCGGGACACGTGAAATCCTGTCTGAACATGGGGGGACCACCCTCCAAGCCTAAGTACTCCTCAATGACCGATAGCGAACAAGTACCGTGAGGGAAAGGTGAAAAGCACCCCGACAAGGGGAGTGAAACAGATCCTGAAATCGGAAGCCTACAAGCAGTCGGAGCCACCGCGCGTGGTGACGGCGTACCTTTTGTATAATGGGTCAGCGACTTCATGTGCCGTGCAAGCTTAAGCCGTTAGGTGTAGGCGCAGCGAAAGCGAGTCTGAATAGGGCGAATAAGTACGTCGCATGACGACCCGAAACCAGGTGATCTATCCATGAGCAGGTTGAAGGTTGGGTAACACCAACTGGAGGACCGAACCGGTGAATGTTGAAAAATTCTCGGATGACTTGTGGATAGGGGTGAAAGGCCAATCAAACCTGGACATAGCTGGTTCTCCGCGAAAACTATTTAGGTAGTGCCTCAGACGGACTCCTCGGGGGGTAGAGCACTGAATGGATGCGGGCGGCGCGAGCTGTACCAATTCTAATCAAACTCCGAATACCCGAGAGAGATATCTGGGAGACACACGGCGGGTGCTAACGTCCGTCGTGAAAAGGGAAACAACCCTAACCATCATCTAAGGCCCCCAAGTACTGGCTAAGTGGGAAACGATGTGGGTTTGCTTTGACAACCAGGATGTTGGCTTAGAAGCAGCCATCATTTAAAGAAAGCGTAACAGCTCACTGGTCAAGCGAACCTGCGCGGAAAATGTAACGGGGCTAAAGCCAGTCGCCGAAGGTATGGGTTTGCACTTTGTGCAAGCGGTAGCGGAGCGTTCCGTAAGCCGATGAAGGTGAGGCGTGAGCCTTGCTGGAGGTATCGGAAGTGAGAATGCTGACATGAGTAGCGATAAAGAGGGTGAGAGACCCTCTCGCCGAAAACCCAAGGGTTCCTGCGTAAAGCTAATCTGCGCAGGGTTAGCCGGCCCCTAAGGCGAGGCGGAAACGCGTAGTCGATGGGAACCAGGTAAATATTCCTGGGCCAGTTGGAAGTGACGGATCTGGTAAATTGTCAGTCCTTATTGGATTGGTTCTGGCAGTGAACAGGTCCCTGGAAATAACTCCAACGGAGACCGTACCCGAAACCGACACAGGTGGGTAGGTAGAGTATACCAAGGCGCTTGAGAGAACTGTGCTGAAGGAACTCGGCAAATTGCACGCGTAACTTCGGGATAAGCGTGACTCTTCTTTGGGTAACCAGAAAAGAGTGGCACAAGCCAGGGGGTAGCGACTGTTTATCAAAAACACAGGGCTCTGCGAAGCCGCAAGGCGACGTATAGGGTCTGACGCCTGCCCGGTGCCTGAAGGTTAAAAGGAGGGGTGCAAGCTCTGAATTGAAGCCCAGGTAAACGGCGGCCGTAACTATAACGGTCCTAAGGTAGCGAAATTCCTTGTCGGGTAAGTTCCGACCTGCACGAATGGCGTAACGACTTCCCCACTGTCTCCAGCACAGGCTCAGCGAAATTGAATTCCCCGTGAAGATGCGGGGTTCCCGCGGTCAGACGGAAAGACCCTATGAACCTTTACTGCAGCTTCGCCTTGGCGTTAGCAATAACATGTGTAGGATAGGTGGGAGGCTATGAAACTTGGGCGCCAGTCCGAGTGGAGCCATCCTTGAAATACCACCCTTATTGTTGTTGACGTCTAACCGCGGCCCGTTATCCGGGTCCGGGACATGGCGTGGCGGGCAGTTTGACTGGGGCGGTCGCCTCCCAAAGTGTAACGGAGGCGCGCGATGGTGGGCTCAGACCGGTCGGAAATCGGTCGTCGAGTGCAATGGCATAAGCCCGCCTGACTGCGAGACTGACAAGTCGAGCAGAGACGAAAGTCGGCCATAGTGATCCGGTGGTCCTGCGTGGAAGGGCCATCGCTCAACGAATAAAAGGTACTCTAGGGATAACAGGCTGATTTTGCCCAAGAGTCCATATCGACGGCAAAGTTTGGCACCTCGATGTCGGCTCATCACATCCTGGGGCTGGAGCAGGTCCCAAGGGTTCGGCTGTTCGCCGATTAAAGTGGTACGTGAGCTGGGTTCAGAACGTCGTGAGACAGTTTGGTCCCTATCTGCCGTGGGTGTACGAGACTTGAGAGGATCTGTCCCTAGTACGAGAGGACCGGGATGGACACACCTCTGGTGGACCTGTCATGGCGCCAGCTGTGCAGCAGGGTAGCTAAGTGTGGAATAGATAACCGCTGAAAGCATCTAAGCGGGAAACTAACCTCAAAACAAGGTCTCGCTGAGAGCCGTGGAAGACCACCACGTTGATAGGCCGGGTGTGGAAGTGCGGCGACGCATGGAGCTTACCGGTACTAATAGCTCGATAGGCTTGATCGTTCTTCAGTCAAACCCATGAAGCCCTACAGCTTCAGACTCTGATGTCTTCTTCAATCTCTGCTCTTGTCCTTCTCACCTCGAGAAAACAAGCGCAGACAGCATCCTTTTCGCTGACCTGGTGGCTATGCCGGGGGTTCCCCACCCGATCCCATTCCGAACTCGGTCGTTAAGTCCCCCAGGGCCAATGGTACTTCGTCTCAAGGCGCGGGAGAGTAGGTCGCCGCCAGGTCCGCTAAAAGGATGCACTCAAAACCAAGTCCAGAACCCTGCACACCATATCCCCTGCCGCGGGGTGGAGCAGCCCGGTAGCTCGTCAGGCTCATAACCTGAAGGTCACAGGTTCAAATCCTGTCCCCGCACCCAAA
>NZ_JBWKNV010000018.1:0-6535 GCF_059415745.1 Caulobacter sp. GW821-FHT10A10 | reverse complement strand
GCGGCCAAGGCCCGCCAGGACGTGGTCGAGAAAGGCTACGCCCAGGCGGCCCGATCGGTGAACGCCTCCGGTCTGGGGCAAGCCGGCGGGCAAGGGGCTTCGGCCGCCGATCCTGCCGGCCTGGGGGTGAGCTTCGGCAGCGCCGGTCTTGGCCTTTCGCTGGCCGGCGGCGAGCCGCTGGACACCGGCTCGGCCTATGGCGGCGCCAACGCCTCCTCCAGCGCCTGGTGGCGTCAGGAGGCCGGTTCGGACCTGCTGGGCGGCGGCTCGCTGGCCGCGCGGCTGGCGGCGATGGACGCCGGTCCCGGCCAGGGTTCGGGCCTGGCCGCCTCCGGCGCGTTCGACCCGGCGCTGGTCCAGAACCAGGCGCTGCTGCGCCAGGCCATGGCCGGCTTCGGCGGCCAGGCCGGCGGCGGAGCGGCGGTGTGGAGTCGCGACGGGGCTTCGCGCGAGACGCCGCTGGCGGCCTCGGCCGGCCTCAAGGCGACCCAGTCGCTGCTGACGGCCTAGGACCTAGCTGCTACCACCCTGAGTACAAGAGCCGGCCCTCCATCGCGGAGGGCCGGCAGACCCGACGGAGTTTCGATCATGGCCGACGGCGCTGCTTCCGCGACCGCTCCCCAGAAGACGGTGTCCCAGGTTCTGGGCGAGATCACCTGGCTCTTGACCCAGTCGCCGGTGCACAAGCAGCTGTTCATCGGCGACCTGGAATGGTTCGCCATGCCGGCCGTGCTGCTGGAGCAGTTCCGCATCTGGAACGGTCCCAACAGCCCCGCCGCCGTGGCCTTCTGGGCCTTCGTCTCCGAGGAGACCGAAGAGCGCCTGGCGGCCGGCGCCAAGAAGCTGCGGGCCGACGAATGGCAGGCCGGCGATCGTCCCTGGCTGATGGAGCTGGTCGCCCCCTTCGGCGGCCAGGACGAGATCCTCGCCGACCTTGCCGCCAACGTCTTCCCCGGCAAGACCTTCAAGTTCCACACCATCGGCGCCGACGGCCAGCGCGTGGTCGTCTCCTATCCCCCGCAAACCCAAGCCTGAGGCGGGGGCTTCGGCGCCGGCCTAGGCGGCCGGCGTCAGGGCCGTGACGACCTGTTCGCACAGGCGATGGGTCTCCAGAGCGTCGAGGGCCGACAGCCGGCGGCCTTCGCGCACGGCCGACAGGAAGGCCTCGACCAGGCCCTCGAAACCGCGCTGGCGACCGACCGAGGTCCAGTTGCCGCGCCGGGTCAGGCGCTCGCCGCCGGCGTAGTCGACGACGTCGGACAGTTCGGCGGCCCGCAGCTTGGCGCCGTGGCCCGAGACCTCCAGCACCTCCTCGTCGGCGCCGCTGTCGCGGTTCATGATCGCGAAGGCGTCGACGCCTGGGCCGGCCAGGTGAAGGCTGGCGTGCCGCATCTTGCCCTCGACCGCATGGCCCGAGATGCGCGCCTCGCTAGCCGTCGGGGCCAGGAAGCGGATGGTGTCGATGGCGTGGATGAAGTCGTCGAACACCGCCCGGCGCAGGCCGTCGGGATAGGCGCGGCGGTTCTTCTGCATCAGCACCAGCGGCGCCTTCAGGCCGGCGGCGGCCACATAGGGCGGGGCGAAGCGGCGGTTGAAGCCGACGGCCAGCGACACGCCGCGCGTCTCCGCCAGGTCCACCAGGGCTTCGGCTTCCGCCAAGGTGTCGGCGATCGGCTTGTCGACGAGCGTGGGCACGCCGGCCTCGATCAGGCGGCGGACGATCTCCGGATGGGCCTCGGTCGCGGCGTGAACGAAGGCGGCGTCGAGCCCCTGGGCCAGGGCCTCGTCGAGATCGGCGTGCAGCCGGTCCACGCGCCAGGCCGCGCCCAGGTCGTCGAGCGTGGCGGTGTTGCGGGTGACGAAGGCGAGCTGCACGTCCGGGCGGGCGCCCAGCACCGGCAGGTAGGCTTTGCGGGCGATGTCGCCCAGGCCGATCATCGCCACGCGCATGGTGTCTAGAGCCCCTTGGCCAAATGCTCCGCGAGGTCCTTTGCGTCCCAATGTTCGTCGCGCGGCGCAAGGAAGATCGGCGTTTCGCGCTCGAAGGCGGCCAGGGCGTCGGCGGTCTGGACGAGATCGGGGGCGTCCAGGCTCTCGCTCATGACGATGGCGGCGATGGTCGCGCCCCGGGCCCGCAGCGCCACGAGGGCCGTCAGCACGTGGCTGATCGTGCCCAGATGCGAGCCGGCGATCAGCAGCACCGGCAGGTCGAGCGCGGCGATCAGGTCGAGATTGGTCGCGGCGTCGGTCAGGGGCGACATGACGCCTCCGGCGCCTTCCACCAGCATCAGGTCGTGCTTGCCAGCCAGGGCCGCGCGGCAGTCGGCGGCGAGGTCTTCGAGGGCAAGCGTGTCGCCCTCCAGCCGGGCGGCGAGATTGGGGGCCAGCGGGGCGCGGTAGCGGCGCGGCGAGATGCGGGGCAGGGCGGCGGAATCGCCTAGAGCGTCGGCCAAACGGGCAGGGTCGCTGCTGGACGGATCAGCCGGATCAAAGCCGCTGACCACCGGCTTGAAGGCGTCGACCGCGACGCCTCGGGCCTTCAGGGCCCGGATCAGGGCGCAGGCGACATGGGTCTTGCCAATGTCGGTGCCGGTCCCGGCGACGAACAGGGCGGTCATGCTTTCGCGTCCACATAGGGACGGACGAGGGCGGCCAGGCGCAGGACCTCATCGTCGGGATGGTCGGCGCTGAAGGCCAGGCGCAGGCGGGCGGTGCCGGCCGGTACGGTGGGCGGCCGGATGGCCACGACCAGGAAGCCTTCGGCCTCCAGGGCGGTGGAGGCGGCGAGGGCCGCATCGGCCTCGCCGATCACCACCGGAACGATCGGGCTCTCGGCGCGCGGGAGGCCGGCGGCCTGGGTGAACAGCCTGGCCTTGCGCAGGGGCTCGGCGGCGAAGGCGGGATCGGCCTCGATCAGGTCGAGGGCGGCGATGGCGGCGGCGGCCGAGGCCGGCGGCAGGCCGGTGGTGTAGACGACGGTGCGAGCCCGGGTCTTCAGGAAGTCGACCACGCTCTGCGAAGCGCACAGATAGCCGCCGTAGGAGCCCAGGGCCTTGGACAGCGTGCCCATCTGCAGCGGGATCACCGCGTCGGGGAACAGGGCGGCCGTACCCTTGCCCTGGCCCAGCACGCCGACGCCGTGGGCGTCGTCGACCAGCAGCCAGGCGTCGTTGGCCTCGCAGACCGCCGACAGCCAGTCCAGCGGCGCGACATCGCCGTCCATCGAGAACACCCCGTCGGTGGCGACGATGGCGTGGCGGAAGGTCGAGCGGTGCTCGGCCAGCAGTTCGGCCAGGGCGTCGCTGTCGTTGTGCGGGAAGGACACGACCTTGGCGCCGGAGAGCTGCGCCCCGGCCCAGATGCAGGCGTGGGCCAGTTCGTCGACGAAGACGACGTCCTGCTTGCCCGCGAAGGTCGGGATCACCCCCGTGTTGGCCAGATAGCCGGAGCCGAACACGACGCAGGCCTCGGTTCCCTTCAGACGGGCCAGGCGGCTCTCAAGTTCAGAGATCAGCGGGCTGTCGCCGGTGACGAGCCGCGAGGCGCCGGAGCCCGCGCCGTACTCCGCCACCGCGGCTTGGGCGGCGGCGATGACGGCGGGATGCTGCGACAGGCCCAGATAGTCGTTGCAGGAGAAGGACAGCAGCCGCCTGCCGTCACGCTCGACGATCGCGCCGGGCAGGCGGCGGGTGGGCTTCAGGCGGCGGCGCAGGCTCATGGCCTCCAGGGCCGCGAGCTTGCCGCTCGCGAAGGCGTCCAGACTGTGCATGCCGATTCAGTTCCCGTTTGCCCTTGGGGGCCGGGACGCTCTAGGCAAGCCACCCCGCCGGCGCAACGAAGGATCGTCATGAGCACCCCCGACTGGCTCACCGAAGGCGCAAACCACGTCTGGCGGCCCTACTGCCAGATGAAGACGGCCCCGGCGCCGCTTCCGGTGGTGCGCGCGCACGGTTCGCGGATCGTGCTGGCCGACGGGCGTGAACTGGTCGACGGCATCGCCAGCTGGTGGACGGCCTGTCACGGCTACAACCACCCCCACATCGCCGCCGCCGTGCGCGAGCAGCTGGAGGCCATGCCCCACGTCATGTTCGGCGGCCTGGCGCATGAGCCCGCCTATCGCTTGGCCGCGCGGCTGGCGGCGATCCTGCCGGGCGAGCTGAACCACGTGTTCTTCGCCGAGTCCGGCTCGGTCTCGGTCGAGATCGCCATGAAGATGGCGCTGCAGTTCCACATCAATCGCGGCGAGACGGGCCGCACGCGCTTCCTGTCGTTCCGCGGCGGCTATCATGGCGACACCCTGGCGACGATGACGGTCTGCGACCCGGAGGAGGGGATGCACAGCCTGTTCTCGGGCGTGATGCCGAGCCAGGTGATCGCCGACCTGCCGCTGGACGACGCCGGCGAGGCCGCGCTCGACGCCCTGCTGGCCGAGCGGGGCGGTGAGATCGCCGCCATGCTGACCGAGCCCCTGGTGCAGGGCGCGGGCGGCATGCTGTTTCACGATCCGGAAGTGCTGCGCCGTCTGCGCCGTCTGGCTGACAAGCATGGCGTTCTGCTGATCTTCGACGAGATCTTCACCGGTTTTGGCCGCACCGGCGAGCTTTTCGCCATGCAGGCGGCCGGGATCGAGCCCGACATCGTCACCCTGTCGAAAGCCCTGACTGGCGGCACGCTACCGCTGTCGGCGGCCGTGGCCTCGCGCAGGGTGTTCGAGGCCTTCTGGTCCGACGACGCCGGCGCGGCCCTGATGCATGGGCCAACCTACATGGGCAATGCGCTGGCCTGCGCGGCCGCCAACGCTTCGCTCGACCTGTTCGAGGCTGGAACCTGGAAGACCGACGTGGCGCGGATATCGGCCGCGCTGAAGGCCGGGCTGGAGCCGTGCCGCGGCGCGCCGGGCGTCGTCGACGTGCGGGTGCTGGGGGCGATCGGGGTGGTCGAGTTCGCCTCGCCGGTGGCCGTCGGGGCGCTGTGCCAGGCCTTCGCGGCCAAGGGCGCCTGGATCCGGCCGATGGGCAAGGTGGTCTATCTGACCCCGGCCTTCACGACGCCCGACGCGGATCTCGAGATCCTGCTGTCGGCCGTTCGCGAGGTCATTGGCGCTGGCGGGGTTGAAGGAACCGGCGGGGTCTGATCCAAGCGGCCCCATGTCCGCCTCCACCGGCCCCCTGACGACGCTCGAGCGTCTCGCGATCCTGGCGATCATCATGACCTGGGGGCTGAACAACGCCGCGGCCAAGGTGGCGACCGCCGCCCTGCCGCCGATGATGGTGGGCGGTTTGCGCTTCGCGCTGGCCCTGGCCTTCCTGTTCCCGTTCGTGCGGCCGCCGTTCCCGGACTGGAAGCGGCTGCTGGCGATCGTGCTGCTGTCGGGGCCGATTCACTTCGGGATCATCTATCTGGCGTTCGGCATGGCCAGGTCGCTGAGCCCGCTGGTGGTGGCCACCCAGCTGTGGATCCCGTTCACGGCCCTGTTCGCCTGGCGCATGCTGGGCGAGACCATGCGCATGCCGGCCGTCGCCGGGCTGGCCGTCGCCTTCGCCGGCGTGGCCTGGATGAGCCTGGACCCCCACGGCGCGGCCGACCTGCCGGCCATCGTGCTGGGTGTCATCGCCGCCGCGATCTGGGCGGTGGCCACGGTGCTGGTGCGCAAGACGCCGGGCGTGAAGCCGCTGAAGGTGCAGGGCATGACGGCCCTGGTCGCCGCCCCGGCCCTGATCGCCCTGTCCTTCGCCTTCGAGCCGGACGTGATCCCTCGCGTGACGGCCGCCCCGCCGATCGCCTGGGCCTGCGTGGTGTTCGCCGGCGTGGTCTCGACCATCGGCGCCAGCGCCTTGCTGTTCTGGCTGGTGCAGCGGCGCGAGGCCGGGCGGGTGACGCCCTATTTCCTGCTGACGCCGCTGGTCTCGTGCACGATCGGGGTGCTGTTCATGGGTGATGACCTGTCGCCGCAACTGGTCATCGGCGGCGGCGCGACCATGCTGGGCGTGGCCCTGGTGGCGCTGACCGAGAAGAAGACTCCGCCGGTCGTCGAGCCGGCCTGAGGCTCCAGGCAGGGCGAACCAAAGCGCGGCAAGGCGCGTTGAGCTTCCACACATGGAGCTTCACCGCATGAACCTGACCCGTCCGCTTTCCCTCGCCGCCATCACCGCCGTCGCCCTGCTGGGCCTGTCCGCCTGCGACAAGGACGCCGGCAAGACCCAGAAGACCACGGGCAAGGTCGAGTCCGCCGTCGGCACGCTCACCGGCGACAAGGAGCTGAAGAAGGAAGGCAAGAAGGACAAGGTGGTCGGCGGCGTGCGCTCGGGCGACCTTGAAGGCGCCGTCAAGGACGCCAAGAAGGACTGACGGCAGTCCCTATTCTCGTCATCCCGGCCGAAGCGAAGCGCAGAGCCGGGACCCAGGGGCAACCGCAATGCGTCGGCTATCGAGCACGAACCTTGTCGCCGCGCCCAGTCCCCCTGGGTCCCTGTGTATTGCGATAGGTGTCGAGCGCGAGCTTGATGGGTGGCGGGCGCAGCTCGTTGGGTCCCAG
>NZ_JBWKNV010000017.1:0-37623 GCF_059415745.1 Caulobacter sp. GW821-FHT10A10 | reverse complement strand
ATCGTCGTCGCCGCCAACGGCATGCTCAAATCCGGACAACCCTGGCAAAGGCCCGCTTGACCCAACACGGTCGCCGGATAAGCCCTACGGGCTTTCCGGGATGACGATATGAGGGGACGCGGAAGAGGACTGTTCGCCCTCAGTCCTCTCCGCCGTCCCTCCAGCGCCAGGGCGCGTCGCTGGTCTTCCAGGCGATCCAGACAACGCCCAGGGTGGACGTGATCACCACGATCGACAGCGGAAGAGGGCGGCCCGCCAGGAGCGCGGAGGCGGCGATCAGCAGGGCCAGGTGGACGGCCAGAACGACCCAGCCCTGCCAGGCGCAGGGCAATCCCGCGCCATAGCCGAACCGCTTGACCCTGAACCACGGCTTGGCCATGGCCGCGCCTCCCCCGGTGTTTTCTTATGCTGGCAAATGTACGCCCAGTTCGCCGGCCAGGTCGCGCACGAACTGCCAGGCCACGCGGCCCGAGCGCGCGCCGCGCAGCTGCGACCATTGCAGGGCGCGGCGCTCCAGGTTCTCGACCTGCAGGCCGAAGCGCTCGGCATAGGTGTTGATCGCCGCCAGATAGGTCGGCTGGTCCATGGGCGGGAAGCCGATCCACAGGCCGAAGCGGTCGGAGACGCTCATCTCCTCCTCGGCGTTCTCGGCCGAGGCGATGGCGCCCTGGCTCTCGGCGTGGTCGCGCGGCATCAGGTGGCGGCGGTTGGAGGTCGAGACGAACAGCACGTTCTCCGGCGGACCGGCCACGCCGCCTTCCAGCGCCGACTTCAAGGCCTTGGCCGCAGCCGCGCCGTCCTCGAAAGACAGGTCGTCGCACAGCACCACGAAGCGCTCGCTCCGCACGCGCAGGGCGTCGAACAGCGGGGGCAGGGCGGCGACCTCGTCACGATCGACCTCGACCAGCTTCAGGTCCGGATATTCGGCCGTCAGGGCCATGAAGGCCGACTTGGTCAGCGAGCTCTTGCCCGTGCCGCGCACGCCCCACAGCAGCACGTGGTTGCAGGGCAGGCCGGTGGCGAAGCGGCGCAGGTTCTGGATGAAGCGGTCCTTCTGGCGCTCGATTCCCACCAGAAGCTCGATGTCCATGGCGTAGTCGGGCGCGGGCAGGAAGGCGCCCGACACCGGCTCGTGCCGGAACAGGCGCGCGCCCGAGAAGTCCGGGGCGACGGTGGCTGGCGGGGCCAGGCGCTCCAGGGCGTCGGCGATGCGGGCGAGCAGGGGCAGGGCGGCTTCGGTCATGGCCACGCTCCTTACCCCCTCGCGCTCTCATTGCAAAAGGGTGGGCGCTGCAAAAGCGCCCTCATTGCAAAAGGCAGGGTGAACGCATAGCTTCCGCCGACTTGGCGGGGGCCCTATTTCAGACGTCCCCTGCCGCTTGAAATTCTTGGAGACGTTATGCCGAGCGATCCGAACGCGTTGATCCAGGCTTTTGGCCTGCCTGTGATCCTGATCGTGTTTTTCTACTTCATGATCCTGCGCCCGCAGCAAAAGCGTCAGAAGGAACATCAGGCTACGATCAACAACCTGAAGCGCGGCGACAACGTCGTGCTGTCGAGCGGCGTGCTCGGCAAGATCGTGCGCGTCGAGGAAAAGGAAGTCGGCGTCGAGATCGCTCAGGGCGTCACCGTCAAGGTGCGCAAGGGCATGATCACCGAAGTCACGGCCAAGGGCGATCCCGCTCCGGCCAACGATCCGAAGAACTGAGTAAGATCAGGTCCAACTAGCCCGCCCTGGCGCCCCGGCGTCGTCGAGAGCCCCGTAGTCCATGCTGAGCCTATCCCGCTGGAAGATCGCCATCGTCACCTTGTCGGTGATCTTCGGCATCGTCTTCACCCTGCCGAACCTGCTGCCGCAGAAGACGCTAGACGCCCTGCCGGGATGGGTTCCCAAGCAGAAGCTGAACCTTGGCCTCGACCTCCAGGGCGGGTCGTACCTCCTGTACGAGGTCGACACCGCCGCTCTGCGCAAGGAGCGCCTGGGCAATCTGGTCGAGGACGTGCGCACCACCCTGCGTACGGCGGGAATCAGCTTCAACGGCCTGGGTGAGGCCAATGGCGTCATCTCGGTGCGGATCGACGACGGCTCGAAGGTCGCCGCGGCCGTGACGGAGCTGAACAAGCTGGGCAGCCCGCTGCAGGGCACGCTGACCAAGGACGTCATCGTCTCGACCAAGGCCGACCAGCGCATCGAGCTGAGCTTCGCGCCCGAGGCTGCCCGCGCCGACGCCGCCAAGGCCGTCGACCAGTCGATCGAGACCATCCGTCGCCGGATCGACAGCCTGGGCACCAAGGAACCGACGATCACCCGCCAGGGGACCGATCGCATCGTCATCCAGGCCGCCGGCGAAAGCGATCCCGAGCGCCTGAAGGCCGTGATCGGCAAGACCGCCAAGCTGACCTTCCAGATGGTCGACGAGTCGGTCACCCAGGAAGAAATGGCCTCGGGCCGCATGCCTCCCGGCGTGGTGATGGTGCCCAGCTCCGACGGCTACGCGCCGGCCTACGCCCTGAAGAAGCGCGCCGTGGTCTCGGGCGAGGAGCTGGTCGACGCCCAGCAGGCCTTCGACGGCCAGAGCGGCCGCCCGGTGGTGTCGTTCCGCTTCAACGGCTCGGGTTCGCGCAAGTTCGGCGACGCCACCTCGCGTAACATCGGCAAGCGTTTCGCCATCGTGCTCGATAACAAGGTGCTCTCGGCGCCCACCATCCAGACGCCGATCATCGGCGGCTCGGGCCAGATCACCGGCAACTTCACGGTCGAAAGCGCCGCGGAACTGTCGCTGCTGCTGCGCTCCGGCGCGCTGCCGGCCCAGCTGAACATCGAAGAACAACGCACCGTCGGCGCCGAACTGGGCGCGGACGCGGTCAAGGCCGGCGCCATCTCGCTGGCCATCGGTGCCGCGGCGATGTTCGTCTTCATCATCCTGGCCTACGGCCTGTTCGGCGTGTTCGCGGCCATGGCCCTGGTGGCCAACGTGCTGCTGATCGTCGGCATCATGTCGTTCACCCAGGCGACCCTGACCTTCCCGGGCATCGCCGGCCTGATCCTGACGCTGGCCGTCGCCGTCGACGCCAACGTGCTGATCTACGAGCGCATGCGCGACGAGGCGGCCGCGGGACGATCGCCGATGTCGGCCGCCGACACCGGCTACCGGCTGGCGCTGGTGTCGATCCTCGACGCCAACATCACCAGCCTGATCTCGGCCGGCATCATGTTCAGCTTCGGCTCGGGTCCGGTGAAGGGCTTCGCCTGGACCCTGGCCATCGGCGTGTTCACCTCGCTGTTCACCGCCATCATCATCACTCAAGTGCTCATCGGTTGGTGGTTCAAGGCCACCAAGCCGAAGAAGCTGCCGATCGCGTAAGGATCAAAGCTCATGGCTGCTTGGCCCCTCATCCGCCTGATCCCGCGCTCGACCCACTACCGCTTCGTGCGCTGGGCGCCCGTCGCCGCGGTTATCTCGCTCGTCCTGATCCTCGGCTCGGGCGTGTCGTTCTTCACTCAGGGCCTGAACCTGGGCATCGACTTCAAGGGCGGCGTCGCCCTTGAGGCCCGTACGCCCGCGACCGCGCCCATCGACCTGGACAAGCTGCGGGCCGTCGCCAAGTCCACCGGCGCGCACGACGTGCAGGTCCAGGGCTTCGGCGCGCCGAACTCGGCGATGGTCCGCTTCCTGCCGACCGAGGGCGGCAACGCCACCGTCGAGGCCAACCGCATCAAGAGCGAGATCATCGCCAAGTTCCCCGGCATGACCATGCCGGCGCCGACCGTCATCGGCGCCAAGGTCTCGGGCGAGCTGCTGATGGGCGGCTTCAAGGCGCTGGGCATCGCCCTGCTGCTGATGCTCGGCTACATCTGGTTCCGCTTCCAGTGGCAGTTCGGCGTCGGCGCCGTCGTGGCCGTGTTCCACGACATCATCCTGACCCTGGGCGTGCTGTCGGTGATGCAGATCGAGTTCTCTATGACCTCGGTCGCGGCCCTGCTGACGGTCATCGGCTACTCGATGAACGAAAAGGTCATCACCTTCGACCGCCTCAAGGAAAACCTGCGCAAGTACAAGTCGACGCCGCTGCGCGAGATCATCGACCTGTCGGAGAACGAGCGCCTGTCGCGGACGATCATCACCGGCTCGACGGCGCTGCTGGCGCTGGGCGGCACGATGATCTTCGGCGGCCCGGTGCTGTTCCCGCTGGTCTTCACCATGGTGTTCGGCATCATCATCGGCACCTATTCGTCGATCTACATCGCCCTGCCGATCATCCTGGTCTGGGGCCTGAAGCGCGGCGACGAGGAAGCCAAGCCGATCAAGCTCGGCGCGGCCAGCCGGCCGTGAGCCAGGGGCTTACCCCTCGTCAGCCCCCGTCGCTCGACGCCTGGGGCGGCGGCGGCTTCCGGGTCTCCGGCGTCTGGCGTCCCGGTTCGCTGCTGATCATCGACGATCAGCCGCTGGACTGGGGCGTGACGTCGCTGGCCGACCTGACGCCCGAAGCCTTCGCCCCGGTCTACGCCGCGGGCGGGGCCGTGGAGTTCGTGCTGCTGGGCGTGGGTCTCGCCAACGCCTTGCCGCCGCGTCCCGTGCGTGACGCCCTGAAGGCCGCGGGCCTGGGTCTCGAGTTCATGAGCACCGAGGCCGCCGCCCGCACCTACAACGTCCTGGCCAGCGAAGGCCGACGGCTCGCCGCGGCGCTGATCGCGGTTTAGACCCCTGATCCTCCCCCTGAAGGGGGAGGTGGCCCGAAGGGCCGGAGGGGGAAGTTCCTGCTTCCTCTCCGGCTCCTTCGACCCCAGCAATCACATCCCCCTCCGTCGGCTTCGCCGACACCTCCCCCTTCAGGGGGAGGATCATTTTCCCGACTCTGCCTATCCTGGCCGCCACACAACGGCTTCAGGGGGCTGAATTGTCCGGGATCCTCACCAATTTCCGCAGCACCATCATCGTCAGCTTCGTGCTGGCCCTGATCATGGTGTTCGGCTTCGGGCACAGCCCCAGCGGCTTCCACGGCGCCTACTGGCAGGCGGTGTTCCGCTGGCTGCACGTGCTGTTCGGCATTCTGTGGATCGGGCTGCTCTACTACTTCAACTTCGTGCAGATCCGGGTGATGCCGAGCATCCCGGCAGAGCTGAAGCCGGCGGTGACCAAGTATATCGCCCCCGAGGCCCTGTTCTGGTTCCGCTGGGCGGCCTTGGCCACCTGGCTGATGGGCATGATCGTGGCCTTCAGCCGCGGCTACCTGATGGAAGCCATGACCCTGGGCGCCTGGCACGGCTACCAGCGCGGCGTCGACATGGGCTTCACCTTCATCGGCATGGGCATGTGGCTGGCGACGGTGATGTTCTTCAACGTCTGGGGCCTGATCTGGCCGAACCAGAAGCGCGCCCTGGGCCTCGTGCCGGCCGATGACGCCACCAAGGCCAAGGCGGCCACGACCGCCATGCTGTTCTCGCGCATCAACATGCTGCTCAGCATCCCGATGCTGGTGACGATGACGATGTACCAGACGCTGTTCGGCTGATCGGCCCGACGGTTCGGATCAAGGCTCGCCCATCCGGCGGGCCTTTTTCTTTGGGTCTTACGGGGGCATAAGCCGCGCCATGTCCGCCGCCCCTGACAACCCCTACGATTCCGGCCTCGACGACCTGGTCCGCCGCATGGACCCGGATCGCTGGCTGGCCAGCCGCTTCGTCGCCGACCTAGCGGCGCGGGCCGATGTCGTGGCCCTGCTGGCCTTCAACTACGAGCTGGCGCGAGTGGCGGGCGGCGTCACTAACGCCCTGATGGGCGAGATCCGCCTGACCTGGTGGCGCGAGGCGATGGAGGAGTTGGCCGCCGGCCAGCCGCCGCGCAAGCACCCCGCCGTCGAGGCTCTGGCGGCCTCCGGCGTCGATCCCCTGGCCCTGGCGCGGATGGCGGAGGCTCGCCTCGCCGACCTGGAGGAAGTCCCCTTCACCGACGAGGCCGCCGTGCTGTTCTATCTCGACGCCACCGCCGGCGCCCTGGCTGGGCTGACGGCCCAGCGCCTCGATCCCACCGCTGATCCGGCGTCCGTGCGCGCCGCGGCCCGCGCCTACGGCCTGGCGGGCCTGTGGCGGCTGAAGCTGGCCGGCCGATCGCGCCTGCCGTTCAAGTGGACCGCCGCCGACCTCCAGGCCCGTGTGGCCGAGCAGAAGAAGGCCGCTCGCGCCGAGCTCAAGGCCCTGCCGATCGCGGCCTTCCCAGCGGTCGCCGTGGTCGCCCTGGCCGATGAGCAGGCGAGGGGGCGGCAGATGAGCGAACTCGAAAAAAAGGCCCGTCTGACCTGGTCGGTCGCGACGGGCCGGATCTGATTATTCCTCCCCCGAGCAGCGAAGCGAAACGGGGGAGGGGGACCGCGGAGCGGTGGAGGGGGCGGCGGCGCGCAAGGCGCTCTGTCACTCGCCCCCTCCGTCACGGCGCGTATTCGCGCCGCGCCACCTCCCCCGCTAAAGCGAGGGAGGAGTTTGCGTCCGAGCCTTACTTCCCCGTCCACTGGTTCAGCCAGCCCAGCACCTCGTCGTGCCACTGGACCGAGTTCTGGGCCTTCAGCACCCAGTGGTTCTCGTTGGGGAAGTACAGCAGCTTGCTGGGCACGCCCTTGCGCTGCAGGGCCGTGAAGGTGGCGATGCCTTCTTCCAGCGGCACGCGGAAGTCGTTCTGGCCCTGGACGACCAGGGTCGGCACGCTCCACTGGGCCACGTGGTCGGCCGGGTTGAACTTGGCGTAGGTGGTGTTCGGCTCCCACGGCGTTCCGCCGTTCTCCCACTCGCTGAACCACAGCTCCTCGGTCGAGTAGCCCATGAAGCGGCTGTCGAAGATGCCGTCGTGGTTCACCAGGCACTTCCAGGGCTGCTTCCACTGGCTGGCGATCCAGTTGATCATGAAGCCGCCGTACGAGCCGCCCAGGGCGCAGGCGCGGTCGGTGTCGAGGAAGCCGTACTTCTGGGTCGCGAAGGCCCAGCCCTTCTGCAGGTCTTCCAGCGGGCGGTCGCCCCAGTGCTGGCTGATGGCGTCGGTGAAGCCCTGGCCGTAGCCGGTCGAGCCGTGGAAATCGATCATCACCACGGCGTAGCCGGCGCCGGCGTAGGTCTGGGCGTTCCAGCGGTAGTGGAAGAGGTTGCCGAAGCTGCCCTGCGGACCGCCGTGGATCAGGAAGGCCACCGGATACTTCTTGGCTGGATCGAAGTTGGCCGGCTTCACCAGATAGCCGTGCACGGTCTCGTCGTTCCAGCCCTTGAAGCTGAACTGTTCGGCGTCGCCCATGGCCACGCCGTCCAGCTTGTCGGCGTTGAGGCCCGTAAGCTTGATCGGCTCGCCCTTGCCCTTCGGCGCGAGGGCGTAGAGCTGGCCGGGGGTCTTCAGGTTGTCCTGGGCGATCACGGTCTGGCCGCCGGCCATGCTGAACGCGCTGACGTGGCCCTCGCCGGTCAGGGCCACGGCCTTGCCGGTCTTGACGTCGATGGCGAACAGCTTGGTCTGACCCACGTCCTCGGCGGTCGTGTAGATGGTCTTGCCGTCGGCGCTGAAGGTGATCGACTGGGCCGAGCGGTCCCAGGCCGGGGCCACTTCACGCACCTTGCCGTTCTCGCGCACCATGATCCCGAAGCGATCGGCCTCGAAGCCCGGGCGCTTCATGGCCAGCCACGCTTCCGTCTTGCCGTCCGGCGAGAAGGTCGGCTGGGCGTCCCAGGCCTTGTTGTCTTCCGTCAGGTTGGCGGGCTTGGCCGAGCCGTCGACCGGAACCGACCACAGGTCGTAATTGGTCTGCCAGGGCTCGTCGCGCCCGGCGACCTTGGCCGAGAACACCACGGTCTTGCCGTCGGGGCTGATCGTGAAGTCCTCGTCGCCGCCGAACGGCTTGGTCGGGGCGTCGCCGTCGAAGCCGGCCATGAGCGCCGTCGCCTCGCCCGTGGCCACGCCCGAGGCGTCCAGCGTGTAGGCGTAGAGGTGGTTCTTCGTCCCGTCGTTCCAGGTGTCCCAGTGGCGGATGAACAGCTTGTCGTAGACGACGCCAGTGGTCTTCTTGGCCTTGTTGGCGTCCAGGCGCTCCTGGGTGCAGGCCAGGGTGGGGCAGTCGGGGAACACGGCTTGGCTGATCACCACGGTCTTGACGTCGGCCGACACCTTGAAGGCGCCGACGTCGAACGGGGCCTTGGTCACCTGGACGGCGGTCTCACCGTTCGCATCGGTGCGGAACACCTGGTCGGAACCGGCGCGGCCCGACAGGAAGTAGATGCTCCTGCCGTCGGCCGACCAGCGGGCGCTGGAGACGCCGCCGTCCGACACCGCCAGGCGGCGCGGGGCGATCTTGGCCTTCAGGTCGGCGACCCACAGCGAGAACGAGGCCTTGTTGGCCGGCAGGTCCATGCTGCGCACCAGATAGATCACCTGGCGGCCGTCCGGCGACACCTTGGGCTCGCTGACCCGCTCGAGCGTGACCATGTCCTTGGCGGTGAAGCCGCGGCCCTGGGCCAGGGCGGTCGGGGCGGTCGCGAAGGCGGCGAGCGAAAGGGCGAGGGCGGAGGTGGCGATGCGCAAGGTCTTGGTCATGGAAGTCGTGGTCCAGGCGGCTCTGATGCCAGAAAACGCGCGGAGCCTAGCGGCGCCTTGCGTCCGATGCCAGGGGCGAGGGCACAGGTTTCCGCCGAGGCCTGAACATGCTGCGGCGCCGTCGGAGAGCAAGGCGGAAATGGGGCGTCGAAATGGCGAAAACGCCTTATCCCACAAGGCCTTGGGTAGGTAACAATCAGAAACAGGACTTGCGTTGCTGCGGCGCGGCGAAGCTCGTAGACGGTAAATGGGGACGAATAGGCGGCCGCTAGAGCCGCTCCCAAGATAGATCAAAGGTTTCTCGTGTCGGTTTCGCCTTATCATCAGCACACGGTCGCAGGACCGGTGATCTTCGCAGGGATCGGCCTGCACACGGGCGCGCACGTGCGCGTCGCCGTGCGCCCCGCCGCCCCCGACAGCGGGATCGTCTTCGTGCGCACCGACGTCCAGGACCGCGACAACCGCGTGCCGGTTCGCGGCGACGCCGTGGTGCAGACCCAGCTTGGCACCGTCATCGCCAACGCCGCCGACGTGCGCGTCTCGACCATCGAACACCTGATGGCCGCCCTGGCCGCCCTGTCGGTCGACAACTGCGTCGTCGAACTCGACGGTCCCGAAGTGCCGATCATGGACGGCTCGTCCGAGCCCTTCGTGCAGATTCTCGACCGCGCCGGTCGCCGCCGGCAGGAAGCCGCGCGCCGCTACATCGAGATCCTGTCGCCGATCGAGGTGATCGAGGGCGACAAGCGCGCCACGCTCACGCCTGCCGAATCCTTCGAAGTGGCCTTCGAGATCGCCTTCGCCAGCAAGGCCATCGGCCGTCAGCGCGTCGATCTGGCCATCGACGAGCACAGCTTCCGCAAGGAACTGTCGAACTGCCGCACCTTTGGCTTCCTGCGCGAGGTCGAGGCCCTGCGCGACATCGGCCTGGCCCGCGGCGGCTCGATGGAGAACGCCGTGGTCATCGACGGCGACCGCGTGCTCAATCCCGAAGGCCTGCGCCGCTCGGACGAGTTCGTGCGCCACAAGGCCCTGGACGCCGTCGGCGACCTTTATGTCATCGGCGCTCCGATCCTTGGCAGGTTCGAAGGAATCCTGGCCGGACACGGCCTCAATAACGCCGCGGTTCGTGCGTTGATGGGGCAACCGCGCGCTTGGCGCTGGCGCGCCTATGCGCCGGAGCTCGCCGAAGCGGTCTGATCAATCGGGGGAACGCTCCCGCCGCTTCGGCTTTCATTTGCGCCCGCATCGACGTGGTGTAGAAGCCTTGGTTCGGCGCGGGGGCGCGCTAATGCTTCTAGGGTGAGAGAGTCCGTGCTTCGCAAAATCTCGGGACGTTCGGCCGTTTCCATCATGGCCGTGCTCGCCGCCTTGTCGGTGACCGCCTGCGCCGGCAAGCCGAAGAAGCCGACCCTCGTCTATGAGGAGCGTCCGGTCGAGTTGCTGTACTCCACCGGCTCCAGCCGCCTGGACCGCGGCAGCTGGAACGAAGCCGTCGACTACTTCCGCGAAGTGGAACGCCAGCACCCCTATTCGGAATGGTCGCGTCGATCGATCCTGATGACCGGCTACGCCCACTACATGGGCAACCAGTATTCCGACGCCATCGGCGACGCCGACCGCTTCATCTCGCTCTACCCGGGCAATCCGTCGGCCTCGTACGCCTTCTATCTGAAGGCCATCTGCTACTTCGAGCAGATCGTCGACGTGAACCGCGACCAGGCCGCCACCGAGCAGGCGCTCGCCGCCCTGCGCGACGTCGTCCAGCGCTATCCCAACAGCGAATACGCCCAGGACGCCCGCCTGAAGATCGACATGGTCAACGACCAGCTGGCCGGCAAGGAAATGGCCATCGGCCGCTGGTACCTGCGCGACGGCAAGACCCTGGCCGCCATCGGCCGCTTCAAGACCGTCGTTGACCGCCACCAGACCACCTCGCACACGCCCGAAGCCCTCTACCGCCTGGTCGAGGCCTATCTGACCCTGGGCCTCAACGAAGAGGCCAAGCGCAACGGCGCTGTGCTGGGCTACAACTTCCCGGGCGACCGCTGGTACGCCGACGCCTACAAGCTGCTGAACGACGCGGGCCTGAAGCCGGCCGTCGAGCCGCTGAAGGCCGGCAACAAGCGCAACCTGCTCGAACGCGTCCTGACCCGCGACAAGGACGCGACCCTCGCGCCTCCGGGCGAGAAGAAGAAAAAGGGCGGCCTGATGGGCGTCCTCGGGATGTAAGCAGCGACATCGGCAGAGACATCAGACAGGCGGGCCGTTGCAAAACGGCCCGTTTTTCTTTTGTTCTCAATTCGCTACCGCTCCCCCTTTGAAAAACTGCGATTCCCGGTGATCCTCGGCGCCATGCTGATCGGTCTCTCCATCCGCGACGTGGTGCTCATCGAGAGCCTCGACCTGGCCATCGGGCCGGGCCTGACCGCGCTGACCGGCGAGACCGGGGCCGGCAAGTCGATCATTCTCGACGCCCTGGGCCTGGCGACAGGCGCCCGCGCCGACGCCGGCCTGGTGCGCCGCGGGGCAGCCGGTCACGCCAGCGCCACGGCCATCTTCGCCCTGGCGCCCGACCATCCCGCCTTCGCCTATCTCGACGACAAGGGCCTGGACTACGCCCGCGACGAGGACCTGGTCCTGCGCCGCCAGCTGTCGCCCGACGGCCGTTCGCGCGCCTTCGTCAACGACCAGGCCACCAGTGTCGGCGTGCTCAAGGATCTCGGCGGGCTGCTGCTCGAGGTGCACGGCCAGCACGAGACCGTCGGCCTGCTCGACCCGCGCACCCACCGCACCCTGCTGGACGCCTATGGCCAGGTCAGCGTCGGGGCCGTGTCCTCTGCCTGGAGCGGCTGGCGCGCCGCCCGCGAGACGGCCGCCGAGCTGAAGGCTCTGTCCGACCGCGCCGCCGCCGAGACCGAGGAACTGACCCTCCGCCTGTCCGAACTCGACCGCCTCGACCCGCGCGATGGCGAAGAGGCGGCCCTGGCCGAGGAGCGGGCGCTGCTGGGCTCGGCCGAGAAGGCCCTGGCCGACATCGCCTCGGCCCAGGACGCCCTGGGCGGCGACAACCTGTCGGGCAAGCTGGCCTCGGCTTTCCGCGCCCTGGAACGCGCCCGCGACCGGGCCGCCAACGCCGGCGCGCCGGCCGACGGTCCGGCCATGACCCGCCTGGCCGCCGCCTGCGAGGCGGTCGACCGCGCTCTGGTCGAGGCCCAGGAGGCCAGCGCGGCCATCGACGCGGCCGCCGAGAGCTTCGAGTTCGAGCCCGACCGTCTGGAGAAGACCGAGGAGCGGCTGTTCGCCCTGCGCGGCATGGCCCGCAAGCTCAACGTGCTGGTCGAGGACCTGCCGGCCGTTCGCGCCGACTTCGCCGCCCGACTGCAGGCCATCGAGACCTCTGGCGAAGCCCTGGTCGCCGCCGAGGCCCAGGCCGCCGAGGCCCGCGAGGCCTATCTCTACGCCGCCGAGGCCCTGTCGGCCGAGCGCCGCGCCGCCGGCGACCGCCTGGCCAAGGCCGTCGAGGCCGAGCTTGGCCCGCTGAAGCTGGAAAAGGCCCGCTTCCGCGTCGCCCTTGATGCGCTCGACGAGGACAAGGCCGGTCCGACGGGCCTCGACCGTATCGCCTTCGAGATCTCGACCAACCCCGGCGCGCCGTTCGGCCCGATGGAGGCCATCGCCTCGGGTGGCGAACTGGCCCGCTTCGCCCTGGCCCTGAAGGCCGCGCTGGCAGCCAAGGGCGGCGGTCCGCAGCCTTTGATGATCTTCGACGAAGTCGACCAGGGCGTCGGCGGGGCCGTGGCCGACGCCGTGGGCCTGCGTCTCAAGCGCCTGGCTTCCAACGCCCAGGTGCTGGTCGTCACCCACTCGGCCCAGGTCGCCGCCCGCGGCGACGCCCACTGGCGCATCTCCAAGTCCGGCGACGACACCTCCACCCGGACGAAGGTCGAACCCCTGTCGCCCGCCGAGCGCGAGGAAGAGATCGCCCGGATGCTGTCGGGCGCGGAAGTCACCGAAGCCGCGCGCGCCGCGGCGCGGGCGCTGATCGGCTAGCGCCGAGAACCCCCTCCGGCCCTCTGGGCCACCTCCCCCAGAGGGGGAGGATTTAGCAAGTCAGCGGATCAAGATGCTCCCCCTCTGGGGGAGCTGTCGCGAAGCGACTGAGGGGGAACCTCTCCTCGTGGGGGAGGCGGCCGAAGGCCGGTGGGGGGACGTTTTCAGCTTCCGCCGAATAGGCCGGTCTCCCAGCCACGCCCCCCACCGATCGCTTCGCGATCACCTCCCCCACCGGGGGAGGTTCCTTCACTACAGATCCAGATCATCCGCCGCGAAGGCCGCGTTCTCCTGGATGAACTTGAAGCGCAGCTCGGGCTTGCGGCCCATCAGGGTCTCGACCAGATCCTCGACGGTCTCCTCGTGGCGCGGCAGGGTCACGCGCGCCAGGGTGCGGACCGCCGGGTCCATGGTGGTTTCCTTCAGCTGCGAGGCCATCATCTCGCCCAGACCCTTGAACCGGCCGATCTCGGGCTTCTTGCCCTTGAACATGGTGGCCAGCAGCTCGTCCTTGTGGGCGTCGTCGCGGGCGTATTCGGTCTTGCCGCCATGGCTGATGCGGTAGAGCGGCGGCAGGGCCAGATACAGCCGCCCGGCGCGGATCAGGTCCGGCATGGTGCGGTAGAAGAAGGTGATCAGCAGCGAGGCGATGTGGGCGCCGTCGACGTCGGCGTCGGTCATGATGATGATCCGCTCGTAGCGCAGATCCTCTTCACGGTACTTGTTGCCGCCCTGGGCTCCCAGGGCCAGCATCAGGTCCGACAGTTCCTTGTTGGCCGTGAACTTCTCGCCCGAGGCCGAGGCTACGTTCAGGATCTTGCCGCGCAGGGGCAGGATCGCCTGGTTCTTGCGGTTGCGGGCCTGCTTGGCCGAGCCGCCGGCCGAGTCGCCTTCGACGATGAAGAGTTCGGCGCCGTCCACCGCGCCGCCGGCGCAGTCGGCCAGCTTGCCCGGCAGGCGCAGCTTGCGGGTCGCCGAGGCGCGGGAGACTTCCTTGTCCTTGCGGCGCTTCAGGCGCTCTTCGGCGCGCTCGACCACGAACTCCAGCAGGGCCTGGGCGGCCTTGGGGCTGGCGGTCAGCCACAGGTCGAACGGGTCGCGCAGGGCGTTTTCGACGAAGCGCTGGGCCTCGGTCGTCGACAGCTTTTCCTTGGTCTGGCCCTGGAACTCGGGGTTTTTGATGAACACCGAGATCAGCGCGCCGGCCTGGGCCACCACGTCGTCGGCGGTGATGATCGCGCCGCGCTTCTCGCCCTTGAGTTCCGCATAGGCCTTGAGGCCGCGGGTCAGGGCGGCGCGGAAGCCGCTTTCGTGCGTGCCGCCCTCGGGGGTCGGCACGGTGTTGCAGTACGACTGCATGAAGCCGTCGTGTTCGCCAAAGCCGCGCGGGGTCCAGGTCACGGCCCATTCGACCGCGCCGGCCTCGCCCTGGCGCTCGATACGGCCCGAGAAGCTGGTCGGGGTGACCGTCTCCAGCCCCTTGGTGCGCTCGGCCAGGAAGTCGGCCAGGCCATTGGGGAAGTGGAAGGTCGCCTCGGGCGGGGTCTGGTCGTGGATGCGCTCGGGGGCGCAGGACCATTTGATCTGCACGCCGCGGAACAGATAGGCCTTCGACCGGGTCATTCGGTAGAGGCGCGCCGGCTTGAAGGCGCAGCCCTCGCCGAAGATCTGCTCGTCGGGCTTGAAGCGCACCATGGTGCCGCGCTTCTTGCTGGGCTGGATCTTCTCGACCGGGCCCAGCGGCTTGCCGCGCGCGAAGCTCTGACGGTGCTCGAAGCCGTCGCGCCAGACCGTCACCTCGACCAGTTCCGACAGGGCGTTGACGACGCTGGCGCCGACGCCGTGCAGGCCGCCCGAGGTCTCGTAGGCCTTGCCGCTGAACTTACCGCCCGCGTGCAGGACGGTCATGATGACTTCCAGCGCCGACTTGCCCGGATGCTTGGGGTGGGGATCCACCGGCATGCCGCGGCCGTCGTCCTTGACCGACAGATAGCCGTCGGCGTCGAGCTTGACCTCGATCAGCTTGGCGAAGCCGGCCACGGCCTCGTCCATCGAGTTGTCGAGCACTTCGGCGAACAGGTGGTGCAGGGCCCGCTCGTCGGTGCCGCCGATGTACATGCCCGGACGCATGCGCACGGGCTCCAGGCCTTCCAGCACCTCGATCGAGCTCGCGTCGTATCCGCCCGACGAAGGCGGTGCGGCCGCGGGCTCGGCCTTGCCCGGAGGGGGCGGAGGCGGCGGCTGCGGCTTGGGCTCGGGATGGGGTTCGCGGGCGGGCAGGGGCGGGGCGCTCGGCGGCGCCAGGGCGTCGTCGTCGAACAGCGAAAACAGCGAGTTGGGGTCTTTGGAAGACATCGGATGATTTTGCGGCGATTCGGGAGTCTCGCCCCGTATGACCCGTGGCCGCCCCCAAGGAAAGCGTCGCCATGTGCGCGGCTGCACGTTTTCGGCGCGCATACAAGCTTAACAACTATCACGTGTATTTGGCTTGTCTTGCCTCAGGGTTGATTCGATCGTCCCGCCACCGGCCCATGGGGCGGCCGGTTCCAAAGGGAGAAACGTCATGAGCACCGTGGAAGCGACGGCTGGCGTCGACGAATTCACCACCACCGACTGCGGCTCCACCAACGGCACGGCCAACGGCAATCTGTCGGTCGGCGACGCCGTGTCGATCAACGGCAGCCTCGACCTCAGTTCCTGCATCGTCGGCAACAGCGAGGGCAGGGTCTACGGCATCCGGCTGGTGCCCAATTCCGGCATCTACAGCTACCGCGTCGACGTCGACGCCCAGGGACCGGCCGGCATCGGCTCGGGCAGCATCAACCTGGCCTTCACCGACAAGACCGGCG
Organism: Caulobacter sp. GW821-FHT10A10; assembly: GCF_059415745.1. Lineage (NCBI taxonomy): Bacteria > Pseudomonadati > Pseudomonadota > Alphaproteobacteria > Caulobacterales > Caulobacteraceae > Caulobacter > Caulobacter sp. GW821-FHT10A10. The sequence continues at coordinate 22,157 of NZ_JBWKNV010000017.1, read as the reverse complement.
ACACCTACAAGCTGGCCATCACCAGCAGCCGGCGCTCGGAGCACACCGTCTCCTACAACAGCGACAACCCGACCATCGTGAAGATCACCTGGTCGACCTGACGCCGGCGAGGCTCCGCCGGCCGGCTGGTCCGGCGGGGCCGTTCGCGCTTTCGGGTCGCGGCGCGCGGGACTAGGCTCCTGGCGCGCGACGTTCCGGCCCCGGCCGGCGATCGGCGCACGGTTCAAGCTTTCCATCGTATCTGGCCAAAGCGTCTGGATTTCACGAGGCGTCCCGCGAAGCGACGCCCGAAACGGGAGAGTGTCGATGCGTGCGTTGCTGACGCCGGCGGTCTGCGCCGGTCTTTTGGCCCTGGCCGCGCCCGGCCTGGCGGCGGCCGACACCGGCTACGCGGCCGTCTGGCGACCGGGAAACGGCGCCCAGTGGTGGCGCTCGGGCATGACGCTCGACCAGTTCAAGGCCCAGGACAAGACCCACTTCGACAACGGCCTGCGTCTGCAGTCGGTGTCGGTGAAGGGCGGCCGCTACGCCGCGATCTGGCGTCCCGGAAGCGGAACCCAGTGGTGGCGTTCGGGCATGACGCTGGACGAGCTGAAGGCCCAGGACACCACCTATTTCAACCAGGGCCTGCGCCTGTTCGCGCTGGAGCTCGACGGCGGCCGCTTCACCGCGGTCTGGCGGCCGGGAAGCGGCGCCCAGTGGTGGCGCACGGGCATGACCGTCGACCAGTTCAAGGCCCAGGACACGACCCACTTCAACAACGGCCTGCGCCTTTCGCTGCTGGAGGTCGACGGCGGTCGCTACACCGCCGTCTGGCGGCCGGGATCCGGCGCCCAATGGTGGCGGTCGGGCATGACCGGGGCCGAGATCGAGGCCCAGGACCAGACCTATTTCAACCAGGGCTTCCGCCTGACCGCCCTGGCCGTCGATGGCGACCGCTACGCCGCCGTCTGGCGGCCGGGCTCGGGAACCCAGTGGTGGAGCCGCCGGCGCTGCGTGGTCGACTTCAAGACCGAGGACGCCGCCCGTTTCGCGGGCGGCCTGCGGATGGACTTCATCGAGCAGGAGGACGACGCCGTCGGCGCCTACCGCTATCCGTGGAAGGCCGGCGACACCCGCAATGTCGGCCAGGGCAACAACAATCCGGGCGGCTCGCACAACGGCAGCCAGGCCTTCGCCTTCGATTTCTCGATGCCGGCCGGCACCCAGATCCGGGCGGTGCGCGGCGGCACGGTCGAGTGGCTACAGGAAGGCCAGACCGCCACCTACAACCCCAACGCCCCGACCACGCCCAGCAACACCCCGTTCGCGAACGGCAGCCTGCAGAACTGGGGCAACGCCGTGCGCATCCGCCATCCCGGCGGCTTCACCAGCTGGTACTTCCACATCCAGCCCAACGGCGTGCTGGTGAAGGTCGGCGACACCGTCCAGCGCGGCCAGCCAATCGCCACCTCCGGCAACACCGGCCGAACCTCCGGCCCGCACCTGCACTTCCAGGTTCAGGCGGACTCGACCAACTGGGGCCAGTCGGTGGCGATCACCTTCAACGACTGCGACGTGCCCACCGGCGGCGACAGCGTGACGTCGAACAACGTCTGGCCGTAGGGGCGCTGTCGGTCGGGGCCGGAGGAACCGTGCCGGGCAGTCGTCCTGGCGCGCCTCAGGTCAGTTGCGTGGCCGCAAGCCCGGCGTCGAGCTCCGAGGCTGCGTCGACGCGCGAGGTGGGTTGCGATGACAGGACGACGCCCCCGGGGGTCATCAGGGTCAGCTGATTGATGGCGATATAGAGGATGAGGTCGTCCTCGATCGATGCGGGGGGCAGGTTCGACAGATCGACCCTCGCCTGGATATTGTAGCTGTCCCACAGGACCGATAGCAGGGTTGGCCCGTCGCCAGCGAACGTCGGAGTGGTCAGGGCTTCGCCATGATAGACCCTGGGAACGGCCAGCGAGACGGGGGCGTAGAGGTTGGCCGGCGACATCGACCAGCCGGATATCGAGCCGGCGTACAGGCCGTTCAGACTGAGTTGGTTGATGGTCTCGCTGTAGGCGTTGAAGCAGTAGACCTTGCCTGGCATCGATCACCTCCTGGCGTGCGTTGCGCATCTTGATGGTAAGGCGGCGCTTGTTTCAACTTTGAACTGTTTACAATTTTTCGGAGAGCTTGAGCGAGGGCTGGCGCGACGCTCCCCGGTACGCCGATCGCATGCAGGCTTGGCTGGCCATGTAGGATCAGCGGGTCCGGTTCGTCGACTGATCGCGACCGAGGTTTCGCGACCTCAGGCAGCGCGGGCCGCGATCCCTGCCAGAGCGCGGCGTTCGATGCTGGCGGCGAACAGCGGCGTCTCGCGGCTGTTGTGGTCGCCGCCGTCGCGCTGGCGGGCGTCGGCGGCGTCCTCGAACGGCGTGCCGTGCTTGTCGATGAAGTCGAGGAAGGCCTGGGTCGGGTGGGCCACGACGCTGTTGGTGTATTCGCAGGTCCGCTCGTCGATCTTCCGGGCGCTGAGCGTCCAGATCACCTGCACGCGCGTGCGGCCGTTCGGGGTGAAGGCGTCGGAGGTCGAGACCATCCGGCACAGGGTCGGGGTGGCGACCTCGGCGACGTAGTGCTGGACCATCAGGGTCTGGCCGATCATCTCGACATTGATCGACATGCGCTTGCCGTCGTCGGTGAAGGTAGCGCCGGCCGAGATGTGGTCCGGGGCGCAGCAGCGCTGGTATTCGGCCTCGGGCAGGTTGAACAGCCAGTCGGCGATGTCGATCGCCTCGATCGGGGCGTTGATGATCGCGGTGTAGGCCGAGGCCGACAGCTGCTTGTCCGTGATGATGATGTCCGACATGGCTGGCTCCTGTTGGTTCCGACGGGGAGGACGTCGGATGACGCCCGACTGTCGGTCCTGAGGGCTCAGGCGGGATAGCTATCCATAGGTCGCGCACGTGAGGGCGTGGGGAGGGGGCGCCTAGACCAAGGTGCATGGCCGATCGCGCCGTCGCCTCACGGCAATCCAAGACACGCCGCCCACGAAAAAGCCGCGGCGCTCGTAAGCGCCGCGGCTCTCGTTTCAGTTCTGCGAACCGGTCCTAGCGATAGGCTGGCGGCAGGCCGTTGTCGCCGGCGGCGTAGCGGTCGCGCAGCTGGGTCTGGCGGCTGTCGGCGGGCTGTTCGACGCCGCCGATGAACACCTTGTCGGCCCAGGTCGTGGTCTCCAGCGGATCGCCGGTCCACAGGACGATGTCGGCGGTCTTGCCGACATCGAGGGATCCGATCTTGTCGGCCATGCCCCAGATCTTCGCCGGGGTCAGGGTGATCGCCGCCAGGGCGGCCGGGTAGGGCAGGCCGTTGGCGACCGCGAGGCCGGCGTTCAGGCGCTCCTGGCGCAGGTTGTTGAAGTCGCGCGCGCCGTTGATCGCCACCGTCACGCCGGCCGCGTTCAGGCGGGCGGCGTTGTCGAGGCGCGAGCCCAGGGTCTCGAAGCTGTCGGGCAGGTCGGCCTGGGTGTCGACGATCACCGGAACGCCCGCCTTGGCGATTTCCGGCGCGACGATCCAGCCTTCCTCGGCGCCTTCCAGCACGATCCTGATCTTCTCCTCGGCCGCCAGCTTGAGGGCCAGGCGGATGTCCGAAGCGCGGTGGGCGCGGATCAGCAGCGGGGTCTTGCCTTGCACCACCGGGACCAGGGCCTCCAGGTCGAGGCGCGAGAGGCCGTAGGCGCGAGTCGCCCCCTGCTCGAAGGCGGCGCGGTTGCGGGCGAAGGCGCGGGCGTCCTCCAGGGCCGACTTGACCAGCACGATGGCCGCGCCGCGCGAACCGCCGGCGGCGCGCGCCCCGGCTTCGCCCAGCGACAGGGTCACGGCGGTCTTCGACTTGGAGACGATGTCGGCCTCGCCCGACTTCAACCGCACGAAGGCGGCCTGGCCGCCGAACAGCGGCGGATCGCCGGCGCCGTCCTTGCCGGCGGTCATCTCCTCGACCACGCCGTCGTCGGCGTGCTCGTGGGCGCCGCCGCCCACGCCCGACAGCACGGGGGTGACGGCCGAGGCGGTGACCCCGCCGTCGCGGGCCAGGCCGATCATCGGCGAGGCCGGATTGACGCTGTAGGCGATGTCGAAGCCGGCCGACAGGGCGTCGCCGGTGCCGTCGTCGCGGGTCTCGCGCACGCCGCCGATCTCGGAGGCGCCGATGTTCGACGACGGGGCCACCAGGCCGGGCGTCACGACCCCGCCCTTGGCGTCGATCGTCGGCACGCCGGCCGGGACGGTGACGCCGGCGCCGACGGCGGCGATCTTGCCGTCACGGACGACGATCGCGCCCGAGGGGATGGCTGCGCTCGACACCGGCTCGATGCGGGCGTTGACGATGGCGAAGGTCTGGGCCGAGGCCGGACCGGCGGCGACGGCGATCAGGGCCGCGCCGGAAAGAAGAGCCGAACGGATCATCAGTTGAACGCTCCCTGGCCGGGTTGGCCGAGCTCGAAGTCGGACTTGGGCTGATAGCGCTTGTCGTTGCGGTCGTAGGTCAGGGCGCCGTCGATATAGACCTGCTCGGCCTGGGCGTAGACGCTGAACGGATCGCGGCTCCACACCACGATGTCGCCGGCCTTGCCGACCTCCAGGCTGCCGGTCTTGTCGGCGATGCCCATGGCTTTCGCCGGATTGGCCGTGATCCACTTGATGGCCTCGGCCCGGGTGATGCCGTAGCCCAGCTTGTTGCCGGCGGTCATGGCGATGGCGGCCTCCTGGTTGAGGCGCTGGGTCATGATCGGGTCGTCGGAGTGGATGACCACGCAGGCGCCGGCCTTCCACACCATGGCGGCGTTGGCGTCGATGCCGTCCAGGCTTTCCATCTTGAAGCCGGTCCACGACGCCCAGGTCGCCGAGCAGATGCCTTCCTTGGCCAGCAAGGGCGCGATCTTGTAGCTCTCCACCGCGTGGTGGAACATGGTGATCTTGTAGCCGAACTCCTTGGCGATATCGATCATCACCGCTTCTTCGTCGGCGCGGTAGCAGTGGTTCTGCACCAGGATCTCGCCCTTCAGCACGCCGGCCAGGGTCTCCAGCTGCAGGTCGCGCTTGGGGGCGTCGGCCTTCTCGCCCTTGTCCTTCTTGGCGCGGTAGTCGTCCCACTTGCGGGCGTAGTCGGCCGCGTCGATCCAGGCCTTGCGGTAGCCATAGACATTGCCCATCGCCGTCGAGGGCGAGCGGCCCTTGCTGCCGTAGACCCGCTTGGGGTTCTCGCCGCAGGCCATCTTCAGGCCGTAGGGCGCGCCGGGGAACTTCATGCCCTGCATGGTCAGCGAGGGCACGTTCTTCAGCGTCACCGAGCGGCCGCCGAAGAGGTTGGCGCTGCCGGGGAGGATCTGGAGCGTGGTGACCCCGCCGGCGCGGGCGCGGTTGAAGCCCGGGTCCTGCGGCCACACCGAATGCTCGGCCCACACCTGAGCGGTGTTGGGATCGGTGGCCTCGTTGCCGTCCGACTTGGCCTGCACGCCGGGCGAGGGATAGACGCCCAGGTGGCTGTGGGCGTCGATGACGCCGGGGGTGATCCACTTGCCCTTGGCGTCGATCGTGAAGACGCCGGCCGGGATGGCGGTGTCGGGACCGCCGACGGCCAGGATCTTGCCGTCCTGCACCACGACCACGCCGTTCTCGATCTGCTGGCCGGTCGCGGTCAGCACCGTGGCGCCGACAAAGGCGGTGGGGCGCGAGGGCAGGGGAACATAGGTCGAGGGGAAGCCCGACGAGGCCTCGCCGTCCAGGCCCTTGGGCAGCGGCTTGGCCTCGGCCTTTTCGGCCGGTTTGGCGCCGGCTTGTGGCTTGGCCGTCGTGCCCGTGGTGGCGCAGGCGGCGAGCCCCAGCGCCAGCAGACTGACGGCCGCGACCGTCTTACCCCATCTCGTCATGAACTTTCCCCGACTCTCGGAAGAGGCGGCGAGGACAGACTAATTCAGACCCCTGATCAAGCCGATCGGCGCCCCATTTTTCCCCGATGACGACGTTTGTCTGTCGCTTGCGCTTCGTGCGAGGATCGCCTCCTGACGTTGAATCGACGCGGGAGGATCACGATGCGCCTTCGTTCCTTGCTGGGCCCCGTTCCGGCCTTGCTCGCCGCCGTGCTGCTGGCCGCCTGCGCGGCCCAGCCCGCGGGTCCGTCCACCACCAGCCCGCCGCCGATGTCGCGCGCCCCGGTCGCCGCGGGCGGCATGTGCGGCGGTATCGCCGGCTTCCAGTGCGGCGAGGGCCTGTCCTGCGTGATGCCGGTCGGCGCCTGCCGGACGGTGGCCGACGCCTCGGGCATCTGCCGCAAGCGCCCGCAGGTCTGCACCATGGACTACCGCCCCGTCTGCGGCTGCGACGGCAAGACCTACGGCAACGCCTGCGGCGCGGCCGCCAAGGGCGTCAGCGTCGCCCACGAGGGCGAGTGCAAGCCGGAATGAGCGACATGCTGACAGGAATAGGCCGGCGAATGGTTCTAGTCGGCGGCGCGGCCGCGGCGATGACGCCGTCGCTGGCGCTTGCGGGAGACAAGACGATGTACGGACTGATCGGCCAGATGAAGGCCGCCCCCGGCAAGCGGGACGACTTGGTCGCGATCCTCAAGGAAGGTACGGGCGAGATGCCCGGCTGCCTGTCCTACATCCTCGCGCTGGACCCGACCGACGCCGACGCTCTCTGGATCACCGAGGTCTGGACCGACAAGGAAAGCCACGCGGGGTCGCTGAAGCTGCCGGCCGTGCAGGCCGCCATCGCCAAGGCCCGCCCGATCATCGCCGGCTTCGGCCACCGTTTCGAGACCACGCCGGTGGGCGGGGTCGGATTGTAGTTTCCAGCGACGATCAGGGTTTCCTCGACGTCCTTGGGAAAGCTGCTCTATGGACGTCCTCGAACATCGGCGACGGCCGATCGCCGCCTTGTGGAAGCTCAACTTGATCGAGAACTACGGATGGTCGGATCTGCTGGCCGAGGCTTTCAAGCCTCACGACCGCGCTGGCCATTTGGCCGGCCGTGTCGTCGTGCAGCAGCGCAACGGCTATCTGGTGATCACCGACCAGGGCGAGGTGCGCGCCAAGCTTTCCGGCCGCCTGCGCCATGAAGCCCAGGAGGCCGGCCATCCGGCGGTCGGCGACTGGGTGGCGTTGTCGATGAACCAGGCCGAGCGCACCGCCGTCATCCAGGCCGTGCTGCCGCGCCGCACCGCCTTGGTCCGCCGCGCCGCCGACAGCGTGCAGACCCCCCAGGTCGTCGCCGCCAACGTCGATCTGGCCTTCATCGTCACGTCGATGAACGGCGACCTCAATCCGCGCCGCATCGAGCGCTATCTGGCCGCCGCCTGGCAGAGCGGGGCCCGTCCCGTGGTCGTGCTGACGAAGTCGGACATCTGCGCCGAGGCGACGTCTCTCGCCGCCGATGTCGAGGCCCTGGCCGCCGGCTGTCCGGTCGTCATCGTGTCGGCGCGCGAAGGGCGCGGCCTGGAGGCCTTGCTGGCCCACCTGGCGCCCGGCGAGACCTGCGTCCTGATCGGCTCGTCCGGCGTCGGCAAATCCACCCTGGTCAATACGCTCCTGGGCGAGCAGCGCATGGCCACCCAGGCCATCCGCGAGGCCGACGATCGTGGCCGGCACACCACCAGCCACCGCGAACTGGCGCTGCTGCCCGGCGGCGGACTGATCATCGACACGCCCGGGGTCCGGGAAGTGGGGCTGGTCGAAGCCGACGAGGGTGTGACCCAGGTGTTCGACGACATCGAGCGCCTGGCGGAAACCTGCAAGTTCGGCGACTGCAGCCACGCCAACGAGCCGGGCTGCGCGGTGCAGGCCGCCTTGCTGAGCGGGGATCTCGACCGCGGGCGCTGGGACCACTTCCGCAAGCTCGCCCAGGAAGCGGCCGCGGTGGAGAAGAATGCGGCCCGGGCGTTCAAGGACGCCGAGCGTCGCCGCCTCGGCAAGGCCCAGAAGACGTATCGCACCGCGCGGAAGGACGCCCGCGGGGGCGCCTAGCCCGAGGCTGGGTCTGGCCGCCGCCGGCGCCGGCGGCGAAAGGTTTTTCAAAAGAAGGCCGCTCTTCCCCGCGAATGGGATTAGGTGAGTGGTTCAACACCTTCGAGAGATGACCAATGCCCGCCTTCACCATCGTCACCACCAGCGCGACCCAAGGCAGCGATTCAGCGGAGGTGAACACCCTGACGGACGAGTTCTCCAACGAGAGCGAAGCCCTGGGCTACGCCCGCCGGATGGCGGACGAGATGCTCGATCTCGCCAGCCAGCTGTCGCTGGATTTCGACTACACCAATGTCGGCCTCTACGAGGGCGACCTGCTCGATGAAGATCTCGACCCGGCCCATGCCGCCTTCAAGGGCGCTTGGGTGCTGGACGAGGAGGGCGCCGCCTTCGTTCCCGCCGACGAGTTCCGCGAAGGGATCGCCCAGGCCGACGCCTGATCGGCTTGGCTTAGGCTACGACGGGACTGGGAAGCGATATCGCTTCTCAGTCCACGTACCGCTCGCTCACCGCCCCATCCAGCCGCCGCACCCGCGCGGCCGCCAGCACGTCCGGCTCCATCAGCCGGGCGTTGACGCCCATCTTGTCGCGCGTCGGGTCGTTGGAGCTCCAGTGGGTGACGCAGCCGCAGGCGCGGCAGCGGTGGAAGGCGATCGCGTGGTTGTTCCACTCGTACGCGTCGGTCGGGCCGCCCTCGACGCGGCGCACCACGGTCGGGCTGTAATAGGCCCACAGCACGCCGTAGCGGCGGCAGATCGAGCAGTTGCAGTCGGTCACCTCGGCCGGCGCCGTCTGGATCTCGAAGCCCACGGCTCCGCAGTGGCAGCTGGTCGTGATCATACGTCGCCTCCAAAAGAAAAGGCCCGGAGCTTGCGCCCCGGGCCGATCCCAAAATGCTTCAGGCCGTAAGGCTTAGCACTTGTAGTACATCTCGAATTCGACCGGGTGCGGGTGCAGTTGCAGACGCATCACTTCTTCCATCTTCAGCTCGATGTAGCTGTCGATGAAGTCGTCGTCCATGACGCCGCCGGCCTTCAGGAAGGCGCGGTCCTTGTCCAGGCTTTCCAGGGCTTCGCGCAGCGAGCCGCAGACTTCCGGGATCTTCTTCTGCTCGCGGGGCGGCAGGTCGTAGAGGTTCTTGTCGGCGGCCGCGCCCGGGTCGATCTTGTTGATGATGCCGTCAAGGCCAGCCATCAGCAGGGCGACGAAGGTCAGGTACGGGTTGCCCATCGGGTCCGGGAAGCGGGCTTCGATGCGCTTGGCCTTCGGGCTGTCGACGTGCGGGATGCGAATCGAGGCCGAGCGGTTGCGCGAGCTGTAGGCCAGCTTCACCGGGGCTTCGTAGCCCGGCACCAGGCGCTTGTAGCTGTTGGTGGTCGAGTTCGAGAAGGCGTTGATGGCCTTGGCGTGCTTGATGATGCCGCCGATGTACCACAGGCACTCTTGCGACAGACCGGCGTACTTGTCGCCGGCGAACAGCGGCTTGCCGTCCTGCCAGATCGACTGGTGCACGTGCATGCCCGAGCCGTTGTCGGCGAACATCGGCTTGGCCATGAAGGTGGCGGTCTTGCCGTAAGCGTGGGCCACGTTGTGGATCACGTACTTATAGAGCTGCATGCGGTCGGCCATGGTGACCATGGTGTCGAACTTCAGGCCGAGCTCGTGCTGGGCGGGCGCCACTTCGTGGTGGTGCTTTTCCGGCTTCATGCCCAGCTCGCCCATGACGGCCAGCATTTCGCCGCGCAGGTCTTGAGCCGAGTCGACCGGGTTGACCGGGAAGTAGCCGCCCTTGGGGCCCGGGCGGTGGCCCATGTTGCCTTCCGGGTATTCCTTGGCCGAGTTCACCGGCAGTTCGCTCGAGTCGTACGAGTAGCCGGTGTTGTTCGGGGCGGTCGACCAGCGGACGTCGTCGAAGATGAAGAACTCGGCTTCCGGGCCGAAGTAGACGGTGTCGCCCACGCCTGCCGACTTGACGTAGTTCAGCGCGGCCTTGGCGATCGAACGCGGGTCGCGGTTGTAGGGGGTGCCGTCGTCGGGGTTCACGACGTCGCAGAACAGAGCCAGGGTGGTCTGCTGGTAGAACGGGTCGATGATGGCGCTGGTCAGGTCCGGACGCAGCTTCATGTCCGACTCGTTGATGGCCTTCCAGCCGGCGATCGACGAGCCGTCGAACATGGTGCCGTCGTTCAGGAACTCGTCATCGACCAGGTCGATGTCGAAGGTCACGTGTTGCAGCTTGCCGCGAACGTCCGTGAAGCGGACGTCGACGTACTTCACGTCCTTTTCCTTGATCAGGTCCAGGATTTCCTTGGCGGTGCTCATTGATATCCCCTTTGAGCGAGAAAGTCTGAGGAGGTGGCGCCGTTAGACGGCGGACGGACCGGTTTCGCCGGTCCGGATGCGGACGACTTCGGTGATCTCCGAGACGAAGATCTTGCCGTCGCCGATGCGGCCCGTGCGGGCGGCGTTGGTGATCGCCTCGAGGGCGGGTTCGAGCTGGCTGTCCTCGACGACCACCTCGACCTTGATCTTGGGCAGGAAGTCCACGACGTACTCGGCGCCGCGATAGAGCTCGGTGTGGCCCTTCTGGCGGCCGTAGCCCTTGGCTTCCAGCACGGTCATCCCTTGGACGCCCATGTCCTGGAGCGCCTCTTTGACCTCATCCAGCTTGAACGGCTTGATGACGGCTTCGATCTTTTTCATCGGTCTCTTCCGCGCCGTACGACGCATGGCCTCTGACTTTGAGCGGCAAGGATCACGCCGCCCCGGACGCCACAAGCAGGCTGTCTCGCGATTGTCGTGCTTCCGCCGACGGTTTTGGCATATGAGCAAATCTTGAGCGAGATTTGATCGAAAAATATGCATTTCGGAATTGTGGCTCAAAACGGCCTTGCCGCGCCCCCAACCCCGCCTAGGATCGCGAAAACAATCGTTTGAACGGGGGCGAACATGCGGGACGAGACGCCGGTTTTGATCGGCGCGGGGCAGTTCACGTTTCGCGGTCCGGCCGAAAATTCGCCTTCGCCACTGGAATTGCTGAGAATTGCGGCGAAACGCGCTGACGCCGACACCGGAGTCGAAGGGACGGTTCTTGCGCGTTTGGACGCTCTTGCGGTCGTAGCGTTCAGCATCGACGCTCCGGGCGCGCTTTCAAAGCTTCCGCTTCCTCGCCTGTCGGATCCGCCGGCCAGCCTGGCCCGGGCGCTGGGCGCCGATCCGGCCTGGGCGGTCTACACGCAGACGGGCGGCAACAGCCCGCAGCAGGCGATCAACATCCTTGCCGAGCGCATCGCCCGCGGCGAGTCGCGGCTGGGCCTGGTCACCGGCGCCGAATTCCTCGGCTCGCTGATGAAGCGGGCCAAGGGTGGCCTGGGCTTCGAGGGCTGGGCCGACGACGTCGAAACCAGACCCGCCCGCATCGGCGACCCGCGTCCCGGGGTCACCGAGCAGGAGGCGGCCCACGGCCTGGGCTATCCGGTCAACACCTATCCCCTGTTCGAAAACGCCCTGCGGGCCCGCGACGGGCGCAGTCTTTCGGACCACCAGGCGCGGCTGGGCGCGCTGTTCTCGCCGTTCAGCAAGGTCGCCGCCGCCGATCCCGAGGCGTGGTTTCCGGTCGAGCGTAGCCCCGAAGAACTCGTCACGGTCACCGAGCGCAACCGCATGGTCGGCTATCCGTACCCCAAATACCTGAACGCCATCATGGAGGTGGACCAGTCGGCCTCCGTGCTGGTCGCCAGCGTTGGCATGGCCCGCGAACTGGGCGTGCCGGAGGATCGCTGGGTGTTCCTGCACGGCTGCGCCGACGCCGCCGACCTCTGGTACCCGCTGCAGCGGCAGGACTTCCACTCCAGCCCGGCCATCCGCCTGACCGGCCAGCGCGCGCTGGAGATGGCGGGGATCGGGCTGGACGATCTTTCCCTGATCGACCTCTATTCCTGCTTCCCCTCTGCCGTGCAGATCGCCGCCGAGGAACTGGGCCTGGCGCTGGACGATCCGCGCGGCCTGACCGTCACCGGCGGCCTGCCTTATTTCGGCGGGCCGGGGAACAACTACAGCCTCCACGCCGTGGCCCGGCTGGTCGAGCGGCTGCGCGAGCGGCCCGGCGCCTACGGCCTGTCGACCGCCAACGGCTGGTTCCTGACCAAGCAGTCGGTGGGGATCTATTCGACCCGCCCGGTCGAGGGCGAATGGCGGCGTGAGGATCCGGCGGTGATCCAGGGCGAGATCGACGCCCTGCCGCATCCGGCCATCGTCGAGAAGCCGGAGGGGCGAGCGACGATCGAGACCTACACCGTGGTCCACGCCCGACAGGGGCCGCGCATGGGTATCGTGATCGGCCGCACGGAGGACGGCGCGCGGTTCGTGGCCAACACCCCCGACGATCCGGCGACCCTGGCCGACCTGGAAAGCCGCGAAGGCGTCGGGCGCACCGGAACGGTCGGCCCGCATCCCGACGGCGTGCGCAACCTCTTCACGCCGGACGCCGCCTGATGGGCCGCGTCCATGTCATCCGCCACGGCAAGCCGGCGGCGACCTGGGGCGGCCACGATGACGATCCGGGACTGGACGAAACCGGCCAGGAGCAGGCGAGGGCGGTCGCCGCCGTTCTCTTCGCCCTGCCGGCAGAGCAGCGTCCGACCCGCGTCGTTTCCTCGCCCCTGCGCCGCTGCCGCGAGACCGCCGCGCCTCTGGCCGCGCTGTTGGGCGTGCCGGTCGAGATCGAGCCGGCGGTCGGCGAAATCCCGACGCCGGCCGCCCTGTCCCCCGAAGCCCGTCCCGCCTGGCTGAAGCAGGCCTTCGCCGGCGACTGGGCCGACATCGAGGGCGATCGCGACTACCTGGCCTGGACCCGCGAGGTCGCCCAAGCGGTGGCGCGATACGAGGGATGCGCCGTCTTCAGCCACTTCGTCGCCCTCAACGCCGCCGTGGCGGCGGCGGAAGGTTCGGCGGCGGTGATGAGCTTCCGGCCGGACCACGTCAGCGTCACGGTCTTCGAAGTCGTCGACAACCGTCTGCGGCTCGTCGAGAAAGGCAGGGAAGCCTCCACCGGCGTTCTTTGATGGAGCCGCCCCGCATGCCCCGCCAGATAATGCCAAATGCGATCATGAGCGTCGCCGAGATGAAGGCGGCCGATGCGGCGGCGGTGGCGGCGGGAACCCCGGCGACCACGCTGATGGAGCGGGCTGGCAAGGGCGCGGCCGAGGCGATCCGGGGGCGCTGGTCGCGCCGGCCGGTGGTGATCTGGTGCGGCCCCGGCGACAATGGCGGCGACGGTTATGTCATCGCCCGTCACCTGAAGCGGCGCGGTTGGCCGGTGCGAGTCGAGGCCCTGGCGGCGCCCGCCACGCCGTCCTGCCGCTGGGCCGCCGAGCGTTGGCGCGGCGAGGTCCATCCGCTGAACCCCGCGCTCAGCCCGGCCGAGCTTTATGTCGACGCCCTGTTCGGGGCCGGCCTGTCGCGGCCGCTGGAAGGGCTCGCTGACGATCTGGCCCGCGCCGCCGAGGGGCTGTCGTCCCGCATCGTCGCCATCGACACGCCCAGCGGCGTCCACGGCGACACCGGCCGGCCGATCGCCGGTCGCGCCCTGGCCGCGGCCCTGACCGTCACCTTTCACCGCCGCAAGCCGGCCCACGTGCTTTCGTCAGGACGTGCGGCCTGCGGCGAGGTCGAGGTGGTCGATATCGGCCTCTCCGACACCAGCGCCGGCGACCTGTTCGAGAACGATCCGTCGCTGTGGGGCACGCGCTTCCCCTGGCCGTCGAGCGACACCCACAAGCACGCGCGCGGCCGGCTGGTCGTGGTCAGCGGCGAGGCCTGGAGCACGGGCGCGGCGCGGCTGTCGGCGCGCGCAGGCCTGCGGATCGGGGCGGGCGTGGTCACCCTGCTTTCGCCGCCGGGCGCCCTGGCGGTCAACGCCGCCCACCTGGAAGCGGTGATGCTGGCCCCGTTCGAGACCGACATCGATCTGGCCGAGCGCGCCGCCAACGCCGCCGCCGCCGTCATCGGCCCGGCCGCCGGGGTGGGGGAGGCGACGGCCCGCAACCTCACCGCCCTGGCAGGTACAGGCGCTGCCCTGGTGGTCGACGCCGACGCCCTGACCAGCTTCGCCCACGCGCCCGACGAACTCTTCGCTCGTCTCGACCGCGACGACGTCATGACCCCGCATCCCGGCGAGTTCGAGCGGCTGTTTCCCGGCCTGCTGAAGATCGCTCCCGAACGCATCGCCGCCGCCCGCGAGGCCGCCCGCCGGGCTGGAGCGATCGTGCTGCTGAAAGGCCCCGACACCGTCATCGCCGCGCCCGACGGCCGCACGGCGGTGAACCTCAACGGCTCGCCCTGGCTGGCCACCGCCGGTTCCGGCGACGTGCTGGCCGGCTTCATCGCGGGTCTCGCCGCCCAAGGCATGGAAAGCTTCGACGCCGCCTGCGCCGGCGCCTGGATTCACGCCGAATGTGGCGCGGTGCACGGCCCGGGCCTGACCGCCGAGGACCTGCCGGGCCTGGCGCCGCAGGTGCTGAAGCGGTTGTGGGAAGCGCGCGAAAAACCTCTCCCATAGGGAGAGGGAGGGGCCCATGCGCAGCATGGGAGGGTGAGGGGTTACACCCTATCCGGACAAGGGCAGGGACCAGGTGACGGGACCGCCAACGGCGTATGCCCTCACCCTCCCACCGCTGCGCGGCGGGCCCCTCCCTCTCCCCACGGGAGAGGCGTTACCCCCCGATCGCTTCCAGTTCGAACGGCGTGGTCTGATAGACCTCGTTCAGCCAGTTGGCGAACAGCAGGTGGGCGTGGCTGCGCCAGCGGTTGCGCGGGGCGCGGGTCGGGTCGTTGGCGGGGAAATAGTGGGCCGGCGGCGGCGTGGTCGGGTCGATCAGGCTGTCGCGGCGATACTCGGCCGCCAGGGTGCCGGTCTCGTATTCCGGATGGTTGAACATGTAGAGCCAGCGGCGGCGGGCGTCCTCCAGCAGGCACAGCCCCGATTCCTCCGAGTCGAGCAGCACCTTCAGGGAGCCGTCGGCCGGCAGGTCCTCGGGCCGCACCTCGGTCCAGCGCGACACAGGGATGTCGATCTCGTCGGCCAGGCCCCGCAGATAGGGCGAGGCCGGCGCCAGGTTGGCGTGCGGGAAGACGCCGGAGCACTTTTCCGACAGCACGTGCTTGGGCACGCCGTGGAAGTGATGCACGCCGGCCTGGGCACCCCAGCAGACGGCCAGGCCCGCATGCACGTGGGTTTGCGACCAGTCGAAGATCCGGGAAAGCTCGTCCCAATAGCTGACCGCCTCGAAGGCCAGGGTCTCGACCGGCGCGCCGGTGACGATCAGGCCGTCGAAACGCTCGTCGCGCACCTCGTCCCACGGGCGATAGAAGGCCAGCATGTGCTCGGCCGAGGTGGTCTTGGGCGCGTGGCCGGAAATCTGGATCAGCGACAGCTCGATCTGCAGCGGGCTGGCGCCCAGCAGGCGCGCGAAGTGCCGCTCGGTGGTCGGCTTGTCGGGCATCAGGTTCAGCAGGGCGATGCGCAGCGGCCGGATGTCCTGGCGGGCGGCCTCCGTGTCGGCCATCAACGACAGGCCTTCGGCTTCCAGCAGGGCGCGGGCCGGCAGGTTGTCGGGAATCTTGATGGGCATGCGCAGCGTCCGTCCGTCGAAAAAACAAGACTCGTGACGGCTTTAGGGATCACCCGTTTCGTTGCCGTCGCGGCCGCATCCCCCCGACGGGGCGCCACCTTGCTCGGGAAGCAGGTTGGCGTTGGGCGAGCCCAACTCTTGATGCACGTGCGGCTTTAAAGGCGTCGCTTGCCGACCGCAAGAGGACGCAAGGTCGCGCTCACGGTGCGGAGAGGGCGGGGAAGGGCGCTTCAGGCTTCCAGGCGGTGCAGCACGATCTCGGCGCGGACGCCCTCGTCGAACAGGCGGCTGCCATAGTCGAGCGCGGCTTGGAACGAGCGTTGCTCGGCGAGGTCGGTATGGATCACCTGCCGGTCGCAGGTGACCTCCCATCCGCCCTCGGTCTCGGTGACCTCGATCGTCCGCATACGCTGCCTCCTACGCCATGGCGCAGTTAACCGTCGCTGGTTTCGAATGGTTGCGTGCGAATCCACGAAAATTCAAGCGGCACGTCCGTGCGCTGAGGGATTCGCCAGATTGGATCGAAGGGGGAGGGGAAAACCGGCCCGAGCGTCAGTCGGGGGGGCAAGGCCCGGGCCGGTTAATGTCTCGCGGCTTTACGCTCGGCGGGACACGATGAAAACGACGCGGCCGCGGGGCGGTTCCGCCTCGACGCGAAAAATCTGCGGCGCCACTTCAAATCGGTCGCGGTCGCGGCTAAGGCTCTGCGCCCACGCGGATGTGGCGGAACTGGTAGACGCACTGGATTTAGGTTCCAGCGCCGAGAGGCGTGGAGGTTCGAGTCCTCTCATCCGCACCATGTCGCCGCGCGCAGCGTTTTGCGCGCGGCGACGCCATACCCTTTGATCGACGCGAAGTGTCGTGACATAAGGGCGCTCTTTCGCCGCCCCCGGTGACGTGGGCGGCTATGATTTTTTGACCCCTGGGGCGGACGACGGGCGCGGGCGCCCAGAGCCGAGAAGCTAAGAATGTCGATGCAGATCGTTGAAAAGTCGGGCGAAGGCCTCAGCCGGGTTTACGGCGTTACGGTTCCCGCGAGTGAGCTGGCCACGCGTCTCGAGGCTCGTATCGCCGAAGTCGCGCCGCAGATGAACGTCAAGGGCTTCCGCCCCGGCAAGGTGCCGACCGCGCACGTCCGTCGCCTGTACGGCAAGGGCCTGATGGGCGAAGTCATCGAGCAGGCGCTCAACGAGACCACCCAGAAGATCCTCGACGAAAACAAGCTGCGCCCCGCCGGCCAGCCCGACCTGAAGCCGACGTCCGACATGGACAAGGTCATCGCCGGTGGTGAAGACCTCGCCTTCGAACTGGCCGTCGAGATCATGCCGGAGTTCGAGCCGATCGACCCGACCTCGATCGAGCTGGTCAAGCCGGTCTACAAGATCGAAGACGCCGAGGTCGACGAGGCCCTGGCCGAGCTGGCCAAGCAGGCCCGCACCTACGAGCCGCGCAAGGGCAAGAGCCTGAAGGCCAAGGACGGCGACCAACTGCTGATCGACTTCGTCGGCACCATCGACGGCGTCGCCTTCGCCGGCGGCACGGCCAACGACGCCGAGCTGGTGCTCGGTTCGGGCCAGTTCATCCCGGGCTTCGAAGAGCAACTGGTCGGCGCCAAGCCGGAAGACGTCGTCACGGTGAAGGTCAACTTCCCAGAAGACTACCAGGCCGCCGAACTGGCCGGTAAGGCCGCCGAGTTCGCCACCACCGTCAAGGAAGTGCGCGCTCCGGTCGACGCCGAGCCGGACGACGAGCTGGCCAAGCGCCTGGGCCTGGCCGACCTGGCCGCCCTGAAGGACCTGCTGAAGTCGAACCTGGAAGGCCGCTACACCAACTCGAGCCGCTTCAAGCTGAAGCGCGCCCTGCTGGACGTGCTGGACACCAAGCACGACTTCCCGCTGCCGCCGCGCATGGTCGACGCCGAGTTCGCCGGCATCTGGCAACAGGTCCAGGCCGACAAGTCGCAAGGCGGCCTGCCGCCGGAAGACGCCGACAAGACCGAAGACCAGCTGAAGGACGAGTACCGCAAGATCGCCGAGCGCCGCGTGCGCCTGGGCCTGGTGCTCGCCGAGATCGGCCGCAAGAACGACGTGGTCGTCACCGACCAGGAACTGAACGAAGCGATCGTCCGCGAAGCCCGCCAGTACGGCGCCCAGGCCCAGCAGGTGTTCGACATGTACCGCCAGCGCGCCGACCTGCAGGCCTCGCTGCGCGCCCCGATCTACGAAGACAAGGTCGTCGACCTGATCTTCGGCAAGGCCAAGATCGAGGAAAAGGAAGTCTCCAAGGAAGAGCTTCTGGAAGAAGACGACCTGCCGGAAGGCTACGGCGGCTGAAGCCGTCGTCCCTTCGGGTGACGAATTGAGGGGCGCGGGCCGAAAGGTCCGCGCCCTTTTCGTTTGCGCAGAGTTGGGGGGCGGCGCCTTGCAACCTGTTAAGCGCCACGCGATATGCGTCAGGAGCGGCGGCGCGGCGGTGATTCGCGCCCGCAAGGACATTCTGAGAAGGGCGAACCCCACATGATGTACGATCCGGTCGAGACGGCGATGAACCTGGTGCCGATGGTGGTCGAGCAGACCAGCCGCGGCGAACGCGCCTTCGACATCTTCTCGCGCCTTCTGAAGGAGCGGATCATCTTCCTCACCGGTCCGGTCGAGGACGGCATGGCCTCGCTGATCTGCGCCCAGCTGCTCTTCCTGGAGTCGGAGAACCCCAAGAAGGAAATCGCCATGTACATCAACTCGCCGGGCGGCGTGGTGACGTCGGGCCTCGCGATCTACGACACCATGCAATACATCAAGAGCCCGGTGACCACCGTGTGCATGGGCATGGCCGCCTCGATGGGCAGCCTGCTGCTCTGCGCCGGCGCCGCCGGCCAGCGCATCGCCCTGCCGAACGCCCGCATCATGGTGCACCAGCCGTCGGGCGGCTTCCGCGGCCAGGCCTCGGACATCGTCCGTCACGCCGAGGACATCTCCAAGACCAAGCGCCGCCTCAACGAGATCTACGTCAAGCACTGCGGCCGCACCTATGACGAGGTCGAGCGCGACCTGGACCGCGACAACTTCATGAGCGCCGAGGAAGCCAAGGCCTGGGGCCTGATCGACCAGATCCACGAGAACCGCGAGAGCTCGGAAGCCGGCGCCTAAAGCCAGCTAACGATCTGAAGATGAAGCCGCCGGCCGAAAGGTCGGCGGCTTTTTCTTTGCTGACGACCTTTTTCACTCTGGTTTCAGGCGCCCCGGTTTCGCCACGGGCGGGGGATCAGGCGAAACAAGCCAGCCCTACAACGGCCGGGCGATGCGGCGACAACGGCGGGATGAAGCGTTTCAACCTCCGGAGCCCGGCCATGCCCGTCCGTACCCACATCCTGGCCGCCGCCGTCGCGGGCGTCCTGGCCCTGTCCGCCGTCTCGGCCGCCCAGGCCCAGGACGTTCCCCAGCACGGAATCGCCACCATGCGGTTGGCGGTCAGCCCCGAGCAGGTGCAGCAGATCGTCTCCGACCGCCTGCTGCAGGACGGTGTGACGGCGGGCCTGGCGACCCTGCGCCAGAACCTCTCCCTGACCCCCGCCCAACAGGGCCGCTGGCGCGACTTCATCCTGGCCTCGA
This sequence comes from Caulobacter sp. GW821-FHT10A10, assembly GCF_059415745.1. NCBI lineage: Bacteria > Pseudomonadati > Pseudomonadota > Alphaproteobacteria > Caulobacterales > Caulobacteraceae > Caulobacter > Caulobacter sp. GW821-FHT10A10. The sequence goes on along the minus strand of NZ_JBWKNV010000017.1, from coordinate 2,925 downwards.
ACGCCAAGCCCTCGGGCCTGGTTTTGGCCGTCGTGGCGCCCGAGGACGAGACCCCGCTGGCCCAGGCCAAGGCCGGGCTTGTCCTGCAGCGCGAGCAGCTGGCCTTCGAGCAGCGGCGCGTGAAGGCCATGGCGCGGCTCTACAAGTCGCTCGACGCCAACCAGCGCGCGATCTTCGACCAGTCCTATTCGGTGATCGGCAGCCTGTCGGTCAGCACCACCCAGGTCCCGGCCAGCTTCGCCCAGGCGGGGGCGGGCGTGGAGTGAAGATCCTCCCCCTGAAGGGGGAGGTGGCCCGAGGGGCCGGAGGGGGAAGTCCCGGGTGATGGAAAGGTGGATGCTGGCTCAGCAGCCACATCCCCCTCCGTCGCTCCGCGACACCTCCCCCTTCAGGGGAGGATCGGGTCCTACCCCGGCTTGCCCTTGAAGATGCGGTAGCCGCGCTCCTGGGCGATGGCCAGCATCTCGGTGTCGCCGGAGGTGTCGCCGTAGGCGGCCGCCAGCTTCATGTTCTCGCCGAAGGTCTCGCGCAGGCGCACGACCTTCTCGGGTCCCCGGCAGTTGGGTCCCTGCAGCGAGCCGACCACCTTGCCGTTGAGGTCGAAGGCCAGCCTGGTGCCGATCAGCAGGTCGGCGCCGATGCCGCGCGCGAACGGGGCCACCACTAGGTCGGGCGAGGCGGTGACGATCACCATCCTGGCCCCCTGCGCCCGCCAGCGCCGCCACACAGCCAGGGCGTCGGGGCGGAACAGGCTCTGCGCGTGGCCTTCGGCGAACTTGCGGGCCTGGGCCTCCAGCCGCTCCTGCGGCACGCCCTTGAGGAATTCGCGGATGGCGGCGGCCTTGATGCGGCCCCGGTCGCGGTGGAACAGGTAGGAGAGGGCGGCCGGCGCCAGGCGGATCATGCCGATCGTCCAGCGGCCGCCGCTGACCCGCCACTTCAGGAAGGCCGTGAAGCTGTCGCGCACCGTCAGGGTGCCGTCGAAGTCGAAGGCCACCAGCGGCGGGCTGGCTTCGGTGTGGGTCGGGGCGTGAGCGTCCTGGGACACTTCGTGGGTCTCGGCCATTTCGTCTCCGCCCGTCGGGCGAACTCCTTTTAACGGCGCCGCTTGCAGCACGATTCCGGCTGTGTTCGAAAAGCTTAGAGCCTGCGTCGATGTTCCACACCCCGTCAGACGCTTGCTTTGGCCTACAGTCGTCCCATCTAGGGATGGAATCCCATGATCAGACGCGAAACATCCACGAACTTGGCGCCGGAAACGGGCTCCAAGGCTTGTGCCGCGCGTTCGGATCGGGGAATGTCAAGGATTAGACAACTCCCGTTCGGTATCCTGTTGCTTCGGTGGCGGGATACGCGTGGGGGTCGGCGGTAGCGGCTTTCGCCGTCAACGCCCTAGCGTGAGAAGCGACCATGACGAAAGCCGCCAGCGGCGACGCCAAGAGCACCCTGTACTGTTCTTTCTGCGGAAAGAGCCAACATGAAGTGCGCAAGCTCATCGCCGGACCCACCGTGTTCATCTGCGATGAATGCGTCGAGCTTTGCATGGATATCATCCGTGAAGAGCACAAGATCGCCTTCGTGAAGTCCAAGGACGGCGTCCCGACGCCGCGCGAGATCTGCGAGGTCCTGGACGATTACGTGATCGGGCAAGGTCACGCCAAGAAGGTGCTCGCGGTCGCGGTGCACAACCACTACAAGCGCCTGAACCACGCTTCGAAGAACAACGACGTCGAACTGGCCAAGTCGAACATCCTTCTGGTCGGTCCGACCGGCACGGGTAAGACCTTGCTGGCCCAGACCCTGGCCCGAATCATCGACGTGCCGTTCACGATGGCCGACGCCACGACGCTGACCGAAGCCGGTTACGTCGGCGAAGACGTCGAGAACATCGTGCTGAAGCTGCTCCAGGCCGCCGACTACAATGTCGAGCGCGCCCAGCGCGGCATCGTCTACATCGACGAAATCGACAAGATCAGCCGCAAGTCCGACAACCCGTCGATCACCCGCGACGTGTCGGGCGAAGGCGTGCAGCAGGCCCTGCTGAAGATCATGGAAGGCACCGTCGCCTCCGTGCCGCCGCAGGGCGGGCGCAAGCATCCGCAGCAGGAGTTCCTGCAGGTCGACACGACGAACATCCTGTTCATCTGCGGCGGCGCCTTCGCGGGCCTCGAGCGCATCATCTCGGCCCGCGGTTCGGCCAAGTCGATCGGCTTCGGCGCCAAGGTCGCCGATCCGGAAGACCGTCGCACCGGCGAGATCCTGCGCGGCGTCGAGCCCGACGACCTGCAGCGCTTCGGCCTGATCCCGGAATTCATCGGCCGTCTGCCGGTGATCGCCACCCTGGAAGACCTCGACGAGGCCGCCCTGGTGAAGATCCTGACCGAGCCGAAGAACGCCTTCGTCAAGCAGTACCAGCGCCTGTTCGAGATGGAGAACATCGGCCTGACCTTCACCGAGGACGCCCTGCACGGCGTGGCCAAGAAGGCCATCGCCCGCAAGACCGGCGCCCGGGGCCTGCGCTCGATCATGGAAGGCATCCTGCTGGAGACCATGTTCGAACTGCCCAACTACGAGGGCGTCGAGGAAGTGGTGGTCAACGCCGAGGTCGTCGAAGGCCGCGCCCAGCCGCTGCTGATCTACGCCGAAAAGAAGGGCGGCGCGGCCTCGGCCTGATCGCCGACCGCATCGTCTGAGACGTGAGAACGGCGGGTCCCTAAGACCCGCCGTTTTTCTTTGATCCTCCCCCTCTGGGGGAGGTGGCCCAGAGGGCCGGAGGGGGGGACGGCTTCAGCTGCCTAGGCGCTGGCCTTCCTCCCCCCATAAAATCCCCGCTTTCGCGATCCCTCTCCCCCTTGCGGGAGAGGGTGGCCTGCGAAGCAGGTCGGGTGAGGGGTCTCTCAGAACTGAAAGCCGCGTGCAGCGGTC
>NZ_JBWKNV010000016.1:0-49992 GCF_059415745.1 Caulobacter sp. GW821-FHT10A10 | reverse complement strand
GAAGTCCGCAAAACACGCCCCAGACACCAGGCCCACATAGCCCGTGCCAATCATCGCTACGCGCATCGAAACCTCTTAGACTTAACGCCTCGCGACACAAGGCAGGCGGACGGCTCCTAATTGCGTAATCAGAAGTCGGAAGCAACCGTCCGTTCGTGAAAATTCTAGAAAGCGGGCGGACCTGTCGTATTTCGCCTGTCCAATGGGCTCTATTCACTAAGTTCCAAGCAGTTGACCTTGACTACACGCGCGAAATGAACTTTGCGCGTCTTGGGGGAAGAGTCTTCGGTCGGAACGTGTCAGGCCCCCTCCCGCACGGGGCGGGCTTGGACGGAGGCGCCTCGCGTCAGCTTCGACAGCCAGCGCGGCGCCGCCAGTCCGAGCGGCGGCAGAAGGCCCCAGCGCGCGAGAATAAGGTGCGCGACGAAGGGGGCGGCGACCCCGACACCCGTGCAGAGCAGGGCGTAGACGCCGGCGATCTGCGGCACGTGCAGCTTGACGAGCACGATGCGCAGCCCCGCGGCGACGATGATGTGCATGACGTAGATGCTCATCGACGCCTCGCCCAGCGCCACGGCCCAACGCTTGATCGTGGCTGGCAGGGCGCTGGCCGTGGCGACCAGCGCCGCGGCCCCCAGCAGCGCGGCCGGCAGGGCGGGGATGGAGCTGTAGTCTCCGTGCGCCACTAGGCTGGCCGCCCAGACCGCGCCGGCGAACAGCGCCCACAGTGCGGCGGGGGCGGCGAGGTTCTTTACGCCCGGCCACGACAGGGCTCGGGTCGCGGTCAGCACGCCTGCCAGGAAGAACGGCAGGGAATAGGTGAAGCGCTCGAGAATGACGTCGTTGGGCAGGAACTGGCTGGCCGCCAGGGCCCCGACCGCGATGACCGCCAGCGCGATGGGGCGGTAGTTCACGATCGCCAGGACGATGTGGCAAAGCATCAGGGCGTAAAGGAACCAGAACTGGGCCATCGGGCTCCAGCCGATATAGGCCAGTTCGTGGACGTCGAGCTGCCGGTTGGTCTGCGACGAGGCGGCCACCAGGATCAGGCCCTGGATCAGCGACCACAGCACATAGGGATAGGCGACCGTGACGACCTTGCTCAGCAGGTAGGACCTGGCGCTTCGTTCCACGCTCTTGCGGGCGTTCAGCCCCGCCAAAAAGAAGAACAGGGGCATGTGGAAAGTATAGAGCGTGAAGTCGAGGGCCGCCCAGAACGGGCCCTTGGCGATGTCGGCCGAAACCAGCCCGCGCGCGACGTGGCTGAGCACCACCAGCACGATGCCGAGGCCCCGCGCGGCGTCGATCCATTCGATGCGGGGTCGTTTTTCACCGTGGGGAGGGGCGGGAAGCGCCTCGGTCGTGGAGGGGGAGCCGATGTCCATCTCTGACGCCATGCCTGTCAATGTTGTGTTGCGTGGAGCGATGCACGTCCGGGTGCAAGAGACGCTAGGCCCTGTCTCTCGCCAATTTGGGAATTTTCTGTGACCCAAAGGCGAGGAATTCACGTCGCCTCGCCGGTTTGCCCAAATCGGTCGCAGCGTCCGTCAGGCGACGCTCCGTCGCCACGGCTGAGGCGCCCGAATTCCCCTTCGACGAACATTGATATTCCCCTCGCGGTTGCATCGAATCCGTGTTTAGCTCCGAGTTGCAATCGTGGGGCGTGCCTATCTGCGGGGAGGGCGACGAGTGGCGGGTTCGTTACTGGAAAGTCTGCTGGGCGGAGCGGCGCGGGTGCTGAGCCGGTTCCAACCCTGGCACAAGTATCCGACCACGCTGGCCGTGCCGACGCTGGCGGGCCTGCGCGTCAACATGCGCCACGAGAACCTGTTCGACACCGAGATGGAGCCGACGATCGCCGCGCCCGAGCCGGCGCCCGGCTCGATCGACGTGCGCGAGGCCCGCACCGCCGACGGCAGCTACAACGACCTCTCCAAGCCCTGGATGGGCATGACCGGGGCGCGTTTTGGCCGCAACATGCCGATCGAGCGCACCTTTGGCGAGGAAGAGCCGGCCCTGATGACCCCGAACCCCCGGGTGATCAGCAATCGGCTTCTGGCCCGCAAGGAATTCGTGCCGGTCCCGCACCTGAACGCCCTGGCCGGCGCCTGGCTGCAGTTCATGGTCCACGACTGGCTGAGCCACGGTGAAAACGATCCGGAAGACAAGTTCTACGTGCCGATCCCCGAGGGCGACAGCTGGCCGGGCGGGGTGATGGAGATCCTCAAGACCCTGCGCGATCCCGACCGTCCGGGCGATGCGGGCCGGCCCCAGGCCTACACCAATGTCGAGACCCACTGGTGGGACGCCTCGCAGATCTACGGCTCGTCGCTGCGCCGGCAGATCAAGGTGCGGACGGACCCGACGACGGGCCAGTTCCTTACCGACGGCAAGCTGGGCCTGAAGCCCGACGGCCACCTGCCCATCGACGAGGCCGCCAAGATCCCGGGCCTGGAGCTGGCCGGGGTGAACGGCAACTGGTGGATCGGCCTGTCGGTGATGCACACGGTCTTCGTGCGCGAGCACAACTCGGTCGTCGACCGGCTGAAGATCGACTTCCCCGAGGCCTCGGGCGAGTGGCTGTTCCAGAAGGCCCGCCTGGTGGTCTCGGCCCTGCTGGCCAAGATCCACACCGTCGAGTGGACGCCGGCCCTGATGAACAGCCCCGAGGGGCGCCTGGCCATGCGCGCCAACTGGTGGGGCCTGGCGGGCGAGACCTTCCACCGGGCCTTCGGCCGCCGTGGCGAAAGCGAGATCCTGTTCGGGGTGGCCGGCTCGCCGGTCGACCACCACAACGCCCCCTACGCGATGACCGAGGAATTCGCGGCCTGCTACCGCATGCACCCGCTGATGCCGGACGACTATTCGTTCCGCAGCCACGTGGACGACAGTGAGCTGCTCAAGCGCGACCTGATCGGCGTGGCCCGCGGCCAGGCCTCCAGCGTCTACGAGCACGCCAGCTTCGACGACGTCGTCTACTCGCTGGCCACCAGCCACCCGGGCGCGCTGTGCCTGCACAACTACCCCAACACCCTGCGCAACCTGCCGCCCAAGCGCGACAACGACGTGCTGACGGATCTGGCCGCCACCGACATCCTGCGCGACCGCGAGCGGGGCGTGCCGCGCTACTGCGAGTTCCGGCGCCACATGAGCATGCGCGCGCCCAAGACCTTCGCCGAGCTGACCGACAACAAGGAATGGCAGAAGGAGCTGGAGGAGATCTACGGCGACGTCGAGAAAGTCGACCTGCTGGTCGGCACTCTGGCCGAAAGCCAGTGCACGCGTAACGGCACGCCGCCGGGCTTCGGCTTCTCCGACACCGCCTTCCGCATCTTCATCCTGATGGCCACCCGCCGCCTGAAGAGCGACCGCTTCTACGGCGAGGACTTCAACGCCAAGGTCTACACCCCGGCCGGCTTCGCCTGGGTGCGCGACAACGGCCTGCGCCAGGTGATGGAGCGTCACGTTCCGGCCCTGGCCGCCCAGTTCGCCGACGCCCGCAGCATGTTCTTCCCCTGGGCCAAGGGGACCGCGGGATGAGCAGCCGGATCCGCATTCCCGGCCTCGTCGACGTGATCCGCCTCGACGAGCCGGCCGCCATTCGCGCGATCGTCGCCGATCCGCGCCTCGACCGCGACTTCAAGAAGGAAGGGCCGCTGGTCAACCGGCTGCTGGCCGGGCGCATTCGCAAGGTGCTGCGCGTCGGCTCGCACCCGCTGCCGGCCGTCGCCCCGCGCGAGGCCGAGGACCGCGCGCGGCTGCAGGCCCTGTTGGAGCAGCGCTTGCAGAACGCCCAGCTGGGCACGCCCGAGCAGCGCGCGACCCTGGCGGCCTATGTGCGCGGCGAGAAGGGCGAGGGGGTCCTGGGTCCCACCGCCCAGGCCGCCGTCGGCGAGCTGTTCGCCCCCGGCTACGCGGCCCGCAAGGACCGCTGGAACGCCGCCCGCACGCTGGACGCCGCGCCGCGCTCGTTCAATCCGCTGCAGATCCTGTGGTGGGGCCTGACCGGCGCCGTCGACCGGGCCCGCAAGACCCTGGCCGCGCCGGTCGACAACGATCCGGCCGCCGTCCACGCCACCGGCGTCGCTGTCCATAATCTGGTGCGCGGCCTGAAGATCATGCGCGGGCTGTGGCGCCAGCCCTTCGCCCGCGAAAGCCTGACCGAAGAGGCGGTGATCTGCCAGTGCGCCGTCGCGCCCGCCAACGTGCTGCGCCAGTGGAAGGCCCCGGCCAGCACCCTGTGGGGCGAGGTCGAGCCCGGGGCGATCACGCTGTTCCAGCTCGATGCGGCCCGCTACCGCAGCCCATCGCACCAGATCGTGTTCATGACCGACAGCTGGAGCCGCTGTCCCGCCCACCACTGGACCGCCTCGCTGCTGGGCGCGGTCTGGCGCGAGGCCAAGGCCAGCGCTCCCGTGAAGGGAGGCCGGGCATGACCGACGTCCTGCCGCCGCGCGCCGCCGCCGCTGGTCCCGTCATTCGCACCCCCGCCGACGCGGCGGCCGCGGGCGACCCGATCTTCCAGCCGCTGCATTTCCGCAACCTGACCGTCAAGAACCGGATCTTCCGCTCCAACATCTCGGGCATCTTCGACAACCAGGACGGTTCGCTGACCCAGACGCGGATCAACTGGGAGAGCAAGTTCGCCAAGGGCGGGGTGGGGGCGATCATCTCGTCCTACGTGCCGGTGCTGATGGAAGGCCGGATCATCGCCGGCTACGCCACCGTCCACCGCGACGAGTTCATCCCGCTGTGGGCCAAGCTGGGCGAGGCGGTGCACAGCTTCGACGCCAAGTACATCATGCAGCTGAGCCACTCGGGCCGGCAGATGGACCTGCCCGGCGTGCACAACCAGATGCGCCCGAGCCTGACCTCGACCGACAACAAGGAAACCCTGCACGGCTTCCTGTGTCGGGCCATGACCAAGGGCGACATCGAGCACACGATCAACGCCTTCGCGGCCGGCGCATGGCGGGCGCGCGAGGCGGGGCTGGACGGCGTCGAGCTGCACGCGGCCAACGGCTACCTGTTCACCCAATTCCTCAGCTCGGGGATCAACGACCGCACCGACGAGTACGGCGGCTCGCTGAAGAACCGCGCCCGCTTCCTGCTCGACGTGATCAGCGCCATCCGCGCGCGGGTCGGGCGCGACTTCCACCTGCAGGTCAAGCTCAGCGCCATCGACCGCAACAACGTCATCCCGTGGGAGAAGAAGGGCAACACCCTGGCCGACACGGTGCAGGTGGCCCAGTGGGTCGAGGCGGCCGGCGCCGACGCCATCCACGTCTCGTCCGGCTCGCTGTTCCCGCACCCGCTGAACCCGCCGGGCGACCTGCCGATCGACATCCTGGCGGTGACCTACGACGCCATGATCAGCTCGGGCGTCTACGGCTTCCGCAACTTCCTGCTGTTCCGCTATCCGCTGCTGCGGCCGATCTTCCACTGGATCTGGTTCCGCATGAAGAAGGGCCATCCGATCGAGGGCGTCAGCCTGGAGGAGGCCCGGGCGATCAAGGCGGCGGTGAATGTGCCGGTGCTGTGCACGGGCGGCTTCCAGACCGCCTCGTTCGTGCGCGACGCCATCTCCGGGGGCGTGGTCGACGGGGTGTCGATCGCCCGTTCGCTGATGGCCAACAAGGATCTGGTCCAGCAGTGGGCGGCCGGCCACGACCTGCCGGAGAAGCCCTGCACCTACTGCAACAAGTGCCTGGCCAACGCGCCCAAGAACCCGATGGGCTGCTACGAGGAGGCCCGCTTCCCGTCCCGCGAGGCGATGATCGACGAGATCATGAGCGTCTACAAGCCGCGCGCCGACATGCGCATTCCCCTGGCTTCGGAGCTGTAGGATGGCGGCGCGCAAAGCGGTGACGGCGGTCGAGGCCCATCTGGCCGCAACGCGCTGGCAGCTTCGGCTGGGCGTGGCGGTGGTGGCGCTGCTGATCGCTCTCGGTGTGGCGGTGCTGGGCCTTGGCCTGTGCGCGGCCCTGCGGCTGTCGGGCTCGGCCACGCCGCGCTACGCCAGCGATGTCGACCACTTCAAGTACGGCTCGATCGGCTCCGAACCGCAGAGCGGCGTGCCTTATGCGCTATGGAAAGCCCTGCCGGCCCTCTATCCCAAGCAGTTCGAGGGCCGCAACGACTACACCGCCTTCGGCTTCATCTACGAGACCGACGACAAGGGCGTGCGCAAGGACCTGCCGATCGGCGTCTCCAAGCGCCAGGTCAACGGCGTCGACGTGGTCTGGCTGAACTGCGCCACCTGCCACACCGGCACCTGGCGGGCCTCGGACGGCGGCGTCGTGCACGTCGTGCCGGGCATGCCGTCCAACAATCTCGACTTCCACCGCTTCGTCTCTCTGCTGCTCACCGCCGCCACCGACGAGCGTCTGGAGGCGGCCGACCTGTTCGGGCCGATGGAGAAGGCCGGGACACGCCTTGACTGGTTCGACCGCCTGGTCTGGCAGGCCGCCGTCATGCCGCGCTTCCGCGAGGGCCTGATCCGCGTGCGCGGCCGCCTGGCCCCGCTGCTGGAGCGGCAGTCGCCCTGGGGAGCCGGCCGCGTCGACACCTTCAACCCCTACAAGCTGCTGCAGTTCGGCACGCCGGCCGCCAGCCTGAGCGAGGCCGAGGTGCACGGGGTCTCTGACTTCCCGGCGATCTTTAACCAGCGCCCGCGCGAGGGCATGGAGCTGCACTGGGACGGCAACAACACCTCGCTGCAGGAGCGCAACCTGTCGGCCGCCATCGGCGCGGGCGTCACGCCCAAGACCGTCGACCACGCCTCGCTCCGGCGCGTGGCGGGCTGGTTGATGGACCTGCCGGCGCCGGTCAGCCCGCATCCGCTGAACACCCAGGCGGCCCTGCGCGGCCAGGCGATCTACAAGGCCGAGTGCTTCGCCTGCCACGGCGGGCAGGAGGCCGGCGGCTACGTCTTCAAGGCCGAAAAACTGGGCAAGGTGACGCCGATCGCCCTGATCGGCACCGATCGCGCGCGCCTGGACTCCTACACCAAGGAGTTCCGCGAGCAGCAGGTGAGCAAGATGTTCGCCGGCACGCCCTACCAGTTCCGCTACTTCCGCAAGACCGACGGCTATTCCAACCAGCCGCTCGACGGGCTGTGGCTGCGCGGGCCCTATCTGCACAACGGCTCGGTGCCGACCCTGACCGACCTCCTGAAGGCGCCGGCCGAGCGGCCCAAGGCCTTCCTGCGCGGTCGCGGCCAGGACGTGATCGACCCGGTCAACGGCGGCTTCCTGACCACGGCCTGCACGCCCGGTCAGCCGACCCCGCGCGGGACCAGCTGCTACGACACGGCCCTGCCCGGCAACGGCAATGGCGGACACCTCTACGGCGTGGGTCTGACGCCCGAACAGAAGGCCGACCTGTTGGCCTATCTGCTGACTTTCTGAAGGGGGAACGACGATGAGCGACGGCCTCAGCATCGGCTGGTCGGATGAGCAGGCCAGGCGCGCGCGCAACGTCTATCGCGGCGTGCTCGGCTTCAACATGTTCCTGCACCTGGTCGTGGGCCTGCTGTGCATGTTCGCCCCGAACTTCGTCTCGCAGACGGTGGGCCTGGACGCGCCGAATGTCGCGGGCTGGACGCGCGGCTGGGGCGCGACCCTGATCCTGGTCACGGCCCTTTATGTGCCGGGCCTGCTGGAGCCGGTGCACAAGCGCGCCCCCAACCTGATCGGCATACTGGGCCGGATCTGGATGGGCACGGTCTGGGTGTTCTGCGGCGGGGGCTTTCTGTGGTTCGCCCTGTTCGACTACGCCTGGGCGCTGATCATCTTCCTGTTCTACCTGCGCCTGTTCCGCGCCCACGTCATGACGCGGCCTTAAGGAGGCGCGCGCCATGGCGACCGATCGCACGCCCGCCGTCCTGATCAAGGCTCCGCCGCTCAAGTCGCAGAGCCTGCGCCTGGGGATCGGCGCGGCGCCCGTCCGGCTGAAGGCCGAGCCTTTGTTCGAGCACATCTCGCAGCCGGCCGGCGAGGGCGAGGGTTTCGCCGCGACCGGCGACGGCGGGGCTGAATGGCAGAAGCTGAGCCTGGAGCAGGGCGACGACCGCAATCTGTGGGACCTGTGCCACGCCCTGACCCGCGACGGCGCGGCAGGCCTGGGCGCGGCGGGCGGCGGCCCGGTGTTCGCCGAGCCCGATCTCGAGCAGCAGTGGTCCTATCCCGCCCCGCCGCCGGCGATGGGCGCGGCGGCCCCGGCCTGCCGGCCCCAGCCGACCCCGCAGCGGCGCAACTTCCCGCATGTCGACAGCAACAATCTGTGGTTCCGGGACGCCGCCCATTCGGGCTTCGACCCGGCCAGCCACCAGACCGGCGCCGGCGTCCGCATCGCCCACATCGACACCGGCTACGACCCGACGCACAGCCAGCTGCCCAAGCACCTGCGCCTGGACCTGCAGCGCAACTTCGTCGACCGCGACCATCCGCGCGACGCCAGCGACCGCTCAGAAGGCTGGTTCGTCCAGGACGGCCACGGCATGGGTACGATCTCGATCCTGGCCGGCCCGGACTATGGCGGCGCCCCGGGCGCGGAGGTGGTGCCGATCCGCATCGCGGACCGGGTGGTGCTGTTCCGCTCCAGCACCTTCGCCCAGGCGCTCGACTATGTTTATGGCCTGCGCAACGACCCGAAGACCCGCATCGACGTCATCACCATGAGCATGGGCGGCCTGGCCTCCCAGGCCTGGGCCGAGGCGGTCAACCGGCTGTACGAGGCCGGCATCTTCATCGTCACCGCGGCGGGCAACAACGACAACAACTTCCCGACCCGCAACGTCGTCTATCCGGCCCGCTTCAACCGCGTGGTCGCCGCCTGCGGGGTGATGGCCGACGGCTCGCCCTATGCCGATCTCGGCCAGGGGCGGATGGCCGGCAATTACGGCCCCGACAGCAAGATGGGCACGGCCCTGGCGGCCTGCACGCCCAACATTCCCTGGGCCGTCGGCGGCTGCGCCGACCTGGTCGACTGGAGCGGGCAGGGCACCTCCTGCGCCACGCCGCAGATCGCGGCGGCCGCGGCCCTGTGGATCGCCGAGAACCGCGCCAAGCTCGACGCCTATCCCGAAGGGTGGATGCGGGTGGAGGCCGTGCGCAAGGCGCTGTTCTCCAGCGCCCGCCCGGGCGCTCGCACCACCTTCGGCGCCGGCCTGCTGCGCGCCGACAAGGCCCTGGGCGTCAAGCCGGCGGCGGTCAGCTCGCTCCGGAAAGCGCCCGCCGACGATGCCGCCTTCGCCCTGATCCGCCTGGCCGCGGGCCTTGGCGCGGCGGGTGGACCGCCGGTCGATCCGGCCGTGCAGCGGATGCTGGAGCTGGAGATCCTGCAGCTGTCGCAGTCGGCCGCGATCGAGGCGATCATGCCTGATCCCGCCGAGCCGCCGGACACCGAGACCGGCCGCCGCAAGCTGCGCGAGGCCCTGGCCGACCAGCCCCGCGCCTCGCGCCGGTTGAAGGCCTATCTGCGCGGGTCCGACAGCCGCACCGTCCAGCCGCCGGCCGCGCCCGCCGCGCCGGCGCCCGCTCCCGCCCTGGGCGACATGGAGCGGCTGCACCTCGATCACGCCCTGAACCCGACCGTGCGCGAGCCGCCCGGCCGCCGGCTGCGCGTCTACGCCTTCGACCCGTCGTTCAGCGCCTCGCAGGACACCGCCGGCATCAATGTCGCGCGGCTGGAGGTGCCCTGGGACGCCAATCTCAAGCCCGGGCCGATCGGCGAATATCTGGAAGTCATCGACGTCGATCCGGTCAGCGACGCGGCCTATGCGCCGGTCGACCTCAACCATCCGCATCTGCTCAGCCAGGACGGCCTGTCGCCGAGCCCCGCTGACCCGCGCTTCCACCAGCAGATGGTCTATGCGGTGGCGATGAAGACCATCGGCCATTTCGAGCGGGCTCTGGGGCGCACGGCGCAATGGTCGTCACGCAAGCTGAACGAGGGCGACCTGCCGACCCTGACCTCCCCCGAAGACAGGGGCGACGCGGGCAAGCCGCCCAAGCGCCGCGAGCGCGAGGAGTACGTCCAGCGCCTGCGGATCTATCCCCACGCCTTCCGGGGCGCGAACGCCTATTACAGCCCCGACCGCAAGGCGCTGCTGTTCGGCTATTTCCCCGCCGCCGGCGGCGACTGGCGCGGTTCGCCCGCCGGGCAGATGACCTTCAGCTGCCTGTCGCACGACATCGTCGCCCACGAGACCTCGCACGCCCTGCTCGACGGCCTGCATCCGCGCTATCGGGAATCCACCCACCCCGACGCCATGGCCCTGCACGAGGCCTTCGCCGACATCGTCGCCCTGTTCCAGCACTTCACCCTGCCCGAGGCGCTGGAGCACCAGATCGGCCGCAGCCGGGGCGACCTGACCGGCGGTGGTCCGCTGGTGCAGCTGGCCGTCGAGTTCGGCCGCGCCACCAGCCGCGAAGGCCAGTTCCAGAAGGCCCTGCGCGAGGCGGTCGACGGCCTGTCGAAGGAGAAGCTGTCGGAGCTGCAGGGCGCCGCGCCCGAGCTGCCGATGGAGGCGCACGATCGCGGAGCCATGCTGGTGGCCTCGGTGTTCGACGCCTTCCTGACCCTCTACGCCGCCCGCCAGGAAGAGGTGATCGTGCTGGCCACCGGCGGCAGCGGCGTGCTGCCCGAGGGCCAGCTGCCCCAGCCCCTTGTCAAGGCCCTGGCGCGGGTGGCCGCCAAGCTGGCCGAGCAGTTGCTGAACATCTGCATCCGCGCGCTCGACTATTGCCCGCCGGTCGACGCCACCTTCGGCGACTATCTGCGGGCGATGATCACCGCCGACCGCGACGTGGTGCCCAACGACGTGCGCGGCTATCGCCTGGCCCTGATCGCCGGCTTCGCCAAGCGCGGGATCTTCCCGCAGAACGTGCCGCACCTGTCGCCCGGCAGCCTGGTCTGGGAGGCGCCGCCGCCGGTGATCACCACGGCCTCGCGGCTGCTGCCCAAGCTGGATCTCGGCTGGAACCTGCGCAACCGCCGCCAGAAGGCCTGGAACCTGTCGCGCGACAACGCCCGCGTCCTGCACGCCTGGCTGTCGGGCCGGCGCTGGGAGAACGGCGCCTGGGTGCAGGTGCCGCTCGACGAGCGCGCCACCGACCTGGAGCTCAAGGCCTTCGGCCTCTACCGCGACGAGGGCGCGCAGAAGATCGACTATGTCGAGAACGGCGAGACCTTCAGCGAGGAGGTGACGATCGGCAAGATCGAGGTCCACTCGGTGCGGCCCGCCCGGCGGATCGGCCCCGACGGGGTGACGGTCAGCGACATCGTCGTCGAGATCACCCAGAAGTGGACCGACAGCGGCGGCGTCACCCGCCGGGGCGGCTGTACGGTGCTGTTCGACCTGGAGAGCTACCAGGCCCGCTATCTGATCCGGAAGCGGGTGGCCAACCTCGCCCAGGCCTGGGCCGAGACGGCCGCGGCCCCGCCGCCGCGCGGGACCGGCCACGTCCGCAGCGCCTATTTCGGCGTCATGGGCGACCGCGAGCCCTTCGCCATGCTTCACGACTGCTGTTGAGACGGGGAGGGCGAGCGTGACCGATCACCGCGCCAAGGTGAGGATGTATCGCCACGGACTGGGCGACTGCCTGCTCGTCCGCTTGGCGCGCGACGGCGACCGGGATTTCAACATCCTGATCGACTGCGGCGTCATCCTCGGCACCAAGGACGCCCGCGCCAAGATCAACGCCGTGATGGAGAACGTCGTCGCCGAGACCGGCAACGTCATCGACCTCCTGGTGCTGACCCACGCCCACGGCGACCACGTCTCGGGCTTCCTCCAGGCCGAGGCGATCTTCCGCAAGCTCGAGGTCGGCCAGGTGTGGATGGCCTGGACCGAGGATCCTGACGACAGCTTCGCCAAGTCGCTGCTCGACGCGCGCGGCCGGCGCGGGGCGGTCGACGCCCTGCAGGCGGTGGCCGGCCAGATGCAGGCGGCCGGCGACGCGGCGGCGGGCGAGAAGATCGCCGGGCTGATGGACTTCTTCGGGATCGACGACGTGTCGTTCGGGGCGGCCGGGGGACGGGCGACCACGGAAGACGCCGTGCAGGTGGCGCGCGAACTGGCGCCGGAAGGCAAGCTTCGCTACTGCAAGCCCGGCCAGGATCCCTACCGGCCGCCGGGCGCCAAGGCCCGGATCATGGTGCTGGGACCGCCGCGCGACCACGACCTGATCCGCAAGTCGACGCCCAGCAAGAAGGCGCCCGAGACCTTCGACATGGCGCTCGACGCGCCGGGCGGCGCGCCGCCGCCGGGGATCGAGGGGCGGCCGTTCTCGCCGCTGTTCACGATCCCGCTCGACGTGGCCCGCGCCGAGGTGAAGTTCTTCCAGGACAACTACTGGAACCAGGCCGGAGCGTCCGGCTGGCGCGGCATCGACGACGTCGGCTCCAGCGCGCTCGACTTCGCCATCAAGCTCGACAACGACACCAACAACACCAGCCTGGTGCTGGCCATCGAGCTGGACAGTCCAGGGGGCGGCGGGGGCGATGCGACCGGCCGTGACGTCCTGCTGTTCGCCGCCGACGCCCAGGTCGGCAACTGGCTGTCCTGGAAGGACGTCAAGTGGACCAAGCCCGAGGGCGAGGCCGAAGACGTCGAGGGCCTGGACCTCGTGCGCCGCACCATCGTCTACAAGGTCGGCCACCACGGCAGCCACAACGCCACCTTGAAGGACTACCTGCTGTCGATGGAGCGCCTGCGCATCGCGCTGAACCCCGTCGACGAGGTGATGGCCGGCAAGAAGCACTGGGACCACATCCCCTTGCCGTCGCTGGAGGAAGCCCTGCGCAAGCAGGCCAAGGAAGCCCTGGTCCGCGCCGACGAGAACGGCGTCAGCGGTCCCGACATCGTCGAGGATCCGCTGTTCTACGAGGTGACGGTCTGAAGACCCTCCCCTGAAGGGGGCGGCCCGGAGGGGAGAGTTCCTTCGGCCTTCCTCCACTCCAAACAAACTCGCCTCCCTCGCCCTCGTGGCGAGGGTCCATGCCGGCGACCGCTCAGACCTCTATCGTCCTGCAAAGATTTGAGCGGCTGAACGATGGATCCTGGGCACAGGGCCCAGGAAGGCGAACCAAAAAGGCCCTCCTTCTCTGGTGGACGGGGAGGCGCGCAGCGCGTCTCGAAGCCGTTAGATGAGAAAGGAGAGAGGGTGGAGGCCCGGCCCGGAATCGAACCGGGGTGCACGGATTTGCAGTCCGCTGCGTCACCACTCCGCCACCGGGCCACCGGGTCGACACAAGCTGCGTCGGCGAAGAGGGCGGATGGCTATCAGACGGCGGCCGCGCTCGCAATGGCCAACTTCGCTTCGTCCCCAGTATCACTTCTGGCGTGGCGGTTTGAGCGCGCGCCCCGCCATCAGCAGGGTTCCGGCGTGGTTGGCGTGGGCGGCTTCCGCCAGGGTCTTGGCGGCGTTGCGCACCTCGTCCTGGATCGCCTGGTCGGCGTCGAGCGCCTCGTGGTTGGTGGCGTAGGGCTGCCAGTAGCCGATGTAGCGGTCGAGCTCGGCGTTCACCCCGGCCGGGACCAGGTCCATGAACCTCAGCCAGTCCGACAGGCTGCGGCGCACGTTCTCGGCCCCCTCGACGTCGCCGTGCACGACGACCGAGAACACCCGGCCCTCCAGGTGCTTGGGATAGTCCCAGCCGGCCAGCTCGATCGCCTTGGCCTCGTCGGCCTTCTTGCCGTGGGTCAGGGTCGGATCGGGATTGCCGCCGTCGGCGCAGACCAGCCGGTCCATCATCAGCTTCAGCGGCGAGCTGACCTGGTACCAGTTGACCGGGGTGATGATCATCACCCCGTGGGCCTCGACCCACATCGGGTAGATGGCGTTCATCCAGTCGTCGACCTGGCCCAGCGAGTAGTTCGGGTAGCATGAGCACGGCCAGTGGCAGAGCGGGGCGGCGGTCGAGAAGCAGGCCTTGCAGGGATGGATCGCCCGGCCGAACTCCGAGGTTAGGCGCGACAGGTCGAGGATCTCGACGGTGATGTCGTCGGCCTCGAACACCTCGCGGGCCAGCTCGGCGAGCCGGAACGACTTCGACATCTCGCCGGGGCAGGTGTGCTCGCTGCGGGAGGAGGCGTTGACCACCAGCACCCGGCAGGGGCCGTCCTTGTCGTCGTGGCGGGCTTGCGCGGCCTCGACGTCGGCCTTGGCCCGCAGCCAGTCGACGGCCATGTCGTAGTCGGGGTCGTGATAGCCCGCGCCGGCCTTCTGGGTATGGGGCGCCTTGCGGTGGTTGTCGTAGGCGTCCCAGGCGGCGTCGGCGATCTTGCCGAGTTCCGCCTGCAAGGGCTCGAAGGCCGGATCGACATAGCGCGAAAGAAACCGCTGTCGGAACGTCGCCTCGTCGAGCCGGGGGCTGGGCATGCCTTTGCGAGGCTCGGGAACGGGCTTGGACATCACGGCTCCTGGCCGGCGCGTTGCGGTGCGCCGGTTCGGAGCCAACGGAGCCGCTAACCTCGCGGTTCCTCGCGCTGCCGTGTCAGGTGCAAGCCGGCGATCAGGGCCAGAGTGACCAGCGCCAGGCCGCCGGCCAGCCAGACGGCCGGGCGTACGTCGTGCTCGCCGACGATCAGGGCGGCCAGCAGCGGGCCCGTGGCGCAGCCCAGCAGGCTGGCGCCGGGGCCGAGCAGGGCGGCGCGCCGGCTGGGGTCGGCTTCGATGGCCAGGGGCGTCAGGAACGGCGAGGCGAACAGCCAGGCGAAGCCGAACAGGCCCGAGGCCGCCAGGAAGGCCGGGGCCGGCGGCAGGGCGGCGAACACCAGCAGGCAGGCCGCCGCCGCGATCACGCCCACGGCCAGCGACACGAACCACGACACCCGTCCCGCCAGCGCCGTCGCCGCCGAGCCCCCGGCCACCTGGGCGGCCAGCGAGATCGAGAAAGCCAGGCCCGCCACCTTCGGCGCGTGTCCGGCCTGGCGCGACAGCGGCTCGGCATAGATCCACAGCGCCAGGATGAAGGCCTGGAAGCAGAACACCGCCAGCAGCGCGACCCAGCCGCGGGGGCTGGGCAGGCCTTTAGGGGCGTCATCGGCCTGCGGCAGGGCGGTCCAGGCGCGCGGGGCCAGGAAGCCCGCCGCCACGGCCGAGGCGGCCAGGCCCGTCAGCACGACGAAGCCGCCGTCCGGCCCGAACCGGTCGATGACCAGGGCGCTCAAGGTCGCCACCACGGCCAGCTGGATCAGGGTCTGGACGGTCAGGTAGATCCCCGACCAGCGATCGGGGCGCGGCGAGCGCACGATCATGCCGGTCACCACCCAGATCAGCGCTCCGGCCGGCAGGCCCGCGGCGGCGCGGACCAGCACCAGCCACCCGCCGTCCACCTGGGTCGAGGCGAGATTCAGCGCCGCCAGGAAACAGCCGCAGGCGATCGCCGCCGGTCTGAGACGTTTCGCGCCGAAGGCCGGGCCCAGCAGCGCCGCCCCCACCCCCATGGCCGCCAACTCGGCCATGCCGGCCAGGCCGATCTCCATGGCGCTGAGCCGTCCGGCCGCCTCCAGCCCGCCCAGCAGCAATGGCCCGACGCCGGGAAACAGCACGCCCACGACGCCGATCCATAGCACCGCCAGTCGCTGCGCCAGGCTCGGGGCAGGGCCTATCCAGGCGTCGGCCGGTGAAGTCTCGCCGCTCAATAGCGGGCCCGCAGATAGACGCCGTAGGTGCGCGGCGGTCCCATGCTGAAGGCGTCGAAGCCCAGGCCCTCGATGGCGGTGATGTCGAGGATGTTGGTCTCGTCGAACAGGTTCTTGCCCCACACGCCCACTTCGTAGCGGCCGCCGTCCAGCTTCCAGCCGACCTGGCCGTTGACGAAGGTGCGGGCCTCGTCGCTCAGCCGCTCGGTGTTGGCGGTGTCGAAATAGACCTTGGAGCGATGGGTGAAGTCCAGCTGGCCGGTGAAGTCGCCGACCGGCAGCGGGTGCTCGTAGCGGATCGCGCCGTTCAGGCTGAGCTTTGGGGCCGAGGGCAGGCGGTTGCCCGAATAGTCCTCGCCCACCGAGACGAAGTCCTCGTACTCGGCGTGCAGCAGCGAGGCGCCCAGGGTCAGGGAGAGGCCCCGCATCGGCCGGGCCTCGACCTCGGCCTCGGCGCCGTAGACGCGGGCGGCCGAGGCGTTGGTGAAGTACTGCACGGTCAGCAGGCCCCGCTGGATGGTCGTGTAGACCTGCAGGTCCTTGTAGTCGTAGTAGAACGCGGCCGCGTTCAGGCGCAGGCGGCGGTCGAGGAACTCGCTCTTGGCCCCGACCTCGAAGGCGTCGACGGTCTCGTCGTCATAGGGCTCGAGATCGGCCTCGTCGGCGGTCTGGCCGGTGAAGAAGCCGCCGCTCTTGTAGCCGCGATTGTAGGTCGCATAGAGGTTGGCGTCGTCGGTCAGAGCGTAGCGCAGGCCCAGCCGCCCCGACAGCGACTTGAAGCTCTTGTCGCCGTCGTGAACGAACAGGGTGACGAGCCCGTAGTCGACGTCGCTGACATAATGGATGCTCTTGTCGTCGACCGAATAGCGCAGGCCGCCGGTGAAGGTCAGGCGCTCGGTCAGGTCGTAGTCGAACTGTCCAAACACCGCCCAGCTGCGCGACTTCAGGGTCAGGGGCCAGCCGAACACGCCGATGCTGTTGGCCGGATCCATGCCCGTGGGGTTGTCCACGGTCGGATTGCGCAGGTCGGACAGCACGTCGTAGTGGCTGTCGTTGGAAAGGTCGTCCTTGGCCCAGTAGAGGCCGGTCACCCAGCGCAGCGGACCCTGGCCGTTCGACTGCAGGCGGAACTCCTGGCTGGCCGTCTCCTGCAGGGCGATGTAGCGGGCGCTGATCACCTGCAGCGGGTTGGCGTCGGTGTCTTCCCAGTCGTCGCGGGCGGCGCGCTGGTAGCTGGTCACCGAATAGAGGGTCATGTCGCCCAGGTCGTAGGAGACGTTGGCCGTCGCCCCGAACAGCTTGACGATGTCCTTGCCCTCGAACCGGTAGTCGCCCTCGTAGAGGTCGCCGCTGGTGTTGGCGTAGCCCAGCGCGTTGGTGCACTGGCCCGACGTGTAGAAGCCGGCCTTGCAGAAGCCGTCGGCGCCGGTCGCTTCGGCCGTCTGCGGCAGGATCGAGCGGTTGTAGGTCCAGATCGAGCCGCCGCGCGACTGGTTCAGGCTCAGCGACAGGTCGGCCGTCAGCTTGTCGTCGGGCTTCCAGCGCAAGGCCGCGCGCAGCGCCCAGCGGTTGGCGTCGTTGCCCTTGTTCCCGGTCAGCCGGTTGGTCGTGTAGCCGTCGTTCTTGTCGTAGAGGCCGCTGATGCGGAACGACAGGTCGTCGCCGGCGATCGGGCCGCCGAAGCCGCCCTGGGCGTTGATCGCGTTGAAGCGGCCGTACTCGACGGCGATGTCGCCGCCCGGCGTGCTCGACGGTTTCTTGGTGACGACGTTGATCGCCCCGCCGGTGGTGTTGCGGCCGTAGAGCGTGCCCTGCGGCCCGCGCAGCACCTCCACCTGCTCCAGGTCGTAGAAGCCGGCCAACTGGGCCAGGGGCGAGGCGATGTAGACCCCGTCCACATAGACGCCGACGGCGCTGGCCGTGCCGGGGTTGAAATCGTTGACGCCGATGCCGCGGATGAACATCCGCGGGTTGGCGGCGTTGTCGTCGGTCTTGATCTGCAGGCCGGGCGCCAGGCCCGACAGGGCCAGCACGTCGCCGACCCGCTGGTTCTGGAGCTGGGCGCCGGTCATGGCGGTCACCGAGACCGGCACGTCCTGCAAGTTCTCGGCCCGTTTCTGGGCCGTGACGACGATCTCGTCGAGTGCGACCGGCGCGGCTTCATTTGCCGTCTGGGCCCGAGATGAGGTCGCGACCGCCATCAAGGCGACAGTCGCGACCCCGGCGAACACTTGCAGCTTGCGCACTACAACCCCCCGCATGTCCGTACGAGGAGGATGCTAGCTATAACTATCGTTTTGGCAAGCGCCGTTCGACGAGTTGGGTTCGGCTATTTGTTTCCTGCCTTCGCCAGGGCGGCGGCGACCTCGGCGCGGGCCATGTCGATGTCGAAGCGGAAGGCGGGCGAGCGGTGCTCGGCGGCGTAGATCACCGCGCCGGCCTGCAAGCCCGCCTCTGTGGCGCTGACCGTGTGCGAGCCGCAGATCCAGCGGCTTTCGGCGTATTCCCGGCCGCGCGCGTAAAGGGCGTCGGCGCGCGAGGGCGCGACCTCGGCCAGGATCATCGCCACGTGCTCGCCATGGGCCGAGTGGCCAGACGGATAGTCGGGATTGCCGGCCAGGTGGTCAGTCTTCGCTTCGCAGACCGGGGCGGCGTCCTTGCCGATATAGGGGCGCTTGGTTCCCCAGAAGGTCTTGGCGGTTCCCACCACCGAGCGGTCGTCGCCGGCCCGTTCGAGCAGGGCGGCCAGGACCGGGGCTTCCTGCGGGGTCAGGCGCACGCCGAGGGCGTCGGCGAAGTGGTCGAACATCGAGCCCTTCACGTCGGCGGTCGCCAGCGCCCAGCGCGGGGTGTCCTTCAGCGATCGGCTGGCGTCGAAGATCGCCGCGTCGGCGACGGCGCGGGGCGAGCCCGGCGCCGGCGGAGCGGCCAGCACCTTGGTCAGGTCCGGGCGCTGGGCGGGGGCGAGGTAGCCTGTGGCCGGGGCGCCGGCCGTCATTTCCAGCGGGCCGTCGCAGCCCTTGGGCGCGCGGACGGGGTTGCAGGCGGCGGCCTCGCCGCCGGGCAGGCGGACGGTGTAGTTCCAGGCCAGGCGCGGGTCGGCCCACAGATAGTCGGTCGAGACGTACTGGGCGCCGCTGGTCAGGGCGGCCGTGCGCTGGGCGACGTCGCCATTGCGGGCGGCCCAGGTGTCGGCGTCGGCGCGGGTGCGCACGATGAAGCCGGCCTTCACGGCCGCGGCGATGCGGTCCTTCTGGGCGATGGGGTCGTTCAGCGTCAGATAGGCGGCGGCCGGCGAGGCCTCGTCGGTGTTGACGAACATCGCCCGGCCTTCCAGCGAGGCGCGCTTGCCGCGATAGATCGCCACCTTCTCGGGGCCCTCGTCGAGGGCGAAGAACACCTTGCCGCGCGCGGCCTCCAGCGTCGGCCAGCCGCCGGCCAGCACCGCCTCGCGCAGGGTCGGCTTCTTGCCGCGCACCAGGTCGGGATCGATCAGCCGGTCGGGGCCGAACACGCTACGGATCTCGGCGTCGAGGGCGTCGAAGGCCTTTTCGTCGAAGGGCAGGGGCGTGACGCCGCCCGGCACGGTCGCCGCGCCTTCCTTGGCGTTGAGCATGATCAGGATCGGCGCGTGGTCGCGGTGGGCGTCCGACCAGGCGCGGACTTGGCTCAGGCACTCGACGAAGGTCACGCAGGAGCTGCGGAAGTCGATGTCGGGCATGTGCAGCGTCTTGAAGCCCGGCTTGGCCAGGGCTTCGGCGACGCGCGGCGACAGCACCGTCCCCCGGCCCAGCGCCGTCAGCGGCTTGGCGTAGAGGCCGCCGGCCGGGTCATTGACGACGTCGATCTCCAGCTGCCGGGCGCCGGCGTCCAACTGCTGCGCCAGGGGGCGGTGGGCGTAGTCGATGGCCAGCACCGGCTGGCCGCGCGCGGCGACCATGGCCGCCAGCTCGTCGGCGGGAATGGCCTGCTTGTAGGAATTGTGGGTGCCGACGGCCGTCAGGTCGTTCATCCGCAGCGGGGTGTCGCTCGCCGCCGCCATCGCCATCACCGCCACCAAGCCGAACATGGGCCGCACTCCACCAGAACAAGCGGCCTCTCTAGCGGCGCCGCATGACGGTTAGACGTCAGTATCGCCGCCCCGATTTGCGACCGATACGCAACAAAATCGTGGATAGCCGGCCGCCAAACGCTCGCTTCATACGCTCGTTATCAAACTCGTAACACGTCGTCACAATTTCGCCCTAACCGCCCCGCCATCGCGCCGCGGCCCGCTCTCTGGAGGCCTCCGGCGATCCAGTTGCAGGGGGTCTCATGTCCACCACCAAGAAGGCGCTGTCGCTCGGCGCCGCCTCGGCCGTCCTGGCCTTCGCCATGCTGACGGCTCCGGCTTACGCCGCCGAGGTCGCTGCCGACGCGCCGATCGCCACCGCGCCGGCCGACGACGCCAGCGAAGTCGACGCCATCGTCGTGCAGGGCTTCCGCAAGTCGCTGGGCGTGGCCCGCCAGATGAAGCGCGACAGCAGCATCGTCGCCGACGTCATCGTCGCCGAGGACATGGCCAAGTTCCCCGACCTGAACCTGGCCGAGTCGCTGCAGCGCCTGCCGGGCGTGGCCATCAACCGCGAAGCCGGCGAAGGCCGCCGCGTCTCGCTGCGCGGCCTTGGTCCCGACTACACCCGCGTGCAGCTGAACGGCATGGAAGTGCTGGGCAATGTCGACTCGCCGATGGACAGCCGCGGCCAGACCTCGCGCGACCGGGCCTTCGACTTCAACATCTTCGCCTCGGAGCTGTTCTCGAAGATCGACGTGCGCAAGTCGTTCTCGGCCGAGCAGGACGAAGGCGGCATGGCGGGCACGGTCGGTCTCTACACCGCCAAGCCGTTCGCCTATGACGGCCGCAAGATGGCGCTGTCGCTGCAAGGCGGCACCAACAGCGCCACCGAAGACTTCCAGCCGCGGATCGCCGGCATGTTCAGCCAGAACTTCGACGACAAGTTCGGCGTGCTGGTCTCGGTGGCCTACTCCAAGCGCCAGGTCGAGGAGCAGGGCTACAACACCTACGGCGCGGGCCAGCAGAAGGCCGTCGCCGCCAACGTCGTCAACCTCAGCGCTTCCGACGCCCTGAAGGCCACCAACGGCGAGCTGATCTTCCAGCGCGGCAACCGCCTGTCGGTCTGGGGCGCCGACAACGAGCGCCTGGGCGTGACCACGGCGCTGCAATGGCGCCCGGTCGAGACCGTGACCCTCACGCTGGACGGCCTGTACGGCAAGTTCTCCAACGACCGCAGCGAGAACCACCTGGCCACCCGCGCCAGCGTCGGCTCGACGATCCTGGGCGCGGCCACGCCGCACTCGGGCGTGACGACCGCCGCGCCGGTGCTGCGCTCGATCCAGTACGACCAGTACAACACGATCATCTACGCCGACGTCGCCAACACGGTGTTCGCCACCGAAACCCGTCGCCAGGAGACCGAGAACACCTTCAAGCAGCTGGTCCTGACCGGCGAGTGGGAGGTTTCCGACAAGCTGAAGTTCGACGGCCACATCGGCCAGGAGACCTCGGACTACGACATCCCGATCTCGGACAAGTTCTACACCGAGGCCTTCGGCGACCTGATCACCGACTACCGCGGCGAGACGGCCAAGAACATCTACGGCTGGGACACCACCGACCCCAACAACTACCGCGCCCACGAGATCGACTTCTCGGCCACCTACCAGACGACGAAGCTGAAGAACGCCGAGTTCAACGGGTCCTACAAGTTCGACGACACCTTCACCCTGAAGGGCGGCGTGTCGTTCCGCGGCTTCGAGAATTCGGGCTACACCCAGACCAATGACGACGTGAACAAGACGGCCTGGGAAAAGGGCACGCTCGATGACCACGTCAACAGCTACTACAAGATCTTCCGCGAGCACGACGACCAGTCCTGGCTGATCGTCGACTGGAACAAGGCCCTGGCGGCCTACAACGTCACCCGCACCCTGGGCGCGCCCAAGTCGATCTACGCGGTGCAGGAAGACACCAACGCCGGCTACCTGCAGCTGGACTGGAAGACCGAACTGGCCGGCATGCCGCTGCGCGGCAACCTCGGCGCCCGCGCCTACGACACCGAGTTGACCTCGACCGGCGTCATGGCCGTGCGCGGCGTCAACACCCCGACCACCGTCAAGAAGAGCTATTCGGGCGTCCTGCCGGCCTTCAACGCCGTGCTGGAAGTCACCGACCAGTTCCAGATCCGCGCCGCCGCCGCCCAGAACATCAACCGTCCGTCCCTGGCCGCCTACGCCATGAACGGCTCGATCAGCGTCGACGGCTCGACGGTGACGGTGTCGAGCGGCAATCCGAACCTCGACCCCTACACCTCGGACGAGTTCGACCTGTCGGCCGAATGGTACTTCGGCAGCATCGGCATGCTGACCGCCGGCGTCTTCCACAAGAAGATCGACAACCTGGTCAGCAGCACGACGACCAACGCCCTCTATTCCGACACGGGCCTGGCCGAAGGCCTGGTGACGGGCGTCACCGCCTCGACCCCGGTGATCTACACCCGCTCGGTCAACAACGCCTCGGCCACGCTGAGCGGCCTGGAGCTGAGCGCCCAGAGCGACTTCTTCTTCCTGCCCGGTCCGCTGAAGAACCTGGGCATGGTCGCCAACCTGACGCTGATCGACTCCGAGACCACCAACAAGATCAACGGCAAGGACGTGAAGGGGCAGATCTACGGGCTGTCGGACGTCAACACCAACATCACGCTCTACTACGAGACCACGAAGTGGGGCGCGCGGGTGTCGTCGAACTACCGCTCGGACTACACGATCGACAGCGGCGGCTTCGAAGCCACCACCTACGTCGATGCGGCCGCCTTCTACCAGGTCAGCCCGCGCATCCGCCTGACGCTGGACGGGGTGAACCTCACCGACGAGCGCGAGGCCCAGTACAACAGCTTCTACGTCTACAACTCGACCACCGGCGTGAACGTGACCCAGCCGGGCGCCCATCGCCTGTGGAACCACACCAAGAGCGGCCGGACCGTCTTCTTCGGCGCCAACATCCAGTTCTAAGATCTAGGTCAGGACTGAAAGAGCAACGCCCCGGAGCCGCAAGGCCCCGGGGCGTCGTCGTTCTAACCGAACAGGGGCACGGGACCGCGCCCGCCGCCGTTCCAGGTCGCCCAGTTGGGGAAGACGTAGGGCAGGTCGGTGGCCGACACGCCGTACCACTGGGCGATGGCCCCGACATATTCCTCGACCGCGATGGTCGGGATCCAGCGGCCGTCGTTATAGGCGTCGTCGGGCCCGCCGAAGGCGGTGTCCGGATAGGCGCCGTGCACCTTGCGCGAGGCCAGGCCCGCGCCGAGCACCAGGTGGTTGGAGCCCCAGGCGTGGTCGGTGCCGCCGCTGGCGTTGGATTTGAAGACCCGCCCGAAGTCCGACATCGTGAAGGCGGTGACGTTGTTGGCCAGGCCCAGCGCCTTCATGGCGTTGTAGAAGCCGGCCAGGGCCATGGCGAGATCGGCGTAGAGCGAGGCGTGGGCGGCGACCTCGTTGGTGTGAGTGTCGTAGCCGCCCTGGCTGACGAAGAAGGTCTGCTTGGCGTGGCCCAGGGTGTTGCGGGCCTCGATCATCCGCGCCGCTCGCAGCAATTGGCGCGAGATGTCGCTGGTCAGGGCCGCGCCGGTGGTCGGGTTCTTGAAGTACTGGTCCACCACCGAGGTGGTCGAGCTGATGATGGTGTTGGCCGTCACCGCCTGGGCGTAGGCCGACGACATGCCCCGGCCGGTCAGGTCGGTCACCGCGCCGAACGCCGAGGCGTCCGAGAAGGTGTTCAGCGCCGCCTGGCGAGCCACGACGGCCGCGTCGGTGCTGGCGGCGTTGTAGCCGGTGCGCGTGATCCCGCCGCTCGAAGGCAGGATCAGCGGCGACTTGCGGCTGCCCAGCAGGGCCAGCTGCGAGCCGGCGATCGAGACCAGCGGCGGCAGTTCTGCCGCTTCCGAGCGGTCGAGGATGCGGCCCATGTAGCCGTCGAGGTTCTTTTCGCGCGTCCGCATGCCCTGCCACTGGTTCTGCTGGTCCTCGTGGGACATCAGGTTCAGCGGCCGCAGGTCCGGGCGGGTCTGGTAGAGGCTCTTGGTCAGCGGCTGGAACAGGGTGCCGGTGTTGAGCACGACGCTCAGTGCGCCCTCGTCCCAGGCGGTCTTCAGCGGGGCCATGGCGGCGTTCAGGCCGAAGGCCGTGCCTGTCAGCGGGACCAGGCTCTCCTGCTTCAGGGCGATCGAGCCGCGCTGGCTGGCGTAGGCGGCGTAGCGGTCGTCGGTGGGGACGACCATGTTCCAGGCGTCGTTGCCGCCGAACAGGAACACCCCGACCATCGCGCGATAGCTGGAGGTGTCGGCGATGGCGGCCGAGATGCCGATCTGGGTCAGGGCGGCGGTGGCGGAGGCGCCGGCCAGCAGCCGGCCGAAGTCACGTCGGGAAAGGGTCATGGCTCAGCGGTCGACTTGGAATTGCGGGGACGAGGCGACGATGTAGAGGGCGACCTGCGCCCGCTTGCGCGCCTGGACGGCGGGGTCGGTGTTCTTGACGGCGGCCATGGCCGACGACAGCGCGCTGCGCTGGGCCGAGGTCATGGTGCCGTTCAGGAACACGAGGTCGATGCGGTCGAGCATCCTGGCCTCGTCGGCGGCCAGGGCCTCCCATTCGGTCCAGGGCAGTTCGACGGCGGTCGAGCCGGTGATGGTCGACTGGACCTTGAACTCGGTGCGCGTGGCCTCGCCGGC
The DNA here is from genome assembly GCF_059415745.1 of Caulobacter sp. GW821-FHT10A10. Taxonomy (NCBI): domain Bacteria; kingdom Pseudomonadati; phylum Pseudomonadota; class Alphaproteobacteria; order Caulobacterales; family Caulobacteraceae; genus Caulobacter; species Caulobacter sp. GW821-FHT10A10. The sequence goes on along the minus strand of NZ_JBWKNV010000016.1, from coordinate 25,557 downwards.
CATGGTCCAGTCCCAGGCCAGGTTGTGGCGGGCGATCATGGTCGAGGTGGTCATCAGCTTGCTGACCGGGCTGGCCTCGCCCGAGCCCAGCGGCAGCGGGAAGTCGTAGGGGTAGAAGTTGAACACCGAGGTGGCGCGGAAGGGCATCTGGCCGAGGGCGTTGTCGCGGTAATAGAAGGCGTAGCCGTCCGACTTCAGGCCCATGCCGCGGGCCAGGCCCGTCAGGAACAGCACCGGCTCCTTGACCTTGCCGGGCGTGGCGGCCGAGCCGCGGGCCTCGGTGTCGGTCAGGATGGCCTTGATCACCGCCTTCATGTCGCCGCGCACGCCCGCGCCGTTGTCGGCGAAGACCGCGGCCACGCGGCCCACATAGGCCGGCGACGGGTTGGCCAGCACTAGCTGCTGGATCAGCCGCTTGCTGATGAACGGGGCGGTGTTGGGGTGGTTGAAGACGGCGTCGACCACCGTGTCGACATTGGCCTGAGGCGTGGCGTCGGCCGGGATGGTGACGCCCAGGAAGGTCTTGGCCTTGGTGTCGAACCTCACCGTGCTGACGACCATCGGCTTGGAGTAATCGAGCTTCGTGCCGTCGGTGACGGCCGCGCCGTCGAGGCGGGCGTAGGTCCAGCCCGTCAGGGCGCGGGCCACTTCCTTGACCTCGGCGTTGCTGTAGGTGGCGATCACCGCACCGTCGGCGCCGGTCTTGGTCGTGCCGTCGGCGTTCAGCAGCACCGTGCCCACCGAGAACAGCTGCATCAGTTCGCGGGCGTAGTTCTCGTTGGGGGCCGACTTGTTGCTGTCGACCATGTCGAGGAAGTTGCCCATGAACGGGTTCAGGGTGACCTCGCGCAGGATGTCCTTGTAGTTGCCGAACGCGTTGCTCAGCAGGATCTGGTTGAAGGTCGCCAGGCCCGCGGTGGTGTGCACCTCCAGGTCCGAGGCCACGACGATCTGCGACAGGGCGAAGGCCACGCGCTGGCGCAGCTGGTCGTCCTTGCTCATGGCGTTGGAATAGAACCGCATCGACATCGGCAGGGCGCCGTAGTTGTCGCGGTTGCAGTTGCTGAGGTCGGTCCCGGTCAGGCCCGAATTGGCGCAGTAGTTGGTCGCTACCGGCTTGGCGGCGATGTCGGCGTAGGTGCTGCCGCTCAGGGCGAACTGCTGGTCGATCCAGGCCGAGGCGCTCTTGGCGGCCACGATCTGGTCGATCAGGGCCGGCGTCGGGCCGAAGGTGGCCTGCTTGGCCAGGCGCGCGGCCTCGGCCGCCGAGATCACCACGGGCGCGGGCGGGGTGGTCGGCGTGGTGCCGCCGCTGCTCTGGGGCGTCGACGACGAGCCGCCGCCTCCACCGCTGCCGCCGCCGCAGGCCGAGAGCACGAGGGCGAGGCCTACCCCCGCCGTGGACGCCAGAAGTTTCATACGCATTGCACAGAGGTTCCCGGTCACGCCCGCGGAACGGGCGCGTTGAAGCTGGTGATGAGGTGGATGGAAGCGGCCGCTATCGGTCGATGAAGACGATCTCCCGGACTGCGCGGACGCCGTCCTGGCGATGGAGCTGGACGAAGACGTCGACGACGCGTTCGACATGGTCGATCACGTCCTGGCGTCGCAGGTTGGCGCCGGCCTGGAGGGCCATCAGCGCCAGCTGTTCGATGGCCCCGCGCGGGTCGTCGGCGTGGACCGTGGTCATCGAGCCGGGGTGGCCGCTGGAGACGGCGCGCAGGAAGCTGAACGCCTCCGCGCCGCGCAGCTCGCCCAGGATGATGCGGTCGGGCCGCAGGCGCAGCGAGGCCTGCAACAGGTCCTCGGTCCCGACCCGGGCCTGGCCCTGGTCGCCCTTGGCGGCCACCAGACCGACCGCGTTGGCGTGGACGAGGCGGATCTCGGGCGCGTCCTCGATCAGGACGAGGCGCTGGTCGCGCGGCACTTCCTTCAGCAGGGCGTTGAGGAAGGTGGTCTTGCCGGTCGAGGTGCCGCCGCTGACCACGATGTTCTTGCCCGCGCGCACGGCCGCCGACAGGAAGCCGCGCACGTCGCCGGCGTCGAGCAGGGCCCGCAGGGCCGCGTCGGGCCGGACCAAGGGCGTGGTCGCGCGGTCGAAGGCGCCGGCTTGGGCGTAGTCATCGAGCGACAGGTCCGAGACCACGTGCTTGCGGATGGCCATGACGATCCCGCCGCGCGTCGCGGGCGGGGCCACCACCTGCACCCGCGCGCCGTCGGGCAGCACGGCCGACAGCAGAGGGTGCTCGCGGCTGACGCCCTGGTGGACCAGGGCGGCCACCTGGCGCGCCAGGCGCCACAGGTTGGTCTCGTCCAGCTCGGGGGCCGCGACCTTGGCGACCGCGCCGCCCAGCCGCTCGACCCACAGCTCGCCGGGGCCGTTGACATAGAGGTCGGTCACCTCCGGATCGGCCAGCCACGGCGCCAGCGGCGCCAGATAGGCCTCCAGATAGACCCCCATCGGGGCGTGATGGGTCATCGTGCGGCGCTCCGCACGCTGGAGAAGTCGAGGTCGCGGGCCACGAAGATCGTCACCGGCGCGCCCTGCGGCGTCTTGATGGTGGGCGAGGTCTGGGTGGTCTTGGCGCTGTTGGCCAGGTTGGCGGCTTCCGACACCGAGCCGATGTAGATCTGCGAATTGGCGCGGGTGTTGCTGACGGCGGCGACGCCGGCGCTCAGCACCGAGGTCAGGATCGAGCCGCCGAACCGCGTGAAGAAGTGGCGGTCGACCTTGCCTTCCAGCCCGCCGCGGCCCAGCGGGTCGGCGGCCGGCGAGCCGATCTGGATCGACACGCCGTCGGGACGGATCACCCGGGTCCAGATCACGAAGACGCGCGAGGCGCCCTGGGCGACGCCCGACTTGTACTGGCCGATCACCCGGCTGCCGCGCGGGATCAGCACCGTCGAGCCGTCGAAGCTCTTCACGTCGCGGGTGACCATGGCGCGGGCCAGGCCCGGCAGGTCGGAATTGATCGCCGTCTCCATGACCGCCGGGATCACCGCGCCCTGGGGCACGACGGCGTCGAGGTTCTGCATGGCCGTGGCCTTGGCCGGGGTCGCCTCGTCGAGACTGACCTTGTCGCCGAAGCCGTCGCCCGCGCCGGCGGCGGGCGCGGCGGCCTCGCCCTTGTCGCCGGCCGGACGCAGCGCCGAGGGCGCGCTCAGATCGACGACCAGGGTCGGGGCGCGGCGACGGACGGACTCGTCGGCCGGCGCCGGGACCAGCAGCGGCGCCGGCGTGCTCGGCGGCATGAGCTCGCCGCGCGTTGGTTCGGGGGCGGGCGTCGGCGCGCTGTTGTCGACGGTGAACTGCGGACCGGGGATCGCGGCCGGCGGGGGTTCGACCTTGGCGACCTGGGCCAGCGGCGCGGCGGCCGCCGGCGGCGAGGCGACGGGCTGGCGCTGGCCGGCGTCGGCGCGGTGGCTCGACAGCCAGACGAACACGGCCACGCCGAACACGCCGAAGCCGACCATGATGGCGAGGTTGGAGACGCCGCCGCTACGGCCGACCACGGGCCGGGCCTTGGCGTCGGCGCTCGCCAGGTCGTCCTGGACCTCGGGCGTCAGGCGGGGATCGATGTCGTGGGTCATCGGGCGCTCCCCGTCGTCAGGTCGCGGCGCCAGGCGGTGTTGACCACCGTGGCGCTGGCCTTGTCGCTGCGCAGCACGAAGCGCGGCGCCAGGCGGTCGACGACCAGGTAGCCGTCCTTCACGAGAGCGTTGGCCAGGCCTTCGACCCCGTCCGGACCGATGACGAAGATCGCCGGCAGCTCGGCCTGCTCGGGCCAGGCGAAATAGGTGGCGCGGCCGTCGTCGAACACGCGCGAGGGGGCCACGGCGGGGGATCCTTCGATCGTGTAGGCCGTGTTCTGGGCGCTCGGCGCGACCGGGCGGACCGGCGCGGCGACGCTCGGATACTGGAACCGCACCACATAGGCCGCGTCGCTCGTCGGCGCGCCGGCGGGGGCGATCGACAGTTCGAAGACGTAGCGGCGGCGATCGGTGACCACGGTCATGTTCGTGGCCGGGGCGCGGTCGACGGGCTTGAGGAACAGCAGGGTGGCGCGCTTGTTCGGCGTCACCTGCCAGCCCAGGGCGTCGCCGATCGAGACGTTCTCGATGCGCTCGTCGGGGCCGAACTCGATCATGGTCTGGAAGCCCATGAACCCGGTCAGGCGCTGCACCCGGTCGGCGTCATAGGGCAGGGTGCGGATGTGCGGGTCGGCCGCCGGGGGGCGCACGACGGCCGAGGCGACCGGCTGGGCCAGGGCCACGGCGGGGGCGACGAGGCCGCAGACGATCGACAGGGCGAGAAGCGGACGCTTCACGGGCGATACTCCGAAACTGGAACGCGGGGTCACTGGTCTCTCCGGGTCCCGGACGCGGTGCGGCGGGGCGAGGCGGGGCGGCGGTAGCTGGCGCCGAGCGGGACGGCGGCCGTGGCTGTGGAGGGGGCGGACGAGGCCGACGGCGCGGGGGCCGAGCGGTCGGACACCACGGTCAGGCGGCGCGGGCCGATGGTCGCGCTGGAGGCGGCGGTCGCGGCCTGTTCCTCGCGCCGGGCCTGGGCGGCGGCTGCTGCGGCGACATGGGCGGCGCGCGAAGGCGGCTCCAGCGGCGCGGCGGTCTGGCCGACGTCGATCGAGGGAGACGCCGCCTGGTCGCGGGAGCGTTCGCGCGGCAGGCGCAGGCCGGCGGCCATGACCGAAACGGCGATGGCGGCGGCGGTGACGACCAGGGCGAACACCAGGCTGAGCACCAGCACGGTGACCGCCGGACCGATGTCGAGCTCGGCGAACTGCTGGGCGGTCTTCATGGCCGCCAGCGCCTTCAGCGACGGGGTCATCATCGCCAGTTCCAGCGCCAGGCCCAGGGTGGCGACCATCGGCAGCAGGGCCAGGGCGATCATCGCCTTGATCCAGCCCTCGACGAGGCCGCGGGTGGCGTCGAACAGCAGCAGGCCGGCGACCAGCGGGGCCAGGCCCAGCAGCACCGACAGCACCACCTTGCAGGCCAGCACCGCGCCCAGGCTGGTCAGCAGCATGACCAGGCCGCCGACATTGGCCGCGAAGGCGGCGAAGCCCGGGCCGCCCTGCAGGGCGGAGTCGCGCGCGCCGGCGCGGCTGGCGAAGTGTTGGGCGGCCTGCTGCAGGACGTCGTAGGCCGATTGCAGGCGCAGATAGGGATCGGCCTTGCCGGCCTCGCCGCCCAGCTGGCCCAGCAGCAGGGCGCCCAGTTCGGCCGGGGCCTTGAAGAGGGCGTCGTAGGCCAGGGTTTCCAGCAGCGCCCAGTTGGTGGCCAGGGCCACGACCAGGGCCATCTTCACGACGGCGATGGTGGCGTCGCCGATCCGCAGGGAGCCGCGGCCCAGCACCAGCCGGTAGCCCATGAAGGCGACATAGACGGTCATCAGCACCGTCAGCAGGGTCGAGACCGGCGAGCCGGGCGCGGCCAGGGCGGCGTAGCCGGCCTGGGCCAGGCCGTGCACCTGGCAATCGACCGAGCCGATGAGGCCCTGAACCAGAGCCGCGTCAGCGGCGGGGCAGGCTACAGGCGTCATGCGGCGTCCCTCACCAGCTTGGCCATCCAGGCCTCGGGCGCGTCGCCCAGATGTTCGCGCAGGGCGTCGAGCCGGCGCACCGTGCTCTCGCGGCCCGACAGCACCGTCAGCAGCTCGGGCGAGCCGGAGAGGTTCAGGCGGGCCACGACGCTGTCGGTCCCGTGCTTGATCAGGAAGCAGCGGGCGGTGTCGGGCAGGCTGCGGACCAACTCGAACTCGTGCTCGGTCAGGCCGAAGCCCTCGCAGTAGTCCTTCGCCTGGGCCTTGGGATTGGCCATGAAGATCTGGGTGGCGGCCTGCTCGACGATGGCGCTGGCGATCCGGCTTTCCAGGGCGTCTTGCGCGCTCTGGGTGGCGAAGCCGACCAGGCCGTTGCGCTTGCGCAGGGTCTTTTCCCAGTCCTTGATCCGGGCGACGAACACCTCGTCGTCCAGCGCCTTCCAGCCCTCGTCGACGACGATCAGGGTCGGGTGGCCGTCCAGACGCTGCTCCACGCGGTGGAACAGGTACATCATGGCGGGCGTGCGCAGCGCCGGGTCGTCCAGCAGCTGGGTCATGTCGAAGCCCAGGGTGGCGGCCGACAAATCGAGGCCGTCCTGGGCGTTGTCGAACAGCCAGGCGTGCTCGCCCGCGCCGTGCCACGGCGCCAGGCGCGCGGCCAGATCGGCGGCGTCCGGACGGCGCGCGCCCTTGAACAGCTCGGCGAAGAACCGCAGGCGGCGCAGTTTCGGCGCCTGATCGTAGTTGGCGTCGACCGCGTCTTTGATGCGGGCCAGGTCGTCCGGCGTCAGGCTCTCGCCCGGGCGAACGACCAGTCGCGCGATCCAGTCGGCGAGGAAGCGGCGGTTGGCCGGCGTGTCCTCCAGGGCCAGCGGGTTGAAACCCGTCGCCTGGCCCGGGCGCAGCACCTCGTAGCGGCCGCCGATGGCGCGCAGGAAGATCTCGGCCCCGCGATCCTTGTCGAAGAAGACGGTGCGCGGCGCGTACTTCTGGGCCTGGGCCAGCAGGAAGTTCAGCACCACGGTCTTGCCCGAGCCCGACGGGCCGATGATCGTGAAGTTCCCCAGATCGCCCTTGTGGAAGTTGAAATGGTAGGGGCCGGCCGAGGTGGTCTCCAGCAGCGTCACCGCCGGGCCCCAGTGGTTGCCCAGGGCCTTGCCGACCGGGAAGTTGTGGCCGCTGGCGAAGCCGGCGAAGTTGGCGGTCGAGATCATCGCCCGGCGGGCGATATCCTTGAAGTTGCCCGGGAACTGCGCCCAGAAGGCCGGCTCCAGATTGACGTCCTCGCGCACGGCGATGGCGCCCATCTCGGTGAAGGCCGACAGCACCTCGGCGGTGGATTGGTCCAGGCCCTCCAGGCTCTCGCCGCGCACCAGCACCGACAGGTGATGCTCGCCGAAGGCGGCCCGGCCGCTGACCACGTCGTCCTTGGCGCGGATCAGGTCGGCCTTCAGGCTGACGCCGTCGTCGTCGGCCGCGCGCATGCGGCGCAGGGCCAGGTTCATCTTGTCCAGCGTCGGCTGGCGATCGACGAAGCCGAAGCTCTGCGTCACCACCATCTCGCACGGCAGGCGCAGCAGGTCGTCCAGCATGCCCGGCGTGGTCTGGGCGGGGTAGTCCTTGACCGAGACGATCGAGGAAAAGCCGCGCGCCAGGGCGCCGGCCCGCGACAGCTCCAGCGTCTCGTGGCCGAAGCTGACCCGACGATAGGGCAGGTACTCGCCCGCGTCGCCTTCCGGCGCCAGAACCGGGCGCATCTCGCCGTTATAGAGGCAGGACAGGAATTCCAGCGGCTCCGAGCTGGTCCCGTTCGAACCCTCGTATTGGCCCAGCACCCGCGCGCCGTAGGGAGCCAGGGCCGAGACCAGGCTGTCGCGGGCGGCGTCGAGTTCGCGGCGGTCCTGGGTCTTCTGGCCGGCGCTTTGCGCGGAGCCCTTGGCCAGGCGCAGGGCCTTGTCGATCAGCCCGCCCTGGCCTTGCAGCGGCCGGCGCACGATCGTCAGGAAGAGGTCGTTGACATAGAGCTTGCGGCCGGCGAGGCGCTCGCTCCAGTCGGCGTCCACCTGCCTGCTGAAGGCGTCGGAGAACTCGCCTTCCGTACCGACCCTGGCCTCGCGGCGGATGATGTGGTGGTAGACGGCGAAGCGCGAGCTGGCCAGGCCGCGCAGCATGACGTCGCGCACCGCCTTGCGGTAGTTCAGCGTCTCGCTGTCGGCCGTCTCGAACGGCAGGCCGGCCAGGTGGATCACCTGCAGCAACAGCCCGTCGCGGGTCTCGATCGTCCGCGCGTCCAGGTGACGGGCGTAGGGCAGGCGCTTGCCGGCCGACGCTTCCTTTTTCGGATTCACGGTTGGTAGCTGTTGCATCGCCAGGCCCGGAAATTGGGAACGCGGGGGCAGCGGCTGACCTTGGCCAGCCACAGGTCGAAGATGCGCGGTTCGCGCAGGCAGGCCGCATAGCCGATCGCGTGGACCACCAGCGCCGCGAGCAGGGCCCAGAACGACTTGGTGATCAGGAAGAGCTCGGTCGTGACCACGCCGTTGACGACGAAGTAGCTGTAGGTCACGCCGGCGAACATCTGGGGCCGGGTCAGGGCCCCGAACACCACGTCGCGATCGAGGGGGGCGGCCATCGGGCTTTACGCGCCCGCCGCGGTGCGGATGCCGCTGACGATGGTGGTCGCGCCGAACAGGATGAAGCAGCCCAGGATGACGGTCGCGCCGTAGCGCCAGTTCATCCGGCCGGTCAGCATCATGAAGCCGACGGCGGCCACGGCCATCACCGCCACGGCGGTGGCGACGTTGCCCATCAGGGTGCCTTGCAGCCAAAGCACGCCCGACAGCACGGCCGACGAGCCTTGCGGGTCGGCCAAAGCGACTTGGGATTGGGCGGCCTGGGCGTGAGCCTGGCTGGCGGCGGCGAGGAGGGTGGTCGCCAGGGCGGCGGCGCGAACGCTTACAAGTTTACGCATCAGTTGGGGGCTCCGAGGGCGGGGAGGGCGAGGGCGGGCGCCGCCACGGCCATGCGGCCGAGGATCGAGGCGACATAGGCTTGGGTCTCGGCGTAGGGCGGCACGCCGCCGTGCTTGAGGACGGCGCCGGGGCCGGCGTTGTAGGCGGCCAGGGCCAGCTTCACGTCGCCGCCGAAGCGGTTGAGCATCTGGCGCAGGTACATCGCCCCGCCCTTGATGTTCTGGGCCATGTCCGAGGGATCGACGCCCAGGTCGCGGGCGGTGGCCGGCATCAGCTGCATCACGCCCATGGCGCCGCGGCGCGAGCGGGCGGCGGGGCGGAAGCGGCTCTCGCGCCAGGCCACGGCCTCGACCAGCTTGGGATCCAGGGCGTAGTCGGCGGCGGCGGCGTGCAGTTCGCGCCGGACGGCCTCACTGGCCACGGTCTCGACGACGGCGACGGGCGGCGGCGCGATCGCCTGGGCCGTCTCGCCGTCGAAGACGGCCGCACCGTCGAAGCGGGTGACCTGACCCTCGTCGCCGATTTCCAGAACCTGGGCGGCGGCCGGGGCGGCGAGCAGGCAGCAGGTCGCGATGGCCGCCAAGCTCATGGCCTGGCGGGCGAGATCGAACGTCATCGACGCTCCCCCGTACAGCTATGGTTAAACGATATGCTTAATGCATCTGTATAAGGCTCGCCTGAATCGCGTAATGCGGCAGGACAGCGCATGAGGTAGCCAGTTATCTATGTCGAAAAGTCTACGTATGAAGTTGTTTCAAGTTAATCGGCGTTAAGTATTTCGCTCTTTTACTTATGCTGAAGCTTGCCAGCGTGATGGCGATAACGGTCAAGCTTGGCCGATCATCCGAGGGCGGACTTCGAGCGAGACGCAAGGGGCGTCCTCACGCGTCCGAGACGGCCCGAACGGCGATCGCGAAGCATCGCCGCGATTGTTTCCGTCCAGTGATGGTGCTGCACAACTTAGGCCTTAGGAGCCCTGCTTCGCTCATCCTGGACGAAGAGGGACCATGGCCGTCGCACCGTTTGTCATCCTGGCCGCGGCCGCTCTGTCGGCGGCCCCGGATACGGCTCCAGGCGCGGCCTCGACCGACGTCTCCGGCGTCGTGGTCGAGGCGACCAAGCGCGGCGAGGCGCGGGGCGGCCAGGCGCCGCTGGTCGCCTATGATCCGATGCAGATCCAGGCCTTCGGCGCGGCCACGGTCGACGAGCTGATCGAACTGCTGGAAGCCCAGACCACCAGCGCCCGCGGCGGCTCGCCGGTGTTCCTGATCAACGGCCGCCGGATCTCCGGCTTCCAGGAGCTGCGCGGCCTGCCGACCGAGGCCATCGAGCAGTTCCAGATCCTGCCCGAGCAGACGGCCCTGGCCTATGGCTACAGCGCCGACCAGCGGGTGGTGAACATCATCCTGCGTGAACGCTTCCGCTCGCTGTCCGAGCAGGTCGACGCCGAACGGCCGCAGGGCGGCGGACGCACCGTCGGCAGTTCGCGCACCAACGCCCTGCGCATCCAGGGCGGCGCCCGCACCTCGCTGAGCCTGGACCTCAAGAACCAGTCGGCCCTCTATGAAGACGAGCGCGACATCGACCGTTCGGAGACCGGCGAGACGACCGCCGGGCGCACGCTGCTGCCCCGGCTTCGCCAGGCCCAGCTGTCGGGCGTGGTCAAGCGCGACCTGACCGACAAGGTCGGCCTGACCCTCAGCGGCGGCCTCAAGTCGGTGGACGAGGTCAGCCGCCTGGGCGACGACGACGGCGGCCTGTCCGACACGCTGCAGAAGAAGACCAAGACCACGACCGCCGATCTGGGCGCCCTGGCCGACGGCTTCATTGGCTCCTGGGCCACGACCGGCAGCCTGGCCTATCAGCGGGTGGAGGCCGACTCGAGCACCGACCGTGACTCCACGACGACCGTGCTCGCCCCCACCCGGGCCTCGTCGGTGGCGCAGAGCGTCAAGGCCGACGTCGTCGCCAACGGCTCGCTCCTCTCCCTGCCGGCCGGTTCGCTGCGCCTGTCGCTGAAGGCCGGCGGCGAGCATTCCAGCCTCGACAGCGAAAGCCGCGTCGACGACGACTTCACCAGCCGCAGCGTGTCGCGCGACCAGGGCTCGGTGCAGGCCAGCTTCGACCTGCCAATCTTTGCGGCGGGGGAGGGCGCGGGGAAAAGGCTCGGCGCGGTCTCGGCCAATTTCAACCTCGCCGCCTCGCAGGTGTCGGACTTCGGAACCCTGCGCACGCTCGGCGCGGGCCTCAACTGGACGCCGGTCGAGAAACTGGTCTTCACCGGCGACTACACCACCAAGACCACGGCCCCGACCCTGTCGCAGCTGAACGACCCTACCGAGACGACGCCCAATGTGGCGGTGTTCGACTACGCCACCGGCCAGACGGTGTCGGTGACCCAGACCAGCGGCGGCAACGCCGACCTGGAGGCGCCCGAAAGCCGCATCCTGCATTTCGGCGTCAACTGGACCCCGACCTCGAAGCACGCGCTGCAGATGAACCTGAACTGGACCCGCACCGAGGTGCTGGACGGGATCAGCAGCTTCTCCAGCGTCACCGCCGGCCTGGAAGAAGCCCTTCCCGAGCGCTTCACCCGCTCGGCCGACGGAACCCTGCTCAGCATCGACGCTCGGCCGATCAACGTGGCGCGCGAAGTGAAGGAAGAGGCCGCCTGGGGCTTCACCTTCTCGCGCGCCTTCGGCAAGCCGATGCAGTTCCCGCCGCGCCAGGGCTTCGGCCCGCCGGACGGCGGTCCCCCCGATGGCGGCCCGCCGCCTGGGGAAGGAGGCGGTCCGCCTCCGGGCGAGAGCGGCGGTCCTCCGCCTGGCATGGGCGGTCCCGGCGGTGGTCCCCCGGGCGGGGGTCCTGGCGGCCCTCCCGGCGGCGGGCGGCGTCCAGCCGTGATGATGCGGCCCGGCCAGGGCCTGATCAACATTTCGCTGACCCATACCTGGCGGCTGAAGGACGAGGTGACGATCCGCGACGGCTCGTCGGTGCTCGACCTGCTGAACGGGGATTCCATCTCCGGCGCCGGCGGCGAGTCCGAGCACGAGGTGAAGTTGCAGGTCGGGGCCTCGCGTCGCGGCGTCGGCGGCTTCGTCAACGCCAAGTGGGAATCCGGCACGGTCACGAAGGGCAATGGCCTGACGCCCGACTACAAGTTCGGCGACCTGGCGACCGTGAACCTGCGGCTGTTCGCCGACCTCTCGCAGCGCCGCGAGTGGGTGCGGAAGCATCCGTGGCTGCGGGGAACGCGGGTGACGGCCGAGGTCACCAACCTGTTCGACGCCCGCACCAAGGTGACCAGCAGCGACGGGACCCTGCCGCTGACCTACCAGCCCGACTATCTCGATCCGCTGGGCCGGGTGTTCCGCATCGGCGTCCGCAAGATCGTTTTCTGATTTGAGGGAAGGGGGGCGGCGGCCCGGCGGGCCGCTCCCGATCCGGCGGGCGATTCCGGCCGGCTGAACGACGCGCTTCCAGCTTCGGCGGACGGCCTCGGCCGCCCGGACGCGACTTCGCACGCGCGAACGATCACGCCGTCTGGCGTTGGGAAAGCTTTGCGATTTCAGGGGTGTGGTGGGGACCCAGACTTCCGTCTGGGTCCCCGTGGTGCCGCCGGGCAGGATTGAACTGCCGACCTCAGCCTTACCAAGGATGCGCTCTACCACTGAGCTACGGCGGCGACGAGGAGGGGCGTATAGCCAACGATTTCGGGGATTGCAAAGCCCAAATCGCGTTGACTGAACGTCGCGGGCAATTCACCTGTGGACACATGAGTCAGTCATCGAAGCCAAACCCCAGTCAGGACAAGGAAAAAGCCGAACGCGAGGCGCGTCTGGCCCAGGCCCTGAGAACCAACCTCCGCCGTCGCAAGGCGCCCGCCAGCGCGTCGGCCAAGCCGGAATCGGCTTCGGAATAGGAATCGGCGCGGCCTCTTGCATGCCCCCTTGCAAGCGTTAGAACCGCGACCTCACATGTGACCCGCGTGGAAGACGGCTTTTCCGCGCGTTCGAGGGATTTTCATTGGATCGCATCGCCATCACCGGCGGCGCGCAGCTGAACGGGACCATCCCCGTCAGCGGCGCCAAGAACTCTGCCATCAAGCTGATGGCCGCCAGCCTGCTCACGGATCAGCCGCTGCGGCTGACCAACATGCCGCGCCTGGCCGATACGCGATTCCTCGGCAAGCTGCTGACGCGCCTCGGCGTCAGCGTCACCGAAAGCGACGACGGTCCCGACGGCCAGCAGACCATCCTGCACGCGCCGGAGATCACCAGCGGCTTCGCGCCGTATGACCTGGTGCGCCAGATGCGCGCCTCGTTCAACGTGCTGGGCCCGCTGGTCGCCCGCTCGGGCCAGGCCAAGGTCTCGCTGCCTGGCGGCTGCACCATCGGCGCGCGTCCGGTGGACCTGCACCTCCAGGCGCTGGAGGCCCTGGGCGCCAAGATCGACCTGCACGAAGGCTACGTCTACGCCCAGGCCCCGCGCGGCCTGAAGGGCGCGGAGATCGTCTTCCCGATCGTCTCGGTGGGCGCCACCGAGCACGCCATGCTGGCCGCCGTGCTGGCCGACGGCGTGACGGTGATCCGCAACGCCGCCTGCGAGCCGGAACTGGCCGACCTGCAGGAATGCCTGAACGCCATGGGCGCCAAGGTCGAGGGCGCGGGCACCCCCACCATCACCATCACCGGCGTCGCCCGCCTGAACGGCGCGACCCACTCGGTGATCCCCGACCGCATCGAGATGGGCACCTACGCCGTCGCCGCCGCCATGGCCGGCGGTGAAGTGCGCCTGACCAAGGCTCGCCCCGAACTGATCGAGAGCCTGTCGGTCAAGCTCGAGGAGGCCGGCGCCACCGTCGTCCGCACCGAGGACGGCGTCATCGTCAAGCGCAACGGCTCGCGCCTGAACGCCGTCGATCTCGAGACCGCGCCGTTCCCGGGCTTCGCCACCGATCTCCAGGCCCAGTTCATGGCCCTGATGACCACGGCGAACGGCGAGAGCCGCATCCGCGAGACCATCTTCGAGAACCGCTTCATGCACGCCCCCGAGCTGATGCGCCTGGGCGCCGACATCTCGGTGCACGGCGGCGAGGCCCGCGTGCGCGGCGTCGCCCAGCTGGAAGGCGCCGAGGTGATGGCCACCGATCTTCGCGCCTCCGTCAGCCTGGTGATCGCCGGCCTGGTGGCTCGCGGCGAGACCGTGGTGTCGCGCATCTACCACCTCGACCGGGGCTTCGAGCGCCTGGAAGAGAAGCTGGGCGCCTGTGGGGCCCAGGTGCGCCGCATCAAGGGCGACGGCGAGCCGGAGCTTTAAGCGATGAGCGCCGCGCCCCTCCGCCTGCTGGCCCACGAGCCGGAAGACCTGCCGGTGATCTCGGCGGCGTTGCAGGACGCCGTCGCCAAGATCGGCGACATCCGCTGGGACGCGGCCGCCCGCACCCTGACCCTGGCCTGCAACCGCTTCCGCTGGGAAGCCGGGGCTAGGAAGAAGGGCGGCGAGCGCGTGCGCTCGGCCCTGCAACTGGGCGACGTCACCGGCGTGCAGGCCCGCAACCTGCGCCGCGACGCCAAGCAGGCGGTGGTCGAGCTGCTGTCGATCGCCTTCGAGCCGGGCGCGGAAGCCCCCGGCGGCGTGATCCTGCTGACCTTCGCCGGCGGCGGCGACCTGCGGGTCTCCGTCGACTGCGTGGAAGCGGCCCTGGCTGACGTGTCGGAGCCGTGGGCGACGCCCCGGACGCCGGGGCACGAGGGGTAGGGCTCAGTCCCTTTCCTCCGCCCCCTCTCTCATGGAGAGAGGGAGGGGCCCGCGCCGTAGGCGTGGGAGGGTGAGTGGGTAGGCGAAGCCCTTGAGAAATCTTGGTGCTGTTGGGGGTACGTGCCGACACGCCGGCTGAGGGTGTAACCACTCACCCTCCCATGCTTCGCATGGGCCCCTCCCTCTCTCTAAGAGAGAGGGGAATCGGACGGCTCCCACCCACAGGGATGTGACGTTAACCAACCAACCTTCTGATTTCCAAACATTTCAAATCACATCCGAACTGATACGTTAACTCGCAGTTGAATCGACTTCGAGTGCGTGATGACCAGGATCGGCTCTCAGGGCTACGCCGCCGCCTACGCCTATGCGGGGGCGACGAGCAGCCAGACGGGAACGGCCGCCGCCCAGGCCAAGGCGGCTGAAGCGGCCAAGACCGGCGGGGCCAGCGTCAGCGTCACCCTGTCGGCCGAGGCTCAAGCCGCGCTGGCCGCCGCGAGCACCGACGGCCGCAGCCTCGCCACCGTGGTCTCCGACGCCCGCAAGAGCCTCGACGCTCTGCTGTCGGCCGCCAAGGCCACCAGCGCGCTGAAAGACGGCAAGGCGACGATCGACGTCTCCGGCCTCGACCGCCGCAGCCTCTACGCCATTGCTTCGAACCAGGGCGCCTCCAACCAGGGTGGCAGCTTCCCGATCGAGGAGCAGGTGGTCGCCAGCCTCCAGTTGAAGGCCGGCCAGGACAAGGCGCTGGCCGGTCCCGCCGCCGACGCCCGGGTGACCGGCGACTATGCCGGCCTCTACAAGGCCGCCCTGACCCGCCACGAGGCCGCCGGGACCGAAGAGAAGGGCACGCTGGCCTGGCAGAACGCGAAGGCCGCCCTGGTCGAGGGCCTGCGTCAGGCCACCGCCAAGCCGGGAACCGCGCCCACGGGCATCGCCGACGATCCGGTCGCCGCCTACCTCAAGGAAAACGGCGGCGTCGTCGCCAATCCGCGCTCGCGCGAGATCGACGCCGTGGCCTCCGACGTCCGCACCGCGCTCGACCGCCAGTACGCGCTGGCGACGGGGGAGGGGATGGCGACCGACGGCGACGCCGGGACCATCGATTTTTCCCGCTTCGACGACCGCTCGCTGTCGGCCATCGCCCTGAACAAGGGCGGCCAGTTCTCCGAGCACGAGGTCAAGGAGGCCGCCGACGAGGTCCGCGCCCGCAACCGCGAGGGCGTCTCCTCGAACTGGAAGTCGGCCCAGCAGTCGGGCGACGCCTCGGTCTTCGGCCGCAACCTCGTCTCGCAATACGTCTCGATGAGCGACGAGGAGCGCGAGGCCGTCGGCTGGACCCCGGCCCTCTACGACAAGATGGTCTCGCTGCAGACCCTGTCGGACAAACTTTCCTCGATGTTCGGCGCGGACGGAACGCTCAAGACGGGTATGAGCCTGCTCGACTATCTGTAGGCCCCAGTATCTGGAATAAGAGGCGCAAAGTTCCGCTTCCACGGATTCAACGTCTCATGTCCCTGATCTCGAACACCTCGCGCGCCCTGCTCGTGGCCGCGCTCCTCGGCGGCGTCGCCGTCCCGGCCTTGGCTTCGGCGGCGCCGGCGAAAGCCCCCATGATCGCCCCGCTGTCGACCCGCTCGGACGCCAAGGACATCCACTCCTACGCAAGGCCCCAGGTCGCCCGCGTCACCCATGTCGATCTCGACCTGACGGCTGACTTCACGGGCAAGAAGATGGTCGGCAAGGCCGCCCTCGACCTCAAGCTCGCGCCCGGCGCCAAGGAGGTCGTGCTCGACACCAAGGGCCTGAAGATCAAGTCGATCACCAACGCCCAGGGCAAGCCGCTGAAGTGGACCCTCGGCGCCTTCGACCCGCACCTGGGCGCGCCGTTGACCGTCACCCTGGCCGGCGCCAAGCGCATCGTCATCGCCTATGAGAGCGCCCCCGACGGCGCGGCCCTGCAGTGGCTGTCGCCCTCGCAGACGGCCGGCAAGGTCAAGCCGTACCTGTTCAGCCAGGGCGAGGCGATCCTCAACCGCACCTGGATCCCCACCCAGGACAGCCCCGGGATCCGCCAGACCTGGACCGCCCGCATCGTCGCGCCCGAGGGCCTGAAGGCGGTGATGAGCGCCGAGCAGCTGACCCCGAACGGCGAACCCGTCGCCGGCGGCCGCGCCTATCGCTTCAGGATGGACAAGCCGGTCGCGCCCTACCTGATCGCCATCGCCATCGGCGATCTGGCCTTCCAGCCGCTGGGCCCGCGAACCGGGATCTATACCGAGCCCTCGGCCCTGAAGGCCGCGGCCTGGGAGTTCGCCGACGTCGAGAAGATGGTCGAGGCCGCCGAGAAGCTCTACGGCCCCTACCGCTGGGGCCGCTACGACCTCCTGGTGCTGCCGCCGTCGTTCCCGTTCGGCGGCATGGAGAACCCGCGCCTGACCTTCGCCACCCCAACGGTGATCGCCGGCGACCGCTCGCTGGTCAGCCTGGTGGCGCACGAACTGGCCCACTCCTGGTCGGGCAATCTGGTGACCAACGCCACCTGGGCCGACTTCTGGCTCAACGAGGGCTTCACGGTCTATTTCGAGAACCGGATCATGGAGAGCCTGTACGGCAAGGACACGGCCGCCATGCTGGCCGACCTGGGCTGGACCGACCTGCACGAGGCGATCGAGGAGGCCGGCGGCATGACCGCCCCCGACACCCGCCTGCACATCGACCTGACCGGCCGCGATCCCGACGACGGCATGACCGACATCCCCTACGAGAAGGGCGCGGCCTTCCTGCGCACGATCGAGAAGGAGGTCGGCCGCGAGCGCTGGGACGCCTATCTGCGCGGCTATTTCGACCGCCACGCCTTCCAGCCGCAGACCGCCGAGGGCTTCATCGCCGACCTGCGCGCCAACCTGTTCAAGGGCGACAAGGCGCTGGAGAAGAAGATCGACGTCCAGCGCTGGATCTACCAGCCGGGCCTGCCGGAAAACGCCGTCCACGTGCAGTCCAAGGCCTTCGAGCCCGTGGACGCCGCGGCCAAGGCCTTCGCGGACGGCGGCGTTGCGCCGGTCGAGGCCTGGAAGGGCTGGGGCACGTCGGAGCGCGTCCGCTTCGTCGGCCAGTTGCCGCGCAAGCTGACGAACGCCCAACTGGCCGCCGTCGACGCCGCTTTTGGCCTGTCGGCCCAGGGCAACAGCGAGATCCGCTTCGCCTGGCTGCAACTGGCCATCGCCAACCGCTACGAGCCGGCCGTGCCGTCGCTGGAGCAGTTCCTGACCGGACAGGGCCGCCGCAAGTTCGTCGCCCCGCTGTTCGTGTCGCTGTGGGGCCAGGGCGAGTGGGGCCAGCCGATCGCCAAGCGCATCTATGCGGAGTCCCGGCCGCTCTATCACGCCGTCACCCGCGAGACGGTCGACAAGACGGTGAAGTAGGGGCCGCTTGCGCCCCAGGCTATTTGTAGGATGAATGCGCTCCGTCCCTTGCTGGTGGCGGAGCGTTTTCTTGTCGGCTTTCCTTCTGCGTCTTGCGGCCGTGCTCGGCTGCGTCCTGTTGGCGACCCCCGTGATCGCGGGGCCGAAGTATCCACTGTCCACGCGTGGCCCTGACATCGTCGACGCCAAGGGGGCGAAGGTGCGGCTGGTCAGCGTCAACTGGTTCGGGGCGGAGTCGGCCGAGTTCGTGGTCGGCGGGCTGGACAGGCAACCGCTCGAAAAGATTGTCAGGACCGTCAAGGGCGGCGGCTTCAACTCGGTGCGCCTGCCGTGGTCGAACGAGCTGGTCGAGCGCAATCCGGTGGTCGAGGACCGCTTTCTCTCGGCCAATCCGAAGCTGAAGGGCAAGACCGCCCTCCAGGTGTTCGACGCGGTGGTCGACGCCTTTGGCCGCGAAGGGCTGATGGTGGTGCTCGACAACCATCGCAGCCGCGGCGACTGGTGCTGCGACGAGGCCCATGGCGACGGCCTGTGGTGGACGCCAGCCTACCCCGAAAGCGCCTGGCTGGCCGACTGGAAGACGATGACGGCCCGCTATGCGAACCGTCCGTTCGTGGTCGCCGCCGAACTGCGCAACGAGATCCGGCCCGATCCGTCCCTGGGCCTCAAGCCCGTCTGGGGCGGCGGCGATCCGCGCACCGACTGGCGGGCGGCGTCCATGCGCGGCGCGGAAACCGTGCTGGCGGTCAATCCGAAGCTGCTGATCATCGTCGGCGGCATCGACTACCAGAACCACCTGACCGGCGTGCGTGACCAGCCGGTGACCCTGTCGGTTCCGAACAAGCTCGTTTACGCGGCCCACGACTACGCCTGGAACCGCAAGCCCGAGGAGCTGGCCGACCCGGCCCTGTTCGCCCTGCGTTCGCACGAGCGGTGGGGCTTCGTGCGCGACCCGGGGCAGCCCTGGACCGCCCCTGTCTATATGAGCGAGTGGGGCGGCTGCACCCAGGTCGGCCCGGACGGCCAACCGTGCAAGAACGACCGTATCACCTTCGTCCAGGCCCTGGCCGACTACGCGCGCTCCAGCGGTATCGACTTCGCCTGGTGGCCGCTGAACGGCACGCAGTCCGGCGGCTACAACCGCACGGCCGGGGCGGTGGAGCCCTATGGGCTGCTGGACCCGACCTGGGCCAAGTGGGCCGATCCGAAGGTCGTGGAGGCGTTGACGGGGAAGGCGGTGCGCTGACTTCCCGCCCCCCCCGTCGCCTTCCTGGGCCTTGTGCCCAGGATCCAGGGTTCATCCTGCTCAGACCTTTCGAGTACGGCTCGGATCTGAGCAGCGGCCGGCATGGACCCTCGCCACGAGGGCGAGGGAGGCGGGGTTGTTAGGGGCGTCGGGACTCAACCCACCCCGTAAACCGTAAAACCCCCGCGAAAGCGGGGGCCCAGGCTTTTTGTCGGAGAGAGCGGCGCGTTTCAGAAAACGCCTGGGTCCCCGCTTTCGCGGGGATTTTACGGAGGAAAGTATCAGGCGGTGGCCGAAGCCTCCTCCGGCTGGATGTCCTCCAACTCCCCCTCCCACTTGGCCACCACGGCGGCGGCGACCGAGTTGCCGACCACGTTGGTCGCGCTCCGCCCCATGTCGAGCAGGTGGTCGACGCCCAGGACCAGGGCGATCCAGGCCTCGGGCAGGCCGAAATAGGTGAGGGTGGCCATGATCACCACCAGCGAGGCGCGCGGTACGCCGGCGATGCCCTTGGAGGTCACCATCAGGAGCAGCAGCATGAAGATCTGCTGCTGGATGGTCAGGTGCACGCCGTGGGCCTGCATGATGAACATGGTGGCGAAGGTGCAGTAGAGCATCGAGCCGTCGAGATTGAACGAATAGCCCAGCGGCAGGACGAACGAGACGATGCGGCGGCGCACGCCCACCTTGGGCAGGCTGTCGAGGATGCGGGGATAGGCGGCTTCCGACGAGGCGGTCGAGAAGGCCAGCAGGGCCGGCTCGCGGATCACCCCGAACAGCGGGATGGCGCGCTTGCCCAGCACCACGAAGGCGGCGGCGAACAGCAGCACCCAGAGCGTGCCCATGGTGGCGTAGAAGCCGAGCACGAACTTGGCGTAGGTGGCCAGCATGGCCAACCCTTGCGTGGCGATGGTCGAGGCCAGGGCCGCGAAGATCGCCAGCGGGGCCAGCTTCATGACGAAGCCGGTGACCTTCAGCATGATCTGGGCGCACTGCTCCACCAGGTGCAGCACCTGCGGGGCCTTGTCGTCCAGCGCCGCCACGGCGGTGCCGACGAACAGCGAGAAGACGACGATCTGCAGGATCTCGTTCTTGGCCATGGCGTCGAAGATCGAGGTCGGCACCAGGTGGGTGATGAAGCCCTTGAGGGTGAAGGCCTCAGTCGAGGCGGCGGGCTTGGACGAGACCGCGGCCTCCACCAGATGCAGCCCATGGCCCGGCTGCAGCAGGTGAACCATCAAGAGGCCCAGCAGCAGCGAGACGGCCGAGGCGCCGATGAACCAGCCCAGGGTCTTGGCCCCGATACGGCCGACGGCGGCGGCGTCCTCCATGTGGGCGATGCCGGCGACGAGCGTGGTGAACACCAGCGGCGCGATGATCATCTTGATCAGGCGCAGGAAGATGTCGGTGATCAGAGACAGGCCCGAAGCCGCCGACTTGGCCCCTTCGGCGTCGAGGAACTGGTTGCACCCCCAGCCGACGAGCACCCCCAGCACCATCGCGCCGATGATCAGATAGGCGAAGCGTTTGTTCATCGGGCGAGACCTCTGCGCATGCGGCCGGCGAGCCGCCTGTCGCTCAGGCGTCCGCAGTGCGTGAATTTTGGGGAAAGGGCGGACGGCGGGGCCGGAAGTCGGGCCGGTCCCGGTCAGGAAGAGAGGCGCAGGTGCGCCGTTATCAGGAAGCGGCGGCCTTTTGCAGGCGCTCGTAGCGGCTCAGGAGGCGCTCCCAGGTGACCCGCTTGATCGGCTCGCCCCGGCGCAGCTTGGTCCAGGTGGTCTCGCTGATCCCGTAGACGTTGTTGAGGTGCTCGCGGGTGATGGCGGGCAGGCGGCTCTTCAATCGCTCGAAGTGTTCGGCGGGGATCTGGATCACGTCCGGCATAACGGTCCCGTAGCTCTGTTCAGAAGGCCGACTTAAGCGGCCCGCATCTATCAAGACGCAGTCGCACGACGTTTCCTCACGTCTGGCGACAAAATATTTTCTCCTTACCAATCCGTGACTTGGCTTTACGGCAAAATGTCGTCGGGAAGATGTGGGTTCGGAAACAGGCTGCGTCTTGAGGTTTGGAAGCGCGAGGGGCGCGACCGAATACGAAGGGGACTACAGCGATGCGATCCAGCACCTTGCGAGCGATGATGGCCGGCGGCTGCGCCTTGGGCGCGCTGATGATCGGCGCGAACGGCGCCTACGCCCAGGAGGCGACGCCGGAAGAGCCCCAGGCCGTCGAGGCCGTGGTCGTCACCGGCTCGCGCATCGCCCGCCAGGACTATGTGGCCAACAGCCCGATCCAGACGGTCGGCGCGGCGGCGATCGAGGCCACCGGCCAGGTGACGGTCGAAAAGGCCCTGTCGCAGATGCCCCAGTTCACCGGCTCGTTCGGCCAGGGCAACACCGGCTCGACCAGCACCGGCCTCAACGGCGGCCAGTCCTACGCCAGCCTTCGCGGCCTCGGCGCCAAGCGCACCCTGATCCTGCTGGACGGCCGCCGCCTGCAGCCGTCCAACCCCGACGGTTCGGTCGACCTCAACATCATCCCCGAAGCCCTGATCGAGAACGTCGAGGTCATCACCGGCGGCGCCTCGACGGCCTACGGCTCGGACGCCACCGCCGGCGTCGTCAACTTCAAGCTCAAGCGCAGCTTCGAGGGCCTGACCGCCGACGCCCAGTACGGCATCTCTGAAAAGGGCGACGCGGAGTCGTTCCGCTTCTCGGTCACCGGCGGCTCGTCCTTCGCCGACGGCAAGGGCCGGGCGGTGCTGTCGTTCGACTACACCAACCGCGACCGCGCCCTGCAGAGCGCCCGCGACTACTACATCTTCCGCACCTCGGCGCCGGGCCTGTCGACGATCCCGCAGGGCACGGTGTTGTTCGGCGCCAACCTGCCGACCCTGGCCTCGATCAACAGCCTGTTCCAGGGGACCTATGGGACGGCCGCCCTGACCGGCAACAGCGCCGGCCGCTATACCGGCCAGCTCGGCTTCAACACCGACCAGACCCTGTTCTCGACCTCGGGCGTGCCGGTCCTGAACTTCCGCGATCCGCAGACCGACAACGCCTACATCGTCAACGCCAACGCCTCGGGCACCTCGCAGCAGGTGAACTTCGGCTACAATGGCAGCTCGATGCAGTCGGACCTCGACCGCTACGCCGTGTTCGCCAAGGTTGACTACAATCTGACCGACAATCTGCGGTTCTTCTCACAGTTCACCTTCACCGACTACACCTCGGTGGGCGTGTCCAACCCGACCCTGGCCTCGAACGTCTACGGCCTGACCGTGCCGGTGACGAACCCGTTCATCCCCAACGATTTCAAGGCCATCCTGGCCTCGCGCCCGACCCCGAACGCCGCCTTCACCTTCTACAAGGCCCTCGATATCCTGGGTCCGCGCGTCCAGAAGTACAGCTACGACGTCTTCCAGTTCACCAACGGCCTGTCGGGCGACACCGGCTTCCGCGACTGGACCTGGGACGGCTACGTCTCGTTCAGCCGCGCCAAGTTCGACAACGAACAGACCGGCGGGGCCAGCGCCAGCGCCATCTCGCGGTTGCTCAACAGCCCGACCGGGGGCACGGAATACTGCGCCGGCGGCTGGAACCCCTTCGGCAACCTGACCCCGTCGGGCGAGTGCGTGCGCTACATGTCGCGCCGCACGCTGAACCAGAACAGCCTCGAGCAGCGCATGGTCGAGGTGAACGTCTCGGGCTCGCTGTTCGACCTGCCGGCCGGCACGATCAAGTTCGCCGCCGGTACGGACTACCGCTCCAACGAATACACCTTCAAGCCCGACAGCCAGCTGAACCAGCCCGACGGCACCAGCGACATCCTGGGCTACAGCGTGCTGCGCGACGCCTCGGGCTCGGTCGACACCTACGAGGTCTACGGCGAACTGCTGGTCCCGATCGTCAAGGATCTGCCCTTCATCCAGGAGTTCAACCTCGACCTCGGCTACCGCTATTCCGACTACAGTTCGGTGGGCGGGGTGCAGACCTACAAGGCCGACTTCGACTGGAAGATCATCGAGCCGGTGCGCCTGCGCGGCGGCTACAACCGCGCCATCCGCGCCCCCAGCGTCGGTGAATTGTACGCTCCCGTCTCGACGGGGTCGGTGGCCATCGGCACGGCCTCGTCGACCACCACCAACGGCGACCCCTGCGACGTCCGCTCGTCCTACCGCACCGGCGCCAACGCCGCGGCGGTCCGGACCCTCTGCCTGGCGCAGGGCGTGCCGACGGCGATCATCGACAGCTACCAGCTGGGCACGGCCCAGGTCTTCGCCCTGACCGGCGGCAACCCCGACCTGCAGGAAGAGACCGCCGACACCTACTCGTTCGGCGCCGTGCTGCGCTCGCCCTTCGAAGGCCCGCTGCTCAGCCGGATCACCGCCTCGATCGACTGGTACGACATCAAGGTGAAGGACGCGATCGGCAGCCTGTCGATCGTCAACGCCTTCCAGTTCTGCTTCAACTCGGGCGGCGCCAACCCGACCTATGACCCGAGCAACTACTACTGCTCGCTGCTGACCCGCAATTCGGCCAGCGGCGTGCCGACCAACCCCGTCCAGCCGCTGCTGAACCTGGGCCAGTTCCAGACCACCGGCGTCGACGTGCAGGTCGACTGGAGCTTCGACTTCGCCGACACCCTGCTGGACAAGGTCCCCGGCTCGCTGTCGGTCAACGTGGCCCTGGGATACACCGACAAGTTCAAGATCCAGAGCCTGCCGGGCGCGGCGGTCTACGACTATGTCGGCACCATCGGCACGGGCGTCGAAAGCACCGCCGGCACCGCCCACCCGAAGTGGAAGTCGGTCACCTCGACCACCTACACCTGGGGTCCGGCGAGCGTGGGCCTGCGCTGGCGCTGGATCGACGCCATGGACAACTCCGCCAAGGTGGTCACCCCGACCAGCACCTCGCGCGGGGTCGTCTCCTACAACGCCTTCGACTTCAACGGCCGCGTGAAGCTGCCGTGGGACACCGACCTGCGCTTCGGGGTCAACAACCTGTTCAACAAGGCGCCGCCGCAGGTGGGCGACACCGAGGGCAACTACGACGCCCAGAACTACGACGTGCTGGGCCGCGCCTACTACCTGGGCGTCCGCAAGCGGTTCTAGTTTTTCAAGAATACCGGGCGCGTCGGCCCCCTTTGACGCGCCCGGCCTTCGCCGCCGATCCCCCCGGCGGCGGCGAGGAGGGGCGTCGGTCTTGGCGGGCCGGCGCCCTTTTCGCGTTCTGTGGGCGGTCTTCAATCCCGCTTCTCTATTGATCTCCCGTCATTCCCGCCCTTGTGGCGGGAACCCCTGGTTCCGCTCGCAGGTGAAGCGCAAGCGGACTGCTGAGCAGTCCGCCCCATCCGCTCTTGCGGCTGACGGAGGGTTTCCCGCCACAAGGGCGGGAATGACGGGAGGAAAGGGGAGGGGGCGAGTAGGAGAGGTCCCCCTCAGTGCGCCAGCACGCCCGCGACCGCCAGGGCCGCGGCGGCGATGCCGGCTCCGCCCAGGGCCAGGACCCTCAGGTCGCGCCATATCGAAGGCTCCGGCGGATCCCAGCTGGCGATCTCCGCCTCCACGGCCTGCACCGCCTCGACGGCGTCGCGGCGGCGGGGCTGGGCGATCCAGGCCTCGAACGCCGCGTGGTCTTCCTCGCCGGCGTCGGGCGCGCGCAGGCGTTCCAGCCAGGCGGCGGCCTCGCGCACGTCTTCTCGGGTCCGGGTCATGTCGACGTCCCTCCGTCCTCGGATGAAGCGGAGGCCGTTGTTCCGGGAGACTGTTACGGTCGCATGTCGCGCCGGACGTGCGGCGATATCCTGGGTTGTCCGGCGGGCGCCGCGCGGGCCGGGCGCCCGCGAAATCGGCGATGGCGAGGCCTTGAGCCCGCCCTTCGTCAAACTGCAACCTGGGCGCAATAATCGCGAAACCGAAAGTCGCCATTGCCCACGTTCAATCGCCCCCAGCGTGAGAGCGTGGTCATGGACTTTCTCGAACAGACCCAGTTTCACAATCGCATCTGCGAGGACCTCGAAGAGGCCATGGCCGGCGGCCGCCAGGTCGACGCCGTCGCCGTCCGCGCCGAGCGCCAATGCGCCGCGGGCCAGTGGCTGCACGGCGAGGGCCACCGGCGGATGCCGGGCAGCCACCTGCACCTGCATTGCCTGGAGGCCCACCGCGAGTTCCATCGCGTCGCCGGCCAGGTCGCCGACCAGGTCAACCGCGGCGCCGTCGCCGACGCCCGCCGCAGCTTGCGCAACGGCGGCGCCCTGGCTCAAGCGAAAGCCGACCTGACCGCCGCCTTCCGCAAGATGCGCATCGCCGCCGAAACGACAGCCGGGTAGGGGGCGGGGTAGGGCGCGAAGACCCGCCCCCCATCTCCGTCATCCCGGCCGCAGCGCTTAGCGCGGAGAGCCGGGACCCAGGGGCCGCCGCATTGCGGTCGCCGCCGCCAACGCCTTGGACCAGCCGCCGCGCCCAGTCCCCTGGGTCCCTGTGTATTGCGATAGGTGTCGAGCGCGAGCTTGATAGGTGGCGGGCGCAGCTCGTTGGGTCCCAGGCCTCGAGGCCGAGATTCCGGCAAGGGCGCGTCCGCCAGTCTCAGCTT
>NZ_JBWKNV010000015.1:0-58183 GCF_059415745.1 Caulobacter sp. GW821-FHT10A10 | reverse complement strand
GGCAAACCCGCGAAAGTCGCCCTCGTCGCCATCGCCAGGAAGATCGTCGTCGCCGCCAACGGCATGCTCAAATCCGGGCAACCCTGGCAAAGGCCCGCTTGACCCAACACAGTCGCCGGATAAGCCCTTCGGGCTTTCCGGGATGACGAGCTGTTCTGGGTTGAGCGGAGCCCTGCCCCTGCTCAGAGCAGCTTCGGCGCCAGGAAGATCGCCAGGGCCGCGACCAGCCAGGCGGCCAGGGCGCCGAGGATGGCCAGGCGGTAGTCGACCCGCTCGCTCAGCAGCCAGGCGACGCCGAGGAACACGAGATAGGCCGGGATGGTCTTGGCGCCGGCCAGGCAGGCGGTGCGGAAGCCGCCCGGCTCGCCCTTGGAGCCCACGGCCAGCAAGGCGATGATCGCAAAGGTCGGGGCCAACGGCAGGATGCCGGGCAGGACATTTCCCTTCTTCGAGGCCAGCACGATGAGGGCGGTGACGAGGCCGCCCAGCAGCCCCTTCCACAGAACCTCCAGCAGGATGGGCATCAGGCCTGAACGCCCCGCGCCCGCAGCTTGGCCTTCAATTCGCGGATGGGACGGGCCAGCAGGAAGCCGAACGACACCGCGCCCTCCTTGGTGTGGACGGCGTGGTGGATGCGGTGGGCCTGGATCAGGCGCTTCCAATAGGCCGACTTGCCCAGCGGGACCTTGAAGCGCTGGTGCACCATGCCGTCGTGGAAGATGAAATAGACCGCGCCATAGGCGGTGATCCCCAGCCCCACCGGCAGCAGCCATGGCAAGCCTCCGTTGGTCCCGAACCAGATGGCGACGATGGCGGGCGCGGCGAAGACCACCGCGAACAGGTCGTTGAGCTCGAAGGCGCCGTGGCGGGGCTCGTGGTGCGAGCGGTGCCAGACCCACAGGAAGCCGTGCATGACGTACTTGTGGGTGAACCAGGCGAAGCCTTCCATGAAGGCGAAGGCGGCCAGGAACAGGGCGATCTGAAGTCCGAAGGTGACCATCTCTTCCCTACTCTGGAGCCCGCCGCCTGATCGGATCAGGCTTTGGCAGGCTGGTCCTTGTCCTGGCTCAACTAGCGCTGCGGATCGCGCGACAGGGCCTGGGCGACGCCGAGACCCGTCGCGCCGACGGCGGCCAGCACGATCCAGGCCTTATACACGGACGCGATCCCGCCGTCGCGCCAGAGCACGGCCTGGTAGGCGTCGATGACCCAGGCGTGGGGCGTCAGCCAGCCCAGGCTCTGCAGCCAGGCGGGCATGAGAAAGCGCGGGGCCATGCTGCCGCCGATCGCCGCCAGCACCAGGATCACGAAGGTCGACAGCATCTGGGCCTGGTCGCGCGTGCGGCACAGCGAGACTAGGCCCAGCGCCAGGCCGGCCGAGCAGACGCCGGCCGCCAGGGTGGTGGGCAGCCAGAGCGCGAAGTGCTGGGCCGCCTCGACGCCGTAGACGCCTTGCGCGACCACGAAGATCATCACCGCCTGCACCACCGCCTGGGCGGTCAGGAACAGGAACTTGCCGGTGACCACCGGCCCCATGCCCGCGACGCCCGCCAGCAGGCGGTCGGCGACGCCGGCGCGGCGCTCCTCCATCAGCGACAGCGCCCCCTGCATGGCCGAGAACAGGGCGAAAAGGATCATCACCGCCCCCGCGTAGTAGGCGATCACGGCCCCGCCCTTGCGGGCCCCGGCCACCTGCTCGCGGTCGAAGAGATCGTCCTTCACGGCTTGGGGTTCGGCCCGCAACTGCTCGGTGGCGGCCTCGACGCGGACCGATTGCTCCGGCGTCAGATCGCCCAGGGCCGGCGTGACCGAGTCGATCGAACGGCGCAGGGCCGCGTCGGGCGCGGCGGCGGCCAGGGCCTGCTGGGTGCGGGCCTGGGCCAGGGGCGCGGCCACGGCCCGCGAAGGATCGGCGACGATCAGGAACGGCTTGCCCGGCGCTGCGGGATCGGTGCGAATGACGAGGCCGACATCGACCTGTCCGGACTTGACCCTGGCCCGCACGGCGGCGGGATCAGGCGCGGTTTCGGCG
Source organism: Caulobacter sp. GW821-FHT10A10 (assembly GCF_059415745.1). NCBI lineage: Bacteria > Pseudomonadati > Pseudomonadota > Alphaproteobacteria > Caulobacterales > Caulobacteraceae > Caulobacter > Caulobacter sp. GW821-FHT10A10. The sequence continues at coordinate 56,151 of NZ_JBWKNV010000015.1, read as the reverse complement.
CGGACGTCGGGGCTTTTGAGCAGGGCCGCGGCGACCCGGCGCGAGGCGTCGGTCCTGGCCAGATCGGTCACGGCCAGCTTGGGCTGCAGATTGTCGCCAGAGGTTCCGGCGAACACCGACGAGAAGATCAGGAACACCAGCGGCGGCAGCAGGAAGGTCATCACCAGGGCCGCGCGGTCGCGCCAAAGCTCCAGGGCCATGACCCGCATCATGGCCAGCGCCATCAAGGCCCGGGTCTTCATGCGGCCTTCCGGTCGGCGACGAGGGTGAAGAGGTTGGCCAGCGACGGCTCGCGCACGCGGATCTCGCGCGGGGTCAAACCGAGCTTGCGCAGGCGGGCGTCCAGCCGCCCGGCCGCCGCGTAGCCGCCGGCGTCGAGACGGGTCCAGACGCCCGGACGGCGGGTGGGCTCCAGCCCCTCGGCGGCCAGGCGGATCTCACCGGCGGTGTCGAGGCCTTCGGACAGATGAACCAGGATCTCCATCTGATCGCCGTAGGCCTCGGCGACCAGGGCGCGGGGCTCGCCCTCCAGCACCATGACGCCGTCGCGCAAGAAGCCGACGCGGTCGGCCAGGGCGCCGGCCTGGTCCAGGTCGTGGGTGACGATCAGCACGGCGACGCCCAGGTCGCGCAGGTCGCGGATCACCGCATCGACCGCCTCGCGGGCGTCGATGTCGACCCCGACGGTCGGCTCGTCGAGGATCAGCAGGGTCGGCTGGTGGACGATGGCGGCGGCGATGTTGGCGCGGCGCTGCAAGCCGCCCGACAGGGTGCGAACCGGGGCGTCGGCCCGGTCCAGCGTGCGGGTCAGCTCCATGGCCCGGCGCACGGCGGCGGGGATGGCGGCGCGCGCGACGCCGGCCAGGACGGCGAAGGTCTCGATGTTCTCGCGCACCGACAGGTTGGCGTAGAGGGCGATCTCCTGCGGCACGAGGCCGAGCCCTGCGCGCGCGGTAGGCGTGCGGGCCGGGTCGGCGCCGTTCAGCCGCACGCTGCCGGCGTCGGGCTTCAGGCGGCCGCAGATGGCGCGCACCAAGGTGGTCTTGCCCGCGCCGTTGTGGCCCAGCAGGGCGTAGATCTCGCCCGGATGCAGGGTCAGATCGACGCCCTTGAGCACCCGGCGCTGACCGTACGACCGAACCACGCCTTCAGCGACCAGAATAGGGCCTGGATTCACGCCGCCGCCTTGCGCGCGGCGAACAACCGGCCGGCATAGGGACCCAGCAGCCCGCCGCCGCCGGCCGACGCCAGGGCGGCTTCGGCGGCGGACAGATGCTCTTCCATGGCCGCGCGAGCGCCGGCGAGACCCAGGCGCGAGACCGCCGTGGTCATGGCGGCGTCCTTGCCGACGTCCTTGCCGGCGGCCTCTACCGAGCCCTCGGCGTCGATGATGTCGTCGCGGATCTGGAAGGCCAGGCCCACCCGGCGGGCGAACTCGCCCACCTGCTCGACGGCGGCCGCGTCGGCGCCGCCGATCAGGGCCCCGACCTGGGCGGCGGCGATGATCAGCACGCCGGTCTTCTCGTGGTTCAGGCGGTCGATGGCGGCCATGTCGCGCAGCTGGTCGCGGTCGAGCAGGTCACGGGCCTGGCCGGCCACCAGCCCCATGAAGCCGACGGCCTCGGCGGCGCGGGCGGTGATCTCGGCGCGCAGGTCACCCGACAGGCTCTTGTCGGCGGCGATGACGGCGTAGGCCTGGTTCAGCAGACCGACGCCCGCCAGGATGGCGGTAGCCTCGTCGAAGGCGCGGTGGATGGTCGGCAGGCCGCGGCGCAGGCCCGCGTCGTCCATGGCCGGCAAGTCGTCGAGCACCAGCGAGGCGGCGTGGATCATCTCGAAGGCGCAGGCCGCGTCGAGCGCCGCGCCTTCATTGGCCCCGAACGCCTCGGCGGCCAGCAGCACCAGCATCGGACGGAAACGCTTGCCCGGCGCCAGCAGCGAATAGCGCACCGCCTCGACCAGACGATCGGGCGCTGTTCCGGGCGCGGGGGCCAGTTCGGCCAGGCGACGATCGACGCGCGCGCGCAGGGCCTCGACCCGCGTCGGGAGTCCCTGTTGGACTTGTTGCAACGTGCCCTGGTCGTCCATCTCGCGAGTCGCGCCGTACGTAGCCACCCCGTCGCGGGCGATTCATTTGAAGGCGCCCCGCCGCTGCGTCAACCCAAGCGGGTTGCGGTATGCGGGTCTTGACCCAAAGCCCGAGGGGCGCGTCCATGGCGGCATGTCCAAGCCCCTCCCCGCTCCCGCCGCCCACGCCCGCGAGATCCTGGCCCGCCTGGGCGTCGATGGACTATCCGCCGACGGCGGAAGCCCGGTGCGCTCGCCGATCGACGGCCAGTTGCTGGCCCATGTCGCTTTCGACGACGCCAAGGCGGTCGAGGCCAAGATCGCCGGCGCGGCGCGGGCCTTCCGGACCTGGCGCTGCATTCCGGCCCCGCGCCGGGGCGAGCTGGTGCGCTTGTTCGGCGAAGAGCTGCGCGCGGCCAAGGCCGACCTCGCCGCCCTGGTGACGCTGGAGGCCGGCAAGATCGCCTCGGAAGGCGCCGGCGAGGTGCAGGAGATGATCGACATCTGCGACTTCGCCGTGGGGCTGTCGCGACAGCTGCACGGCCTGACCATCGCCTCGGAGCGCCCCGGCCACGCCATGCGCGAAACCTGGCAGCCGCTGGGTCCGGTGGCGGTGATCAGCGCCTTCAACTTCCCGGTCGCGGTCTGGGCCTGGAACGCGTGCCTGGCCCTGGTCTGCGGCGATCCGGTGGTGTGGAAGCCATCGGAGAAGACGCCGCTGACGGCGCTGGCCACCCAAGCCCTGCTGGAGCGCGCCGTCGCCCGGTTCGGCGACGAGGCCTCGGCCGGCCTGTCGAGCGTGGTGCTGGGCGGCCGCGACGCCGGCGAGCGGCTAGCCCGCGATCCGCGCATCCCGCTGGTCAGCGCCACCGGTTCGACCCGCATGGGCAAGGCCGTCGCCCCGCTGGTGGCCGAGCGCTTCGGCCGCTCGATCCTGGAACTGGGCGGCAACAACGCCATGATCGTCACGCCCAGCGCCGACCTCTCCCTGGCCTTGCGCGCCATCGTCTTCTCGGCCGCCGGCACGGCCGGCCAGCGCTGCACCTCCTTGCGCCGGCTGATCGTGCACGAGAGCCTGGTCGATAAGGTCAGCGACGCCGTCGCCGCCGCCTTCGAGCGCCTGCCGGCCGGCGATCCGCGCCAGGACGGGGTGCTGCTGGGGCCGTTGATCGACAAGGCGGCGTACGAGGCCTTCGTCCACGCCGTCGACCAGGCCCGGGCCGACGGCGCGCAGGTGGCCGGCGGCGAGCGGCTGCGCGAAGCAGAGGCGCCGGAAGCCTTCTACGTCCGCCCCGCCGTGGCCCGCCTGTCCGCGCCGACGGCCGGCATGGCCCGCGAGACCTTCGCGCCGCTGCTCTACATCGTGCCCTACGCCGAGTTCGACGAGGCCGTGGCGATCCAGAACGACGTGCCCCAGGGCCTGTCATCCTGCGTGATGACCAACGACGTGCGCGAGGCCGAGGGGTTCCTCAGCCCCTGGGGCAGCGACTGCGGCATCGCCAACGTCAATATCGGCCCGTCCGGCGCGGAGATCGGCGGGGCGTTCGGCGGCGAGAAGGAGACCGGCGGCGGGCGCGAGAGCGGCTCCGACAGCTGGAAGCAGTACATGCGCCGCCAGACGGCGACGGTGAACTATTCGGGCGCCCTGCCCCTGGCCCAGGGGGTGCGGTTCGACCTGTAAGACGAGGCGGCGTTCATTCGCCTCCCACAATCCGCCCTTCCCCGCGAAGGCGGGGATCCAAGCTGACTTTCAGGAGAGACAAGGCCGTGGGCGATCCTCGACCTCGGCTTGGATCCCCGCCTTCGCGGGGATGCTCGGTGAAGGGTGGCCGAGCGTCCTGAATGACGAATCCAGCTCCAAGTCAGCTTGAGCATATCAACTCTTGGAGAAGGTGAGAAAGTTCACACTTCCAGGTTGTTCGCAGGACTAGCGTGCGCCCGCTCATTCCGAGCCGGAGGCAACGTCATGTCGGCCTATCCCATCGCCATCTACGGCAACGGCCTGTTCCAGGACGGCTATCCCACCCCGCCCGTGCCCTATGCCGAGCAGGCGGCGCAGCTGAACCAGGGCGTCACCACCGTGATCCTGTGGTCGATCCACATTCACGACGGCGGCGACCTCTATCTGAACGACACGCTGTTCGTGCAGGGCGGCAAGATCCAGTACGCCACCGACGGCAAGAGCGGCGTCAATCCGGACTTCCCCGAGCTGATCAAGGCGCTGATGAACTGCGGCGGCAGCGTGCGCGACCTGATCGTCTCGGTCGGCGCCTGGGGCACCACCAGCGACTTCACGGCCTGGCTGGGCTCGCGCGAGGCGGTGAAGACCAACCTGGCCGCGCTGAAATCGGCCTTCGGGGTCAGCGGCGTCGACTTCGACTACGAGTCCCAGACCGGCTACACCAACGACGAGCAGAAGATGATCGTCACCCTGACGCTCGACGTCGGGTCGCTGGGCCTCTACGCCACCTACTGCCCCTACACCGCGACCGACTTCTGGACCGGCGCGCTCAGCGCGGTCTACGCCCAGAACAACAGCCAGCAGATCGTCAAGTGGATGAACCTGCAGTGCTACGCGGGCGGCGCCAGCAACACGCCGAGCGACTGGATCGCGGCGGTGCAGGGCACGCCGAACACCGGCGTGACCAACCCCGGGGCCTTCATCGTGCCGGGCTATGCGGTGCAAGGCGCCGACGGCGGCGATCCCAGCTATATCGAGCAGGCCTTCGCCCAGTCGGCGGGAACCGGCGTCACCGGCGGCTTCCTGTGGAACAGCGGCGGCATCTGGTCGACCGAGGCTTCCAACGGCGGCGAGCCGACCCCCGCCGACTACGCCCAGGCGATCACCGCCGGGCTCGGCGCGACGACGACCGCGCGCGAGCCGGTGGACGCCTGACGCCCCGCCTCTGAGGACTTCGCCCCGCGGTTCGCCGCGGGGCGAGGTTTGTGGGTCGCGCCGCCGGACGCATCACCCTAGGGTAACCTCGCCCCCAACGGAGACGAGGTAACGCGTGGAGACTGTCGAGATCGTTCTGGCCCTGCTGGCCGCCGTCGTTTTGAGCGGCGCCGCCGCCCGGTTCCTGCCGCTGGCCGTCCCCGCGCCCCTGGTGCAGATCGGCCTGGGCGCGCTGATCGCCCTGGTCACCAAGACGCCGGTCTCGCTCGATCCGCATCTCTTCTTCCTGCTGTTCCTGCCGCCGCTCTTGTTCCTCGACGGCTGGCGCATTCCCAAGGACGAGTTCTTCAAGGACTTGCCGGTGATCCTGGAGCTGGCGCTGGGCCTGGTCGTGCTGACCGTGGTCGGGGTGGGCCTGCTGATCCACTGGATGATCCCGTCCATGCCGCTGGCCGTCGCCTTCGCCCTGGCCGCGGTGATCTCACCCACCGACCCGATCGCGGTGTCGGCCATCGCCCAGCGGGTGCCGATCCCCAAGCGTCTGATGCACATCCTGGAGGGGGAGTCGCTGCTGAACGACGCCTCGGGCCTCGTTTGCCTGCGCTTCGCCATCGCCGCGGCCCTGACCGGCAGCTTCGTGCTGCACGAGGCGGTGCTGAACTTCGCCTGGGTGGCCCTGGCCGGCGTCGTGGTCGGCGTCGCCACCACCCTGGTCGTCACCACCCTGAATTCCTGGCTGACCCGGTCGGGCGCCGAGGACGCCGGTCCCCAGACCCTGATCAGCCTGCTGATCCCGTTCGCCGCCTATCTGCTGGCCGAGCGGGTGCACGCCTCTGGCATCCTGGCCGCCGTCGCCGCGGGCGTGGCGATGAGCTTCTCCGAGGTCGCCCGCCAGACCGTGGCCGCCACTCGCGTCCGCCGCAACATGGTCTGGGACACCCTGCAGTTCACCGCCAACGGCGTGATCTTCGTGCTGCTGGGCGAGCAGCTGCCGTCGATCCTGGCCGGGGCCGTCGAGACCGTGCAGACCACGGGACACCACGAGCCGTGGTGGCTGGGCGTCTATGTGGTCGCCGTCACGCTGAGCCTGGGCGCCCTGCGCTTCGCCTGGGTGTGGGGATCGCTGAAGCTGACCCTGCTGCGCGCCAAGCGCCGGGGCGACGAGCGGTCCAGCCCGGACTGGAAGATCATCGCCGCCACCGCCTGCGCCGGGGCGCGCGGGGCCATCACCCTGGCCGGCGTGCTGACCCTGCCGCTGGTCACCGCCACGGGCGAGGCCTTCCCCGCCCGGGACCTGGCCATCTTCCTGGCGGCCGGGGTGATCGTGCTGTCGCTGCTGATCTCGGCGACCGCCCTGCCGCTCTTGATGAAGAACCTGCAGCTGCCGCCCGATACCGCCGGCCAGGAGCAGGCCGAGAAGGCCCGCGAGGCCCTGGCCATCGCCGCCGTCCAGGCCGTCGAGCAGATGCAGGCCGCCTCGCCGCACGCCTCCGACGCCGACTTCCAGACGGCCTCGGCCCGGGTGGTCGACATCTATCGCGACCGCCTGGACGGCCTGGCCCAGACCGGCGAAGCGGCCCTCGCCGCCCGTCGCGGGCGAGGCTTCGAGAAGGAGGTGCGGCTGGTGGCCTTGCAGGCCGAGCGGCAGGCGCTACACGGGTTGATCCGCCAACGGGCGGTGGCCGGCGAGGCGCAGGCCCGGCTGATGCGCGAGATCGACTTGGCCGAGGCGCGGTTGAAGGTGTGATGGCGGCCTCAAGGAACCTCCCCCTGTGGGGGAGGTGATCGCGAAGCGATCGGTGGGGGGAGTTATTTCGACATCGGCCGAGGCCTCGGAAGCTGAAACCGCCCCCCCACCGGCCTTCGGCCGCCTCCCCCAGAGGGGGAGGTTCGCTTGGTCAAAGCGGAATGTTGTCGTGCTTCTTGGCGGGGTTGGTCAGCACCTTGCCCTTGAGCGAATGCAGGGCGCGGACGATGCGCTTGCGGGTGCCGTGGGGCATGATGACGTCGTCGACATAGCCGCGTGAGGCGGCCACGAACGGATTGGCGAAGCGGTCCTTGTATTCGGCCTCGCGGGCGGCCAGGGCTTCGGGATCCTTGGCCTCCTGGCGGAAGATGATCTCGACCGCCCCCTTGGCCCCCATCACCGCGATCTCGGCGGTCGGCCAGGCGTAGTTGACGTCGCCGCGCAGGTGCTTGGAGCTCATCACGTCATAGGCCCCGCCATAGGCCTTGCGGGTGATCAGGGTCACCTTGGGCACCGTGGCCTCGGCGTAGGCGAACAAGAGCTTGGCGCCGTGCTTGATCAGGCCGCCGTACTCCTGCTTGGTGCCCGGCATGAAGCCCGGCACGTCGACCAGGGTGACGATCGGGATCTCGAAGGCGTCGCAGAAGCGTACGAAGCGGGCGGCCTTCCGCGATGAGTCGATGTCGAGCACCCCGGCCAGCACCTGCGGCTGGTTGGCGACGATCCCGACGGTCTGGCCGTCCATACGGGCGAAGCCGCAGACGATGTTCCTGGCCCACTCGGACGAGATCTCGAAGAAGTCGGCCTCGTCGACGATCTTCAGGATCAGCTCCTTCATGTCGTAGGGCTTGCCCGGATCGGTGGGGACCAGGCTGTCGAGGCTGTCTTCCTGGCGGTGCGGGTCGTCGAAGCTCGCCCGGATCGGGGCCTTCTCGCGGTTGGACGAGGGCAGGAAGTCGATCAGGCGGCGCACCTGGGTCAGGGCCTCCAGGTCGTTCTCGAACGCCCCTTCGGCCACCCCGGACTTGGCCGCATGCACGCGCGCCCCGCCCAGCTCTTCCGCCGTGACCACCTCGTTGGTGACGGTCTTCACCACGTCGGGACCGGTGACGAACATGTAGCTGGTGTCCTTCACCATGAAGATGAAGTCGGTCATGGCGGGGCTGTAGACGTCGCCGCCGGCGCAGGGACCCATGATCACGCTGATCTGCGGGATGACGCCCGAAGCCAGGGTGTTTTCCAGAAAGATGTCGGCATAGCCGGCCAGGCTATCGACGCCCTCCTGGATCCGCGCCCCGCCCGCGTCGAACAGGCCGATGATCGGCGCGCCGGCCTTCATCGCCTGGCGCTGGACCTTGACGATCTTGGCCGCGTGCGCCCCAGACAGCGAGCCGCCGAACACCGTGAAGTCCTTGGAGAACACGAACACGACCTTGCCGTTGATCGTGCCCCAGCCGGTGACCACCCCGTCGCCGGCCACCTTCTGCTCGGCCATGCCGAACTCGGTCCCCCGGTGCTCGACGAACATGTCGAACTCCTCGAACGAGTCCTCGTCGAGCAGCAGGTCGATCCGCTCGCGGGCCGTCAGCTTGCCCTTGGCGTGCTGGGCGGCGACGCGGCGTTCGCCCCCGCCCGCGCGGGCCTGCTCACGACGACGATCCAGCTCTTCGAGGATGTGTTGCAAGGTCGTGGGCTCCAAGCAGGGACTGGAACCCAAAGGCGTAAAGAGCCCCGGCGGGGCTGGCAAGGCGCAGCCTTCAGGCGCCTCTCGGTCCAAACAGGATGATCGCAGCGCCCGCCAAGCAAACCACCGCTCCGATCAGGTCCCAACGGTCGGGGCGCACCTGCTCGACCGTCCGCATCCAGACGATGGACGACAGGATGTAGATGCCGCCATAGGCCGCGAAGGCCCGGCCCGCCGCATCGGCCTCAACCTTGGTCAGCAGCCAGGCGAAGGCGACCAGGGCCAGGACGCCGGGGATGGCCCACAGCGCCGAGCGCCCCTGCCGCAGCCAAGCCCAGAAGGCAAAGCAGCCGCCGATCTCGCAGACCGCAGCCAGGATGTAGATGAGGAAGCTCTTCACCGTCGCATTTTCACCGACGCAGGGCGGCGAACCACCGCTCGAGGACGGCGGCCTCGATCGCCAGGTTGGCGGCGCGGGTCACGGCCTCGTGGTCGTCGCCCCACTGTTCGGCCTGGTAGATCTCGTCCAGACGCGACAGGTCCAGCGCCTTCTGGCCGGTGACGCGGCCGGCGCGCAGAGCCAGGGCCAGCACGGTGGAGCCCAGCAGGCCCGCGGCGTAGGCCACGCCCGCCAGGCTGAAGTCGTCCAGCGTCAGGGCCAGGGCCTCGACCGTGGCCAGGGTGGCTGGCGGCTGCGGGGCGTGGATGATCCCGGTGACCGGGGTCAGGACGACGCCGTGCTCGGCCTTGGCCCAGTCGAGCATGGCGCCCCACTCGCGTTCCTGCCGCTCGATCAGCGGCGTGGGGCCGTCGGCGCGGTAGCACAGCAGGTCCGAGCCGGCGTAGGCGGCCACCTCGCGGGCGACCTCGGCGCGGGTTTCGGCGATCCGGTCGATGGCGGTGAAGGCCAGGCGCGTGGCCGGCATGGCCGTGGAGTCGATGACCTTTTCCTGGGCCTCCCACTCGCCGGCGACGACTTCCGCCAGGGCCAGGGTCGGCAGGGCAAGCGGCTTCTTCTGCGGCGACTTGGGCGTGCGGCCGTCCAGCAGCACCGGCCAGACGCCGTCCTTGGCCTCGCCCGCGGTCGCGGCCTTGTAGAAGCGGCGCGGCTTGTCGATCAGGTCGGGCTTGTCGGACACGGGAAAGGCTCATTTCTTCGATAAGGGCGAAGCAAGAGCGTCGCCGCCGCGTTGAATGAGCGATAGCCATCCGGACTGCAAGCCAGACCGAAAGGGAGAGCCGCCTTGAGCCTGCCTTCGAAGGACCTGATGGCCGCCCTGGCCGCCACCCGCTTCGGGATGGGCGCGCGGCCGGGCGAGATCGACGCGGCGCGAAGCGATCCCAGGGGTTTCCTTACCGACCAGATCCGCCGCGAGGGCGCCGACCTGCCCCAGGACGACGGCGACAGCGCCGCCACGCGCTTCGCCGCCTTCGCCGACTACCGCATGGAGCGGCGCGCCATGCGCCAGAATGCCAAGATGTCGGGCGGCGAGCGCATGGGCGAGGACGGCATGAAACCGATCCCGCTGGTCGACGCCAAGCCCGGCCGCGACGCCCTGCAGCAGGCCCAGAAGGACGCCCAGCGCTATCTGCGCGACAAGACCAGCGACGATTTCCTGTCGCGCGCCCAACTGGCCTGCGACACCCCGGCTGGCTTTCGCGAGCGCTGGGCGTTGTTCTTCGCCAACCATTTCACGGTCTCGGCCACCAAGCAGCAGACTGCTGTGATGATCGGGCCATTCGAGCGCGAGGCGATCCGGCCCAACGTGTTCGGCCGCTTCGAAGACCTGCTGGTCGCCTCCAGCACCCATCCGGCCATGCTGACCTACCTGGACCAGGCCCAGTCGATCGGCCCGACCAGCCGGGCGGCGGGGCGCGGCAACAATCGGCGAGTTGGGCTGAACGAGAACCTGGCCCGCGAGATCCTGGAGCTGCACACGGTCGGCGTCGATGGCGGCTACGCCCAGGCCGACGTCACCGAATTCGCCCGCGCCCTGACCGGCTTCAGCATCGGCCGGGCGCAGGATCCGGACGCCGGGGCCTTCCTGTTCCGCGTCAACGCCCACGAGCCGGGCGAGCGGGCCATACTGGGCGCGCGCTACGCCGAGGACGGCGAGGGCCAGGGGCTGGCGGTGCTGAAGGCGTTGGCGACCGACCGGCGCACCGCCCGCCACGTCTGCGGCAAGCTGGCCCGCCACTTCGTCGCCGACGATCCCTCCCCCGCCCTGGTCGCGCGGCTGGAAAAGCGCTGGATGGACACCGGCGGGCGGCTGGATGAGGTAGCGGAGGCGCTGATCGAGGCCCCGGAGGCCTGGGACCCGGCCCCGGCCAAGATCAAGACGCCCTACGAGTTCGTGGTCTCGACCTGGCGGGCCGTGGGCGGCCGGCCGGAGAAGATCGAGAAGCTGAACCCGATCCTGACCAGCCTGAACCAGAAACCGTTCACCCCGCCCTCGCCCAAGGGCTGGCCGGAGGAGGCGCAGGCCTGGGCCTCGCCCGATGGGCTGATCAAGCGCATGCAGTGGGCGCAGGGCTTCGCCTCGGCCGTGGCCGACACCCGCGATCCCGACGCCCTGGCCCGCTCGGCCCTGGGGGCGCGGCTGAGCGAGCCCACGGCCCGCGCCGTCGCCCGCGCCGAGACGCGCCGCGAAGCCTTCGCCCTGCTGGTGATGAGTCCGGAGTTCCAACGCCGATGACCGCTGCCTCGCCCTCCCCTTCGCGTCGTTCGTTCCTGGCCGCGGCCGCCAGCTTGGGCGTGGCCGTCAGTTTCGTCGGACGACAGGCCCATGCCGCGACGGGCGCCAAGAAGCTGATCGTCGTGGTCTGTCGCGGCGGCATGGACGGCATGTCGGTCGCCCCGCCGGTGGGCGATCCCGACTACGCGGCCCTGCGCGGCGCCATCGCAATCAAGCCGGAAGAGGCGCTGAAGCTGGACGGCACCTTTGGCCTGCACCCGTCGCTGACCACCGTCCACGCCCTGGCGCTGAAGGGCCAGGCGCGGATCGCCCCGGCCATCGCCACGCCCGACCGCGCCCGCTCGCACTTCGAGGCCCAGGACGTGCTGGAGACCGGCGAGGCCAAGGTCTACGGCGCCGACAGCGGCTGGCTGAACCGCACGCTGCAGGTGATGGGGCCGGGCAAGACCGAGGCCCTTTCGGTGGGCGGCGTCGCGCCGCTGATCCTGCGCGGGCCGGTGCAAGCCGCCAGCTGGTCGCCGGGCAAGGGCGTCGACGAGACCGCACGCCTGCCCACCCTGCTGCAGGACCTCTACAAGGGCGACGCCCTGCTCGGCCCCGCCTTCGCGCGCGGGCTGGAGACCGAGGCCATGGCCCAGGCGGCGATGACGGCCATGGCCCCCGCGCCGACCACCGCCTCCAGCGGCATGGCCCAATCCATGAGCACGCCGGCCATGAACGCGCCGGGAGGCCGTCCCGCCGACAACCGCCAGGGTCGCGAGGCGGCGCGCAAGCTGGGCTCGACCCTGGCCGGCTTCATGCGCCAGGCCGACGGCCCGCAGATCGCCGCCCTGTCGCTGGACGGCTTCGACACCCACGCCGGCCAGCCCGGCCAGATCGCTACCCGGCTGGCCTATCTGGATGCGGTGCTGGACGGCCTGCACGAGGGATTGGGTCCGGACTGGAAGGACACGGTGGTGGTCGCCGCCACCGAGTTCGGCCGCACCGCCCGGGTCAACGGGACCGGCGGCACCGACCACGGCACCGCCTCGACGGCCCTGGTGCTGAGCGGGGCTTTGAAGGGCGGCGGCATCATCGGCGACTGGCCGACTCTGAAGGAGACGGCCCTGTTCGAGAACCGCGACGTCGCCCCGACGCTCGACATGCGCGGCCTGTTCAAGGGCGTGCTGGTGGATCACCTGGGGGTGGATCGGGCGGCCGTGGAGCGCAAGGTGTTCGCCGATAGCGCGGGGGCGCGGGCGGTTACGGGGCTGGTGTAACTTCCATCCGTAAAATCCCCGCGAAAGCGGGGACCCAGGTGTTTTATCGTCAAGCACCACGCGTTTCAGAAAAAGCCTGGGTCCCCGCTTTCGCGGGGATTTTACGGGAAATAACCAAGCGTATGCCGGTCACCCCGGAACCGCGTCGAACGCCATCGTCAGCCGCCGCGCATCACCGGTGAACGGCACGGTGCCGTGCCACATGTAGGACGGGAACAGCACCAGCGTGCCCGGCGCCGGTTTCACCGCATGCTCGGCCGCCAGCTTCGGCGCCGTGGCGCAGCCGGGCTGGCCGAACTTGATCCAGCCTTCGCGCTTGTCCGCGTCGTCCACGCCCGGCGGCAGGTCGATGTAGAAGGCCGACGACACCCAGCCCTGCGGGTGGACGTGGTCGGTGTGGAAGCCGTCGGGCTTGAGGCTGACCGACCAGCCGCCCTGGATGGCGGCGGCGCCAGTGCGGCGGACGCGGAGCGGGTCGCCCCCCTCGCCGATCTCGGCGGCGTAGCGCTCGACCGTGGCCCGGGCGCTCGTGAAGAAGGCCTGGAACAGCGGCTCGGGCGAGGAATGTAGCGACTGCACCTGGGCGCCGCCGCGAAGGGACTGCTGGAGCGGATGGGTCTCCAAGTCGTGCAGCTGGCCCAGGCGCGCGCGCAGATCAGCCAGGAAGCTCGGTAGGTCCGGCCAGCCCTGGGGCGTCGGCAGCACGTAGGGCCGCACGAAGGCGCCGTAGTCATAGAGCGCGCCGTAGCGGGGATCGCCCAGGATCCGCCAGGCCGTGGCCTGCAAGGCCAGCGCGTGCTGGTCGTAGGGCAAGGCGGCCGCCACCGCGCCGGCCGCCAAGGACGCGCCGGCCGCGTCGCCGGCCGCCAGCAGGGCCTCGGCCAAGGCCTTGAGCACCGGGGCGGCGTTCGGGGCCAGGCGGGCGGCCGCCTGGGCGTGGGCCAGGCCCTCGGCGCTGTCGCCCAGTTCGGCGGCGGCGTGGGCGGCGGTCAGCAGCAGGTGGATGTCGCCCGGATGGCGGCGCAGGCCGCCGCGCAGGGTGTCGAGCGCCTGGGGCAGCTTTCCGGCGAACTCCTCGACCAAGGCCTGGACGTGCAGAAGGCGCGGGTCGGATTGCCCGGCCAGCACGGCCTTCAGCGGCGCAAGCGCGTGGTCGAGATCAGCCGTTCGCATCCAGCGCAGCTGCGCCAGGTCGCGGTGCGCGTCGACGAAGGCGGCCCGGCGAGCGATCGCGGCCTGGAAGGCGGCCTCGGCCTCGTCGTAGCGGTGCTGGAACTGGATCGCGCGGGCCAGGACCAGCCAGGCTTCCGGCGCGTCTAGGCCCAGGGCCATGGCCTTGCGCACGGCGGCTTCGGCTTCGGCTTGACGGCCAAGATCACCGTTGGTGGCGGCCAGATTGTACCAGGCCAGCCGGTCCTGCGGCGCGGCGCGGGCGGCGCGCTCGTTGAACGGCAGAGCCTCGCTATGGCGCCCCAGGCCCTTGAGCGCGGCGGCGTGGACGATCAGCAGGCCCGGCATGGCGGTGGCGCGCGCGGCGCCCTCCGCCGTCAGGGCGGCGGCCTGGTCGGCCCGGCCTCGACCCAGGAGATCCCAGGCCTGCTGAACGAGGTTTTGGTTCATCGCCGCTTGGTTTGGCGCCGGGCGAAGGGGTTTTGCTCGGCCTCGTCCTCGGAGAAGCCGAACTTGGCGAAGCCCGCCTGCATCTCGGGGCTGAGCGGGGCCTCGATGTGCAGCATGCCGGCGCTGGGGTGCGGCAGCAGGATCGAGCGGGCGTGCAGCTGCAGCTTCAGCCCTTCCGACAGCTGGGCCGACTTCTCGTCGCCGTACTTGGGATCGCCCAGGATCGGGTGGCCGATGGCCTTCATGTGCGCGCGCAGCTGGTGGGTGCGGCCGGTGTGCGGGCGCAGGGCCATGAAGCTGACGCGCGGGCCGGCGCGGCTGATGGTGACGAACTCGGTCTCGGCCGGCGAGGCGTCCTTGTCCTTGGGATCGGCGGGCACGACGATCTCGCGGTCGTTGACGCCGCGCTTGGCCAGGTGCAGCTCGATGACGCCCTCGGTCGGGTGCGGATTGCCGACGACGATGGCCCAGTAGGTCTTCTGAGCCTTGCGCTTGGCGAAGGCGCCCGAGAGGCGGGCCGCCGCGCTCGGGGTCTTGCCCAGCAGCAGAACGCCGGAGGTGTCGCGGTCGAGGCGGTGCACCAGGCGCGGACGGTTGACGCCCTCGCCCCAGGCGCTGAGCAGCTTGTCGATGTGCTTGGTGGTCTTGGTGCCGCCCTGCACGGCCAGGCCGGCGGGCTTGTTCAGCGCCAGGACGTCCTCGTCCTCGTAGAGCACCAGCGAGCGGGCGTAGGCGATGTCGCGCGCCGACAGCTTGCCCTTGTCGGCCGGATCGGGCGCGTCGGGCAGCGGCGGCACGCGGATCTGGCTGCCAGCCGCCAGCTTGGTGTCGGCCTTGGCGCGCGAGCCGTCGACCCGGACCTGCCCCGAGCGGAACAGCTTGTTGAGCTGGACGTGGTTCAGGTGCGGCCAGCGGCGCTTGAACCAGCGGTCGAGGCGGACCCCGTCCTCGCCCCCATCGACGTAGATGGTGCGAACTTCTTTCATGCGAACATCCTGCGGGCGAGATAGAGGCCCGCGAAAAGGGCCGTCACGGCGAACACGACGCTGACGGCGGTATAGGTGAAGGCCGAGCCGTAGGCGCGCTTCTCGATCATGAGCGCGGTCTCCAGCGAGAAGGCCGAAAAGGTGGTGAAGCCCCCGAGGACGCCGGTTCCCAGCAGCACCCGGAAGGTCTCCTGTTGGCCGGCCGAGCGGAAAGCCAGCCAGCCGGTCAGCATGCCCATCAGGAAGCCGCCGACCAGATTCACGGTCAGGGTGCCCCAGGGCCAGCCCGGTCCGATCCAGCGCAGCGCGGCCGTTCCCACGAGATAGCGGGCGACGGAGCCGGCGGCGCCGCCCACGGCGACGAGAAGCACCTTGGTCATGGGCCCCTTATGCGCCGACAGGCCCTGAACGCCAAGCTGCGAACGCCAATGGCCGCTTGACCTTGGCCACGGCCGCCGCATAGCGTCGCCGCAAAGACTCTCGCGGAGATAGCATGCGCAGCCTGCTCACCCTGGCCTTGATGCTCGCCGCCTCCGCCGCATCGGCCGCCCCGGACCTTCCGCGCCCCCCGAACGCAGGACCTCCGCCGCCTCCCCTGCCCATGCCGCCGCCGCTGCCCACCGTGCGCAGCGAAGCCGTTACCCGGATCGTGCAGTATGGTCCGCCGCCGAGCGTGGCCCACTGCGGGGGGCGCAATGTCGGCGTCGCGCGCAACGCGCCCTTCGCGCCCGAGGTGAGCGTGGCCTATCTGCCCGTGGGATCGGCGCCGGACACGCCGGGACGCGGCGACCGCAACCTCAGCGCCGTGACCTTCGGCATCGACGCCAAGGGGGCGCCGATCGACGTGCGGCGCGCCGACGATGCGCCGGCCTCCGAGGACATGCTGGCCGCCCTCGCCCGCTGGCGCTTCATGGCCGGCGCGCCGGCCAGCGATTGCCGCATCGAGGTCTCGCAGACCTACACGCCGCTGACCAAGGCGCCGACGGCCCTGCTGCTCGAGGTCGTCGCCCTGCGCAAGCGCGAGGCCCTGACGCAGGTGCGCAGCGCGATCTCGGCGCGCGGCGACTGCGGCCGCTCGCCCCGCCGCATCCCGGCCATCACCAGCTATCCGGACCTGCGCTCGTTCACCGGCCGCGACTTTTCCGCGCCGTGGGCCGGCGTGCTCTACGACATCGACGCCGAGGGCGAGGTCCAGAACGTCCGCATCGCGACCCAGGGCGGCGATCCGGTGCTGGCCGACCTGGCCGCCGCCTCGATCGCGGACTCCCGGTTCCATTCCGGAAAGGCGGTGAAGGGCTGCTACGCCGTGTTCTCGGTTCGCCCGGAAACCGTCGAGGCCACAGCCAAGGCCTACCCGAAAACCCCATCGCCGTCGAAGGAGCGCGACTGTTCGGACGTCAAGGCCGCGGCCCTGAACCTGTCGATCCAGCGAAGCTATCCGAGCGCCTTCGCGCGCCAGGCCGTCGAGGGCTGGGCGCTCATCGAGTTCGACATTCGGGCCGACGGCCGCATCACCCCCGTGAACATCGTCGCCGCCCAGCCGAGCGCGGCGTTCGGAACGGCCGCCCGCAACATGCTGGCGAGCGCTCGGCCGGACACCTCGGTCTGGGACCGCAAGGGGTGCCTGATCCCGGTCACCTTCGCGATGAACGCCGTCACCGAGGATTAACGTCTTCGCGACAGGGCGAGGCCTTGCCTGGCAAGGCTTTGAAGACACGGTAAAGAACACCTAAACCCTGTTCCTGCACCGGAGGTTAAGGGCGAGGAGGTCAACCTCTGATCTCCTCCCGCGAATCCCACGGTCCGATGCCCGCCTCCCTGCCTCCCAAGGACGACACGACCGAACGCCTGGCCCTGCCGCCGGCGATGCTGAACCGGCTGGCCAGTTCCGACCTGATCGGTCGCGGCTCGGTCAACGTGATCAGCATCAAGGCCATCCGCCGCTGGGCCGGCGACTGGTGGGAGCACAAGCGCACCGACGTCTGGACCTATGTCGAGCGCAAGCTGAACGAACATCTCGATCGCGCCGACCTGCGGGGACGGGTCAGCGAGGACGACTTCCTGATCGCCACCCACAACGACCAGGGCCTGTCGGCCCAGGCCGCCAGCATCCGCATCCTCGAGGACGTGCTGACCCACCTGCTGGGCGCGGCCGAGCTGCGCGACATCGGGGTGCGCTCGGTGATCGGGGTCGAGGCCGGCGGCGTCGTCTGCCGCACCATCGATCCGTCCGTCGTGCTGGCCGCCCGCGCGCGCCGCGACTCCGAACGCTCGCCTTTCCGGACCGACATGGACGTCAGCGACGAGATGCGCCGCACGCCCGTGGCCTTCACCACCAGCGGCGGCGCTGCCCTGCGGGTCGACTTCGCGCTGGAGCACGTGATCGGCCTGCGCCGCAACGTCACCACCGCCATCCGCGTCGAGCCGATCGTCACCCACCTGGGCACCGGCCGCTCGATCAGCGGGCGGGCGATCACCAAGCTGGCCGACAAGGACATCGCCTTCATCGACGAGGCGACGCTGCGCTACGGCGCGGCCTTCGCCAAGGCCGCTCAGGGCAACGAGCGCCCCGACCTCGTCCTGCCGGCCTCGTTCCGCACCCTGGGCACCCAGCGCGGCCGCGACCTCTTGACCGGCACCTCGGGCCTGTCGCTGGCTCTGCTGCGCGGCGGGGTGATGATCGAACTGGTGGACGTCACCCGCGGCACGCCCGCCGGCCGGCTGCTGGAAGTGGTCGGCCTGCTGAAGGCCCTCACCCGCGGCGTCGTCGCCCGCGTGCCGCCGGACAAGGAAGCCTTCAAGCACCTGCGCGACGCGCGGCTGGCGGGCCTGACCCTGGACGCCTGCGACCTGGGCGGTCCGGCCGAAAAGATCGCCGCCGACATCATGGCCTTCGGCCGCGAGGCCCGCGGCCTGGCGCCGATGGTTTCCCTGCAGGGCCTGCCGGCGGAAGGCTATTTCGCCGCCGCCGAGACCGCTGGCCTCAGCCACGCCTCGCTGCGGGCGACCCACCCCTACGCGGCGCGCGCGGCGGCCTAAAGCCGCCGGTCATCGCTCCGGAAGGTCGCAGACCTGGGTGGCCGTGAACCGCGCCCGTCTGCCGTCGCGCGCCCGGAGCACAAGTTCCGAGGCGGTTTGTTTCTCCACGCGGGGCAAGCCGCGCAGCAGGAACCAGACTTCGTCCTCCGCCCGCTCCCGGCGATCGGCCAGCCGCTGACGCTCCTCCCGCGCCTTTCGGGCGCCGTAGAGGTCGGGATGCCAGGCGGTCCAATCCTCCTCGCGCAGCTTTTCCAGCGTCAGGGTCTCGCCGACCAGCGAATAGTCGGCGGCCCGCACGAAGTTGGAAGCCGGCACGCGGACCCGCCCCTCGGCCAGTTCGAAACAGGCGGCGGAGGGACCCGAACCGCTTCGCCAGTAGGTGGGAGGGTCGCGCGGCTGGGCGTCGGCGTGGCCGAAAGCAAAGAGCACGGCGACGGCGGCGAAGACGGATGGCCGCATCGAATGTCCTTCCCCTGAGAGCCGTCCTCAGACCCGGCCCATGCCCTTGCCAATGGTGTTGACGACGCTCTGGGCGTCGTAGGCCTCGCCCGGCGGGCGCGGACCCTTGCCGAACACGACCTCCAGCGTGGTGCTGAGCGCGGGACCGGGACCGAGGTTGAAGCTCGTTCCCAGACCCAGGCCGACGCTGGAACGGCGGCCATAGCTGCCCGAACCGGCGCCGACCGAGAAGGTGGGACCGCCTCCTCCCCCCGTCGACTGGGTGATGCGGTCGGCGACGCGGAACCAGCTGTAGCCGTCGGCCAGGGCCAGCTCGGCCGCCCGCAGTAGGGCGTAGTCGGTCACCTGGCCAACCGGCGCGCCAGGGCCGCCGCGGAAGGTCACGCGATAGCGCCCCTCCTCCATCTTGTACTGGGCGAAGCCGACGTCGGTCGCCGTGGCCTGCGGCCGGTAGACGGTGGGCTTGGCGGTGGCGCAGGCGCCCAAGACCAGGGCGCTGGCGGCGAGGACGCAGACGAGGCGGGCGGACTTCATGACGTTTCTCCCTTGCCTCTCAAACGGCTCGGCCAAGTTCAGCGTTCCGGGAGCGCCAAGTCCAGCTTTTCCAGCACGGTCTTCATGTCGTCGGGGATCGGGGCCTCGATCCGCCGCTCGCCGCCTTCGGGGTGTGGGAACACCAGCCGCGCGGCGTGCAGCATCAGGCGCGGAACCGGCGCCCCGGCCAACATCAGCGCGCCGCCATAGCGGCTGTCGCCGGCAATGGGGCGGCCGATCGAGGCCATGTGGACGCGCAGCTGGTGCATGCGGCCAGTGTCAGGTGACAGTTCGACCAGCGCGGCCTGGGCGTTGGCGGCCAGGGTGCGATAGCGGCTGCGGGCGGTCTCGGCGTCGGGATGATCGTCCTCGCAGACCCGCATATAGGCCTCGCGGCCGATGGACTCGCGACGCAGGGCCTTGTCGATCTGGCCGCCGCGCGGCTCGGGCGCGCCGGGCGCGACGATGGCCAGGTAGGTCTTGCGGAAGCGCTTGCCCATCAGGGCCTTGCCCAGGAACGTCGCCGCCGGCTTGGTGCGGGCGGTGAGGATCACGCCCGAGGTGTCGCGGTCGAGGCGATGGATCAGGCGCGGACGCGGCCGGTCGCGGCGGGCCAGCGCCCACAGCAGGTCATCCAACGTATGGGCCTTGATCCGGCCGCCCTGGCTGGAGAGGCCGGCGGGCTTGTTGAGCACGAAGACGCTGTCGTCCTCGTGGATCACCAGCGAACGCGTGAAGGCGATCTCGTCCGGCGTCAGCTCGATCGGAGTATCGGAAGCCTTGGGCTTAGGCGCGGCGGGCGGACGGCGGGGCGGACGCGGGGCGCCCGTCTGGGACTTACTCAGCGGAGTGCTTCTCTCGTTGCCGGGCTTCCAACTCGTTCAGCTCACGCTTGAGGAACAGAGCGTAGATGCCGACGGCGATGCCAATCGGTCCGAGTATGTAGATCATGGCCTCAAGCGGCGTCATGACTTTTCTCCGTGTGGAGCAGCATACCACGCCAGTAGGTGAAACACGATCGCGAGCCCTATGCCCACATAGCTGGCGGTCTTGAAACCAGCGCCCTTGATGTAGGGGTCGATGAAGGACGCCCCCATGATTGCGTAGCCGTAGGTCGTCACATTCGTGGTGAAGAGCTTGAGGCGGACTTTCAGGTCAGCGCTGCGCTTTTCTGGATCGACAGCTCCAGCCACCTTCGCCCTCCATCTTCGCCAGCGCGAACAAATGAAGAACAATTTTAGCGCGAACGCAAGCCCGAACTCGCCCTACTTACCGCCCCGGCGCAGCTGGTTCCAGTGGTCGAGACGGTCCTTGACCTTGGCCTCGGCGCCGATCGGCTTGGGCTCGTAGAACTTCGGGCGGGCCATGCCGTCGGGGAAGTAGTTCTGGCCCGAGACGCCGCCCTCGACATCGTGGTCGTAGGCGTAGCCGTCGCCATAGCCGAGGGTCTTCATCAGCTTGGTGGGCGCGTTGAGAATGTGGGAGGGCGGCATGAGGCTGCCGGTCTCCTTGGCCGCGCGGCGGGCGGCCTTGTAGGCGGTGTAGACGGCGTTGGACTTGGGCGCGCTGGCCATGTGCACCACGGCCTGGGCCAGGGCCAACTCGCCTTCGGGCGATCCGAGGAAGTCGTAGGCGTCTTTCGCGGCGGTTGTCAGCAGCAGGGACAGCGGATCGGCCGCGCCGATGTCTTCCGAGGCCATGCGCACCAGGCGGCGGGCGATGAACAGCGGATCCTCCCCGCCCTCCAGCATCCGCGCCAGCCAGTAGAGGGCCGCGTCCGGATCGGAGCCGCGCACCGACTTATGCAGGGCCGAGATCAGGTTGTAGTGCTCTTCGCGATCCTTGTCGTAGGCGGGGCGGCGCTTCTGGAGCAGTTGGCCCAGCTGCGTCGGATTGAGCGGCGTGTCCGTGCCGATCGACAACAAGGTCTCGGTCAGGGTCAGCAGATAGCGGCCATCGCCGTCGGCCATGGCGATCAGCACCTGACGGGCCTCGGCGTCGACCGGCAGCTTGCGGTTCTCGGCGACCTCGGCCTTGGCGAGCAGGCTTTCCAGCGCCGTCTCGTCCAGGCGCTTGAGCACGAACACCTGGGCGCGCGACAGCAGAGCGCCGTTGAGCTCGAACGAGGGGTTCTCGGTGGTCGCGCCGACCAGGGTGACGATCCCCTCTTCCACGAACGGCAGGAAGCCGTCCTGCTGGGCGCGGTTGAAGCGGTGGATCTCATCGACGAACAGCAGGGTGCTCAGGCCCGCCTGGCGGCGCATGCGGGCCTGTTCGAAGGCCTTCTTCAGGTCAGCGACGCCGGAAAAGACGGCCGAAATCTGCATGAACTCATAGCCGCCGGCCTTGGCCAGCAGGCGGGCGATAGTGGTCTTGCCGGTGCCCGGCGGGCCCCAGAGGATCATCGAGGCCAGGCGATGGGCCGCCGCCATCCGGCCGATCGGACCATCGGGACCGAGCAGATGCTCCTGGCCCACCACCTCATCGAGGCTCTGGGGACGCAGGCGGTCGGCCAGCGGCGCGGGCGCGTGGGGCGCGATGCCGGCGGCTTGGAAGAGATCGGACATGGGAAGAGGTTTAGGAGGTTCCGCGGTCAGCGGAAACCCTCTCCCCGAAGGGAGAGGGTCGCGGCCGGATCAGGTGCGGAAACGGGCCGAGATGCGCTGGCCGCCACGCTCGATGACAACGGTCCAGGTCGCCGCCTCGTTGCGGACGGCGGCGGCCAGGTCGGCGGTGGTGTTGATGGCCTTACCGTTGACCTCCCGCACGAAGTCGCCGGGACGCAAGCCGGCGTTCAGCGCAAAGCCCTGACCGACCTTGGTGACCAGCACGCCCTTGCCGGAGAAGGCGTCGGCGCCGACGTCCTGGGCGGCGGCGGGCGACATGTTCATCACCGTCGCGCCCTCGAAGGGGTTGCGGCCGGTCAGGGTGCGCTCATCCTTGGCCGGGGTCTCGGGCGCGGCCTCGGCGCGGACGGTCAGGGTCTGCTCGCGGTCGCCGCGGCGGACGACCACCGGCACGCGGTCGCCGATCTTGTGGGTGCCGATGGCGAAGGCGCCGCCGCCTTCGTCGTTCACCGGCTGGCCGTCGATGGACAGGATGACGTCGCCTTCCTTGACGCCGCCCTTGTCGGCCGAGGCGCCGGGATAGACGTCGGAGATCAGCACGCCGCGCGGAGTGGACATGCCCAGACCCTTGGCGATCTCGCCGGTGACGGGCTGGCCGCGCACGCCCAGCCACGGCCGCACGACGCTGTGGGCGCCGCCGAGCGCGGTCGAGACCACTTGGCGCACCACGGCCGCCGGGATGGCGAAGCCGACGCCGCTGGACGAGCCCGAGCGCGAGATGATGAAGGTGTTCACCCCGATCAGGTCGCCGTCCATGTCGACCAGCGGACCGCCCGAATTGCCGGGATTGATGGCCGCGTCGGTCTGGATGTAGCTGCCGAACTCGGCCGCGCCGACGTCGGTGCGGGCCAGGGCCGAGACGATGCCGTTGGTGACGGTCTGGCCGACCCCGAACGGGTTGCCCATGGCCAGAACGAGGTCGCCGACCTCGAGCTGCTCCTGGTCGTCGATGGCGATGGTGGGCAGGCGCTCGCCCTTGGTGTCGATCTTCAGGACGGCGAGGTCCGAGCGCGGGTCATCGAGCAGCACCGTGGCCGGGAACTCGCGCCGATCGGCGAGCTGCACGGTGATGTCGCTCATGTTCTCGATGTTGTGGTGGTTGGTGATGATCACCCCGTCGGCGCGGACGATGGCGCCCGAACCGAGCGAGCCCTGCACCTGCGAGCGGGGCGCGCCGCCGCGGCCGCCCATGAAGAAGTCCCAGAACGGATCGGCCTGCTGGCGCACGACGCGGCGGCTGGCGACGTTGACGATGGCGGGGGCGGTCTTCTTCACCACCGGGGCGAAGGAGGCCTTCATCGACATCGGGTCGGTCGGCGACTTGCGGGTCGGCTGGGCGAGGTCGGGGATGGACTGGGCCTGGCTGCGCGAGGCCGGATCCGAGCAGGCGGCCAGCAGGGCCAGGGTCGGGATCAGGACGCGAAGGGCGGGCTTGGACAAGTCGATGGCTCCGTCAGATCTTGCAGCGCGAGCACCTCATGGGAGAGCGGACGCGCGTCTTCGCCCCTAAACAGCGAAGGTTTCGGGCGCATTCAAGGCCTTCAGCGCGCGGGATCAAGGCCGGGTTCCCCGACCGCCATCGGACGGGCGCGGCGCGTGCGCAGGATCACGGCCAGACCGCCCAGGGCCAGCAGGCCGGCGATGACCAGCGGCAGGCCAGGCAGGTGCAGGGTCTGCTCGTGGCGCACGGCGAAGGCCAGGGTCAGGCCGTAGAGCACCGGCCCGACGATGGCGGTCAGGCCCATGATGGCCGAGTTGGCGCCCTGCAGCTGGCCCTGCTCGCTGGGGCCGACGCGCTTGGTCATCATGCCCATCAGGCCGGGCTGGATCAGGGCCGAGAAGGCGCCTACGGCCAAGCCCGAGGCGAAGATCCAGCCGGTCGGGGCGAAGGCGAAGATCCCGAACGAGACGACGAAGCAGACCAGGCCCGCGATCACCGCCCCGCGCTCCTTCAGGCGATCGACGATCGGGCCGATCAGCACCGCCTGGACGATGACGCCCAGCACGCCCGACAGCATCATCAGGAGGCCGATCTGGGCGGTGTCCCAACCGTAGCGATAGCCGGTGTAGAGCACGAAGATGCTGGGATAGGCGTTGTGGGCCAGCTGCATCAGGAAGCTGACCACGCCCAGGCGCGGCAGGTCGGGATGCGAGCCCAGGAGCTTCAGCGAGCCGACGGGATTGGCCTTGGTCCAGTCGAAGCGGGCCACGCGGCGCTCGGGCGGTAGGGACTCGGGCAGCACCAGCAGGCCGTACAGCCAGTTCAGCAGCGCCATGCCGGCCGCCACCCAGAACGGCAGGTGCAGATCGATCTTACCCAGAAGCCCGCCCAGAGCCGGGCCGACGATGAACCCCGCGCTCCAGGCCGCGCCGATCAGGCCGAAGGCCTTAGCCCGGCCCTTCTCGGGCGTGACGTCGGCGATATAGGCCCCGGCCGCCGAGAAGCTGGCCGCCGTCGCCCCGTGGATGATCCGGCCGAGGAACAGCCACCACAGGGTCGGGGCCAGGGCCATGAAGATGTAGTCGATCCCCAGTCCGAAGATCGAGATCAGGATCACCGGCCGGCGGCCGAAGCGGTCGGACAGCATGCCCAGGATCGGCGAGCAGACGAACTGCATCACGCCCCAGACCATGCCGAAGGCGGCGGTCCACTGGGCGGCGTCGTCGGTGCGGCCGCCGGCCATGGACTTCACCAGGCTGGGCAGCACCGGGATCATCAGTCCCAGCGACAGCACGTCCATCAGGGCGGTGATGAAGATGAAGCCCAGGGCCGCCTTGCGGGCCGGATGGGCGATGGGTTCGGACATGGGACCTCCCGAGGGGCGGGATCTTTGACCGCGTGGCGGATAGTCGGCAAGGGTCGAAGCCCCGATCCTCTCTCCGTAAAATCCCCGCGAAAGCGGGGACCCAGGTGTTTTGTCGTCGAGCGCCACGCGTTTCAGAAAAGGCCTGGGTCCCCGCTTTCGCGGGGATTTTACGGGTGGAGATGCCCAGCCAGCCCCTCCAACAGCCCCGTCCACCACTGGCCGTGGCGCAGCAGGAACAGCTGATCCGGAAAGCCGTGGCGGGCCACGTGCTCGGCGGGCACGGTTTCCCAGCCGCGATGCTCGACGGTGACGCGGGTCTCCTCCCCGAAGGCCTCGAAGCGGACCTCGACCTCGGTGTCCATGCCGGGGGCGAAGGCCGCCTGGCGCCAGCCGAACACCAGCCGCTCGCCCGGCGCCCAGACCCGCACCCGGCCGATCTCGAACACCTTGCCCGAGGCCAGGCGTTCGACGAGGCGCGCGTCCTCCCCTTCGCCCTCGAAAGCCAGTTCCCCCGGCGAGCGCGGCGTGAACGAGAACAGCGGGTTGGGCCGCCACCAGGCGCCGATCTCGCCGACGAAGGCGTCGAACACACGGGCCGGCGCTGCCTTGATGCGCAGGGCCACGAGGATGCGGGCGCTCATTCGCCGGCCTCCAGATGGGCTTTGAGGGCCAGAAGCTGGTCGCTCCACAGGGCCTCGGCCGCAGCCGCCCAGGCCTTGAGCTCGGCCATCGGACCGGGCTTCAGGGCGTAGACCCGCACCCGGGCGTCGAACGGTGGATGGCTTTCCTCGACCAGCTGCGCCTGACGCAGCGTACGCAGGTGACGGCTCATGGCCGGGGGCGACAGGCCCAGGGCGTCGGCCAGCTCGCCCGCCCGGCGCGGACCGTCGGCCAGCAGCTCGACCGTGCGGCGGCGATGCGGATCGGCCAGGGCCGACAGGGTGCGGTCGATGCTCACCGGGCAGCGTCCAGTTCGGCGACCAGGCGCTTGCCGGCCTTCAGCCGCCAGGCCTGCTCCAGGGCGCTCTTCAGGGTCGGCTCGTCTATGGCCTCGAGCACGACATTGGTCGCCCCCTTCAGACCCCAGCCGCCTTTCACCGGGACGAAGGCGGCCGGCTCGGCGGCGACCAGCATGTCCTGAAGGTCGGGCGTCAGCTGCACCAGGCCATGGCGGGCGTCGGGATAGCCGAGGGTGGCGAAGATTCGGCCGACCCGGAAGTCGGTCGTGCCCATGTGCGCGCCCTCGACCACGCCCGGCAGGGCCAGCGCCAGTCGACGAAAGTCGTCCGGCCTCACGCCCAGCCCTGGATCTTCAGGCCGGTGGCGGCCTCGGCCTCTTCGCGGGTGACGGCCTGGACGGTCTGGCCCACGGTCCAGATGTGGCCCTCGGGATCGCGGCAGCGATAGGTGCGGTCGCCATAGAACTGGGTCTCGGGCTCGGCGAGGATTTCGGCCCCGGCGGCGCGGGCGCGCGCACAGTGGGCGTCGATGTCCTCGTCGATATGGATGTGCACCGTCTGGGTGTTCTTGCCGCCCAGCGAGGCGGGGCTGGCGTGGTCGGCGCTCCACTCGTTGCCGACCATCACATGGGACTCGCCGAACGTCATCTGCGAGTGAGCGAGATTGCCCTCGCCATCCTCGATCAGCAGGACGAGCTCGAAGCCGAACGCGGCCTCCAGCCATTTCAGGGCGGCCTTGGGGTCCTTGTAACAGAGGGCCGAGGTCAGGCGGGGCATGCGCGCCTCCTATTGCGTTTGGACGCAATATTTAACGCATAACGCAATTATCTGAGCAAGAGAAAAGGGCGAGCCTCGCGACCCGCCCTTGCCTTTCGATCAGCGCAGCGCAGCCTTCACCGGAGCCAGTTCGCCATCGACCTTTTCCGGCTTCACGCCGATCACCTTGGCCAGCAGCGGATAGACGTCGACATTGTCGAACACCGGCAGGGTCTTGCCCGACTTGAAGGACGGACCGCTGGCGATGAACACCGCGCGCATCAGCGGATCGGCGTTGTCGTAGCCGTGGGCCCCGCCGTCGCGCATCTCCTCGCCCTCGCGCTTTTTCTGCGAGGCGGCGGTGGTGATGTACCAGCCGGTCTGGGCCGAGCAGACGATCGGGCCGATGCGGCGGTTGGTTCCATAGTGCAGGCGGGCCGGGATCCTGGCCTTCTCCCAGCAACTCATGTGCGGATGCGGCTTGACCAGGGCGGCGGTGACCGCGGCCTCCTCGCCGGGCTTGGGATAGAGGCTGGCGATGGCGCCCAGGCCGACGTAGCGCAGCTTGGAAAGGTCGACGCTGTCGTCCAGCACCACGCGCTGGCTGGCCGGCAGCGGGGCCATGCCGTGGTCGGCGACGATGATCAGGTTGGTGCGGTCGTAGAGGCCGCGGGCCTTCAGCCCCTCGACAAGGCGGGCGATCGCCACGTCCACGTCGGCCGAGGCCTTGCGGACCTCGGCCGAGTCCGGGCCGTACTTGTGGCCGGCGCTGTCGACGATGTCGAAATAGAGGGTGGCCAGGCCCAGCGGCGCGTCCTTGGTCTCGTCCAACCACGACAGCAGGGTGTCGACGCGGTCGTTGGACAGCTTCTTCTGGTCGAACACCGCCCACTTGGTGGGCCGCACGCCGGCGATCTCGGCCTCCGAGCCCGGCCAGAACATGGTGCCGGCGCGCACGCCCTGCTTCTCGGCCGAGGTCCAGATCGGCGTGGCCATGCTCCACCAGCGGGTGTCGGTGACGGCGTCGTGGTTGGAAAGGGTGAAGGTGACGCCCGGGATCTCCGGGTCCTCCATCGTGTTGCTGACGATGCCGTTGTGGTCGGGGCGCATGCCGGTGACCAGGGCGTAGTGGTTGGGGAAGGTCAGCGACGGGAACGAGGGCCGCATGGCCGCGCGCACGCCGCCGTCGGCCAGGGCCTTCATGGTCGGGGTGTCGCCGCGGTCGAGATAGTCGGCCCGGAAGCCGTCGATCGAGACCAGGATGGTCAGAGCCGGTTTGGGCGGCGGGCCTTCGGCCGCCTGACGCGGCGCGGTGGCGCAGCCTGAGAGAACGAAGATCGCCAGAAGCGCGGCGAAACGGGAAAGCACGGTCATGGCCAGGCCCTGAAGCGAAGACTTCCGCCCCTATAGAACAGCTTGGCGACAATTCGTATTGCTGGCGCCAAACAACTTGGCCGACCGGCGTTTCCGCGCCCATAGTCGCGCCAAGTTCATAAGGGAGAGTCGCCGATGCCGCCGAGCCGGGACCGCGCCGCATGAGTTTCGCGCTGGAGGCCGAGGGGCTGACCAAGACCTACGGCGCCGTTCGGGCGCTGGACGACCTGACCTTGAAGATCCCCGCCGGCGGCGTGTTCGGCGTGCTGGGTCCCAACGGCGCGGGCAAGAGCACCCTGTTCCGCATCGCCATGGGCCTGGTGCGGCCGACCTCGGGCGTCGCCCGGCTGTCGGGCGCGCCGGCCGGCCACGCCTCGTCGCTGCGCCAGGTGGGCGCGATGATCGAGACGCCGCGCTATCCGCCCTACCTGACCGCCCGCGACGCCCTGAAGATGCTGGCCCTGCAGAGCGGCGCCGCCGACGCCGACATCGGCGGCTGGCTGGACCGCGTGGGCCTGAGCGACGCCGCCGACCGCAAGACCTCGACCTTCTCGGTGGGCATGAAGCAGCGGCTGGGCCTGGCGGCGGTGTTCTTCACCCGCCCCTCGCTGGCCATCCTGGACGAGCCGACCAGCGGCATGGACCCGGCCGGCATCCAGGAGATCCGCGAACTGATCCGCCGCCTGGCGGCCGAGGAAGGCGCGACCATCATCCTGGCCAGCCACCAGTTGGACGAGGTGCGCCGCGTCTGCGACCGGGTGGCGATCCTGTCGAAGGGCAAGCTGGTCGCCGAAGGGCCGGTCGAGACCCTGGCCGGCCGCAAGCCCGCCCTTCGCCTGGTCGCCAGTCCCGTGACCCAGGTGCTGGAGCTGTTGGGCGAGCAAGGCCGCGCCGACGGTCCCGACGCCGTTCTGGCCCAAATCGAGCGCGGCGAGGCCCCCGCCCTGATCCGCGCCCTGGTCGGCGCCGGCGTCGACATCCACGAGGCCCGCTGGCGCGAGGCCGACCTGGAAAGCGCCTATCTCGACATCCTGCAAGCCAAGGAGCCGGCCGATGCTCGTTGACGCCCTCGCCGCCGAGCGCTTCCGGCTTCTGAAGGACCGCGGCACGGTGTTCTGGGGCGTGCTGTTCGCGCCCATCGCCGGCCTGGTGCTGACCATCGGCGGCGAGCTTTTCGCCCGCCGGCTGATGAAGGGCGCGCCGCCCATTCCGGTCGATCTGGTGGGACGGATGGTCAAGGCCCTTGCCGGCGGCGCTTCGCCGGTCATGGGGCTGTTCGTGCTGATCCTGTCGGCGGCCGTTCTGGCCGGCGACTATCGCTGGGAGACCTGGCGCCTGCTGACCCCGCGCAACGGCCGGGCCAACCTGCTGCTGGCCAAGCTGGCGACGGCGGCGATCGCGGTGGCGGTCAGCCTGGTGCTCTACGCCCTGGCGGCGGCGCTGGGCGGCCTGTTCAGCGCGGCGACCAGCGGCGGAGCGTTCGTGGCCTATCGCGGCGAGGCGCTGACCGACCTGGCCGGAACCTTCGCCATCAGCTGGCTGCAACTGGTGGTGCTGGTCGCCCTGGCGGCCCTGGTGGGCGTGGCCACGCGCTCGACCATGGGCGCGCTGATCGTCGGACTCGTGTTCGCCGCCGCCCAGTCGATGGTCGCAACCTGGATGCACGAGCCGAGCCTGAAGGCCCTGCTGCTGCCGGCCTTCTCGGGCGACCTGCTGAAGACGGCGCTGCTGCAGGACCGCAGCGTCGTCGACGAGCCCCTGCCCTGGGCCAAGGCCCTGGCCTTCCTGCTGGCCTGGGCGGTCGGCCTGTCGGCGGCGGCGCTGGCGCTGTTCCAGCGACAGGACCTGACGCGCGAATGAGGGCGGCCCTCATTGTCCTGACCGTGGCGACCCTGGCCGGCTGCGCGACAGCGCCGTCGCGCAAGCCGGACTTCGTCCTGTCGGAAGCTCAGCAGAAGCTGGCCTTCGCGGGCGCCGTCTTTCAGGCGATGGCGAAGGAAGAGGCGATGGGCTTCGAAGTGCAGCCCGCCCCCACGCCGAGCGCCTGGCGCCCGGCCCCCTGCCGCCTCACCTCGATCACCGATGTCGCGCTCTGCCGCGAGACCAGCCTGCTCAATCGCAACTGGCGCACCTCGGACGTTCGCTACGTGCGGGCCGCCGGCAATTCGGGCTGGGTGCTGTTCAACGGGACCTACGAGACCGTCGCCGGCCGCTATCGCCTGGCGTCAGACGCCAAGGGCGAGCACCTGAGCCTGTGCTGGGAGCGCGACGCCCTGACCTGCGAGACGGTGCTGGGCCCGCGCATCGACCAGTACGGCGGTAACGACCGCTATGTCGTCATCGCCCGCCGCGACCTGCCCGACGAGACGCCGCGCTTCTACTATGTGGAGGCGGCCAAGGACGGACCGGGAACCGTGCACGGCCCGCTGACCGCCAGCGCCTTCACGCGTGAAAAGCTGACCCTGGCCCTGCCGGAGTTCGACGGGATCATCGTCAGCCGGTGAGGCGCCTCGGACGCCCCCTCTCCCACAGGGAGAGGGTTAGGGTGAGGGGTTACGGCGTCTGACGGCGTGCCGGCACTCCGTCGCGCGCTGTAACCCCTCACCCTCCCACCGCTTCGCGGCGGGCCCCTCCCTCTCCCTATGGGAGAGGTTTCTCTGGGGCGCTCCCTCGTCGAGCCCCAAACAGCAAAAAGGCCCCGGATCGCTCCGGGGCCTTCTTACTTCAGCCTGCAAGGCCGAGATCTCTTAGTCTTCGGCTTCGTTGACGTAGACCGGACCCGAATCCTTGCCCTTTTCCGAGACGTCGCGGTCGACGAACTCGATGACGGCCATCGGGGCGTTGTCGCCGTAGCGGAAGCCGGCCTTCAGGACGCGGATGTAGCCGCCCTGACGATCCTTGTAGCGCGGGCCGAGCACGGCGAAGAGCTTGCCGACTTGTTCGACGTCGCGGACCGAGCTGATGGCCTGACGACGAGCGTGCAGGTCGCCGCGCTTGGCCAGGGTGACCAGCTTTTCGACGATCGGGCGCAGTTCCTTGGCCTTCGGCAGGGTGGTGACGATCTGCTCGTGCTTGATCAGCGAAGCCGACATGTTGGCGAACATGGCGGTGCGGTGAGCCGAGGTGCGGCCGAGTTTGCGATGGGCGTAACCGTGACGCATTGGGTATCTCCTGGGCTCTTGGCCCGAGCGGCGCGAAAGAGGCGCCTGTTGTCACCAGTCCCAGCTCGCATCCCGGCCGGGTCACAACGAAGCGCCGGGGCCCTCCACCGCAGTGCGGCTTCAAAAGGCCCAGGCCGCCCTTCGGCCTCGATGAGGTCGAAGAGCGGCCCGGATTCAGCGCGATAGTGTCTTAGATCTGGTCGTCGAACTTCTTGGCCAGGTCTTCGATGTTTTCCGGCGGCCAGTTCGGCACGTCCATGCCGAGATGCAGACCCATGCCGGCGAGAACTTCCTTGATCTCGTTCAGCGACTTGCGGCCGAAGTTCGGGGTGCGGAGCATCTCGGCTTCGGTCTTCTGGATCAGGTCGCCGATGTAGACGATGTTGTCGTTCTTCAGGCAGTTGGCCGAACGGACCGACAGTTCCAGCTCGTCGACCTTCTTGAGCAGCGCCGGGTTGAACGGCAGCTCGGGCTTCGACTCGTCCGCGGCCTTGGCCTTGGGCTCTTCGAAGGTGATGAAGATCTGCAGCTGGTCTTGCAGGATGCGGGCGGCGTAGGCCACTGCGTCCACCGGAGTGACGGCGCCGTTGGTCTCGACTTCCAGGGTCAGCTTGTCACGGTCCAGACGCTGGCCTTCGCGGGTCGGCTCGACCTTGTAGGCCACGCGCTTCACCGGCGAGTACAGGGCGTCGACGGCGATCAGGCCGATCGGCGCGTCTTCCGGACGGTTCTGGTCGGCCGGGACGTAGCCCTTGCCGGTGTTGACCGTGAACTCCATGCGCACCGAGCCGCCCTCGTCCAGCGTGCAGAGCACGTGATCGGGGTTGAGGATCTCGATGTCGGCCGGGGTTTCGATCTGGCCAGCAGTGACCGGACCGGCGCCCGAGGCGCGCAGGGTCATGCGCTTGGGGCCCTCGGCGTGCATGCGCACGGCGAGTTGCTTGATGTTCAGAACGATGTCGACGACGTCTTCACGAACGCCTTCGAGCGAAGAGAATTCGTGCACCACGCCATCGATCTGGATGGCGGTGACGGCGGCGCCTTGCAGCGACGAGAGAAGAACGCGACGCAGGGCGTTGCCGAGCGTCACACCGAAACCGCGCTCGAGCGGCTCGGCGACGATGCGGGCCTTGCGGCTGGCGTCGGCGCCGGTTTCGATCTGCGGCTTCTCAGGACGGATCAGCTCGTTCCAGTTTCTTTCGATCACGTGGTGTCCCTTGAACGCGACTCGCCGGCCGCGTTTGACGCAGCCGGCGAAGGAGAATTGGATCTAAAAAATACTAGACGCGACGGCGCTTGGGCGGACGGCAGCCGTTGTGCGGGATCGGCGTGACGTCGCGGATCGTCGTGATGGTCATGCCGACGGCCTGCAGAGCGCGCAGAGCCGACTCACGACCCGAACCCGGACCCGAGACGTTCACTTCCAGGGTCTTCACGCCGTGTTCCGCAGCCTTCTTGCCCGCGTCTTCGGCGGCCATCTGAGCGGCGTACGGGGTCGACTTGCGCGAGCCCTTGAAGCCCATCATGCCGGCGCTCGACCAGGAGATGGTGTTCCCCTGAGCGTCGGTGATGGTGATCATGGTGTTGTTGAACGAGGCGTTCACGTGCGCCACGCCCGAGGTGATGTTTTTGCGTTCGCGCTTTTTAACGCGACCCGGTTCCTTGGCCATCGGTCAGGCTACCTTACTTCTTCTTGCCGGCGATCGGCTTGGCCGGACCCTTGCGGGTGCGGGCGTTCGTGTGGGTGCGCTGGCCGCGGACCGGGAGGCCCTTACGGTGACGCAGGCCGCGGTAGCAGGCCAGGTCCATCAGACGCTTGATGTTCATCGAGTTTTCGCGACGCAGGTCGCCTTCCACGGTGAACTCACGGTCGATCGTCTCGCGGATCTGCAGGACTTCCGCGTCGGTCAATTGATTGACGCGACGGGCGTCCTCGATGCCCACCTTCGTGACGATGTCACGAGCGGACTTCGGGCCGATGCCGTGAATGTACTGAAGCGCGATGACAACGCGCTTGTTCGTCGGGATGTTGACGCCTGCGATACGGGCCACGTCTAATGTTCTCCTAGTCACGCACCAAAGACGCGAACGGCGCGCTCGGCCCGATCCGAAGACCCAGACCGACGCGCACAGATCGCGCCCTTTCGCGGAAGCGCCCCGTTATAGGGATAGTTGCGCATCCGTCAATGGCGGAATCCGTTCAGGGAACGGATTCCGTTAAAAGTCACGCCACGACCGAAAGGGCCGTGTCGATCGCTCCGGCGACCGCTTCCACGGTCCCCATGCCGTCGACCGCCACCAGTTTGTCCTGCGCACGGTAGTACGGCAGCAGCGGCGCGGTGTCGGCGTTGTAGCGGGCCAGACGGTTCACGAAGGTTTCGGGGTTGTCGTCAGACCGCCCCTGCTCCGCGTATCGCTTGGTGATCCGCTCGATCAAGGCTGGCTCGTCTACTTCGAGTCGCACGACGGAGTCGATCTTCTGGCCGCGCTTGGCCAGCATGGCGTCCAGCGCCTCGGCCTGGGCGACCGTGCGCGGGAAGCCGTCGAAGATGGCGCCGCCGGCGGCCTCGGCCTCGGGCAGGCGCTCTTCGATCAGAGCGATGACGATTTCGTCGGTGACCAGGTCGCCGCGGTCCAGCACGTCCTTGACCTTCAGGCCGAGCTCGGAGCCCGAAGCGATGGCGGCGCGCAGCATGTCGCCGGTCGAAAGCTGGACCATGCCGCGCTGCTCGACCAATCGCTTGGCCTGGGTGCCCTTGCCCGCCCCGGGAGGGCCAAACAGGATCAAGTTCATATAAGCCCCTTTACGCGTTTCCCAGGGTCTGACGCCCTCTCTTGGTCAGACCTAGAATGCGTACAAAGAAAACGGAAGCCGGATTGTCACAATCCGGCTTCCGACGGTTTCACACCTGCGTCAGCGACCGCGGCCGCCCCGCAGCTTCGACTTCTTGATCAGGCCCTCGTACTGGTGCGCCAGCAGATGGGACTGGATCTGGGCGACGGTGTCCATGGTCACCGTCACGACGATCAGGATCGAGGTGCCGCCAAGGGCGAAGTTCTTGTTGCCCAGGGCGCCCATCAGGATCTCGGGGAACAGGCAGACGGCCGTGATGTAGGCCGCGCCGATCACCGTCAGGCGGGTCAGCACATAGTCGAGATATTCGGCGGTGCGCTTGCCCGGACGGATGCCCGGCAGGAAGCCGCCGTACTTGCGCAGGTTCTCGGCCGTCTCGTCCGGATTGAACACCACCGAGGTGTAGAAGAACGAGAAGAAGATGATCAGGCCCGCGTAGCAGAGCATGAACAGCGGCTGGCCGTGCTGCATGGCGCCGACCACGGGCGGCAGCCACTGGGCCCAGCTGGGCAGGTTGGCCGGGTTCAGGAACTGCATGGCGGTCGTCGGCAGCAGAAGCAAGCTGGAGGCGAAGATCGGCGGGATGACGCCCGCGGTGTTGATCTTCAGCGGCAGGAACGAGCTGTCGCCCCCGACCATGCGGTTGCCCTGCTGGCGCTTGGGATAGTGCACGAGCAGGCGGCGCTGCGAGCGCTCCATGAACACGATGGCGAAGATCACCGCCACGGCGAGCACGAAGATCACCAGGAGCGGGAAGTAGTTGCCGGTGTTCTGGGCGGTGACGAACAGCTGGCCGAGGCCGCGCGGCAGGGCCGCGACGATGCCGGCGAAGATGATCAGGGACACGCCGTTACCCACGCCGCGGCTGGTGATCTGCTCGCCCAGCCACATCAGGAACAGGGTGCCGCCGGTCAGCGAGACCACGGTCGACAGGACGAAGAACCAGCCCGGCAGGTCGGAATAGACCAGGTTCGGCTGGCTCTGCAGGCCGACGGCGATCGAGAACGACTGCACCAGGGCCAGGATCACCGCCAGGTAGCGGGTGTACTGGTTGAGGGTCTTGCGGCCGGCTTCGCCGCCTTCCTTCTTCAGCTTTTCCCACGGCGGATACACCGAGCCCATCAGCTGCACGATGATCGAGGCGCTGATGTAGGGCATCACGTTCAGCGAGAAGATCGCCATCCGCTCGACGGCGCCGCCCGAGAACATGTTGAACATGCCCAGGATGCCCTTCGACTGGCCGGCGAAGGCGCTGGCGAAGGCTTCCGGGTTGATGCCCGGGATCGGCACGTAGGTGCCCAGGCGGTAAACCACCAGGGCGATGAGCGTAAACCAGATGCGCTTGTGAAGTTCGGTGGCCTTCTGGAAGGACCCGAAGTTCATATTGGCTGCGAGCTGTTCGGCGGCCGAGGCCATTCAATTCCCCACGACGAGAACGCGGCCGGCCGTCTTCAGCGACGGACGCGGAGCGCGCTCCAAGTATTGGACGGGGCCTGGCCGAAGCGCCGGAGGAATCGCCGGTCGCTGGGCGTAGGCCCCAGTGCGGAGCCACACATAGGTGAGGCTCGCCGTGATGTCACGGCGAGCCTCGAAAGAACGTCATCCCGATGGGGCTTTATGGCGGACTGGTGCGCGAACGCCCCTCCCCGCTTGGGCTCCCGCGCGATCCGACAAGACCGCCCGGGATGACACTGTGGTCTTAGGCTTCGGCTTGCGCCTTGGCCTTCTTGGTCACGGTGACCGAACCACCGGCCGCTTCCACGGCCTTGATGGCGGCTTCGGTGGCCGAGTAGACGGTCAGCTTCAGGGCGGACTTGATCTCGCCCTTGCCCAGCAGCTTCACGCCGTCGAGTTCGCGACGGATGACGCCGGCGGCGACCAGGTCGGCCACCGACACTTCGGCGCCGGCCTTCAGCTTGCCGGCTTCGACGGCTTGTTCCAGGCGCCACAGGTTCACTTCAGCGAACTCGAGACGGAAGGGGTTGTTGAAGCCGCGCTTCGGCATACGCATGTGCAGCGGCATTTGACCGCCTTCGAAGCCGTTGATGGCGACGCCCGAGCGCGCCTTCTGGCCCTTCACACCGCGACCGGCGGTCTTGCCCTTGCCCGAACCCGGGCCGCGGCCGACGCGCATGCGGCCCTTGGTGGAGCCGGGGGCCGGAGCCAGATCGTTCAGCTTGGTCATATGTGCCTCTCCTTGGAGATCTGCGCCCGGCCGCCTAGCCGGACTCGGCGTTGAAATTCTTGGCGAAGCCCCGTCCGGAAAGACGGAGCTTCAAACGAAAGCCACCCCGGCTTTCACCGGGGTGGCGATCTTGGGTCGTCGTGTAACAGACTTACTCGACGATTTCCAGCAGGTGCGCGACCTTACGGATCATGCCGCGGACCGACGGGGTGTCTTCCAGCGTGGACGTGCGGCCCAGCTTGTTGAGACCCAGACCGGCGAGCGTGGCGCGCTGGTCCTTTTCGCGACGGATCGGGCTGCCGGTTTGGCGGACCGTGACTTGCTTAGCTTCAGCCATGACTTAGCCCTCGATAGCGTCCGGAGCCGAAGCTCCGTCGGCGCGGCGGCCGAGGATGTCGCCAACCTTCTTGCCGCGCTTGGCGGCGATCTGGCGGGGCGACGATTGAACCTTCAGGGCCTCGAACGTGGCGCGAACCATGTTGTACGGGTTCGAGGAACCCGTCGACTTGGCCACGACGTCCTGGACGCCCAGGGTTTCGAGAACCGCGCGCATCGGACCACCGGCGATGACGCCCGTGCCCGGAGGGGCAGCGCGCATCATGACCTTGCCAGCGCCCCAACGGCCAGCGCCGTCGTGGTGCAGGGTGCGCGACTCGCGGAGCGGGACGCGGATCATGGTCTTCTTGGCTTCTTCGGTCGCCTTGCGGATGGCTTCCGGCACTTCACGCGCCTTGCCATGACCGAAGCCGACGCGGCCCTTTTGGTCGCCAACGACCATCAGAGCAGCGAAGCTGAAGCGACGGCCGCCCTTCACGGTGGCGGCGACGCGGTTGATGTGGACGAGCTTTTCGACGATGTCGCTGTCGACCCGCTCTTCGGGGGCGTTGCGGTCGCGACGGTCACGGCGTTGACCGCCTTCACCGCGCTGTTGGTCACCACGAGCCATTGTGTTTCCCTTAGAAGTTCAGGCCGGCTTCGCGCGCGGCGTCGGCCAGGGCTTTCACCCGTCCGTGGAAGATGTAGCCGCCACGATCGAAGACGACGTCCTTGACGCCCTTTTCGATCGCGCGCTCGGCGACGAGCTTGCCGACGGCGGCGGCCGCGTCCTTGTCCGCGCCCTTGCTGTCGGCTTCCAAGGTGGAAGCCGACGCCAGGGTCACGCCGCGTTCATCATCGATGATCTGGGCGTAGATGTTCTTGGACGAACGGAAGACCGACAAGCGCGGACGGCCATTGGCCAGCGACTTGAGGCGGGTGCGGTTGCGCTGAGCGCGACGCACGGCGGATTCGCGAGGTGAGAGCGCCATGGCTTACTTCTTCTTGCCTTCCTTGCGGCGAACCTTCTCGCCAGCATAACGCACGCCCTTGCCCTTGTAGGGCTCCGGCGGACGAATGCGGCGGATCTTCGCGGCAATCTCGCCGACCGCCTGCTTGTCAGAGCCGGCGATCTTGATTTCGGTCTGCTTCGGCACGGCGAACGTGATGCCGGCCGGGGCCGGGACGTCCACATCGTGGCTGAAACCGAGCTGGAGGCTCAGGGCGGTGCCCTTCATGGCCGCGCGGTAACCGACGCCGACCAGCTCGAGGGTTTCCTCGAAGCCGGCGGTGACGCCGTGCACCATGTTGGCCACCAGGGTGCGGGACAGGCCCCACATCGCCTTGGCGCGCTTGGTATCGTCGCGAGGAGTCAGCAGGAGCTCGGAGCCCTCTTGCTTGATCTCGATCTCGTCGGCGATGGTCCACGACGACTGACCCTTGGGGCCCTTCACCGTGACCGTCTGGCCTTCGAGCGTCAGGGTGACGCCCGAGGGGATTGCGACGGCTTTCTTACCGATACGTGACATGCTCTTTCCCTCCCGCGCCTAGTAGACGCGGCAGAGGACTTCGCCGCCGACGTTAGCGTCGCGAGCAGCGGTGTCCGACATGACGCCCTTCGGCGTCGAAAGGATCGAGATGCCCAGGCCGTTCTTGATCGGCTTGAGGTCCTTGATCGACGAATAGACGCGACGGCCAGGCTTGGACACGCGGCTGATCTCGGCGATCACGGGCTCACCGTCGAAGTACTTGAGCTCGATCTCGAATTCGGGGAACGCACCGGGCTTCTCGACGAGCGAGTAGCCGCGGATGTAGCCTTCG
Organism: Caulobacter sp. GW821-FHT10A10; assembly: GCF_059415745.1. NCBI lineage: Bacteria > Pseudomonadati > Pseudomonadota > Alphaproteobacteria > Caulobacterales > Caulobacteraceae > Caulobacter > Caulobacter sp. GW821-FHT10A10. The sequence continues at coordinate 18,305 of NZ_JBWKNV010000015.1, read as the reverse complement.
TCGGCCAGCACGTCGAGGACGCGGGCGCGCAGCTTGGAAGCCGGCGTCGAGACCTTGGAGCGCTTGCGCGTGGCGGCGTTCTTGATGCGAGCGATCAGGTCGCTCAGGGGGTCGTTCATCGACATATGATCGTCCTCACCAGCTCGACTTGACGAGACCGGGGATCAGGCCCTGCGAGCCCAGCTCGCGGAGCGCAACCCGGCTCATCTTCAGCTTGCGGTAATAGGCGCGCGGGCGGCCCGTGACTTCGCAGCGGTTGCGGATGCGAACCGGCGACGACGAGCGGGGCAGCTTCGCGAGCTTCAGGCGAGCTTCGAAGCGTTCTTCGAGCGGCAGGGTCTCGTCGTTGGCGATCGCCTTCAGCGCGGCGCGCTTGTCGGCGAGTTGCTTGACGAGAGCCTTGACGGCTTCGTTGCGGTTGACGGCGCTTTTCTTGGCCATGTGCTTTTCCCTTCCCGCTCTCTTAGTTGACGAACGGGAACTGGAATTCCTTCAGGAGAGCCTTGGCTTCCTGGTCGGACTTCGCAGTGGTGCAGACGATGATGTCCATGCCCCAGATCTGCTCGATCTGGTCATAGTTGATTTCCGGGAACACCAGGTGCTCCTTCAGGCCCATGGCGTAGTTGCCACGGCCGTCGAAGCTCTTGCCGTTCAGGCCGCGGAAGTCCTTCACGCGCGGCAGCGCGATCGTGACCAGGCGGTCCAGGAATTCGAACATCCGGTCCTTGCGGAGGGTCACCTTGGCGCCGACCACCATGCCTTCGCGCAGCTTGAAGCCGGCGATGGACTTGCGGGCCTTCGTGGCGACCGGCTTCTGACCGGCGATCGCCGTCAGATCCTTGATGGCCGTCTGGACCTTCTTGGAGTCAGCCACCGCCTCGCCGACGCCCATGTTCAGGACGATCTTGTCCAGCTTGGGGATCTGCATTTCGTTGGTGTAGCCGAACTGCTCCTTCATCGCGGCGCGGATGCGCTCGCGATAAACGGTCTTCAGCCGGGGCTCGTAAGCTTGATCAGCCATTGATCACCTCGCCGGTCGTCTTGGCGACGCGCACCTTCTTGTCGCCTTCGATCTTGAAGCCGACGCGGGTGGGCTTGCCGTTGGAATCCACGATGGCGACGTTCGAGACGTGCAGCGCGGCTTCCTTGTGCTTGATGCCGCCCTGGGGGTCGGCTTGGGTCGGCTTGGTGTGGCGGGCGACCATGTTCACGCCCTCCACGACAACCCGGTTTTCCTTCGGCAGGACTTGGGACACAGCGCCTTGCTTGCCCTTGTCCTTGCCGGCGAGAACGACGACGCGGTCGCCCTTCTTGATCTTAGCAGCCATTACAGCACCTCCGGCGCGAGGGAGATGATCTTCATGTGGTTCTTGGCGCGCAGTTCGCGGGGAACCGGGCCGAAGATCCGCGTGCCGACCGGCTCGCTCTGCTTGTTGACGATGACGGCCGCGTTCTTGTCGAAGCGGATCATCGAACCGTCTTTGCGCTTCAGGCCTTGGTTCACGCGAACCACGACGGCGCGCAGAACGTCACCCTTCTTCACGCGACCGCGCGGGATGGCTTCCTTCACGGAGACGACGATGACGTCGCCAACGCTGGCGTAGCGACGGCCTGCGCCGCCCAACACCTTGATGCACATGACCCGGCGAGCGCCAGAGTTGTCGGCGACGTCCAGGTTAGTTTGCATCTGGATCATGGTTTAGACCTTCCAGATATTAAGCCGAAGCCTTGGGAAGCACTTCCCAGGTCTTCAGCTTGGACTTCGGAGCGCACTCGACGATGCGAATGGTTTCGCCCGTCTTGTACACATTGGCTTCGTCGTGCGCGTGGTACTTCTTAGAGCGGCGCACGATCTTCTTCAGAAGGGGGTGGACGATGGTGCGTTCCACCTTCACCACCACGGTCTTGTCACCCTTGTCGGAGACGACGACCCCTTCGAGGATACGCTTGGGCATATCGTTCTCCTTAAGCCGCGGCCTTGGCGCGCAGCACGGTCTTGATCCGCGCGATATCCTTGCGGATTTCGTTGACGCGGTGGGTCTTCTCGACCTGGCCCGTCGCACCCTGGAAGCGCAGGTTGAACTGCTCCTTCTTCAGGTTCAGCAGGGTTTCGGCGAGCTGATCGGGGGTCATGCCCCGGATGTCGGCGATCTTCATGAGCCTCAAGCCTCCACGGCCACGCCCGCGTCGAGGCGGGTGACCACACGAGTGCGGATCGGCAGCTTCGCCGCGCCGAGGCGCAGCGCTTCACGCGCGACATCGTCCGGCACGCCGTCGATTTCGAACATGATGCGGCCGGGGGCCACGCGAGCGGCCCAATAGTCGACGGCGCCCTTGCCCTTACCCATCCGGACTTCGGCGGGCTTGCCGGTGACCGGCACGTCCGGGAAGATGCGGATCCAGACGCGGCCTTGACGCTTCATCTGGCGGGTGATGGCCCGACGAGCAGCTTCGATCTGGCGAGCCGTGATGCGCTCCGGCTCAACGGCCTTAAGGCCGTAGGAGCCGAAGTTCAGCAGGGTGCCGCCCTTCGAAGCGCCGTGGATACGGCCCTTGAACTGCTTGCGGAACTTGGTTTTCTTCGGTGACAGCATAGCGCTCTATCCTTAGTCCCGATTGCGACGGCCGCGGTCGCCGCGGTCCGAGCGATCGCCGCGCTCACGTCCGCCGCCTTCGCCGGCCGGGCCGGATTCGGAAGCGAGACGCTTGTCCAGCGCCATCGGGTCATGCTCCAGCACTTCGCCTTTGAAGATCCAGGTCTTCACGCCGATGATGCCGTAGGTGGTCTTGGCTTCCGCGAAACCGTAGTCGATGTCGGCGCGCAGCGTGTGCAGCGGCACGCGACCTTCGCGGTACCATTCCATGCGGGCGATTTCCGCGCCGCCGAGGCGGCCCGAAACGTTGATCCGGATGCCCTTGGCGCCGAGGCGCACGGCCGACTGGATCGAACGCTTCATGGCGCGACGGAAGGCGATCCGGCGCTCGAGCTGCTGAGCGATCGACTCGGCGACCAGCTGAGCGTCGGTTTCCGGCTTGCGGATCTCGACGATGTTCAGGTGGACGTCGCCTTCGGTCATCACCGAGAGGTCCTTGCGGAGCTTCTCGATGTCAGCGCCCTTCTTGCCGATGATGACGCCCGGACGGGCGGCATAGATCGTGACGCGGCACTTCTTGTGCGGACGCTCGATGATGATGCGCGAGACGCCGGCTTGATACAGGCGCTTCTTCAGCATCGTGCGGACCGCGAGGTCCTGGTGCAGGAGCTTGCCGTACTGGGCGCCGTCGGAGAACCAACGGCTGTCCCAGGTGCGGTTCACGCCGAGCCGCAGCCCGACCGGATTGACTTTCTGACCCATCAGGCGGCCTCACCCAGTTCGCGGACCACGATGGTGATCTCGGAGAACGGCTTTTCAACGCGCGTGGCCCGACCGCGAGCACGCGGCGAGAAACGCTTCATCACCAGGTTCTTGCCCACATAGGCCTCGGACACGACCAGCGAGTCGATGTCGAGGTTGTGGTTGTTCTCGGCGTTGGAGATCGCCGAGTACAGCGCCTTGCGGACGTCCTGGGCGATGCGCTTGTGGCTGAATTCGAGCTCGTTCAGAGCGCGCTGGACGTTCAGACCACGGATGGACTGAGCGACCAGGTTCAGCTTGCGGGCGCTGGTGCGCAGGGTGCGCACCTTGGCCATCGCCTCAACGCCTTCAAGGCGGCGAGCTTGCTTTTGCTTGGCCATGATTACTTCCTCTTGGCCTTCTTGTCGGCGGCGTGACCGGGGAAGTTACGGGTGGGAGCGAACTCACCGAACTTCATGCCGACCATGTCTTCCGACACGGAGACCGGGACGTGCTTCTGGCCGTTGTGGACGCCGAAGGTCAGGCCGACGAATTGCGGCATGATCGTCGAGCGACGCGACCAGGTCTTGATGACGTCCTTGCGGCCCGACGACAGAGCGGCGTCGGCCTTCTTCAGGAGGTACCCGTCGACAAACGGGCCTTTCCAGACGGAGCGGGTCATGGCTTAGCGGCCCTTCTTCGCTTTGTGGCGCGAACGGATGATGAACTTGTCCGTGGCCTTGTTGACGCGGGTCTTGGCGCCCTTGGTCGGCTTACCAGCCGGGGTCACCGGGTGGCGGCCGCCCGAGGTGCGGCCTTCACCACCACCGTGGGGGTGGTCGACCGGGTTCATGGCGACGCCGCGGACGTGCGGGCGACGACCCATGTGACGAACACGACCGGCCTTGCCGAGGTTTTCGTTCATGTGGTCGGGGTTCGAAACCGCGCCGACGGTGGCCATGCAGGTGTCGAGGACCATGCGCAGCTCGCCCGAGTTCAGGCGGATCTGGGCGTAGCCGGCGTCACGACCGACCAGCTGGGCGTAGGCGCCAGCCGAACGGGCGATCTGACCGCCCTTGGCGGGCTTCAGCTCGACGTTGTGGATGATCGTGCCGATCGGCAGCGTGCGCAGCGGCGAAGCGTTGCCCGGCTTCACGTCGACCTTGTCGGCGGTGACGACTTCGTCGCCGGCCTTGAGGCGTTGCGGGGCCAGGATGTAGCTCAGCTCGCCGTCCTGATACTTGATCAGGGCGATGAAGGCGGTGCGGTTCGGATCGTACTCGAGACGAACGACCGTGGCCGTGCCTTGCTTGCGACGCTTGAAGTCCACCAGACGGTAGAGGCGCTTGGCGCCGCCGCCGCGGAAGCGGACGGCGATGCGGCCGTTGCCGCCACGACCGCCGGACTTCGAGAGGCCCTCAACGAGCTTCTTTTCCGGACGGCCCTTGTGGAGCTCGCTGCGGTCGATCAGCACCAGGCCGCGCTGGCCGGGGCTGGTCGGGTTAAAGTGCTTCAAGGCCATGTCTTAGAGCCCCGTCGTGATGTCGATCGACTGGCCTTCGGCCAGGGTCACGATCGCTTTCTTGACGTCGGAACGGCGTCCGACGATGCCGCGGAAGCGCTTGGTCTTGCCCTTGGTGACCAGGGTGTTGACCTTGGTGACCTTGACTTTGAACAGCTCTTCGACAGCGGCGGCGATTTCGTCCTTCGTCGCGTCGGCGGCCACCTTGAAGACAACCTTGTTCAGCTCGCTGAGCAGGGTCGACTTTTCGGTGATCACCGGCGACAGGATCGTGTCGTAGTGGCGAGCGGTGGCGGCCATTAGGCGGCTTCCTTCTCAGCGAAACGGGCCGAGATCGCTTCGACCGCGTCCTTGGTCAGGACGAGGGTCTGGCGACGCAGCACGTCGTAGACGTTCAGGCCGGCGTTCGGCAGGACATCCACGTTCGGAATGTTGCGGGCGGCGAGCTTGAAGTTCGCGTCCACTTCCGGACCGGCGATGACCAGGGCGTTCTTCAGACCGATCTTGTCGAAGTTGGCGCGCAGGGCGGCCGTCTTCGCTTCGGCCAGAACGGCGCTGTCGAGAACGACGAGCGAACCGGCCTTGGCCTTCGACGACAGAGCGTGACGCAGAGCCAGAGCCCGGATCTTCTTGGGAAGATCGAAGGCGTGGCTGCGGACGACAGGGCCGTGAGCCTTGGCGCCGCCGACGAACTGAGCCGCACGGCGCGAACCGTGACGAGCGCCGCCGGTGCCCTTCTGCTTGTACATCTTCTTGCTCGTACGAGAGACCTCGTTACGAACCTGAATCTTGTGGTTGCCCGAGCGGCGCTTGGCCAGCTGCCAGGTCACGACGCGCTGCAGGATGTCGCCGCGGATGTCTTCGATGCCGAAGATGGCGTCGTCGAGATCCACGGAGCCGGCCTTGCCGCCGTCAAGTTTGATGACGTCGAGTTTCATTAGCCTTCGCCCTCTTCGGTCGTCGCCGCGGGTGCCTCTTCAGCGGGGGTTTCAGCAGCCGGAGCGGCTTCACCAGCCTTACGGAAGGCGCCCGGACGCGGCAGGTCGGCCGGAGCGGCCTTCTTCACGGCGTCGCGGATCTTCACGTAGCTGCCTTCGTGGCCGGGGACGGCGCCCTTGACCAGGATCAGGCCGCGCTCGACGTCCACCTTCCAGACGGTGACGTTGAGGGTGGTGACGGTTTCTTGACCGAGGTGACCAGCCATCTTCTTGCCCGGGAACGTACGGCCCGGATCCTGGCGGTTACCGGTCGAACCGTGCGAACGGTGCGAGACCGAGACACCGTGGGTGGCGCGGAGACCACCAAAGTTCCAGCGCTTCATGGCGCCGGCGAAACCCTTACCGACGGTGACGCCCTGGATGTCGACCTTCTGGCCGGCGACGTAGTGGTCGGCGGTGAATTCCGCGCCCACTTCGATCAGAGCGGCTTCTTCGACGCGGAATTCGGCGACGACCCGCTTGGGCTCGACCGAGTTCTTGCCGAAGTGACCGCGTTCGGCCTTCGAGGTGTTCTTGGGCTTCTTGGCGCCGGCGCCGAGTTGCAGGGCGGTGTAACCGTCCTTCTCGACAGTGCGCTGGGCCACAACCTGGCAACCGTCGAGCGACAGGACGGTGACCGGCACGTGCTGGCCAGCTTCGTCGAAGAAGCGGGTCATGCCGAGCTTCTTGGCGATCAGGCCGGTGCGGTTAGCGGGGAGAGTCATCAGTTCGGCCCTCCTTACAGCTTGATTTCGACGTCAACGCCGGCCGACAGGTCGAGCTTCATCAGCGCGTCCACGGTCTGCGGAGTCGGGTCAACGATGTCGAGGACGCGCTTGTGCGTACGGATCTCGAACTGCTCGCGCGACTTCTTGTCGACGTGCGGCGAACGGTTGACGGTGAATTTTTCGATAAGCGTGGGCAGGGGGATGGGGCCCCGCACCGTCGCACCCGTGCGCTTGGCCGTGTTCACGATCTCGCGCGTGGAATGATCCAACACGCGGTGATCGAAGGCCTTGAGCCGGATGCGGATGTTCTGACGATCCATATCGCTCGGTTTCCTAGTGGGCTGCGCCCGCGTCTCGAACCATTTCAAAGACCAACCCGGACTCCTCTTTCGAGACGTCCGAACGCAGCGTCCGCAAAACAAATTGGCCCGCGCAGTCGCCTGCGAGGGCCGGTGATCCACAACCTCGCCGTCCTCCGAGGAGAACCCTCCTCTGGATGAGAAGGACGCTAGGGTACGGGTCGCTTGCGAACCGCGTTTGAGCCCTAGAGCTCACAGCCGGTCCAACAGAGGGGCGCTTTTACGTGCCTGAATCGGTTTCGTCAAGCGCCCCGGGCGGGGTTTCGGAAGGGTTTGCTTAATACTTTCCTACCCGCCCCGGCCCCCCTTAATGGAAGCGGCCAAAACAAGGCGTCAAAGAGCATTGTTCACCGCGCGCCGCTAGTTGGACACAATCTTTATGCGCGACCCGCGCGTATAGGGACGGAATTCGTGCCTGCAAGTGTAGTATTTGCGCACCATCCAGCCTCGAACGGTCAGACGAAGCCTTGCGGCCGTCATCGAACCTTCATAGATCCGCCCCGCTCGCCGGACGGGAGGCCCTCCCCCAAAACGACCGCCCGCCGGCGAGCCCACATGAGTAAGGGGATTACCCACTATGAAGACCCAACTGTTCGCCGCCGCCGCCGTCCTGGCCGTGGCCGTTTCGGCTCCCGCCTTCGCCCAGAACATCGGTTCGGTCGGCGCCGCCGTGAACTACAACAACCTCGACACCAACGTCGCCAACGCCGACGGCACCTCGGTGAAGATCGACGGCTCGGTCGCCGTCCCGACCGGTTCGTGGACCGTCACCCTGAACGGCGACGTCTCGATCTCGGACAACGACATCGCTGACGAAACCGTCGCCTCGGGCGCCGCTCACCTGACCACCACGGTCGGCGACGGCTGGCGCGTCGGCGGCTTCACCGCCCTGTCGCGTCCGCAGAACGACACCCTGTGGGCCGTCGGCGGCGAAGCCCAGAAGTACCTGGGCAACGTCACCCTGACGGGCCTGGTCGCCTACGGCCAGTCGAACGACCTGGACGCCGACCTGTGGACCGTCCGCGGCACGGCCAACTACTTCGTCTCGGACGACTTCCGTCTGGACGCCGGCCTCGGCTACGCCAAGATCGACTCCTCGATCGACGCCGACGCCTGGGACGTGAACCTGGGCGGCGAATACAAGTTCGCCAACTCGGGCTGGTCGACCTTCGGCAAGTACACCCACACCGAATCCGAAGACCTGGCCGACCTGAAGTCGGACGCGGTCAAGGTTGGCGTGCGCTACACCTTCGGCGGCAGCCTGAAGGCCCGCAACGCCGCCGGCGCCGACCTGGCTCAAGCCAGCGACCTGTTCGGCTTCGGCGTCCGCTAAGCGGAAGCCCGGACCTTCCCGCTTCGGAGCCTGCCAGGTTTGGATGGAAACCATCCAAACCTGATCAGCGGGCTCCAGCTTCAAGCACTTGGAGCGCGTCCCTGACGCGCTCCGGCGGGAAGGCTCCGACCGATCGTCCGCGGCGCGTGCCCACGCGCCTCAAGGGCCCCGCCCTCCCCCTCCTCCCAAAGGCGGGTCCCGGCGGACAGCAAGACGCCCCGGAGCGAAAGCTCCGGGGCGTTCTTCTTTATATGTGCCGACGCTGACGTCGGGCCGGATCGGCTACTGGCCGATATAGATGTTGCCCGAGCCCATGGACGACTTCTTGACCGGGCCGTTGACCTTGGCGACGCGGACGTCGCCCGAGCCGGCCACCGACAGCGACACCTTGTCGGCCTCGCCCCCGAAATTGACGTCGCCCGAGCCCATGATGCTGACGTCGAGGTCGCGGGCCCGGCCTTGCGTGATCTTGACCCCGCCCGAGCCGGCGATGCTGACGTCGATGTCGCCGCCGCGGATCGCCGCGGCCTTCACATCGCCCGAACCGGCGATCGAGACTTCCAGCTCCCGGATCTCCTGCAGGCTGATGTCGCCGGCGCCGGCCAGGCTGATCTCGACACGGTCGGCGTTGCCGGCCTTGGTGTCGCCCGATCCGGCCAAGCTGATCTCGAGCTTGCCCTTGGTGTTGGCCACCGTCCAATCGCCGCAGCCGGCGTTGGCCAGCTCGACGCTGTCGCTGCGGCCGATGCTGCCATAGACCGCGCCCGACGCCCCGACCGAGACGTTCTGCGGTACGCGCACGACCACCTGCGGGATGTCGGCCCACTTCACGACGCCGAGGTCGCGCACCTTCACCGAGGCGGCGTCGCCCGAGCCGTTGCAGCTCTGGATGCGCTTGAGGCGCAGGTCGCCGTCGATGATCGTCTGGCCGCCGACGACGCGGACCTCCAGCGGCAGCGACGGATTGCGGGTCAGGAACTCGACCTTCACGTCGCTGCGGGCTTCGGGAATGACCACGACGCGGGCGACGGCGTCCTTGATCTTCACATTGGCTTCTGAAGCCGAAGCGGTTCCGGCCAGGGCCAGGACGGCCGCGCCGGCGGCCAGGCTGATCATCTGTGCGCGCATCTGTTTGTCCCCTCGGATGGCGTTGCGTTGAGGGAACGCTAGTCGGCGAGACCCGCCAGGACGACTTAAATCGAGGTCATGACGCCGTTGTCACGTACCCGCTCATGCCGCCTTCTGGGCGTCGCCGATCTCGAAGCTGCGCTCGAAGGCCTTGATCCGGTCCTCGACCAGCCGCAGGCGCTTGAGGCCCAGGGAGGCGGCCCAGAGGCCCGCGCGCGCCGCCATCGGCGTCTTGTCCATGGCCGCCACCGGCAGGCCCCAGCGGCGCAGCACGCCGTTGGCGTAGTGCGCGCCGTTGGTCAGGCGCGAGCCCCAGGTCTGGTAGTCCACCGACAGCGAGACGTTGAACGTGCCGAGGTTCTCGATCCGGTGCGGCGCGTGCAGCGGCCAGGCGGCGGCCGTGCCGGGCTCCAGATCGCAGACCACGGCCCCGGCGTCCATGTCGCGGCGATAGGGCAGGTCCTCGGTCTGCTGCTTGAGCAGGATGTTCTCCATGCCCTCTTGGGGCATGTGGGCCTCGTCGGCCGGATAGATCCAGATCCGCTTGCGGCCGCGCAGATGGAAAAGGATCACCCCCGGCGCGTCGGCGTGGAAGGGCACCTTGGCGCCGGGGGCCGACATGATCAGTTGGCCGTTCAGCTGGACCGGCGAGAAGCCCCTCGCCTCGCCCGCGATCTCGGCGAAGGCCTGTTTCATCAGCGGGGTCAGGGCCGGATACCAGGCCTCGGCCCGGCGTAGCTGCACCCAGATGCGGCCTTCCTTGACGCCGGCCAGCACCTCGCGGCCCGGCAAGCGGCCGCGGGCGCCGGTGCGCATGGTCGCCTGGCCCTCGGCGTCGAAGTCGAAGAGGTTGATGTCGTAGAGCTCGGCCGGATAGGCGTCGAGCAGGCGCGCCAGGGCGTCATCGTCGAACAGGCCGGTTTCGGCGAGATTGTGCCGGAAGGTGACGGGGGTCTTGCGGAAGCTCTGGATCTGGTCGGACGACCAGGGCGCGACGAGACGGGTCATTGGCGTTCCTCCCTCACTTATAATCCAGGGCGCGATCGCCGCGCCCTAGTCGGCCAGCAGGCCTAGGCTCACTCCAAGTCCGATCATGCCGATGCCGGCGCCCAGGCCCGCGCCCACCTTCGGGTGGCGGCGGCCAAGGCCGGTGACGAAACTGGCGCCGCCCCTGACCTGGCCGATCAGGCCGGGCTCGCAGGCGGCGATGCGGTCGAGACGGCGGGCCAGCCGCTTGCCGACCTCGTCGATGCGATCGACGCCGGGCGCGCCCTTCAGGTGCGTCATCAGCGACGGCCGGACGGCGATCGCGCCCTCCAGCACCGTCTCCATCGGATCGGCGAAGTCTTCCTTGTAGGCTTCCTCGCTGGGACCGAAATCCACTCGGACGACGCCGCGCTCGGCCGCGACGCGCAGGGTCTCCAGCGTCATCAGCGCGCCCGGCGAGTAGCGGGCGAAGGCCGGGTCATAGATCGGGAACCACAGGTGATGGCGGTCACCGGCGGTCAGGCCGAGTTCGGCGGCGACGATCGTCCCGCCCGCCCGCAGCACCGCCAGCCGCAGGCCGAAGTCGGGCGCGTCGTGTTCGGCCAGGCGCAGCAGCAGGTCCTGGGTCCAGCCGCAGGCGAAGATGTCGTGTTGATGGGTGCGGCGGATCTGTTCGCGCTTCTGAGCGACCAGCCAGGCCAGCAGGTCCGGCGCCGGGCGCTCGAAGGTAAAGACCGTCTCCCCGTGGTCGCGCTCCAGGGCGCGGGCCCGCCGGCGCTTGTCCTTCAGGAAGGCGGCGCTGCGGCCGGCCTGGTAGGCCTCGAAACCGCCCGACAGGTCGGCCGCCATGGCGTAGCGCACCGACAGCTCGCCGGCCGGCTCCCGGGTGACGAGGCCGCTGACCCGCATGCGCTCGGCGCCCAGCAGGGCCAGCACGGCGGAAAGCTCGACGCCCGGCTCGGCGACCAGGCCGTGGAAGTCGCTCATCGGCGCGCCCAGCGGCTGCAGCAGCGAGCCGCGCCGTTGGAACGGCAGGAAGCCGACGATGCGGCCGCCCCGCTCCAGCACCGCGATGCGCGCGCCCGGGGCGCAGTCTGCGGCCGTCTCTATATAGCGAAGGTCGAAATAGGGGCCGCCCAGCAGCGGATCGGCGGCGCGCAGGGCGTTCCAGCGCGCGCGCTCGGCCACGCCGAGATCGGCGGCCTCGATGACCCGCGCCTGCAGTGCTCTGTCCACCGCCCTGCTCCCTCGTCCTTGCGGACAACGCCGGACGGTGGAGACGGCCCGGTCAGCCGCCGTGCAGCGAAAGCCGCACCGGCGCCGACTTGTAGGCCGGCGTACCACTTCGCCGGTCGTGATCCTCCAGCGCTACCAGAGCATTGGTTTCCGGATAGTATGCGGCGACGCACCCGCGCGGAATTTTTCTAGCGACGGCCGTAAAAGATCGAACGACTCGCGCTTTGGTTTCATCGAACGCAGCGGCCAGATCGATGGCGTCACCCTCGCGGATTCCGCGCTCGGCCAGGTCGTCAGGATGGACGAAGACCACGTCGCGTCGGCCGAACACGCCTCGGTAGCGGTCGTTCTCGCCATAGATGGTGGTGTTGTACTGGTCGTGGCTGCGCAGGGTGGTCAGCAGGAGCACCGAGGCGTCGCCCCGGCGGGGATCGTCGAGACCGGGATGGGTGAGGAAATTGGCCTTGCCCGAGGGGGTGTTCCACTTCCGCTCGGCGTGCGGCAGCGGCAGGCGGAAGCCGCCCGGCTGGCGCACGCGGGTGTTGTAGTCGGCGAAGGCGGCCGGGAAGACCCGCTCGATCAGGTCGCGGATGCGATCGTAGTCGGCGACCAGGCCCTCCCAGTCGACGGGATCCGCCTCGCCCAGCGCCGCGCGGGCGATGCCGGCGACGATGGCCGGCTCGGACATCAGGTGCTCTGAAGCCGGCGGATTGAGACCGCGCGAGGCGTGGACCATCGACATCGAGTCTTCGACCGTCACCGACTGGCGCACCCCGCCCTGGACGTCCATCTCGGTGCGCCCCAGGCAGGGCAGGAGCAGCACTTCGGGTCCGACCAGAAGGTGCGTGCGGTTGGGCTTGGTGGCGATATGGACGGCCAGATCGACCTTGCGTATCGCCGCATGGCTGCGCAGCGGATCGGGCGCGGCGACGGCGAAGTTGCCGCCCAGGCCGACGAACACCTTGATCTGCCCGGCCTCCATGGCCTCGATCGCCTCGACCACCGTATGGCCGTGATCGCGCGGCGGTTCGAAGCCGAACACTTGGCCCAGGCTGTCGATCAGCGCCGCCGAGGGTTTCTCCCAGATGCCGACCGTGCGGTCGCCCTGGACGTTGGAGTGGCCCCGCAGCGGGCAGATCCCCGCTCCCGGCCGCCCCATGTTGCCGCGCAGGAGCAGCAGGTTGACCAGCTGCTGCACCGTGCTGGACGAGTTGCGGTGCTGGGTCAGGCCCATGCCGTAGCAGAGGATCACGGCGCTGGACCGCGCATAGATGGCGGCGGCTTCCTCGAGCTCGGCGCGGGACAGGCCGCCGACAGCGACGATCTCGTCCCAGGACGCGGCGTCGAGCTGGGCGACCAGGGCCTCGAAACCGGCCGTGTGCTCGGCGATGAAGTCGTCATCGAGGATGGCGGGCTCACCAGCGTCACGCGCGGCGCGGTCGAAGGCCAGCACGGCCTTCATCAGCCCCAGCAGCACCGCCGCGTCGCCGCCGACGTTCACTTGGTAATAGCGCGAGGCGATCGGGGTCGAGGACAGGGTCGCCATCTCGACCGGATCCTGCGGCGAGGCGAACCGCTCCAGCGCCCGCTCGACCAGCGGGTTGAAGGCCATGATCGTCGCGCCCCGGCGGGAGGCCTCGCGCAGGGTGGCCATCATCCGCGGATGGTTGGTGCCGGGGTTGTGGCCAAAGCACAGGATCAGGTCGGCGTGGTCGAAGTCCTCGAGGCTGACCGAGCCCTTGCCCATGCCCAGCGAGTCCGGCAGGCCGACGCTGGTCGGCTCGTGGCACATGTTGGAGCAGTCGGGGAAATTGTTGGTGCCGACCTTGCGGCCCAGGAGCTGGAACAGGAACGCCGCCTCGTTGCTGGCCCGGCCCGAGGCGTAGAACTCGGCCTGATGCGGATTGTCCATGGCCTGGATCGCCGCGCCGGCGCGAGCGAAAGCCTCGTTCCATTCGATCGGCAGGTAGCGGTCGCTGGCCGGGTCGTAGGCCATCGGATGGGTCAGGCGGCCCAGGTCCTCGATGGCGTGGTCGCTCCAGGTCAGCAGCTCGGTCACCGTGTGGGCGGCGAAGACCTCGGGCGTGGCGCGCTTGGTGGTCGCCTCCCAGGCCACGGCCTTGGCGCCGTTCTCGCAGAACTCGAACGACGAGGTGTGCTTGGGATCGGGCCAGGCGCAGCCGGGGCAGTCGAAGCCTTCGGGCTGATTGGCCCGCATCAGGGTCTTGCCGCCCTCGACCACGGTTTCCTGGTCGGCCAGGGCGCCGGCCACGGCCTTCAGCGCGCCCCAGCCGCCCGCCGGGCCGCCATAGGGCTTCACGCCTGGGATCTTGCCCCCTTGAGGATTCGCGGGGTTGTTGGCGTCGTCGGCCATCACGCTTGCTCCAGGACCGCCTCGACCAGGCGGTCGGGACGGGAAAACACCATGTGGCCGTCGGCGCGGGCGAGGGCCACCAGGGTCAGGCCGGACTCCTCGGCGCGGCGCACGGCCAGGTCGGTCGGCGCCGACACCGCCACGATCATGCCCGCGCCCATGCGCACGGCCTTTTCGACCATCTCGAACGAGCAACGGCTGGTCACCAGTACGAAACCGGCGCCGGCGTCGCGGCCTTCGCGCGCCATCGCCCCGGCCAGCTTGTCGAGCGCGTTGTGACGGCCGACGTCCTCGCGCAGCAGCACGACCCGCCCTTCGGCGTCGCAGAACGCGGCCGCGTGGGTGGCGCGAGTGCTGCGGCCCAGGGCCTGGGCCTCTTCCAGATTCGCCAGCGCTTCCGTCACGGCCTGGTGGGCGACGCGAACGCCCTCCCCCGCCGGCGGCAGCGGCCGGACGGCGTCGGCCAGGCGCTGGACGCCGCACAGCCCGCAGCTCGACCGGCCTTCCAGGTTGCGCGGACGCGCCTTGCGACGCGCCGCGCCCTCGACCAGGCGGATATCGACGAGCACGCCCAGCGCGTCGGGCTTGACCTCGACCGACAGGATGTCTTCAGGCCGAGCCACGCCTTCGGTGATGGTGAAGCCCCGCGCCAGGTCCTCGACCTGCGTCGGCGTGGCCATCAGCACGGTGTGGGGACGGCCGTCGAACGACAGGCCCACGGCCGTCTCGTCCGGCGTCCAGCGGTCGATGCGCGCGGCCCGCCCGGGCGCGCGCCATTCCAGGGCGGGACGAAGGCGGGCGGAAGCATCGGACATGGGCGAAAGACTACCGTTTAGGCGCCGCCGCCGCCATGACGAAACGCGGACACGGGGTGTGGCCTTCCCGCCACGCGCGCCAACATTGCCCGAAAATATCGCCACACCGGAAGAACGCCGGTTTGTTTCAATAGAAGAACCATAGATTGCCGGAAATATTCCAAGCCCATCCACTGTACGTCGGTATGCGATCGAACCCTACTTTGGTTTATTCAATATTGTAATTCGTATACATTTTACAGAACCGTCATCTCACAATTGAGAAACAAAAGGCCCCCATCCCTCCCCTTACGGCGGAATTTTATTTCGCCATCACGACCATTGCGGCGACGCTTTGGCGAATACTGGGGACTATGAATGGCTAGAAATACCTATCTTCTGAGCGCGTCCGCGCTCGTCATCGCCATGACGGCAGCGCCCGCGTTGGCGCAGGCCCAGACGAAAGACGAGCCGGCCGCCGTCGAGGAAGTCGTCGTCACCGGCTCGCGCATCGCGCGCCGCGACTACGTGTCGAACAGCCCGATCATGACGATGGATCAGGCCGCGATCGAAAAGACCGGTTCGGTCACCGTCGACACCCTGCTCAACCAGATGCCGCAGTTCGTGCCGGCCGTGTCGTCGACCTCGAACAACCCGTCGAACGGCGGTCAGGCCAACATCGACCTGCGCGGCCTGGGGAGCCAGCGCACCATGGTGCTGCTCGACGGCCACCGCGTGGTTCCGTCCAACTCGGACGGCACCGTCGACATCAACATCATCCCGCAGACCCTGATCCAGAACATCGAAGTGATCACCGGCGGCGCCTCGGCGACCTACGGTTCGGACTCGCTGTCGGGCGTGGTCAACTTCAAGCTCAACAAGAACTTCACTGGCCTGATGTTCGACTCCCAATACGGCGAGACCGAACGTGGCGACGGCAAGGAAAGCTCGCTGGCCGTCGCCGCCGGCGGCAAGTTCGCCGATGACCGCGGCCACGCCGTCCTGTCGGTCGGCTACACGCAGCGCGGCGAAGTGTTCAACTCCGCCCGCGACTTCGCCAAGATCTCGGGCGCCTCGTCGACCACCCCGTACGGTCGCTATGACGCCACCGGCACCAACCTGCCGACCCAGGCCGCCATCGACGCCGTCTTCGCCAAGTACGGCGTCACCGCCGGCACCGTGAAGGCGAGCGCCAACCTCGGCTTCAACAACGACGGCACGCTGTTCTACAACGGCGTCAACTACACCGGCTCGACCGCGATCGACTATTCGACGATCCCGGTGAACGGCACCTACAACACCGGCGCGCTGAACCTGATGCAGTTGCCGCTGACCCGCTACTCGGTCTACAGCGCCGCCGAGTACGAAGTGAACGAACACGCCGAGTTCTACGGCTCGTTCGCCTTCACCCACTACGACTCGCGCACCCAGCTGGCCCCGTCGCCGGCCGCCAGCTCGACCGGCTTCACCGTGCCGGTGACCAACCCGTTCATCCCGGACGACCTGTCGACCATCCTGGCCAGCCGGGCGGACCCGACCGCCGACTTCCTGCTGCGCAAGCGCTTCACCGACGTCGGCGCCCGTATCTCGCAGACCACCTTCAACGTCTTCCAGATCGCCGGCGGCGTTCGCGGCGAGACCGGCTTCAAGGACTGGACGTACGACGCCTACGCTTCGTTCGGCCGCTCGGAGCAGAACGAGATCCAGTCGGGCAACGTCAGCCACTCGGCGGTCCAGACCCTGCTCGACGCGGCCGACGGCGGCGCCAGCATCTGCACCGGCGGCTATGACCCGTTCGGCAACAACGCCCTGACCGACTCGTGCCGCAGCTACATCTCGCGCACGACCAAGAACTGGACCGCCGCCGACCAGCGCGTGGTCGAGTTCAACGTCCAGGGCGGCCTGTTCAACCTGCCGGCCGGCGAAGTCCGCGCCGCCGTGGGCGTGGACTACAAGTTCGACAGCTTCCAGTACGTGCCCGACAGCCTGCTCTCGACCGGCGACGTCGTGGGCTTCAACGCCGCCGACGCCATCAACGCCTCGACCGACGTCTATGAACTGTACGGCGAAGCCCTGGTGCCGGTCCTGAAAGACCTGCCCTTCGTCAAGGAACTGAACCTGTCGCTCGGCTACCGCCTGTCGGACTACGAGACGGTCGGCAGCGTCGGCGCCTACAAGATCGACGGCGACTGGGAGGTCTTCGACGGCTTCCGTCTGCGCGGCGGCTACCAGCGCGCCGTCCGGGCCCCGTCGATCGGCGAACTGTACTCGCCGCAGAACCAGGGCTACCCGGCGATCGACGAGGATCCCTGCGCGATCGACAGCTCGGCCCGCACCGGCTCCAACGCCGCGGCCGTCCGCACCCAGTGCCTGGCGCAGGGCGTGCCGTCGGCGATCATCGACAGCTACACCTACGCCAACGGCCAGATCAACGCCCTCAGCGGCGGCAATCCGGACCTGCAGGAAGAGACCAGCAACACCTTCAGCATCGGGACCGTCTGGACCCCGCGCCTGGAGAGCCCGCTGTTCGAAAAGCTGTCGCTGTCGGTCGACTTCTACTCGATCGACATCAAGGACGCGATCGGCACCATCGACGCCTCGACCGTGCTGGAGAAGTGCTACAACGGCGACGCCAACGCCTCGTACTACTGCAGCCTGTTCACGCGTAACACCTCGACCGGCGAAATCGACACGATGACGCTGACGAACCTGAACCTGGCCGAGTTCAAGACCTCGGGCGTGGACTTCCAGGTCGACTGGGGCTTCGGCCTCGGCGCCGTCGGCCTCGACGACAAGTACGGCTCGATCAAGCTGAACGTGGTCGGCACCTGGCTCAACACCTTCAAGATCCAGAGCCTGCCGGGCGAGGAGTTCGAAGAGCTGAAGGGCACGATCGGCAACACTTCGATCAGTTCGGTCGCCGTGGCCCACCCCGAGTGGAAGCACGCCACCACCCTGACCTACGCCATCGGTCCGGTGGATCTGGGCGTCCGCTGGCGCTACATCGGCGAAATGACCGACGCCGCGGTGGCCACCCAGAAGATCAAGGCGGTCAACTACTTCGACCTGAACGGCACCTGGCGCGTGACGGACACCTACTCCATCCGGGGCGGCGTCACCAACCTGGCCGACAAGGATCCGCCGACCTTCACCTCCTACGTCCAGGCCAACACCGATCCGTCGACCTACGACGTGCTCGGCCGCCGCTTCTACGTGGCGATCAAGGCCAAGTTCTAGGCCTGACGGCTTAGACCAAGACCTAGGTTGAAAACCGGGGCGGCGGGTTCGAAAGGACCCGCCGCCTTTTTCTTTGGGCGCTGCGTGGACGCGCGGCTGCGGCCTCTCGCGCGTTTGCGCAGAGTTTGTGGAGAGGGCGCGGGGCGTCCGGGCCTCGCCCGGAGCTGTGATTTGAATACCGTTTCGACGAAGCCTCGACGCCCCGCGCGATCGTTTGACCTCAGGCCGGGGCGCGCGGGCCTCTTCCGCCCTTCACCCCCTTCGGCGTATGCCTTCCCCGGAACCGGGCTGTAAG
>NZ_JBWKNV010000014.1:0-69794 GCF_059415745.1 Caulobacter sp. GW821-FHT10A10 | reverse complement strand
TGGTCGCTGGCCGCGCGCCCCTTCGGTGCGGCGAGACCCAGTGATTATGCGGGTGGTTTGAGCGCGTCTGATCCAGGGCGCTGAGAAAGTTGCAAGGGGTTGGATTGGTTGGGGTTTGATCCGCGCTCGACGGGGATCGAGCTTCGTCTATCCCCGTCCGCAGACCCCCAACCGTAAAATCCCCGCGAAAGCGGGGACCCAGGCTTTTTCTGAAAGGCAGGGCGCTCGACGATAAAACACCTGGGTCCCCGCTTTCGCGGGGATTTTACGGGAGGAGGGATGGGCTGAGCCCAGTCTCGTCCCCTCCGTCACGCCGCGTATCCGCAGCACGCCACCTCCCCCGCTTCACGCGGGGGATGCGTTGTTGCGTCGCAGCATTCGGTCTTGAAATGACAACGTTGTCAGCATATATGGCGGGCGTCGGGGCAATTCGGCCCTGGCGACGAATATGACTGGATCTCCCATGCTGACTCTGATCGCCCTGGCCGTTTCGGCCTACAAGAACCGAGCCGTCCTCTGATTTCGGCTGCGTAAGCGCCTCTTTCGGGGCGTCCTAGGAAATGGCCCGCGCGCTCCGGCACGCGGGCCTTTCTTTTGTTTGCGATGCAGCAAATCGGCCTTTTCACGATGAAGCTTGCATAACGAGACTTACGGTCTAAGCTTCCCGGGCCAGCCTGGGGAGGACGGCATGAAAGTCGCGCGACAACCCGCGGTCCGCACATCGCTTGGGCCCACCGACCATCCGTACATGACCGGCGCCTGGACGCCGCAGCACGAGGAGCTCGACGCCGAGGACCTGGTGGTGCTGGAGGGCGCGATCCCGGTCGAGCTGGACGGGATCTATCTGCGCAACACCGAAAACCCGGTGCACGACCCGCTGGGCCGCTACCACCCGTTCGACGGCGACGGCATGGTGCACCAGATCGACTTCCAGGGCGGTCGGGCGCGGTATCGCAACCGGTTCGTGCGCACGCGCGGCTTCGAGGCCGAGCAGGAGGCGGGCCAAAGCCTATGGGGCGGGCTGGCCGACGGTCCGGGCGTGTCGCTGCGGCCGGGCTTCGGCGCCCATGGAGGGCTGAAGGACAGCGCCAGCACCGACATCGTCGTCCACGCCGGCGAGGCGATCGCCACCTTTTACCAGTGCGGCGAGGCCTATCGGCTGGATCCGCTGACCCTGGAGACCCTGGGGCCGGCGCCGTGGGCGCCGATCGACGGGGTCTCGGCCCACGCCAAGGTCGATCCTGCGACCGGGGAGCTTCTGTTCTTCAACTACTCCAAGCACGCGCCCTACATGCATTACGGGGTGGTCGATCGGACGGGGCGGCGGACGCTGTACCAGCCCGTGCCGTTGCCGGGACCGCGCCTGCCGCACGACATGGCGTTCAGCCGGAACTGGGCGATCTTCAACGACCTCCCGGTGTTCTGGGACGCGGGCCTGCTGGAGCGGGGCATCCACGCGGTGCGGCTGCACAAGGGCGTGCCGTCGCGCTTTGCTTTGGTGCCGCGCGGGGGCGGCGAGCCGCGCTGGTTCAAGGCCGCGCCGACCTACGTGCTGCACTTCCTCAACGCCTATGAGGAGGGCGACGAGGTGGTGGTCGACGGCTATTTCCAGGAGAACCCGACGCCGAGGCCCTTGGCGGGTGCGCCCGAGCAGTACGCCCACCTGATGGCCTATCTGGACGAGCACAGTTTCCGGCCCAAGCTGCATCGCTGGCGGTTCAACCTGGCGACGGGCGAGACGGTCGAGCAGCGGCTGGACGACCGGGTGCTGGAGTTCGGCATGTTCAACCAGGCCTGGGCGGGCAAGCCCTATCGCTATGCCTATTCCACGACAGCCAGGCCGGGCTGGTTCCTGTTCGACGGCTTCGTCAAGCATGACCTGGTTTCGGGGGAGAGCCTCGAACTCAAGCTGCCGGAAGGCCGCTACGCCAGCGAAGCCCCGTTCGCGGCGCGGCCTGGGGCGGTGGACGAGGACGACGGCTGGCTGGTGAGCTTCGTCATCGACGAGGCGCAGGGCACGTCGGAGTGTTTGATCGTGGATGCGCGGAGCATGGAGCCGGTGTGCCGGGTGGCGCTGCCGCACAAGATCAGCAGCGGAACGCACAGCGTCTGGGCGGGGCGGGGTGAGCTGCGCGGCTAGTCTCGCGTCCCCCAACTCCCGTCATTCCCGCCCTTGTGGCGGGAACCCCTCTGTCAGCCGCAAGGGCGGACGGGGCGGCGTGCTCAGCACGTCGCTTGCATCTCACGTGTCAGCGGAACCAGGGTTTCCCGCCACATGGGCGGGAATGACGGGAAGTTTTGGTGGAAGCGGTCAGGGTTCCTGACCCCTCCCTCTCCCTATGGGAGAAGAGTCAGGTGCGTGGAAACCACGGCACGAACCCCGACGTCCGCGCCACGTATGCCGCGTACTCCGGCCGCGTCTTCTTCAGGCGGCCCTCCGTCGTGGGCACGCCGCTCCAGCGGGTGAGGGTGATGGTCAGCAGGATCGGGCCGACGATCGAGGCGAGCCCCCAGGGCAGGGCTTCGGCGGTGATCAGGAAGAGGCCCCACCAGACGCAGGCGTCGCCGAAATAGTTGGGGTGGCGGGTGTAGCGCCACAGGCCCTGGTCCATCACCTTGCCGGCGTTGGCCGGGTCGGCCTTGAAGCGCACGAGCTGGGCGTCGCCGACGGTCTCGAAGGCGATGCCGATCACCGCCAGGGCCGCGCCGATGGCGGCCAGCGGGCCGAGCGGTCCGGCGCTCTGGCCCAGCTGGACGGGCAGGGCGACGACGTACTGCATGACGTATTGCAGGGCGAAAACGAGCAGCAGCGAGGCCTTGGCGAAGCTCCAGCCGCGCGCCTTCTCGGCGTGGCCCAGCATGGCGACATAGCGGCGGTCGGCCCCGTGCTTGCGCCAGCGCCAGAAGAGATAGCCGCCCAGGCGCGCGGCCCAGGCGGTGCAGAGCCCCGTCAGCAGCAGGCCGCGCGGGGTGGGCGGGCCTTGCAGGAAGGCGGTCCAGGCGATCAGGGCCATGCCGACGCCCCACCAGGCGTCGATGAAGCTGACGTCGCGGATCTTCAGCGAGACGCCCCACAGCACCAGGAAGGCCAGGGCCGAGACGGCGGCGTCGACGAGCAGGATCTGCAGCATTCAGGTTCCGATCACCAGGCTGACCGTGGTGGTGGTCGAGCCGCCGATATTGAGGGTCTGGACGGTGCGGGCGCCCTCGACCTGGCCGTCGCCGGCTGTTCCCGTGGTCTGCTTGAAGGCGTCCAGCGCCATGCGCACCCCCGTGGCCCCGACCGGATGGCCGGCGCCGATCAGTCCGCCGGACGGATTGACCGGCAGGCGTCCACCCATGGCGATGTCGCCGGCCTCGATCGCCTGCCAGGCCTCGCCCGGCGCGGTGAGGCCCAGATGGTCGATGGCCATGTATTCGGTGATGGCGAAGCAGTCGTGGGTCTCGACGGCGTGGATCTCCGACAGGTGGCCGATCCCGGCCCGAGCGCGGGCGTCGTCTATGGCGCGGCGCACCTGCGGGAAGACGTGACCGCCGTCACGGCTCTTGGCCAGCTTGCGGTCGAGCGGGATGGGGGCGGAGCGATGGCCCCAACCCTTGATGCGCGACAGGCTGTCGAGCGGGATCCCACGGGCCTCGGCGTAGGCTTTCGCGCGTTCGGGCGAGGCCAGGAAGAGCACGGCGGTTCCGTCGGTGACCTGGCCGCAGTCCTGCTTGCGGGTGCGGCCCTCGACGACCGGGTTGGCGACGTCGTCGGCGGTGAAGGCCTGCGGCGGAAAGCGCCAGTCGCGGGTCTGGGCGTTGGGATTGCGGCGGGCGTTGGCGAAGTTGTTTTCCGAGATCGCCATCAGGTGTTTGTAACGCAGGCCGAAGCGCTGGTCGTAGACCTCGGCCAGATCGGAGAAGGTGGCGGGCCACAGGAAGCGGGCGTCCTGGTGTTCGTGGCCGGCCCAGGCGGCCGCGCCCAGGTGTTCGGCGGCGGTCTGGCCGGGGACGTTGCGCATCTGCTCGATCCCGACCACGCAGGCCAGACCGTAGCGGCCGGCCTCGAGCTCGGCGGCGGCCGACAGGATGGCGACGCTGCCCGAGGCGCAGGCGGCCTCATGGCGCATGGTCGGCAGGCCGTCGAGGTCGGGATGGACGAGGCCGAAGAAGCCGCCCAGCAGGCCCTGGCCCGCGAACAGTTCGCCGGCGAAGTTGCCGACGTGGCCGGTGTCGATGTCGGAAGGCGCGAGGTCGGTGGCGGCAAGTCCCTGCGCCACCGCCTCGCTGAAAGCGTCGGCCAGGCCCCAACCCTGGCGCGACCAGTTGGCGGAAAAGTCGCTCTGCCATCCCCCCAGGATGTAGGCCATCGCTCTTCTCCGCGCCGGCAGGCGAGTTTCCCGTCCCCCGCTCTTGTTAGTCTCGTTATAAAAGTGAAGAGGCGGGCGAGGCAATTGACAGGAATGTGCGAACGCCATCACCACAGAACGATGTCGCCTGAAAACCACAGTTTTCGCACGGTGCGCGCGAGTTCGGCGGCGCGTTCGCTCAATCTGATCGGTGATCGCTGGACGCTGCTGGTGCTGTACGCCGCGTTCCGAGGCGTGAACCGGTTCGACGGCTTCGTGGCGCAGACGGGCATGGCCCGCTCGCTGCTGACCGACCGGCTGGCGCGGCTGGAGACTGCAGGCGTGCTGGAAAAGCGGCTCTACCAAGAGCGGCCGGCGCGGCACGGCTATCATCTGACCGAGAAGGGGCGGGGGCTGTTCGACGCGGCCCTGATGATCCTGCGCTGGGAGGAAAGGCGCAGCGGCGAGCCGGCCCAGCGGGTGATCCACAAGCCTTGCGGCTGCGTGCTGAAGACGGAAATGGCCTGCAAGGCCTGCGGCGGGGTGGTGAGCGCGCGCGAGGTGACCGTGGCGCCGGGACCGGGCGCGGGTTTCGATCCCGCGCCGCCGCCCCGCGCCCAGCGCCGCTCGATCGCCGAAGGGGAGGGCCGCGGCGATCCGGCGGTGGAGCGGGCCGTGGCCGTGCTCGGCGACCGCTGGACCTCGTACCTGGCGGCGGCGGCGTTCTACGGCCTGAGGCGGTTCGGCGACTTCCAGGCGCAGCTCAACGTGGCCAGCAACATCCTGTCGGACCGGTTGGCGCGGCTGGTGGCGCTGGGGGTGCTGGAGAAGGTCCGCTACCAGGAGCGGCCCGAGCGCTGGGAGTATCGGCTGACCGGGGTGGGGCGCGAGCTCTTCCCGCTGATCGTGGCGCTGATGGCCTGGGGCGATCGCTGGCTGGCGGGACCGGAAGGTCCGCCCGAGGTGCTGACGCATGTGCCGTGCGGCCAGCGGCTGGAGGCGGTGGTGATCTGCGCGGCCTGCGGCGGGACGGTGGGGCCGGAGACGACGGCGGTCGCGCCTTGAGGAACCTCCCCCTGTGGGGGAGGTGATCGCGCAGCGATCGGTGGGGGGCGTGAATGCGAAAAAGGCCGGCGGAGCGGAAGCTGAAAGCTTCCCCCCACCGGCCTTCGGCCGCCTCCCCCAGAGGGGGAGGTTCTCTTACAGCCTGTCCACCGGCGTAGCTTCGCCCTGCGCTTCGCGGGGCGTGGTCCACTTGGCCATCTTGGGGGTGATCCAGCGTTCGAAGTCGTCGATGACCTCGTAGACCACCGGCACCAGCACCAGCGACAGGATGGTCGAGGTGATCAGGCCGCCGATCACGGCCACGGCCATGGGCTGGCGGAACTCCGAGCCTTGGCCGAGGCCGAGCGCGGTGGGCAGCATGCCGGCCATCATGGCCAGGGTGGTCATGACGATCGGGCGGGCCCGTTCGTGGCAGGCGTCGATCAGGGCCTCGCGCTGGCTCATGCCGGCCCGCTCCTGTTCGATGGCGTACTCGACCAGCAGGATCGAGTTCTTGGCCGCCAGGCCCATCAGCATCAGGAAGCCGATCAGCGACGGCATCGACAGCGGCTGGCCGCAGACCACCAGGGCCACCAGGGCGCCGCTGATCGCCAGCGGCAGGGCCGAGAGGATGGTGATCGGCTTGAAGAAGCTGCGGAACAGCAGCACCAGCACGCCGAACACCAGGCCGACGGCCGACAGCAGGGCCACCGCGAAGCCCGTGAAGAGCTCGGTGAAGGCCTCCTGGTCGCCGGCCGAGGCCGGGGCCACGCCGGCGGGCATGTTCTTCATGGTCGGCAGGGCGTTGATCTCGGCCAGGGCCTGGCCCAGCTGGGCGCCGCCGTTGAGGTCGGCCTCGATGGTCAGCTGCCGCTTGCGGCCGAAGCGGTCGATCTTGGCGGGACCGGCCTGGAAGCTGATGTCGGCGACGCTGTCGAGGCGGGTGATCCCGCCGGCGGCGGTGGGCACCTGCAAGGCGCCGATGGCCGCCAGGTCCGACCGCGCGCCTTCCGGCAGGCGGATGCGGATCGGGATCCGGCGCTCGCCCTGGGTCATCTTGGCGACGTTGGCGTCGATGTCGCCCACCGTGGCCACGCGGGCGATGGAGGCGATGTCGGCCACCGAGACGCCAAGGCGCGCGGCCTCGTCGGCGCGGGGCCGGATGACGATCTCCGGACCGCTGGGCGGCGAGGACGGACGCGGGTCGGCGACGGTCTTCAAGGTCCGCATCTCGCGCTCGATCTGCAGGGCGGCCTTGTCGAGGGCCGCGCCGTCGTCCGACGTGATGATGTTCTGGATGTCGGACGAACCCCAGTCGCCCTGCAGGTTGACGCGGGCGTCGGGGATGTCGCGCAGGCCGGCGCGGATCTCCTGCTTGATCTCCGTCACGGTCAGCTTGCGGTCGCCCTTGAGCACCACGGTGACGGTGCCGTCGCGGACGTCGGCGCCGCTCTGGCCGCTGAAGCCGCTGGCGATGTTGGAGCCGACCTGGACGAAGACGTGGGCGGTCTCGGGCCGGGCCGCGAACATCTTCGTCGCCGCCTGGGCCGTGCGGTCCATGTCGGCGATGGTCGCGCCGGGCGGGCCTTGCAGCTTGATGTAGTAGTAGTTGGCGTTGCCGGCCGGCTGGAAGCCGACGGCGAGCACGCCGATCGAGGCCAGGAAGCCGGCGCCGGCGATCGAGCCCAGGGTCAGCACGCCGCCGATGATGAAGGCGATGATCCGGTGGTCCAGCGCCCAGTCGAGGCTCTTGCGATAGAGGCCCTCGAACGGCTTGCGCTCGTGCGGGCGCAGGACGGGCTTGAGGAAGTAGGCGGCCAGCAGCGGGGTCAGCAGGCGGGCCACGACCAGCGAGAACAGCACCGCGACGGCGACCGTCAGGCCGAATTCCTTGAAGAACTGGCCGGGGATGCCGGGCATGTACGACACCGGCACGAACACCGCGACGATGGTGAAGGTGGTGGCCACGACCGCCAGGCCGATGGCGTCGGCCCCTTCCATGGCCGCGTGATAGGGCCGCTGGCCCTTGGCGACGCGTTTCTCGATGTTCTCGATCTCGACGATGGCGTCGTCCACGAGGATGCCGATGACCAGGGTCAGGGCCAGCAGGGTGACGACGTTCAGCGAGAAGCCGACCATGCCCATGAAAGCGAAGGTCGGGATCAACGACACCGGCATGGCGATGGCGGTGATCAGGGTGGCGCGCCACTCGCGCAGGAACAGGAACACCACCAGCGAGGCCAGCAGCATGCCTTCCAGCAGGGTGTGCTTGGTGGCCTCGAAGCTGGCGCGGGTCTCGTCGACGGTGGAGTAGATCTTGGTGAAGGTCACCCCGGCGTTCTTCTGGCCCAGGGTCTCGACGGCCTGCTTGACGCGGTCCTCGACCTCGACGTCGCTGGACTCGCGGGTCTTCATCACCTGGAAGGCGACGACGGGCTTGCCGTCGAGGCGGGCGAAGCCGCGTTCCTCGCCGGCGCCTTGGCCGACGTCGGCCACGTCGGTCAGCTTCACGTAGCGCGAGCCGACCGGGATGGTGATCTGCTGCAGCTGCTCCAGGGTGTTGGCCGCGCCGAGCACCCGCAGGGTCTGCTCGCGGCCGCCGACCGTGGCCCGGCCGCCGGGGGCGTCGAGGCTGAAATTGGCCAGGGCCTGGTTCAGCTGGGGCGCGGTGACGCCGAAGGACGCCATGCGGGCCGGGTCGAGGACGACGTTGATCTCGCGTTCGGCGCCGCCGACCCGGGCCACCTGGGCCACGCCCTTTTCGCCCTGGAGGGCGCGGGTGATGGTGTCGTCGACGAACCACGACAGGTCGGCCGTGCTCATCGAAGGGGCCGAGACCGCGTAGGTGATGATCGGGGCGCTATCGATCTCGAGCCGCTGGACGATCGGCTCGTCGACCTCCTTGGGCAGGCTGGCGCGGGCTTGGTCGACCTTGGAGCGGACCTCGTCGGTGACCTTCTGCAGGTCTTCGCCGAGCTCGAACTCGATGGTGGTGGTCGAGGCGCCCTGCGTCACCGACGAGCGGATCGTCTTGACGTTGGAGATGCCCGAGACCGCGTCCTCGACGACGCGGGTGACCTGGGTTTCAAGCTCGCCCGGGGCCGCGCCGCTCTGGGTGACCGAGACGGTCACGGCCGGGAAGGTCACGTTCGGGAACTGCTTGACCGGCAGCGACAGGTAGGCCCCGACGCCGGCGATGATCAGGGCGATGAAGACGACCGCGACCGGGATCGGGTTCCTGATCGACCAGGCTGAGATGCGGAGGTCGGCCATCAGTTGGCGGCCTTCTGCCCGTTGGCGGTCACGGGGATCGGCTTGACGACGTCGCCGTCGCCGATGAAGGCGCCCGAGCCGATGACGACGCGCGCGCCCGGAGCGGGACCCTGGACCAGCTCGACCCAGCCGCCGCCGCGGCGGCCGGTGCGGACCGGAACCTGCTTGGCGCGGTTCTGGGCGTCGATGACGACCACCGACAGGCCCGAGGCGTCGTAGCGGATGGCCGCTTCCGGCACGGCGACGACCGCCGCGCCCGAGGCGCCGAAGATCGCCTTGCCGAAGCCGCCGGCCCGCAGGTCCTCGCGCACGGGCAGACGGATGCGCACCTTGCCCAGGCGCGTGTCGGAATTGACGCGCGGGCTGATCAGGCGGATCGCGCCGGAGACCTGCGTACCGCCGGGCAGGGTGACGGTGGCCGGCTGGCCGACCGACAGGCCCGACAGGTCGCTTTCGTTGACGTCGGCTTCCAGTTCCACGAGGCCGTCGCGGACGATGCGGAACCAGGGCGTCGTGCCGCCGCCGGCGATCTCGCCCGCCTTGACGCCGCGCTCGACGACCCGGCCGCCGACCGGGGCGACGATGGTCATGCGGCTCTGGCGGGTCTTCAGCTCGTTGAGCGCCGCGGCCTGGGCCTTGGCGGTGTAGCGGCGGCTTTCGATCTGTTCCTGGCTGAGCACGCCCTGGCCGTCGAGACCCGAGACGCGGGCGGCTTCGGCCTGAGCCTGGGCGGCGACAGCGGCCTGCTGGTCGACCTGAGCCCGCAGCAGGGTGGCGTCCAGCTGGACCAGCGGCTGGCCGGCGCGGACCCAGTCGCCTTCGTCGGCATAGATACGGGCGACGCGGTAGCCGGAGAGTTCGGAGCCGACGGCGGCCTCGTCGCGGGCGATCAG
The DNA here is from genome assembly GCF_059415745.1 of Caulobacter sp. GW821-FHT10A10. NCBI lineage: Bacteria > Pseudomonadati > Pseudomonadota > Alphaproteobacteria > Caulobacterales > Caulobacteraceae > Caulobacter > Caulobacter sp. GW821-FHT10A10. Next base: position 60,253 of record NZ_JBWKNV010000014.1, on the reverse strand, counting down.
TACGCCCGAGGCCTCGATCCCGCCGCCCAGCGGGCGGGTCTGGACCTCGCCGACGCTGACGGCGCGGGCCTGGCTGGCGGGGGCGGCCTTCTTTTCGTCCTTGCCGCCGCAAGCCGTCAGGACCAGAGCGGACGCGGTCAGCAGGGCGAGCGCGCGGGCGGTTTTCATCGTCATGGGCGGGGTTCTCATCGCGGAGCGCGTTCGGAAGCGGCGGCGTCGGCGGACGCGCGGGGCGGAAGCGGGGCGGGGGCGTTCGGCGACCAGCCGCCGCCGAGCGCCTTGTAGGTCTGGACGGCGCGTTGCAGGGCCTGGGTCTGGGCGCCGGTCAGGGCGCTGCGGGCGCTGCGCCAGGTCTGTTCGTTCTGCAGGTTGGTCGTCTGGTCGACGAGCCCCAGGCCATAGCCCTTGCGGCTGGCGGCGTAGGCGCTGGCGGCGCGGGCCTCGCCGGCCTTCAGCAGGGCGACGCGGCGGTTGTCGGCGGCCAGTTGGGTGATGGCGTTTTCGGCCTCGCCATAGGCCGTCTGCACGGCCTTCTCGTAGGCGACGGCGGCCTGCTCGGTGCGGGCGTCCTGGGCGTCGATGTTGGCCAGCAGTTGGGGGATGTTGAGCAGCGGGATGGTGAGACCGCCGCCGAGGGTCCAGGAGCCGGTGGTGGTCGAGGTGGTGCCGCCGCTGGCGCCGCTGCCGGTGAAGTCGAAGGCCGGCGAGACGCTCTTGGCCCAGCCCAGGCCCGGGGTCAGGGTGAAGGTCGGGAACAGGGCCAGCTGGTTGACCTTGAGGTTGCCAGCGGCGGAGGCCAGGCGCGCCTGGGCCTCGCGTACGTCCGGACGGCGCTCCAGCAGGGCGCCCGGCACCGTGGCCGGAACCGCCGGCGGGGCGTCTAGGGCGGCCTCGACGTTCAGGCTGGCCAGCGGGTCGATCCCGCGCCCGACCAGGATCAGCAGGCTGCGGCGGGCGGCCTGGAGCTGGGCTTCGTAGTCTGCGGCCTGGGCTTCGGATTGAGCCAGGGTGGCGGCGGCGCTGTCGGCTTCCGATCCGGCCGAGAGGCCAAGCTTGGCCTTCCTGGTCGCCAGCTCGCCCAGAGACTGGCTGATGCGGGCGCTTTCGCGAGCGTCGGCCAGCTGCACGGCCAGGCCCTTGGCCTCGAAATAGGACTGGGCGACGTTGGCGGCCAGGGCCGCGCGGGCGCCCTCATAGGCGAAGCGAGCGGCGGCCAGGTCGTTGTTGACCACCTGCAGGCCGGCCTTGCGACGGCCCAGGTAATCGAGCTCCCAGGAGACGTCGAAATTGGCGCTGTAGCTGTCGGTGTCGCCGCCGAGGGTGAAGCTGGTCCCGCCGCTCTGGTCGAGGATCTCGGTGTGCTTGCGGCTGGCCGCGCCCTTCACCTGGCCCGACGGGATGTAAAGCTGGCGGATGTTGCTCTTGCGGACGGCGCGGGCCTCTTCCAGCACGGCGGCGGCGCTGCGGGCGTCGGGGCTGCGCTCCAGCGCCGTGGCGATCAGGGCGTCGAGCTGGGGATCGCCGAACTGGGTCCACCACTGGTCGAGGGCGGCGGCGGGCAGGGGCGCGCCGGCCGGGGCCTCGAAGGCCGCGGGCAGGCGGGTGTCGGGCGTGCGCGGGGCGGTGGTGTTGCAGCCGGCCAGAGCCATGGCCGCGAGACTCGCGCCCATCAGGACGGCGAGGCGCGCAGGCGCGGGCCGGCGATCCGCGATCGCGTCGGAACTCATCGAGATTTCACCCCACACTGTCGGACGACCGACCCATAACGGATAGACAGGACCGTCGTTCGCTCAATTAGGGCGACAACTCACAGGAAAAAAGCCCGTCTCGCCGCTGTGCGACGGGAATTGTCCCCGATTGCGGTCACTACGTAGATGACGTCGCCCCTGGTCGGCGCCTGCGCGGCGCGATGGGGCTGGCGAGCGATGGCCGCCGATACCGGGAATTCCACGCGCCTCGGCTTGCCGGAAAATTACGGCGGTTGACGCTTGGGAAAACATACTCAATCATCGAAACAGTCGTTCGACTCTCAATGTCGAGCCCGCTCGTCCTGCGGTCGAGCGGCCAAGAAAGCTTTGCGTACAAAGTATCCGGCGAGAGGGGGATCCCAAGGTGTCGGCGTCTAAGTTCGCATCTTCCAATTTCGAAACGCGCGATTTCGCGACGGCGGGCGGCCGTCCGAGGCGTTCGCGCGCGGAGGATACCGTCGACCCCTAGAGAGAGATCCGTCCTCGCCCAAGCGCTCCGAAAAAGAAGAGACAGACCGGGAGAGGGAAGATGACCAGGAAGACCTATCTGCGCGCGGGCTCGGCCGGCGCGCTGGCGATGGCGCTCGCCGCGACGGCGGGCGCGGCGTGGGGACAGGAGGCGACGCAGGTCGAGGAGGTGGTGGTCACCGGCTCGTTCATCCGCGGCACGCCCGAGGATGCGGCCCTGCCGGTGGACGTGATCGGGGCCGAAGAGCTGCAGAAGCGCGGCTCGCCCTCGACCGTCGAGATGATCAAGGCCCTGTCGGTGTCGAACGGGGTGCTGGGCGACACCAACCAGTTCGACAGCCGCGCCCAGGGCTCGGAAGGCTCGGGCTCGGTGAACCTGCGGGGGCTGGGCTCGCAGCGCACCTTGGTGCTGCTGAACGGCCGGCGCCTGGCGATCAATCCGCTGGCCGCGGCCGGGGCGGGCATCGTCGACACCAACATCATCCCCGCCGCCGCCATCGGCCGGGTGGAGGTGCTGAAGGACGGGGCGGCGGCGACCTATGGCTCCGACGCCATCGCGGGGGTGGTCAACTTCATCACCAAGAAGAACGTCGACGGGCTGGAGATGGCGGCCGACTACCGCGCCATCGACGGCTCGGACGGCGACTACGGCCTCAGCCTGACCTACGGCAAGAAGTGGGACCACGGCGACATGCTGCTGAGCGCTGGCTGGCAGCATCGCTCCAAGCTCAGCGTCGCCGAGCGCGACTGGGCCAATCGCGGCTATCTCGACAATCCCGAGGCCGGCTGGTCGGCGGCGGGCAATCCCTCGACCTTCATCCCGGCCGCCAGCCCGACCAACGGCATGCGCGATCCGGCCTGCGCCGGCCTGGGCGGCTATCCCGGCTTCAGCGGCCTGACGCCGGTCTGCTACTGGCACTACACGCCGTTCGACAACCTGGTGGAAAAGTCCAACGCCGTGCAGGTCTATGGCGAGATCAACGCGCGGCTTTCCGACACCACCAAGCTGCACGTCGAGGCCCTGTGGTCGCACACCGACGTGCCCGACTGGAACACCTCGCCGTCCTACGCCGCCCTGGCCGTGCCGACCGCCGAGGTGGCGGCCTCGACCAGCCTGATCGGCCGCTACTACGTGCCGGCGACCAATCCGGGCCTAGCCGCCTTCATCGCCGCCAATCCGACCGTGACCCTGACGGGGCTGGGGACCGGCGCCCAGACCACGGTGCCCAGCAGCGTTTTCGCCTTCGGGGCCATCAACGCCGCCAACCGGCCCTACGGCATCGGCGGCAATCCCAAGTTCGGCTACGGCCCGTCGATCGGCTCGCGCTCGTTCGACGCCTATCGCGTTTCGACCGACCTGAAGGGCGAGTTCTCCAACGGGATCGGCTGGGAGGCGGCGCTGACCTATTCCCAGGAGGTGGGCATCCGCACCGGCTACGACACCCTGGTCAACCGCTTCGCCCTGGCGCTGCGAGGGCTGGGCGGACCCAACTGCGACACCGACCCGAACACGGCGGGGATCCAGGGCACGCCGGGCGTCGGCGGGTGCCTGTATTACAACCCCTTCGCCAGCGCGATCCCGAGCAACGCCATCACCGGCGTCGCCAATGCCGGCTACGTCTCCAGCCTGGCCAACAGCAAGGAACTGACCGACTGGTTCTTCAAGAAGCTGTCGACCAAGCAGACCTCGCGCTTGTTCGTGGCCGAGGCGGTGCTGAACGGCAAGACGGCCATCACCCTGCCGGGCGGCGACATCGCCTGGGCGGCCGGGGTGCAGTATCGCCGGACCTATTTCACCTCGACCTTCAACGACATCTCCAACGCCCTGATCAATCCGTGCGTCAACACGCCGGACTACGGGGTGACCAACTGCACGGGCTCGGCGCGGAACGGGCCGTTCATGTTCCTGGGCGTCAACACCCCGGCCGACAATCAGAGCGACGTCGTGGCGACCTTCGGCGAGCTCAGCCTGCCGATCACTGAAACCGTGCAGGCCCAGCTGGCGGCGCGGTACGAGGATTATGGCGGGGCGGTGGGCTCGACCTTCAACCCCAAGGCCTCGATCCGTTGGCAGGCGACGCCGTGGATGGCGGTGCGGGCTTCGGCCGGCTCGACCTTCCGCGGGCCGCCGGACCCGCTGACCACCACGACCTCGGTGACCTCGCTGCAGGGGATCCTGGGCGTCTTCCGGGCGGTCGACATCTTCGGCAATCCGGACCTGAAGCCGGAGAAGGCCAACACTTACAACTTCGGCCTGCTGTTCAAGGCCGGCGCCTTCAAGGCCAGCATCGACTACTTCCGGTTCGACTTCAAAAACCCGATCGTGGCCGAGCCGGTGGCCGGCATCACCAGCGCGCTCTATCCGAATGGCGCGGCGGGGACCAACAACTGTGGGAACAGCGCCTATGCCGCCTTACAGGCGCGCTTCACCTTCAACGGCGCGTGCGGCACGCCGACCACCAGCATCGCGCGGCTGAAGACCTTCTACATCAATGGCGCCCCGATCGAGAATTCGGGCCTCGACTTCTCGGCCGACTACGCCTTCGAGGGCGTGCTGGGCGGCGAACTGGCCGTCGGCGGCAGCGCGACCTGGATCCAGAAGTACGAGGTGGGCGCGACCAGCGTCGAGGGCGTGGTGGTCGAGAAGGCTTTCGACGCGGTGGGCCTCTTGAACTACCAGACCACCGTCGTGCCGATCCCGGAATGGAAGGGCGACATCTTCGCCGAGTGGAGCCGGGGGCCGCACAACCTGCGCCTTACCGTGCACTACATCGGCAAGTACACCGACCAGCGCACCGCGCCGTTCGCCACCGGGGCCTACAAGGACACGACCGGGGCGGCGGTGACGGTGGCCAACGGCAAGACCATCGACGCCCAGGTGCTGACTGACCTGGCCTATCGCGTGATCCTGCCGAGGGATGCGACGGCGAGCATCGCGATCACCAACCTGTTCGACAAGGACCCGTCCTACGCCCGGCTCGATCTCGGCTACGACCCGTTTACCGGCGACCCGCTGGGCCGGACCTACAAGCTGAGCCTGCGCAAGAAATTTTGAGATCCCCGCCTCGGGGAACTGGCGGTCGACTTCCTCCGTCGATCTCCCTGGGCCGGAGCCCGCTTGGCCGCCCCCCGCGCCGCGCGCCAGGCAGGCTTCGGCCTTTCTGTTGTTCGGGCGCAAAATTCTTCGTCATCCCGGCCGCAGCGCAGTGGAGAGCCGGGACCCAGGGGCCGACGCATTGCGGTTGCCCCTGGGTCCCGGGTCTACAGTCCGCTTCGCGGACTTTCGCCCGGGATGACGAGATTTGATGAGCGAACGAAAGTGGAAGTCTTTCGGTGGCTCAGACCTGCGCCACCGCCCTCCGAACCGCCTCGGCCAGGTCGTCGAGGTCGGCGATGTCGAGGTTGGCGGCGAAGGGCAGGCCGAGCATCTTGCCGGCCAGGTGGTCGACGACGGGAACGGCGTCGGCGGCGGCCTCGGGGTCGCGCACGCCCACGCAGGTGACGAAGCGGCCCTCGACGGCCAGCAGGGCGGCGACGGCCGGAGCGCAGCCTTCGGCGACGCTGACCACGCAGGCGCTGGACACCCACGACAGGCCCCAGCCGGGCTGGAACTGGATCGGCGAACCGAGCAGCAGCATGCGCAGGCGCTGGGCGTTGGTGGCCAGTTGCTGGCGCTTGAGGGTCCAGCCGTCGAGGCCGGCCTCGCCCTCGAAGGCGGGCGCCGACAGGCGAGCGATCAGCGCGGCGTCCTCGGCGGCGACGAACACGCCCCGGCCGCCGGGCAGGCCGACGACCACCGGGACGGGGGCGTCCATGATCACGTCGTAGCCGAAGGTGGCGTCGACCACGATCGGCAAGCCGGTCTCGGCCTGGAAGGCGGCCAGGGCGGCGAGGTCGGGCGCGCGGCCGAAGGCGCAGGTGGTGACGATGGCCTCGAGCGGGCAGGGGGCCTCGGTCAGACGCTCGCGCAGGTGGGCGGTGTCGACCATCCAGGTGAACGGATCGACGTCGACCAGCCACGGCGTCAGGCCGGCGGCGGCGACGCCCGCCAGGGTCTCGCGGCCGGCCAGGGCCGAGACGATGCAGACCCCGCCGGGACGGGCGCCCTGGGCGGCCAGCAGGTCGGCGGTGGCGGCGGCGCGGTCGGCGGCGGCGCGCACGGCGGTGGGGCGGGAGAAGCGCTGGGCCAGTCGCCCGTTCAGGTCGCCGGCCGGAGCCAGGGCGCGGGAGACGGCGTCGAAATCGATCGGCGCGTCGGAGGCGGGGCCCTGGATCTTCGGCTGCGACGCCAGAACGGCGGCTGTGAGAGAGGACATGCGATCGACGCTTCCGCAACAAAGGCGCCCCTACGACGCCATCATGGTTAACTGAAGGTATCGAGTGACTCGGGGCCGCCCGATGCGGCGCGCCGTCGCGGTGGAGGTCGGAGTTTTCCACGGATTTTGCGGGTAGAGCGCCATGATCCCTCTCTCTCTTTGAGAGAGGGAGGGGCCCGCCGCGAAGCGGTGGGAGGGTGAGAGGTTTCACCTTTGGCGAGCCCCCTAACCGCGTTCCGATCGATTTCGATCGCTGGCTTGTTGCCAATGACGGCCGCCGGCGAGGGGCCGCTGGCTGAACTACCGAGCCCCAGCCTGTGAGAGTGTAATCTCTCACCCTCCCATGGCTTCGCCATGGGTCCCTCCCTCTCTCTATGAGAGAGGGGTCTTGGAGTTCCACCCGTCCCGTAGCTCGCGCTTCAGCACCTTGCCGATATGGCTGCGGGGCAGGGCGTCGACGAGGACGAGGTCGGCCAGGCGCTGGGTCTTGCCCAGGCGCTCGTTGGCGAAGGCGCGGACGGTTTCGGCCGAGGCCGCGGCGCCGGGCCGCAGGGCGACGAAGGCGACCGGGGTCTCGCCCCAGGCGTCGGACGGCACGCCGACCACGGCGGCCTCCAGCACGTCAGGGTGGGCGGCGATCACCGCCTCCAGATCGCTGGGATAGATGTTGAAGCCGCCGCTGATGATCATGTCCTTCTTGCGATCCATCAGGGTGAGGAAGCCCTCGTCGTCGAAGCGGCCGACGTCGCCGGTGCGGATGAAGGCGAGGCCTTCGGGCGAGGTCCAGGTCGCCTCGGCCGTCTTGCCGGGCTGGCCGTGATAGCCGTTCATCATGCCGGCCGAGCGGCCGACGATCTCGCCGACCACGCCGGGACCGACCTGCACGCCATCCTCGTCGATCAGGCGGATGTCGTGGCCCGGGGCGGGGCGGCCCACGGTGTGCAGCTTGTCCGGATGCTCGTGGGCCATGAGGATGCAGGTGCCGCCGCCCTCGGTCATGCCGAAATATTCGACGAGGCCGCCGGGCCAGCGGCGCAGCACCTCGGCCTTCAGTTCGGGGGCGAACGGAGCGCTGGTGCAGAACTTCAGCCGGGTAGTCGACAGGTCGAAGCCGTCGAAGCCCGGATGGGCCAGCAGGCGGCGGTACTGCACCGGCACCAGCATGGCATGGGTCATGCGATGCTGCTGGGCCAGTTCCAGGAAGCGGCCGGCGTCGAACTTCTTCATCAGCACGACGGTCCCGCCGCCGGCCAGGGTGGGGAAGAAGCAGACCAGGGTAGTGTTGGAATAGAGCGGGGTGGACAGCAGGGTCACCGCGTCCGCCCCATAGCCGACGGCGTCGCCGCGGAAGACGTGCTTCCAGCGCATGCCGTGCGACTGGACGATGCCCTTGGGCGCGCCGGTGGTGCCGCTGGAATAGATGATGTTGAACGGATGCTCGGGGCCGATCTCGACCGGCGCGGGGGCCGCACCTTCCGGAGCAAGCCAGGCCTCGAAGGCCTCACCGGCGGGCGAGCCGTCCGGGGCGATGGTGCGGGTGGCGATGGGCGCGGGCCTTTGCGCTTCGGCCACGCCCGCATCGACGAAGAACAGTTTCGCGCCGCTGTCGGCGACCATGCCGGCGATGGCGTCGGGCGTGGACGACGGCGCCAGCGGCGCGACCGCGACCCCGGCCCGCAGGCCGCCCAGGAACACCGCCGCATAGGGAATGGACGACAGGGCGCAGACAGCCACGGCCTCGCCCGGCCGGACGCCGTCGCGCTGCAGGGCGGCGGCGACGCGGTCGGCCACGGCGTCGAAGGCGGCGTAGGTGATGGTCTCGCCGGTCTCCATGATCACGGCGGGGTGGCCGGGGGTCTCGGCCGCCCGCTCGCGGAGGATGTCGCCCATCACGCCGTAGTCGGCGGCGATCATGGAGGGGATGGTGGGCATGGGCTGTTCCTACGCAAAAACTCTCGTCATCCCGGAAGCCTCGCAGAGGCTATCCGGGACCCAGGGGCGGTGCGCACGGCCCCTGGGTCCCGGCTCTTCGCTGCGCTTCGGCCGGGATGACGGGCAAATTTAGGATCGGACTTAGACAGCTACGCGTCCTTGAAGCCCTTGCCTTCGGCCGCCAGCCGCTCCAGCAGGGCCGAGGGCTTGAAGTCGTCGCCGTGCTTGGCCTGGAACTCCTTCATCTTGGCCAGGACCTTGTCGAGGCCGACCAGTTCGCCCCAGAACATCGGGCCGCCGCGATAGACGGGCCAGCCGTAGCCGTTGATCCAGACGATATCGATGTCGGAGGCGCGGATGGCCTTGCCTTCCTCGAGGATCTTCGCGCCCTCGTTGACCATCGGGTAGAGGCAGCGCTCGAGGATCTCCTCGTCGCTGATCTGCCGGCGCTGGATCTGGCGCTTCTCGGCGAAGTCGAGGATCACCTTCTCGACCTCGGCCGAGGGTTTGGCGACACGGTTTTCGTCATAGTCGTAGAAGCCCTTGCCGTTCTTCTGGCCGCGACGGTCCATCTCGCACAGCACTTCGCGCACGGTCGAGGAACTGGTCTTGGCGGGATCCCAGCCGATGTCGAGGCCGGCCAGGTCGCTCATGGCGAACGGACCCATGGGCAGGCCGAAGTCGTAGAGCACGCGGTCGACGTCCCAGGGCATGGCGCCTTCGAGGATCAGCTTCTGGGCCTCGCGCTGGCGCTGGGCCAGCATGCGGTTGCCGACGAAGCCGAAGCAGTTGCCGACCAGCACCGCGACCTTGCCGATCTTCTTGCCGATCTGCATCGAGGTGGCGATCACCGACTTGTCGGTCTTTTCGCCGCGGACGATCTCCAGCAGGCGCATGACGTTGGCCGGCGAGAAGAAGTGCAGGCCGATCACGCTTTCCGGCCGGCTGGTGACGGCGGCGATGGCGTCGACGTCGAGATAGGAGGTGTTGCTGGCCAGGATCGCGCCGGGCTTGGCGATCTTGTCGAGCTTGGTGAAGACCTCCTTCTTGATCTCCATCAACTCGAACACGGCCTCGATGATCAGGTCGCAGTCGGCGAGGTCCTCCAGGTGCATGGAGGGGGTCAGCAGCCCCATGCGCTTTTCGACGTCGTCCTGGGTCAGGCGGCCCTTCTTGGCGGTGTTCTCGTAGTTCTTGCGGATGGTGGCGACGCCGCGGTCGAGGTTCTCCTGCTTGGCCTCGATGATCGTCACCGGGATGCCGGCGTTGAGGAAGTTCATCGAGATGCCGCCCCCCATGGTGCCGGCGCCGATGACGCCGACCTTCTTGACCGGGATCGTGGGGGTGTCATCCGGCACGTCGGGGATCTTGGCGGCCTGGCGCTCGGCGAAGAACACGTAGCGCTGGGCGGCCGACTGGCTACCGGTCATCAGCTCCATGAAGAGGCGCCGCTCTTCCTTCAGGCCCTCGTCGAAGGGCAGGTTCACCGCCGCCTCGATGCACTTGATGTTGTTCTCGGGCGCGAGGAAGCCGCGGAACTTCTTGGCGTTGGCCTTGCGGAATTCGGCGAAGATCTCGGGCTTGCCACGGGCGGCCTCGACCTTGTCGTTGAGGTCGCGAACCTTGGCCAGCGGACGGTCTTCGGCCAGCACCACGCGGGCGAAGGCGATCGCCCCGTCGCGCAGGGCGCCTTCCTCGACGAGGCTGTCGAACAGGCCCATCGCAAGAGCTGCTTTCGCCGGCACGTGCTGGCCGGTGGTGACCATCTCCAGCGCCTTCTCGACGCCGACGATGCGCGGCAGGCGCTGGGTGCCGCCGGCGCCGGGCAGCAGGCCGATGTTCACTTCCGGCAGGCCCGCCTTCGCGGACGGCACGGCGACGCGGTAGTGGGCGACCAGCGCCACCTCCAGCCCACCGCCCAGCACCGTGCCGTGGATCGCGGCGATCACCGGCTTGGGCGAGTTCTCGATCGTGTTCTGCACGTCCTGCAGGGACGGGCCGGTCATGGCCTTGCCGAACTCGCTGATGTCGGCGCCGGCGATGAAGGTCTTGCCCTCGCAGATCAGCACGATGGCCTGGACGGCCGGATCGTCGATCGCCGCCTCGAAGGCGTTCTTCAGCCCTTCGCGGACCTGGGCCGACAGGGCGTTGACGGGAGGCGAGTTCAGCGTGACGACGCCGATGTCGCCTTCGACGGTCAGATCGGTGACGGCGTTGATCGCGGCCATGCGGTTCCACCCTTCTGGTTCGTTTGAACGCTTGTTTGATCCTAGCCTGCACGACGCCGCGCGAGAGTCCAGAGGGGCGCGGACGGCGCCGCTTTTTCGGGCGCCGCAGGTTGACGTCGTGGGCGTCGTACTGGACATTCGAAGGGTTCAGTTTCGGTCGAGATGGCGCCTGCCGGCGCGGGCCGACGTGACATCGCGTCGGCGCGTAAAGCCCACGGTCTCCCAAGAATAATCGGCCAAACTGGGGAGGGAGTTCGCACCAGGACCGGCCGGCCGCCGCCGCTTGCAGGCGTGCGGGACATTCCAAGACCGTTTCAGGCGCGAGCGCGACGCGGTGCATACGACGCGTCGAAACTAAGAGGTGAAGCGCACCTCGGCGCGGGGGCCCCACGCTCCCGCGCCGCCTTGTGTGGGCTTGATGTGCGGGCTTGACCCCGCCACGCCGCGAGCCGATGGAATTCCCATGACCGACACCACGCTCGAAGCCTTCGCTCGCGGCCTGCCCAAGGCCGAACTGCACATGCACATCGAGGGCAGCCTCGAACCGGAACTGATGTTCGCCCTGGCCGAACGCAATGGGATCAGCCTACCGTACAAGTCGGTGGAGGAGATCCGCGCGGCCTACGCCTTCTCGAACCTGCAGGACTTCCTGGACATCTATTACCAGGGCGCGGGCGTGCTGATCACGCGGGCCGACTTCAAGGACCTGGCGCTGGCCTATTTCGAGCGCCTGGCGGCCGACGGCGGGGTGCACGCCGAGATCTTCTTCGATCCGCAGACCCACACCGAGCGCGGGATCGCCTTCGAGACGGTGATCGACGGCCTGCTGGACGGCATGGCGGAAGCCGAAAGCCGCTGGGGCGTGACCTCGAAGCTGATCCTCTGCTTCCTGCGCCACCTGTCGGAAGACAGCGCCTTCGAGACGCTGGACCAGGCCAAGCCGCATCTGGCCAAGATCGCAGGCGTGGGGCTCGACTCCTCAGAGGTCGGCCATCCGCCGGCCAAGTTCGCCCGGGTGTTCAAGGCCGCCCGAGAGCTGGGTCTCAAGATCGTCGCCCACGCGGGCGAGGAGGGGCCGCCGGAATATGTCTGGGAAGCCATCGACCTGGTGGGCGTCGACCGCATCGACCACGGCAACCGCGCCCTGGAGGACGAGGCCCTGACGGCGCGTCTGGTTGCGGACGGGACGACCCTGACGGTCTGCCCGCTGTCGAACCTGAAGCTCTGCGTGGTGCCGGACCTGACGGCGCACCCGATGCGGAAGATGCTGGACCTGGGGCTGAAGGCGACGGTGAACTCCGACGACCCGGCCTATTTCGGCGGCTACCTGCTGGACAACTATCTGCAGACGGCCAAGGCCGTGGACCTGACGCGCGAGGACCTGGTGATGCTGGCCAGGAACAGCTTCACCGGCTCGTTCCTCGACGAAGCCGAGAAGGCGCGGCGGCTGGCGCAGGTGGATGCGTACGTGGCTGGGAAATCCCTCTCTCTGGGAGAGAGGGAGGGGCCCACGCCGCAAGGCGTGGGAGGGTGAGAGGTTACACTCTCTCCGAATGAGGCGCGGCGGTTGGGTTGCGGTTCCCCCCGTGGGTTTGCTTGTGGGCGGTGAAACCTCTCACCCTCCCACCGCTACGCGGCGGGCCCCTCCCTCTCTCAAAGAGAGAGGGGTCTGGCGGAGCGGTCAGTGCGGCAGCACTTCCACCCCGCCTTCCTTGTAGACAATCCCGCCCTTCATCACGAACGCGACCTTGCGCATCAGGCTGATGTCGGCCGTCGGATCACCGGTCACCGCCACAAGGTCGGCCCAGCTGCCCGGCGCAACCCGTCCCACGGCCGGATCGCCGATCAGGTCGCCGGCGGCGCCGGTGGCGGCGGTCAGGGCCTGGGTGGGGGTGAGGCCGCCCTGGACCAGCAGATCGAACTCCAGCGTGTGGTCGCCTTCGCCCAGGTCGGTGCCGTAGGCGATCTTGACCCCAGCCTTCACGGCGTTGGGGAAGTTCCGCTTGGGGATCAGGTCGTTGGCCAGCTCCTTTTCGGCCGTGCCGGGCGGCAGCAGTTCGGGGTGCTTGGACGCCGTCTCGTAGAAGACGTCGTAGACGCTGAGGGTCGGCACCAGATAGACGCCGCGCTCCTTCATCAGCTTCAGCGCCTCGGGCGTGGCGAACGAGCCGTGCTCGACGGAGTCGATCCCGGCCTTGACCGCCGTCTCGATGGCGGGGGCGGGATAGATGTGGGCGGCGACCTTGAGGCCGAGGCCATGGGCGGTGCGGACGGCTTCCTCGATCTCGTCCTGCGCCATGGTCTGGTGGCGCGGGTCGTCGCCGATCGAGGCGATGCCGCCCGACGGCATCAGCTTGATGACCGTGGCGCCGCGGCGCTTGTGCTCGCGAACCTTCAGCCGGGCCTCCAGCGGCGAATTGACGATCCCGTTGTCCCAGCCGGGATTGGAGAGGGCCGGGTCGACGCCGCTGCGCATGTCGCCGTGGCCGGCGGTGGGGCCCAGCGGCTCCAGGGCGATCCACAGGCGCGGGCCGGCGATCTTGCCGCCGTCGATGGCGTCGCGCACGGCCGCCGTCTCCGGGCCGCCGCCGAGGTCGCGGGCGGCGGTGAAGCCCTGCAGCAGCATCTGGCGGGCGTAGAGCGCGCCGTCGAAGGCGCGGTCGATGTCGGAGTGGGTGACGCCGTACTCGACGGCGTTGGTCTTGCTGGGCAGGGCCGCGCCGATGTGGACGTGGGCATCGATCAGGCCGGGCAGGACGGTCTGGGTCTTCAGGTCGACGATCTGCGCGCCCGCCGGGGCGGTCCAGCCGTCCTCGACGGCGATCACGCGGTCGTCGAGGATCACGACGGTGCTGGGGCCGCGCAGCTTGGCGCCATCGAACAGCTTGCCGGCCTGGACGGCCTTGTCGGCGGCGCTGGCGAGGCCCGGCGCGGCGAGCAGGGCCGCGCTCGCCAGCAGAAGGGCGCGGATCGTGGACTTGGGCATGGACGCTTCCCCGAAATGAACGCTTCCGGCTTGGCGCGCGGCGATCGCCGCGTACAGGGCAAATCGCCAGGAAGCGGCGAAAACGGCGCCCTCGCCTACCGCGCCATCAGCCCCATCAGCAGCGGACGGGCGAAGAGCCTCGCGGCGTCCTCCCGCGTGACACCCGGCGCCCAGGCCTGCAGCGACGCCGCCGCGTTGAGCATCGAGTTGATCATGTGGGCGGCGACCAGCGGGTCGACCGCGCGGACCGAGCCGTCGGCGATCCCGTCGGCGATCATGCCGGCGAAGCGGTTGGAGCCGCGGGCGTAGCCGTCGCTCATCTCGTGGCGGATCTCGATCGGCAGGGCGCCCATGGACGAGGCGCGCAGCAGCGGGCCGTGGTCGGACAGCTGGTATTCGACCAGGGCCGCCGTCGCCGCCGACACCGCCGTCCAGCCGTCTCCCGGCTGATCGAGCGCCGCGAGCTGGGCGCGGCGGGTGACCGCGAAGGTGCGCTTGAAGCACTCGACCACCAGGGCGTCCTTGTCCTCGTGGTGGTGGTAGAACGAGCCCTTGGTGACGTTCAGCGCCGCTGAGATGTCCTCGACCGAGGCCCCGCGATAGCCGCGCTGGTTGATCAGGCGGGTGGCGGCCACGAGGAAGGTCTCGCGCCATTCCTGGCCCTCGTCGGAGGCCGGGGTCGGGTCGGGCAGGGCGGGCGGCGCCCAGTCGCGGCCGGCCGCGGCGATGCCGCCCACCAGGATGTCGAACATCCGCTCGCGCACCCGCTCGTAGTCGTCGAGGTCAAAGCGGCGCAGCCAGGCGCCGGTCCAGAAGACCTGTTCCAGCAGGAGGTGGGCGCGGGCGTTGCGCTCGGCCTTGTCGAGATGGGCGAAGGCCTCGCCGTCGAAGAAGCCGCGCACCCGGCGGAAGATGTCGGCGAAGGCGGCCTGGACCGAGGCGCGCATCGGCTCCTTGAGGGCGCGGATCTCGGTGAAGCTGGCCAGGGGCGGGGCCTCGCCGGCGCGGACCTGGCGCGACAGGTCGAGATAGAGGGTCAGGAACTTGCGGATGCGGGCGGCGGCGTCGGGTTGCGCCGCGGCCTCGTCGATCATCGCGTCCAGCCGCTCCAGCCCGCGGATGAAGCAGGCGGCGGCCAGGTCGTCCTTCTTGCGGTAGTAGTAGGTGACGCTGGTGGTGATCAGCCCGACCTTGGCGGCGACGTCGGCCAGGGTCATGCCCTTGACGCCCTGGCGGTTCAGCACCGCCGTCGCGGCCGCCAGTATGGCTTCCTTCTTCTGTGCGTAGCGCGCCGTCGCGGCGGTGACGGTGTGGCCGTCGTCCATTGTCAGGCCCCCTGCAACGCCTCGTGCAGGCGTTGGACTCTCCGGTCCAATCTAGGCCCGGAACGAGGCGGCAGAAAGGCCTTCGTTCAGGAGGTCTCCAAGGCGCGAGCAGGCAGGGCCTCGGCGACCGCGCGGACCAGAGCGGCCGGCGACAGCGGCTTGGCCACCGCGCCGTTCATGCCGGCCTCGACATAGGCGGCCTGCTGGTGGGCCATGGCGTTGGCGGTCATGGCCAGGATCGGCGCGGCGCCGGCCCGGCCGGGCAGCTTGCGGATGGCGCGCGTGGCCTCGACCCCGTCCATCACCGGCATCTGGATGTCCATGAAGATCAGGTCGTAGCCCAGGCGGGCGGCGGCGATGCCGGCCGCGCCGTCTTCGGCGGTGGCCACGCGGGCGCCGAGGGCCTCGAGCATGCGGGTGGCGATCAGCCGGTTGACCGCGTTGTCCTCGACCAGCAGCACGTCCAGGCCCGCCAGCAGCGGCGCGTCGGGCTCGGCGGGGGCGGGGGTGCGGACGGGCGCCTCGGCCGGGGCGGCCAGGATCTCCAGCCAGAAGGTCGAGCCCTGACCCGGGGTGCTGGAAAAGCCGATGTCGCCGCCCATCATCCGCGCCAGCCGGCGGGTGATCGACAGGCCAAGGCCCGCGCCGCCGAACCGCCGGGTGGTCGAGCCGTCGGCCTGGCTGAAGCGCTCGAACAGGTTCTCGGCCGCTTCTGGCGAGATCCCGACGCCGGTGTCCTCGACCTCGAAGCGCAGGCGCAGGCCTTCCGGATCGGGCGAGACGGCAAGGCGCGCGGTGACGCCGCCTTCCAGGGTGAACTTCACGGCGTTGCCGATCAGGTTGAACAGCGCCTGGCGCAGGCGCACCGGGTCGGCCAGGGCCCAGCTGGCGCCGACGGGCGGGGCCTCGACCGTCAGGCGCAGGCCCTTCTGGTCGGCCTGGGGCTCCAGCAGGTGGGCGACGCTGCGCAGCAGGGCCGATGGATCGAGCGGCTCGGGGGAGAGCTCCAGCTTGCCGGCCTCGATCTTGGAGAAATCGATGATGTCGTTGAGCAGTTCCGACAGCATGGCGCCGCAGCCCAGGGCCTCGGCCAGCAGGCGGCGGCCATCGTCGGACAGGCGCTCGTGCTCCAGCAGGTGCAGCACGCCCAGCACCCCGTTCATCGGCGTGCGGATCTCGTGGCTCATATTGGCCAGGAAGCGCGACTTGGCCTCGGCGGCGTCGAGGGCGGCGTTGCGGGCGACCAGCAGTTCGGTGACGTCCTGGCTGATGCCGATGACGTCGAACAGCTCGCCGGCGCCGGCCCGCACGCCGCGCCAGTCGGTGCGCATCCAGATCCAGTTGCGGCTGGTCGGGTCGGCGTGGCGATAGACCAGCTGGGCGTGCTCGCCGGTCTCCTGGGTGCGGACGAAGGCCTGGCTCATCATCGTCCGGTCATCGGGATGGATGGCGGCCAGCATCTCCGGCACGGTCATCTGCCGCGCGTCGCCCATCGGGGCGGCCAGGGTGGTGATCTCCTGCTCGAAGAAATAGATCCCCTTGCGGGTCTCGAACCGCCAGACATAGACGCCGGCGGCGTTGCGCAGCATCTCGTTGGCGCGGTCGGCCTGCTGGCGCTGGAGGCGGCGCACGCGCTCCTCGGAGAAGTCCTGGAAGACGATCAGCAGCGCCCCGTTCGGCAGGATCTTCGAGCGCGAGCGCACCCACAGCCAGCCGCCGCCCTTGCGGGCCAGGCGGTGCTCGGACTGCACCTGACCCTCGGCCCGCAGGATGCGGCCGGCGCTTTCCAGCACCTCGGTGTCGTGCAGATGTAGGAAATCGCGGATGTGGCGGCCGAGACTCTCCTCGGCGCTCCAGCCGGCGATCTGACTCCAGGCCGGATTGACGCGGACGATGGCGCGGCCCTGCACCACCACGAACATGTCGAGGCTGTTCTGGAAAAACCAGTCGGCCGCGGCGCGGTCGGTGCTGGTGGCGGGCGTCTCTTCGTCCGGCCCCTTGCCCATCAAGCTCCCCTCGTCTTCAATCGATCAACGCAGGATGAGGTGAAGGTTGCGTTATCCGTACCGCCTATTCGATCCGCGAAAAGAAGGCGACCGTGACGCAAGGTCGCGCCAGTGTGGGGAAAAACGCAAGTGAGCACGCCCGAAGCCGTCGGTCTGTCGTCGAGCCGACTGAAACGCATCGACGCCTTCCTGCAGGAAAAGTACGTCGGACCCGGCCTTCTGCCCGGCGCCCAGGTGCAGGTCTGGCGGCGCGGCCAGCTGGCCCACGAGGCCGTGCTGGGACTGGCCGACCGTGAGCGCAATACGCCGCTGAAGGCCGACAGCCTCTATCGCATCTACTCGATGACCAAGCCGATCACCTCGATCGCCTTCATGATGCTGGTCGAGGAGGGCAAGGTCGCTCTCGAAGACCCCGTCCACCGCTTCATCCCGGCCTTCAAGGACCTGGGCGTGTTCGCCGCCGGCGCGCTGGGCGCGTTCCAGACCAAGCCTCTGGCCGAGCCGATGCGGATGATCGACCTGCTGCGCCACACCGCCGGCTTCACCTACGGCTTCCAGCAGCGGGGCAATATCGACGCGGCCTATCGCAAGCTGCACCTGGACGACCTGCCGGGGCCGCGCGACCTGGACGGCTTCATCGCCGAGCTGGCGAAACTCCCGCTGGAGTTCAGCCCGGGCGAGGCCTGGAACTATTCGGTCTGCACCGACGTGCTGGGCTATCTCGTCCAGCAGATCTCCGGCCAGCCGCTGGACGTGTTCTTCAAGACCCGGATCTTCGAGCCGTTGAAGATGGTCGACACCGGCTTCTTCGCGCCGCAGGCCGATCATGGGCGGCTGGCGGCCTGCTACAGCCTTGACCCCAAGGGCCGGGTGGTGCTGCAGGACGATCCGGCGACCAGCCCGTTCCTCAAGGACCCGCTGTTCAAGTCGGGCGGCGGCGGGCTGGTCTCGACGGCGTCGGACTATATGCGCTTCTGCCGCATGATCCTGAACGGCGGCCAGCTGGACGGCGCCCGCATCGTCAGCCCCAAGACCCTGAAGGCGATGATGCTCAATCACCTGCCGGGCGGGAAGGAGCTGACGGAGCTTTCGAAGTCGCTGTTCAGCGAGAGCGTCTTCGAGGGCCTGGGCTTTGGCCTCGGCTTCGCCGTCACCATCGACCTGGCCCGCACCCGCACCATTGGCAGTGAAGGCGAGGCCTATTGGGGCGGCATGGCCTCGACCGCCTTCTGGGTGGACCCGCTGGAGGACCTGGCGGTGGTGTTCATGACCCAGCTGATGCCGTCGAGCGTCTATCCGATCCGGCGGGAGCTGCGGACGCTGGTCTACGCGGCGTTCGAGGAGGCGGCGTAGCCCTCAAGGAACCTCCCCCTGTGGGGGAGGTGATCGCGAAGCGATCGGTGGGGGGAGTGACTGCTGAACTGCCGATACCTCGAAAGTTGAAAACGGCCCCCCACCGGCCTTCGGCCGCCTCCCCCATGGGGGGAGGTTCCCCCTCAGTCGCTCCGCGACAGCTCCCCCAGAGGGGGAGCATCTTTAAATCCTCCCCCTCTGGGGGAGGTGGCCCGGAGGGCCGGAGGGGGCCGCGCAGCGGCTAGGACATCGGCGGCGCCGGGGGCGTCGGATCCTCCGGCAACGGAATGAACTCGCCGTTGTCGAGGTCGGGCAGCTTCATGCGGCCGGCGCGCCAGTCGGCCTTGGCCTGCTCGATGCGGTCCTTCGACGTCGAGACGAAGTTCCACTCGATGAAGCGCGGGCCGATCGGCTCGCCGCCCAGCAGCATGACGACCGAGGGCTCCAGGGCCTCGAAGACCACGGTCTCGCCGGGCTCGAACACGGCCATCTGGGCGGCTTCCAGCACGCGCCCGGCGACCTCCACCCGGCCGCTGGAGACGTAGGCGGCGCGTTCGGGATATTCGGCGGGCAGGGCGGCCTTGGCGCCGGCGGCCAGCTGCCAGTGGACGTAGAACAGCGGCGAGTGCACCGGCACCTTGGACTTGGCGCCGAAGGCCTCGCCGGCGATCAGCCGCGCCTTCAGGCCGGCGCTTTCGTAGAAGGGCAGGTCGAGGTCGCCGGCGTGGTGGGTGAAGCCGGGGTCGATCTCCTCCAGCTCGGTGGGCAGGGCGATCCAGGCCTGCATGCCGTCCATCAGCCCGCCGTCGTGGCGCAGGGTCTCGAAGCGCTCGGAGTGGGTGATGCCCGAGCCGGCGGTCATCCAGTTGACCTCGCCGGGCAGGATCTCGATGTCGGAGCCGACGCTGTCCTTGTGGGTGATGGCTCCGTCGAACAGGTAGGTCAGGGTGGACAGGCCGATGTGCGGATGCGGCCGCACGTCGACGCTCTTGGGAAAGCCCGGCTGGAAGTGGGCCGGCCCCATGTGGTCGAGGAACACGAACGGCCCGACCATCCGCCGCCGCGCGAAGGGCAGCACCCGCCCGACCTCGAAACCGCCGATGTCGCGGCGGCGGGCGTCGATGACGAGGTCGATCATGGGGGGCTCCGTGTCGGTCCGGGGGGAAGCTGTTGCGCGGGCCGGAGAGTCCCACGGCCCGCGCGCGGCGTCTTGCAGTTTCTGACCCTGCGTCTCGAGGCTTTCCGGGCTTCCCAGGGGCTCGACCTAGCCGGCGATCGTGCTGAAGCGCTCGATCACGTCCCAGGCGCGCATGGCGCCCCAGATCGCGCCGCCGACCACCATCAGCGTCACCTGCCAGACCCCCATCGGACGGTGGGTGACGCGGTTGTCGCCCTGCTCGTCCCAGTCGGTGACGGCCTGGTTCTCCAGCGTCTCCTTGGCGTTCCACATGGCGATCAGGCACAGCACCGGCACGCCCAGGCCGAAGCCGAAGGTGATCACCTTGATCTCGCGCAGCGCCGAGGCGACCAGGCCCAGGCGGCGGCCGTCGGCGCGGGTCACGCGCACGCCGAACAGCCACTTGCCGGGCGTGCCGCCGGTCAGGGCGATCGAGACGATGACGGCGGGCGCGGTCATCAGGATCAGCAGCGGCGCGCTGATCAGCGCGCCGAAGATGTTGTCGCCCAGCAGGTCGATCCATTGCTGGGTGAGGTCGGGCGCGACGATCATGCCGATGATGGTGACGATGAACAGGCTGCTCAGCCCGAACAGGATGTTGTCGACCGACCGGGCGAAATAGCGCCGCCAGGGGTGGGCCGACACGTCGGTCCATGGATGCGGCTTGCGGGCGGGCGGCGTTTGGGGCGGCGCGGTCTCGGCGGGCGCGGCCTCGGGCGCGGCTCCAGGCACAGGTTCGAGTTCGGGCGCGGCGCCCGCGGTGATGTCGGTCATGTGCAAAGCCCCCGGTACGCGAAGAATCCCCGAGCCCCCTCGGGAAACGCCACCATGGACCGCCGCGCGAGCGGGCTCAACCTTGGGGGCTGGTGAGGGGGCTCGGAAGGGGGCGCCGCTAGCGGTCGTTCCACCAGGCGCCCTGACGGCGGAGGATCTCGACATATTCGTCGACGACGCTGGGCGGGCAGCCGCGGCGGCGCCTGAACTCGGCCTTCTTCTCGGCCTCGACGGCCGCCAGGCGCCGGGCCTCGGCGCGGGCGGCGGCCTTGGCGGCGGCGCGGACCTCGGCCTCGGCGCGTTCGGCGGCGCGCCTGGAGGCGCGCAATTCGGCCGGCGTCGGAGGCGGCGGCGGCGGAACCGGGCCGCGCGTGCGGTGCGGGCGGACGGGGGAGGGATTGCGGCGGTTGGACATGGGGGGCTCCTTCCTTCTCCCCTTGCGGGAGAAGGTGGCGGCCGAAGGCCGTCGGATGAGGGGTCTCTCAAGCATGAGACGCCTCCGCCCGGCCTGTCCGCCGCTCGCGGTGTTGAGTTTTGAGAGACCCCTCACCCGACCCCCGCCTTCGCGGGGGCCACCCTCTCCCGCAAGGGGAGAGGGAACGGGTTGGCGATCTCACGCGGCGAGCCGCTGAGGGGATGGAGAGGGCGCGGGGCGTCCGGACCGCGTCCGGAGCTGTGTTGGATGTACCGTTTCGACGAAGCCTTGACGCCCCGCGCGATCGTTTGACCTCAGGCCGGGGCGCGCGGGCCTTTTCCGCCCTTCACCCCCTTCGGCATCTGCCTTCCCCGGAACCGGGCTGTGAGCTTCGCTAGCCATCGCGTGCAGACAGAAGGCGCCGGAGCGGACCCTCGGGCGGGCGGGAGCCTATTGCAGGCAAGCCCCCGATAGGCGGGTTTACGTCCCCCGCCCTCCGTTCAAGCCCCGCCGGCCCGGCTCACGCCGCTCCAGGAGGCCCCGCTCGATCGCATCCCCTCGCACGCATCGGGCCGGATCCTAGCGCCCTCTCCCCGCGACGGGACGAGGTCCATTATGCGGCCGGTTTGGAAGGGGCGGATGGAAAACGCTGGGAATTTTCTAGGGCGTTGATTGGGTTGGGGTTTGTGGCGGGGCGGAGGGGGATAGGGAGAAGCCATGCGGCCAGTGAAGGGAGAAGGCTGCACGGTAAGCTGGACGTTTTGGGAGAGCTTCACCTAAAGTGTATGTTCTTCTGTCGATTTTCGAGTCGGCAGGCCTAACAGTCGCGAATCTTACGTGAGCCCCTCAAGCAAGCCGTTCACAAAGCCCATTCAGCGGGTGAAGCTTAATCTTGCGGTGACTCGGCTCGCGCAGGAGTTAGATGTTTTTGTTGCTGGTCCATTCATAGATAAAAATTGGACAGCTGAAGAGCTGATTAAGCAAAGTGCGGCTACCCGTGCTAGGCTTGCTGTAAAAGATTTTATAGAATCTGATTTGCAGCACAGGGTTGTTCTTGGTGAGCACCGCGGTGTGGACGAAATTGGGTCGTCTGCTTTTGGTGATCACACTAGTTTTGCTATTGCTGAACTTGCCCTCGTTAGGGCGTGTGAGGCTATTGTGATATTCCCATCAAGCGTTGGATCTTTTTGTGAGCTCGGCGCTTGGTCTTTGAGCGAGCACATATGCAGGAAGATGTTGATAATACCGGAAAAGAAATTTGAAAATGAAATAAGCTATCTAAATGTCGGAACATTAAGAATGGCTGCGAGTAATGGCGCTTCTATTGTTTGGCGGGATTTGGAAGACTTAGAAAGTATAATGGGTGATGTAAGGCGATTTGTCGGTGTCGCGCATGATCGTGCTATGGTGAGGTCTGTCACTCGTGACTAAGCGGGAGGCTATGGATGATATTCTCTTGATGTTGGCTATCAAGCTGGCGCAGCCCGGGTTGGCGGCCGATATCGAGGAGGGGTATTATCGTCTCGATCCGGACTCTGCTGAGGATAGGCCTTCTAGAAAAGATCTAAGGGTTCACTTGGATAGGCTCATGGATCAAAAATATATATGGCTGTATGCGGGGCGGCGTTACCTGTTGACTCGGCGGGGTGAGCGCTACGTTGCGCTTGCTGGTTTGCGGTTGGATCTCGATATGCGTCGCCTCTACTTGCTAAAGGAGACGCGATCGTCTAGCTTGACGCGTCGGGGCGGCACTCACGATTGGCCGCTGAAGCAGCAGCCATAGGTTCTCTTGGTTGGGCGTAAAGGGCTCGCGGTTAGGCTTCTGTCGCGCTTTCGGGCGCAGCCAAAACCGCGACAGAAGCCTAACCGCGTGCTCTTAAGCAACTAATTTGGTTGGTAAAACGTGTCGCCCCGCACCTACGACCTCATCACGAATTCCAAGTATATAGACTTTATTAGTGAGTCTATTCGGTCTGGGTGCGCTCCGGAGGATGTCAAGTTTCCGGTCCCGTCAGTTTCTCTTCCCGTTTTAAATAAAGCCGAAGATATATCTGCCTATCTCGGCATATCTCCTGAATTGATTTGGACTCTTATTAGGTCTCAAAAATATAAGTATAATAACTTTTCTGTGAGGAAGAGATCTGGCGGGTCTCGCCTCATAAGCGCCCCTAGAACCTATATGAAGGTTGTCCAGTGGTGGATAAATGATATAATTTTATCCAAATTTCCGCCGCGAGAGAACGTGTTTGGTTTCGTTCCTGGCGTCAGCTACGTTGATAATGCAGCATATCACCATGGTGCAGTGACCATGATGAATGTCGATATAAAGAACTTCTTTCCATCTATTAAGTCGGATGATGTTCTCGGTTGCTTTCTAAAGATTGGATATTCTAAGCAGGTTGCTTTGGGGCTTTCGGCCCTAACAACATATGCGGGTTTTTTGCCCCAAGGGGCTCCGACCAGTCCGAGTTTATCAAATATCGTATTTTCGGAATTCGATGAAAAAATATCCAATATATGTGAATTGTATAATTTAAAATATTCTAGATATGCCGACGATATGACGTTTTCTAGTGCGGGTAGAATACCAGAGAATTTTCATCGCGTTATTTCTAAGGTGCTGTTCCCGAAATTTTCTCTTAATGAAGAGAAGACGAGATACATGGGGGCGAGAGATAAAAAGGAAGTAACTGGCCTTGTCCTTGGTCGAGATGGGCCTGCCATTAGCCGGGAAAAGCTGAATGGACTGAGAGGGTGGGTACATCAAATTATTGAAAAACCGGAACTGCATTTGGATGATTTGGACAAACTATCTGGTACCCTCGCTATGGTGCGGATGGTTGGTGGTCGCGGTACAGGTCCAATTCTGGTGCAAGGAGGACGTGCTATACAGGCTATTGAGCAGTCCCTTCGCATTGGTCAGGCCTGAGTTAGAAGGTCTACCGCCGCCCCTTCCGAAACGCCTCCGCCTGCTCCGCCCTGTGCTCCGCCCGCACCCGCTTGGGCGCTGACTTGTCCACGGTCTCGCCGGCCCCCGTCAGGACCTCGTTGGCGAATTCCAGGTCGAGGAGCTTCATGCGCTTGATCTCGTCGCGCAGGCGGGCCGCCGTCTCGAACTCCAGGTTGGCGGCGGCTTCGCGCATCTTGGCTTCGAGGTCGCGGAGGGCGGACTTGAAGTTGTCGCCGCTGAAGGGCTTTTCGGCGCCGGAGGCGTCGGCGACGCCCATGGGCACCAGGACGCGGTCGCCGCGCTCGTAGGGGCTGGCGAGGATGTCCTTGATGTCGCGCTTGACGCTCTCGGGCGTGATGCCGTGTTCGAGGTTGTAGGCGTTCTGCTTCTCGCGGCGGCGAGTGGTCTCGGCCATGGCCCGCTCCATGCTGCCGGTGATCCGGTCGGCGTAGAGGATGACCTTGCCGTCGACGTTGCGGGCCGCGCGGCCGATGGTCTGGACCAGGGAGGTCTCCGAGCGCAGGAAGCCTTCCTTGTCGGCGTCGAGAATGGCGACCAGGCCGCATTCGGGGATGTCGAGGCCCTCGCGCAGCAGGTTGATGCCCACCAGCACGTCGAAATTGCCCAGGCGCAGGTCGCGGATGATCTCGATGCGCTCGAGGGTGTCGACGTCGCTGTGCATGTAGCGGACGCGGATGCCCTGTTCGTTGAGATATTCGGTCAGGTCCTCGGCCATCTTCTTGGTCAGGACGGTGACCAGGGTGCGGTAGCCCTTCTGGATGGTCTGGCGGATCTCGTCGACCACGTCGTCGACCTGGGAGGCGCCGTCCTTGGAGACCGGGCGCACCTCGACCGGCGGGTCGATCAGGCCGGTGGGGCGGATGACCTGTTCGGCGAAGACGCCGCCGGCCCGCTCCAGCTCCCAGTTGGCGGGGGTGGCCGAGACGTGCACCGACTGGGGACGCATGGCGTCCCATTCCTCGAACTTGAGGGGGCGGTTATCCAGCGCCGAGGGCAGGCGGAAGCCGAACTCGGCCAGGGTCCATTTGCGGTTGCGGTCGCCCTTGTACATGGCGCCGATCTGCGGAACCGTCTGGTGGCTCTCGTCGGTGAACAGCAGGGCGTTGTCGGGGATGTATTCGAAGAAGGTCGGCGGCGGCTCGCCGGGCTGGCGGCCCGACAGGTAGCGGCTGTAGTTCTCGATGCCGGCGCAGGAGCCGGTGGTCTCGATCATCTCCAGGTCGAAGGTGGTGCGCTGCTCCAGGCGCTGGGCCTCCAGCAGCTTGCCGTTGGCGGTCAGCCACTCCAGCCGTTCCTTCAGCTCCTTGCGGATCTCGATGATCGCCTGGCGCAGGGTGGGGCGCGGGGTGACGTGGTGGCTGTTGGCGTAGACCTTGATGGTCTCCAGCTCGGCGGTCTTCTTGCCGGTCAGGGTGTCGAATTCCGACAGGGCCTCGACCTCGTCGCCGAACAGGGTGACGCGCCAGGCGCGGTCCTCGTAGTGGGCGGGGAAGATCTCGATGGTGTCGCCGCGGCGGCGGAAGGTCCCGCGCTCGAAGGCGGCGTCGTTGCGCTTGTACTGCTGGGCCACCAGGTCGGCCATCAGCTGCTTTTCGTCGACCCGGTCGCCCACCGTCAGGGTGAAGGTCATGGCGGTATAGGTCTCGACCGAGCCGATGCCGTAGATGCACGACACCGAGGCCACGACGATGACGTCGTCGCGCTCGAGGATCGCCCGCGTCGCCGAGTGGCGCATGCGGTCGATCTGCTCGTTGATGGAGCTGTCCTTCTCGATATAGGTGTCGGTGCGCGGGACGTAGGCTTCGGGCTGGTAGTAGTCGTAGTAGCTGACGAAGTACTCGACCGCGTTCTCCGGGAAGAAGGCCTTCATCTCGCTGTAGAGCTGGGCCGCCAGGGTCTTGTTGGGGGCCAGGATCAGCGCCGGGCGCTGGGTGGCCTCGATGACCTTGGCCATGGTGAAGGTCTTGCCCGAACCGGTGACGCCGAGCAGCACCTGGTCCTGGTCGTTGTTCTCGATGCCCTCGACCAGCTCCTTGATGGCGGTCGGTTGGTCGCCGGCCGGCTCGTAGGACGACACCAGCTTGAAGGTCTTGCCGCCTTCCGACTTCTCGGGCCGGGCCGGGCGGTGGGGCGTCCACAGCATCGGCATGCCTTCCGCCCCCATGGCCTCTGGGGAGGCGTCGAGCACGAAGGGCGTCGAGGCGTCGGAAACGCCGGGGTTCTGGCTGCTGGGCATGGGCCAAATCTAGGCGCCCGGACGCGCGAAGGCCAGGGGTCCTGCTGACAGGCCCTGTCAGCAGGCTGGCGGCAGGTGGCGGGAGAGGCGTCCCTAGAGGTCGCCCCAGTAGGTTCCGCTCAGCGGCGCGGCGACCACGCGGCCGTACTTGCTCTGCACGGCCAGGACGTCCGGGCGGGCCAGGATGGCGTCGCGGCGGGCGAGGAAGGCGCGGGCGTGGGCCGACTGGGCGGGCGGGGGCTTGGTCTTGCGGAAGGCCTCCAGGGCCTCGCCGCGCAGGGCCGGGTCCTCCAGGCGGCGGATGTAGTGGGCGGCGGCCTCGTCGTCGCGGCCCAGGCAGATCAGGGCCTGGGCGAGGGCGGCGGGATTGTCCTTCCAGCCGTCGCGCAGGCGGGCCAGCTCGGGAGCGATGCGCGGATCGGCGGGCGTGACCGACAGGGCGCAGACGCGGTTGCTGGCCACCCACATCAGGCCGAACGGCGTGGCGTCCTTGGTGTCGACGGTGTCGAGCACGCGCAGGGCCTCGGCGTGGGCGCCGGCCGTGACCAGCATCTCGCTGCGGTTGATGCGCTGGCTGACGCCGTCGTCGCCGGTGGCCCGGGCCATGACCTTGTCGGCCTCGTCGGTGCGGCCGAGATCGGCCAGGGCGTAGGCGTAGGTGTTGCGCAGCCAGGGCGCCTGCTCGTCGGCGTCGTCGAAGGGCTGGTTGCGCAGCAGGCGGCGGTCGTAGTCGGCGCCGAGGGCGACGGCCTCGTCGAAGCGGCCGAGCGCGCGCAGGGCGTCGATGCGCTCGTGCACGTGGCGCAGGACCTGGGGCTGGGCGGCCGAACGGGCCTCGAACGTCGCCAGCCGGGCCTGGGCGACGGCGCGCCAGTCGAAGCGGCCGGCGGCCTCCAGCGACGGCCAGAGCGGGGCGAACCGGCGGTCCTCGGCGACCGACAGCAGGGCGGCCGGGTCGTCGATCTTCTCCAGGGCGGTCCTGGCCTGGGCCAGGTCGCCGGCGTCGGCGGCCAGCCGGGCCTGGAGCAGACCCCAGTCGTTGCGGGCGATGTCGACATCCTCGTCATCGGTCCACGGCGTGACCCGCAGCTTGGACACCACCCGCAGGCGCGCGGCGGGATCGTCGTTCAGCAGGCGCAGCAGCTGGAAATAGGTCGAGATGCGCAGGGTGGTCAGGGCGGTCGGATCGGCGGCGAAGGCCTTGTCGAAGGCGGCGGCCGCGGCCGGGGCGTCCTTGCGCGTGCGGGCGTCGATCATCAGCACGAGGTTGGCGGTCGCCTTCAGGAACGGCTGCGCGGCGACGGCGTCGAGCTTGCGGGCGAAGTCGACCGCGTCCGGGCCGACATAGCCGCCGCATTCGAGCGCGACGAAGTAGAGCATCTCGCGGCGACGGAGCTCCAGGCCGTCGAGTCCGGGATCGGCCACCGCCGCCTTGATCCGGGTGTTCAAGGTCTTGCTGCAGTCGCCGTTGTCCATGGCGGCGGCCGCGTCGGCGATCAGGTAGTCGATCCTGGCGCCCAGGTCGCCCTTGGCCGCCAGGGCGGGCGCGGGGCCGAGCATCGCGCCCAGGGCGCAGAGGATCGCGCCGCCGGCGGCGGCGAGCTTGCCGTTGGAAATCATGAAAGCCCCCAGTGTCACTGGCGGCCAGAGACCACGGCCGAGCTTGAAGCGCAACGTCAGGTGGGCGCCCGGACGTGCGCTATCCGAATCCGGAATCGTGGGAGGTTCCGGCGCTCCGCTGCGCCGAGTTCACCCCCGGGCGCGCTTGCGCGACCCAGGGGGCGGGATGACAGACGAGAAGACCCTGCCTCAGCCGCAGCTCTCGCGCGGGCGGTCGGAGCGGATGACGCAGAGGATCTTGTTTCCGCGGGCGTCGCCGTAGCGGGCGCGGACCTTGCCGGAGAACTGGTCCCACTTGGCGCGGGTGTCCTCGGCGGCGACGCCCATGGCCTTGTCGTAGCCGCCGCGGCTGGTGCTGGCGGTGTCCTTGTTCAGGTAGGCGTGCTTGATCCGGCCGCCGCAGCTGGCCCACTCGGGAAACCCGTAGCAGCCGGTGATCAGGCCGGCCGGGACCGCCTGGGGCAGGCTGGGGCCGAGCCACTCGGCGGGGGTGTTGTTGTTCAGGCCCTGCGGGTCCTCGATCGTCGGCCGGGCGCGCGGGGCGTCGACCCAGTTGCTGTGCGAGTAGAAGTCCTGGGCGGCGTGCAGGGCCAGGCCGAAATATTCCAGGGTCCGGCACTTGGGCGAGCCCTTCTCGCCGTCGAACGGGCAGTCCGAGCCGGTGGTGGTGTCGCCGTAGGAGAGGTCGGGGCGGACCAGATCGCCGGCGTGGGCCAGGGCCTTGTCGAGGTTCTGGTACATCAGCGTGCGGCAGGCCCGCAGGGCGCCGTTGGCCTGGGCCAGGCTCTGGGCGTAGCCGGACTTGTTGAACCAGTCGCCGTCGTCGCAGTGGGCCTGGGAGACGGTGATCAGGCCGCGGCCGGGACGGTCGGGCGCGCCGACGGCGCCGAAGGTTCCGTTCTTGCCGGCCAGCAGGTCGAGCGTGGCGGGGCCGAAGCCGGCGCCGTTCATGGCCATGCGGGTGATGCGCTCGTGCTCGGCGTTCTGGCCCAGGCTGCGGATGGTGCCGAAGGCCAGGGCCTGCGGCGACAGGGCGATGGTCGCGATGGCGAGGCCAGTAGCGACGAAGCGGCGGGCGACGAGGCGGGCGGGCGTCAATCTGTGCATGGCGGGGGACCCCTTGCTGAACAATCGAGGGTCACAAAAACACGGATTCTCTCTATGCGGGTGTGGCGAATGTCACAGGCGCGCCAGGGTGGCCGGATCGTCCCGGCCGCCGAAGTACTTGTCGAGGGCGGCGCGGAAGCGGGCCTCGCCGGGCGCGGCGGCGGCGAACAGGGTCAGGCTGGAGCGCAGCTTGAGATCGTCGGGCGCGCCGAACACGGCGTGGGCGTCGCTTCCGGGCAGGGCCAGTATGGCGTCGACGACCTCGGCCAGCCGCGGCCCCAGCACCGGATGGGCGAGATAGGCGCGAGCCTCGTCGAGGCCCGAGACCGCATAGAACCGGGCCGTCGAGCTGCGGCCCAGACCCTCCACCTGTGGGAAGACGAACCACATCCAGTGGGTCTGCTTGGCGCCGGCGCGCAGTTCGGCCAGGGCGGCGGCGTAGGTGCTCGCCTGGGCGTCGACGAAGCGCTGGAGGTCGTGGGCCATGACGGGAGTTTGGGCCGGGGGAGGGCGTTTGTCTCGCCCCCGCGTCCCGCCGGACCGTCAGCCGCCGTATTCGCCGCCCAGGTCGACGGAGAGCGCGCGGCCGACCTTGTCCAGGGCCGCCTTGACCTCGGGACGGGTCTTCAGGGCGCTCTGGCGGCGCAGGTAGGCCGGCCGGGTCGGCTCGGCGGCCTTGGCGGCGGGCGACCTCTGGCCGTGGCGGAACCAGCCAAGCGCGTCGCCCCGCAAGGCCGGGTCCTGCAGCCAGCGGACGAGAACGGCGGCCGCCTCGTCGTCGCGTTCGAGGCAGGCCAGGCCTTCGACCGTCGCGCCGGGGGCGTCGCGCCAGTTGGATTGCAGCCTGGGCAGCTCGGCCTCGGCTTCCGGCCGCCGGTCGAGCATGGCCAGGGCGCACAGCTTGTTGCTGGCGACGACCATGCGGCCGTAGGTCGTGCCGTAGTCCGGAGGAACCTGCTCGATCGCCTCCAGGGCCTGGGCCGGATGTCCGAGGGTCAGTTGCAGGGCGGCGCGGTTGACGTTCTGGCTGATCTTGTCCTGGCCCTGGGCGCCTTCGGCCAGGGCCTGATCGGCGGGCGAGCGCTCGCCCAGGTCGCTGAGGACGTTGGCGTAGGCGTAGAGCACCCAGGCCTTCTGCTGGGCCAGATCGTCGAAGGCGTCCTGGCGCTGCATGCGGGCGACATAGTCGGCCCCGACGGCGCGGGCCTCGTCGTAGCGCTGGAGATTGCTCAGGGCCTGGATGCGCTGGACGACCAGTTCCAGGCGGCGCGGTTCGCGGCGGATGCGCTCGTCGATCCCGGCCAGGCGGGCGGTTTCGAGGGCGCGCCAGTCGAAGCGGCCGGCGGCGGCCATGTCCGGCCACAGGGGCTCGAAGCGGCGGTCCTGGTAGACGGCCATCAGGGTCGGCAGTTCGCTCGCCCGGGACAGGACGGCGGCGGCGCGGGTCATGTCGCCCGCGTCGGCGGCGAAGGTCGCCTCGCGCAGGGCCCAGCGGTTGTCGACGGCCTGGTGGGCGTCCTCGGTGGTCCAGGGCGCGCGGCGCAGGACCGAGACGAAGGCGCCGGCGGCGGCCGGGTCGTCGGTCAGCCCGGTCAGAGACCAGTCGAACAGTTGGACCGGCGCCCGGGTGAGCAGTTCCGGGCTGGTCTCGAGCACGATCTGTACATTGGCCGCCATGTCGGCGGGCGCGCCGCGGCGGCTGGCGTCGATCACCAGGGTCAGGGCCGCCTGAGCGCGGACCTCCGGGCGCACCGCCACCCCGAGCAGCCGTCGCGCCGTCGCGACGATGGCGGGGGAATCCTTGGCCTTTTGCCGGCAGCCGAGCTGGGCGAACAGCAGAGTCTCGCGATGGTCGGCCGCGAGGCGATCGAAGTCGGGATCGTCGGTCACGGTTTGCAGGCGTTGGGCGAGGTCGCCCTCGCAGGCGCGGAGCCGGGCGCCTTGCAGCTCGGCGAGGAGCGGCTCGCTGCGCGCCCGCAGCGCCGCTTCGTCGGCCCGGGCGGCGGATCCCACAGACAGTCCCGCGGCCAAGGTCGCCGCCAGGATCGAAACGCGTCTCATCGAAAGCCCCCAACTCAAGCGGGACCTTAAGATCACGACGCCCTCCGCGCCGCAACGCCGGGCGCCGGCGATCGGGGCCGTGATCGCTCCTCTCCCCGCACATTACGAAAGATTCAGCGAACGGCGGTTGCGCGCAAAGTTACTGTGTGACACACAGTGTGTATCGCACACTATGTGCTGCACACCATGCGGCGCACACCAAGACAGGAAGGCTCATGCCGACCGATACCGACATCTTCGAATCCCTGCGCCAGGAGCTGCGTCGCGGGACGCTGATCCTGGCCGTGCTGGCCCAGCTGAAGGTCGAGCGCTACGGCTACAGCCTGCGCCAGGCCCTTTCGGAAGTGGGCCTGGAGATCGACGAAGGCGCGCTCTACCCGATGCTGCGTCGTCTCGAGGGCCAGGGCCTGCTGACCTCCGAATGGCGCGAGGAGGAGAAGCGCAAGAAGCGCTTCTACCGCCTGTCACCCGAGGGCGAGGCCGTTCTTTCCCGTCTGGCCGCCGAGTGGCGCGCCATCAACGACACCCTGCAAAACCTGATCTGAGGGGATCCCACATGGACCTGCTCGACCGCTATCTCGGCGCCGTGGGCGCCCTGCTGCCGAAAGCCCAGCGCGAGGACATCGTCGCCGAGCTGCGCGACATCCTGCTCAACCGCATCGAGGAACAGGAGGAGGCGCTCGGCCGTCCCCTGACCGACAAGGAGCGCGAGGCGGTGCTCAAGGCGTTCG
Source organism: Caulobacter sp. GW821-FHT10A10 (assembly GCF_059415745.1). Lineage (NCBI taxonomy): Bacteria > Pseudomonadati > Pseudomonadota > Alphaproteobacteria > Caulobacterales > Caulobacteraceae > Caulobacter > Caulobacter sp. GW821-FHT10A10. The sequence goes on along the minus strand of NZ_JBWKNV010000014.1, from coordinate 28,799 downwards.
GCCATCCGCTGGCGGTGGCCGGCCGCTACGGCCCGCAGCAGAGCCTGATCGGCCCGACGCTCTATCCGTTCTACGTCTTCGCGCTGAAGCTGGCGCTGGCCCTGGCCGCGATCGTCACCGTCGTGCCGGCGGCGGTGGTCGCCCTGCTGGGCCGGGGCGAGGCGCTGAACGTCGTCATGGACGCGATCACCCACGACTTCCCGCGCTCGGCCCTGATGCTGGCGGGGCTGGTGACCCTGGTCGCCGCCGGCATCGAGCGCGGCTGGGTGCCTTTGACCGGCCTGACCGAGTGGAACGTCCGAGACCTGCCGCAGCTGACCCGCAAGAAGGGCATGTTCGAGGCGCGCTTCGAGGCCCTGTTCGAGTTGGTCGCCACCGCGCTGTTCATCCTGTGGTGGACGGGGCTGTGGCGCGTGGACCTGACCGGGGCGGTGACCCTGCAGGGCACGATCGCGCTGACGCCGTCGCCGGTCTGGGCCAGCCTCTACTGGCCGATCCTGGTCTGGGCGGTGCTGGGCCTGGGCGCCTCGCTGATCGCCCTGGTCAAGCCGGGCCTGGTGCGGGCGCGGGCGGTGTTCGACCTGCTGACGGCCATCGGCGGCATGGTCCTGACCACCCTGCTGTGGAAGTCGCTGCCGCTGTTCACCCTGACGCCGGTGACCTCGACGGCCAAGGACGTGGGCCAGCTGCAGCAGGTGGTCGACACCGGCTTCCACATCGGGATGTTCGTGGCTGGGATCATCTTCGCCTGCCAGATCGGCGCGGCCCTGTGGCGCCTGTACAAGGGCGCCCGCTGAGATCGAAGACGCGGGGACGGATCTTCCAGTGCTTTGATGACACGGAATTAATCCGTCCCCGGTTGCCCCGCCTGACGCGGACATTTACGCCTTCGCCCCAGCTGTTTCGGGCGCGGCATGATCGCGGCCGGACGTAAGGATCGAGCCCGCCCGAGGGGGAGGGGCTCCAGGGAAGGGGACTCTCTCTTGCAAAACCGCCGCGAACTTCTGCTGTCGACCGTGGCCGCCGGCCTGGCCGCCGCCGCCGCGCCTTCGCTGGGCTTCGCCCAGCCTGCCGCCGCCGCCTCGGGCGAGGCCGCAAAGCTGAACGCCTTCTTCGACGACGCCATGGCCAAGCTGCTGCGCCAGGCCCCCGAACTGGCGACGGGCCTTGGCCTCGACAGCGGCGACCTGGCCTGGACCAAGGGCCTGCTGAGCGACCGCTCGTTCGAGGCGATCGCCGCCGGCGCGGCCCAGACGACCGCCCAGCTGGCCCAGCTGCGCTCGATCGACCGCAAGGCCCTCTCGGGCATGGACGCGGTCAACTACGACACCGTCGAGTTCACCCTGGCGGTGCAGGACGAGGGCAATCGCAAGTTCACCTACGCCGGCGGCGGCTCGGGCGCGCCCTACATCCTCAGCCAGCTGACGGGCTCCTACCAGTCGATGCCCGACTTCCTGGACACCCAGCACAGCATCGAGACCAAGGCCGACGCCGACGCCTATCTGCAGCGCATGGAAGGCTTCGCCCGCCTGATGGATCAGGAGACCCTGATCGCCAAGAAGGACTACGCCGACGGCGTGATCCCGCCGGACTTCGTCATCGACAAGGCCCTGGTGCAGATGAAGGCCTTCGCCGACACGCCCACGGCCGACGCGCCGCTGGTCAAGTCGGTGGCCCGCCGCACCAAGGAAAAGAAGATCGACGGCGACTGGGCCGGCGAGGCTTCGAAGGTCTATGAGAACTCGGTGCTGCCGGCCCTGAAGCGCCAGATCGCCCTGTTGGAGAGCGTGCGCCCGAAGGCCACGCACGACGCCGGCGTGTGGCGCCTGAAGGACGGCGGCGACTACTACGCCGTGTCGCTGAAGAACTACACGACCGCGACCATGAGCCCCGACGAGATCCACCAGCTGGGCCTGGATCTGGTGAAGTCGATCTCGGCCGAGGCCGACAAGCTGTTCAAGTCGATCGGCATGAGCAAGGGCACGGTCGGCGAGCGGATGGCCGAGCTGGGCAAGGACATCTACGAGAACACCGACGCGGCCAAGGAACAGCTGATCGCCGACCTGAACGTCAAGGCCAAGTGGATCGAGAAGCAGTTGCCGGCCTATTTCGGCCAGCTGCCGAAGGCTGAGCTCGAGATCCGCCGCGTGCCCAAGGCCATCGAGGCCGGCGCGCCGGGCGGCTACTACAACTCGCCCTCGCTCGACGGCAAGCGCCCGGGGATCTACTGGATCAACCTGCGCGACACCAAGGAGCAGGCCAAGTACACCCTGACCACGCTGACGGTGCACGAAGGCGTCCCGGGCCACCACCTGCAGCTGTCGCTGTCGAACGAAGCCCAGGGCCTGCCGATGATCCGCAAGGTGATCGGCTTCTCGGGCTATGCCGAGGGCTGGGCGCTCTATTCCGAGCAGCTGGCCGTCGAGATGGGCATCTACAAGGGCGACCCGCGCGGCCACATCGGTATGCTGCACGACGCCCTGTTCCGCGCCGTCCGCCTCGTGGTCGACAGCGGCATGCACTACAAGAAGTGGACCCGCGAACAGGCCGTCAAGTACATGGCCGAGACCATGGGCGACGAGGAAAGCGGCACGATCACCGAGATCGAACGCTACGTCGTGTGGCCGGGCCAGGCCTGCTCGTACATGCTGGGCAAGATCACCTGGCTGCGGGCCCGCGAGCGCGCCAAGAAGGAACTGGGCAAGAAGTTTGACATCAAGAAGTTCCACGACGCGGGCCTGCTGTCGGGCATGACCCCGCTGACCGTGCTGGACCGCGTGGTCGACGACTACATCGCCGCGACGAAGGCCGGGAAGTAAGGCTCGGGCTTCTTCGGAAGGTTCGAAGAGGGGGAGCGCTCGCGAGGGCGCTCCCCTTTTTCGTTGGGAATGGGACCAATTGGACCTGGAAAATAGGCTCGTCATCCCGGCCGCAGCGAAGCGGAGAGCCGGGACCCAGGGGCCGCCGCACTACGCCTGGCCGTCGCCGGGGCGCCCGATCGATCCGCCGCGCCCAGTCCCCTGGGTCCCGGATAAGCCCTGCGGGCTTTCCGGGATGACGACTGGGGGAGTCTAGGAGCCCGCCTAGAAATCCGTAGACGCGCTCAAGTCCGCCCAACGTTCCAGTTCGGCCGACCGGCGGGCGCTGGCGGCGCGGATGGCGGCGAGGGCGTCGGAGCCGAGGGGCAGGCGCAGGGGCGGCTCGTCCATGGCGGCCAGCTTCAGGATGGCCTGGGCGGCGCGGGCGGGATCGCCGGGCTGGCGGCCGTGATACTGGGCCTGCATTCGCGCGGCGGCGCCGACGACGGCGTCGTACTCGGCCCGGCCAGGGGCGAGATTGGTCGAGGACCCGGCGAAGTCGGTGCGGAAGCCGCCCGGCTCGACGATCGTCACCTTGACCCCGACCAGGGCCATCTCCTGGGCCAGCACCTCGGAGAAGCCCTCGACCGCCCACTTGGCCGCCGAATAGGCCGCCCGGCCGGGGGCGCCCAGGCGTCCGCCCACCGACGACAGCTGCACGAAGTGGCCAAAGCCCTGCTCGCGCAGCAGCGGGATCGCCGCCTTGGTGACGTTGATCGCGCCGAACAGGTTGGCGTCGATCTGCTTGCGGAAGTCGTCGAGGGAGGTGTCCTCCACCGAACCGATGTCGCCGTAGCCGGCGTTGTTGACCACGACGTCGAGGCCGCCGAAGTCGCGCGCCGCCAGGGCGACGGCGCGCTCGGCCGCCGCGGGATCGGTGACGTCGAGGGCGGCCAGGCGCACGGCGTCGCCGTACTGCTCGGCGAGGTCGGCCAGGGCGGCCGGATCGCGGGCGGTGGCGACGACGCGCTGGCCGGCCTCGAGCGCGGCCTGCGCCAACGCCCGGCCAAGGCCGCGCGAGGCGCCGGTGATCAGCCATCTGCGGGACATGGCGGTTCTCCTTCCTTTCAGGCCCGGCTCAGCGGGCCGCGGTCTCGATCAGGGCCGAGACGGCGTGGGGGTGCGAGATCATGACGACGTGCGAGGCGCCGGGCACGGTGACGACCTGGCGGGCGTGGGCGCGCTTCGCCATCCAGGCCATGGCGGCCGGCGGGATGTTGCGGTCGGCCTCGCCATAGACCCACCAGGACGGGATGGTCTTCCAGGCGGTCGCCACGGCCTTCTCGGCGCCGGCGGCGTCGGTCAGGGGGCGCTGGGCGATCGCCATCAGCCGGGCCTTGGCCAGCGGCACGTCGGCAGCGAACTGGGCCGGGAACTTGTCCTGCTTGATGTAGAGGTCGTGGGCGCCGCCGGGCAGGTCGACCGGCTTGTCGAGCGCCTCGCCCAGTGTGCCGCCCGGGAACTTGCCGGCCAGGTCGAAGGTGCTTTCGCCGACCTCGGGCGCGAAGGCGGCGACATAGACGAGGCCCTTGACGTTGGCCGCGCCCTCGGCGGCGGCCGAGATTACCGTGCCGCCGTAGGAGTGGCCGACCAGCACGACGGGGCCGGGGATGGAATTGATCACCGTGCGCACGGTGGCGGCGTCGGAGGCCGCGCCGCGCAGCGGGTTGGCGGCGGCCACCACGTGGTAGCCGTCGCGGGTCAGGTCGGCGACCACGCCGTCCCAGCTACTGGAGTCGGCGAAGGCGCCGTGCACGAGGACGATGGTGGGCTTGGCGGCGGGCGGGGCGGCCTGGGCGGCGGCGACGCCGGTCAGGCTGAAGGCGAGCGCGAAGGCGAGGGCGGTCTTGGACATGGAAGGTCTCCTGAAGGCGTGGGGAAGGGCGGGCTAGCCGAAGGTGAAGACGTAGGCGCGGGCGCCGGGGTCGAGGAACTCGATCTGGAAGGTCCGGTCGGTGATGGCGCCGGCCTGGCGGACCAGCTGATACATGCGGGGACGGTCGACCACGCCCGAGCCGTCGGCGGCGACGTCCCAGCCGTGATCCTGGCCGGGCGGGGCGCCGTCGAGCGTGACGCGGAACCGCAGCTTTTGGCCGGGCGCCGACGGGGCCAGCACCATGTGCAGGTCGCGGGCGTGGAAGCGGTGGACGAGGCCGGCGGCCGGGGCGTCTGACGTGGCGAACTCGCGGCCCGCCGTCCACTGAGCCGTCAGGCCCCAGCCGTTCAGCGGCAGGCGATCGGGCGCGCGGTAGAGGTGGCTGCGGCCGGGCCGCAGGCCGCCGGGCGAGACGCAGGCCTCCGCCTGGCCGTAGCCGACATAGCTTTCGCCCGAGCCGAGGTCGTTCCAGTCGGCGGCCGCTTCGGGACCGCGCTCGACGGCGGCGGTCGGACCCGTGGGAACGGCCGGGCCTGGGATCTCAGCCAGCAGGTCCTGGATCCGGCGGTCGCAGGCGTCATAGCCGCCTTCGCCGTCGACATGGCCGCGCTCCCGGCCGTTGGCGTCGATGAAGTGGAACGACGGCCAGGCGTTGTTGGCGAAGGCGCTCCAGATCCGCCGCTGGCTGTCGAGCACGACCGGGAAGTCGACGCCGAGATCCAGGACGGCCTGGCGCACATTGGCGGTCTCGCCCTCGAAGGCGAACTCGGGGGTGTGGACGCCGACGATCGCCAGGCCCCGGTCGCCATAGCGGGCCTTCCAGGCGCGCAGATAGGGCAGGGCGCGCAGGCTGTTGATGCAGGAATAGGTCCAGAAGCAGACGACCACGACCTTGCCGTCGAGGGCGGCGGCGTCGAGCGGCTGGCTGTTCAGCCAGGGGCTCGACAGGCGCAGGGCGTCGGTCGCCGGCGAGGGCGTCAGGGCTCGGGCCACGGCCGAGCGGGCCGGCGGCAGGGCCAGCACGCCGCCCAGCGACAGGGCGCTAAGGCCGGCGGCCTTCAGCCAGGCGCGGCGCGACAGCGGGTTGGGATCGGCCATGGCGATGGCTCTTTCTCCGGTAGGCGTCAGGCCCAGCGGGCGACGTCGAGGACGGCCTTGGCGAAGGCCTGGGGCGCTTCCTGCGGCAGGTTGTGGCCGACGCCGCCGCCGATCAGGCGGTGCTCGTAGCGGCCCTTGAACTTGCCGGCGTAGGCGGCGGGCGCGGGATGCGGCGCGGCGTTGGCGTCGCCCTCCATCGTGATGGTCGGGACGGTGATCACCGGGGCCTGGGCGAGCTTGGCCTCCATGGCGTCGAAGCGGGCCTCGCCCTGCGCCAGGCCCAGCCGCCAGCGGTAGTTGTGGATGGTGATGGCCACGTGGTCGGGATTGGCCAGCGAGGCGGCCGAGCGGGCGAAGGTCGCGTCGTCGAAGGCCCACTTCGGCGAGGCGGTCTGCCAGATCAGTTTGGCGAAGGCGTCGGTGTTCTGGGCGTAGCCCTTCGCGCCGCGCTCGGTGGCGAAATAGAACTGGTACCACCAGGAGAGCTCGGCCTGGGGCGGCAGCGGGGCGGCGTTGGCCTGCTGGCTGCCGATCAGGTAGCCGCTGACGCTGACGAGGGCCTGGCAGCGCTCGGGCCACAGGGCCGCGACGATGTCGGCGGTGCGCGCGCCCCAGTCGAAGCCGGCGATCACGGCTTTCGGGATGTTCAGCGCGTCCATCAGGGCGATGACGTCGGCCGCCAGGGCGGCCTGCTGGCCGTTGCGGGGCGTCGCGTCGGAACGGAAGCGGGTGGAGCCGTAGCCGCGCAGGTGCGGGACGATCACCCGCTTGCCGGCCGCCGCCAGGATCGGGGCCACTTCGGCGAAGGCGTGGATGTCGTAGGGCCAGCCGTGCAGCAGGATCACCGGCGCGCCGTCGGCGGGGCCCTGCTCGGCATAGCCGACGACGAGGTCTCCGGCCTCGACCTGGCGCAGGGTCCAGCTGGGCTGGGCGGTGGTCGCGGCGCGGGCGGAAGAGGCGGCCAGGGCGGTGAGGGCGGCGGCCCCGCCCAGGACGGCGGCGGCCTGGAACAGGCGGCGACGGCGAAGATCGATGGCGGGCGAGGCGGTCATGGTGGGCTCTCCGGTTGCGCGGTGAGAGTGGCGCGGACGGGCGGACGGGGATTGGCGGCGATGATCGCGATTTGGACCGGCTGGAAGCGGCGAGGCGGGCCGATGGGACGGGGGAGGGGGATCGGCCCGCCGGCCGGGTCAGATCAGGTTCAGCTCGACGTCGATGTTGCCGCGCACGGCCTTGGAGTAGGGGCAGGTCTGGTGGGCGGCCTCGACCAGGGCGCGGGCGGTGTCGGCGGGGAGGCCCGGCAGGCTGACATTGAGGCGGGCGCGCAGGACAAAGCCTTCGCCGGCCTTGGCCAGGTCGACCTCGGCGTCGATCGCCACGTCGGCCGGCAGGGCGACGCCTTGGGCGTGGGCGGCCAGGCCGAGAGCGCCGATGAAGCAGGCCGACCAGCCGGCGGCGAACAGTTGCTCGGGATTGGTCCCGGGACCGGCGCTGCCAGGGCGCGACAGGCGCACGTCGAGCTTGCCGTCGGTGCTGCGGGCCGCGCCGTCGCGGCCGCCGGTGACGTGGGTGATCCCGGTGTAGAGGACGGTGTCGATCGGGGTGGTCATGGCGTTTTTCCTTTTCAATCGGATCCGATGTAATCGGTACCGATCTCATAAATCCGAGTTCGAGCGCGTGTCAACCTTCCGATTTAATCGGATCCGATTTATATTCGCGACGTCCGATCCGATCCCGCTTCCAGAAGGCCGCCATGACGACGCCCGACACCGCCGAGAAGAAGGCTCCGCGCCTCGCCGATTTCCTGTGCTTCGCGGTCTATTCGGCCAACCTGGCCTATGGCCGGGCCTACAAGCCGATCCTCGACGACCTGGGCGTGACCTACACCCAGTGGATCATCATCGTGGCGCTGTGGGAGGAGGACGGCCAGAGCGTCAAGAGCCTGGGCGACAAGCTGTTCCTGGAGTCCAACACCCTGACCCCGATCCTCAAGAAGCTGGAGAGCCTGGGCTATCTGACCCGCCGCCGCGACCCGGCCGACGAGCGCCAGGTGATCGTCAGCCTGACGGAAGCCGGGCGGGCTTTGCGCGAGAAGGGCGGCCAGAAGACCCTGGTCAAGGCCACGGGCCTGGCGCCGGAGGAGTTCGCCCAGGTGCAGAAGACGGTCACGAAGGTGCGCGACAACCTGATCAAGCACGCCAACGACGGGTGAGGGGGCCGCCCATCCACGGCCAGGGTCTTCGCCAAGGGCGACGGACCTTGCGTTGCGTCCGTCATTTCATGGCGAAAGGTCCGCCGGACCCGGCGTACGAAGCGCCGGCCTCAAATCCCCCGCAACGGCGGCCCGCCCAGGGCTTAAACAGCCGCCTCGTTCGAAAGGCCCGACCATGTCCCTCCACATCGCCCTGCTGCGCGGCGTCAACGCCGCCGGCGGTCGTCTGATCACCGCCGACGAGCTGACCGGCCTGCTGACCGATCTCGGCCACACCGAAGTCCGCATGGGCCCCAAGGTCGGCGACCTGCTGTTCGAGAGCGGCGAGCGCACCGGCGCGGAACTTCAGACCCAGATCGAAACCGAGCTGATGGCGCGCCTGGGCCTGCGCACCGATGTCTATGTCCGCACCGCCGAGGCCTGGCGGGCCCTGGTCGCGGCCAACCCGTTCCCGGACTTCGCGGCGGCCGATCCGGGCTGGCTGATGACCCTGTTCTGCAAGGACACCCCCGACAAGAAGGCCATGGGCGCCCTGCGCGCGGCGATCCGCGGGACCGAGCAGGCGCGGGCCGAAAGCCGCCAGATCTATGCGATCTATCCCGACGGCCTCGGCGGCTCGAAACTGACCACCAGCCTGGTCGAGAAGACCCTCGGCACGCGGATCACGGGGCGGACGTGGACGGCGGTGCTGGCGCTCGCCGACATGCTCGAGCCGATCTAGTTCCTCACTGTCTTTCCTGTCGCCATCGCCCCGCCCCTCTTCAACCGCGCCGGCTTCGGCGAACGGCGACAAGCCTCTGAACGTCCGCTCGCCACCCGTTGCGGACATCAGATGCGGCGCGCCCTCTCTCTTAGAGAGAGGGAGGGGCCCATCGCTACGCGATGGGAGGGTGAGTGGTTACATCTTCAGCCGGCGTGCCGGCACTTCGCCCGCAACAGCGCCAAGATAGTCCAAGGGCTTCGCCTACCCACTCACCCTCCCACGCCTACGGCGCGGGTCCCTCCCTCTCTCCATGAGAGAGGGACTCAAAACCCGCACGGGGGCGTGCGCACCTGAGGCCCGCGGTGGAAGGGATCGGGGTTCGCCGGCTGGCGGTGAAACCTCTCGCCCTCCCACCGCTGCGCGGCGGGCCCCTCCCTCTCTCAGAGAGAGGGATTCTCCTTACTTCTTCGGCGGGCGGGCCGCCTGGACTTCGATCTCGACCAGCATGCCGTCGGCGACGAGGGCCGAGACCTGGCTGGTGATGCGGGAGGGCTTGTTGGGCTGTTCGGCGGTGCCGAAGAAGGTCTTGTAGCCTTCCATCATGCCGGCGAAGTCCATCTTGCCGTCCTTGGCCGGGTCGCCGACCAGCAGGACGCGCATCATGACCACGTCCGACAGGGTCGCGCCCTGGCTCTTGAGGGCCTCTTCCAGGCGCTTGATGACGCCGATGGTCTGGGTCTTGGTGTCGCCGAACTTGGCCACGCCCGTGGCGTTGGCGTCGACGACCGGCGGGGTCATGCCGCTGACATAGATGGTGTCGTAGCCGGCCGGCACAGTGACGACGCTGGCGATGGCCGACTTGGGGTCGCCGCCGCGGACGATCCCCTGGGCGTTAGCCGCGAGCGGAGCGGCGAAGGCGGCGGCGCCGAGCAGGGCGAGGGCGAGGCGTTTCATGGGCGTCTCCTGGTTTGTCTTTTCGGAACTCAGTGGGCCTGCAGGCCGCGGGCCTTGGCCTTGGCGTTCGACTGGGCGCGGACGCTGGAGATGTCGGCGAAGCTGACGGGCTTGCCCTTGTTGCCCCAGGCGCCGCGCACGTAGTTGAGGATGCCGGTCAGCTCGGCGTCGGACAGGTCGTCCTTGAACGAGGGCATGCCGGCCCGGCCGTTGATCACGACGGCGGCCATGAGCTTGCCGTCGCCCTGGACGATCGGCGCGCCGGCCAGGGCCGGGAACGCGCCCTTGACCCCCTTGCCGGTGACCTGGTGGCAGGCCGAGCAGTTGTCGGCGTAGAGGCTCTGGCCGGTCGGCGGCGCGGCGAGGGCGGCGGACGCGCCCAAGGCCAGCGGAGCGGCGGCCAGGGCGGCGATGATGGCGTTGCGAAGCATCAAGTCTCCCCGAGGATCAGAAGTGCGGTGGTCAGGCGGCGCGGACGCGGGCGTGCAGCTTGCCGATCTGCTGCCAGGCCGACTCGATGGCCCCGGCCTGCCAGCCGCCAAGATAGCTGAGGTGCTCGCCGGCCAGGTAGAGGCGGCCGTCGGGCTCGCACAGCACCGGATAGGCGCTCTTGCGGCCGTCTTCGCTCCACTCGGCCCAGCCGCCGAGATTGAACTCGGCCAGGTGCCAGCAGAACGAGAAGGCGTTCTCGAAGCTGTCGGCGTATTCGGGGAACACCTTCTGGCCGGCGGCCACGGCGAAGGCGGCGCGGTCGGCCGGGCTCTTGGCGCTGATCTTGGCCGCTTCGCCGCCGAACGAATAGTAGCCCAGCAGCACGCCCTTCTGCGACTGCCAGCCGGTCGAGGGCAGGCTGATCGTGCCGATGCCGGGCATGTCGTTGTAGATGTGGCCGCCGTAGATGAAGTGGTCCTCTTCCCAGAAGCGGCGCTTCATCTGCAGGCCGATCTTGTTGACCGGGGCGTAGGCCACGCCCTCCATCGCCGCCTTGAACGGCTTTGAGGCCTGCAGGTCGACGCCGCGCAGCACGCTGAGCGGGATGGTGCAGATGCAGTAGTCGGCGCTGATCTCGTCCTTCTCGCCGAAGGCGTCGCGGTAGCCGATCTTCACGCCCTTGGCGTCCTGGCGGATGGTCTCGACGACGCTGGAATAGCGGATCAGGCCGCCGACCTTGCGCTCGAAGGCCTTGGCGATCTGGTCCATGCCGCCGATCGGCTGCAGCATGGTGCGCTGCTGTTCGTAGCCGGCGACGGAGGTCAGGGTGCGCCAGGCGCCCGAGTGCAGCACGTCGGCCATGCTGCGCGGGGTCGAGGGCTTGCCCGGACCGGGCGAGACGCCGGCGCCGGGATGGACGTCGAAGCCGCGGCCGTCCGTGCCGGTATAGGCGAAGTCGGTGGGCGACAGCCGGCCCTCGTTGACCATGTAGGCGACGAAGAGGTCGCGGTCCTCGGCGGTCATCGCGCTGTCCAGCCCGCCCTTGGCGGCGACCTTGGCGATCAGTTCGGCGGCGTGGCCGCGGGCGTCGGCGGCGATCTCGCCCTTGCGGACGGGCTTGCCCTTCAGCGGACCCTCGCCCTTCTCGAAATAGACATAGGCGGCGTCGTTGTCGTTGACGAAGCTCTCCAGCGGCACGCCGAACAGCTTGGTGTAGTGCAGGGTCGAGCGGTGGTGGTACGGGATCCGCCACGGGCCATGGTTGATGTAGAGCCCCTCGTCGAACTGGCAGGTCTGGTCGTTGCCGTTGAGATCGACGTGGCGGAAGCCGCCCCGGGCGCTCTGGCAGCGGCCGCCGGCGAAGCCCCGGGCCTCCAGCACCTGCACCTCATAGCCGTGCTTGGTCAGTTCGTAGGCGGCGGTCAGGCCGGCCAGGCCCGCGCCCAGCACCACCACCTTGATCCCCTTGCCGCCGCCTTCCAGCGGGGGCGGGGCCGCCTGCGCCGAGGCGAAGCCGTAGCCCAGGGCGTCCATGCCGGCCATGGCCAGCGATACGCCTCCATAGGCCGCCAAGCCTTCGAAAAACCGACGACGCGTCAGAACTCCGTCCATATGCCCGCCCTGCTTTCTTGTTCCGCCGATCGATGCCGCGGCGGTGGGGTCCATCTCGAAATCACCGTCTCGCGGGGGCAATCCATTTGCCGCGCGAGGAGCCTTCGACCTGTCGAGGAACGCCGTTGTGCCGAGCCCTTGGGCGCCTGTGCGTGCGCATGAGCGAAGTCTGGGCGAAGGGCGTGCGGCGGCGGAATCGAAGGCCGAAACGAAGGGAGCCGGACACTGGGCCCGGCTCCCCATAGCGCTGGAATTTCCGGCGCTTAGCCAGCGTTTAGAACGTGTAGGTCAGGCGTCCGTAGTAGTAGCCGCCGTTGATGCCGAAGGGCGAGAAGGACGGATACTGGGTGACGCAGCCGCCGCCGGAGGCGACGCAGGCCGACTGGAAGGCGGCCGAGTACTTGTCGGGATACTCGTTGAACAGGTTGTTGGCGCCGATCGCCGCCGTGACCCCGACCGGGAACTTGTAGGAGACCTCCAGGTCGGTGATCGCCGTGGCGCTGACCACGGTCATCAGCAGCGGGCCGGTGCCGGGATCGGCCAGGGCCGAGGCCTTGCCGTAGAAGGTCTCGGTCAGGCTGACCGTGACGGGGCCGAAGCTGTAGAGGCCGTTCAGACCGATCTTGTACTTGGGCGAGGCGGTCTCGAGCAGCGAGGCGGCGTTGCCGGCGAACAGCACCTGGCCGCTCGGGAAGGCCGTGCTGGTGGTGGCCAGGGCGGCCGGGGCGGCCTTGACCTTGGTGATCTTGGTCTCGTTGAAGTTGCCGCTCAGCGTCCAGTCGATGCGGCCGTAGTCGCCCAGGCTGGTCGGGTAGGACAGCACCACGTCGACGCCCTGGGTGCGGGTGTCGAGGCCGTTCGAGAAGATGTTGATGCCGGTGCTGGTGACGGTGCTGTCCAGCACGTTGCCGTTGGCGGCGATCGCGGCGTTGACGTTGGCGTTGACCACCACGCCGTTGCGGATGCCGTAGATCGAGCTGGAGCCGAAGATCCGGTCTTCGAGCTTGATGCGGTAGAAGTCGATCGTGGCCGTCAGCTTGGGCAGCGGGTGGGCCACCACGCCGAGGCTGTAGTTGGTCGACTTCTCGGGCTTCAGCTTGGAGATGCCCAGCAGGGCGGCCGCCGCCGAGTTCGGCGCCAGCTGCACGAAGGCGCTGGTCGGCGAGACGTTGGTGGCCGAGTAGTAGGATTCCGCCAGGGTCGGGGCGCGGAAGCCGGTGCTGAGCGTGCCGCGGACGGCGAACATCGGGTTGAAATCATAGCGGCTGGTCAGCTTGCCGACCGTGGTGTCGCCGAAGTCGCTGAAGTCCTCGTAGCGCAGGGCCACGTCGACCTTCCACGGCTCGATCGGCGAGACCGCCAGGTCGGTGTAGAGCGCCCAGCTGGTGCGGCTGTGGCCGCCGGCGTCGGTCTTGGAGAAGCCGGGATAGGACTGCGAGCCTTCCTTGTAGGTCGAGGCCGCGTCGCCGGCCCCGATGGCGTAGGTGTCGCGACGCTGCTCGACGCCCAGGGCGACGTTCAGCGGCGTGGCCAGGCCGACCTCGAAGTCGTGGCGCAGGTCGATGTTGTTGGTCCACTGGGTGGTGCGCCAGCTGCCGGCGTGGAACGAGGTGGGGGTGAAGCCCTTGGTCGTGGTCGTCGAGGTGTCGGCATAGAGGCTGGCGTTGGCCGAGTCCTCGACCCGCACCTCGATGTCGTCGAGGCCGTAGGTGGACGACACGTCCAGATCCCAGCCCAGAACCTTGCCGCTGAGGCCCAGGGTCATGGCGTAGTCGTCTTCGATGATCCGCTCGCGCGGGCTGAAGCCGTTGGGGAACGGCCGGTCGGCCGCGCCCATCTTGCCCTGCACGCGGTTGTAGCGGCGGTAGTTCTCGTAGGCCGAGGCGTCCTTGTGGCCGTAGGTGCCGAACGAATAGACCTCGAAGTCCTCGGGCAGCTCGACCCCGGCGTTGAAGGCCAGGACGTGCATCCGGTATTCGGCGTCGCCCGAGATCAGGTTCAGGTTCGGATAGCCCGAGATCTGGCTTTCGACGGCGTTGTTGGCGGTCGAATAGCTGGGGCTGGCGGTGTTGTAGACGCGCTGGTCGGGCAGGCCGCGGTTGGAGAAGCCGTGGTATTTGCTCTCGACGGTGAGGTTCAGATAGCTGTTCTCGGTCGGCGTCGTGCCGAGGTTGGCCGAGAACGAGGCGGTCTTGCCGCCGCCGTCGAAGTACTCGCCGCCCGTGGCCGAGACCACGCCGCCGGAATTGGCCTTCTTGAGGATGATGTTGACGACGCCGGCGATGGCGTCGGTGCCGTACTGGGCGGCGGCGCCGTCGGTCAGCACTTCGATGCGACCGATCGAGGACATCGGGATGAAGCCGAGGTCGGCGGAGGCGGCGCCCTGGTAGGGGCCCGACAGCACCGCGAAATTGGCCGTGGTGTGGCGGCGCTTGCCGTTGATCAGCACCAGCGCCTGGTTGGGCGACAGGCCGCGCAGGCGAGCCGAAAGGGTGAGGTTGGCCGTGTCGCCGCCGAACGCCTGGGCGTTGAAGGACGGGACCAGATTGGCCAGGCCCAGGCGCAGGTCGACCTGGCCGGTGCGCTCGAGGGTGGCGGTGTCGACCACCTGCACGGGCGCGGGGCTGTCGGCGACCCGCAGGCCGGTCTGGCGCGTGCCGGTGACGATGACGGTGTCGAGTTCGACGGAATCCGCCGCGGGGGCCGGTTCCGCGGCCAGCGCGACAGTGGTGGTGCAGAGAGCAATCGACAGAGTCGAGATTCCGGCGATCAAGTTATTCTTGAGATTATTATGCATTGTAGCCCCCTCTTCGCATAATCAACGCATGATTGATGGTTCCTCCGTGGGGTCCCGCCCTGGATGTGTTCTTATTGTTGAACGCGAATACAAGACTGAACAGTGGCTATGCCGAGGATGAGCGTCGGGCAGGCCACTGGGTTCGGCAATGGGCAGGGGGCGTTGCGAGGCTGTTACATGGCCGCTAAGCGGCGCGCCGCTTCATTTCGCGGCGCCGAACGGCGGTTTACCAATTGGCCTGATCATCCGGCTGGCGCCCCGGATAACGATGTTTGATCTTGCGCGCACGAACGGGGTCATGCCGCCAGCGCCTATCCGATCTGCGGAATCTCGCTGGGGTGGAGCGGGAGGCGTTGACGATCCTTCCGGGGGAGCTTCGGGCGCCAGGCCCGCAATCTGCTCGTCATCCCGGAAAGCCCGCAGGGCTTATCCGGGACCCAGGGGCCAAGCGCAGTGCGGCGGCCCCTGGGTCCCGGCTCTCCGCTTCGCTCCGGCCGGGATGACGGCGGGGGGAGGGGATGAGGTGGAGTCCCCCTACCGCCCCTCGCCGACCGTCCAGCCGCCGCCCAGGGCCTGGTAGAGGGCGATGGCGTTCTGGAGGCGGGCTTCGCGCACCTGGGCGAGGCCGAGATCGACGGCCAGCAGGCCGCGCTGGGCGTCCAGCTCCTCCAGATAGGACACATAGCCGGCCCGGTAGCGGCGGCGGGCGTGGTCGAGGGCAGAGGCGGCGGCGGCGCGCTGGCGCACGGCGGCCTCTTCCTGCTGCGCCAGCCGGCCGGTTCCCTCCAGGGCGCTCTCGACCTCGCCGAAGGCGGTGAGGGCGGCCTTGCGATAGGCGAAGGCGGCCTGGTCGCGACGAGCCGTGGCCGCGTCGGACTGGGCCCGCAGGCGGCCGCCGTCGAAGATCGGCGCCAGGACGCTGGCCCCCAGGCTCCAGATGGCGATCGAGTCGAGGGGCTCGACATGCAGCCCGCCGCCGGCGGCCGACAGCCGCACCTGGGGCAGGAAGGCGGCGCGGGCGGCGGCCAGGCTGGCGTCGGCGGCGGCCAGGGTCGCCTCGGCCTGGGCGATGTCGGGTCGGCGGGCCAGCAGGGCCGAGGGCAGGGGCGCGGCCGGTTGGGGGATGCTCAGGGCGTCGAGGCTTCCGCGCGTCACCGCGCCGGGGACGTCGCCGACCAGCAGGGTCAGGGCGTTCTCCTGCCGGCGGACGGCCAGCTCCAGGGCCGGGACGCGCTGGACGGCGGATTCCAGCTCGCCTTGCGCCTGGCGCAGTTCGAGGTCGGAGGTGACGCCCTCGCCGGCCCGGCGGCGGGCGCGGGCGGCGGCTTCCTGGCGCGAGGTCAGGGTGGCGCGGGCGGTGGCCAGTTGGGCGTCCAGCGAGACGAGGGCGACATAGGACCGGGCGACGGCGGCGGCCACCGACAGGCGGGCGGCGTCGCGGGCGTCGCGGCTGGCCTGCAGGCTGGCGCGGCCGGCGGCGTCGCTGGCCCGGATGCGGCCCCACAGATCGACCTCGTAGGCGATCTGCGCCTCGGACTGGACGGCGGTGCTGGTGGTCGCGATCCCGAAGGCGTTGAAGGTGCGCTCCTTCTGGGCGCCGGCCGTCAGGTTGAGCGAGGGCAGCAGGGCCGCATGGGCCATGCGGCTCTGGGCCTCGGCTTCGCGCACCCGGGCCTCGGCCGCGCCCAGATCGGCGTTGCGGGCCAGGGCGACGGCGACCAGGTCGGACAGGCGCGGGTCGCCGAACGCCTTCCACCAGTCGGCGGCCAGGGCGTCGGCGCTGGTTTCGGAGGGGGCGCGCCAGCCGGCGGGCGGGACGAGGGCGGTTTCAGGCGGCGGCGCGGTCTTCGGACCGGGTGTCGCGCAGGCGGCCAGCAGGCCGGCCAGAGACAGGCCCGCGAGGAGAAGGCGGCGCGCCATCAGCGGCGGCCCCCATTCTGCTTGGGCGTGGCCACGTCGACCTCGGCCTCGACCGACATGCCAGGGCGCAGGCGGGCGACGTCCGGCTGGTTGGCGTCGAGCACGATGCGCACCGGCAGGCGCTGGGCGATCTTGGTGAAGTTGCCGGTCGCGTTCTGGGCCGGGAGGATGCTGAACTCCGAGCCGGTGGCCGGCGAGACCTGCTCGACCTTGCCGGTGAAGCGCTGGTCGCCCAGGGCGTCGACGGTGACGGCCGCCGTCTGGCCCGGCCGCATGCGGCCCGACTGGCGCTCCTTGAAGTTGGCGATCACCCAGCGCTGCGGCGGCACCAGGGCCACCAGCTGGCTGCCGGCGGTGACGTACTGGCCGCGCCGCACCCCCACCTGGCCCAGCTGACCGTCGGTGGGGGCGGTGACGATGGTGTTGGCCATGTCGATCTCGGCCAGGCGCAGGGCGGCGCGGGCGGCGGCGACGGCGGCCTCCAGGCCCTGGCGCGAGACGCCGACCGAGCGGACGTCCTGGCGGGCGATCTCGTGGCCGGCCTGGGCGGACGCGAGCGTGGCCTCGGCGGCGCGCAGGGCCGCCCGGGCCTGGTCGCGCTCGCGCAGCGACACCGAGCCGTCGGTGGCGAGATCCGCGACGCGGGCCATGTCGGCGCGGGCCCGCTCGACCTGGGCCTGGGCCGAACGGATGTCGGCGGCGCGGCTGAGGACCGTGGCTTCGCGCGAGGCGCGGGCCTGGACGGAGTTGGCGAGGTCCGCCTCGCGGGCGGCCAGGGTGGCGCGGGCCTGGTCGAGGCGCTGGGCGTAGATCCGCTGGTCGACCTCGAACAGCGGCTGGCCGGCGCGCACGGTCTGGAAGTCCTGGGCCATGACCTTGACCACGTAGCCGCTGAGCTGGGGCGCGATGGTGGTCACCTGGCCACGGACATAGGCGTTGTCGGTGCGCTGCACCGAGCCGGCGAAGGGCGGCAGCTTCCACAGGAAGAGGATCAGCAGAACGACGACCAGTGTGCCCAGGGCCGTCAGCACGATGGCCCGGGCGCTGGGCGGCTTGGGCCGGGCCGGCGGCGGAGCGGCCGCGGCGGCGCGGTCCTCCGGCTGGGGCGCGGACTGGGGTGCGGAGGGCGGCGGCGAGGGCGCGTCGGTCATGCGGTCTCTCGGGACGGGGCGGCTGGCGCGGGGGCGGGCGGCGAGGCCGCCATGCGTCGGGCCAGGAGGAAGAACAGGAAGCCGGCGTAGGCGAACTGCAGCAGGGCGATGACGCCGACCACCAGGAACACGTCGTTGAAGGCCAGCACGTTGGCTTGCTGGGTCAGCTGCTGGGTCAGCAGGGCGCTGGCGTCGGCGGCGCGGAAGGCCGGGTCGGCCTGGGTGGGGGCGTAGACCCCGGCATAGGCCTGCAGGGTGGCGGCGACGGTCGGGTCGGTTCCGGTCAGGCGCTCGGCCAGGCCCACTGCGTGCGACTGGGCGCGGACGGTCTGCAAGGTGCCCAGCATCGACGCGCCGAACAGGCCGCCGAGGTTCTGGGCCACCCCGAACATCACCGAGAAGGTGATGATCGAGCCCAGGCCCCGGGTCAGCAGCTGGCCGATGCCGAACATGAAGGACGGGCCCAGGAACATGGCCGCGGCGAAGGCCAGCAGGGCCTGGCTGACGAAGAGGTTGGCCGGGGCGGTCTGGACGGTGGCCTGGGCGTCGAGGAACGAGCCCATGGCGATCAGCAGGATCGAGCCCAGGAACTGCGGCGCCAGGGTCTTCTGGTTGAGGGTCATGGCGCTGGTGACGATGCCGGCGGCGGTGGCGGCCAGCACCACGCCGTAGAGCAGGCGCTGCTGCTCCTGGGCCAGGCCCAGGGCCTGCATCAGGCCGGCGGCGCCGACGCTCTGCTCGGAGAGGATGACCCGCACCAGGGCGACGTTGAGGCAGAAGCGCAGGAAGGCGCCGGTGGCCACCCAGCGGGTGTCGATCAGCGGGTGGGTGCGGCCGTGCTCGACCAGGGCGCCGGCGACCAGCAGGATCACGGCTGCGGCCAGGCACCAGCCCAGCCACGGGGCCTCGAACCACCAGACGATGCGGCCCAGGCCCAGCACCGCGACCAGCAGGCCAAGGCCTCCGCCCAGCAGGCCGAAGGTGAGGATGTCCATGCCCTCGAAGACGTGGATGCGCACCCCCTGGGGCAGGCGGAACAGGGTGACGGCGGCCAGGCACGCGGCGGCGAGGCAAGCTTCGAGCGCATAGAGCCCGTGCCAGTAGGCCGCGTCGAGCAGGCCCGTGGAGATCAGCCGGGCCAGGGGCGCGCCCAGCTGCGAGACGCCGACGCCCAGCACCAGCGCCCCCATCCGGAACGAGGCCGGAAAGGCCTGCAGCATGTAGAACATGGCCAGGGCGGTGAGCGCCGCCGCGCCGACCCCGCTGATCGCTCGCAGCAGCAGGGCCATGGCGAAGTTGTCGAGCAGCAGGTGGGCGAAGGCGGTGACGGTGTAGAGGGTCAGGAACACCAGGGCGAACCGGCGGATGCCGAACTGCTGGCGGTACTTCACCAGCAAGAGGTTCATCGAGATGTTGGTCATCACGTAGATGGTGGTCAGCCAGGCGCCCTGGACGGGGCTGAGGCCCAGCGAGCCCTGGATGGCTGGTAGGTTGACCGAAACCAGCGCCGTGCCCAGCGAGCCGGTGATCCCGATCAGCAGGCTGATAAGGCCGTGGATGACGCGGAAGTGGGTCGGGAAGGCGGGCGTCGAGGGCGAGCCGGGCATCATCGGCCGCTCGTGCGGCAGCCAGTCCGGGACGGGTCCGATCTGCTCGCCGTGCTGGGGCATCGCGCGGCCCCGTCAGGCGGAGGGCGACACGGTCAGGCGGCGCGCGCGCGGCGCTGGCATGCAGATCCGAAGCAGAAACGACGTCATCGCGCCCTCATGTCCTGTCCAGCGACGCGACTGTGGGCCGCCTCGCGCGGCCGGTCAAATGCGGCGCGCGGCTTGACGGTTCGGGCGCGACGGGGGCGAGCGGACCTCCTGGATCTCCTCTCCACCGTCAAATCCCCGCGAAGGCGGGGAAGGACGGAGAATGGGGGGGGCAGGATCGTCAGGCAGACCCTAGAACCTGCTGGCCAGCCCGATGCGGACCATGCGGCCGATCGGGTCGCGGTCGTCGCGGCCGTAGCCGGGGGCGGGGCGGCCGTCGCCCAGGCGCGCGCGGGGGCGGGCGTCGAGCAGGTTGTCGACGTCGAGGCTGAGGGTGAAGCCGCGATTGCGGCGCGCCGCGATGGCCGCGGGGCCGCCGGACGAGGCTCCGGGCGGGGTGGGGGCGGCCTTGCGATTGACCAGATAGCTGAGGCGGGCGTTGATCGTGCCGAAGGCGGCCACCTTCAGGTCGCCGTCTCCGTCCTGGCCGCTTTCGGCGCGGATGCGGTAGGCGCTGCGCCAGGTGGCGCCGGCGTTGACGCTCCAGGGGCCACGACGGGTGCTGAGGGCGAGGCCGAAATCCTGGCGGGGCGTACCGCCGCCGTCGCCGGCCAGACGGTCCATCCGCGGCAGGCCGGCGCGGATCACCGTCTCGTCGTCCAGCCGCACCGTGTGGGTCAGCGACACCTGCACCGGGCCGACGGACGGCAGGGCGCCGGGCGGGGCGGGTGGGCCGAGCGGGATGTTGAAGGTGAGGTTCGAGGTCAGCGAGCTGGAAGTCGCCGAGGCGATGTTGATCGGCCGCTGGTCGATGCTGACCAGCCGGCCGTCGGCGTCGCGCTGGAAGCGCTCGGGGAAGGCGGCCTCGACGTCGGCGGTGGGCGTGGGCAGGGAGCCGATGCCGTCGGTCGCCTCGCTGTGCTGGTAGTTGAGGCCGCCGAACAGGTTCCAGCGGCTGTAGGGACCGGCCGAGACGCCGAAAGTGACGGTCTCGCGCTTGGCGGCCTGGAGGTCGGGATTGCCGCCGGTCAGGGGCAGGACCTCGACCGACTGGCCGGTGCGGAAGTCGAACACCACGATCGGGCTGCCGTAGAGCGTCGGCGCGAACCGCTGATCCTCGCTGGGCATGTCGGCGGCGCGCGACCAGGCGCCCGACAGGTTCAGCTTGCGGACCGGCGTCCAGAAGAGGTTGGCGCCAAGATTGTCGCCGCGGCCGGAATCGGCGTGGCGCAGGCCCGCCGACAGCCGCAGGCTGACGTCGCCGATATGCGGGCCGGGCCGGTCGATGGTCATGGCCGAGCTGAGCAGCGGGATCGAAACGGAACCGTCGAGATCCTGGCCGCTGCTGGAGGTCGAGCGGTCGATGCCCTGGCTCTGGCTTCGGGTCTGCGCGTGGGTCGCCGAAAAGCGGCCGGAAAGGTCGGTCGTGAGCTGGCCGGCCGGCAGGGTCAGGAGCGTGCGGTTGGCCGCCAGGAGCAGGTTGGCCGAGCGGTTGTCGCTGCGGGCGTCGCTGAGGCCCGAGGATTCGGTGTGCGAGACGAGGCCCGTCACGGTCGAGCGGATCTGCCAACCGGCCGCCTGGCCGCCCAGCCCGCCGACGAGATTGGCGCTGCGGCTTTCCGAGCGGTTCAGAACCACGGTTCCGCCGGTGTCGGAGGTGAAGCTGCTCTCGCTGGCCTGGAGCATGGCGCGCACCGAGCCGCGCCACTTGCCGACGCCGCCGGTGCGCGAGAGGTCGGCGCCGATCCGCCGCGTCCGCGGACGCAGGGTGGCCTCGGCGCTTTCGGGGTTGTCGGCCAGATAGTCCGGCCGCTCGTCGGCGCGCAGCGAGGTGTCGGTCGCCACCCGCACGCCGATGCGGCTGGTGTTGAGGTCCTGGATGCGCCCTCGACGCAGGTCGCCCGACAGGTTGGTGGTTTCGCCGGCGGTCGGCCCGGCGGCCGTCAACAGTCCGTCGCGGCTGGCGAACGACTTCTGCAGGACGATGTTGACGACCCGTCGCGAGGGATCGCCGCCGGCGCCGTAGGCCGCCCCGGCCGAGGGCGGAAGCACCTCGATCCGGGCCAGGGCGTCGGGCGGGAAGCCGGTGAAGGCCTCTGCGTCCGACACCCGCTGGCCGTTGACGATGATCACCGGCGCCGAGCCGCCGCCGAAGCGCTTGTTCACTTCGTTGACGACCTGGCTGATGTCGTCGAGGGCCAGGGCGTCGATCTGGTCGGGGCTTAGTTCGTACTCTGGCGGCATCAAGGCCGCGCCCCGCCGGGCGGTGACCTCGACGCCGTCCAGAGCGACCGGCGCCTCGTCGACGGCCTGCGCCGTCACGGCCTGGGCCTGAGCGGCCTGGGTCGAGACGGCGGGGTCGGCGAGGACGCACAACAGCCACAGCATGGCCTAGCGTCCGGCTGCTTTCGAGGGCGCGGGCACGCTTACTTGCCCTTGGCGGGGGTCTTGGTCAGGGTCGGGCTGTCGAGGTCGAGCTTGTCGATCGGGATCGTGACGGCCTTGGGGGCGGCGGCCTTGACGCCGTCGCCCATGGCCTTGGCGTCGCCGACCACGATGACGCTGGCCTTGGCCGGGTCGAGCTCGGCCTTCGAGAAGGCCTGGACGTCGCTCGCGCTGACCGCCGAGACCTTGTCGGTATAGGCCTGGATCTCGTTCAGCGGCACGCCGTAGACGGCCAGGCTTCCGAGGATGTCGGCCAGGCCCCCGGACGTGCCCAGGTCGCGGCCGAAGTCGCCGATCAGCACCGACTTGCGGGCCTGCAGCTCGGCCGGCGAGGCCGGCTCGGTTCCCAGGCGGGTGAGTTCGCCCTTGATCAGCTCGACCACCTGGCCGGCGGACTCGTTCTTGGTCTGCACCGTGGCCGAGAAGCCGCCCGAGGCCGCGCGCGGCGTCAGGCTGGAGCCGGCGCCGTAGGAGAGGCCGCGCTTGATGCGAATCTCCTGGTTCAGGCGGGCCGAATAGCCGCCGCCCAGCACGCCGTTGGCCACCAGGCCCGCGTAGTAGCGCGGATCCGAGCGCAGGATGGCCGGCTTGGCCACCACCACGGCCGCCTGACCGGTGCCCGGCAGGTCGATGACGACGTCACGCGGCGCATAGGCGGTCGGGCCGGGGGCGGGCGCCGGGGCGGGACCGGAGGGGTTGGCCCAGCCGCCGAACGCCTTTTCAGCCAGGGCGAAGCCCTGCTCGGGCGTCAGGTCGCCGGTCAGCACCAGCACCGCGTTGTCGGGGCGCCAGTAGGCGGCGTGGGTGCGCACCAGGGCCTCGCGGGTGATCCTGGGCAGCGAGCCGGGCGTGCCGCCGGCCACGTGGCCATAGGCCGAGCCGGCGTAGATCACCGGGGCGACGGCGAAGCCCGCCACGCCGCCGGGACGCTGGTAGGTCACCGACAGGCCGTCCAGCGCCTCGGCCCGCACGCGGTCGAGCTCCTCGGCCTTGAAGGCCGGCTTCTCGGCGACGTCGGCCATGATCGCCAGGCCCTCGGCGGCCTTGTCGGAGATGACGCTGAGGGTCAGGGACGAGCTTTCCCAGCCCGAGCCGGCCGAAAGGTCGGCGCCCAGGGCCTCGGTCGCCTGGGCGATCTGGGTGGCGGTGCGGGCGCCGGCGCCTTCGGTCAGCAGCTCGGCGGTCAGGGCCGAGACGCCGGCCAGGCCCTTGGGATCGGCGCTGGAGCCGCCCTTGACGGTGAGGTCGGCGGTGACCAGCGGCAGGTCGCTGGACTTGGCGACGATGACGCGCAGGCCATTGGCCAGCACCTTCTCGACCGGCGTCGGCAGCACCGGCGAGACCGGCTGGCCGGGGGCGGGCGGGGCGATGCGCTCGGCCTCGGGCGCCAGGGTGGTGACCGGGCCGTCATAGCCGACCGAGGCCACCTTGGGCGGAGCCGGGAAGGGATCGGCCTCGCCCTTGGGCCTGGCGCTTTCCGGCAGGTAGCGAATGACGGTGCGGCGGTCGGCGGCCAGGTACTTCTGGGCGACCCGCTGGACGTCGGCGGCGGTCACCGCCTGCAGGGCGGAAAGATCGGTGTTGGCGCGGCCGGCGTCGCCTTCGGTGCGCAGGGCGTAGCCGAGCGCCGAGGCCCGGCCGTCGATGGTTTCGCGCTCGCGCACGGCGCCGGCCAGCAGGCCGGCCTTGGCCTCGGCCAGTTCGGCGGCGGTGGGCGGGGCGTCGCGCAGGCGGGCGACCTGGGCCAGCAGCGAGGCCTCGCCCTGCTGGGCGGTCTTGCCGCCGGCCATGATCGCGCCGACGTAGAACAGGCCCTGCTGGGCGCTGTCGGGCGCGGCCGAGAAGGTCGATTGGGCGATCTTCTGATCGTAGACCAGGCTGTCATAGAGGCGCGAGGACTTGCCGGCCGACAGGATGGCGTCGAGCACGGCCAGGGCCGGAACGTCGGGATCGGCGGCCGGCGGGGCCAGCCAGGTGATCGCCACCGCCGGCAGCGGCACGTTGGGGCCGTAGGTGGTGACGGTCTTGGGACCAGCGCGCGGCGGCTCGACCGCGGTGACCGCCTTGATCGGCGCGGCCGGGGTCTTCAGCGGGCCGAAATACTGGTCGATCCAGGCGTCTAGCTGCGCGTCGTCGAAATTGCCGACCACGATCAGGGCGGCGTTGTCGGGCCGGTAGTAGGCGGCGTGGAAGGCGCGCACGTCGTCCACCGTGGCCGCGTCCAGCTCCTCGATCGAGCCGATGCCCGGGCGCTGGTAGGGGTGCACGGCGTACGAGGCGCGCGGGATGTTGATGAAGAAGCGGCCGTAGGGATTGGCCAGCACGCGCTGGCGCAGCTCTTCCTTGACCACGTCGCGCTCGGACTTGAACACCGCCTCGTCGATGACCAGCGAGCCCAGGCGGTCGGCCTCGGCCCACAGCAGGCGCTGCAGGTGGTTGGCCGGCACGACCTCGAAATAGTTGGTGAAGTCGTCGGCGGTGGAGGCGTTGTTGAAGCCGCCCACGTCCTCGGTCAGGCGGTCGAGCATCTCGTTGGGCATGTTGCGCGTCGATTTGAACATCAGGTGTTCGAAGAGGTGCGCGAAGCCCGAGCGGCCGATCGGGTCGTCCTTGCTGCCGACGCCGTACCAGACCTGGACCGTGACGTTGGGCGTGGTCACGTCGCGCGAGGTGTAGACCTTCAGGCCGTTGGGCAGGGTGCGCTCGCGATAGACGATCGGCGGAACGGCGATGTTCGCCTTCGACGCCGAAGTCGCGGCCGCCGGCTCGGCGGGCGAGGCGGCTTGGGCGGCCGAAATCGGGGTCAGGGCGGTGGTGGCGACGGCCAGGGCCGCGAAGGCGGACACGGCGGCGGGGCGGATCATTCGCGAGTACTCCGAAGCAGACCGCATAGGCTTAGGCGCCCCGGAGCCATTAGGCAATTTACAGTTGTGTCACTTGTCGCGGCTTCCCTCGCAGACCGTCAGGAAGTGTCGCCTGAGGCGCACCGGCGGCCGCCTCAGTTGATCGCTGCGGACGGCGGGCTGTAGGCGGCCAGGCGGACCAGCACGCCCTCGGCGTTCTTGCGGTAGTAGCCGCCGGGCGAGCTGAGGGCGCCGCCGCAGGCCGGGCAGGGCTTGTTCACGGAGACCTTGCTGCTGAGCAGGTCGAGCACGTCCTGCTGGAGGGTCAGCACGGCGGGGCCGCCGCAGGCCTCGCACTTCAGGGCCAGTCGGGTCGACATCAATCGCTCTCCATCGTCGCCAGTTCGCGGACTGGGGCGCCGCCGGCGGGAGTGGGGGAGGGGGCTCCGGGGGCGCGAGCACTGCAAGAAAACCCCTCGAGATGGCGTGCTCATGACCAAGTCTTGCAAGGATCGGCCGATCCTTGCAGAGAACGCGGTTCTCGTAGCTTCGCCGCAAATCCGGGGCCATCGTCTCGCTGCACACGGTCCCTATCGACGCGCTCATACAGGAGACGCGTCATGAAGAGACTGACCTTGATCGCGACCGTGGCGACCGCGCCGCTGCTTGCGATCGGCCCCGTGGCGCACGCCGAGAAGACGATCAGCAGCGACTCCCGCACCACGCCCGTCGCCACCTCGACGGCGAGCGACGGCACGGCCGACGACGTCAAGATCACGACGGCCGGCGCCATCACCCTGTCGACCTCCGGCGCGATCGTCACGCTCGACAGCAGCAACACCGTCACCAACAACGGCACGCTGAGCTCCGAAGACGTCTCCGACTCCATCGGCATCCTCGTGCTGGGCGGCAACACCGGCACGGTGACCAACGACGGCACGATCTCGCTGACCGAGGACTATTCGGCCACCACGACCTCCAGCATCGTCCACGGCGCCTTCGCCGAGGGCTCTGGCCGCTACGGCATCTATCTGAAGGGGACGGACGCCTTCACCGGCGACGTCACCAACAGCGGCACGATCACCATCGAGGGCAACGACTCCTACGGGATCCTGCTGGAGTCCCCGCTGATCGGGAACCTGATCAACAGCGGCTCGATCTCGATCGTCGGCGACGACAGCACCGGCATCAAGATCTCGGGCGGGGTGACCGGCAACGTCACCCAGTCGGGCTCGATCAGTGTGCAGGGCGAGAACTCGGTGGGCCTGTCGGTGGATTCCGCCGTCTCGGGCGCGCTGTCGATCGAGGGCAGCGTCAACGCCACCGGCTATCGCTACACCAGCCGGGCCAGCGCGACCTCGACCCTGGCCAAGATCACCTCCTACGCCGACAACCTGCTGCAGGGCGGCTCGGCCGTGGTGGTCTCGGCTGACGTGGCCGGCGGCATCATCCTGACCGGCTCCGACAGCACGGTGACCGTCGACGGCACCACGACCACCACGGTGACCACCAGCTATTCCTCGACCGGCACGGGCTCGATCTCGGTGCAGGGCGAGGCGCCGGCCCTGCTGATCGGCTCGGACACCCAGGACGTCACCATCGGGGCGGTCGGCACGGACGCCGACGCCTACGCCCTGATCATCAAGGGCTCGATCTCGGCGGCGGGCATCTATGACGGGGTGACGTCCACGGCCCTGCAGATCGGCGGCGACGCCGGCTACGCCACCACCCTTGCCGGCGGCATCCGCCTGGACGGCTCGATCACCTCGTCGTCCTACGAGGCCGACTCGACGGCGATCCACCTGAAGTCCGGCGCCGACGTCGAGACGCTGTTCAATCGCGGCTCGATCAGCGCCAGTTCCTATTCCTACGCGGAGTCCGGCACGACGGCGACCGCCTACGGCCTGGTCGTCGATTCCGGCGCCACGCTCAGCAGCCTCAACAACACCGGCACGATCGCGGTGACCCGCACCGGCGAGAGCGGCGATGCGGTGGCGGTGCTCGACGAGTCGGGGACCCTGACCTCGATCACCAACAGCGGCCACATCTACGCCGCGGTGGTGGCCCCGACCGTGACCACGGCGGGCGACACGGTGACGACCACGGCCACCGGCTCGGCCATCGCCTTCGACCTGACGGCCAACACCACCGGCGTGACCCTGACCCAGACGGCCGCCACCTCGAACAGCGGCTCGGTGGCCGGCACCACCTCGGTGACCCTGACCACGACCACGGCCACCACGATCACGCCCTACATCTATGGCGACGTGCTGTTCGGTTCGGGCGACGACACGCTCAACATCTACGCCGGCTACCTGATCGGGGCGATGTCGTTCGGCGAGGGCGACGACGTCCTCAACATCGACGGCGGGGCCACCGCCTATGGCGACCTGATCGACCCGGACGGCCTGGGCTCGCTGACCATCGGCGACGGCCGCCTGACGGTGACCAACACCGACACCATCGCGGTCAAGAGCCTGAACCTGGGCTCGGAATCCGAGCTCTACATCACCGCCAACCCGACGACCGGCGAGAACACCTCGTTCACGGTGGGCACGGCGACCATCGCCAGCGGCGCGACGATCGGCGTGCGCCTGACCAGCCTGCTGACCGAGCCGACCACCTATACGGTGCTGACCGCCGACACCCTGACGGCGGGAACCCTGGCCAGCAGCGTCTCGCAGGCGCCCTATCTCTATGTCGCCAGCGCCTATGCCGAGGACAACAGCGTCTATCTGGACGTGCGCCGCCGCACCGCCGCCGAGGCGGGGATGAGCAGCGGCCAGGCCTCGGCCTATGACGCGGTGTTCGGTGCCCTGGGGGCGGACTCGACCATCGCCGACGCCTTCCTCGTGCAGTACACGCGCGACGGATTCTACAATCTCTACAACCAGATGCTGCCCGACACCGGGGTGGGGGCGTTCCGCGCCCTGACCTCGATCAACCAGCAGATCGGCGAGGCCACGGCCGACCGGCCCGACGCCGGCGACCGCTATGGTCCCGACAGCGTCTGGGTGCAGGAAGTCAACGCCCTGGTGCGGATCGACGACGGCGACACCCTGGGCTCGGACACCTATGCGGTGGGCTTCGTGGCCGGCTACGAGGCCATGGGCGACGCGGGCGGGGCGCTGGGCGTCACCCTGTCTCTGGTCAATCTGCAGTCCAAGGACACCGCCGCCAAGGTCGGCGAGCAGAACAGCGGCATGTTCGGCCAGACCGGCGTCTACTGGCGCCGCTCGGTCGGCGGGTGGCGGTTCAATCTCGGCGGGGGAGGCGGCGGCGGCCGCTTCAAGGGCCGGCGGGTGTTCATCTCCGAGGACGTCGACAGCGACGGCGAGGCCGACGTCTACCTCAAGAACCGCTCGGCCTGGTACGGCCTGACCGGCTACGCCTTCGGCGGGGTCGCCTACCGCCAGGACTTCGGCAAGGCCTATCTGCGGCCCGAAGCGCGGCTGGACTACACCTATCTCTACGAGAGCAAGCAGGAGCAGTACGGCGGCGGCGACGGCTTCGACCAGGTCATCCAGGCGCGCTCGTTCGACAACCTGTCGGCCAATCTCGGCGTGGCCTATGGCAAGCGCTACGAGAACGCCGACGGGGTGTGGTTCGAGCCCGAGGTTCGGGTCGGCTATCGCCAGACCCTGGCGGGCGACATCGGCGAGACGGTGGCGGCGTTCACCGGCGGCGGCTCCAGCTTCACGATCAGTTCGATCGACAACCGCCAGGGCGCGCTGACGCTCGACTTCGGGGTCAAGGCGGGCTCGGCTCTGTCCTATTTCGCGGTCAAGGGCGGGGTGGAGGCCACAAGGCATCAGAAGGCCTACAAGCTGAGCTTCAGCGGGCGGGCGATGTTCTAGGGGCGGTTCCTGGGTTTAGGGGACGCCCGCGCCTGGTTCGTGAAGGCCAGGGGAGCGATGTTCCCGAGGCAAAATGCATTTAAACCAACGTTACGTGAAAAACCTGTTTGACATCTCCGTAGGGTAGTCTAGATAGCCGCCTCCGCCGCAGCGCAACGCACCGGCGGGGGCCGCTCCCGGGACTTCCGAGGCGGTCTAGGGCTCCGGCCCAGGTCTTTGACATTGTTGATTTGGAAAGAGAAACGCAGGCGGCGGCGCTCTGGCGGTCACCCTTAGGGGTGACGCAAT
>NZ_JBWKNV010000013.1:0-96268 GCF_059415745.1 Caulobacter sp. GW821-FHT10A10 | reverse complement strand
TCGTCGACCTGCGCAACGTCTACAAGCCCGCCGAGATGGTGCGGGCCGGCTTCACCTACGCCTCCATCGGCCGGGGAGGAAAGTAGGCTCGCTCCCCTTTCAGCCCGTCATTCTCGCCCTTGTGGCGAGAATCCCTGGTTCCGTTCGCACGTGAAGCACAAGCGGATCGCCAGCGATCCGCCCCACTCGCCCTTGCGGCTGACAGAGGGGTTCCCGCCACAAGGGCGGGAATGACGGGAGTTGATAAGCCTACCGGCCCTCGCCGGCGATCAGCGCCTCGCGCATCGCCTGCGCCTGCTCGGGCGAGACGCCCATGGCGGCGAGGATCGGCGAGGGGGTGCGCGTATCCCAGCTGCTGCGCGGGCCGATGGTGATGCCGCCGTCGACCACCAGGTGCGTGCCGGTGACGAAGGCGGCGTCGTCGCTGGCCAGATAGAGGGCGGCGCGGGCGATGTCGTCGGGCAGGCCGGCCTTGGCGATCGGCTGGATCTTCGGGCCGATCTCGGCGACGCGGGCGGCCATCTGGTCGGCGACATCGCGCGGCAGGCCGATCGAGGCCCCGAAGATCGAGGTGGCGATCAGGCCGGGGCACAGGGCGTTGACCCGGATGCCCAGCGGCGACAGCTCGGCCGCCGCGCAACGGCTCATGTGGATCACCGCGGCCTTGGCCGAGGAATAGGCCAGCGGCCCGAAGCCCGCCTGCAGGCCGGCGATCGAGGCGGTGTTGATGATCGAGCCGCCGCCGCGCGCCAGCATGGCCGGCACGGCGTGCTTCATGCCCAGCGCCGGACCACGCAGCAGCACGGCGAAGGTCGCGTCCCAGGCCTCGCCGGTGATCTCGGCCGCGCCGTGCGGCGCGCCGCCGTGGCCGGCGTTGTTGAACAGGATGTCGAGCCCGCCGAAGACCTGCGTCGCCAGATCGATCGCCCCGGCGATCTCGGCCTCGACCGTGACGTCGCAGCGCGCGAAGCGCACGGCGTCAGGGAACCGCTTTTCGAGGATCTCGCCCTTCTCGACCTGCAGGTCGGCGGCGATGACGCGGGCGCCCTGCGCCACGAACAGTTCCACGGCCCCCAGGCCGATGCCCGAGCTGGCCCCGGTGATGACGGCGACCTTGCCGTCCAGACGTCCGCCCATGCGGCTTCCTCCCTTGGCTCGCGGCCTCTGGAGGCGGGCCGCTCAGCGCGGGAGGATCATGGAATGGCCGGCCGCGCGGGGCCAGACTTACTCAACGTCAGTTGGCGGGCGAACCGAAGACCCGGTTCGGAAACGGCCGCCCCACGGCCGGCCGTCGCGTCACCAGGCTGAAGACCAGCCACAGGGCGCACGGAACCAGCATCACCACCCAGGCCAGCACGAGTCCGGCCAGGCCGAAGGCGGCGCAGACACGCTGCCAGGCGTTCGGCTGTTCGATCGCGCGGCGGCGCGGCTTTTCGATGTTCAAACCCATAGGTCCCCCACGGACGTCGGTTTAAGGCTTGAGAACCGGCGCCCGACGGTACGCCTCGGGCGAAACTTCGTTTTTCTTCTTGCCCGGCTTCAGCTGCCGCGCAAGGGCGTTCTTGGCGTCGACCATCGCAGGGCCGAACAGATGCCACGGCTCGACGCAGTAGCGGGTGAACAGGCGCTGCGGGTCGGCCATCAGCCGGAACAGCCACTCCATGCCCACCTGGCCCATCCAGCGCGGCGCGGCCAGCTGGACGCCGGCCTCGTAGTCGAAGGCGCCGCCGACCGTGAAACCGACGCAGGGGTCGAGCTTCTTGTGGTTCTCCAGCAGCCACTTCTCCTGACGCGGCATGCCCATGCCGACCAGCAGGACGTCGGGCTTGTAGGCCCGGATCTTCGCGACCACCGCCTCGTTCTCCGGCGAACCGTCGGTGACGTCGAAATAGCCCTGATGGCTCTCGACCTGGGCGCTCGGCCAGTCGCGGCGGATATTGTCCAGCGCCGCCTCGGCCACGCCCGGGGCGCCGCCGACGAAGAACACCTTCCAGTTTTCCTTGGTGGCGCGCGCCCAGAAGTCGTTGCGCCAGTCGAGATAGGTGCAGCGATGGAAGCGGCGGCTGGCCCGGCCCACGATGCGGGCCCAGAAGATCAGCGGCACGCTGTCGACCTCGATCAGGTCGGCCGACTTGAAGAAGTCGACGACCTGCTGGTCCTTCTGGATCAGGTAGAGGCTGTGCAGGTTGTGGTTGGCGACGATCGCGCCCTTGCCGCCCGAGATCCGGCCCGCCACGAAGTGGAAGACCTCCTCGGGGCGCACGAGATCCATCTCGCCCCCGAGCACCTTCACGCGCTCTTCGGGACGCCGGTTCATACGGAACGGGCGGCGCGCCTCCAGGGGATACGCGTCGCGGGCAGGAAGGAACATCTGAACGCCGCCTCCGACATTTCGGAGAGCAGCAATAGCTCAGGTGACCTAACCGGTTCGCTAAAGGACGTCCTTAGCGATATTTAACCGTATGATTTTACTGCTGTTTCATTATGGGACGGCGGAAGCCCCGTCAATCGATCGGCACGCGCGGCGGACGGGCGCCGGGTCCATGCGCCTCGACCTCGATCCAGATCGGCATGAACATCGGCAGCGCCCCGCGCCGGTCCTTCGCCGGCAGCAACGTCATGCCCAGGGTCCGATCCTTGCCGCAGACCTGGAACGGCCAGACCTCCACCCAGGCGCCCTGGAGGTCGAGCTCGTCGACATAGGGCAGCAGGCTCTCCGGCAACACGATCCCCGGACGCCCCTTGCTGGGTTCCGGCCTCTTGGCGCCGGGAAGCGCCACCGACAGGTCGCCCGGTTTCGCCGCGACATAGACGTCGGCCAGACGGGTCTCGCAACCGGCGTCGAGACCCTTGCGGACCTCGGCGACAGCCGCCCGATAGAGGTCTTCCTGCATATCCATCTCGGCGAGGCTGTCGCCGGGCAGGCCGGCGGCCATCCGCCAGGGCGGGCTGGCCTCGAAGCGGCCGATGTTCAGGTTCTCGACCGAGGTCCGGCCGCAGCCGGTGATCCGCGCCTTCACGCGCCAGACGATCATGTCCGGGTGGTCGGCGATCTTCCACGGTCTGACCGACACCACCTCGACCTGGGCGTCGTCGCAGCGCGACCCGTTGAAGCGGGCGTCGGCGACCTTCGCCTGCTCGACGACCATGGCGTCATAGGCGGCCTGCTCGGCCGGCAGCACCCCGCCCGGCGGCGGCCCGGCCACGGCCAGCGCCGCGGCGACGAACATACCCAGCATCGCAAGCCCCCCTCGATCCCAGGTCGTAGTCTAAGGGGCATTCGCGTCCCAGGGCCAGCGGCGCCGCACGAACGACGCCGCCCGGCGGAGCGCCCTACTCCACGGTCACCACGACCTTGCCCATGGCCTTGCGGCTGGCCAGGTGGGCGATGGCGTCACCGGCCTTTTCCAGGGGGAAGCGCTCGGAGACGTAGGGCTTGATCTTGCCGGCGGCGTAGAGGTCCATCAGCTCGCGCACATTGGCCGCATGGCCGGCCGGATCGCGGGCCACGGCCGCGCCCCAGAACACCCCGACGATGTCGCACGACTTGAGCAGGGTGAGGTTCAGCGGGATCTTCGGGATGCCCGACGGGAAACCGATCACCAGCATGCGGCCGCCCCAGCCGGCGGCGCGGATGGTGGCTTCGGAATAGTCGCCGCCGACCGCGTCATAGGCCACGTCCCAGCCGTTCGGACCGCAGGCGGCCTTCAGCTGGTCGGCCAGGGCCTTCTGGCCGTCCTTGTCGAACGGGCCGCGGGCGTAGACGACGCCGGCGTCGGCGCCGCGCGAGATGGCCAGGTCGACCTTCTCCTGGCTGGAGGCGGCGGCGATGACCCGCGCGCCCATGGCCTTGCCCAGCTCCACGGCCGCCAGGCCCACGCCGCCGGCCGCGCCGAGCACCAGCAGGGTCTGGCCCGGCTTGAGGAAGCCCCGGTCCTTCAGGGCGTAATAGGAGGTGCCGTAGGTGAGGATGAAGGCCGAGGCCTCGTCGAAGGGCATGGCGTCGGGGATCGGCGTGCAGCGCGCGGCCTCGACCGCCAGCTTGTCGGCCATACCGCCCCAGCCGGTGGAGGCCAGCACCCGCTGGCCGACCTGCAGGCCGGTGACGCCCTCGCCGAGCGCGGCCACGACGCCCGAGACCTCGCCGCCCGGCGCGAAGGGGCGGGTCGGCTTGAACTGGTACAGGTCCTGGATGATCAGCAGGTCGGGATAGTTGACCCCGCAGGCCTTGACGTCGATCAGCACCTGGCCGGGCGCGGGGACGGGATCGGGCAGTTCCTCCAGCACCAGGGACTCGGGTCCGCCGACCGCCTTGCTGAGCACCGCCTTCATCTCGCTTCTCCCGCATTCTTTCTTTAGAAGGCGCGACGCTAACCCAGGCCGGACGGTCGAGAAAGCCAAATGTCAAACAAACGTTTTACCCTCGCCCTGCACGGCGGCGCCGGCGCCAAGCGCGGCCATGACTATTCGGTCGAGATCGCCCACATGCGCGGCCTGATCGAGGCCGGGCGCGAGCGGCTGGCCGCCGGGGCCTCGGCGCTGGACGTGGTGGTCGAGACGGTGGCGGCGCTGGAGGCCAGCGGCCTCTACATCGCCGGCAAGGGCGCCTCGCCCAACGCCGCGGGCGAGTACGAGCTGGACGCCAGCCTGATGGACGGCGACACCACCCGCGCCGGCTCGGTGGCCGCGCTGCAGGGCTTCAAGAGCCCGATCCTGGCCGCCCGGGCGGTGATGGAGAAGACCCCGCACGTGATGCTGGCCGGCGAAGGGGCCATGAGCTTCGCCCGCGACCAGGGCCTGGAGACGATCGCGGATCCGGAAGGCTACTACACCCGCGCCGGGGCCTTCGAGGACAACGCCGCCCCCGATGTCCTGCCGACGGGCACGGTGGGCTGCGTGGCGCTGGACCGGGACGGCCGCCTGGCCGCCGCCACCTCGACGGCGGGCGTGTTCGGCAAGCTGCCGGGCCGGGTGGGCGACAGCCCGATCATCGGCGCCGGGGCCTGGGCCGACGGCTTCGCCGCCGTCTCGTGCACCGGCCAGGGCGAATATTTCATCCGCACCGCCGTCGCCGCCCAGATCGCCCACCGTATCCGCTTCGGCGGCCAGAGCCTGGACGAGGCCGCCAAGGGCGCCATCGAAGGCGTCGCCGAGCTGGGCGGCCACGGCGGGCTGGTGTCGGTCGATCGCGAGGGCAATGTCGCCATGCCTTTCGCGTCGAGCGGCCTCAAGCGCGCGGCCCTGCTGCCCGACGGGACCATCGTCGCCGAGGCGTTCTGAGGCGGGCCAGCGCTCGCGAGCTTGAGCCGTTTTTTCACCGAGCATCCCCGCGAAGGCGGGGATCCAAGCCGCGTCTGCGGATGATCCACGGCCGCGCCTTCTCCTGAAAGTCAGCTTGGATCCCCGCCCTCGCGGGGAAAGTCGGATTGGGGAGAAACTGGGAGGCGAATGTCGATCCGCCCTGGGGCGAGGCGCGAAAGGGCGTGCCAACCGGGAGGCGAGCGGGTTAGCTTGGCTTCATGTCGCGTCGCGTCGCCGCCCTTCCCTTCCTGCTGTGCCTGGCGGCCTTGGCCCAAGCGCTTCCGGCGCGCGCCGACGTCGCGCTGGACGCCGACTGGATCCGCCGGATCGAGACGGGCGAGGTGGCGCTGGACGTCCGCGCCGATCCCCGCGCCCACGGCGGCGAGGTGCGGGCGGCCATCGACATCGCCGCCCCGCCGCAGGTGGTCTGGCGCACGATCCTGGACTGCGACCGCGCCGCCCGCATGACCCCAGGCGTGCGCCGCTGCACGGTGCTGTCGCGCTCGGCCGACGGCCGGGCCGAGACCCGTGAGCACCGGGTGAAGTGGAGCCTGCTGCTGCCGCCGCTGCGGTCGGTGTCGGAACTGACCCTGGCGCCCTATCGCAGCATCGTCTTCCGCTGCATCGACGGCGACATCCGCGACTGCCAGGGCCGCTGGCTGCTGACCCCGCTGGCGGGCGGGGCCCGCACGCGGGTGATCTATGAGAACCGCGCCAGCGCGCCGTTCGGCCTGCCCTCGGGCGTCGTGTCCTCGGCCATGCGCCGCGACGTGCCCGCCGCCCTGCTGGCCCTGAGGCGCGAATGCCTGGAGACCCGCCCGTGACCCCTGCTCCGCCGCCCCAGCCCCTCTGGCTGTTCGACGGGGTGTGCAACTTCTGCTCGGGCTCGGTGCGGACGGTGCTGGCCATCGACAAGAAGGGGATCGTGCGCTTCACGCCGATCCAGTCGGACTACGGCCGGCAGCTGGCCCTGGCCCACGGGATCGATCCGGACGATCCGGCCACCTTCCTGCTGCTCGACGGTGGCCGGGCGCTGGAGAAGAGCGCCGCGGTGCTGGCGCTGCTGCGGCGCCTGGGCGCGCCCTGGTCGTGGCTGGCGGTCATCGGCGTGGTTCCCGAGCGCTGGCGCGACGCGGCCTATGACTGGCTGGCGGCCAACCGCTACCGGCTGATGGGCAAGCGGAGCAGCTGCATGATCCCCACGCCCGAGCAAAGAGCGCGTTTCGTGCTGGAGCCGCCAGCTTCAGGACCAACAGCCGCATGACCCTTGTCCGTAAACGCGTCGTCCTGGTCGGGGCCACCGGCGTCTTCGGATCGCGCCTGGCGCGGATGCTGGCTCGCCGCCCCGATGTCGAGCTGGTGCTGGCCGCCCGGCGGCTGGGACCGCTGGAGGCGTTCCAGGCCGAACTGCGGCGCGATCATCCCAAGGCCCGCATCGAGGTCGCGATCGTCGATCGCGAGCAGCCCAAGACCCTGGCCACCCTGAAGCCGTTCGTCGTGATCGACGCGGCCGGACCGTTCCAGGGCCAGGACGCGGCCTTCCCCGCCGCCGTGCTGGCGGCCGGGGCTCACTATGTCGACCTGGCCGACGCCCGTGACTTCGTCGCCGCCTTTCCCGGGCGGCTGGCGGTTCCGGTCAAGGCGGCGGGCCGCTGGGCGATCACCGGCGCGAGCTCGACCCCGGCCCTGACCTGCGCGGCGGTCGATCGCCTGACCGAGGGCTGGACCCGGATCGACCGCATCGAGGCGGCGATCTCGCCAGGCGCGCGGGCGCCGCGCGGCCTGTCGGTGGTGCGGGCGATCCTGCGCTGGGCCGGCGCGCCGGTGAGCGTCTTCACGGGCGGCGAACAGACCACCCGGCCCGGCTGGAGCGCGCCGCGACGCCTCGTTTTCCCAGGCCTCGGACGGCGCTGGGTCAGCCTGGCCGAGACCCCCGACCTCGACCAGTTGAAAACCCGCTACGCCCCGACGCGCGACGCCCTGTTCGGGGCCGGGCTGGAGTTGGCGCCGCTGCACCTGGGGCTCTGGGGCCTGAGCCTGCTGCGTCGCTGGAAGCTGCTGCCGGCGCTGGAGCCGCTGGCCGTGCTGCTGAACGCCGGCGCGGGCCTGCTGGCGCCGTTCGGCTCGGACCGGGGCGGCATGACCGTGCGGGCCGAGGGGTTGGACGCGGCGGGTAGGCCGGTCGTCGCGCGCTGGAGCCTGTGGGCCGAGGAGGGCGCGGGACCCAACGTGCCGGCCGCTCCGGCGGCGGCCATGGTCGCGGCGTTGCTGGACGAACGGCTAAGCGGGCGTCTGGGCGAGCCGCGCGCGGCGGCTTGCGTGGGCCTGGCCCCGCTGGAGGATCTGCTGGCGCCGCTGGCCGGCCTGCCGATCGAGACGCGGATCGACCGCGCCGCCCCGGCCGCCTCCGGACTCTTTCCGCGCGTGCTGGGAGCCGCCTTCGACGCCCTGCCGCCGGTGGTGCGGGCCGCCCACGACGGCGCGGCGACCGTGACGATGGAGGGCCGGGCGCGCGCCCGGGGCGGACGAGGGCTGGCCACTCTGGCCCGGCGCCTGCAAGGCCTGCCAGCGCCGGGCGACCACGCCCTGGCGGTGACGATCACGCCGGAGGCCGGCGCCGAGACCTGGAGCCGGCGTTTCGGCGCGCGGACCTTCCGCTCGCGGATCGCCGCGGCGGCCGACGATCCGTTCGCCTTCGAGGAGACGGTCGGTCCGCTGACCTTCCGCTTCCACGCCGCGGCGCGCGGCGAGGGTTTCTCGTGGATCTTCGAAAGCTGGCGGCTGGGGCCCCTGCCCTTGCCGGCCGCCTGGGGTCCGAGGGTGCGGGCCTACACCTTCGCCCGTGAGGGGACCTACCGCTTCCGGGTGCTGGTGGCCCATCCGTGGCTGGGCGTGGTGTTCGGCTACGCCGGTCGGCTGGGAGGCGAACGTTAAGGCGTATCGACACTCAACTATTCGCGACTTTCAAATCCGAGCATCCCCGCCTTCGCGGGGATGCTCGGTGAAAAATGAGCTCAGGCCGGTGAATGCCGATCAGGACCTAGGCGTCGATCCGCCGGAACACCGCCATGGCCTGGCCGACGCCGGAGACGTCGCTGGGGATGGTCTCGACCAGGCGCCAGGCCGGGGCGGCGCGGCGGGCGAAGCCGTCGGCGGTCATGTAGCCGCACAGCAGGTTGGAGCCCTCGGCCCCACGCTGGCGGATGAGGAAGCCGTCGGCGGCCAGACGGTCGGCGAACTCGGCGGCGGCCGGGATCTTTTCGTCGAAGAACGACAGCAGGGCCAGGCCGCCGGGGCGCACGACCCGGGCCAGTTCGGCCAGCCAGGCCTTCAGCGGCTCTTCGGTCATGTGGGTGAAGACCGAGGTGGCGTAGACGAGATCGAAGGCGGCCGCCTCGTAGGGCAGCGGCGGCGTCTGGCGCGACAGCACGAAGCGGCCCGGCAGGTTGGCCGCGGCCCAGTCGACCAGCTTGCCGTTGATGTCGCAGCCCGACAGCCGGGCCCGGGCGCCGAGATAGCGCGACACCCGCCCGCAACCGCAGCCGAAGTCCAACACGTCGGGGTGCTCGGAAAGCGGCCGGTCGTGGCGGGCGGCGACGGCCTCGACGAGGTCGGCGGCGGCGCGTCCCTGGGCCAGGAAGGCCGCGGCGTCGGCGTGACCGGCGGTCATCACCCGCAGATAGGCCGGCGGGACGGGCAGGTCCTCTACGGCGACGTCCTCGGCCGCCGGCTTGAGGGCCTGCAGGTGCTGGAAGATGGCGAAGGCGGCGTCGGCCAGGCCCAGGCGGTCGAGCACGCCGATCAGTCGGCGCCTCATGACTTACGCAGACGGGGATTGAGGGCCGGGCGGCAGATCGACAGCAGCAGGATAAGCGGCGCCAGCATGACGGCCGCGACATAGCGCTGCCAGGTGTCGGCCCGCTTGATGAAGTAGCGCGACAGGCCCACCCCCTTGTGGAACTCGACCTTGACCGGGTGCTCCAGGCTGGTGTGGCCCAGGTGGATGACGCGGGCCTGCGGATGGAACAGCACCTGGCCGCCGGCCTGGCGCGCGCGCCAGCACAGGTCGATGTCCTCGACGTGCAGGAAATAGCCCTCGTCGAAGCCGGCCAGGGCCACGAAGTCGCCCCGACGCAGGGCGAAGCAGGCGCCGGAAATGGTCGGCACCGGCGCGGGCTCGGCCGGCAGGGGCTCGTGTTCGCGGTGGATCTCGAAGCGGGCGAAGCGCTTCACCTTCTGGCTGAGCTGCGACAGGCTCATCAGGGTGGTGACCGGCGTCACCTCGCCCCGGCGGCCGCCGCGCTGCTCCGTGCCGTCGATGTTCATGACCCGCGCGCCGACCACGGTGGGAACGGGCTGGTCGCGGAAGGCCCCGACCATGGCCGGCACGCAGTCCGACTGCAGGTTGGCGTCCGGATTGACGAAGATCAGGTATTCGCCCTGGGCGATCGAGGCGCCCAGATTGGCGCCGCGGGCAAAGCCGACATTGCCGTGGCCCTGGGCCAGCTGCACGCGCGGCTCCGTCAGGCCCAGGGCCCGCAGCATCTCGGCGTCCGACGGCGAGGAGCCGTTATCGACGATGACGAACTCGTCGACCATCGGCTCGGCCAGCACGTGGCGAATGCTGTCGATAAGCGCTTCTCCCGTCCAGTAGACGACCATCACCACCGAAACCAAAGGCTTGGCGGGACGTGCGCCTGCGGCGAGGACCGTAAAGGACGGGAGAATGCTGTTCATCAGACCTGCGCAGGCTCTCGAACGTCTTGCGGCGCCTTGGCGCGCACGAGGTCGGGCGGCGTGGCCTCCTGGCCGAGCACCACGAGCGCGTCGTCGAGCGACAGGATCTGCTGCCCTTCGCCGCCGAGGCGACGCAGGGCGACCTGCCCCGTCTCCGCTTCCTTACGCCCGACCACTGCGATCACCGGAACCTTGCCGAGGCTATGCTCACGAATCTTGTAGTTGATCTTCTCGTTACGAAGATCGACTTCCGCGCGCAATCCCATAGAGATCAACCGGTCGACCACCGTGCGGGCATAATCGTCCGCGTCCGACGTGATCGTGGCCACGACGACCTGGGTCGGCGCCAGCCAGAGCGGCAGGTGGCCCGCGTAGTTTTCCAAAAGAATCCCGATGAACCGCTCGAACGACCCCAGGATCGCGCGATGCAGCATCACCGGCCGCTTCTTGGATCCATCCTCGGCAACGTATTCAGCGCCCAAACGTTCCGGCAAAACGTAATCAAGCTGCAGCGTGCCGCAGGTCCACTCCCGGCCGATGGCGTCCTGGACGATGAAATCGAGCTTGGGCGCGTAGAAGGCGCCGTCGCCCTCGGCGATCACCGGCTCGACGCCGGCCAGGCGCGCGGCCTCAGCCAGCATGCCTTCGGCCTTGTCCCAGAACTCGTCCGAACCGGCGCGCAGCTCCGGACGGGTGGCCAGGGCGATGTACTTGGTCGTCATGCCGAGGTCGGCGTGGATCATCCGCGTCAGGCGGATGAAGCGCTCGGTCTCCTCGACGATCTGGTCCTCGCGGCAGAAGATGTGGGCGTCGTCCTGGGTGAAGGCGCGCACCCGCATCAGCCCGTGCAGGGCGCCCGACGGCTCGTAGCGGTGGCAGGCGCCGAACTCGGCCATGCGCATCGGCAGTTCACGGTAAGACCGCTGGCCGACGTTCCAGATCTGCACGTGGCCCGGGCAGTTCATCGGCTTGAGGGACAGGATCTCGCCTTCGACCGTCTCGCAGACGAACATGTTGGCGCGGTACTTGTCCCAGTGGCCCGAGTTCTCCCAGAAGGTCTTGTCCAGGACCTGGGGCGTCTTGACCTCGATATAGCCGGCGCGGTCGAGGCTGCGGCGCATATAGGCCTCCAGCGTCTGCCACAGCTTCCAGCCCTTGGGGTGCCAGAAGACCATGCCCCGGCCCTCTTCCTGCATGTGGAAGAGCCCCAGCGCCTTGCCCAGCTTGCGGTGATCGCGCTTCTCGGCTTCCTCGATGCGCTTCAGATAGGCTTCGAGGTCGGCTTCCGAGGCCCAGCTCGTGCCGTAGATGCGCTGCAGCTGGGCGTTGTTCTGGTCGCCGCGCCAGTAGGCGCCGGCCAGCTTGGTCAGCTTGAAGGCCTTGCCGACGTGCTTGGTCGACGGCAGGTGCGGACCGCGGCAGAGGTCCTTCCAGTTCCCCTGCCGATAGACCGTGATCGTGTCCGTGCCCGGCAGGTCGCGGATGATCTGGGCCTTGTACTGCTCGCCGATCTCGTCGAAGTGCTTGATGGCCTCGTCGCGGTCCCAGACCTCGCGCGTGATCTTCTCGTCGCGGTCGACGATCTCCTTCATGCGCTTTTCGATCGTCGCCAGGTCGTCCAGGCTGAACGGCTCGTCGCGGGCGAAGTCGTAATAGAAGCCGTCCTCGACGTTCGGGCCGATCGTCACCTGGGTGCCGGGGAACAGCTCCTGCACGGCCTCGGCCAGCACGTGGGCGGTGTCGTGGCGGATGGTGTCGAGGGCCTCGGGGGCCTCGCGCGTCAGGATCTCGAACTTGCGCTCGCCGGTCAGCAGGTCGGGCGTCAGGGCGCGGTCGAGGTCGAGCACCTGGCCGTCCAGCTTGATCAGCAGGGCCTTCTTCTCGAGCGACTTGGAAATGGCCGCGGCGACGTCACGCCCCGTCGAACCGTCGGGGTACTGACGGGAGGAGCCGTCGGGGAAAACCAGATCGATCATTCTTCACACATCCATTTACGCGGCTCGCGCGGCGGCGGCGGCGGGTCGTACCCCGAGCCGCCGAACGGATTGCATCGGCAGATCCGTCGCAGCGCCAGCCAGGACCCCTTGGCGGGTCCGTGATCCTTGAGCGCCTGGGCCGCGTATTCCGAACAGGTCGGCATA
The DNA here is from genome assembly GCF_059415745.1 of Caulobacter sp. GW821-FHT10A10. NCBI lineage: Bacteria > Pseudomonadati > Pseudomonadota > Alphaproteobacteria > Caulobacterales > Caulobacteraceae > Caulobacter > Caulobacter sp. GW821-FHT10A10. The sequence goes on along the minus strand of NZ_JBWKNV010000013.1, from coordinate 84,089 downwards.
AAGCGGCACTGGCGCCCGATGAGAGGCGAGAGCGTCAACTTGTAGGCGCGCAGGCCCAGGTCGACAGTGCGGTCATAAAGGCTCATGCCGGCGCTTTCGCGAACGGAGTCGGGGACTTATCGCACCCGCGAAAAGCTCCGATCAAGCGGCGCCGGCGCTGCTAGTTCGCGTTTGGGCGGAAGCTGTGGCCTTCCGGACAGCCTCGACCGCGGCCTCGAACGCCAGAAGCGTCGAGGCGTGACGGGCGGGATAGTCCTTGACCGGCTCCAGCACGGCGAGCTCCGCAAAGCGGCCCACGGGGGGCGGGCCGTTCGACTTGAGCATAGCGGCCAGGGCGTCGCGGGCCAACTCAAGTTCGGAAAGATCCGTACCGATGATCTGCGCGCCCAGCACCGCGGCGCTGGCCTGGCCCAGGGCGCAGGCCGAGACGTCCTGGGCGAAGTCGGCGACCTTGCCGTTCTCGACCACCACGTCGACGACGATGCGGCTGCCGCACAGCTTGGCCGTCTTCTCGGCGCTGGCCTGCGGCGCGGCCAGCCGCCCGGCCCGCGGCATGTTGGCCACGAGCGTCAGGATGCGGGCGCTGTAGAGATCGTCGATCATCCGACTTCAGATGGGACCGCGCCACGCTCGCGCCAGAGGGCCTCGGCCCGGTCGCGCACCGCCTCGCCCATGGCCGTGAAGGCCGTCTTCAGCGCCTTGCGCTCGTCCTTGCCGATCCACTTGACCAGCAGGCCCATGAACAGCTCGCCGTTCGAGAAGGTGGCGTTGGTCGGCCCCATGTTCTCGACCTCGATGTAGCGGATCGCCGTGACGAAGCCGCCCAGGCGCTGCGAACGCCAGTGCAGCTGCTCGTAGGGCACCCAGTCCTGGACGATGGGCTGGATGACCTTGACCGGACGATCGCCGATCGCCTCTTCCAGCGTCAGGGCGGTGCCGATCTTCAGCTGGCCGGCGGCCTTGACGTAGAGCGGGTTCCACTCGTGCCAGCGGTCGAACTCCGACACGACTTCCCAGACGATCTCGGCGGGGGCCTGGACCCCGATACGGTGCTCGACGGCGCGTTTCATGGCAGCGATCTAGCACATCCAGGGGGTGGAGCTACAGACGTCAACCGCCCCCTTTTTCTCGCTCTTCTCTCCCGCCATTCCCGCCCTGGAGCTGGAGACTTCCACCGCTACTGACAACTCGCACGGAAACAGACGGATTTGATATCGGCCATGGGTGGTCAGCGATGGCTTGCGGCGTCTCCAAAGTACGTCTCGATCAGTTCAAGCACCAAAGCCGTGTCATGCTCGCTCCCCTGGGAGCGATACTGGGCATGGTCGTTGCTAACCCACCCATCGCTGATGCGAACGCCGAATGGCGCGCCATCCAGGCGAACGGCGAAAATGTGAGCGCCGCTCCAGCTTTGATGGAAGTTCAGCCAACCGTTCTCGAAATAGATGAACCAGCGGTCCTCCATTTCGCGAGGCACGAAGCCGCGCCTCATCCTATCGCCTTCAGAGTCTGAAAATGGCTTGGCGATGCGAAGCGGCGCTCGCTTCGTTGGCGACGGTAAAGCCTTCCACGACGCCCTCGTCGCGCAAGGCAAAGGAAGCTGGAGGATATGGGTCTCGGAGCGTTCAAGCAGACTTAGGATAGCCGCCTCGTCCAGCAGAAGGTCGCTTCCGCTTCCTCCCGGGCGAAATTGCGCCAGCGCATCGACCAGATCCAAGACCACAGCGTCGTCGGGATAGCTGTCCTCAAGCAACACCTCCAACGCCTGGGCTGCCTTCAGCCCTTGGGTTTGGCGAAACTCGGCTATGGCTTGTGCGATCTTGCTCATCCGATCACGGTGCAGCCGTCCTACAAACTCCGCAACGGGTAGAGCAGCCTCACACCCCCGCTTCGCGCTGGTAGACGGGCAGATCCAGCGACGGCGGGGCGAGCCCGGCCTGGCTCAGCAGGTCGTGGGCCTGGCCGCGGTGATGGGTCTGGTGGTTGAAGAGGTGGGCCAGGGTCTTCCACAGCGGACCGACCACCTCGACGCCGTCGGCCTTGCGCACCCAGAGGAACTGGGCCGCGCAGGCCTCGTCGGTGAGGCCGGCGACATAGGCGATGAGATTTTCGTCCTCGGCGTCGCGGGCGGCGCGCAAGGACGCGAGGTCTTCGAACAGCAGGGTGTCGAGGCCGTAGGGCGGCAGCGGGGTTGCGGCCAGGCGCGCGGTCCAGATGCGGTCGGTGACCAGCAGGTGGTTCAGGGTCCCGGCGATCGAGCCGAAGAAACCGCCGCGCTCGGCCGTGAAGCCGCCCGGCGGCAGGGCCTCGCAGGCGGCGTGCAGACGGGCGTTGGCCCAGGCGTTGTAGCCCGCCATCAGGATGAAATAGTCGCGCATGGGGTCGGCTCCGAACGCGGGCGGGTTGCGGACCGCCCGCTGCGGAGATGGCGCAGCTTGGGGGGCGGTGCAAGGTTCGGACTGGCCCAGCGCCTCCACGGAGCCCCTCTCTCTTTGAGAGAGGGAGGGGCCCGCCGCGCAGCGGTGGGAGGGTGAGAGGTGACAAACTCTCCGAACGAGGCGCCGCCAGGCGGTCCCGACAAAGGGAACCAGGATTTCCCAGCAAAGGGTGAAACCTCTCACCCTCCCACGCCTTGCGGCGTGGGCCCCTCCCTCTCTCTCAGAGAGAGAGGGAATTATAGCGCCACCTCGAACGCCGCCTCGGTCTTGACCTTCACCTCGTCCACGCTCACGCCCGGGGCCAGTTCGATCAGCTTCACCGGGGTCTTGCCGCGGTCGATCTCGAAGACGCCCAGTTCGGTGATCAGGAGATCCACCACGCCCGCGCCGGTCAGCGGCAGGGAGCAGGCCTTGAGCAGCTTGGGGGCGCCGGACTTCTCGCAGTGGTCCATCACCACGACCACGCGCTTGACGCCGGCCACCAGGTCCATTGCCCCGCCCATGCCCTTGACCATCTTGCCGGGCACCATCCAGTTGGCCAGGTCGCCGCCTTCGGAGACCTGCATGCCGCCGAGGATCGACAGGGCGATATGGCCGCCGCGGATCATGGCGAAGCTGTCGGCCGACGAGAAATAGGAGCTGCTGTCGAGCTCGGTGATCGTCTGCTTGCCGGCGTTGATCAGGTCGGCGTCTTCCTCGCCCTCGTAGGGGAAGGGACCCATGCCCAGCATGCCGTTCTCGCTTTGCAGCGTCACGTGCATGCCCTCGGGGATGTAGTTGGCCACCAGGGTCGGGATGCCGATCCCCAGGTTCACGTAGAAGCCGTCACGCAGCTCCTTGGCGGCGCGGGCCGCCATCTCGTCGCGGGTCCAGGCCATTACGCTTGTTCCTTCTGACGGGTGGTCACGCGCTCGATGCGCTTCTCGAACTTCGCGCCCTTGATGATGCGGTCGACGAAGATGCCGGGGGTGTGGATGTTGTCCTTGTCGAGCGCGCCGATCTCGACCAGCTCCTCGACCTCGACGACGGTCGCCTTGCCGGCCGTGGCCATCATCGGATTGAAGTTACGGGCGGTCTTTCGGTAGACGAGGTTGCCCTCGGCGTCGGCCTTCCAGGCCTTGACGATCGACAGGTCGGCCACCAGTCCGCGCTCCATCACGTACATCTCGCCGTCGAACTCGCGGGTCTCCTTGCCCTCGGCCACCAGGGTGCCGTAGCCGGTGCGCGTGAAGAAGGCGGGGATGCCCGCGCCGCCGGCGCGGATGCGTTCGGCCAGCGTACCCTGCGGGTTGAACTCCAATTGCAGTTCTCCACTCAGGTATAGCTGTTCGAACAGCTTGTTCTCGCCCACATAGGACGAGACCATCTTCTTGATCTGACGGTTCTCCAGCAGGATGCCCAGGCCGAATCCGTCGACCCCGCAGTTGTTGGAGATGACCGTGAGGTCCTTGACCCCCGTTTCGCGGATCGCCGCGATCAGGTTTTCGGGAATGCCGCAGAGACCAAAGCCCCCCGCCATGATGGTCATGCCGTCGAACAGCAGACCCGCCAACGCTTCAGCGGCGTCGGACTTCACCTTGTCGACCATGGTTCCTCCCGGAGCGACGTTCGCCGACTGCTCTGAAGCGCCGGCCGGAGAAATTCAAGCCTTGATGAATAAATTTTCCCGCCACGCGACTTCGATCGGTGAGCGCGCGTGACGGGCGAGCCTAACACCGCGCTCGTGACGCCCGCCACCGCCGGCGCCTTGTTGACCCTGGCGCACCCGGCGCTTGAACGCTCGCGCGCCAATCGCGCCCTGGCCAAGGCGGCCAAGGCCCTTTCCGGCGTCACTTTCCACGACCTGTACGAGACCTATCCGGACTTCGCGATCGACATCGAGACCGAGCAGCAGAAGCTGCTCCAGCACGACATCATCGCCCTGCAGTTCCCGCTGTTCTGGTACTCGCCGCCGGCCCTGATGAAGGAGTGGCTGGACCTGGTCTGGCTGCACGGCTTCGCCTACGGCCTGGGCGGCGACGCCTTGGCCGGCAAGCGCCTGTTCGTGGCCTGCACCACCGGCGGGGCGGCCCAGGCCTATCACGCCAAGGGCTACAACCGCTTCACCCTGGACGAATTCCTGCGCCCGCTGGAGCAGACGGCCTATCTGTGCGGCATGGTCTGGGAGACGCCGTTCGTGGTGCACGGGGCGGCGATGAAGGACGACGAGCAGCTGAAGGCCGAGGCCCTGCGCTACCAGGCGCGGCTGTCGGCCCTGCTGACCGCCGACCACGCGGCCGAGGGAGCGTAAGCGATGGAACCGTTCCTGAAACAGGCCCTGGTCTATCTGGGCGCGGCCGTGATCTCGGTGCCGATCGCCAAGCGCCTGGGCCTCGGCTCGGTGCTGGGCTACCTGATCGCCGGGGTGCTGATCGGCCCCGGCATGCTGTCGCTGGTCGGCGAGCAGGGCGACATCATGCGCTTCGCCGAATTCGGCGTCGTCATCCTGCTGTTCCTGATCGGGCTGGAGGTGCGCCCCTCCACCCTGTGGGAGATGCGCAAGGCGATCTTCGGGTTCGGCGGCGCGCAGGTGGTCGGCACGTCCGCCGTCATCGCCGGCGCTTCGATGCTGCTGGGCCTGCCGTGGCAGACGGCCCTGGCGGTCGGCATGGTGCTGGCCATGTCCTCCACCGCCATCGTGTTGCAGACCCTGGACGAGAAGGGCCTGCGGCAAGGCCCGGTAGGGCGCGCGGCCTTCGGCATCCTGCTGCTGCAGGACCTGGCGGTGATCCCGATGTTCGCCCTGCTGCCGACCTTGGCGACCATCGCCCCGCCGATCCACGCCGAGGCCGGAGGCCATGGCGGGGCCAACATGATCGCCCACCTGCCGCCCTGGGCCCAGGGCCTGGCCGTGCTGGGCGCCGTCGGCGCGGTCGTCGGCGGCGGCCGCTATGTGGTGCGGCCGATCTTCCGCTTCATCGCCGAGGCCCGCCTGCGCGAGATCTTCACCGCCGCGGCCCTGCTGATCGTGGTGGCGGTGGCCAGCCTGATGCAGATGGTCGGCCTGTCGCCCGCGCTCGGCGCGTTCCTGGCCGGCGTCGTGCTGGCCGAGAGCGAGTTCCGCCGCGAGCTGGAGACCGACATCGAGCCCTTCCGGGGCCTGCTGCTGGGCCTCTTCTTCATCACCGTCGGGGCCGGCATCGACCTGCAGCTGATCGCCAGGCAGCCCCTGGTGCTGATCGGCCTGGTGCTGGGACTGATGGTGCTGAAGTTCCTGGTGCTGTTCGGCCTGGCCTTGCTGTTCAAGGCGCCGGTGCGCGGCGCGGCGGCCGTCGCCGCCGCCCTGGCCCAGGGGGGCGAGTTCGCCTTCGTGCTGCTGAGCTTCACGGTCGGGGCCGGCGTGATCGGCGCGGACCTGGCGGCCCTGCTGACCGCCGCCGTCGCCGTCTCGATGGCCCTCACCCCGGTGGCGATGATCCTCTACGAACGCATCGCCGAGCTGATGAACGCGGCCATCCCCGACGTCGAGCCCGAGGCGCCCAACTTCGACGAGGGCGAGCCCGACATCATCATCGCCGGCTTCGGGCGGTTTGGTCAGATCACCGGGCGCTTGCTGCAGGCCAACGGCTTCAAGTCGACGGTTCTGGACAGCGACATCGAGCAGATCGAGCTGCTGCGCCGCTTCGGCCGCCGGGTGCACTATGGCGACGCCACGCGCCTGGATTTGCTGCGCGCCGCCGGGGCCGAGCACGCCCGGATGCTGATCGTCGCCCTGGACGACCGCGAGAAGACCGCCGAGTTGGTCGAGACGGCCCGCAACGCCTTCCCGCACCTGATCATCCTGGCCCGCGCCTGGGACCGCCGCCACGCCTACGACCTGCTGGCCAACGGCGCCGACGCGGTGGAGCGCGAGACCTTCGAGGCGGCCCTGGCGCTGGGGTCGACGGCCCTGCAGAAGCTGGGTTTCCGCGCCCACAAGGCGTTCCGGGCCACGTCCTTCTTCCGCCGCCACGACCGCAAGACCTTCGAGGACCTGAAACCCATGTGGGGCCAGGAAGAGGCCTACATCCTGGCCTCGCGCGACGCGGCCCAGACCATGGACCGCCTGCTGGCCGCCGACCTTGCCAGGATGCGTCCAGGCGAGATGGGCGGGGCCTGGGACACCGCCGCCCGCGACGAGGAGCTGCGCAAGCTGGCCCAGCGCCAGGGCCGCGACAGCGAGCCCGTGGAACCGGCCGACGCGGACGGCTGGACGGGAGCGCCGCCGAAGGGCTAAGGCAGGACGAAGGTCGTCAATAGAAACGGGAAAGAAGCGGCATGTATCTGGAGTGCTATCCCACCGAGAGCCGGCCGCCGGAGATCGTGCCTGGGCGTCCGCAGCGGGCCTGGATGGACCACTTCGCCGACCGCCATCCCTATCGCTGCCTGCCCCTGACCATGGCCAACACCACCGGCTGGGAGATCCTGTGCCCGGTCGGGTTCGAGGCCACCTGGAACGGCGGGATCCACCAGAACGACATCACCTTCAAGTCGGACCACCCGCACCCGGGTTTCGACGACTTCGTCAAATCGCACTTCTCGCGCGGTACGATCACCTTCCACACAGGCTACCTGTTCCGCACGCCGCCGGACTGGCTGATCTGGACCATGGGTCCGCCCAACCACATCAAGGACGGCATCCAGCCGCTGGCCGGCCTGGTCGAGACCGACTGGCTGCCCTTCCCCTTCACGATGAACTGGGTGTTCACGCGGCCCGGCACGGTGAAGTTCGCCAAGGGCGAACCGTTCTGCTTCATCACCATGATCCAGGACAAGCCGCTGGAAAACGTGCAGCCGGTGATCCGGCACATGAATTCCAACCCCGACATCCGCAAGCAGTACGACGTCTGGGCCGAGAAGCGCGGCGAGTTCAACGCCCGCATCGCCGCCCGCGACCCGGCCGCCACCAAGGAGGCCTGGCAGCGCTTCTACTTCAAGGGCGAACTGCCCGAGGAGATCGAGGCCCCGGCCCCGAAGGGCCACGTCAACAAGCGCCGCCTGAAGGCCCCGAAGATCGGGTTCTGAGCGGACGAAGACCCTACTTTTACTCCCGTCATTCCCGCCCTTGTGGCGGGAAACCCTGGTTCCGCTGACACGTGAGGCGCCAGCGGCGTGCTGAGCACGCCGCCACATCCGCACCTGCGGCTGACAGAGGGGTTCCCGCCACAAGGGCGGGAATGACGGGAGTTTGAGGTGTTGCGGCTCAGCCGCGCGCCAGCACCCTGGCCGCCAGCCACCGCCGCACCGGCTCGTCGACGAGCTTGAGCGCGGCCCAGGCGATCGCCACCGCCGCCACGAACACCCCGACGCCGACCAGCGCGCCCTGGGCGGCGGGGATTTTCCGGTCGATGACCCAGCCGGTGTAGATGTAGATCAGCGGATAGTGGGTGATGTAGAGCGGGTAGGAGAGGTCGCCGAAGACGCGGGCGATCCGGACGCTGGACCCCTTGGCGTCCTTCTCGCCGGCGCCGATGGCGACGATCAGCGGGAACAGCAGGATGATGCAGGCGGCCTCGTAGAGCCCGTTCAGCCACAGCCGTTCCGTCCCGCCGAAGCGCGGCAGGGAGAAGGCGGCGACCAGCAGCAGGCTGCACACCCAGAAGCCATGGTTGACCTTGATCCGCTTGCCCAGGCGCATCAGCAGCACGCCGGCGAAGAACGGGAACATCACGCGCGTCAGGCCGATCTGGACGCCATTGGCGTCCAGCGCCCAGCCGCCGATGACGTCGCCGCGCGGTCCGCGCACCAGCAACCAGACCAGCGCGACGGCCGAGAGGGCGACCAGAGCGCCCAGCCAGCGGTTCGAAAGCTTCCTCAGGCCCACGGCGTAGAGGAAATTGGCGATGTACTCGTAGAACAGCGACCATTGCGGGCCGTTCAGCGGATAGATCTCGCCCCAGCCGCGGATCTCGGCCGACGGCCGCAGCGGGATCATCACGAAGCCCAGCAGCAGCACGCCGATCACCTGCCAGGTCGTCGCGGTCCCGAGCTTGGGAAAGATCGACCAGTGCTGGAAGGCCAGCAGGCTGGCGCCGACCAGGCCGCCGATGATGATCATCGGCTGCAGGCGCACCAGACGGCGCTTCCAGAAGTCCCACTGCCCCATGCCGCCTTCCCAGCGGTCGTCATAGGCGTAGGCGATCACGAAGCCCGACAGCAGGAAGAAGAAGTCCACCGCCAGGTAGCCGTGGTTGATGATCTGCTTTTGCGGGCTGCCGCCGGCATAGGCCTCGAACAGGTGGAAGACGACCACCATCAGCGAGGCCACGCCCCGCAGGCCGTCGAGGATGACGTAGTGGCTCTTGGTGCGGCTGGCGGCCGGGACGGCGGATGAGGTCATGAACAAGCTTCGCTGCTGAAGAGTCGCCTCGCAGGCTTGTTGGGTTTATCGTTAAACCACAACCCTCTTTCGAACGGTGTTCGGACGGTCATGCGACGGCCCGCCTCCTCTTCAAGACGCCCCCGCGAGGGCGGCAAGGTCACGATCAAGGAGGTGGCCGCCCTGGCCGGCGTCTCGGCCATGACGGTGTCCAACGTCTTCAACGACACCGGCAAGTTCAGCGCCGAGACCCGCGAGCGCGTGCTGGCCGCCATCAACGCCCTGGGCTACGTGCCCAACTCGGCCGCGCGGCGGCTGGTCGGCGCGACCCCGGCCAGGATCGGCCTGCTCTACGCCGGCGTCGACAGCATGTTCATCGACGCGGTGCTGGCCGCCGCGGCCGTGGCCAGCGCCGAGCGCGGCCTGCAACTGATGGCCCGCAAGGCGGCCTCCCCGGGCGAGGCGCTGGACGCCGCCCAGGCGCTGCAACGATCGGGCGCCGACGCCCTGCTGCTGCTGCCGCCGTTCGACACGGTGCTGAGCGGTTCGGCCCAATTCCGGGCCCTCGGCCTGGCGGCCGCCTCGATCGCCACGGCCGCGCCCCTGCCCGACATGTTCACCGTCCGCATCGACAACCGCGCCGCCTCGCGCGCCATGACCGAGCGGCTGATCGCCCGGGGACGCAGGCGGATCGCGATCATCGCCGGGCCGCAGGACCATTCCGACAGCGTCGAGCGTCTGACGGGCTGCCGCGAGGCGCTGGAAGCGCATGGCCTGACGCTGGAGGAAGAGCTGGTGATCGAGGGCCGCTTCACCTTCGAGTCGGGCCTGGTCGCCGCCGAACGGCTGCTGGCCCTGGCCGAGCCGCCGGACGCCATCGTCGCGGCCAATGACGACATGGCGGCCGCCGCGCTGTGGGTGGCTCATCGGCGCGGCCTGTCGCTGCCGCGCGATCTGGCCGTCACCGGGTTCGACGACACCTTGCTGGCCACTCGCGTGTGGCCGCCGCTGACCACGGTGCGCCAGCCGATCGACCGGATGACCGCCCGCGCGCTCGATCTGCTGCTGGACGCCCTGCGGCGGCGAACGGACGAACCGGCGGACGTCCTCGAAGACTACGCCCTGGTCGGGCGGGCCTCGGACTAGACGCTCAGAGGTTCAGGAACAGCCGTCCCGCCACCCACGCCGTGGCCAGCCAGAAGGCGCTGCTGAGCACGCCGCCGAAGAACAGGGCGCGGCGGAAATCGCGGCTGTGCAAAAGTCCGGACGCGGCGACGGGCCGCGTATCCTGCGTGTGGAACACCTGGAACATCCTCCCGTGGCCCGGCGCTGTGGGGGCTCGCGCCGTTAACCACGGACTCGACGATGTCACGAAACTGACGAAACACAACCTGAGCCGTCGCCTTGTGGGCGAATTTTCGCCCATTTTTCGACAACTTAGTGCGAACGCACGTGAAGCGGGCTCAGACGGCCTTCACCGCCGAGGCGATGTCGCCGACCACCTTGCGCACCAGGGCCGGGTCGTCGCCCTCGGCCATGATGCGGATCAGCGGCTCGGTGCCCGAGGCGCGCACAACGATGCGGCCGCTGCCGTTGAGGGCGGCCTCGCCGTCGGCGATGGCCTCCTTCACCGACTTGGCCTCCAGCGGCTTGCCGCCGGCGAAGCGGACGTTTTCCAGTAGCTGCGGCACCGGCTCGAACTGGCGGGCCAGGGCGCTCATCGGCTTGCCGGTCTCGATCATCACCGCCAGCACCTGCAGGGCGGCGATCAGGCCGTCGCCCGTGGTCGAGAAGTCCGACAGGATCAGGTGGCCCGACTGCTCGCCGCCGACATTGAAGCCGCCCTCGCGCATGCGGGCCATGACGTAGCGGTCGCCCACGGCGGTGCGCTCCAGCGTCAGGCCCAGGTCCTTCAGCGAGCGCTCGAGGCCGAGGTTCGACATGACGGTGGCCACGACGCCGCCGGCCTTCAGCTTGCCGGCCCGGGCGAAGGCGCCGGCGATGATGGCCATGATCTGGTCGCCGTCGACGATCAGGCCCTTCTCGTCGCAGATCACCAGGCGGTCGGCGTCGCCGTCCAGCGCGATGCCGATGTCGGCGCGGTACTCGCGCACCAGCTTGGCCATCGCGTCGGGATGGGTCGAGCCGCATTCCTCGTTGATGTTGGCGCCGTCCGGCGACGTCCCCAACGAAATGACCTCGGCGCCCAGTTCGTAGAGGGCCGTGGGGGCGACCTTGTAGGCCGCGCCGTTGGCGCAATCGACGACGATGCGCAGGCCAGACAGGGAGAGGTGACGCGGGAAGGTCGCCTTGACGATTTCGACATAGCGGGCCTGGGCGTCGTCGATGCGCTTGACGCGGCCCAGGTCGCGCGGGGCGGCGAGACCTTCCTGCAGGCCCTCGTCCATCAGGGCCTCGATCTTCAATTCCTGCTCGTCCGACAGCTTGTAGCCGTCGGGGCCGAACAGCTTGATGCCGTTGTCGGCGAAGTTGTTGTGGCTGGCCGAGATCATCACGCCCAGGTCGGCGCGCATCGAGCGGGTCATCATCGCCACGGCCGGGGTGGGCAGCGGGCCGAACAGGCGCACATCCATGCCGACGCTGGTGAAGCCGGCGACCAGGGCCGGCTCGATCATGTAGCCCGACAGGCGGGTGTCCTTGCCGATCACCACCAGGTGGCGGCGGTCGTCCTGCGAGCGGAACAGCTTGCCGGCCGCCAGGCCGACGCGCAGGGCGACTTCGGCGGTCATCGGGTGCTTGTTGGCCTGGCCGCGGATGCCGTCGGTGCCGAAATAGGCGCGCTTGCTCATGGGGGTCTTCATGTCGCTCAAGTGAACTTGCGCGGCCCATATAGAGCCTCGCCGGGGCGGAGTCTGGACCGCGAAACGATCCGAAATGCAGATTTACGTCGCCGGTCCCTGCGCGAGTGCTAAAGGCCGCGCTCGAAATATCCCGTTCGGGTAGCAATAATCCTCCCGGCGCGTTCTACAAAGGATCATGTCCCATGTGCGGCATCATCGGCATCGTCGGTAAGGCCTCCGTCGCCGAGCGCCTGGTCCAGAGCCTCAAGCGGCTCGAGTACCGGGGTTACGACTCCGCCGGCATCGCGGGCGTCGTCGGAACTGGCGTCGAGCGCCGCCGAGCCAAGGGCAAGATCGTGGCCCTGGAAGAGGTGCTGGCCGCAGAGCCGCTGGTCGCCACCACCGGCATCGGCCACACCCGCTGGGCCACCCACGGCGCCCCCAACGTCGCCAACGCCCACCCGCACAGCGCCGGCCGGGTGACCCTGGTGCACAACGGCATCATCGAGAACTTCGCCGAGCTGAAGGCCGAGCTGGCCGCCGCCGGCCGCACCTTCACCAGCGACACCGACACCGAGGTGATCGCCCACCTGATCGACGCCGAGCTGGCCACCGGCCTGGCCCCGCTGGACGCCTTCAAGGCCACGCTCGACCGCCTGACCGGGGCCTATGCGCTCGCCGTGCTGATCGAGGGGGCCGAGAACCTGGTGTTGGGCGCCCGTCGCGGCAGCCCGCTGGTGGTGGGCGAGGGCCAAGGCGAGATGTTCCTGGGCTCCGACGCCCTGGCCGTCGGCCCGTTCACCAACCGGGTGATCTATCTCGACGAGGGCGACTACGTGGCCCTCGACCACGACAGCGCCCGCATCTTCGACGCCACGGGCGCGGCGGTGACCCGTCCGGTGCGCGTCGTGCCGACCAGCGCCGTGATGATGGAGAAGGGCAACTACCGCCACTTCATGGAAAAGGAGATCCACGACCAGCCCGAGGGGTGCCAGCGCACCATCGCGGCCTATGTGGACGCCCTGACCAGCAAGACCGCCATCCCGGGCGACGTCGACTGGGCCAAGCTGGAGCGCATCCAGATCGTGGCCTGCGGCACCTCCTACATCGCCGGCGTCGTCGGCAAGTACCTGATCGAGCAGCTGGCCGACCTGCCGGTGGACGTCGAGATCGCCTCGGAATTCCGCTACCGCCAGCCGGCCCTGCGGCCGGGCGCCCTGGTCGTGGCCATGTCGCAGTCGGGCGAGACCGCCGACACGCTCGCGGCCCTGCGCTACTGCAAGGCCAAGGGCATGAAGAGCGCCGTGGTCGTCAACGCCACGGAATCGACCATGGCCCGCGAGGTCGACGTGGTCTGGCCGATCCACTGCGGACCGGAGATCGGCGTGGCCTCGACCAAGGCCTTCACCGCCCAGGTCAGCGTGCTGACCGCCATCGCCGTGGCCGCCGCCAAGGCGCGCGGGACCATCGACGCGGCCGAGGAGCAGCGCCTGGTGAAGGTGCTGCTGGAGGCCCCGCGCCTGATCGCCGAGGCCATCCATCTGGAAGGCGCGATCAAGGAGATCGCCGCCGACGTCGCCAAGGCCCGCGACGTGCTCTATCTCGGCCGCGGCCCGATGTCGGCCCTGGCCCTGGAAGGCGCGCTGAAGCTCAAGGAGATCAGCTACATCCACGCCGAGGGCTACGCCGCCGGCGAACTGAAGCACGGCCCGATCGCCCTCGTGGACGACAAGACCCCGATCGTCATCCTGGCGCCCCACGACAGCTGGTTTGAAAAGTCGGCCTCGAACATGAGCGAGGTCATGGCGCGCGGCGGCCAGGTGATCTTCATCACCGACACCGAAGGCGTGAAGCACGCGCCCGAAGGCGCCAAGGTGGTGGTCACCGCCCCGGCCAGCGACCCGCTGGTCTCGACCCTGGTGATGTCGGCCCCGATCCAGCTGCTGGCCTACCACGTCGCCGTCATCAAGGGCGCGGACGTCGACCAGCCGCGCAACCTGGCCAAGTCGGTGACGGTGGAATGATTGGACCCTCTCCCAGAGGGAGAGGGAGGGGCCCGCGCGTAGCGTGGGAGGGTGAGGGGTTACAGTGTCGGCCGTCGTGCCGGCACGCCGTCTTCAGTCCCTAACCCCTCATCCGACCTGCTTCGCAGGCCACCTTCTCCCTATGGGAGAAGGATTCAAGCCGCCAACCCAGCCAGGATCGACGGCTTCACCTTCAGGTCGGTCTTGCTGAACACCAGGTCCTCGCGGCCGAAATATTCCTTCTGGCGGCCGGCGCACCAGTCGGTGGTGACGATGGTCAGGTGGGTCTTGTCGGGGCGCGTGGGGCCGCTGGCGTAGGCGAAGTCGCCGGTCAGCCTGTCGAACGGGAAGCCGCGATCCTGGTCGGTGCGCGACAGGATGTCGGCCAGGGTGGCCGCGTCGATTTCCGCCTTCATGATCACGCCGTCGAAGCGGACCACGGAGTCGTAGGCGTAGCGGGTCAGCTCGCCGGCCGGCAGGCCCATGCCCATGGTCGTGTGGCCCATGAAGCCGACGTCGGCGCCGGCCGCCTTGGCCATCAGGCCGGCGACCTTGCGGCCGCTGTCGCCCAGCGACAGGGCCTTGGGGATGCGGGCGACCACCGCCCGTTCCTCGGGCTGCAGGCGGGCGGCGAGCACCTCCTTGACGTGACGTTTCAGGACCGGGTCGGCCGGGCCGTTCGGGTCGACCACGACGCGGGCGATGCGGATCGGGTCGGCCCTGCGGGCGCGGTCGATCGTGGCGACGGTGAGGGGCTGACCCCAGGCGCCGGTGTGGACGTAGCGGCTGCGCCCCTGGGCATGCTCGACGGTCAGGTGGTTGTGGCCGCCCAGGAACAGGGTGCGGTCGGGCAGGCCGGCCAGCAGCGGCCGGTCGGCGGGCAGGCCGGCGTGGCTCATCACCACCAGAAGGCCGTCTTCGGGCGGGGCGGACGGCAGATTGGCCTGCGCCCACGGCGTCGGGGCGGGGATCGACAGGTCGGGCCGGATCGCCTTGGGATAGGTGTCGATCGAATTGGTGGCCCAGCCGACCAGATGCACCGGAAAGCCGAGGTCGAGCGTGGCGCGCGAGGAGGCCATCGGCCAGCCGGTGCGCTTGTCGACGATGTTGCTGACCACGGTGATGCCGAGGGCCCGCGCGCGGTCGGCGGCGGCGGCGATGTCCTCGACCAGGTCGGCGTCGTGGTTGCCGATGTTGATGACCGTGGGGGCCAGCTTGGAGACGGCTTCCAGGAAGGCCCAGTCGAGCTCGCCGTCGCTGCGCTTGGCCACGACGTTGCCGGCCTCGAACAGGTCGCCGTTCAGCAGGATCAGGCTGGGCGTCGCGTCGCGGCGGACGATGCGGCGCATGGCCTCCATCAGGGCGGGCATGATCCCGTAGGCCGAGTGCAGGTCCGACAGCATCAGCACCCTGGCCTTACCGGTGGCGGCCAGGGCGGCGGGGGCCAACATCAGGCCGGCCGTCGCGCCGCCCAGCACCGTGCGTCTGTTGAAACCGTTCATGCCGAGCCTCCGCGATTGCGCGCCCTGCCTAGAACTTGTCGGCGGCGGAGGAAACCGTCGAGCAGACGATGGATCAAAATCCTCGCCCTCCCCTCTCCCGTCATTCCCGCCCTTGTGGCGGGAACCTCTCTGTCAGCCGCAGGTGCGAGTGGGGCGGATCGCCTGCGATCCGCTTGCTCCGCCCTTGCGAGCGGAACCAGGGGTTCCCGCCACAAGGGCGGGAATGACGGAAAGGAGAGGAGGAAGACCCCTCACTTCTCGCTGTCGAGGTGCGCCATCATCGCCGGGGCGTAGCGTTCGCCGGCCGCCGCGCCCTTGGGCACGGCCGCTTCGATGGCGGCGAGATCCTCGGCGGTCAGCACGACGTCCAGCGCGCCCAGGGCCTCGGTCAGGCGATCGCGGCGGCGGGCGCCGACCAGGGGGACGATGTCGTCGCCGCGCGAGGCGACCCAGGCGATGGCGATCTGGGCGACCGACACGCCCTTCTGTTCGGCCACGCCGCGCAGGGTCTCGACCAGGGCCAGGTTGCGGTCGAGGTTCTCGCCCTGGAAGCGCGGCGAGTGGGCGCGGAAGTCGCGGGCGGCGGGCTGGGCGGTCTTGTCCCAGTGGCCGCTGATCAGGCCGCGCGACAGCACGCCGTAGGCGGTGATCGAAATGCCCAGTTCGCGGGTCGTGGGCAGGATGGCCTCCTCGACGCCGCGCGACAGCAGCGAATATTCGATCTGCAGGTCGCTGATCGGGGCGACGGCGGCGGCGCGGCGGATGGTGTCGGCGCCCACTTCCGACAGGCCGATGTGGCGGATGTAGCCGGCGTCGCGCAGCTCGACGAGGGCGCCGATGGTGTCCTCGATCGGCACGTCGGGATCCAGGCGCGAGGGCCGGTAGACGTCGATGTGGTCGACCTGCAGCCGGCGCAGCGAATAGGTCAGGAAGTTCTTCACCGCCTTGGGCCGGCTGTCATAGCCGAGGAAGGCGCCGTCGGGGCCGCGCAGGGCGCCGAACTTGACGCTGATCAGGGCCCTGTCGCGGTCCTGGCCCTTGAGGGCCTCGGCGATCAGCATCTCGTTGTGGCCCATGCCGTAGAAGTCGCCGGTGTCGAGCAGGGTGATCCCCGCCTCCAGGGCGGCGTGGATCGTGGCGATGCTCTCGGCCCGGTCGGCGGGGCCGTAGAGGTCGGACATGCCCATGCAGCCGAGGCCGAGGGCGGAGACGGCGGGACCGGTGGTTCCGAGCTTGAGGGTGCGCATGGCGATCTCCTTCGTGCGGGGCGGGCTCGGCAGGAGACCCGAGCGCCGCGGTGTTTGACGAGGCGACTATGCCGTCGCGCGACCTGTGCGATAATCCGCTCACTCACGCACGAGCCGTTCGGAAATTCGCACAATGGCCAGCCCCGACCTCGCCGATCTCGACGCCTTCGCCGCCGTGGCGAGGGCCCGCAGCTTTCGCGGCGCCGCCGTCGGCCGCGGGGTGTCGGCCTCGTCGCTGAGCGAGGCGGTGCGGCGGCTGGAGGCGGCGCTGGGCGTGCGCCTGCTCAACCGCACCACCCGTAGCGTCACCGCCACCGAGGCCGGCGAACGCCTGCTGGAGCGCCTCGCGCCCGCCCTGGCCGAGGTGACCGGCGCGCTGGACGCGGTGAACCAGTTCCGCGACAGCCCGACCGGAACCCTGAAGCTGAACGTGCCGGGGGCTGCGGCCAAGCTGTCGCTGGGCGAACTGATCGGCCCGTTCCTGCGCGCCAATCCCGGCGTCACGCTGGAGATCATCGTCGAGGACAGCTTCGTCGACGTGCTGGCGGCCGGGGCCGACGCCGGCGTGCGCTACGGCGAGCGGTTGGAGAAGGACATGATCGCCGTGCCGCTGTCGGGTCCCGAGCGCTATCAGGCCGCGGCCTCGCCGGACTTCCTGGCCCGCCATGGCGTTCCGCGCCATCCGCGCGATCTCCTGACCATGCCCTGCATCCGCCACCGCTTTCCCAGCGGGGCGATGATCGTTCCGGAGTTCGAGAAGGACGGCGAGATCATCCGCGTCTCGCCGGAGGGACCGCTGGTCACCTCGTCGTCGGAACTGGAGATCCGCGCGGCCGAGGAGGGGCTGGGCGTGGTGATGAGCTTCGAGGGCCTGCTGGCGCCGGCGGTGGCCGCCGGCAGGCTGGTCCCGGTGCTGGAGGACTGGAACCCGCCCTTCGACGGACCCTTCCTCTACTATCCCAGCCGGCGGCACATGCCCGCCCCGCTGCGGGCCTTCGTGGACTTCCTGCGGGCCCGCCGGACGGGGAGCCAAACGGGAAACTGAATCTTCTCCGGCGTTTGCCGCCTGTTCACCGTCGGCTGTCATGCTGCCCGGCGATAGAACGAGGGGCACTCCGCCGATGACCGTCCACAGCCGCTTCGCCGCCCGCCTGGGCGGGGCGCTCGCCCGTGTCGCCACGCGCCTGCGCGGCCTCGGTTCGAACACCCGCGGCGGCATCGCCGTCTGGGTGGCCCTCAGCATCCTGCCGCTGTCGATCCTGGTGTTCGGCGTGGTCGACGTCAGCCGGATGAGCCTGGAGCGCCGCCGCCTGCAGGACGCCCTGGACGCCGCCACCCTGATCGCCGCGCGGACCACCGCCACCGACGAGAGCACCCTGACGGCGACCGGCAGCGCGGCCCTCAAGGCCGAGCTCGGCTCCACCACGGCCACGTCGAAGTTCTACGTCGACTCCAAGAAGGAGGTCATCGGCGAAGCCTCGATCTCGATCTCGCCGATCATCCTGGGCCTGATCAACAACAACCAGCCTCTGGTGACCAGCGCCAAGTCCTACGTGGTGCGCTCGTCGAAGAACCTGGAAGTGGCCCTGGTGCTCGACATCACCGGCTCGATGGACGGCACCAGCCGCATCGGCGCCTTGAAGACCGCCGCCGCCGACCTGATCGACACCGTCGTGCAGGACGTGCAGACGCCGTACTATTCCAAGGCCGCGATCGTGCCGTACTCGATCGGGGTCAATGTCAGCACCTATGCCGACAGCGTGCGCGGGGCCATTCCGTCCAGCACGCTCAGCAGCGCGGCCTGGTACAGCGCCACCAAGACCATCTCGGCCTACACCAAGGGCTCGCCGACGACGATCACCACCTCGGCCGCCCACGGCCTGGCGGTGGGCGACTACGTCTACATCACCGGCACCGGCTCCAGCTATCTGAACTCCAAGATCCTGGCCGTGACCAGCGTGCCGTCGACGACGACCTTCAAGGTCACGCCCAGCAGCAGCATCTCCAGCGCCGGTTCGGCCGGCACGATCTACAAGTGCCTGACCTCGACCTGCTCGGTGGTGATCACCACGGCCTCGACGCACAACTTCCAGACCGGCGACCAGGTGCTGCTATCGGGGATCAGCGGCATGACGGCGCTGAACAGCCAGAAGCCGACGATCACCTACAAGACCACGACGACCTTCGACACCAACATCGTCGGCACCTCGTACACCACCGCCGGCACCGGCGGCACGGGCTCGTGCTACAGCACCTCGCGCTCGGACATCAGCTGCGCCTTCTTCAACTTCACCAGCGCCAGCAGCACCAGCGAGAGCTTCCCGATCAGCACCTGCGCCACCGAGCGTACGGGCACCTACGCCTATACCGACGACGCGCCCAGCACCTCGCTGGTCGGCCGCAACTATCCGGCCTCGACCACCTATGGCGCCAGCTCGACCAACCCCTGCCCGACCAGCGTCATCACCCCGCTGAGCACCGACAAGACAGCCCTGAAGGCCCAGATCAACGCCCTGGCGGTGGGCGGCTCGACGGCCGGCCAGATCGGCCTGGCCTGGGGCTGGTACATGGTCTCGCCGAACTTCTCGTACCTGTGGCCCAACACCTCGCAGAAGCCGGCCGCCTACGGCGCCGAGGACCTGATGAAGGTGGTGGTGCTGATGACCGACGGCGCCTTCAACACCAACTACTGCAAGGGCGTGATCGCCAAGGACGCGGGCTCCGGCTCGGGCGGCACGGCCGACCACATCAACTGCGCGGCCACCAACGGCGACGCCTTCACCCAGGCCCAGACGCTGTGCACCAAGATGAAGGCCAAGAACGTCATCATCTACACGGTGGGCTTCGACGTCGGCAGCGACGCCACCGCCAAGTCGATGCTCAGCGCCTGCGCCACCAGCAGCGACTACGCCTACTTCCCGGCCAACGCCACCGAGCTGAAGACCGCCTTCAAGGCCATCTCCCAGCAGATATCGGCGCTGCGGATCGCCCAGTAGCGGACCAGCAGCACATCCAAAGCACGCATGAAAAAGGCCCCGTCCGCGAGGACGGGGCCTTCGTCGTTCATGAGACCTCGGCGGCCCGGATCAGGCCAGCTTAATCTCGCGCAGGCGCTGCTGGAGGAACTCGTCGGCGGTGATCGACTCCGGATAGCGGTCCGGGTTCTCCGCGGTGATCGTGTTGGGCAGGGTCTTGATCTCGTAGTCCGACGCGAAGTGCAGGAAGAACGGCGTCGAGTAGCGCGGCACGCCGCGGCGCTCGGGCGGCGGGTTCTGCACGCGGTGGACGGTCGAGGGCAGGACGTGGTTGGTCAGGCGCTCAAGCATGTCGCCGATGTTGACGACGATGCAGCCCGGTGGCGGGTTGATCGGCAGCCAGTCGCCGTTGCGGTCGAGCAGCTCCAGGCCGCCTTCTTCGGCGCCGAGGAGAAGCGTGATGGTGTTGATGTCGCCGTGGGCGCCGGCGCGCACGCCGGTGGCGTCCTGCGGGATCGGCGGATAGTGCAGCAGGCGAAGCACGCTGTTGCCGTTCTCGACGGTCGGCTTGAAGAAGTCGCGGTCCAGCTTCAGGTAGGTGGCGATCGCCTCCAGCACCTTGCCGCCCATGCTGTCGAGCGCGTTGTAGAGCCAGCTGACGTCATGCTTGAAGGCCGGGATCTCGGCCGGCCAGACGTTGTCGGCCATGGTGGCGCGGAAGCGGTGGCCGGGCGGCAGGTCGCGGCCCATGTGCCAGAATTCCTTCAGGTCGTGGTGCGTGGCGCCCTTGGCGGTCTCTACCCCGAACGGGATGTAGCCGCGCGCGCCGCCCTTGACCCCGGCGTACTGCTTCTTGGTGTCGACCGGCAGGGCGAAGAAGGCCTTGGCGTCGTCCACCGCCGCGTCGATACGGTCCTGCGGCAGGTCGTATTCCGAGAGCACCGCGAAGCCATAGCGCTCGAACGAGGCGCCCAGCTCCTTGGAGAAGCGGTCGAAGTCCTTGCTATAGAGAGTGAACGAGACGGGCTCGATGGCGGATGCGGACACGGTTGGCCTTCGAAGTTAGTAAGACGGGCCTTACTACACCCAAGAGGCGGCGGAACGAAGGCCGTTCATCCTCCGCTCATGTCGTTTGTCGGAACTTGACCATAACGGGTGCGTTTCACCCGCTGATCGAACACTTCACGGGACAGACGGCAGATGACCAACAAGACCGCCTTCCGCGCCGCCACTCTGGGCGCCCTCCTGATCGGCGCCGGCGCCATGACGGCCTGCACCACCACCGACCCGTACACGGGCATGCCGGTGCGCAACAACACCGGCACGGGCGCCCTGGCCGGGGCCGGCATCGGCGCGGCCCTGGGCTATCTGACCAACACCAACAAGGGCGAGCAGGGCCGCAAGAACGCCCTGATCGGGGCGGGCATCGGCGCCCTGGCCGGCGGCGCGACCGGCGCCTACATGGACCGCCAGCAGGCCGACTTCCGCCGCAGCCTGGAAGGCTCGGGCGTCGCCATCCGCCGCAACGGCGACCAGATCGTGCTGGTCATGCCCAGCGACGTGACCTTCGCCGTCGACAAGTCGGACGTGCAGCCGCAGTTCACCCGCGTGCTCGACGACGTGGCCCGCACGCTGAACGCCTATCCGCAGACCACGATCGACGTGGTCGGCCACGCCGACAGCAGCGGCCCGGACGACTACAACCAGGCCCTGTCGGAGCGCCGCGCCGGCTCGGTGGCCGCCTATCTGACCGGTCCCGGCCGCGTGCTGCCTGACCGCCTGTTCGTGGCCGGCCAGGGCGAGCGCCAGCCGATCGCCACCAACGACACCGCCGAGGGCCGCGCCCAGAACCGCCGGGTCGAGATCATCCTGCGCCCGCTCACCCAGTAAGCGACGAGCGCTTTCGCCTGATCGGGGGGCGGGGCGGCTTGACCAGCCGCCCCGCCCTTCGCTTTACAGGGGCCATGAAGACCCGCGCCGACCTCTTCGCCTTCTTCGACGCCCACGGCGTCGATCACTCCACCCTCGACCACCCGCCGGTGTTCCGCGTCGAGGAGGGGCTGGAGATCAAGAAGGCCCTGCCCGGCGGCCACACCAAGAACCTGTTCCTCAAGGACGCCAAGGGCCAGCTGTGGCTGATCTCGGCGCTGGGCGAGACGGTGATCGACCTCAAGAAGCTGCACCACGTGATCGGCTCGGGCCGGCTGTCGTTCGGCCCCGAGGCGATGATGGTCGAAACCCTGGGGGTGACGCCGGGCTCGGTCACCGCCTTCGGCCTGATCAACGACGGCGAGCGACGCATCCGCTTCGTGCTCGACAAGGCGCTGGGCCAGGCCGATCCGGTGAACTTCCATCCGCTGAAGAACGACGCCACCACCGCCGTCAGCCAGGCCGGCTTCCGCAGGTTCCTGGCGGCCCTGGGAATCGAGCCGATGATCGTCGACTTCGAGGCCATGGCCGTCGTCGGCTAAGGCCGGGTCGGGCCTGCTTTTTCCAGTTCAGCTTGCAACCGGACGGCCTTTCTACATTTTAAGTTGCATAGAGGCGCAAGAACTCCACCCCGAGGAGGCTCTCCATGCATTCGGCTTTCCGGCCTGGCCTGACCGCTGTCCTGGCCTGCGCGGCGCTGACGACCCAGGCCTGCGCCCAATCGGAGCCCGCTTCGGGTCCCGATCTCGGGGCCTTCGACCAGGCCCGGTTCATTCCGTTCACGCCCTGGCCCGCCGGGCAGGCGCCGTTCACGGCGGCGCCGACCGTGGCGCTGCGCCTCGACGGACCGCTGGGCGCCTTCAAGCCGCCGCCGGTGGTGATGGACACCGGTTCGACGGGCCTGGTGATCTCGGCGGCGGACCTGCCCGGCTACAGCGCCGCCAAGACGGCGGGATACACGCCCGGCTGGGAGTTCCTGAGCAGCAGCAAGCGGCTGTGGATCGGCCACTGGGTTCCGACCAGCGTCGCCTTCCTCGATACGGCCGGCGTCGAGGTCGCCCGGTCGCAGGTTCCGGTGCTGGTGGTCGAGACCGAGCTGAACTGTCCCGGCTACGACGTGAAGGCCGCGCCGGGAACCTGCGCCGCGCCCAAGGCCCGGATCGATCTGCCCAAGGGCATCGCCTATATGGGCGTCGGCTTCGGCCGCGAGGGCAACGGCCAATCGCAGGGCACGCCCGACAAGAACCCGCTGCTGAACATCGTCGCCATCGACGGCCGGCCGATCGCGCCGGCGACCTTTCGCCGGGGCTATGTGGTGACGCGCGACGGCGTGCACGCGGGCCTGACCCCGGCCCTGGCCGCCGGCTTCCGGTTCGCCAAGCTGGGTCCGCCGGGCGCGGGCGGACCGCTGGACTGGCCGCAGGCGCCGATGCGGGTCGCGGCCGGCCGCCTGCCCGCCCAGCCGGGCGCGCTGCTGATCGATACCGGCATCCCGACCATGTATCTCGGGGTGGCCAGGCCCGACGCCCTGCGGACGGTCACGCAGACCAACCACAACGACAAGGTCCCGGCCAAGGTGCTGGCGGCCGGCGAGACGGTGACCGTGACCGTGCCGACCACGCCGGCCACGACCTTCGCCTTCACGGTGGGACGGCCCGACGACGCGGCCCCCAGCCAGGTGCTGGTCAACTCGCCGATGGCCACCGCCTTCGTGAACACCGGCCGCCACGTGCTGCGCCGCTACGCGGTGCTGTTCGACGCCGACGGCGGCTGGTTTGGGCTGCGGCCGGCGGCCGAGGGCGGCCAGGACTAAGGCTTGCGCGGCACAACCACAGGCCGCATCCTTCCCGCAAAACAAGCCCGAGGGAGGGACGATGACCTGGCTGCCGATCACTTCTGCTTTGTGCGTGGCGAGCGTCGCGGGGCTGGTGGCGCTGAGCGTGCCGGTGGCGACCTATCGGCTGAAGTCGCAGATCACGCTGGGCAAGGGCGACGACCCGGTGCTGACCACCCGCATCCGCGCCCACGGCAACTACATCGAATACGTCCCGATCGGCCTGATCGCCATCGGCCTGGCCGAGCTGGAGGGCGCGCCGACGCTCCTGGTGCTGGCCAGCGCCATAGCGCTCGCCCTCGGCCGGCTGATCCACGCGATCGGCATGCTGACGGGGGCGAAGATCCCGCCGCGGGCCATCGGCATCACCCTGACCTGGCTGGGCCTGCTGGGCGCCGGGGGCGGGGTCCTCACAGCAATGATCCGCTCGTGACGCGGCGAAGATTGCGAAGCGGGCCGGCAAGGACCATCTTGCGGCGCTGAGCGACCGCGCGTGAGAGAAGACCCATGTCCCTGATCGGTGAAAAGCCCGCCCCCATCCAGGCCGGCGGCGGCAAGAGCGAGCACATCAAGGACGGGACCGACGCCACCTTCATGGCCGACGTCATCGAGGCCTCGAAGACCCAGCCGGTCATCGTCGACTTCTGGGCCACCTGGTGCGGTCCGTGCCGTCAGCTGACCCCGGCCCTGGAAAAGGTGGTCAACGCCGCCAAGGGAGCGGTGAAGCTGGTCAAGATCGACGTCGACGCCAACCCGGGCTTCGCCGGCCAGCTGCGCGTGCAGTCGATCCCCACGGTCTACGCCTTCGTCGACGGCCAGCCGGTGGACGGCTTCCAAGGCGCCCTGCCGGAAAGCCAGATCCAGCAGTTCGTCGAGCGCATCTCGGGCCCGCCGGCCGCCGGCGCGGTGGACGAGCTGCTGTCGATGGCCAAGGAGAGCCTGGACGTCGAGGACCTGGGCGGCGCGGCCCAGGCCTTCGCCCAGGTGCTGCAGATGGAGCCGGACAACATCAAGGCGCTGGGGGGTCTCGCCCGCGTCTACCTGGCCGGCGGCGACCTGGAGCGCGCGGCCGAGATCGCCGCCATGGCCCCCGAGACCGCCAAGGATCCCGACCTGGAAAGCGTGCGCGCCGCCCTGAAGCTGGCCGAGGCCGCGCCGTCCGAGACGGCCGCCTTCGAAAAGCGCCTGGCCGCCGACGCCGACGACCACGAGGCTCGCTTCGAACTGGCCAAGGCCCTGGCCGGCGGCGGCCGCCTGGACCTGGCCAGCGACCACCTGCTGACCATCATCCAGCGCGACCGGACCTGGAACGACGAAGCGGCCCGCAAGCAGCTGCTGACGGTGTTCGAGGCGGCCGGTCCGACCTCGGAAATCGCCAAGCAGGGCCGCAAGCGTCTGTCGGCGATCCTGTTCAGCTAGGAAACCCTGGCGGGGCCGCGCGTTCACACTATCCAGTCAAGGAGGCCGCCATGCCGGGCGTATACCGGAAGACCCTCGACCTGCCGCTGGTGATACCCGTGTTCCCGCTGGACGGCGCCTTGTTGCTGCCGGGCGGCCAGCTGCCGCTCAACATCTTCGAGCCGCGCTATCTCAACATGCTGGACGACGCCATGTCGGGCGAGCGGATCATCGGCATGGTGCAGACCCGAGCGGGAGGCGACGTGCAGAGGCCGTCGCTGGCGCCGGTCGGCTGCGCGGGGCGGGTGACCAGCTTCGCCGAGACCAGCGACGGCCGCTACCTGATCACCCTGACCGGGGTGGCGCGGTTCCTGGTCGGCGAGGAACTGCCGGTGCGCACGCCCTACCGCCAGGTGCGGGCCGACTTCGCGCCCTATGACCTGGACCTGCACGAGGATCAGCAGGAGCCGGCCGGCGACGGCGCGCCGCTGCTGAACGCCCTGCGCCGCTATCTCGACCACCGCGGCCTGGCCATCGACTGGGGCGAGGCCCACGCCGCGCCGTCGGACGCCCTTATCAACAGCCTGGCCATGGCCCTGCCGTTCGATCCGCTGGAGAAGCAGGCCCTGCTGGAGGCCCGCACCCTGGCCGACCGCCGCAACACCCTGGTCACCCTGCTGGAAATCGACGCCGCCCAGGACGACGACGAACCGCCGTTGTTGCAATAGGGGCCCTTCGCAGCATCCCCTCTAACGCCCGTCATTCCCGCCCTTGTGGCGGGAATGACGGGAGTACAGGTAGGCCTACGGCTTCACCGCATCCCACGACGCCACCTGGTAGCCGTTCTCCGACAGGCATTGCCCCATGGCCGCCTTGTGCCGCTCGTCGAGGGCGGCGCGCTGGCTCTTGCTGCCCTTGGCCTTGTCGTAGGGAACCTTGAGCACCAGGCCGGTCGGGCCGGGCGGCAGGTCGCGGGCGGTGGCGCTGGCCGGGTGCACCTTGAAGCCGGTGGTCTTGCCGCCCCGCACCTCGTCGCGGCACGAGGCGAAAGTGCTGGCGAAGGCCTTCTCGTCGGCGGCGTTGGTCGCCAGGCGCGGGGAATAGCCGCCGCCTCCGCCCATGGAGCCGCAGGCGGCGAGGGTCATGACGCTGGTTGCCGCGGCGGCGGCCAGGAAGGTCCGTTCGATGACGGTCATGTCTGCATCCAAGATCGTTGTTATCGCTTCTGCGACAACCGCGACCTTGCGCCGGAGGTTCCAGCGGCGGGGCTTTCCCATTTCGCCGGCCGGCTCTAGAACAGCGCCATGACCGCCGCTCCTCCGCTCCCGCCCGTCGATGTCGATCCGCGCCTGCTGGAGGTGCTGGTCTGCCCGGTGACCCGCGCCCCGCTGTTCTACGACCGCGCCCGCGGCGAACTCGTCAGCCACACGGCCAAGCTCGCCTACCCGATCCGCGACGGCGTGCCGATCATGCTTCCGGAAGAGGCGCGTAGCCTGGCGGACGGGGAGTAGACGGCGCTACCCCCTCCGGCCCTCCGGGCCACCTCCCCCAAAGGGGGAGGATTGCGCCGCGCAGATGCTCCCCCTCTGGGGGAGCTGTCGGCGAAGCCGACTGAGGGGGCTTCTTAAAGCGCCGTCCCCCGCAGCAGCTTCGGCAGGTCGCCCACGCCGCCGCCGGCCTCGTGCATGAAGAACTTCCGCGCCGGGGCGATGCGGTTGACCGCCGCCATGCCGACGCCGCGCGCGAGGCGCAGCAGCGGGTTGTCGTTCGAGAACAATCGCACGAAGCCGTCGAAGGCCAGGGCGTTGGTGACGTTGTCGAACCTGCGCCAGCGGGCGTAGCGCTCCAGCGTCGCCTCGGCGCCGATGTCCTCGCCGTTGCGGATCGCCTCGACCACCACCTCGGCCAGGGCCGCGGCGTCCTTGAGGCCTAGGTTCAGCCCCTGCCCGGCGATCGGGTGCACCCCGTGGGCGGCGTCGCCGATCAGGGCCAGGCGCGGGGCGGTGATCCGCTCGGCCAGAGACAGCGACAGCGGATAGACGAACACCGGCCCGGCCATCTCGACCTGCCCCAGGAAGTCGCCGAACCGGCGCATCAGGTGGGCGTGGAAAGCTTCGGGCGAAGCGTTGCGCAGGGCCTCGCCCCGCGCGGTGCTCTCGGTCCAGACCAGGCTGGCGCGGTTGTCGGTCAGCGGCAGGATGGCGAACGGACCGCTGGGCAGGAAATATTCGTGCGCCACGCCCTCGTGCGGGTGCTGCATCTTCACGGTGGCGACGACGCCGCTCTGGCCGTAGCCCCAGCCGATGTCGCCGATGCCGGCCGCCTTGCGCAGGGCCGAGCCGCGCCCCTCGGCGCTGACCGCCAGCGGGGCGCTCAGCACCCGGCCGTCGGTCAGCGTCACGCGGGCTTCGGACGCGTCGACCTCCAGGCCCGCCGCGCCGGCGGGCGCGATCACCGTCAGGCCCTTGTCGAGCGCCGTCTTCGACAGGGCCGCGCGGATCTGGCGGTTCTCGATCAGATAGCCCAGGGGCTCGCCTTCCGAGCGGTCGGCGATCTCGCCGCTGTCGAAGCGCAGGAAGAAGGGCGACGGCTTTCCGGAAGCCGCGCCGGGCGCCTTGCCGTCAGTGACCAGGATCTGCTCGATGCGCTGAGCGTGGGGCGCCAGGGCCTCGCCCGCGCCGATCGCCCGCCACTGGCGGAACGACGAATAGGCGATCGCCGACGAGCGGCCGTCGAAGGTCGGGGCCAGCTGGGCGTCGAAGGGCTGCGGATCGACCAGCAGCGGCTTGACCCCGGCCGAGGCGAGGGCGAGCGCCAGGGTGGTTCCGGCCATGCCGGCCCCGGCGATGATGACGTCGGCGTCGTGCTTGCGCATGGCGTGGGTATGCGCTCGCAGCGGGCGGGCTGTCCAGTTGGACGAAGCGTCCTGGGACCCTTACGCGATGGCCTCCCTTTCACTCCCGTCATTCCCGCCCTTGTGGCGGGAACCCCTCTGTCAGCCGCAGAGACAGCAGGGGCGGATCGCCAGCGATCCGCTTGCGCCTCACGTAGAAGCGGAACCAGGGGTTCCCGCCACAAGGGCGGGAAAGACGGGAATTGGGTGGGCGTCGCGCATCGGCCCGACACCCATCCGCAAAAATATTCCCCCAAGCGCGGCCATACGCCGCCCTGTTTGAAAAACCCTGCCCTTGCCTACCGGCGTTCCCAGGCGTAACGGGACGGCGCATTTCCCCTTGTCGGGGCTGAAAGATTGGAGACTGCGATGGGTTACCGGGTCGCCGTGGTCGGCGCCACGGGCAACGTGGGCCGCGAGATGTTCAACATCCTCGAGGAAGTGAAATTCCCCGTGGAGAAGATGCACGCCATCGCCTCGCGCAAATCCATCGGCACCGAGGTCTCGTTCGGCAACCAGATCCTCAAGTGCGAGGACCTGGAGCAGTTCGACTTCTCGAAGGTCGACATCGTGCTGATGAGCGCCGGCGGGTCGATCTCGGCCGCCTGGGGCGAGAAGATCGGCGCGGCCGGCGCCATCGTCATCGACAACTCCAGCCACTTCCGGATGGACCCGGACGTGCCGCTGGTGGTGCCGGAAGTGAACCCGGACGCCGTCAACAGCATCCCCAAGAACATCATCGCCAACCCCAACTGCTCGACCGCCCAGCTGGTGGTGGCCCTGAAGCCGCTGCACGACGAGGTGCCGATCAAGCGCGTGGTCGTGTCGACCTACCAGTCGGTTTCCGGCGCGGGCAAGGAAGGCATGGACGAGCTGTGGGACCAGACCAAGGGCGTCTTCGTCCTGGGCGCGCCCGAGCCGAAGAAATTCACCAAGCAGATCGCCTTCAACGTCATCCCCCACATCGACGTCTTCATGGACGACGGCTTCACCAAGGAAGAGTGGAAGATGACCGTCGAGACCCAGAAGATCCTGGATCCGGCCATCCAGCTGGTCGCCACCTGCGTGCGTGTGCCGGTGATGGTGGGCCACTCGGAGTCGGTCAACATCGAGTTCACCGGCCCGCTGGACGAGGACGACGCCCGCGAGATCCTGCGCGACGCCGAAGGGATCGTGGTGGTCGATAAGCGCGAAAACGGCGGCTACATCACGCCGAAGGAAAGCCAGGGCGAGTTCCCGGTCTACGTGTCGCGCATCCGCAAGGACCCGACCGTCGACCACGGCATCGCCCTGTGGTGCGTGGCCGACAACCTGCGAAAGGGCGCGGCCCTGAACGCCGTGCAGATCGCCCAGCTGCTGCACGACAAGGGCCTGATCAAGCAGAAGACGCCGGCCTAAAGAACGACCTTCCCGTCGTCCTTCCGCCAGCGGAGGGACGACGGAACCGGCCTTCGGGCCAATTCGCACCCTCCGCAAAAAACGGGCGGACGCCGGGACGACTCCCTGTCAGATCCCTCCGCGAAAGGTGCGGTCCATGCCTCCAAGTTCCACCAGCAGCGCTTCCAGCGACGCGCGTTCGGCCTATCTGGCCGGCGTCGGCTGCTATGTGATGTGGGGCTTCCTGCCCCTCTATTTCCACACGCTGGCGACGCTTGGCGTCACCTCGTTCGAGATGATCGCCCACCGGACGCTGTGGTCGGTGCTGTGGGCCGGCGGGCTGGTGCTTCTAGCCCGGCAGAGCGGCCAGGTGGCGGCGGTCATGCGCCAGCCCAAGACCCTGGCCCTGCTGGCCCTGTCGACCCTGGCGATCTTCGGCAACTGGACGATCTATGTGCTGGCGGTGAACGCCGGCCGGGTGATCGAGGCCAGCCTCGGCTATTACATCAACCCGCTGATGAACATGGCGGCCGGCGCCCTGCTGTTCCGCGAGCGGATGACCACCGAGGGCAAGGTGGCCATCGGCTTCGCGACCGTCGGCGTGGCGATCCAGACCGTGGCCCTGGGCCACCTGCCACTGGTGTCGCTGGGTCTCGCCTTGACCTTCTGCGTCTACGGCATCGTGCGAAAGCAGGTGAAGGCCGACGCCCAGACCGGGCTCTTCATCGAGTGCGCCTACCTGGCCATTCCGGGCCTGCTGTACGTCTGGCATCTGCAGGCCAGCGGCGCGGGGCACTTCACCCAAGGCGCCGGCACGGCGATCCTGCTGCTGGTCGCGGGTCCGGCCACGGTGATCCCGCTGGCCCTGTTCGCCTGGTCGGCCCGCCGCCTGCCGTTGAGCGCGCTGGGCTTCCTGCAGTTCATCGCCCCGACCTTGCAGTTCCTGCTCGGCGTGTTCCTGGGCGAGGCCTTCACGCCGCTGCGGGCGCTGTCGTTCGTGTTCATCTGGCTGGGGGTGGCGGTGTTCGCCTACGGCGCCTGGAAAAGGCTCAGGGCGGCGCCGGCAGTGGCCTGAGAACCTCAGGCGTGACAAAACGTTGGTCAATTTGTCGCATGGCCGCCGACGCTTAAGTCGGCGGCAACGGACGCGATTGCAGGTATGCCCGCAGTCTTTCGCAGGGGGAAACCATGACTACCGACGCTGGCGCCACGCCCAACCTCGCCGCCGTGCTCGAGGCCCTTTCCGTCGAGATGTCGCTGGCCGCCGAGGCCTGCGGTCACCTGGACAGCGCCCTGGGCAAGATCCTCGAGAACACGCCGGCGGAATCGCGCCTGGCCGTGATGCAGGAACTGCACACGGTCGACCACCTGGCCCAGCACATTACCGCCATCACCGACTTCACCAGCAAGCTGGTGCAGGCCGCCCCCGAAGGCGTGCCGCTGGAGGTGCAGGAAGCCCTGGCGACCATCACCCTTGGCGCGGTGGCCGAGCGGCTGAAGGGGCGTCTGGGGCTGTAGGGCGACCTTCCCCGCTACTCCCGTCATTCCCGCCCTTGTGGCGGGAAACCCTGGTTCCGCCCGCAAGTGAAGCGCAAGCGGACTGCTGAGCAGTCCGCCTCATCCGCCCTTGCGGCTGACAGAGGGGTTCCCGCCACAAGGGCGGGAATGACGGGCGGATAGGGTTTGGGCGACCCCTACAAGCTCGCGTAAGCCGCCTTGATCAAACTCACCGCGCGCGGGTCGCCGATCAGTTCGTTGCCCTGGCGGTTCATGACGTACGCGCCCGAGACCCCAGTCTTCGGATCGGCGAAGGCGCACGAGCCGCCCCAGCCGGAGTGGCCGAAGGCGTCGGCCGTCGGGCCGTAGAAGAAGTTGGGGGTGTTGCGCATGAAGCCCGCGCCCCAGCTGATCTCGTAGGGCAGAACCAGGTCCTGGCCGGCGACGCGCTCGGCCCGGGCCAGCTCCATCGCTTCCTGCGACAGCACCTTGACCCCATCCAGCGTGCCGCCGCTGGCCAGGGCGCCCATCAGGCGCGCCAGGGCCGGGGCGGTGGCGTGGCCGTTGGCCGAGGGGATCTCGGCCCGTCGCCACTCGCCGGTGCCGCGGCCGCCGGGCGCGGCCCACTTGGTCATGAAGGCCGCGCGGATGGCGTCGTTGATCTCGCCGAACTTGGGGAAGGCGGTCGGCCGCATCAGGTCGGCGCAGCGCGCGTGCTCGCTGTCGGGCAGGCCGATCCAGATGTCGAGGCCCAGCGGGACGGCCAGATCCTCGCGCAACGCCGTGCCCATGGTCCGCCCATCGACCCGGCGGAAGATCTCGCCGGCCGTGTAGCCGAAGGTCACCGGGTGATAGCCGCTGGCCGTGCCGACCGGCCACAGCGGGGCCATGGCGGCCAGTTTCGCCGTCGTCGCCTCCCAGTCGAACCAGATGGCCGGATCGACCTCGTCGAGGAAGCCCGACAGCCCGTCCTGGTGCGACATCACCTGGCCGACGGTGATCGCTTCCTTGCCGTTCTGCGCGAACTCCGGCCAGACCGAGGCGACGGTCTGGTCGTAGGTCAGCTTGCCCTGGTCCACCAGGCGCGCGACCAGCAGGGCGGCGATCGCCTTGGTGGTCGAGAACAGCGGCGTCAGGGTGTCGGGGCCGAAGGCCACCTGGCGCTTGCGATCGGCGAAGCCAGCCATCAGGTCGACGACGATCTCGCCGTCGATGGCCAGGGAAAAGCGCGCGCCCAGTTCGCCGCCGCCCGGCGAGGCCGGATCGAAATTGGCCTCGAAGGCCTCATAGACCTGGGCGAACGGGGCGGGGCAGACGCCGGTGATGTCGAGGCTCATGGCTTTTGCTCTAGCCCGGCGCGCCCGGGTTTGTCATCCGAAGGACAGTCCCCCGCGTAACGGAGCCCGCCGATGAAGCCCGAGATCCTGCAGCTCAAGGCCCTGTCGCCGCAGCTCGAAGCCGGGCTGGAGGGCGCTTACGTCGTCCACCGACCCTATCGCGCCGACGACCCGGACGCGCTGATCAGCGAAGTTGCACCCAAGATCCGAGGCCTGGTCACCGGCGGCGACCTGGGCGTGCCCGACGCCTTATGGGACCGGCTGCCGGCCCTGGAGATCGTCGCCGTGCACGGCGTCGGCCTCGACAAGGTGGACCTGCCTCGCGCCGCCGCCCGGGGCGTGGCCGTGACCACGACGCCGGGCGTGCTGACCGAAGACGTCGCCGAACTGGCCATCGGTCTGTGGCTGTCGCTGTCACGCCGGATGGTCGTCGCCGATCGCTATGTGCGCGAGGGTCGCTGGCCCAAGGCCGAGCGCCTGCCCCTGGCGCGGCGAGCCACCGGGCGGACGGTGGGGATCCTGGGCCTTGGCCAGATCGGCCGGGCCATCGCGGCCATGGCGACGCCGTTCGCAGGCAGCATCGCCTATCACAGCCGCCGGCCAGTGGACGGCGTCCCTTACGCGTATAACGCAAGCCCGCTGGACCTGGCGGCGGCGGTGGATGTGCTGTTCCTGGTCACGCCCGGCGACGCCGGCCCGCTGGTCGATGCGGCGGTGCTGGAGGCGCTGGGCCCCGCCGGCCTGCTGATCAACGTCGCGCGCGGCTCGGTGGTGGACGAGGCCGCCCTGGTCGCGGCCCTGGCGGACGGGACCATCGCCGGGGCGGGCCTGGACGTGTTCGAGGACGAGCCGAACGTGCCGCAGGCGCTGCTGGCGATGGACAACGTGGTGCTCCAGCCGCACCGGGGCAGCGCCACGGAGGAGGCCCGGGAGGCGATGGCGGCGCTGGTGCTGGAGAATTTGGAGCGGCATTTCGCCTCTCCAAATTCGTCATCCCGGCCGTAGCGAAGCGAAGAGCCGGGACCCAGGAGACTGGGCGCGACGGACAGGTTTGTCGCCGGGCCTTGGTCTGCGCCTCGCGGTGGCCCCTGGGTCCCGGATAAGCGCTGCGCGCTTTCCGGGATGACGAACTGAGGGGCAGCCCCCTAGGCCAGCCGCTCTATCCGCACGGTCGGCGAGGTCTGCTTGATGCGGGCGGCCATGGCCACGATCGGCAGTTCGGGGGCGTTCCAGATGTTGGCGGCGGTGACAGTCTCGGCGACGCCGCCGACGGCGCGGGCCAGGCCGTAGGACAGGGTCTGGCCTTCCAGGATCGAGGCCGCGAACAGGGCGGTCAGCAGGTCGCCGGTGCCGCTGGGCGAGCGTTCGGCCTTGGCGTGGGCGGCGAGCCAAGCCTCCTTGCGGTCGGCGTAGACGACGCCGATCTCGGCGCCGCGCTGCACTGACGAGACCAGCACCGGCTTGTTCAGCAGGCGGGCTGCGCGCACGGCCCCGGCCGGGTCGCGCACCTCGGCGCCGGTCAGGCGCTGCAGCTCCCAGGCGTTGGGGGCGACGATGTCGGCGCGCGGGATCAGGTCGGAAGCGATGGCGTCGGCCACCTCGGCCGGCACGTAGAGGCCCTTGCCGGCATCGCCCATGGTCGGATCGACAATGATGGTCGGCTTGCGGGCGGCGGCGCCGTCGCGCGGCGCGGCGCGCACGGCGTCGATGGCCCGGGCGGCCGCGCGCACCTGGGCGGCGCTGGCGAAATAGCCGGTGATGACGAGGTCGGCCAAGCCGAACAGGCCGTTGGCCTCCAGCCCGTCGAGCATGCCCTCGACCACCTCGATCGGCACCGGCGCCCCGCCCGGCACACCCCAGCCGGGATGGCGGCCGTAGAGCACGGTGGGAACCACCATGGTGTCGATGCGGAACTGGGTCAGGGCGGCGGCCTGGGCGGTGGCGCCCACCTGGCTGCCGGCGACATGGCTGGAAATGAGAAGCGCGAGCGGCATGGGCAAAGCAGTTAGCCGAGCCTGCGGAACTTGAACAGGGCGTCAGGATGGCAAAACCGCGACCTTCGCCACCCGGTGGTCGACGAAACGCAAAACGCTCGTTATGGCGGAGCTTGTGACCCAACGTTGCAGTACCTGCGGCTTCCGATCCGCGCATGCCGAGAGCTTTCGCCTGGAGGCCAGGAAGGGTCGTCGCCGTCCCGTCCGCGTCTGCTTCGGGTGCGCCCCCCATGTGCTGGATGTGCGGGAAGAGCGGGCCATGGGCCGACGCTGGGCCCACCTGCTGATATGGGCGTTCATCGCCGGCTCCTACGGCCTCCAGAACGGTCGGATGGACGCCGGCGCGATCTTCTGGCTGACGCTGCTGGCCGCCGGCCCAATGATCACCATCGTCCACGAGGCCGCCCATGCGGCCGTCGCCGCGCTGGCCGGCTTCCGCGTGCTGTCGGTCCGGATCGGCCGGGGCCCCGAAACGGTCGGTTTCCGCATCGGCCATGCGCGGTGGAGCCTACGCCGTTACTTGAGCCTCGGCGGAGAAACCAACTTCATCCCCGGGCCGGACGCCCCTCGCGGCCGACGGCTGGCGGTCTACGCGGCCGGCGCCGTCGCCAATCTGGTGTTGGGCGGAGCCGCCTTCGCCCTGGCCATGACGCTCGACGAGCGCCTGGACGGCCCGCTCTGGCTCACGGCCCTGCTCATGGGGCTCAGCGTGTCGAACCTGGTGACGGCCGCCGAAAACCTCTGGCCGACCCGCGACCCCGGCGGACTGGATTCAGACGGCGCCCTGATCCTCGACCTGCTGCGAGGCCGCGCACCGGGCGACGCCGTCGCGACGATGGACGACGAACTGGCGTTCCTGGTGTCGATCTATCTCCTGACCGAGGCCGGCCGGTTCGCCGAGGCGGCCGACAGGCTGGAGGCCAAGCTCCAGGACTGGCCGAACGATCCCTACCTGCTCAGCATGCTCATTCACTGCGCCTCCCGCGCGGCCGGCGACAGGGCCGCCCTGGCCCGCTACGACGCCGCCGTCCTGGCCGCGCCGGCCGGCCCACCGCCTCCGCCAACCTTGCGCGAGAGCGCCTGGGGCCTTCTGGCAGCCAATCTGTCCTGGTCCACGATCAAGATCGGCGGCGATCTCGACTTCGCCGAAGCAAGGGCCGACGAGGCCATGGCCGCGAACCCGGACCTGCCGGAGGTGCAGGGCACGGCCGGCGCGCTGAAAGTGGCGCGCGGCGATGTGCTGGACGGCGAGCGACTGCTGCTCGCGGCGATGCGGAAAGTCAGCTCCTCGACCGATCGAGCGGACTTCTGTCGCTATGTCTCCGAGGCCCGGCGGATGCTGGAGGACGCCCGTGGCGCCGCCGACGCCGAGCGCCTGCGCATTTACATCCTGGCCCGCGGCGGCGATCCCGTCCCGGTCTGACCCCACGAAAAAGCCCGCCGCGCGGTGCGCGGCGGGCTCTTCGGTTCGAACGCCGAGACGCTCTTAGTAGCGGTAGTGGTCCGGCTTGAACGGGCCGGCTTCCGGCACGCCGATGTAGTCGGCCTGTTCCTTGTTCAGCTTCGACAGCTTGGCGCCCAGCTTCTCCAGGTGGAGGAAGGCGACCTTTTCGTCGAGGTGCTTGGGCAGGGTGTAGACCTCGTTCTTGTACGCGGCCTTGTTGGTCCACAGCTCGATCTGGGCCAGGGTCTGGTTGGTGAAGCTGGCCGACATCACGAACGAGGGGTGGCCGGTGGCGTTGCCCAGGTTCACCAGGCGGCCTTCCGACAGCACGATGATCTTCTTGCCGTCCGGGAATTCCACGTGGTGCACCTGCGGCTTGATCTCGTCCCACTTGAAGTTGCGCAGGCCGGCGATCTGGATCTCGCTGTCGAAGTGGCCAATGTTGCAGACGATGGCGTTGTTCTTCATCTGCCGCATGTGGTCGACGGTGATGACGTCCTTGTTGCCGGTCGCGGTGACGTAGATGTCGGCCTTGCCGGCGACGTCGTCGAGGGTCTGGACCTCGTAGCCTTCCATGGCCGCCTGCAGGGCGCAGATCGGGTCGATCTCGGTGACGATCACGCGGGCGCCGCCTTGGCGCAGGCTGGCGGCCGAGCCCTTGCCCACGTCGCCGTAGCCGCAGACCACCGCGACCTTGCCCGACAGCATGACGTCGGTGCCGCGACGGATGGCGTCGACCAGGCTTTCACGGCAGCCATAGAGGTTGTCGAACTTGGACTTGGTGACGCTGTCGTTGACGTTGATGGCCGGGAACGGCAGGTCGCCCTTGGCGGCCATCTGGTACAGGCGGTGGACGCCCGTGGTGGTCTCTTCCGAGACGCCGCCGATGGCGTCGCGGATGGCCGAGTAGAAGCCCGGCTTTTCGGCCAGGTAGCGCTTCATCACGGTGTAGAGCGCTTCTTCTTCCTCGTTGGTCGGGTTGTTGAGGATCGACGGATCCTTCTCGGCCTTGGGACCCAGCACGCACAGCAGGGTGGCGTCGCCGCCGTCGTCGAGGATCAGGTTCGGATAGCCGCCGTCGTGCCACTCGAAGATCTTGTGGGCGTATTCCCAGTACTCGACCAGGTTCTCGCCCTTGAAGGCGAAGACCGGGATGCCGGCGGCGGCGATGGCGGCCGCGGCGTGGTCCTGGGTCGAGAAGATGTTGCAGGAGGCCCAGCGGACCTCGGCGCCCAGCGCCGTCAGGGTCTCGATCAGCACGCCGGTCTGGATGGTCATGTGCAGGCTGCCGGCGATGCGGGCGCCCTTCAGCACCTGGGCCGGACCGTATTCGGCGCGGGTGGCCATCAGGCCCGGCATTTCGGTCTCGGCGATGGCGAGTTCCTTGCGGCCGAAATCGGCGAGCGAGATGTCCTTGACGATGTAGTCGGCCACGGTCGGCTCCTGGATCGGGGGATTGTCTTGCCCGCCTTATAGCGCGCACGGCGGACAGTGGCAAATTCACATAAAGATTTCCTTATGTCCGCAGGGCGCGAAAGAAATCTCGTCGCGAGCGAACTGGCGTGACGCTTGCGGGCGAAGGCGGCTCAAGTGTCAAAGTGGGATCTGGGGGACTACCGAACATGCGCTCGCCGAGCCGGCCTTTCTTCAAGGCCTATGAAATCGTGGCCATCGTCGCCTTCGTGGCGGCCGCCGTCATCGTGGGCAGCCTGAAGCTCGTCTACTAAACGGGCCTCCTGAACGCGGGCGAACAGCCCGCCTTGGAACGAAACGGCGCCGCCCACGCGTTGTAGGCGGATGCCGGAAGGTTCCGTTACACCCCCGCCGCCGCCTCCGCCCGAGGCCACCGCCACGCCGCGACGCCGCTCGTGGGGCGCCTTGCCGCGCGCCGCGCGCTGGGGGATCGGCGCGGCCCTGCTGATCCTGGCGGCGATCATCGCCTTCGTCGTCTGGTTCGACTGGAACATGCTGCGCGGCCCGGTCGGCCGCTTCGCCTCGGCCCAGCTGCACCGCGAAGTGCGGATCGACGGCGACCTGCGCGTCCATCCCTGGTCGTTCTCGCCCAAGGCCGAGGCCTACGGCCTGTTCGTCGGCCAGCCGGACTGGGCGCCCAAGACCGGTCCGCAGTCGGGGCACATGGCCCGGATCGACCGGGTGGCGGTGCAGATCAAGCTGCTGCCGCTGCTGAAGGGCGACGTCATCCTGCCGCTGGTGGCCGTGGACCGGCCCGACGTGCGGCTGCTGCGCGAGGCTTCGGGCCGCGCCAACTGGACCTTCGGCGACCCGAACAAGAAGAGCACCAAGCCGCTGAAGCTGCCGGCCATCCAGCACTTCGTGATCAACGACGGCCAGCTGCGGGTCGAGGACCGCTCGCGCGACGTCCTGTTCACCGGCACGGTCAGCTCGAACGAACATGCCAGCGGCGACGGCAAGGGCCGCTTCGTGCTGGAGGGCAAGGGCCAGTACAACCGCTCGCCGTTCCTGGCGCGGGTGACCGGCGGACCCCTGCTGAACATCTCGCCCAACCGCCCCTACCCGTTCGACGCCCGGGTCAGCGCCGGCTCGACCCAGGTCACGGCCGAGGGCTCGATCACCAAGCCGTTCGACCTGGGCCGCTTCGAAAGCAACCTGACGGTGGCCGGCAGCGACCTGAACCGGCTCTACGGCCTGACCGGCCTGACCCTGCCCAACACGCCGCCCTACAGGATCAGCGGCCACCTGGTGCGCAAGGGCGGGCGGTTCGACTTCGAGAAGTTCTCGGGCCGCATCGGCGATAGCGACGTCAACGGCGACCTCTTCGTGCTGGTCGACCGCGAGCGGCCGTATCTGGAGGCCGATCTGCGCTCCAAGCGCTTGGACTTCGACGACCTGGGCAGCCTGGTCGGCGCCGCGCCGGCCACGGGCCGGGGCGAGACCGCCTCGGCCGGCCAGAAGGTCGAGGCCGGCCAGCGCGAGGCCACCGGCCGCCTGCTGCCCGACGCCACCCTGCAGACCGACCGCGTGCGGGCCATGGACGCCAAGGTCACCTACCGCGCCCTGGCGGTGAACGCGCCCAACCTGCCGCTGCAGAAGGTCCGGCTGGACCTGACGCTCGACAAGGGCGTGCTGAACATGGACCCGATCGCCTTCACCTTCTCGCGCGGCGATCTCGCGGGCAAGGTGCGGCTGGACGCCCGGCCGAA
Source organism: Caulobacter sp. GW821-FHT10A10 (assembly GCF_059415745.1). NCBI lineage: Bacteria > Pseudomonadati > Pseudomonadota > Alphaproteobacteria > Caulobacterales > Caulobacteraceae > Caulobacter > Caulobacter sp. GW821-FHT10A10. The sequence goes on along the minus strand of NZ_JBWKNV010000013.1, from coordinate 45,880 downwards.
CGTGCCGGTCACCGACCTCGACCTGCGCCTGACCAACGCCAAGCTGGAAGACTTCATCCCGCTGAAGAGCGGCGGCAAGCCGGCCATCGAGGGCGGCATCGTCGCCCGGGCCAAGCTGCGCGGCGTCGGCAATTCGGTGCACCGCGCCGCGGCCTCGTCGAACGGCACGGTGACCCTGGTCGCTCCCAAGGGTCAGGTGCGCCAGGCCTTCGCCGAGCTGCTGGGCGTCAACGCCTCCAAGGGCCTGCTGATGCTGCTGTCGAAGGACAACAAGGAGACGAGCCTGCGCTGCGCCGTGGCCAGCTTCGACGTCAGGAACGGGGTGATGCGCGCCGACAAGATCATCGCCGACACCGGCGTGGTCCTGGCCAAGGGCGAGGGCACGATCAACCTGGAGACCGAGCGCCTGGACCTGCAGATCGAGGGCGACAGCAAGAAGCCGCGCCTGGTGCGGCTGTTCATCCCGATCGAGATCAAGGGCCCTCTGGCCGCGCCCCGTATCAGCCTGCAGACCAGCGGGGCCTTCGCCCAGGGCGGGGTCGCCGCGGCGCTGGGTTCGCTGATCAACCCGCTGGCCGCCATCCTGCCGTTCGTGACGCCGGGCCTGGAAAAGGACGCCGACTGCGCCTCGCTGGTCGCCGAGGCCCGCGGCGACGGCGTGGCGGTGCGCACGACCCAGACCACCCAGGCCAAGCCGAAGAAGGGCAAGTAGGCCTAGGCGGCTCTCACCAGAACGGCTTGAGGTCGGCCAGTTCGTCCAGCGCCGCCTTGGCCTCGCGGGTCAGGCTCTCCGTTCCTTCCGGCGCGGCCGACAGGCGACCGGCGGCGTAGGCGGCTTCGGGGTCGCCGTCGGCCAGGGCGGCGGCGCGGGCCAGATCCGCGCCCAGGGTGGCGTCGTTGAGGCCGCCCAGCGCGTCCTGCATCTGACGTGTGGCCGCCGACCACCGCTCCAGCCGCTTGGGATGGTCGGGGAACAGCGGGGCCAGGGCGTCGATGGCGTAGCGCAGGCCCTTGCCGCGGATGCGCAGGTGATGGCGGGCCTCGGCGTCGAGGGCTTCGAAGTCCTCGCCGCGCTTCAGCACGTCCTTGGCCAGCCTGTTCAGTTGCTTGGCCGCGAAGGCCTTGGCCGGCGTACGGCGGGCCTCGGCGCGCTCGGGGTCCTCCAGCCAGTCGCCGGTCTCCAGCCAGGCGGCGATGTCGAGCGCCAGCGGGCCGAAGCGCTCGGGCCGGGCGGCGTCGACCGCGCGGCCATAGGCGCCCTGCTGGGCCTCGACCAGGGCCTTGCCCAGCGCGCCCAGGCCCTCGACCGGCTGCGGGTCGGCCGAGACGGCGGGACGCCAGACGCCGGCGATATAGACGTCGAGGTCGCGGGCCGGACCCAGGGCGTCGGCCAGGGCCTTCAGCGCATCGAGCGCCGGCGTGGCGGCCAGCTTGCCGGTCAGGGGGCGGAAGAGCTTGATCAGGGCGCGCAGCCGGCGGGCGGCGACGCGCAGTTCGTGCACCGCCTCGGGGCCAGGCAGGTCGGCCAGGGTCTCGGCGGCGACGCACAGGCGGCCCAGGGCGGTGTTGCCCAAGGCCTGGAAGGCCTCGGCGGCGGTCATGTCGGGGCGCAGCACGGCCGCCTCGCGACGGGCCGAGGGCGCCTCGCCCAGGGCCAGGGCGTAGCCGCGCTCGGCCTTGCTGACCAGAGACAGGCGCAGCGGTGCATGGGCCATCAGGTCGCGGGCCAGGGCGAACAGGGCGGCGGGCGCGCCGGTCTTCAGTTCGAGCTCCAGCTCGCTGACGGCGGCGCGGTCGGTTCCGGCCTGCAGCTCGCCACGGTCCAGCGCCGCCTCGATAGTCGCGCCGCCGTGCTCGACCAAACGCAGGGTGCGCTCGACCTTGGCGGCGAAGACCGGTGCGAGAACGTCGCCGTTGACGATGCGGCCGGCCGGGGTCTGGTCCAGCAGGTCGCGGTCGGGACCGGGCCCGGTGACCGGGGCCTCCCATTCACCGCGCGCGAACACCCCGCCGGCCGAGGCCGATTTCAGGGTCTGCTTGCGACCGCCGTCGCCATCGCGCACCCGCAGGCCGAAGCCCGCCCGGCGCAGGGCGTGATCGGCGGTGTCGTAATAGGTGGCGTCGAGCCGGCGCACCGCCTCGCGGCCGTCCAGACGGGCCAGGATCGCGTCGGAAGCCTCCGGGGCGATCAGGAACTTCAGTTCGATTTCGCGGTCCATGATCCGACTATAACCAGCCTGGCGGGGTTTGGCTTCCGCAACGCAACATCGGTGCGCATGCGCGGGCCGTCTTGCCATTCGGATCGCCCAAGTTCAAACCTGCGCGCCATGACGCCGATCAACATCTCCGCACAGCCCCGCCACGACTGGACCCTTTCCGAGGTCGAGGCCCTGTTCGCCCTGCCGTTCATGGAGCTGGTGTTCGAGGCCGCGCGCGTTCACCGCGCCTGGTTCGACCCCTCCGAGATGCAGCTGTCGCAGCTGCTGTCGGTCAAGACCGGCGGCTGCGCCGAGAACTGCGGCTACTGCAGCCAGAGCGCCCACTTCAAGACCGGCCTCAAGGCCGAGAAGCTGATGGAGCCGGCCGTGGTCATCGCCAAGGCCAAGGCCGCCCGCGACGGCGGCGCCCAGCGCTTCTGCATGGGGGCGGCCTGGCGCGAGCTGAAGGACCGCGACCTGCCCAAGCTGGCCGAAATGATCGGCGGGGTGAAGGCGCTGGGCATGGAGACCTGCGCGACCCTGGGCATGCTGACCGCCGAACAGGCCAAGCAGCTGAAGGACGCGGGCCTGGACTACTACAACCACAACCTCGACACCGGCCCGGACTACTACAAGGACGTGGTGACGACCCGCACCTACCAGGAGCGTCTCGACACCCTGGCCTATGTGCGCGACGCCGGCATGAGCACCTGCTGCGGCGGCATCGTCGGCATGGGCGAGACCCGCCGCGACCGCGCCGGCCTGCTGCACCAGCTGGCCACCCTGCCCTCGCACCCCGACAGCCTGCCGATCAACGGCCTCGTCCCCATCAGCGGCACCCCGCTGGGCGACCAGATCCTGGCGGAAGGCGAAAAGGCCATCGACTCCATCGAGTTCGTGCGCACCATCGCCGTCGCCCGCCTCGTGTGCCCGAAAGCCATGGTCCGCCTGTCGGCCGGCCGCGAGGGCATGAACCGCGAACTGCAGGCCCTGTGCTTCATGGCCGGCGCCAACTCGATCTTCGTCGGCGGCAAGCTGCTGACCACGCCCCTGCCGGACATGGACGACGACAGCCGCCTGTTCCACGACCTCGATCTGAAGCCGATGGTCATGGTGAAGGCCGAGGTCGCGGCTCCGGAAGCAATTCCTGCGGAGTAGGCCTGCAACTCTCTTCACCAAATTCCGTCTTCCTCGCCCTTGTGGCGAGGATCCATGGATCAACCTGCTCAGACCTTTCCAGTTCTGCTCGGGTCTGAGCAGCGGCCGGCATGGACCCTCGCCACAAGGGCGAGGGAGGCGGTGAGGTTTGCGAGAGTAGGTGAGGGAAGGCGACCAGCCCCCCGAAGCTCGCTCCATTTCTGGACGAAATTTAATCCGGCGGCGCACGTCGCTCGCTTGTCCCGGAGGCCCCGCAACCTATGGTGCGGGGCATCTTCGCTTTTGCGCGAAACCTGTTCGGGGCCCTTCATGAAGCTGTTCGCCTCCGCCGCCGTCGCGGCGTTGCTCCTCGCCAATCCGGTGCTGGCCCAAGCCGCGCCAAAGCCGGCGGCCAAGGTCACCGGCCAGCTGGCGCAGCTGCCCGAAGTCGACATCCCCTACAGCAAGTTCGTGCTGCCCAACGGCCTGACGGTGATCGTCCACGAGGACCACAAGGCCCCGATCGTGGCGGTGAACGTCTGGTACCACGTCGGCTCCAAGAACGAGCCCAAGCGCCGCACCGGCTTCGCGCACCTCTTCGAGCACCTGATGTTCAACGGCTCGGAGAACTTCAACGACGACTGGTTCAAGGCGCTGGAGAAGCTGGGCGCCACCGACATGAACGGCACCACCAACACCGACCGCACCAACTACTTCCAGAACGTGCCGACCGCGGCCCTGGACCAGGTGCTGTGGCTGGAAAGCGACCGCATGGGCCACCTCGTCGGCGCCATCGACAAGGCCCGCCTCGACGAGCAGCGCGGCGTCGTCCAGAACGAGAAGCGCCAAGGCCAGAACCAGCCCTACGGCCAGGTCTGGGACGTGATCACCGCCAGCACCTACGACGCCGACCACCCCTACGGCCATACGGTCATCGGCGAGATGGAAGACCTCGACGCGGCCTCTCTGGACGACGTCAAGGACTGGTTCAAGAACTACTACGGCCCGGCCAACGCCACCCTCGTGCTGGCCGGCGACATCACGCCCGCCGAGGCCAAGGCGAAGGTCGAGAAGTACTTCGGCGACATCCCCTCGGGCCCGCCCCTCACCCGCCAGAAGGCCTGGGTGGCCAAGCGCACCGGCAGCCAGCGCGCCGAGATGCAGGACCGCGTGCCCCAGGCCCGGATCTACAAGGTCTGGAACGTGCCGGAATACGGCGCGGCCGACATCGACTACCTGGACCTGCTCAGCGACGTGTTGGTCTCCGACAAGACCTCGCGCCTCTACAAGCGCCTCGTCTACACCGACCAGATCGCCACCAATGTCGGCGCCACCGTCTCGACCAGCGAGATCGGCAGCCAGTTCCTGGTCATCCTGACGGTAAAGCCGGGCGGCGACCCGGCCGCGGTCGAGAAGGCCTTCGACGAAGAGTTCCAGCGCCTGCTGCGCGACGGTCCCACCCCCGAGGAGGTGGCCAAGGTTCGCACCCTGCACCTGTCGAACTTCGTGCGCGGCGTCGAGCGGATCGGCGGCTTCGGCGGCAAGTCCGACATCCTGGCCGAAAGCCAAGTCTTCCTCGGATCGCCGGACGCCTACAAGGAGAGCCTGGAGCGCGTTCGGGGGGCGACAGCGGCCCAGCTGCAGGCGGCCGGCAAGACCTGGCTGACCGACGGCGACTTCACCCTGACGGTGACGCCGTTCCCGACCTACACGACCACGCCGGGCGTCGACCGCAAGACCATGCCCGAGGTCGGCGCGACCAAGGCCCCTGCCTTCGTCAAGCTCGAGCGCGCCACCCTCTCGAACGGGATCAAGGTGATCCTCGCCGAGCGCCACGAGACGCCGCAGATCCGGATGAACATGGTGTTCGACGCCGGCGTCGCCGCCAGCGCCGGCGACAAGGCCGGCCTGACCGGCGTGGCCACCAGCATGCTGACCGAGGGCACGACGCACCGCGACGGCCTGACCATCAGCCGCGAACTGGCCCAGCTGGGCGCGGGCGTCGGCTCGGGCAGCGGCCTGGACTTCACCCAGGTGACGCTGAACACCCTGACCACCACCCTCGATCCGGCCCTGGCGATCTATGCCGACGTGCTGCAGAACCCGGCCTTCAAGCCCGAGGACCTCGACCGCCTCAAGAAGCAGAACATCGCCGGCGTCAAGCAGGCCAAGCAGAACCCTCAGGCGATGTCGGGCCGCGTCCTGCCGGTCGTGGTCTATGGCGCCGGCTCGCCCTACGGCCAGCTGATCACCGAGGAGTCGATCGACTCGATCACCCGCGACGATCTGGTGCGCTTCCAGAAGACCTGGCTGCAGCCGCAGGGCGCCACCCTGGTCGTGGTCGGCGACACCACCCTGGCCGAACTTCTGCCCAAGCTGGAGGCCCAGCTGGGCGCCTGGAAGGGCGCCCAGACCAAGTCCAAGCCGCCGGTGGTCGCCGCGCCCAGCAAGGCCGCCGTCTACCTGATCGACAAGCCCGGCGCCCAGCAGTCGGTGATCGCCGCCGGCGACCTGCTGCCGCCGCGCGATCCGTCGGAACAGGCCGCGCTGGACACCTTCAACACGGTGTTCGGCGGCGACTTCGTCTCGCGCCTGAACATGAACCTGCGCGAGGACAAGCACTGGTCGTACGGTGCCTCGTCGGGCGTGCGCGACGCCCGCGGCTCGCGCCTGTTCCTGATCCGCGCCCCGGTGCAGACAGACAAGACCGCCGAGTCCTTCGTCGAGGCCCGTAAGGAGCTGACCGAGATCATCGGCGCGCGGCCGATCACCCCGGCCGAGCTCGCCAAGGCCCAGAACAGCCTGACCCTGTCGATGCCCGGCAACTGGGAGACCGGCGACGCCGTGGCCGGCTCGATCGGCGAACTGGTCAATTACGGCCTGCCCGACAGCTATTTCGACAACTATCCGGCCGACGTGCGGGCGGTGACCGTCGACAGCGCCACGGCGGCGGCCAAGAAGGCGATCAAGCCGGACGAGCTGGTCTGGGTGATCGTCGGCGACCGCGCCGTCATCGAGCCCAAGCTCAAGGCCTTGAAGCTCGACATCCAGGTGATCGACGCGGATGGGAAGCCGGTGAAGTAAAGGTTTCCTCGGAGCCTGGACATGCGAAGGGCGGCCTCTGGGGGCCGCCCTTTTGCTTTTCTCCCGTCATTCCCGCCCTTGTGGCGGGAACCCCTGGTTCCGCCCGCACGTGAAGCGCCAGCGGATCGCCAGCGATCCGCCTCATCCGCGCCTGCGGCTGACAGAGGGTTTCTCGCCACAAGGGCGAGAATGACGGAAGGTAGGGGTGGACGCAGAGCGCCTCAGCGCTCTTCGTCGAACCGGTTTCCCACCAGCTCAACCAGCGCATCCACGGCGGCCTCGGCCTCGGGGCCTTCGGCGGCGATGTCGATGGTCGAGCCGATGCCGGCGGCCAGCATCATCAGGCCCATGATCGAGCGGGCGTCGACGCTGGAGCCCTCGCGGGCGACCTTGACCTCGGCGTCGAAGCCCGAGGCCAGCTTGACGAACTTGGCCGAGGCCCGGGCGTGCAGCCCGCGCTCGTTGATGATCTCGACCGTGGCTGTCGCCGTTCGACTCATTTTTCTCCCGCCAGCACGTAGGAGGCCACGGAGATGTATTTCCGTCCAGCCTCCTGGGCGTGGGCGACGCAGGCGTCCAGGTCGTCACGGGTGCGCACGCTGGCCAGCTTGATCAGCATCGGCAGGTTCAGCCCGGCGATGACCTCGGCCTTGGTCTGCTCCATGACCGAGATGGCCAGGTTGCTGGGCGTGCCGCCGAACATGTCGGTCAGCAGGATGACCCCCGCGCCGTCATCGACGGCGGCGCAGGCCTTCAGGATGTCCGACCGGCGACGCTCCATGTCGTCTTCCGGCCCGATGCAGATGGCCTTCACCGCGGTCTGCGGCCCCACCACATGCTCCATGGCGGAAACGAATTCCTCCGCCAATCGCCCGTGCGTGACGATCACGAGCCCGATCATGCCTGGTCTCTCAAACGGGATCCCCTTCGCCCGAAACGGCAGGGAGGCGCCGCGCGGGCCGCCTTGATACGCTTGTTAGGGACCGACTCCAAGATGCTCCAGCATGCGGGCGATCTTCGTCGGAGCGGCGGGTTCGAGCGGCCACAGGTCGAAGACGGGTACGGAAACGCCCAAAACCACTTCAAACCGAGGCTCGGGCAGGCGTTCGACGCGTGCCGGGGCCTCGACGCAGCGCACCAGCAGCGTGATCTCGGAGAGGCGCAAGGCCGGCTCGGAGACCACGCCGAAGCCCCGGATCTCGACCAGACCGGCCAGCGGATCGGGCGCGCGGCCGTAGAGCCGTCCCTCGGAGGCGAAGGTCACCACCCTATCATCGGCCACCAGGCGAAAGCCCGTTTCCAGCGTCCGCAGGGCCAGATCGCTCTTGCCCGCGCCCGAGGCGCCTTCGATCAGCGCCCCGCGCCAGCGGCCGCCGACCCGGCGGGCCACCAGCCCGGCGTGGCGGATCACTCGCGGCCTCCATGGCCGTGACCATGATTGTGATGGCCGTCGCGATGCTCGGGCAGCTCGACCACGAAGCGGGCGCCGATCACCTTGCCGGTCTCGTCCTGGCGGTTCTCGGCATGGATCTTCCCGCCATGCGCCTCGACGATCTGGCGGGCGATCGACAGGCCCAGGCCCGAATTGCCGCCAAACGCCCGGCCCTTGGGACGCGAGGTGTAGAAGCGCTCGAAGATGGTCTCCAGATTGTCGGCCGGGATGCCCGGGCCGTCGTCCTCGACCGTCGTGGTCAGCCGGCCGTTCTGGCGGACCAGCCCGACCCGCACCTCGCCGTCGCCGGCGCTGAACGAGCGGGCGTTGTCGATCAGGTTGCGGAACACCTGACCCACGGGGATCTCCCGCGCCAGCACCCGGACCGGACCGGTCGGCAGGCCGGCCAGCGCCACGCGGACGCTGAACGGCGGCTCCTCGCCGCGCACCTGGCCCTGGTAGATGGTCACGGCCTCGGTCAACAGGCGGGCCAGGTCGATCGGCCGCGGGGCCTCGCGCGACAGCTCGGCGTCGAGCCTGGAGGCGTTGGAGATGTCGGTGACCAGGCGATCCAGGCGGCCGACGTCCTGCTGCAGGATGCCCAGCAGCCGCTGACGGGCCTTGGGCTCGGTGACGAGGTCCAGGGTCTCGATGGCCGAGCGGATCGAGGTCAGCGGGTTCTTGATCTCGTGGGCCACGTCGGCGGCGAACCGCTCGATGGCCCCCATCCGCTCGGACAGGGCCTCGGTCATCTCTTCAAGGGATCTGGAAAGGTCGCCGATCTCGTCGTTGCGGCGCGAGATGTCGGGCAGGCTGATGGCCCGCGCGCCCTCCAGGCGCACGTGGTCGGCGGCCCTCGCCATGCGCAGAACCGGCTGGGCCACCAGGCGGTGCAGCAGGACGGACGAGACCAGCACCGCGCCCACGGCCACCAGCACGAAGGGCAGCAGGGCCTTGCGCTCGGCGCTGATGATCTCGTCGACGTCGCCGGCCTCGACGGTCAGCACGCCCAGAACCGCCCGGACGTGCTGGATCGGGATCGACACCGACACCACCCGCTCGCCGTTTTCGGCCACGCGCTGCTGCTTGACCGTCTCGCCCATGCGGGCGCGGGCGATCTCCTGCTCGAACTCGGCGCGGGCGCGCTCCAGGGCGCGCGGCTTGGCGTCCTTGTCCTGCAACGACAGGCGGAAGCCGTTGTCGCCGGCCTTGCGGGCGGGCGGCAGCACCTTCCACTCGACGCGGTCCTCGACGAGGTAGGAGTCGGCTAGCAGCCGGCCCTGGCCGTCATAGAGGCGGGCGCGCTGCGAATGGCCGGCGAAGAACGATTGCAGGATGTCGTTGGCCGCCGCCACGTCGAGCGCCGGCTCGGGCTCGCCCACGGTGGCGGCCCGTTCGATGATGTTGGCGATCAGCTCGCCCTGGGTGCTGAGGCTGTCGATCCGCGCGTTGATCAGGCCGTTGCGCAGCTCGTTGAGCACCAGGGCCCCGACCACCAGGATGGCCAGGGCCAGCAGGTTCAGGCCGATGATCAGCCGCCCCAGCCGCGAAGCGCGCGGCCAGGCCAGCCGGCGCCGCTCGCGCGGCGCAGGCTCAGGACCCGGCTCAGGCCTCGCGGTAGCGGTAGCCGACGCCATACAGGGTTTCGATGGAATCGAACTCGGGGTCCACCTGGCGGAACTTCTTGCGCATCCGCTTGATGTGGCTGTCGATGGTGCGGTCGTCGACATAGACCTGATCGTCGTAGGCGGCGTCCATCAGGTTGTCGCGGCTCTTCACGAAGCCGGGACGCTGGGCCAGCGATTGCAGCAGCAGGAACTCGGTGACCGTCAGGCGCACCGGCTTGCCGTCCCACAGGCTGTCGTGGCGGGCCGGGTCGAGCGTCAGCTTGCCGCGCTTCATCATCTTCGAGCCGGCGGCGCCGGCGGCCGGGGCCGCGGGATCCTCCTCCTCGGGGCGGGCGCGACGCAGCACGGCCTTCACCCGCTCGAGCAGCAGGCGCTGGCTGAACGGCTTGTGCATGTAGTCGTCGGCGCCGAGGTTGAAGCCGAGGATCTCGTCGATCTCGTCGTCCTTCGAGGTCAGCATGATGACCGGCGTCTCGGACGACTGGCGCAGGCGGCGCAGCACTTCCATGCCATCCATGCGCGGCATCTTGACGTCCAGGATGACGAGGTCGGGCGGATTGCTTTCCACCGCCTCGAGCCCGGAGACGCCGTCGTAATAGGCCTTCACCGTGTGGCCATGGCTCTCCAGGGCCAGAGAGACCGAAGCAACGATGTTTTCGTCGTCGTCGATGAGCGTGATCTCGGCCAAGCCGTATAATCCTCCGAAAATCCGTGGGCCGATCCTATCGACCCTGGCGCTCCGCTACAACGCACGGAGCGGCCAAGCTTTCCATCCGGCCTTTTCGAACCCTATTGCGGCCAGGGCGTGGCGGGCTTGGACACACATGAGGCGTCGATCCGCCCCACCGATACGAAGCCCGATACGAAGAACGCGGAAAACACCGGTCTTGGGCCCTCAACCTCGCCTTAAGGTCTCGTACGCCATAGTCGAGGCTCAGGAGCCCCATCAGCCCATGAGCGACCAGGTCCATTACGAGCTATTCGTGCGCCGCAAGGTCGGCGCGCAATGGACTCTGGACATGGCTACGGAAATCCGCAGCCACGCCCTGGCCCAGGCCGAGGAAGTCCTGAATTCGGGGCGCGCCGTCGCCGTGCGGGTCTCGAAAGAGACCCTGGACCCCGAAACCCGCGAATATCGCTCCATCTCGATCTTCACCAAGGGCATGGTCGACGGCGGCAAGCCGAAGAAGCCCGTCGAGGAGATGGAGCCGCTGTGCGTGCAGCCGGCCGACCTCTACACGGCCCACGCCCGCGACCGCATCGGCCGCCTGCTGGAAAGCTGGCTGCATCGCCACAAGGCCACCCCCTTCGAACTGCTGCACCGGCCCGACCTGGTCGAGAAGCTGGAAGCCTCCGGCACCGACCTGCAGCACGCCCTGCAGAAGATCGCCATTCCCGAGGCCGAGGCCCGGGGCATGTCGGTCCACGAGCTGATCCGTAATTTCCAGGGCCTGGTCGAACGCTCGGTCGCCAACCTGATGAAGGCCTTCAAGAAGGGCCAGCTGCCGGACCTCGACAAGGAAGGCTTCGCCAAAGCCGCCGAGCGCCTGGCCGCCGACCCGGACCGCGCCTTCCTGCTGGGGGCCGGCGTCGCCGCCTCGATCGCCCCGGCCAAGGACTGGAGCGAGAAGATCGCCCGCCTGCTCGACCTGGCCGACGCCGCCCCGGCCGAGCCCAAGGCCCGCGCCGCCGCCCTGGCCGCCATCGAGACCCCTCTGGCCGAGATCATCGGCTCCAAGGCCGGCATGGCCGACCTGCTCAACACCGCCGACGACCTGGGCGCGACCCTGGCCGCCATGACCCGCCTGGCCGGCGGCGCGCAGGTCGAGATGCTGATCAAGGTCGAGGCCAGCGTCCGCGCCTGCATGCCCGAGCTGTCCGGCACGGCCAAGCGCCTGGGCCAATGGCTGACCGGTTCCGATTTCCCCAGCGTTCGCGCCTCGATCGCCCGCCGGGTGCTCAAGGAGCTGAACGGCGTGCGCCGCCTGAAGCCGACGGATGCGGAGTCGGAGATCGAGCACCTGCGCGCCCTTGCGATGAGCCTGACGGCCGCCGCCGGCCGCATCTTGCCGGCCGAAGACATCACCGCGGCCTTCACCACCCGCTCCAAGACCCTGCTCAACGGCGACTTCATCGAGAGCCTGCTGGGCCGCGACCGCTCGGCGCGCGAAGAGATCGTCATGCTGATCCGCCTGGCCGAGAACGTCATGGGCGCGGTCAACAAGCGCCACGCCGCCCGCTGGCTGTCGGCCAACATCCAGGCGATGCGCTTCGAGAAGGAGATGCGCCAGGGTCCCGACACTCCGTCGGTGAAGCTGGCCGCCCTGGCGGCGCTGCAGAAGTCGCTGATCCGCTCGGGCCTGGTGCCCGAGGACTACCAGCCGCTGTGCGCCAAGCTTGGCGAGGTGGGCGGCATGGTCGAGGCCGACGCGCGCCTGCTGTCGCTGCTGGTCCGCGCGCCCGCGCCCCTGCCCCAACGCCTGGCCCTGCTGGCCCGCCTGGCCAGCGGCGAGGCCGGCCCCACCGGCCCGGTCGCCGACCGCGCCCGCATCGAGGCCCTGAAACTGGCCCGCGCCCCCGAAGCCCGCGAGGCCTTGGCGGCGAGTCCCGAGACGCTGGACCTGCTCAAGGGCTTGGTTCAGCAGCAACAGGCGGCTTAGCGCACCCTCTTTCGCCAACAAGTTCGCCTTCCTCGCCCTCGTGGCGAGGATCCATGTCGACGACTGCTCAGACCTAGGCCGTTCTGCGAAGGTCTGAGCGGCTGAACGATGGATCCTGGGCACAAAGCCCAGGAAAGCGATTGTCCGGGTTCCGAGATTGCCTCCGAGCTTGACCATCGCGCGCCGGCGGCCAATCTGCCGCCCCGCTCACGATCGGTCCGGAACTTGCCATGGCCTTCATCAGCATCGTCTATCCGGCCCGCGACGGCGCGCGTTTCGACCACGACTATTACGCCCGCACCCACATCGTCATGGTGCGCGAGGCCCTGAGCGAAACCGGCCTGCTGGACGCCAGGGTCTATCGCGGGGTGTCGGCCCTGGACGGCGGTCCGGCGCCGTTCGTGGCGATGGCGCACCTGACCTTCCGCGACGAGGCCGCCATGCGCGCCTGCCTGGACAGCCCGGCCGCGCCCGGCCTGCACGCCGACGTCGCCAACTTCACCGACATCGCGCCGGTGATCGAGATCTACGCGGCGGGCTGAGGGCCAACCTTTAGGAACCTCTCCCATGGGAAGAGGGAGGGGCCCGCGCCGCAGGCGTGGGAGGGTGAGGGGGTACGCCCTCACCGGATAATCCCGAAAATCCTCGCGAGAACGACAGCGCGCGAACGGCCATCGTCCCTAACCCCTCACCCTCCCAGGCTTCGCCTGGGCCCCTCCCTCTCCCTATGGGGAGAGGTTTTAGACCCCCAGCGCCCTCGCCAGCGCCTCGACCACGCGGTCGACGTCGCCGTCGTCCATGGTCGGATAGAGCGGCAGGGTCAGGCAGCGGTCATACCAGGCGTCGGCGCCGGGCAGATCGGCCAGGCCATACCGGTTCACATAGTAGGGCTGGCGGTGCACGGGAATGTAGTGGACCTGGCTGCCGATCCCTTGCGCCTTCAGGGATTCGACCACCGCGGCGCGGGTGGTCATGGCCGCCTCGAAGTCGATCAGCACGGTCAGCAGGTGCAGGGCCGGGTTCGACCCGGTCGGACTGGCCGCAAGCTGCACGAGCGGCGACAGCGGGGCCAGAAGCTGCGCGTAGCGGGCCGCCAGGGTGCGCCGACGCTCGACGAAGCGATCCAGCTTGGCCAGCTGCGAGATGCCCAGGGCGCACAGCACGTCGGGGATGCGGTAGTTGAAGCCCAGTTCGGGCATCTCGTAGACCCAGGGTTCGGCGCCGGCCGGACGCACCATGCCGTGGCCGCGCAGGGAGCGGGCGCGGGCCGCCAGGGCGTCGTCGTTGGTGGTCAGCATGCCGCCCTCGCCGGTGGCCAGCGTCTTGACCGGATGGAACGAGAAGCTGGCGAAGGCCGAATAGGCGCCGTCGCCGACGGGATGCTCTTCGTTGCCGAAGGTCGCCGTCGAGCCCAGGGCGTGCGGCGCGTCCTCGACCAGCACCGCGCCGGCGGCGCTGGCCATGGCCTTCAGCGCCGGAAGGTCGCAGACGTCGCCGCGCAGGTGCACAGGCAGCACGGCCCGCACGCGGCGCTCGCCCGCGCGGGAGAGCGCGTCTGCCAGGGTGTCGGGGGTCATCAGGCCGCTGGCCGGATCGACGTCGGCGAACACCACCTCGGCCCCGACGTAGCGGGCGCAGTTGGCCGTCGCCAGGAAGGTGACGGAAGGGGCGATACAGACATCGCCCTCGCCCACGCCGAGCGCCAGCATGGCCAGGTGCAGGGTGGCGGTGCCGTTGGAGACGGCGATGGCGTGCTGCGCCCCGACCTTGTGCTTGAACGCCGTCTCGAAGGCCTCGACCGTCGGACCGGTGGTCAGGAAATCGGCCCGCAGGGCGGCGGCGACGGCGGCGACGTCGTCGTCCTCGATGGTCTGGCGCCCATAGGGGAGGAACGGCTGGGCCATCAGCCCGCCTTCTCCTCCAGCATGGCCAGCAGGCCGTCGGCGCTCAGCCAGTCGTGATTGTTGTCGCTGCTGTAGGAGAAGTCCTCGGCGACGGGCTTGGCCCCATCGGCCGCCGAATAGGGGACGCGGCCGAACTCGGCGAAGTTGGGCTCGATGGCGAAGCGGTCGTCGAACTCGACGGTCGAGCGCGAGTCGTCGGCGCTGATCATGATCTCGTGCAGCTTCTCGCCGGGGCGGATGCCGATGACCTTGATCCCCGCCGTCGGCGACATGGCCTTCACGAGATCGGGCATGGCCATGGACGGGATCTTCGGCACGAAGATCTCGCCGCCGCGCATCAGGTTCAGCGACGACAGCACGAAGTCGACGCCCTCGGTCAGGGTGATCCAGAAGCGGGTCATGCGCGGATCGGTGATCGGCAGCTCGGTCGCGCCCTGGGCCAGCAGGCGGCGATAGAGCGGCACGACGCTGCCGCGCGAACCCACCACATTGCCGTAGCGGACCACCGCGAAGCGGGTGCCGATGTCGCCCGACAGGTTGTTGGCCGCCACGAAGGTCTTGTCCGAGGCCAGCTTGGTCGCGCCATAGAGGTTGGTCGGGTTGCAGGCCTTGTCGGTCGACAGGGCGATCACCTGCTTGACGCCATTGTTGAGGCTGGCCCAGACCACGTTCTCGGCGCCCAGCACGTTGGTGTGGATGCACTCCGAGGGATTGTACTCGGCGGCCGGCACCTGCTTCAGGGCCGCGGCGTGGATCACGATGTCAACGCCGCGCAGGGCCAGGGTCAGGCGCTCGCGGTCGCGGACGTCGCCCAGGAAGAAGCGCAGCTTGGCGAAGGCGGCCTCGTCGAACTGCTCGCGCAGCTCCAGCTGCATGTCGCTCTGCTTCAGCTCGTCGCGGGAATAGATGATGACCTTCCGCGGGTCCGACAGCCTGAGCACGGTCTCGATGAACCGGCGACCGAACGATCCCGTACCGCCGGTGACCAGGATCACCTTGCCGTCGAGGTCGAGGGTTTGCGGTGAAAAGCGTCCCAAGATCAGCCTCCTCGCGCCCGCCGCGCGCGCAAACGACGCACGGGCAATCCAGGTTAACGCCGTT
This sequence comes from Caulobacter sp. GW821-FHT10A10, assembly GCF_059415745.1. NCBI lineage: Bacteria > Pseudomonadati > Pseudomonadota > Alphaproteobacteria > Caulobacterales > Caulobacteraceae > Caulobacter > Caulobacter sp. GW821-FHT10A10. Next base: position 30,736 of record NZ_JBWKNV010000013.1, on the reverse strand, counting down.
TGTGACGCACCAGACGTAAAGAGGACGTCAACCACGACGGGTTATGGGAAGTCCATGCGCCGCATCCTTGCCCTTCTCGCCGCCGTCCTGACGCTCGCCGGTCTCTGCGCCTCGCCCGCTTTCGCCAGCGGCCACGAGGCCAAGAAGGAGGCGCCGCCGACCTATTTCGCCCTGCCGACCATCACCGCAACGGCCATCCGCCGCGACGGCCGCAAGGGCGTGATGACGCTGGAGACCGGCATCGAGGCCAAGGACCCCAAGGTCATGGAATACGCCGTGGCCTCGACCCCGCGCCTGCGCGCGGCCTTCGCCCAGGTGCTGATGACCTACACCGCCGGCCTGCGCCGCGGCGTGCCGCCCGACCTCGACTACATCGGCGCCGAGATGCAGAAGGCCGCCGACCGGGTGCTGGGCAAGAAGGGCGCGAAGGTGCTGCTCGGCTCGGCGATGGTGAACTAGGCTTCCGACGACGCCGGCTTCGCCTTCCGTCGCGCGCGGAAGAACCCGCGCAGCAGGTCGGCGCTTTCCTGCGCCATGACTCCCCCCGTCGTTTCCGGCCGCCAGTGACAGGTCGGCTGGGCGAAGAACTTCGGGCCGTGGAGCACCGCCCCGCCCTTGGGATCGTCGGCGCCCCAGACCACCCGGCCGATGCGCGCGTGGCTGATCGCCCCAGCGCACATGGCGCAGGGCTCCAGCGTCACCACCAGGGTCAGGTCGGTCAGCCGGTAGTTTTCCAGCTTAGCCGCCGCCGCCCGCATGGCCGCGATCTCGGCGTGGGCCGTGGGATCGTGGGCGGCGATCGGACCGTTGCCGGCCCGGGCGATCACCTCGCCGGTTCGGGGATCGAGGATCACCGCCCCCACCGGCGTCTCTCCGCGCGCGGCCGCCGCGCGGGCCTCTTCCAGGGCCAGGGCCATGGCGTCTTCGTCGGTCATGGGCGGCCTCCGTCTTCGAGCAGGCGAACAAGCGCGCCGAGGCCCGCTCCCCGCGCCTTGGCGACGAGGCGGGCGTCGGCGGTGACCACCACCGCCCCGCGCTGCTCGGCGAGGGCGACATAGGCCGCGTCATAGGCGCTCATGCCATGCTGAGCCGCCAAAGCGAAGGCGCGGGCGGCCAGACCGCCCATCGGGTGAAACTCGGCGACGATCTCGTCGAGGGCCGAGACGGCGCGACCGGCCAGTGTTTCGTCCAGCCCGTCGGTCCGCACGCGCCTAGCGGCGATGCTGGCCATCTCGATCCACAGCAGGTCGGGCGCGATCAGCCGCACGTCCGACAGGACCAGGGCCTTGGCGGCGTCGGAGCCGGCCTCAAGGAAGAACAGCTTGGCCGCCACCGAGGCGTCGAGCACGACCTCAGCGGCCATCGCGGTCCTCGCGCACCAGGACGGCGGCGTCGGTCGCGCCGGCCGGCAGGGGCTGGGCCAGGTCGGCCAGCAGGGTCCGGCGGCGCTCGACGGCCAGCGCGTTGAGCAGCGAGGCGACGGCGGCCTCGCGCGAAACGCCGGCCGAGGCGGCCTGACGATCGATCAGCTGCACGGCGGCCGGGCTCAGCAGGTCGAGCGGCACGGACAGGTTCTCGTCGCGATGGCGGAACGGCGTCGCGCCCTCGGCCATGCCACGCGCGGCCTCCCGCACGAAGGTCACCCGACGACCGGCGAGATCCAGCGCCGAGGTCTTCCAGCCCGCGTCGAGCCAGGCGGCGGCGTGGGTGTGGCCGATGCGCGTGTTGGACCACCAGGCCTGATGCTCGCGCGCCGAGCGCGGCAGGGCGAAGCCCAGCACGGCCTCGATCTCGCCGAAAGCCAGACGCAGCTCGTCACGGTCATAGGCGCCTTCGAGATGGCGCTTGAGCGGTTCGTACTTCATCGCCGCCTCCAGCTATAAGTTATATACTGTTATATCACCTTCAATCCGAAAAGTCCGCGCCTTGATCCCTCCGGCGTTCGGCGCCATGAGATTTCTTCAACGCCCATCGTGAGATGCGCCCTCCCATCGAAGGAACCCCGGTCATGACCGACAAGTATCAGCCCGCCCTGCACGACGCCGTCGAGCACGACACCGACGCCGAGGGCGGCGAGCGCGTCGCCAAGGCCCTGGCCCGCGCGGGCGTGGCCTCGCGGCGCGAGGTCGAACGGCTGATCGAGGCCGGCAAGGTGGTGCTGAACGGCCAGGTGCTGACCACCCCGGCCGTGCGGGTGTTCCCCGGCGACCTGCTGACCGTCGACGGCAAGCTGGTCGAGGACCGCCAGCCGACCCGCCTGTTCCGCTATCACAAGCCCACCGGCCTGGTGACCACCCACAACGATCCGGGCGGCCGCCCCACCGTGTTCGGCGCCTTGCCGCACGGCCTGCCGCGACTGATCTCGGTCGGCCGCCTCGACCTGAACTCCGAGGGCCTGCTGCTGCTGACCAACGACGGCGAGCTGTCGCGCGCCCTGGAGATGCCGCAGAACGCCTGGACCCGCCGCTATCGCGCCCGCGCCTTCGGCCACGCCACCCAGGAGACCCTGGACCGGCTGAAGAACGGCACGACCATCGAGGGCGTCCGCTACGGCCCGATCGAGGCCAAGCTCGACAAGGCCCAGGAAAAGGCCGGCGGCGGTCGCAACTGCTGGATCACGGTCACCCTGACCGAAGGCAAGAACCGCGAAGTCCGCAAGGTGCTGGAGTCGGTGGGCCTGAAGGTCAACCGCCTGATCCGCCTGTCCTACGGCCCGTTCGCCCTGGGCACGCTGCTGACCGGCCAGGTCGAGGAGGTCGGCCCCCGGGTGATCCGCGAGCTGCTCGAAGGCGTGATCTCCGAAGAGAACATGCCCACCGGCGACCGGCCGCAATTCGTCGGCGTCGCCGATCCGCTCTACGCCCCGGGCGTCGCCAAGGACGGCGAGCGCCCGCGCGGCGGCGAGGTGCAGCGCCGTGCGCCCTCGGGCCGCGCCCCGCAGATCGCCACGCCCAAGGTCGAGGAGCCCAAGAAGGTCTACAAGGCCGGCTGGGCCAAGGCCAAGATCCGCACCGACGGCCACAAGGCCAAGACCCACAAGCCCAAGTCGCTCGAGACCAAGTTCGTCGACAAGGCCCCGCCGCGCGGCAAGCCGCCGGCGCGCCCCGGCGCGGCCAAGGGTCCCTTGGGCAAGGGTCCCGCGGGCAAGGGTCCGGTCAGCAAGGCCGGCGCGGGCAAGGCCGCGCCCCAGGGCGCGACGCGCGGGAACGTGACGCCGGCCCGTCCCGCCGCCAAGCCCGCCGCCAAGCCCGCCGGCTTCAAGGGTCCGCGCCCGACCGGCGGCAAGCCGGCCCCGCGCGGTCCGAAGCGGTAGGTTTCCCTCCCGCTTAAAAACTGCTTTCCCCGGCCTTGTGCCGGGGACCCATCGTTCAACCTGCTCAAACCTTTCGCCCTCGGTCGCGACCTGAGCAGCGGCCGCCATGGGCCCTCGCCACAAGGGCAAGGGAGGCGAAGTTGTTGGACGGTGGAGGTCTCACCCCCTCCCCGCCAGCCGCGTGGCGAGGTTCCCCGTCCGCCGCACCAGGGTGACCAGGGTCCCGATGGCGATCACCGCCAGGCCCAGGGACAGCACCTCGCCGCGTCCGCGCCACAGCGGCTCGAAGGCGGCGACGGCGCAGGCCGCCGTCAGCACCGCCATGCGCTGGGGCTTGGCCAGGGGGCCGGAAAAATCGGCGGGAAAGCCGAGGCCTCGGCCGAGCTCGCGCACATAGGCCGTCAGCACCGCCAGCACGGCGGAAAGCCAGCCCAGGGCCGGACCGCCAGAGAAGCCGGCGGTCATCGCACCGTAGCCGGCCCCGGCCAGCAGCAGCACGTCGGCGATACGGTCGGGCAGCTCGTTCCAGATCGGTCCGAACGGGCTCCCGCGGCCATGCTCCACCGCCACCAGGCCGTCGAGCAGGTTGCAGACCAGGCGCAGCTGGATGCAGGCCGCCGCCACGACCAGGGCCGCGCCGCGCGGCCAGCCGTCCACCCCGCCGCTGGCCGCCAGCAGCGCCCCGCCCAGGCCCGCGAAGGCCAGGCCCAGGCCCGAGATCACGTCGGCCTTGATCCCCTTGCCGGCCAGGGCCTTGGCCAGGCCCTTAGCCCAGGCGGTCTGGCGGCTCCTCAGCGGGCGGCGGTTGTCGAGGTCGGGCGCATCGGTCATCGGGCGGCTTTCCGGCGGGGCGTCGTTCCCGGAAGGGAGACGGCGGCGGGAAGTTCCACGCCTCTGCGCAACTAGGCTATACCGAAGGTCGAGCCAGCGGGAGCGTCGATGGATTTCGCCGATTGGATAGGACGGGCGCAGGCCTTCCTGGCCGCCAAACCGCCCGCCCTGCTGGCGGGCCTGAGCGGCGTGGTGATCCTGCTGGGCGTCGCCAGCGCCATCGCCGCCGTCCTGCCGCTGCTCAAGCCCGGCAAGTCGTTCGAGGAACTGCGGCTGCGCATCGCCTCGTGGTGGGGGATGGTGGCCCTGCTGGCCGGGGCGCTGCTGCTGGGCTGGCAGGCGACCACCGCTGTCTTCGCCTTCATCTCGTTCCTGGCCCTGCGCGAGTTCCTGTCTCTCGCGGTGCGGCGACGCGAGGACCGGCCGGCCATCCTGGCGGCCTATGGCTGCCTGATCGCCGCCTACGGCTTCATCGTCGCCGACCGCTACATGTTCTACATCGTGTTCATCCCGGTCTGGGTGTTTCTGGGGCTGCCCGCTCTGATGGCGCTGATCGGCCAGACGCGCGGCTACCTGGCCAGCGCCGCGACCTTCCATTGGGGCCTGGTCACCTGCGTCTACAATCTGGGGGTCGTGGCCTTCCTGATGCGAGTGCCCGACAGCGAGCCGCTGCCGGCCGGCGCGGCGGGCCTGGTGTTCTTCCTGCTGCTGGCCACCGAGTTCAACGACGTGGCCCAGTACTGCTGGGGCAAGCTTTTCGGCCGCCACAAGATCCTGCCCAAGGTCAGCCCCAACAAGACCTGGGAGGGGTTCCTCGGGGGCTGGATCACCACCGCCGCCCTGATCTGGTTCCTGGGCCCGGTGTTCACGCCCCTGACGGACGTCGGTCTGGCCCTGGTCGCCTTCGTGCTGCCGGCGGCGGGCTTCGCCGGCGACGTGACCATGAGCGCCATCAAGCGCGACATCGGCGTCAAGGACACCTCACACGCCATTCCCGGCCACGGCGGGGTGCTGGACCGCGCCGACAGTCTGACCTTCACCGCCCCGCTCTACTTCCACCTGCTGGCCCTGTTCGGCCTGCAGAAGTTCTGAGCCAGCCGTGCGCCTGCTTCGCTTTCTCCTGCTGCTTCTGATCGCCCGACCGCTGGCGGTGCTGATGACGGGGGCCGACGTCACCGGCCGCGAGCGCCTGCCGCTGAAGGGCCCGGCGATCATCGCCGCCAACCACGCCAGCCATGTCGACACCCTGCTGATGCTGGCCGTCTTCCCGTCGCGGGCGGTGTCGAAGCTGCGGCCGGCGGCGGCGGCCGACTATTTCCTGCGCGATCCGGTGATCGGCTGGTTCTCGCGCCACGTGATCGGCATCGTGCCGGTGGCGCGCGGCAAGGCGGCCGACGGCGAGGACGTGCTGGCCCCGGCCCGCGCCGCCCTGGCGGCCGGCGAGATCGTGCTGATCTTTCCCGAAGGCACGCGCGGCGACGGCGAGAGCGACGAGATGGGCCAGCTGAAGAGCGGCGTCGCCCGCCTGGCCGAGGCCTTCCCGCAGGCGCCGGTGATCCCGGTCTGGATCCAGGGCGCCGGCCGGGTGCTGCCCAAGGGCGCCAGCGTGCCGGTGCCCCTGAACTGCGCGGTGCTGGTGGGCGAGCCGGTGGTCTGGACCGGCCGGCGCGGCGGCTTCATGGACGCCCTGCGCGCGGCCATGCTGGCCCTGAAGGCCCAGGCCCCGCCGCTGAGGTGGTCGGACGAGCCCTAGGCCGTCGCCACCCCCGCCCAGCGCGACAGCCGGGGCGTGCGCGCCACCAGTTCGGCCAGGCCGACATAGAGCGCCAGCATGCCGGCGGCGATCGGAACCACCTCCCAGCGGAAGGGATGAGGCGCTTCGGGGGCCAGGGTCATCGGCTGCAGGAACAGCAGGATGACGATGTTGTTGGCCGCGTGGGCGCCGATCGAGAACTCGATCCCGCCCAGGCGCAGCGTCGCCCAGGCCAGGCCGACGCCCAGCACCATGCGCACCAGGAAGGCGTCGGGATTGGGGTCGAAGTGGATGGCCGAGAACATCAGGCCGTTGATCGCCAGAACCAGCCAGGTGCGGTGGGTGAAGGCGCCGGAAAGCTTCAGCAGCCAGCCGCGGAACACCAGTTCCTCGGCCGCCGCGGCGACCAGCAGCAGGCCGATCGCGCCCGCCGCATGCACGAACCGGCTGTCGAGATCCGGCGTCAGGGTCAGGATCGGCGCGGCCGGCGGATGCGGATCGAGCTGGGCCAGGCCCGCCAGCAACGGCCCCAGGGTCACGGCGAACAGGGCAAGGCCCAGCAGGGTCAGCCGCCAGCGGAAACTCGGCGCGCTGGTCAGGTAGGACTTCAGGCGGCGCTCGTGCAGCATGGCGGCGACGGCGGCGAAGGCCGTGGCCATGCCGCCGTTGGTGGCGGCCAACAGGCACAGGACGAACAGCAGGGTCTGCAGGCTGCCGGCGGCCGCCTTGGGATCGCGCAGCGATTCCACCAAGGCCATGGCCGTCTCGAAGCCGCCCGGCGCCAGTCCGGCGAACAGGGCCATGACGAAGACCGCCCCGATGATCGCCGCCAGGGCCGCGGCGATCACGCCCACGGGCAAGCTCAGTAGCACGCGGCCGATGCGGCGGTCGGCCGGCGTCAGGTCGCCCAGGAAGGCCGATCCTCTCACGTCCTCGAACACGCGCCGTCCCCTCGTACAACCCCTGCTCCTCGCTAGAGCGGCGCGAGGCGAAGGAAAAGGGTTTTCGCTCAATCGAGGCCCGCGACTTGCCGCCGCGCGGCTATGAAGGCACACATCCCGCAGTATTTGGGGGTGGTTTTATCCACGGGGGTTTCATGAGCAAGACGGCGAGCGCGGGCGGACACGAGGGTAGCGCCCCCCACCTGCATCGACTGGTGCTGTTCTCGGACGCGGTCTTCGCGATCGCCATCACCCTGCTGGCCATCGAGATCCACCCGCCCGAGCACTGGACCGGCATCCCCGACCTGTTCGGCCAGATGGGCCACAAGCTGTGGGCCTATGCCGTCAGCTTCGCGGTGATCGGCGTCTACTGGATCAGCCACCGGCGGATCTTCGCCCGGCTGCGGACGGCCAACGGCGTGCTCGACGTGCTCAACCTGGTCGTCCTGGGCCTAATCGGCCTGCTGCCGCTGGTCACCGAACTGCTGTGGGAGCACGGCGGCGCGGCCGCCATCGTCTATCTGGGCCTGGTGACGGCGATCGGCTTCGCCCTGGCGGCCCTCTGGGGCTATGCGGCCTTCGCCGGCGAGCTGGCCGGCAAGGTGCATCGCGGCGAGGCGCTGTTCACCCTGGCGCGGGTGGCCGTCGCGCCCGGCCTGATGTGCGGGCTGATCTTCTTCACCCTCAACAACACCTGGGGCCTGGCCCTGCTGGCCCTGGCCCTGGCGGCCTTCATCGCCGGCGGCCGCTACATGCGCCGGCAGGCCGAGGGCGAGGTCCAGATCGACCAGCCCGAAGAGGCCTCGGCCTGATGCGCATCGTCTCCGGCCAGTTCCGCGGCAAGGCCATCGCCACCCCGCCGGGCGACGCCACCCGTCCGACCTCGGACCGCGCCCGCCAGGCCGTGTTCAACATCCTCGAGCACGCCGCCTGGGCGCCGGAACTGCACGGGGCGCGGGTGATCGACGTCTTCGCCGGTTCGGGGGCCCTGGGCCTCGAGGCGATCTCGCGCGGGGCCGTGAACTGCCTGTTCGTCGAGACGAACGAAGCCGCGCGCGGGGCCATCCGCCAGAACATCGACGCCTTCGGCCTGTTCGGCCAGACCCGCGTGCATCGTCGCGACGCCACCGACCTCGGCGCCCGCCCGGCCAGCGCGGGAGCGGCCTTCGACATCGCCTTCCTGGACCCGCCCTACGCCAAGGGCCTGGGCGAGAAGGCCCTGACCGAACTGGTCGCCGGCGGCTGGCTGGCGCCCGGCGCCATCGTGGTGTTCGAGCGCGGGGTGGGCGAGCCGGACCCAGTGCTGGAAGGGTTCGAGACCCTGGACGCCCGCGACTACGGCGCGGCGCGGGTGCTGTTCCTGCGGCTGCTGTAGCGCCTCAAAGGCCCAGAGCGCGCGGCGCCTGGTCGAGCGCCGCGTTCATTTCGCCATCGTCCCGGCAACCGAGATCCACGACGAGGGTCCGACGCTCGTCGCCGCGCGACCACGCGATGATCACGCCGGCCGAGTCGAAGACATGGTCCTTGCAGTTTTCTTCCCCGACCGATCGGTCGGCGGCCGGCCTGTAGGCTTCCAGCGCCTGACGGAAGGCCGCGAACTGTTCGGAGGTCACGTGGCGCGTAAAGCGCCGTCGGCGCCAGTCGCCGAAGCGGACCTGATACTCGGTCTCGCCGCGCAACACGCCGTCCTCGCCGACGGTGAAGGTCGTTTGCTCACACCGCCCGCCGCAGAACGGCGGCGGAGAGGGGCGGTAGGTGATGCGCTCGATCCCCGGCGGCGAGGGTGGAACGCTCGCGCAGGCGGACAGGGCCAGCCCGATCCCCACGAGCGCCGCTCGCATGCGATTAAGGTCACGCTTCATGACGCCATTCATGCCGTGTGAGCGCGCGACTGTCGAAGGCTTAGGGCCGCTTGCCCGGCCAGACGAGGTAGCCGTATTCGTCGCGGCCGGCCGACTGGTATTCGCCCTGAGGGCCGTAGGCGGCCGCGTAGCCGTAGCCAGAAGCGGGTCCGGCTTCTGCGTAGCCGCTGGCGGTGCTGTCGTAGCGCTCGCGACTGGACTCGTAGGACTCCTCGGTCCGCGAATAGGCCGAGCCGCCGCGATAGGTTTCCTGGCGAGCGACGTCGCCGTGATAGCCCCCGTCTCGATACCCGCCCTCTTGATAGCCAGCGTCGTCATGGCGGCGGCTGTAGCGGTCGGGCGCGTATTCCGGCGACGGAGGCGGCGGCGGCAGGGCGGCGTGGTCTTCCACCCGCAGCGGCGGGCGGCCGTAGCTCCAGCGGTCGAAGTCGCTCCAGCCGCGCTCGCCGTCGTCGCACTCCACCCGCTCCCAGCGATAGGCCCCGCCGGGACCGGTGACGCGGCGGGCGACGCATTCGCCGGGCCGGGTGTCGGGCGGCAGGATCTCCGGATCGACCGGCAGGCTGGCGCGATCGGGCGGACCGCCGGCCAGGCCGCGGTCATGGGCCAGGGCCGGAGCGGCCAAGGCGAGACCGGCGACGATCAGCAGTGGGGCGAAGCGGAAAGCATGGCGCATGGGGGAACACTCCAGGCCCGTTAATAAATCAGACCCGGGCGAGGCGCGCGCGCCCTTTCGCGCTCGGCGCGAGCTTGGCCGTTGATCGCAAGGGGGATCGAAGACGGGATCGAAGGCGGCTTTTCCCGCCGCCCGTCCTCGCCTAGGATCATATTCAAACAATCGTTCGAAGGCGGGCGTCATGGCGATCGAAGCGGTGATCTGGGATTTCGGCGGGGTGTTCACCACCTCGCCGTTCGAGGCCTTCCGCCGCTATGAGGCGCGCAACGACCTGCCGACCGACTTCCTGCGCGGGGTCAACGCCGTCGATCCCGACACCAACGCCTGGGCGCGCTTCGAGCGGGCCGAGATCGACGCGGCCGCCTTCGACGCCCTGTTCCTGGAGGAGTCGACGCGGCTGGGCCACGCCGTGCCGGGGGCCGACGTCCTGCCTCTGCTGTCGGGCGAGGTGCGGCCAGGGATGGTGGCGGCGCTGAAGGCCTGCAAGGCCCGGTTCAAGGTCGGCTGCATCACCAACAACGTGCCCGGCGCCGGCCACGGGACGGGCATGGCCTCGTCACCCGAGAAGGCCGCGGCCGTGTCCGAGATCCTGTCGCTGTTCGACGTCCTGATCGAGAGCTCCAAGGCCGGGGTGCGCAAGCCCGACCCGCGCATCTACCAGATGATGTGCGAACTGCTGGATGTCGCCCCCGAGCGATGCGTCTACCTCGACGACCTGGGGGTCAACTGCAAGCCGGCGGCCGCCCTGGGCATGACCGCCATCAAGGTCACGAGCGAGGAACAGGCGCTTGCCGAGCTTGCCGCGGCGACCGGATTGGCGTTCTGAAGAAGCCTGACGTTATCGGAGCCGCCCGCATGACCGCCCCCGCCAAGATCGGCGCCGCCGCCGCCCTCGCCCAGCTCCAAGGCTGGACCGCCGCCGACGGCAAGGACGCCATCGAGAAGACCTACAGGTTCGCCGACTTCAACGCCGCCTTCGGCTTCATGACCCGCGTGGCCATCGAGGCCGACAAGCGCGACCATCACCCCGAGTGGTTCAACGTCTACAACCGCGTCGAGGTGACCCTGACTACCCACGACTGCGACGGCGTCAGCGAACGCGACGTGCGGCTGGCGAAGTTCATGGACGGGATCGCGGGGTAAGGGGCGCGTCACCCCAACTCCCGTCGTTCCCGCCCTTGTGGCGGGAAGCCCTGGCGCCGCTCGCAAGTGAAGTGCAAGCGACGTGCTGAGCACGTCGCCCCATCCGCCCTTGCGGCTGACAGAGGGGTTCCCGCCACAAGGGCGGGAATGACGGGATGAAAGGGGAGCCGCATTCTTGCCCCTTCCCCTCCCCCCGCATCCAGTTCAAACTATCGTTTGAATTACAGGGAGGACGCCGAATGGCGCAGACCACGGGCCGGGTCGCCGGCAAGAAGGCCTTCATCACCGGCGCGGCCCAGGGCCTGGGCGCGGCGGCGGCGCGCAAGCTGGCCTCGGAGGGCGCCAAGGTCGCCCTGGCCGACATCAATGTCGATGGCGCGAAAGCCGTGGCGGCCGAGATCAATGCGGCGCACGGGGTCGGCACGGCCTTCGCCTACGCGCTCGACGTCACCCAGGAAGACCAGTGGATCGCGGCCCTGGAAGCGGCGGCGAACGACCTGGGCGGCCTCTCGGTGCTGGTCAACAACGCCGGGGTGGCCGGCGACAAGCCGCTGGAGCAGATGGAGTTCGACCTCTGGAAGAAGATCATGTCGATCAATGTCGACAGCGTCTTCCTGGGGGCCAAGCACGCCCTGACCCACATGCGCGCCCACCAGCCGGGCTCGATCGTCAACATCAGCTCGATCGCCGGCCTGATCGCCAACCACAACTCGCCGGCCTACAACGCCTCCAAGGCGGGGGTCTGGCTGCTTTCCAAGAACATCGCCCTCTACTGCGCCAAGCTCGGGCTCGACATCCGTTCGAACTCGATCCACCCGACCTTCATCGACACCCCGATCCTGGATCCGCTGAGCCAGCGCATCGGCAAGGAAGAGGCCCACGCCAAGCTCGGCCGGCAGATCCCGCTCGGCCACATCGGCGAGCCCGACGACATCGCCAACGCCGTGCTCTACCTGGCCAGCGACGAGAGCAAGTTCATGACCGGCGCCGAGCTGAAGCTCGACGGCGGGATCTCGGCGATGTGAACTTGAAATCCTCTCCCTGTGGGAGAGGTGTCGGCCCCCGGGTCCGGCCAAAGGCCGGCCCGAGGATAAACTCCGCCGACGGAGAGGGGAGGAGATAGGGCCGTCCAGCTTCGTGGAAGCTGAAAACGGCCCCCCTCCGGCCCTTCGGGCCACCTCCCCCAGAGGGGGAGGATCTTTAGCGCGGGGCTCGTTTGGCGAGGATCCGCTGAAGCGTGCGGCGGTGCATGTTGAGGCGGCGGGCCGTCTCGGAAACGTTGTGGCCGCACATCTCGTAGACCCGCTGGATGTGCTCCCAGCGCACGCGGTCGGCGCTCATCGGGTTTTCCGGCGGAGCGGGCGCGGCGTCCTTGGCGGCCAGCAGGGCGCGGGCCACGTCGTCGGCGTCGGCCGGCTTGGAAAGATAGTCGACCACCCCGGCCTTCACCGCCGCCACCGCGGTGGCGATGTTGCCGTAGCCGGTCAGCATGATGACCTTGGCGTCGGCGCGGGCGTCGCGCACGGCCTCGACCACCTTGAGGCCCGAGCCGTCCTCGAGCCGCATGTCCAGCACCGCATGGGCCGGGGCGTTGCTCTTCAGCGTGCTCATCGCCTCGGCCACCGAGGCGCAAAGCGTCACCTCGAAACCGCGTTGTTCCAAAGCTCGACCGAGCCGCGTGCGCAACGGCGCATCGTCGTCGAGCAGAAGCAGGGACTTGTCCGGCAGCGCCGCGACCAGTTCACCGATATCCGCCATGAACTCAGCGCCTCCCCGCGCCAATACTCAACCGGGTGTCGTGCACCATCATGTGTACGACTTGCAAAACTTCGCAAGTCTTTCGTCGTCAAACGCCGATGAAGCCTGGAGCCTCCATCGCCGGGCGTGGCCACCGTGCGGCCACCACCGCGCCACCTCGTCGTCCATTTCTGAAATCCACCGCCGCCCCGGTTCGTTCCAACAGGGTCTTGGCGATGAAGAAGCCCAGGCCCATGCCGATGTGGCCGGTCCGAGAGCCTTCCGCCCCAGGACGTGACGTTACGTAAGGTTCGCCTAGTTTGGCCAGTACTTCCGGAGAAAAACCCGGACCGTCGTCGCGAACCTCGATCAGGATCGAGCGGGGATCGAAGCGGGCCACGACGATCACCTCCGAACGGGCGAAGTCGACGGCGTTCTCGACGATCGAGGTCAGGGCGTGGATCACCTCGGCCCGCCGCCAGACGTCGGGCGCGGATTCGCCGGACGGGCCGTTGACCACCGCCTCGACCCGCACGCCGTGGATCATGTGCGGCTCGATGATCTCGTGCACCAGCTGGGTCAGGCTCATGCGCTCGTGCACGGCGTCCTGGGCCTCGGGCATCTCGGTCAGGCGCTGCAGGATCTCGCGGCAGCGGGCGGCCTGGCCGATCAGCAGTTCGGCGTCCTCGCGGGTCTGCTCGTCGGGGGCGCCGCGGGCCATCTCACGGGCGACGACCGAGATGGTGGCCAGGGGCGTGCCCAGTTCGTGCGCCGCCGCGGCCGCCAGGGCGCCCAGGGCCGACAGCCGCTGCTCGCGGGCCAGCACGGTCTCGGTGACGTTGAGGGCCAGTTCCATGCGGGCCGACTCCGTGGCCGCCTGCCAGGCATAGAGGCCGGTGACGACGATCCCCAGCACCCGGGCGGCGACGATGGAGGCCAGCAGCGCGCCTTCGGGCCGATAGGAGGGCGGCGCGCCGGCCACCACGGGCAGCGGCATGTAGAGGAAGGCCAGCACGATGCTGACGATGACCGCCAGCACGCCCAGCCCCAGGGCGTAGCGCGCCGGCAGGGTGGCCGCCGCCAGGGTGACGGGCGCGATCAGCAGCAGGGAGAACGGATTGAACACCCCGCCGGTCAGATAGAGCATGCCGGCCAGTTGCAGGATGTCGAAGGCGATCTGGGCGGTGGCCTCGACGTCGCGGGCCATGCGCTGGCCGGTCGAGGCCAGTCCGATCAGCACGTTCAGCCACGCCGAGAGCGCGATCAGCGAGAAGCAGAGCGCGTAGGGCACCTGGACGTCGAGGACGAGGCCGCAGAACAGCACCGTGATCGATTGCCCGGCGACGGTCAGCCAGCGTTGGGCCAACAAGGTTCGCACTCGCAGGCGGCCGCGGCGGAGCCCGGGGCCCGCCCACGACCAGTCGTCGCTGTCTTGCGCCGCTCCGCCGTCGGGCCTATCGAGCCCGTCGTGGGATGTTTTCTTCGGCGCGTCCCTGAACGAAGCGTCGGCCATGCCGCCACATTAAGGCCAGAAATTTCGATCTGGCGAGCCCCAAAGGACGCGTACCCCATGAACCGCAACCGCCTGACCGTCCTGGCCGTGTGCGTGGTGGGGGTGATCCTGGCCGGCGCGCTGATCTTCCGCAGCGGGGTCTTTTCGCCCCCGCCGCCGCCCTCGGCGGTGGGCGGCCCGTTCCAGCTGGTCGATTATGACGGCAAGCCGGTCGACGAAACGGTGCTCAAGGGCAAGTGGAGCGCCCTGTTCTTCGGCTTCACCTACTGCCCCGACGTCTGCCCCGGCACGCTGCAGGCCCTGGCCACCGCCAGCGACCAGCTGGGTCCCAAGGCCAAGGATCTGCAGATCGTCATGGTCTCGGTCGATCCGCAGCGCGACACGCCGGCGGTGATGAAGACCTACCTGACCGCCGGCTACCTGCCCAAGAACATCATCGGCCTGACCGGCACCCCGGCCCAGGTGGACGCGGCGGTGAAGACCTATCGCGGCTACTACAAGAAGGTCGGCGACGGCCCCGACTACAGCGTCGACCACTCGACGGCGATCTACGTCATCGACCCCAAGGGCCGCTTCGACCGCGTCATCGCCTACAGCCTGCCGCCCGAAGAGATCGCCCGCCAGCTGAAGGCGGCGATGGACGGGCGGTAAGGAACCTCCCCCTGTGGGGGAGGCGATCGCGACAGCGATCGGTGGGGGAAGAAACCCGCTGGCGCTTCGGAAGCTGAGAACGTCCCCCCTCCGGCCTTCGGCCTCCTCCCCCACAGGGGGAGGTTCGCCCATTTTTGCGGCGCAATGCCGCTAGGTCACCTCTGGGCTGTACCTTCTTAACCGCCGGCGTGCTATGCTGCATTGCACAATCGCTGGAGACGGCATGCTGTACGCCCTGCACGAAGCGAGCTTCTACGCCTCGACCCCGCTGCGCCTGGCCGCCCGCGCGGCCCGGGACTTCTGGGGCTCGCCCCTGAACCCGGCCGCCAGCACCGAGCTGGGCCGGCGGCTCTATGCCGGCGCCGACCTGTTCTCCAACGTCACCCGCCGCTACGGCAAGCCCGACTGGCGGATCGACACCGTCAAGATCAACGACGTCGACGTGCGCGTGCGCCCCACCGTCGTCTGGCAGAGCCCGTGGGCCCGGCTGATCCAGTTCGACCGCGACATGTCCGACATGCGCCGCGCCGGCCGCTTCGAGCTGGACCCCGCCGTGCTGATCGTCGCCCCGCTTTCGGGTCACTACGCCACGCTGCTGCGCGGCACGGTCGAGGCCTTCCTGCCCGACCACGCGGTGTTCATCGTCGACTGGCAGAACGCCCGCGAGGTTTCCGTCCTGCAGGGCCGCTTCGACTTCCACGACTATATCGACCACATCCGCGACATGCTGCGGGTGCTGGGGCCGCGCCCCAACGTGCTGGCCGTCTGCCAGCCCGGACCGCCGGTGCTGGCCGCCGCCGCCATGATGGCCGAGGACAACGATCCTTCGCGTCCGGCCAGCATGACCTTCATGGGCTCGCCGATCGACGCGCGCCTGTCGCCGACCGTGACCAACAACCTGGCGGAGGAAAAGCCCTTCACCTGGTTCCAGTCGAACATGATCTACACCGTGCCCGCGCCCTATCCGGGCATGGGGCGGCGCGTCTATCCGGGCTTCGTGCAGCTGGCCAGCTTCATGAGCATGAACGCCGACAAGCACCAGGAAGCCCACCAGCGCTACTTCCACAGCCTGGTCGACGGCGACGGCGACAGCGCCGACAAGCACCTGGAGTTCTACGACGAGTACCTGTCGGTGCTGGACCTCACCGAAGAGTTCTATCTCCAGACCATCGACATCGTCTTCCAGCGGCACCTGCTGCCGAAGGGCGAGCTGATGCATCGCGGCCGCCACGTGAACACCGCGGCGATCACCGACATCGGTCTAATGACCGTAGAGGGCGAGAAGGACGACATCTCCGGCATCGGCCAGACCCAGGCCGCCCACGACCTGTGCGTCAATATCCCGGCCGAGCTGAAGGAAGACTACGTCCAGCCGGGCGTCGGCCACTACGGGGTGTTCAACGGTCGCCGGTTCCGCGAGGAGATCTATCCCAAGGTCCGCGACTTCATCCTGCGCACCGACCCGAACTTCGCCGGCAAGAAGGCCTGAGGTCCGGTAGGGCCAGCGGGTCCGCTGAACCCGTCCCTCCAATCAGCCTCCCTCGCCCCTGTGGCGAGGGCCCATGCCGGCGTCCGCTCAAACCTGCGCCGTTCGCCAAAGATCTGGGCGGCTGAACGATGGGTTCTGGGCGCAAGGCCCAGGAAGGCGTCGGAGAGAGCTGGTTCGATCTCCAGGCCGAGAACCGCGTGAAGCCGTCAGGCGAAGGCCGGCGGCAGGGTGCGGCCCAGGGCGATACGCTCGGGGGTCTCGCCGTCCCACAGGTGGAAGGCGCCCTTCATGTGCCGGACGATGTGGAACGGCCCGTTGCGGTCCCAGAAGTGGTGATAGAGGAATGAGTCGTGGGCGATCGGCATGCCGATCAGCGAGAAGGTGTCGAACGACGTCTTGGGCGGCCCGTTGCTCTGCTTGACCACGGCGTAGAGATCCAGGTCGTCGCCGATCACCGCCGCCAGGCGCGTGCCGGCGACATCGGTCAGGCGGATCGGGTCGTTGGACCGGATGTAGTGGCGGCTGGCGGCGATGGCCTGGGCGTCGACCGCAACGCCGCGCGCCAGCGCCACGGCCCGGATGGCGTCGGCGAAGGGCGCGGAGGCGAAACCGGTGGCGGTGACGGGGAAGCTCGCCGGCAGGTTCGCGGCCTGGCGAAACAGCGCCGCCTGGGCCTCGGCCATGGCCCCGCCCAGCGAGTGGCCGGTGAAGGTCGCCCGGGCCACCGGCAGGCCTTGCGCGACCAGGGCCGCATGGGCCGCCAGGGCGTAGGCCAGAGCGGCGTTGACGGTGCGGGTGTCCCGCAGCACCGCCGACTTGAAGTTCAGCAGCCAGTCCAGCTCGCTGTCGGTGCCGCGGTTGACGATCACCAGTTCGGCCGGCCCCGGGGCGTAGAAGCAGAAGGCGTCATAGCCGCTGGGCTTGTCGTTGGCCGGGCCGATCGGCGCGACGAGGTTCAGCTTGCCCAGCCACGACGGCGCGGTGGCCTCGGTCGAGGGCTTGTGGAAGGCGCGGTAGACCCAGGCGCTGAGCGCGGCCAGCACCGCATGGCCCGAGCCGAAGGGCGCGCCGGACTTCACGTGGTCCCGGATGGCGGCCGCCAGGGCGGCGCTGCGATCCGCCCGGGCGGGAACCTTGAGCAACACCGTCACGCCACACCCCCGACTAGAGAAATAACGCCGTTATCGCCAAGGTAGATTTCCGCCCTCGCGCGGTCAACGGCGCCTCTTGCGTCCGGCGGCGGCGAGCGCGATCTAGAGGGCGATGAACCTTTTCCGTCCGCAGCCGAAAGCCGCCCCGAAACGCTTCGCCGACGGCGACCGGCTGGAGGTGGAAGGCTGCGCCCTGCGGCTGAAGGTGGACGGCCGCGCCCGGCGCGTGTCGCTGCGGGTTGATCGCGCCAAGTCCGAGATCGTCGCCATCGCGCCCACCCCACGTCGCCTGACCGAGGCCGTGGCCTTCGCCCACGAGAAGGCCGGCTGGATGAGCCTGCAGCTGGCGGCCCTGCCCGGCCGCCAGGTGATCGAGCCCGGCGGGGTGCTGAAGATCTGGGGCAAGTCCTATCGGCTTGAGGTCGCGCCCGGCCGGGCGCGGATCACCGATGACGCCCTGATCGCCCCCGACGACGCCAACTGGGGGCTGAAGATCCTGCGGCTGGTCAAGCGCGAGGCGCTGGAGAAGCTGACCGAACGGACGGCCCATCACGCCGGACGTCTGGGACGGCCGATGCCGTCGGTGGCGGTGGCCGATCCGAAAGCCCGCTGGGGCTCTTGCCGGCCGGCCCGGCCGGGCGCGCCGGCGGCGATCCGCTACAGCTGGCGGCTCGTCCTGGCGCCGGCGGCGGTGGCCGACTACGTCGTCGCCCACGAATGCGCCCACCTGATCGAGGCCAATCACGGCCCGCGCTTCTGGGCGCTGTGCGAGACCCTGATCGGCGATCCGGCGCCGCACCGCGCCTGGCTGCGGGCCCACGCGGCGCAGCTGCACGCGATCTCGGCCTAGGCCTTGTCATCCCGGCGAAGCCGCCGGGATGACAAGAGCAGGCAAGCTTACAGCTGGCCCAGCAGGTAGTCGGCCGACGAGACCTTGAATTCGCCGGCTTCCTCGACGTTCAGCGTCTCGACGACGCCGTCCTTGGCGACCAGCGAGTAGCGCTGCGAGCGCACGCCCATGCCGAACTTCGAACCGTCGAAGTCCAGACCCAGCGCCTTGGTGAAGTCGCCGTTGCCGTCGGCCAGCAGCACGACTTCGTCGGTGATGCCCTGGTCGGCGCCCCAGGCCTTCATCACGAAGACGTCGTTGACCGAGACGCAGGCGATCGCATCCACGCCCTTGGCTTTGAGCTCGGCGGCCTTCTCCTTGAAGCCCGGCAGGTGCTTGGCCGAGCAGGTCGGGGTGAACGCGCCGGGGACGGCGAACAGGGCGACGGTCTTGCCCTTGAAGAGGTCGTCGGAGGTGACCGGCTTGGGGCCTTCGGCCGAGCTGGTCATGAACGTGGCCGCCGGAAGCGTGTCGCCAACCTTGATCGCCATGGTGTCATCCTGTGCTGAAAGAGCGTTCCGGAGATAAAGCGTCCGGATCGATCCGCCAATAACGCGGTTTGACTTGAAACCGACGCGTTGTGTGCCGATCCTCAACAGATGGACGCTCCCGAGACCGACCCCCTCGACGGCGAGGGCCAATTCCTGACCGGACGGGTCCTGGTGGCCATGCCCGGCATCGAGGACCCGCGCTTCGAACGCGCCGTGGTCTATCTCTGCTCGCACGACGACGAACAGGCCATGGGCCTGGCGGTGAACCGCCCGGTCGAGGGCCTGACGGTCTTCGAACTGCTGGGCAAGTTGGGCATCGACCCCGAGGTGCGCGCGCCCAGCGACCTCGTCATGCTGGGCGGACCGGTGGAGCGCGAGCGCGGCTTCGTGCTGCACACCGACGACTACGCCTCGCCGGAATCGACCTCGCCGATCGCCGACGGCCTGGCCCTGACCGTCACCCGCGACGCGCTCGACGCCCTGGGCAGCCGCATCCACCGCCCACGCCGGGCGATCCTGGCCCTGGGCTATTCCGGCTGGGGCGCCGGCCAGCTGGAGCAGGAGCTGCGCGACAACGTCTGGCTCATCTGCGACGCCGACGAGGGCCTGCTGTTCGACGACGACCACGACAGCAAGTGGACGCGGGCCCTGGCTAAGATCGGCGTCACCGCCGACCACCTGTCGGCCCAGGCCGGCCGGGCCTAGGCCCGTCGCAACGGAATTTCGAAGCGGAAGGTCGATCCGACGCCGGGCGTGCTGTCGACCGTGATGGTCCCGCCCATCAGCTCGACCAGCTCGCGGCAGATCGACAGCCCTAGGCCCGAGCCCCCGTGCGAGCGGGTGGAGGAGCCATCGACCTGGGAGAAGGTCTCGAACAGGCGCGGCAGGTGCTCGGCCGCCACGCCGACGCCGGTGTCGGCCACGGAAAAGGCCAGAGCGCCCGGCGCGGCGGCGACGGTGACGCGCACCGATCCGATCTCGGTGAACTTCACGGCGTTGGCGACCAGGTTGCCCAGCACCTGGCGCAACCGCATCGGGTCGCCGATCCAATCGCCGCGGCAGTCCTTGTCCACCGACCACGACAGGCCGATGCGGCGGGCGGCGGCCGCGCCCGAAAAGACCGCGCAGCTAGCCTCCACCAGGGCCTCGAGGTCGAAGACCTCCTCGCGCAGCCCGACGGCGCCGGCCTCCAGACGGGTCATGTCCAGTACGTTGGTCAGCAAGGCCAGCAGGGCCTGAGCGGACTCCTCGGCGATCGCCAGGCGTTCGCGCTGGACCGGCGGCAGCTCGCCGGCGGCCATGATCTGGGTCATGCCCAGCACGCCGTTCAGCGGCGTGCGGATCTCGTGGCTCATATTGGCCAGGAACTGGCTCTTGGCGAGGTTGGCGGCCTCAGCCTGCTCCTTGGCCTCGACCAGCGCCTGCCGCTTGCGAGCGAGGTTGGCCAGCACCCGCGACAGCCAGGCGAAGAGCACGACGCTGGCTCCGACCAGCAGCAGGAAGACCAGGCCCATCCAGGGCGCGGCCCGCAGCAGCAGCGACATACCCGGATCCCGGGCCGGCCAGGCCAGGGCGCCGATCCGGCGTCCCTGGCGATCATGCAGCGCCACATAGGGCTCCACCGCCTCGCCGCCCGTCACCAGGCTCAGCCCCTCGACGCCGAGGTCGCCGCGCATGCCCTTGACGAAACCCGAACCGATCCGCCGGGCGGAAATCACCACGACCGGCGCACCGGGCCGCCTGGCCATCAAGGCGGGATGCTCCGCGATAATGTCGCTGGCGACCACCAGATAGAGCTGGTCGCCCGACCGCACGAGACCGGACGCGGTCGAGACGCCCTCCAGGTCGGCGCGCCCCGCCCTGCGGGCGGAGAGGGCGCTCGCGGTCACCGTCTCGACGATGTCGTCGGCGTCGGTCCGCAGCGCTTCGACCCGGTCGGGCGAGACGCGTTTGCCGGCGATGGAGGCGTAGACAACTCCGCCGTCGCGGACGGCGAAACTCAGGTCGTGGCTGAAGTAGCGATGATAGTAGTCGCCGTAATTGACGTCGGCCCAGGCGGCGTCGACCTCACCGGTCATGCGCTCATAGGCCTCGTCCCAGACGGTGGCCGAGGTTACTTCCCGCGTCATGCGGTCGAGGGTGCGGCGGACAGTGCGCTCGACCAGCGCCCGTTCGTCCAGGGTCTCCATATGATCGAGCGACCGCGCGGCGAGCAGCATCAGGGCCAGACCGCCGAGGATCGAGGCCGCCACCAGCACGACGGCCGACCCAACGATCCAGTGGATCGCCTGCAATCGGCGGGCTTCGAAAGAGGTCGGAGCGTGCAACACGCCTCTTCGCCTAAAGGCCGCGTCGCTAGCGCTTCGTTAACTGCGACCGATGGCCGCAAGACGCCGTTTTCCCAAAGCCGTAAGGACCCTGGTCACGAATGGCGGTCCACTGGATCGGCAAGATCCGGAGTTCTTGATGCGCACCTTCCTCGCCGGGGCCGCCCTGGCCGCCGCCCTCGTCTCGCCCGTTCTCGCCCAGACCGCGGCCGAGCCCGCGGTGACGATCACTGGCAAGATCGGCGTGGTGTCGGACTACCGGTTCCGGGGCGCGACCTTCTCCGACGAGCAGCCGGCCCTGCAGG
This sequence comes from Caulobacter sp. GW821-FHT10A10, assembly GCF_059415745.1. NCBI lineage: Bacteria > Pseudomonadati > Pseudomonadota > Alphaproteobacteria > Caulobacterales > Caulobacteraceae > Caulobacter > Caulobacter sp. GW821-FHT10A10. Next base: position 9,664 of record NZ_JBWKNV010000013.1, on the reverse strand, counting down.
GCGGCCTGACCGCCACGGCCGCCAACGGCCTCTACGGCTGGGTCTGGGGCTCGACCATCGACGACTACGGCGGCGCGACCACCGAGCTGGACGTCGCCCTGGGCTACACCTTCACCGCCGCCGGCACGACCTTCGACGTATCGGCCGCCCGCTACGGCTATCCCGGCGGCCAGGACGTCGACTACTGGGAGCTGCCGGTCTCGGCCAGCCGCGCCTTCGGCGACTGGACTTATGGCCTCGGCTTCGCCTGGTCGCCCGAGCAGGACGCCCTGGGCGGGATGGACAATCGCTATGGCTATGTCCGCGCCGCCTGGACCTCGCCCAAGGTCCCCGTGACCATCGCCGCCCAGCTCGGCTACGAGGACGGCGCCTTCGCCCCCGACGGCAAGTGGGACTGGTCGCTGGGCGTGAACCACAAGATCAAGGCCGTGGACCTGGGCCTGGCCTACATCGGCAGCGACCGCGCGCCCGACACCGTGGTGGCCTCGGTGACGGCAGGGTTCTGAGGCTCCTGAAACATCGCCGACAGGACCTTTTCGATCTCCGCCCAATAGGCCGAGCCACCCAGGGCCATGTCGTGCGAACCGGGCAGGGTGACGACGGTCGGGCCGGCGCAGGCCGTCGGCGGCGTCCAGGCGACCCTGTCGTCCGCCTGCGCGAGGTAGACGCGTGACCCCGGCGGAAGCAGGCAGGCGTCGAAGGCGTCCATCCATGTCCGGAACGGCCGGCCCGCCGCGAAGCCTGGGCCAAAGACCCGCTCGTGCGTCAGCTGACTGCGCGCGACCGAAGCCTCGATGCGGGGGCGCAGGCCGTCGGGATAGGGCCGGCCCATCCGCGCCTCGTCCGCCTTCACCATGTCGGCGGGCGAGCGATAGGCGGTCATCGGCACGCTGAGGATCACGTGATCGGGCTTGAGACGCCCGCGTTCGAGCGCCACGCGGATGGGCAGGGCGCCGAAACTGTCGCCCGCCAGGATCAAGGGGCGGGGATACCGGGCCTGATCGGCCAGTTCGTCTTCCAGCGCGGCCAGGTCGACGTCGAGCGCGTTCCGTCCATCGACGGCCAGGCGTCGCCAGGCGCCGTCGCTCAGGCCGTCCTGCCCCGCCACGCCCGCCCGCACCACGACGGCGCCCAGGTTGACCGCCGTGACGTCGACGGCGCCATGGCCGAACTCGGGCGCCCCGCCCGGGCCGCCGTCGAAATAGACCAGGGTCCCCCGGGGCGGGACCTGCGGCCGATCGATGAACAGGCTTAGGGGACGGTCGGCCGAACCGGCCATGACCCGCCGCCGCTCGGCGCGCGCGGACGGCGGCGTGAAGGCCTTGACGTTCCAGCCGGGCGGCAGCGCCCCCAGCCGGAGCGGGCAGGCGCGCGAGACCTGGCCAGCGGCCGAGGTCAGCACCACCCGTCGGGTATCCACGCTGTCGCCCACGCCCAGCAGCACGCCGCCAGGAACCCGGAAGGCGAAGCTGGCGACATCGGCGTGACGGCCGGTCTTCAGCATCTCGGCGGACATCGGCGCGATATAGGCCGACGTCCGGCCGTCCAGCAGCGGGATGAACTCGCCGGTCGTGTAGTCAGGCCCCTGGTCGCGGCAGGCCTGCTCGCGCTCGGCCCGCGTGAGCAGCAGACGGCCCTTGGCGAGCGGCAGGGTCGTTCCGGCCGAAGCGATCAGCGCCACCTCGATCGGCGTGGGCCAGAGGCCGCAGAGTTCTGGCGCGTCACAATGGATCCGACGCGGCGCCGCCGGTCCTGCCGCCGCCTCGGCATAGCCGAACACCCGTCGCGACGGCCCCTCGAAGGTCGACTGCAACGCCGCCTCCGGCGCCCCGTCGTTGACCATCAACCGCGCGCATCCGCCGACATAGTAGCCGGCCGCCCGGCACGGATCGTCGGCGACCGTGGCGATCTGGGCGACCTTGCCGTCCAGGCCGACACGGAACACGCCCCCGCCGTGAAGGCGGACGGTCATCGAGGTCTCGTCGAGGCTGACCCCGGTGATCGGCGCCATGGCCGACACCTTCACCCAGCCGGCGCAGGGCCCCGAGAGGCAATCGCTCGGCGCGAAGGCGGCCTCGTAGACCGATCCGGCGAACGGGCCGCGCACGCCGACGATCCCGGCCCCGAACGCCGCCGCCAGGCCGCCCTTCGGCGAGACGAGATAGTGATTGGCGTCACAGATCTCTTCGAAGGGCGCGCCGGCGCGGGCGTACAGCAGCGGCGGTTCCTCGGCCTGGACCGGCGATACGAACAGGAACGCAAACGCGAAAGCGACCGCCCAGGCGGCGAGGTACGGAGAGAACAAGGCCCACCCAACTGACTATCAGCCCAAGGCTGCGCCATGGCGCGGACTGCGACAAGCGCCCCGCCCCTTGCCGCGCCTGGCCCCCAAACGCAAAACGGGCGGCCCCTTTCGGAGCCGCCCGCTGCTTTTTCAGGTCGCCCTGAAAGCCATCATCAGGTGTTGACGGCTTCCTCCGGGGTCACTTCGGCCTTCTTGGACAGGTCTTCACCCGTCACCTGATCGACGACCTTCATCGACAGCTTGGTCTTGCCGCGATCGTCGAAGCCCAGGAGCTTCACCTTCACGATCTGGCCTTCCTTCAGCACGTCCGACGGCTTGGCGACGCGTTCGTTGCTGATCTGGCTGACGTGGACGAGGCCGTCCTTGGCGCCGAAGAAGTTCACGAAGGCGCCGAAATCGACGACCTTGACGACCTTGCCGTCATAGATCGCGCCGACTTCAGCTTCCTGCGTGATCGACTTGATCCAGTCGATGGCGGCCTTGATCTTGGCGCCGTCCGAGGCCGAGACCTTCACGGTGCCTTCGTCGTTGATGTCGACCTTGGCGCCGGTGGTGGCGACGATCTCGCGGATCACCTTGCCGCCGGTGCCGATCACTTCGCGGATCTTGTCGGTCGGGATGGTGATGGTCTCGATCTTCGGAGCGAAGTCGCCGACTTCCTCGCGCGGCGCGTCCATGGCCTTGTTCATTTCGCCGAGGATGTGCTCGCGGCCGCCCTTAGCTTGCGCCAGGGCCTGCTCCATGATCGCGGGCGTGATGCCGGCGATCTTGATGTCCATCTGCAGCGAGGTCAGGCCCTCGCTGGTGCCGGCCACCTTGAAGTCCATGTCGCCCAGGTGATCTTCGTCGCCGAGGATGTCGGACAGAACGGCGAAGCCGTCCTTTTCGAGGATCAGGCCCATGGCGATGCCCGAGACCGGACGGACCAGCGGAACGCCGGCGTCCATCATGGCCAGCGACGAACCGCAGACCGTGGCCATCGAGGACGAGCCGTTCGACTCGGTGATCTCGGAGACCAGGCGGATGGTGTAGGGGAAGTCTTCCTTGCTCGGCAGCATCGGGCGCAGAGCGCGCCAAGCCAGCTTGCCGTGGCCGATTTCGCGGCGGCCCGGGCTGCCCATACGGCCGGTTTCACCGACGCTGTAGGGAGGGAAGTTGTAGTGCAGCAGGAAGGATTCCTTGTAGATGCCTTCCAGGGCGTCGATGAACTGCTCGTCGTCGCCGGTGCCCAGGGTGGCGACCACGATCGCCTGGGTTTCGCCGCGGGTGAACAGCGCCGAACCGTGGGTGCGCGGCAGGATGCCGACTTCGCCCAGGATCGGACGGACCTTGTCGACGGTGCGGCCGTCGATGCGGATGCCGGTGTCGAGGATCGAGCGACGGACGATGTCCGCTTCCAGTTCCTTGAACACCGAGACCAGCTTCAGCGGGTCGATGCCGGCCGGGTTCGTATCGCTCTTGGCGAAGGTCTCGATGGCCTTGGTCTTGGCCGCGCCCAGGGCGGCGACGCGGTCGCCCTTGGCCTGGATCTTGTAGGCGTCGGCCAGATCCTGACCCACGGCCTTCTTCACTTCGGCCTTCAGGGCGTCGGTGTCTTCCGGTTGGAAGTCGAACGGCTCCTTGGCGGCGTGTTCGGCCAGCTCGATGATCGCGTCGATCACCGTCTGCATTTCCTTGTGGGCGAAGTTGACGCCGCCCAGGACGATCTCTTCCGAGAGTTCCTGGATTTCCGACTCGACCATCATCACGGCTTCGGCGGTGCCGGCCACGACGAGGTCCATCTTGCTTTCCTTCAGCTCGTCGAGCGTCGGGTTCAGCACGTACGCGCCGTCAACGTAACCGACGCGGGCGGCGCCGATCGGGCCCATGAACGGGGCGCCCGACAGGACCAGGGCGGCCGAGGCGGCGACCATGCCCAGGATGTCGGGATCGTTCTCGAGGTCGTGCTGCAGCACGGTCACGACGACCTGGACTTCGTTCTTGAAGCCCTTGACGAACAGCGGACGGATCGGACGGTCGATCAGGCGGGAAACCAGGGTTTCCTTTTCCGACGGACGGCCTTCGCGCTTGAAGAAGCCGCCGGGGATCTTGCCGGCCGCGAAGGTCTTTTCTTGGTAGTTGACCGTCAGCGGGAAGAAATCTTGGCCGGGCTTCGCCTTCTTGGCGAACACGGCGGTGGCCAGGACGACGGTTTCGCCCATGGTGGCCAGAACGGCGCCGTCGGCTTGACGGGCGATGCGACCGGTTTCGAGGACGAGCGTCTTGCCGCCCCACTCGATCGTCTTGCGCTTGATATCGAACATTTATCTTCTTTCGGTTCCCGCGGGCGGATTCCCGTCGGGCGTGGACAGGGGCGGACGGCCAATGGAGCCGGCCCGATGATCCTCATCCTAATGCGACAGGCGGGGGTTTGAGGACGTGAACCCTCGCACGTACTGGGCGCCGCCCCGTGAGGAGCAAAACCCTCGGACCCTCCACCTCGGCCTGTCTCGAGATGGCTGACCCCAAATAGCGTTCCGCCGCCTTACCGGGGTAAGGCGGCGGAAATGCGCCTTAGCGGCGCAGACCCAGCTTCTCGATGAGAGCCGCGTAACGGCCTTCATCGGACTTCTTCAGGTGGTCGAGGAGACGGCGACGCTGGGAAACCAGCTTCAGCAGGCCACGACGGCTGTGGTTGTCCTTCTTGTGGGTCTTGAAGTGCTCGGTCAGGTTCGAGATGCGCTCCGAGAGGATCGCGACCTGGACTTCAGCGCTGCCGGTGTCACCCTCGGTGCGAGCGTGTTCGGCGATGAGAGCGCTCTTGCGCTCGGCAGTGATCGACATCGGGTTGTCTCCGCTCAGGTGAGTTGGAAGACCCGCACCGGATTGAGCTTTCCGGCGCGCATCTCGCACAAGGCCACCAGGCGCTCTCCGGACATGGCGGAAACGGTGCGATCGCCGGGCGTGAGCTCGGCTTTCAGCTGTTCCACCTGCCTGGGTAGCAGAACGATGGCGCGTCCTTGCGCAAGCCGGAAGGCGTCTTCGTCGGTCACGGCCAACGCCGGGATGTCGTCCAGCGCGGTCTCGACCGGAAGCAATGCCTCCGACAGGCGCGCCTCATAGCTCAAATTCTCGAGACTTTCCAGGCTTATCGCCGAATCCTCGGCGAACTGGCCCACCCGCGTTCGGCGAAGCTGGCTGACATGTCCACAGGCGCCGAGCGCGGCCGCCAGATCCCGGACCACGGCGCGCACATAGGTGCCCTTGCCGCATTCCATCTCCAGCTCGACATGGTCGGCGTCGGGAACCGACAGCAGGCGCAGGGCGTGGATGGTCACCTTGCGGGTCTGGAGCTCGAACTCCACCCCGTCGCGGGCCAGGTCATAGGCGCGCTCGCCGTCGACCTTGATGGCCGAATAGTTCGGCGGCACCTGGTCGACCTCGCCGACGAAGGCCGGAAGCGCCGCCTCGACGGCCTCCACCGAGGGCCGCACGTCGGACGAGGCCGTGGTCTCGCCCTCGCGGTCGAGGGTGGTGGTGTTGCGGCCCCACTCGATGGTGAAGCGATAGGCCTTGTCGGCGTCCATCAGGAACGGGACGGTCTTGGTCGCCTCGCCCAGGGCCAGCGGCAGGATGCCCGTGGCCAGCGGATCCAGCGTGCCGGCGTGACCGGCCTTCTGGGCGTTGAACGCCCGGCGCACGCGGGACACCGCGCTGGTCGAGGTCAGGTCGTAGGGCTTGTCCAGGCACACCCAGCCGGAGACGGCGTCGCCCTTCTTGCGGCGCGCCATGGATCAGCCCTCGTCTTCGTCGTCGAGCACGTCGGTGAGGCGGCGCTCGGTGTCCTGGCGCACGCGCGGATCGAGGAACAGCTTGTCCATATGGGCGGCCGTACCGAAGCTCTCGTCGTGGATGAACTTCAGGTCGGGCGTGAACTTCATGTCGATCGACCGGCCCAGGCGCCCGCGCAGGAACTTGGCCACCCGGTTCAGCCCCTTGATGATCTCGTCGACGTTCTTGGCCGCGCCCTGATCGGCAAGGCCCGCGCCCAGCGGCTCGACGAAGCAGACGGCGTGCCTGAGGTCGGGGCTCATCCGCACTTCGGAAACCGTGACCGAGACGCCGGTCAGGGCCTCGTCCTGCAGTTCCTCCTCGCGGAGAATGTCGACCAGGGCGTGGCGGATCAGTTCGCCGGCGCGGAGCTGGCGTTGCGAGGGACCCACGGGCCCGCTCTTGGATTTTTCGGAATGGCGCTTCATGGCGCGGATAGCCTTTGCAGCCCGGCCGGCGGATCGAACGCCGGGAACGCGGGGGAAAATCGAAGGCGCGGTGTCTAGGCGTCTTGTGGACGGAAGTCCAGTACCGAGACCCTCCCCCTGAAGGGGGAGGTGTCGGCGAAGCCGACGGAGGGGGATGTGGTTTCCCACCTTGGCGGCGGCCACGAGTTCAGCAGAGACTTCCCCCTCCGGCCCTTCGGGCCACCTCCCCCTTCGGGGGGAGGATCAGGTTCATGCCCCCGTCCGCTCCCGAAAGAACGCGACCACCCGCCGCGCCGCCTGCATGCCCTTGCCGTCCGGCCGGTCACGATCCAGGTGCAGGGTCAACACCGAGTGCGGCGGGATCACGCGGTAGTCGTTGGCGTCGGCGTCCTCCAGTTCGATCAGCTCAGCCCGCTCGCCGAACTCGGCCTTCAACCGCTCGAACCGGGCGTCGCGCACGTGGCGGTCGGACTTGTAGCGCAGGGCGATCAGCGACAGGTCCTCGGCCTCGAACCGCGCCTTCGCGCAGGCGATCTCGGCCGGCGAGGCGTCGAGCCCGCCCTTGTCGAGCACCGGCAGCGACGGCTCGGCCAGCACCGGCGCGACCACGACCGGCTCGGTCATCATCGCCAGGGCGAAGCCGCCGGTGAAGCACATGCCCACCGCTCCGACGCCCTTGCCGCCGCACTCGGCGTGAGCCTGACGAGCCAGGGCCTTCAGCCAGTCGACCACCGGGCTGGACCGTCCGCCGCGCCAGATCGCGAACTCGCGCCGCACGCAGGCCAGACGAAAGGTGGTGGCGTCGATATAGCGCTTGGTCACGCCCTTGCCCGGCTGGCCGAACAGGCTGGGGCAGAAGACGGTCATGCCGCCGGCGGCGACGTCGCGGGCGAAGTCCAGCACGCCGGGATGCAGGCCGGGGATCTCGTGGATGACGATCACCGCCGGCCCCGTCCCCATGCGCCAGACCGGGCGGGTGTGGCCCTCATGGGTGAAATCGAACCGGGAAAAACCTTCGAGCGCCGCCTCGTCCAACGCGTCCGCCATCGCTTCCCCCTTCGTGCTCAGCCCGCCTTGGGTCCGATCAGGAACTGCTCGACCTTGCCGTCGGGCGTCAGCCGCATCGACACCGCCAGGGTCCGCGCCCCGAACGCCGCGTCGAAACCGTACCAGGTCATGCCGCCCCGGACTTGGACGCCCTGGCCCTCGAGCATGCGCAGCGGACCCAGCGGCGCGAGACTCCGACCAAAGTCGGCCAGCCGCGCGGGCGTGAACCAGGCCCGGCCGTTGTCGGTCAGCAAGGCCGGGTCGATCCGCCTGGCCTGCAGCTGGGCGACCAGGCTCCGCGCCGTCGCGGTCGCGCCGGTCGAGGGCCGCAGCAGGAAGGCGACGCGCTGCGAGATGGCCGTCTGCGGGTCGCCGAAATCGGCGTTGGCGATCACGGTCACCGCCCGCTTCTCGGCCGGCCAGACGGTGTTGCTGGTCAGCACGCCCGACAGCATGCCGCCGTGGCTGATCGAGACATCCCCGTCGCGCACCTTGACCGAGACCCCCAGGCCATAGCCGGCCGGCACGCCGCTGGAGAGATCGACCGACGCAGTCATCGCCTCCCACGAAGCGGGCTTCAGCAGCTCGCGGCGGATCATCGCCCGGTTCCAGCGCGCCAGGTCCGACGGCGACATCGCCAGCTCGGCCGCGCCGAACAGCCAGCCCGGCGCCTCCTTGTCGGCCAGGACCACGGGACCCAGGCCATAGCGCGTGTAGTGCCCGGCGTCGGGCGGCGACAGAGCCTTCGTGTCGTCCTCGGTGACCCCGGTCATGCCCAGCGGATCGAAGATCCGGCGCTTCAGGAACGCGACCAGCGGCTGGCCGGACACCTTCTCCACGACCAGGCCGGCGATGACGAAACCGGTGTTGGAATAGCGCCACTGCTCTCCGGGCGGATAGTCCAGCGGGATGCGCGCCCAGCCGTCGAGGATCATCTGCGAGGTCGTGGGCGAACGCATGGCCTCGAACACGAAGTCCTGGGGCCAGTAGTCGCGATAGCCGGCGGTGTGCGACAGCACCTGGCGCAGAGTGATCTTGTCGCCCTCGGTCAGGCCGGGGATGTACTTGCCGACCGGATCGTCGAGCGAGACCTTGCCGTCCTCCACCAGCAGCAGCACGGCCGCGGCGGTGAACTGCTTGCTGACCGAGGCGATCCCATAGCGCGTGGTCGTGGTGGCGGGGACTACGGGCGACAGCCGCGCCTTGCCGTAGGCCCGGGCGTAGGCCAGCTCGCCGTCCTCGACGATGGCCACCGAGGCCGAGGGCGCGCCGGTGGCGGCCAGCACCTCGCTGGCGATGGCGTCGATCTGCCGGGTCTTGTCGGGTGATAGGGGCGCGGCCAGGACCGGCGCGGCCAGCATGAGGGCCAGGGCGCAGCCGCCCGCCAGAACCGTCCGTCGCCGCATCGAAAGCCCCCTTGCACTGGAGACGGCACAGTGGGGCCGCGTCGGCTGCGGAGGCAAGAGCGGCTAGAGGGTCACCCCTGCATGGGCCGGCATCTGGATCAGGTTGAAGAAGGTCAACACCGTCTCATCGTGCTGGTTGGTCACCGTCGTGAAGGTGCGGATCACGCCGCGATCGGGCTTGGAGCGCGAGGGCGCGACCTCGACGACCTCGCGGCGGACGGTCAGCGTGTCGCCGGGACGGACGGGCTTTTGCCAGGTCAGCTCGTCGATGCGGATGCCCAGCATCGGCGTCGCGCCGAACGGGGCGGTGTCGACATATTCGCGCATCACCCGCGAGGCCACGTGCCAGCCGCTGGCGATGATGCCGCCGAACCGGCCGCCGGCCGCCGCCTCGGGATCGACATGCATCGGCTGCGGGTCATAGGCGCGGGCGAAGTCGAGGATCTCGGCTTCGGTGAGCGTGAAGGGCTGTCCGGTCCAGGTCTCGCCGACGGTCAGGTCGTCCAGATAGCGGTCGGTCATGCGCGAATTCCGAAACGGCGCCGAAAACGACGAAAGCCCCCGGCGAGGTGCTGGGGGCTTCGTAGAAAATTTGGGTGCGGGGACAGGATTTGAACCTGTGACCTTCAGGTTATGAGCCTGACGAGCTACCGGGCTGCTCCACCCCG
>NZ_JBWKNV010000012.1:0-106758 GCF_059415745.1 Caulobacter sp. GW821-FHT10A10 | reverse complement strand
CCCCCCCCCCCCCCCCCCCCCCCCCCCCCCCCCCCCCCCCCCCCCCCCCCCCCCCCCCCCCCCCCCCCCCCCCCCCAGCGCCGCGCTTACCCCCTCCGGCCCTCTGGGCCACCTCCCCCAGAGGGGGAGGATCTTAAGCCCATCACCCCCCGACGGCCCCCGAGCCGAAGTCGAACTGTTCGGGCTTGGGCTTGCCGCCGCCGAAGGACCAGGTGAAGCCGAAGAACGCCGCCCGCACATTGGCGGTGCGCACGGTGACGTCCTTCAGGGTCGCGGTGTCGGTGACGACCTTGTCCTCGAAGCTGTCGAGCGCGTCCTGCACCGTCACGACCAGCGACAGCCGGTCGTTGACCTTCCGGCGGTAACCCAGATTGACCATCTGGAACGGCTCGCGGTGGCCCTGGGCGGTCAGGCGCTTGCCCGAGCTGAAGGCGTTGATCTGGAAGAAGTCCTTGGGCGTGGCCTGCCAGTTGACGTTGGCGCGGCCCGACAGGGTGGTGGCCGAGCGCGCGCCGGCGAAGCCCAGGTTGCTGGCGTCGATCTCGTTCCAGAAGGCATTGGCGCTGACGTTGTAGCTGATCTTCGGCGTCAGGCGGCCGTTGGCCACCAGCTCCAGCCCGCCGTTGCGGCTCTTGCTGAGGTTCTCGCGCGTGGTCAGGAAGACGCCGCCGCCCAGATCCTCGACCACGTCGGTCACCACGCCGTCGCTGGTGCGGTAATAGGCCGTGGCCAAGTAGTAGGCCGGACCCTTGCGGTACTGCCAGCCCAGTTCGAACGAGTCGGTGACCTGCGGCTTCAGGTACGGATTGCCGGCCCGGTAGTTCTGCGGGTCCTGGTAGACCGGATAGGGGTTCAGGTCCTGCACCTGCGGGCGCTGGACGCGACGGCTGTAGCTGGCCTTGAGGCTGTTGTTCTCGTTGACCGTGTAGCCCAGGTGCAGGCTGGGATAGACCTTGAAGTAGTCGTTGGAGAACGTCTGGGCGCTGGTGACCTGATCGCCCTCGATCTCCACCTGCTCGGCGCGCAGGCCGCCCTGGGCGGTGAAGTCGCCGAACGCCTTCTCGTAGGTGACATAGGCCGCGTAGACGTCCTGGTCGAACAGGAAGCGGTTGGTGCGCGCGGCGCTGACCGTCAGGGCGTTCCAGGACGGGCCGGTCTCGCCGTGATTGTCGTAGTCGTTCTTGGTCCACTCGAAATCGAGGCCGGTCTTCAGCGTGCCGCCGCCGACGCCGGGCTGGGCGTAGTCGGTCTTGAAGTTGGCGCGCTTCTGCTTGGCCCCGAAGCCGAACCGCTCATAGAGATCGCTGGCGGCGGCGTAGTCGTTGACGGCGCTGGAGTCGCGCGAGAACTCGGTCTCCTCGTATTCCAGGTGCGCGGTCAGCAGGTGCTCGGCGCCCTTGAACTGGCGCCGCCAGTCGGCGCTGACGCCGGCGTTGTCGCGCGTCATGGACGCGTCGGTCGAGCGCGCGTAGTCGGAGGCCGCGCCGACATAGTCGTAGGTCTCCTCGCCCGTCGTATCGAACTTCATGCGGCGATAGCGGACTTCGCCGCTCAGGCGGTCCTTGGGCGTGACGTCGTAGTCGACGCCGCCGCGCAGATTGACCATGTCGCCCTTGTTCTCGAAGGCGCCGTCCTGGCTGCTGGCGCCGGCGGCGGTCTGGCGCTGGATCGACTGCCAGGCCTCCTGCTTTTCGTGGCGCAGGCCGACATCGCCCGACAGGGTCAGCTTGTCCTTCACGTAGTTGCCGCTGACGCCGCCGTTGTAGCGGCCGTCGGTGCTGGCGTTGAGGCGCACCGTGCCCGTGCCGCCGGGCTTGCGGGTCTTCTTGGTGACCAGGTTGATGATCCCGGCCGTGCCGTCGGGACGGAAAGCGGCCGAGGGGTTGGTCATCACCTCGACCCGGTCGATCTGGTCGGCCGGCATGGCCTGCAGGGCGTCGCCGCGGCCGTCGCCGTTGAACATGCCAGACGGCTTGCCGTCGATCAGGATGGTGACGCTGCTGTCGCCGCGCAGGCTGACATTGCCCTGCACGTCGACCTCGACCGAGGGGATGTTGCGCAGGGCGTCGGCGATCGAGCCGGTGCGGGCGGAAAGGTCGTTGGCGACGCTGTAGCTGCGGCGGTCGATCGAGCTGCGCATGGCGGTGTTGTCGCCGGTGACCGTCACGCCCTCGACGGCGGCGGGGGCCGCGCTCTTCGGAGCGGCCGGCGCGGGGGCCGGAGCCGCCGTCTGGGCCAGGGCCAGGCACGGCGCCGCGATCATGGCGGTGGCGGAAAGCAGGATGGTCTTCAGGCGCAAGGCGCGCTCCCCCGAGGTGGTCGGTCGAGGCGCCGCGAGCGGACCGTCCGCGCTGGGCTCGACCTCCAGCGGTAAAGCGCGGCCGGTTTCACGGGGCAAATTTCTTTTCGGCAATGTTGCAGTAGGGCCAGGCCGCGTGGCGCCGGCGCCACGCTTCGGTCACAGCCCGGCCCGGCGCTGGACGACCAGAAAATGACAACGTTGCCATCACCTCTTGCGAGCATCGTTGGACCTGACACTATCCGTCGGCGACGCGGCGGCTTGCGAAGCGGGAATCCCGCAAAAACGGCCACTTGCGCGCTGATACCGGTAACACTAAGGTCGCCGGCAACTAAGGTCCCCAACGGGGGCGCGTTAGGGATCAAGCATGGCCCCGAGAGGGGGCCAGTTCGGGGAGGACTCCAGTGGCATCAGTTTCCAGCGCCGGTCCAAGCGCCGGCATGAGCGCCGACGGCGCGAAGGTGAACATGGCCTTCGTCGCCGCCATCGTGGCCGTGGCCACCATCGGCGGCTTCATGTTCGGCTACGACAGCGGCGTCATCAACGGCACCCAGGAAGGCCTCAACAGCGCCTTCAAGCTCACCGAGTTCGGCACCGGCCTGAACGTCGCCGCCATCCTGATCGGCTGCGCCGTCGGCGCCTTCGCCGCCGGTCGCCTGGCCGACGTCTGGGGTCGCCGCACGGTGATGATCATCTCAGCCCTGCTGTTCGTGATCAGCGCCCTGGGCACGGGCGCGGCCCACACCTCGACCGTCTTCGTCATCTTCCGCCTGATCGGCGGCCTGGGCGTCGGCGCGGCCAGCGTGCTGTGCCCGGTCTACATCTCGGAAGTCACGCCCGCCAACATCCGCGGCCGCCTGTCGTCGGTGCAGCAGATCATGATCATCACCGGCCTGACCGGCGCGTTCGTGGCCAACTACGTGCTGGCCCACACCGCCGGCAGCTCGACCGCCGAGTTCTGGCTGGGCCTGCCCGCCTGGCGCTGGATGTTCTGGATGCAGGTCATCCCGGCCGGCGTGTTCTTCCTGGCCCTGCTGACCATTCCGGAAAGCCCGCGCTACCTGGTCGCCAAGGGCAAGGAAGCCGAGGCCGAAGCCATCCTCTCGCGCCTGTTCGGCGCGGGCGCCGGCGCGGCCAAGGTCGCCGAGATCCGCGCCTCGCTGAGCGCCGACCACAAGCCGAAGTTCTCCGACCTGCTGGACCCCACGACCCGCAAGATCCGTCCGATCCTGTGGGCCGGCCTGGTCCTGGCGATCTTCCAGCAGTTCGTCGGCATCAACATCGTCTTCTACTACGGCTCGGTGCTGTGGCAGTCGGTGGGCTTCACCGAGGACGACAGCCTGAAGATCAACATCCTGTCGGGCGCGCTGTCGATCCTGGCCTGCCTGGCCGCCATCGCCCTTATCGACCGTCTCGGCCGCAAGCCGCTGCTGCTGATCGGCTCTGCCGGCATGGCCGTGACCCTGGGCGTGCTGACCTGGTGCTTCTCGACCGCCACCACGGTCAACGGCGCCCTGCACCTGGACGCCTCGGTCGGCCCGATCGCCCTGGTCGCCGCCAACCTCTACGTGATCTTCTTCAACCTCTCCTGGGGTCCGGTCATGTGGGTCATGCTCGGCGAGATGTTCCCCAACCAGATGCGCGGCTCGGCCCTGGCCGTCGCCGGCTTCGCCCAGTGGATCGCCAACTTCGCCATCTCGTTCAGCTTCCCGGCCATGGCCAAGCTGAGCCTGTCGGCGACCTACGGCTTCTACGCGGCCAGCGCCGTGGTCTCGTTCTTCCTCGTCCAGAAGCTCATCCACGAGACCCGTGGCAAGGAGCTGGAGGCGATGGAGGGTTGAGGAAAGAACCTCCCCCCGTGGGGGAGGCGACCGCGAAGCGGTCGGTGGGGGGATGAAGGCCAGCGCCTCGGCGGCTGAAAACGTCCCCCCACCGTCGCCTTCGGCGACACCTCCCCCACAGGGGGAGGTTCCTCGATAGACAAACGCCCGGGAGCCCCGCTCCCGGGCGTTTTCTTTTGCCCTCGCCAGTGACGGCGTTATCGTCGGAAAATGGGTTATGACACCGGTAGACAAAGCGACGCCGCACCGCTTTAGTGACCGGTAACAGGTCAGCGCGACGCAAGGACGCGCGGCCTCGCCTTGGGAAGGAAACACATGGCCGACCTCAGCCGCCGCGGCGCTTTAGGCTCTCTCTTGACCGGAGCGGCGGCAGCCGCCGCCCTCCCAGCCGCGGCCGAAGGCGTCGGCGCCCTGCCCGCCAAGAGCGCGAGCGGCCCGACCTGGACCAAGGGGATCGAAGGCCAGCGCAAGGCCGACCTGGGCGACGGGACGTTCCTCAACCCCATCCTGGCCGGCGACCATCCCGACCCGTCGATCCTCAAGGACGGCGACGACTACTACATGACCCACTCGTCGTTCGACGCCTATCCGGGCCTGCTGATCTGGCACTCCAAGGACCTGGTGAACTGGACGCCGGTGGCGCCGACCCTGAAGACCAACATCGGCTCGGTCTGGGCGCCGGAGCTGTGCAAGCACAAGGGCCGCTACTACCTCTACATCCCGGCCAAGTTCCCCAAGAACAACACCAGCTACGTGATCTGGGCCGACAGGATCGAAGGCCCGTGGTCCGAGCCGATCGACCTGAAGCTGCCCGGCTATATCGACCCCGGCCACATCGTCGACGAGAACGGCGAGCGCTGGCTGTTCCTGTCGGGCGGCGACCGCATCAAGCTGGCCCCGGGCGGCCTATCGACCGTGGGCAAGCCCGAGCACGTCTATGATCCGTGGCGCTATCCGGACGACTGGGACGTCGAGGGCTTCTCGCCCGAAGGCCCCAAGGTGATGAAGCGCGGCGAGTGGTTCTACATGATCACCGCCGTGGGCGGCACGGCCGGCCCGCCGACCGGCCACATGGTCATCGCCGCGCGCGCCAAATCGCTGGCCGGCCCGTGGGAGAACCATCCCCGCAACCCGCTGGTCCGCACCGTCGACAACGCCGAGAAGTGGTGGTCGCGCGGCCACGCCACCCTGGTCGAGGGCCCCACGCCCGGCGACTGGTGGACGGTCTATCACGGCTACGAAAACGGCTACTGGACGCTTGGCCGCCAGACCCTGCTGGCCCCGGTCACCTGGACCAAGGACGGCTGGTTCGAAATCGGCGGCGGCGACCTCGCCAAGCCCATCAAGAAACCGAAAGGCGGCAAGAGCGGCCCGCACGGCATGGCCCTGTCGGACGACTTCAGCGCCGACAAGTACGG
Source organism: Caulobacter sp. GW821-FHT10A10 (assembly GCF_059415745.1). Classification (NCBI taxonomy): domain Bacteria; kingdom Pseudomonadati; phylum Pseudomonadota; class Alphaproteobacteria; order Caulobacterales; family Caulobacteraceae; genus Caulobacter; species Caulobacter sp. GW821-FHT10A10. Next base: position 101,200 of record NZ_JBWKNV010000012.1, on the reverse strand, counting down.
CGTGCAGTGGAACTTCTTCGATCCCAAGCCCGGCGAGCAGGACCGCATCAGCCGCGGAAGCGGCGTACTGACCCTGAAGGGCGCGGGCGAGGCGCCATCGACGGGTTCACCGCTGATCTTCGTCAATGGCGACCAGGCCTATGAGATCGAATGCGAGATCGAGGTCGATCCGGAGACCCGGGCGGGCCTGATCCTGTTCTACGACCGCCAGCTCTATTGCGGCCTGGGGTTCGATCAGAAGAACTTCGTCACCCACCAGTACGGCATCGAGCGCGGCCGGCCGGCCAATCCGCATGGGAGCAAGATGCTCCTGCGCCTGCGCAACACCCGCCACATCGTGGCCTTCCACACCAGCGGCGACGGCGGCAAGACCTGGAAGCGGTTCGACCGCGGCATGGAGGTCAGCGGCTACCACCACAATGTGCGCGGCGGCTTCCTGATGCTGAAACCGGGCCTCTATGCCGCCGGCAAGGGCTCGGCGCGGTTCCGGAACTTCAAGTACCGCGCGCTGGATTGATCGTAGATCCTCCCCCTCTGGGGGAGGTGGCCCAGAGGGCCGGAGGGGGCCGCCCGCAGGGCGGCCTCCCCCTCAGTCGCTCCGCGACAGCTCCCCCAGAGGGGGGAGCATCTTCCTTCTCAGACCTCGGAGCCGACATGCGCCTGAAGTCCCTCCTCCTCGCCGCCGCCCTCGTCGCGACGCCCCTCGCCGCCCAAGCCCAGACCCCCGTTGCCGAACCCGAACCGCCCGTCTTCCGCGCCGTGAAGATCGTGCTGGTCGGCGACTCCACCACCGCCGTGATCGGCGGCTGGGGGCCCAGCTTCTGCGGCCAGCACCTGACCTCGTTCGCCGCCTGCATCAACCTGGCGCGCGGCGGCCGCTCCAGCGGCAACTACCGCACCGAGGGCTCCTGGCGCGTGGCGCTGAAGGAGATCGGCTCGGGCGGCTTCACCGACACCTATGTGCTGATCCAGTTCGGCCACAACGACCAGCCGGGCAAGCCGGGCCGCTCGACGGACCTCGCCACCGAGTTTCCGGCCAACCTGAAACGCTATGTGGAAGAGGTGCGCGCCGCCGGCGGCAAGCCGGTGCTGGTCACGCCGCTCACCCGTCGCCAGTTCACGGACGGCAAGCTGATCGACGACCTGGGTCCCTGGGCCGAGGCGACCCGCAAGGTCGCCGCCGAGACCGGAACGCCCCTGGTCGACCTGCACGCCAAGTCCTACGCCGCCGTCCAGGCCATGGGCGCGGCCGAGGCCACCCGCTTCGCCCAGATGCCGCCCTCCGCCGAGGTGCTGGCCGCCGCCCGCACCGGCACGACGATCAGCGCCCAGCCGGCGGCTCCGGCCGCGCCCGGCGCTGCGCCGGCGCCCGCCGCCCAGGCCCAGAACAACGCCGCCGTCGAGCCCATGGGCCAAGCCAAGCTGTCGTTCGACTACACCCACCTGGGCCGCGACGGCGCCGACTACTTCTCGAAGATCGTCACCGACGAACTGGCCGTCGCCGTGCCGGCCCTACGGCGCTATCTGGTGCCGTAAGGCGCCGCTTCCCCTCCCCTCGTCATCCCGGCCGCAGCGAAGCGGAGAGCCGGGACCCAGGAGACCGGGCGTGGCGGCAAAATCCGCCATCCTATCGCCAGCCGACGCCATGCGGCGGCCTCTGGGTCCCGGCTCTACGGCGCTGGCGCGCCTTCGGCCGGGATGACGGAGATTTGGTTGGAGTTTCCTAGGTCGCCCCTACCCCAGCAGGCAGGTCAGCACCGCCTTCATCGTCTGGGCGATGGCCGTGCGGTCCTGGTCGGGGTGGTTGACGCTGCGCATGACCAGGCCGTCGAACATCGCGCCGATCATCTCGGTGCGGGCGGCGAATTCCTCGTCGCTCCATTCGGGCTTGCGGCTGCGCTCCAGCATGCTGCGGGCCAGCAGACGCTCCTGCTCGTCGGCGGCGCGGACGATGGCGGCGACCTTGGGATTGCGCGAGGCCTCGGCCATCACCTCCAGCACCAGCGGCGCGCGGCGCGGGTCGTAGCACTTGCCCACGGCGTCATCGATGTGATCGAGCATGGCGTCGAGCAGGGTGCCGGGGCGGCTTTCCAGCTCGGCGAACTTCTCGCGCATCTCGGCCAGGTCCTGGGCGACGATGGCCGCGACCATGGCTTCCTTGTTCTCGAAGTAGCGGTAGATCTGGCCCACGCTGAGGCCGGCGGCCTTGGCGATCTCGGCCATGCTGGCGCCATGGAAGCCCGAGCGACGCACGATGTCGCAGGCCGCATCCAGAATCTGCTGCCGCCGCGCCTCGGGCGTCGGCTTGGCGCTTGAACTCACGTCGACCATCGAGGGTCTCGCTCTCCATTACATTTCCGTCAGGTCAACTAAGCCAGCCTGCCGGGGTGTTGACTTCGCCTTACCCCGGGCCTATGTCCAGCGCAATTGAGAATGAACGTTCATTCTCAAATTGTTCATCATAGGCGCGTCGTCAAGGGTCCCTCCCTCCTTGCGGCGCTCTGACGCTCCGGGGATATCCATGGCTATCAAACGTCCGCTCGCCGCTTCGGCGGTTCTTCTGGCGGCTGTCTCGCTCACCCTCGTCGCCTGCGGGCAAGGCAAGGGCGGAGCCGCGGGCGGCATGGGCGCGGGCGGTCCGACGCCCGTGGGCGTGGTGGTCGTGAAGACCGAGCCGGTGACCCTGACCAGCGAACTTCAGGGCCGCACCTCGGCCTATCTGGTCTCGGAAGTGCGTCCGCAGGTCGGCGGCATCATCAAGGCCCGCCTGTTCCAGGAAGGCGGCTATGTCCGCGCCGGCCAGCCGCTCTACCAGATCGACCCGGCCACCTTCCAGGCGGCGGTCAACAGCGCCCAGGCGGGCCTCGCCCAGGCCCAGGCGACCTACACCGCCGCCAAGCTGAAGGCCGATCGCTACAAGGAACTGGTTGCCGTCAACGCCGTCTCCAAGCAGGACAACGACGACGCCCAGGCCAGCGCCCAGCAGGCCGCCGCCAACGTCGCCGCCCAGAAGGCCGCCGTCGACAGCGCCCGCATCAACCTGGGCTGGACCCGCGTGGTCGCCCCGATCTCGGGCCGCATCGGCAAGAGCTCGGTGACCCCCGGCGCCCTGGTCACCGCCAGCCAGACCACCGCCCTGGCCACCATCCAGAACCTCGACAAGATCTATGTCGACCTGACCCAGTCGTCGGCCGAGCTGCTGCAGTTGCAGCGCGACCTGGCCGGCGGCCAGATCGGCCGCTCGGGCTCGGCCCAGGTGACCCTGAAGCTGGAAGACGGCTCGACCTACCCGGTTTCGGGCCGCCTGGAGTTCGCCGACGTCACCGTCGACCAGACCACCGGGTCGTTCGGCCTGCGCGCCACCTTCGACAACCCGAACGGCACCCTGCTGCCGGGCATGTACGTGCGCGCCACCCTGGGCAAGGGCGTGGCCTCCAACGGCGTGCTGATCCCGCAGGCCGGCGTCAGCCGCGACCCGAAGGGCAACGCCACCGTGACCGTCGTCAACGCCAAGGGCGCGGCCGAAACCCGTCCGATCACCGTCGGCCAGACGGTTGGCGACAAGTGGCTGGTCACCTCCGGCCTGAAGGTCGGCGACCAGGTCATCGTCGAAGGCCTGCAGAAGGTCCGTCCCGGAGCGCCCGTGAAGGCCTCCGTCATCACCGCTCAACGCTAAGGCCGGCCCCCAATGCTGTCCCGTTTCTTCATCGACAGGCCCATCTTCGCGTGGGTCGTCGCGATCGTGATCATGCTGGCTGGCGCGCTCGCCATCCGCACGCTGCCGATCGCCCAGTATCCCGAGATCGCCCTGCCGCAGGTCTCGGTCTCCGCCACCTATCCCGGCGCCTCGGCCAAGACGGTCGAAGACAGCGTCACCCAGGTCATCGAACAGAAGATGAAGGGCCTGGACGGGCTGGACTACATGTCGTCGACCAGCGACAGCTCCGGCTCGGCCACCACGACCCTGACCTTCAAGGCCGGCACCGACATCGACATCGCCCAGGTGCAGGTGCAGAACAAGCTGTCGAGCGCCGAGGCCCTGCTTCCCCAAGAGGTGCAGCAGCAAGGCCTGACGGTCGCCAAGTCGGCCCGTAACTTCATGATGGTCGTCGGCCTCTATTCCGAGGACGCCAGCACCACCAACACCGACCTGGCCGACTACATCGCGTCCAACATCCAGGACCCGCTGAGCCGCGTCGACGGCGTGGGCGACGTGCAGCTGTTCGGCGCCCAGTACGCCATGCGCATCTGGCTCGACCCGAACAAGCTGGCCTCCTACAGCCTGACCCCGGCCGACGTTTCGACCGCCATCACGGCGCAGAACGCCCAGGTCTCGGCCGGCCAGCTGGGCGGCACGCCCAACGTCCAGGGCACCGCGCTGAACGCCACGATCACGGCCCAGTCGCGCCTGCAGACGCCGGAAGAGTTCGAGAACATCATCGTCAAGAACAGCACCGGCGGCGCCATCGTCCACCTGCGCGACGTCGCCCGCGTCGAGCTGGGCGCCGAAAGCTACGTCTCGAACGCCAAGTTCAACGGCAAACCGGCCGCCGGTCTGGCCATCAAGCTGGCCCCCGGCGCCAACGCCCTCGACACCGCCAAGGCGGTGAAGGAGCGCATGGCCCAGCTCGAGAAGAGCTTCCCGAGCAGCTACCGCTACGTCGTGCCCTACGACTCCACGCCGTTCGTGGAGCTGTCGATCCACGAAGTGATCAAGACGCTGATCGAAGCGATCATCCTCGTCTTCATCGTCATGTTCCTGTTCCTGCAGAACTGGCGCGCGACCCTGATCCCGACCATCGCCGTTCCGGTCGTCCTCTTGGGCACCTTCGGCATCCTCGCGGCCTTCGGCTACTCCATCAACACCCTGACCATGTTCGGCCTCGTGCTGGCCATCGGCCTGCTCGTCGACGACGCCATCGTCGTGGTCGAGAACGTCGAGCGGGTGATGAGCGAGGAAGGGCTTTCGCCCCTCGAGGCGACCCGCAAGTCGATGACCGAGATCACCGGCGCCCTGATCGGCATCGCGCTGGTGCTGTCGGCGGTGTTCGTGCCCATGGCCTTCTTCAGCGGCTCGCAGGGCGTCATCTACCGTCAGTTCTCGATCACGATCGTCTCGGCCATGGGCCTGTCGGTCATCGTCGCCCTGATCCTGACCCCGGCGCTCTGCGCCACCATGCTGAAGCCCTCGAGCCGCGGCCACGGCGAGCCGCTCCAGACCGACCACAAGGGTCCGCTGGGCGCGATCGTCAATTTCTTCAACCGCTTCTTCAACTGGTTCAACCGCAGCTTCAACGACGTCTCGGGCCGCTATCAGAACGGCGTGCGCGGCATCCTGGGCAAGAGCGTCCGCTGGATGGCCATCTACGGCGTGATCATCCTGGTCATGGGCCTGCTGTTCGTCCGCCTGCCCAGCGCCTTCCTGCCGGAAGAAGACCAGGGGATCATGATCACCCTCGTCCAGCTGCCGCCGGGCGCCACCGAGGAACGCACCCAGGGCGTGCTGGACCAGGTCCGTTCGCACTTCCTGGAAGGCGAGAAGGACGCCGTGCAGTCGGTGTTCACCGTCTCGGGCTTCAGCTTCAGCGGCGCGGGCCAGAACGCCGGTCTGGCCTTCGTCCGCCTGAAGGACTTCGACAAGCGCAAGGCCGCCAACCTCAAGGCCCAGGCCGTCGCCGGTCGCGCCATGGGGGCCTTCGGCCAGATCCGCGACGCGATGGTGTTCGCCGTCGTGCCGCCGGCGGTGCCGGAACTGGGCACCTCGTCGGGCTTCGACTTCCAGCTGCAGGACATCGGCGGCGTGGGCCATGACGCCCTCACCGCCGCCCGCAACCAGGTTCTGGGCATGGCCGCCCAGGATCCCAACCTGGTCGGCGTGCGTCCCAACGGCCAGGAAGACACCCCGCAGCTGAAGATCGACATCGACCAGGCCAAGGCCGGGGCGATGGGCCTGACCACCTCGGACATCAACGCCGCTCTCAGCGCCGCGTGGGGCGGGTCGTACATCAACGACTTCGTCGACCGCGGCCGGGTGAAGAAGGTCTATCTGCAGGCCGACGCCCAGTACCGGATGAAGCCGGAAGATCTCAACAACTGGTACGTCCGCAACAGCACCGGCCAGATGGTGCCCTTCTCGGCCTTCGCCACGACCCACTGGATCTACGGCTCGCCGCGTCTGGAGCGCTACAACGGCCTGTCGTCGATGAACATCCAGGGCTCGCCGGCCCCGGGCAAGAGCTCGGGCGACGCGATGAACGCCATGGAGAAGATCGCCGCCCAGCTGCCGGCCGGCATCAGCTTCGAATGGACCGGTCTGTCGGCCCAGGAGCGTGAGGCGGGCAACCAGGCTCCGGCCCTGTACGCCATCTCGATCCTGGTGGTGTTCCTGCTGCTGGCCGCCCTCTACGAGAGCTGGGCGATCCCGCTGTCGGTGATCATGGTCATCCCGCTCGGCATCGTCGGCGCCCTGCTGGCGACCACCCTGCGCGGCCTGTCCAACGACATCTACTTCCAGGTGGGCCTGCTGACGACCATGGGCCTGGCGGCCAAGAACGCCATCCTGATCGTCGAGTTCGCCAAGGAGATCTACGAGCGCACCGGAAACCTGGTGGAAGCCACTCTGGAAGCCGTCCGCATCCGTCTGCGTCCGATCATCATGACCTCGCTGGCCTTCGTCTTCGGCGTTCTGCCGCTCGCGATCTCCAACGGGGCCGGATCGGGCAGCCAGCACGCGATCGGCACGGGCGTCATCGGCGGCATGCTGTCGGCGACCATCCTGGCGATCTTCTTCGTCCCGCTGTTCTTCGTGATCGTCGAACGGATCTTCAAGCCCAAGCCCCGTCACCACGACGAGGCCCCCGTTGCTCCGACCGAGAGCCACTGAGATGCTTCGTAACCTGACCCTCACCCTGCTGGCGGCGAGCGCGCTTTCCGCCTGCACCCTGGCTCCCCCGCACGAGCGTCCGGCCCTGCCGGTCGCCACCAGCTGGCCGACGGCTTCGGCCAACGGTTCGAGCGTGAGCGCCGGCGACCTGGCCTGGAAACAGGTCTTCGAGGATCCCCGCCTGGCGGGGACGATCGAACTGGCTCTCGCCAACAACCGCGACCTTCGGGTCGCGGTGCTCAACATCGACAAGGCCCGGGCGACCTACCGCGTCCAGCGCGCCGACCTGCTGCCGGGCGTCAACGCCTCGCTCAGCGAGACCCGCAGCCACACCCCGGCGGCGACCTCGCAGACCGGTTCGGCGCTCGACATCGAGAGCTACTCGGCCGGCGTCGGCGTGACCTCCTACGAGGTCGACCTGTTCGGCCGGGTCCGCAGCCTGTCGAACGTCGCCCTGCAGAGCTATCTGTCGACGGCCGAGACCGCCCGCGCGACCCAGATCAGCCTGATCGCCGAGACGGCCAACGCCTGGCTGACCCTGGCCGCCGACCAGGACCTGCTGGCCCTGGCCAAGGACACGCTGAAGAGCCGCGAGGACAGCCTCGCCCTCACCCAGCGCCAGTTCGACGCCGGCGCCGTCTCGCAGCTGGACCTGCGCAGCTCGCAGACCCTGGCCGAGACCGCCCGTTCGGACGTGGCGACCTACACGGCCCAGGTCGAGCAGGACAAGAACGCCCTGCGCCTGCTGGCCGGGACCGACGTGCCGGCCGACCTGCTGCCGGCCGGCGGCCTGATCACCGCGCAGATCCTCTCCGATCTGCCGGCGGGCGTGCCTTCGGACGTGCTGACCCGCCGTCCGGACGTGCTGTCGGCCGAGCACAGCCTGATGGGGGCGGAAGCCAACATCGGCGCGGCCCGCGCGGCCTTCTTCCCGCAGATCAGCCTGACGGGTTCGTACGGCAGCGCCAGCACCGACCTGGGCGACCTGTTCAAGAGCGGCGGCAAGGCCTGGAGCTTCGCGCCCAGCATCAGCCTGCCGATCTTCGCCGGCGGGGCCAACAAGGCCAATCTGGACGGCGCCAAGGCCAGCCAGAAGATCGCGGTGGCGACCTACGAGAAGACCGTGCAGACGGCCTTCCGCGAGGTGGCCGACGCCCTGGCGACCCAGGCGACCATCGGCGACCGCCTGGCCGCCCAGGAACGCCTGGCCGCCGCGGCCGCCGACACCGCCCGCCTGACCAAGCTGCGCTACGACCGCGGCGTCGACAGCGCCCTGACCCTGCAGGACGCCCAGCGCACGCAGTATTCGGCCCAGCAGGGCCTGATCAACGCGCGCCTGGCCCGGGCCAGCAACCTGGTCACCCTCTACAAGGTCCTCGGCGGCGGCGCCCCGAAGGCTTGATTAAAGGGGGAGGGTTTCGGCCCTCCCCCACGAGATCCCCGCGCGACGGTGCGGGGCTGATCGCGGCGGCATCCCCCCCGGACACGCCGCGACCAGGAAGGGGCGCATCACCCCCCCAATCCCAGATGCGCCCCTTCCACCCCTTCCCCTTCATTTCCGATCGAGGCGGCCTCAAGCCGCGCGTGCAGGTCATCCAGCCACCGCGCGCAGGCAGCCCGGATCGCGGCGTCCACCTCCGCGCGCTTGCCCGCCCCGTCAGGACGGAACACCCGGCCGGCCGCCTTGGCGTCGATCGCCGCGGCCGCGCCGATCGCCTCGGCCTCTTCCAACGTGGGCGTCCAGCAGAAGTGCGGCAGGATCCGCTCGCTCACCGCCGCCGGCAGCGCCTCGTAGCCGACCAGCAGCCCCGCCCCGTCGCGCGCCTTGGCCGCCAGCATCGCCTCGCCGATCGCCGCCAGCACCCGGGCGCGATAGTCGGCGTCGGGAACCTCGGGCTCGGCCAGGCCGAACACCGACGGCGCCACCACCTGCGGCACCATCTGCATGCCGACGTCGCGGGCGTGCGAGACCAGCACCTCCTCCGGCGCGCGATGGAGGTGGATCCACGGCGTCTGCGGAAAGGCCTCGCGGAACAGGTCGAAGGCCAGGGCGTGCCAGCAGTCGAGCTTGAGGAAGAGGCGCGCATCGCCCGCCCCGCGCGCACGCCCCAGGGCCGCGACCCCCCCGCGCAGCAGCCCGACCCGCCGCGCCTGCGGCAGCCCGGAGCGGACCACCGCGTCGATCGGCGCGGCCTCCGACAGCACGGTCGAGCCCCGCGCCCCGCCCAGCATCCGCCCCACCAGGGTCGAGCCGCAGCGCGACATGTGGAAGACGAGCCCGTCCGGCGCCGGTCCCGCCAGTCCCTCCAGCGCCGCCAGCGGCGTGCGCAGGCGCGCGAAGCGGTTCAGCGGCGAGGAGCGCACCGGCGGCAGGCTCTCGCCGAAGAACGACTCCGTCAGCCGCCGCGCGCCGAAGAAGGCCCAGTCTACCGCATCCTCGTCCGGAGCGACGGCGATCGGCAGCCAGCCGGCCGGCGGGGCGACAGCGCGATGCACGAACAGCTTCCGCTCCAGCCGCTCGCCCGCGACGGCGGCTGGCGAGGCCAGGCCCCAGCGTTCGGCCAGCGCGTCCAGGGCGGCGATGAAATCCGCGTCGCGGAACACCCCCGCCAGCCCCGCGCAGGCGTCCGGCTCGCTGAGCAGGCGCTCGATCAGGGCCTCGCCCTCTGGAAGTTGCACGCCTGGACCCAGCCCTTGTCGGTTGAGAAGCGGCACAATAGGCTCGGGCGATGAGATTGCCAGACCGCCTTCGCCTGCCGCTGACCTTCGATCCCGGCCGGCTGCGCGCGGACCTCGAGACCCTGGCCGCCTCCACCGACTGGATCGCCCACTTCGTGAAGCAGAACTACGAGGGCGACTGGAGCGTCATCCCCCTGCGCAGCAAGGCCGGCGCGACCCATCCGGTGATGATGATCTATTCCGACCCGGAGGCGAAGGAATTTGAGGACACCCCGTTCCTGGCCCCCTGCCCCTATTTCCGCGAGGTGATCGCCGCCTTCCCGATGCCGGTCACCAGCGCCCGGCTGATGAAGCTGGCGGCCGGCTCGGTGATCAAGACCCACACCGACCTCGAGCTCGACGCGGAATCGACCCACGTGCGCTTCCACGTGCCGGTCGTCACCAACCCCGAGGTCGACTTCCGCCTCAACGGCCTGCGCGTGACCATGGAGGCCGGCAGCGCCTGGTACCTGAAGCTCTCCGACCCGCACAGCGTCGCCAATCGCGGGACGGAAGACCGCGTGCACCTGGTCATCGACGGCCGGGTGAACGACTGGGTGCGGGGGTTGTTCGTGGAGATGGAAGCGGCGGTCTGAGGTTCGAGCCGGACCGGAGCCAAAGCTCAAAAGTTCGCTTCCCTCGCCCTTGTGGCGAGGGCCCATGCCGGCCGCTGCTCAAACCGCGCCAAACCCGAAAGGTTTGAGCGGCTGAACGATGGACCCTGGGCACGAGGCCCAGGGAAGCAAGATTATCAAGTTTGGGGGCGTGATCCCCCTACGCCCCCAGCAGCGTGAACTGCGCGTTCAGCCCGTCCACCGAACTATTCGCCACCCACAGGTCGAACAGCCCCGGCTCGGCGATCCAGCCGGTCTCGCCATAGAAGGCCAGGCTCTCGCGCTGCAGGACGAAGGTCACCTCGCGGGTCTCGCCGGGCCGCAGCTCGACGCGGGCGAAACGCTTGAGCTCGCGCACCGGCCGGGTGCGGCTGGCCACCCGGTCGCGGACATAGAGCTGCACCACGTGGGTTCCGGCCAGCTTACCGGTGTTCTTCACCTTGGCGGTGATCCGCAGCGGCTCGTTCCAGGCCAGGCTGGTCGTCGACAGCTTCAAGTCCGACAGGGCGAAGGTGGTGTAGGAAAGCCCGTAGCCGAACGGATAAAGCGCCTCGTTCTTCACCGTGCGCCAGCGGGCCTTGTACTCCTGGATCTCGCTGTCGGCCGGCGCGGGGCGGCCCGTCGTGCGGTGATTGTAGGCGTAGGGCTGCTGGCCGCTCTCGTACGGGAAGCTGACCGGCAGGCGGCCCGAGGGGTTCACGCCGCCGAACACCACGTCGGCCACCGCGTGGCCGGTCTCGGTGCCCAGGAACCAGGTGGCCAGGATCGCCGGGGCGTTCTTGACCGCCCCGTCCAGCACCAGGGCCCGGCCGTGGCGCAGCAACACGACGGTGGGCTTGCCGACCGCCGCCACGGCCTCGGCCAGCAGCATCTGCGGCTTGGGAACGCCGATGTCGGTGCGCGACTGGGCCTCGCCCGACATGTTCTGGCCCTCGCCGACCGCCAGCACGACGATGTCGGCGTTCTGGGCGGCGGCCACGGCCGCCTCGATCCCGCCGGGGATCGAGGCCTCGACCTCGCAGCCCTTGGCGGTGCGCAGCAGGTTGGGATCCTCCAGCGCCTGGCGGAAGCCGGTGGCCAGGTCCACGCCCAGGCTCTTGTCGCCGAAGAAGGCCCACGGCCCCAGGATGTTGTCGCGGTCCTCGGCGAACGGTCCGATCAGGGCGATGCGCTTGCCCGATCGCGGCAGCGGCAGCAGGTTCCCGTCGTTCTTCAGCAGCACGATCGAACGGCCGCCGGCTTCGCGGCTGAGGGCCCGCATCTGCGGCGTGGCGGTGCGGGCGGCCTGGGCCTTGGGGTCGATCGAGCGGAACGGCTGATCGAACAGGCCGATGGCCTCCTTCAGCATCAGCACCCGGCGCACGGCTTGGTCGACCACCGCGATCGGCACGGCGCCGCTGGCCACGAGTTCCGGCAGGTAGCGGCTGTAGAGCCCGCTCTGCATGCTGATGTCGACGCCCGCCAGGATCGCCAGGCGCGCGGCGTCGCGGTCGTCGGCGGCGTAGCCGTGGGCCACCAGTTCCTGGTCGGCGGTGTAATCGGAGATCACCACGCCGCGGAACTTCCACTCGCCGCGCAGCAGGTCGGTCAGCAGGGCCTTGTTGGCCGTGGCCGGCACGCCGTTGATGTCGTTGAAGGCCGACATGGCGGTGAGGCACCCGGCCTCGAAGGCGGCCTGGAACGGCGGCAGGTGCACCTCCCGCAGCGTCGCCTCGGAGATCTCGACGGTGTTGTAGTCCATGCCCGCCGCCACCGCGCCGTAGGCGGCGAAGTGCTTGGCGCAGGCCAGCATCGAGTCCGGCGACTTCAGGTCCGGTCCCTGGAAGCCGCGCACCCGGGCCTGGGCCAGGGCTTCGCCGAGGAACACGTCCTCGCCCGAGCCCTCGGCCACCCGACCCCAGCGCTCGTCGCGGGCCACATCGACCATCGGCGCGAAGGTCCAGTGCAGGCCGTGGGCCGTGGCCTCCTGCGCGGCCGCCCGAGCGGTGCGCTCGGCCAGAGGCGGGTCGAAGGCGGCGGCCTCGGCCAGCGGGATCGGATAGACGGTCTTGAAGCCGTGGATGACGTCGGCCGCCAGCAGCAGCGGGATCCCCAGCCGCGAGTGCTCCACCGCCGCCGTCTGGGCCAGCAGGGCGCCCTCGACGCCGACGCCGTTCATCAGCGTGCCAATCTTGCCCGCGCGGGTCTCGGCCAGCAGTTGCTGGGTGTTGCGCAGGTTCACCGCCGGGTTCATGTCGCCCACCGGCGGGCGGATCATGTCGGCGTAGCAGGACAGCTGCCCGGCCTTCTCCTCGATGGTCATCTGGGCGATCAGCGCCTCGACGCGATCCGAGCCCCGACCTTGCGCCGAGGCCTTGCCGGCCAGCGCAAATCCCGCGAGGCCCGCGGCCCCAGCCATCAGTCCGCGACGGCTGATCCCTTCAAGCCGCGCCTCACGCCGATCCATAGAATCCCTTCCGACTGACCTTTCGGCGGGCAACCTCGCCGAGGACGGCCCGCCGCGCAACGCCTCGCCGCCCATGAGGCGAACCGAGGGGGATCGCTTGCGTTATCAGTCTGGCTGAAGGGAGACACGACCATGACCGCCCAATGGCGCATCGAGATCCGATTGGGCGAAGGCCACGCCCCCCTGCGCAGCGTGCTGGTCGAGGCCGACACCGAGGTCGAGGCCCTGCGCCAGGTGCTGGAAGAGGCCGAACGCGACCACGTGGCCGCCGAAGAGCTGCTGCTCGACGGCCAGGAAGAGGTGTTCTCCCGCACCGAGGTGCGGGAGGGTCACGTCGAGCATCAGAGCGAGGTCTAGTCCAGCGTGGTGCGATAGCGCGCCATCGCCAGGGCCGAGATCGCGACGACGAACAGGGTCAGGGCCGACAGGCTCGGCCACAGCGCCTCCACGCCCAGCCCCTTGAGCAGGGCCCCGCGCACCACGCGCAGGAAATGGGTCACCGGGATCACGCTGCCCAAGGCCTGGGCCCAGCCCGGCATGCCCCGGAACGGGAACATGAAGCCCGACAGCAGCAGCGACGGCATGATGTAGAAGAACGACATCTGCATGGCCTGCAGCTGGGTGCGCGCCACGGTCGAGATCAGGAAGCCCAGCGCCAGCGAACCGACGATGAACAGCGGCACGCCCAGGACCAGCGCGCCCCAGCCGCCGGCCATCGGCACCTCGAACAGCACCCGCGCCAGGATCAGGATCACCACCGTCTGGATCAGACCGACCACCACATAGGGCGCCAGCTTGCCGACCATCACCTCGATCGGCCGGGCCGGGGTGGCCAGCAGGCTCTCCATCGTCCCGCGCTCGTACTCCCGGGTGACGCCGAGGGCGGTCATCATCACCAGGGTCATCGACAGGATCACGCCCAGCAGGCCCGGCACGATGTTGAAGGCGCTGATGGCCTCGGGATTGTAGCGCCGGTGGATCACCACCTCGAACGGCGCGCCGCCGGTCTTGGCCGCGGCGCCCACGAGGTCGCGCGACAGGGCCGTGGTCGGCAGGCTGGCCAGGGCGGCCAGCGCCCCGCCGGTGGCGGCGGGATCCGAGGCGTCGGCCTCGACCAGGATCTGGGCGTCGTCGCCGCGGATCACCCGCCTGGTGAAGTCCGCGGGAATGGTCAGGGCGAACTGCACCTCGCCCCGCGCCACGGCCGCGTCCAGCTCGGCCGGCGAGGCAGCGGTGCGCACGATCTCGAAATAGCCGCTGTTGACCAGGGCCGACAGGGTGGAGCGCGCCATCGGCCCCTGGTCCTGCACCAGCACGGCGGTGGGCAGGTCGCGGGGGTCGTTGTTGATCACGTAGCCGAACAGCAGCAGCTGCACGATCGGCATGACCAGGATCATGGCGTAGGTCAGCCGGTCCCGCGTCAGCTGGATGAATTCCTTGATCAGCACCGCCAGGATGCGCGCGCCAGAAAGGCCGCCCGTCTTCGCCGGCCCGCTCATTGGAAGTTGTCCGAGGCCTGGCCCATCAGGCGGATGAAGACGTCCTCCAACGTCGGCCGCACCTCCACCCAGTCCAGCGGCGGCCTGCGGTGCGGCGCGATGGCCGCCTCCAGGGCGGCGCGGTCGGTTCCGCTGACGTGCAGGGCCGCGCCGAACGGAGCGGCCATGATCACGCCGGGCGCCTTGGCCAGTTCGCGGGCCAGCCGGTCGGCCCCCGGCCCCTCGGCCCGGAAGGTGACGAGGCCAGACTGGTCGATCACCTGCTCGGCCGTGCCCCGCGCCATCAGCCGGCCGTAGGCGATGTAGGCGATGTCGTGACAGCGCTCGGCCTCGTCCATGTAGTGGGTCGAAACCATCACGGTCAGGCCGTCGGCCGACAGGGCGTGGATCTCGTCCCAGAACTCCCGTCTGGCTTTCGGATCGACGCCGGCGGTCGGCTCGTCCAGCAGCAGCAGCTTGGGGCCGTGCATGACGCTGGCGGCCAGGGCCAGGCGCTGCTTCCAACCGCCCGACAGGCTGCCGGCCAGCTGCCGTCGCCGGGCGGTCAATCCCAGGCGCTCAAGGCTTTCGCGCACCCGCTCGCGACGGCGGTCCAGCTCGTGCACCCGGGCCACGAAGTCGAGGTTCTCCTCGATCGACAGGTCTTCGTAGAGCGAGAACTTCTGGGTCATGTAGCCGGTCTGGCGCTTGACCGCCTCGGCCGCCTTGCGGAAATCGAGGCCCAGCACCTCGCCCTCGCCGCTGTCGGGGGTCAGCAGGCCGCAGAGCATCCGCAGGGTGGTGGTCTTGCCCGAGCCGTTGGGACCGAGAAAGCCGGTGATCCGGCCCGTCTCGACCTGGATCGACACGTCCTGCACCACGTGGCGCGGGCCGAAGCTCTTGTTCAGCCCCGTGACGTCGACCGCCAGCTGCGTCACTTGCGATCCTCCAGCGGGACCACGTCGATCGGCTGCCCCGGGGCCAGGAGGGAACCGGGCTGGGGCTGGGCCTCGACCAGGAACACCATGCGCTGGCGGGCCTCGCGACTGTAGATCACCGGCGGGGTGAACTCGGGCTTGGGGCTGACATAGTTGATCCGCGCCTCGCGCGCCGCGCCGCAGCCGTCGCACTCGAAGCGGATGCTCGCCCCCACCGGATAGCGCGCCACCTCGGCCTCGGGGACGAAGAACCGCAGTCGCACGCGGTCGTCGGCCAGCAGGGCCACCACCGGCTGGTTGGCCGCCGCCCATTCGCCGGACTGGTAGAAGACGTCCTGCACCCGGGCCGCGGCGGGCGCGCGGGGACTGATCTGGTCCAGCCGGTCCTGCGCCGCCGCCAAGGCCTGGCGGGCCGAGTCCACGGCCGATTGGGCCGCCTTCACCGCGTCCGGCCGCGCGCCCAGGGTTCCGACGTCCTTGCGCCGCGCCACCGCCTCGGCGTTGGCGCGGGCGGTGTCGAGCGCGGCCTTGGCCTGATCGAGCTTGGCGGGGGCGTAGATTCCCTTGCGCACCAGGGGCGCGACCCGGTCGTAGTCGGCCTGGGCCTGGCGTACGGCGGCCTGGGCGGCGGCGCGCTCGGCGTCGTAGACGGCCAGCTCCTGCGGTCGCTGGCCCTTCTCGGCGTCGCTGAGCTGGGCTTGCGCGACGGCGACCTGGGCGGCCGCCTGGTCGCGGGCGGCGGTCAGCTGGGCGGCGTCGAGCGCGAAGAGCGGCTGGCCCGCCTTGACCCGATCGCCACGCTGCACGGCGACCGCACTGACGAGGCCGGCGTTGGGCGCGGCGACGTACAGGGTCTCGCCTTCGACATAGCCGGACAGACGCGGCGCGCGGTGGGCGTCGGGCCCCAGCAACCGCCAGCCCAGGAACGCGACCACGCCGATCCCGGCCACGGCGGCGATGATGCGAACGGGCGGCTTCATGCCGGTTCCTCCTGGCGAGGCGCCAGCCCCATCAGCACCGTGTCGGCGTGCTGGCGGATCAGGGCTTCGAGATCGAGACCGGGCGCGCCGACGGGTGTGAAGGTCTCACGCCAGATGACCCCCGCCAGGACCGGTCCCATGATGCTGAACGCGTGCAGCCGGGGGTCGCCGGGACGCACCTCGCCGCGCGCCTGGGCCCGTGCGATCGCCCCGCTCATCGCCGTCAGGGCGCGGCTGACCACCTCGTCGTGCCAGACGCGGGCCAGGTCGGGAAAGTTTCGCGACTCCCCGACCACCAGCTTGGCCACCGCCCCCAGGCGCGTGTTCACGACCACCTGGGCGATGCGGGCGAACAGCAGGCGCAGCAGCTCCGGAAACGGGATCGTCGCCTGGGCCAGCATGGCCTCGACCATGTCGAGATTGGGGGCCACGGCCTCGCGCACCACGGCGCGGAAGATCTCTTCCTTGGTCTCGAAATAGAGATAGAGCGCGCCCTTGGAGATGCCCGCCCGCGCGGCGATCTCGTCCAGCTTCGCCCCGGCGAAGCCCCTTTCGGCGAACACCTCCAGGGCCGCCTGCACGATCTCGCCGGGCCGCGCCTCGCTCCGCCTGCGCCACTTGGGAGGTCCGACCTGCATCGCCTGGCCTTTATATAACTGACCAGAAAGTTATATATGAGAAGACATGGATCCTCAAGCCGCGCCGCCGGCCAGGGCGGCGCCATGGCCAGTTGCATTTCCGATCCCGACACAACCTCATTGACAGCGTTGTCAAAGCATAGTGCTCTGCAGCCCAACGACCGCATGACGACGATCGAGGGAGGCGACACTGACCCAAGGACCGCACCGCCGCGCGCTGCTGGCCGGCGCCGCCGCCCTGGGCCTGGGTTCGGGATTTGCCCCCGCCCTGCCCGCGCTCGCCGCCGACCAGGAGGCTCGCGTCAGGTCGCTGCTCAAGCAGATGACCCTCGACGAGAAGATCGGCCAGACCCACCAGCCGGCCGGCGGGCGGCAGAAGGCGCTGAACTCCAAGATCGACGCCACGGCGCTGGATCTGGTCCGCAAGGGCGGGGTCGGGTCGTACCTGCACGTGGCCGGCGCGGCGTTCCTGCGCGAGCTGCAACGCACGGCGGTGGAGGAGTCGCGGCTGAAGATCCCGCTGCTGTTCGCCATAGACGTGGTGCACGGCTTCCGCACCCTCTACCCCGTGCCCCTGGCCATGGCGGCGACCTTCGACCCGAAGATCGTGCGGGCGACGGCGCGGATGGCGGCCGTCGAGACGGCGGTCAGCGGCCTGCACTGGACTTTCGCCCCGATGGTCGACATCGCCCGCGACCCGCGCTGGGGCCGCATCGTCGAGGGGGCCGGCGAGGATCCCTATCTCGGCTCGGTGATGGCCGCCGCCCAGGTGCGCGGCTTCCAGGGCGAGGGCCTGTCGAGCAAGGACTCGATCCTGGCCTGCGCCAAGCACTTTGGAGCCTATGGCGCGGCGGCGGGCGGGCGCGACTACGACGCCGCCGAGCTTTCGGACCGCACCCTGAACGAGGTCTATCTCCCGCCCTTCCACGCCGCGGCGAAAGCCGGCGCGGGCACGATGATGACCGCCTTCAACGACCTGAACGGCGCGCCGACCACCGCCAACGCCGCCCTGGTGCGCGGCGTGCTCAAGACCCAGTGGACCTGGCCCGGCCTGGTGGTCAGCGACTGGAACGCCATCCTCGAACTGATCAACCACGGCATCGCCGAGACCCCGGTCCAGGCCGCCGCCCTGGCTCTCAAGGCCGGCGTCGACATGGACATGGCCAGCGGCGTCTACGCCGCCCACCTGAAGACGGCGATCGCCGCCGATCCGTCGCTCCTGCCATTGCTCGACCAGGCGGTGATCCGGATCCTGACCGCCAAGATGCGGCTTGGCTTGTTCGACGATCCCTACCGCTTCGGCGACGTCAAGCGGGAGAAGACGATCTTCGTCGGCCCCGAACACCGCGCCATCGCCCGCGAGGCGGCGCGCAAGGCCGTGGTGCTGCTGAAGAACGACGGCAGCCTGCTGCCGATCGCGCCGGCGACGAAGAAGATCGCCGTCATCGGCGCGCTGGCGACCGACAACCTCTCGCAGCTGGGCTCATGGAAGGCGCGCGGCCAGGCGGCCGACGTCGCCCCGCTGCTGCCTGCTCTGCAAGCGGCCGCGCCGGCGGGAACCGAGATCGTCCACGTGGCCGGCGCCGGCCCGCGCAGCCTTGATGAGAGCGGCATTCCCGCCGCCGTCGAAGCGGCCAAGGCCGCCGATCTCGTGCTGCTGATGGTCGGCGAGGACTTCGACCACAGCGGCGAGTCCCGCAGCCGCTCGGACCTGTCGCTGCCGGGCGCGCAGAGCGCCCTGGCCCGCGCCGTGCTGGCGACCGGCAAGCCGATGGTCGTGCTGCTGCCGTCGGGCCGGCCGCTGGTCGCGCCCGAGCTGCTGGAGAAGGCCCCGGCGGTGCTGGCGACCTGGTTCCTCGGCGTCGAGGCCGGCCCGGCCCTGGCCGACATCCTGTTCGGCAAGACAGCCCCCGGCGGCCGCCTGCCCGTCGGCTTCCCGCGCGCCACGGGCCAGTCACCGACCTTCTACGCCCACACGCCCAGCGGCCGCCCGGCCGATCCGGATCTCGCCAAGGACACCGTCCGCTACCACGATGTCGACATCGGCCCGCTGTTCCCGTTCGGCCATGGCCTGAGCTACGCGCCCTTCGCCTATTCGGACCTGACGCTCGACCGCGAGACCGTCGCTCCCGGCGGGGCGGTGAGGATCGCCCTGACCGTGGCCAACACCGGCCAGATCGCCGCCGACGAGGTGGTGCAGCTCTATGTCCGCGACCCGGTCGCCAGCGTCGCCCGGCCGGTCAAGGAACTGCGCGGCTTCATCCGCGTGACCCTGGCGCCGGGTGAGAAGAAGCGCGTGGCCTTCACCCTGACGCCCGCCCAGCTGGCGATCTGGAGCCCGGCGGGCTGGATCATCGAGGCCGGCAAGGTGGAAGTCATGGTTGGCTCGTCCTCGGCCGACATCCGGCTGCGCGGCGCCTTCACCATCACCGCGCCCGGCAAGGGCCGTGATCCGGCGACCGCGATCCTGACGCCCGTGAGCGTCGCGTGAGCGGGCCGCTCTGGACCCTGCTGGTCGTCGCCGCCGGGGTCGCCCTGGTGGTCTTCGCCACGCTCAAACTCAGACTGCCGGCGTTCTTCGCCCTGCTGCTGACCGCCATCGCCGCCGGCATCGCCTTCGGGGCCGAGCCGGTCAGCGTGCTGGCCTCGGTGAAGAAGGGCGCGGGCGAGGCCCTGGGCTTCGTGGCGGTGATCCTGGGCCTGGGCTCGATCTTCGGCGCCCTGCTGGAAGCCGGCGGCGGGGTGGGCGTCATGGCCCGCGCCCTGCTCGACCGCTTCGGCGTGAGGCGCGCGCCCTGGGCTTTGGCGAGCATCGGGATCCTGGTCGGCATCCCGCTCTTCTTCGACGTCGCCCTGATCATCCTGGCGCCGCTGATGCTGGGCGTGGCCCAGCGCTCGGGCAAGGCGGTGGCCTTCGTCGCCCTGCCGGTGCTGGCGGGTCTGGCGGTGATGCACGGCCTGCTGCCGCCCCACCCCGGCCCGGTCGCCGCCGCCGAGCTGCTGCACGCCGACTATGGCCGCATCGCCCTGTGGGGCCTGGCCTGCGGGATCCCGGCCGTGCTGGTCGCTGGACCGCTCTACGCCCTGGCCGCCTTTCGCAAGGGTTCCTATGTCGCGCCCGAGACCTCCCCGGTAGCCGACGACGGCGCCGCCGACGCCCTGATCGGCCTGTGGCCGGCCCTGGTCGGCATGCTGGCCCCGCTCGTCCTGATCGTCGCCGGCGCCGTGGCCCATGCCGCCTTGCCGGAGGGACCGGTGCGCACAGGGCTGGAGTTCTTCGGCCACCCGTTCGTCGCCCTGGCCGTGGCCTGCGGCTACGCCTGGGTGCTGCTGCGCCGGCGCGGCGTCGACCGGCAGCGGCTGCTGGGCATAGCCGGCCGCGCCCTGGAGCCGGCCGGCGCCATCGCCCTGGTCATCGGGGCCGGGGCGGCCTTCAAGCAGGTGCTGATCGACAGCGGGGCCGGCGCCCACCTGACCGCCGCCGTCGAGGGCGCGCGGCTCTCCCCGCTGATCTTCGGCTTTCTCATCGCCGCGATCATGCGCATCGCCCAGGGCTCGGCCACCGTGGCCATGGTCGCCGCCGCGGGTCTCGCCGCCCCCCTGGCGACGGCGGCGGGCCTGGACGCCAACCAGGTCGCCCTAGTGGTGATCGGCATCGGCGCGGGCGCCACCGTGGTCAGCCACGTCAACGACGCGGGGTTCTGGCTGGTGGGGCAGTATCTGGGCCTGTCGGAGACCGAGACCTTCCGCAGTTGGACCGTGGCCTCGACGATAGCGGGGCTGGTCGCGTTCGCGGCGGCGTTGGCGGCGTCGGCGCTGGTCTAGATCACGTTTTCAAACGCCCCCTAGCTCGTCATCCCGGCCGTAGCGAAGCGGAGAGCCGGGACCCAGGGGCCGCCACACTGCGCTTGGCCCCTGGGTCCCGGATAAGCCCTTCGGGCTTTCCAGGATGACGAACTTGGTTGAACTGTTATCTACCGCAGCACGCCCCGCCGGCCCTGCCACCAGGCATAGGCCAGGAACAGCGCCAGCAGCACGGCGATCACCGCGCTGGTGACGGCCATCTGCTGGCCCATCACCTTGCCGCCGTCGCTTAGCACGTAGGTGTAGACGAGGCTCAGCAGGAACGCGGCCAGCGACACGGCGAACACCGGCGCGGCGATCTTCCGGCGCAGCAGGATCAGCACCGAGGCGGCGAAGGCCCCGAACACGCCGATCGCCCAGACCGCCGTCATCCAGCCCGGCATGCGCTGGTAGTGGTCGATCTGGGCCTGGGTCATACCGGCGCTGGCCATGTAGGCCGGCCCCTGCGCCATGCTCATCACGAAGTCGAAAACGCCGATGGCGTTGAACAGCACGGCGATCACGCCCACCAGCCACAGGTGCCAAGGCGTCTTGCTCTTGGTCTCGCTCATCATGCCCTCCCCAGGTCATGGTTTCTTCTGGGGAGAAGACTGCCTCAGGCGGCCCGGCGGCGATAGAGATAGTCGTCCGGCAGGCCCATGCGCCGCGACGACTCGACGGCCGGCGAGCCCTTGATCGGCACCTTGTCGGCGCTGGCCCCGGCCAGGCGCACCAGGCGCCGCTCGACGCCGTTCAACTGCCAGGCCTCGCCCAGACCCAGGCGCGCCCGCACCTCGACCGGCGTGATCGCCACGGCCGCCCGCACCAGCGGCTTCTGGATCAGCCGCAGCGGTCCGGGCAGCAGCGGGGTCGAGGTCATGATGTCGAGGAACTCGAAGACGATGTCCGACGGCTCCAGGCTGGGCAACATCAGGGCCATCTGCCGCTTCCATTCGGCCTCGCTGGTCGGCGCCCCGGTCGCGCCGTAGAGCCGCGCGCCGGGCGCGGCCTCGGCGAAGGCGGCGTCGCGCTCGGCCGGGGTCAGGGCGTGGGCATAGGCGTGGTAGGCCTCGATGAAGCCGAAACTGGCGGTGGCCTGCACCCAGTCCAGCAGCACCGGGTCGTTGGCCTGGTAGGCCACGCCGCCCGGCGTCTGGCCCGTCACATGGCCGTGCATGCGCACCACGCCGGCGATCATCTTCTCGGCCGTCTCGCGCGGGCCATAGACCGTGACCATGGCCGCCAGGCCCGTGCGCTTGAGACGCTTCAGGGGCTCGGCCTTGAAGCTGGAATGGTCCCAGACGCCCGAGCGCACACGGGGTTCGGCCAACTCCAGCAGCACCGCCGTGATGCCGCCGACGAACAGCGACACCGGGTTCTTGAACACCCGCCACGACACCGAGTCCGGCGCGATCAGGGCGGCCGCGCCCGGCGGAGCGGAGAAGTCGATCGCCGGTCCCCCGTCCGGCGTCAGCAGCCGCGCGGCGGCCCGCGAGAGGGGATCGGCCATCAGTTCACCCGTCGTTCGCGGCCCGCCCAATAGGGCTCGCGCAGTTGGCGGCGCAGGATCTTGCCCGAGGCGTTGCGCGGCAAGGCCTCGACGAAGTCCACGCTCTTGGGGGCCTTGAAATGCGCGATCCGCGTGCGGGCGAAGGCGATGATGTCCTCGGTGTCGGGCGTGACGCCGGGCTTGGGCGCGACCACCGCCTTGACCGCCTCGCCCCACTTGTCGTCGGGCACGCCGATCACCGCCACCTCGGCCACGTGCGGATGGCCGTAGACGGCGCTTTCCACCTCGGCCGGATAGATGTTCTCGCCGCCGGAGACGATCATGTCCTTCACCCGGTCGTGGATGAAGAGATAGCCGTCGTCGTCCAGGTATCCGGCGTCGCCGGTGCGCAGCCAGCCGTCGGCGTCGATGGTCGCGGCGGTGGCCGCGTCCAGCTTCCAGTAGCCGGCCATGTTCGAGGCGCTGCGCACGGCGATCTCTCCGACGGTGTTCGCGGGCAGAACGCGCCCGGCCTCGTCGAGGATGCGCAGCTCCACCCCCGGCATCGGCAGGCCGGCCGAACGCATGCGGGTGTTGCCGGCCGGGTCGTGGTCCTCCGGCGGCAGATAGACCACCGTGCCGGTCGTCTCTGTCATGCCGTACTGCTGGACGAAGCCGCAGCCGAACACCTCGATGCTCTCGCGCAGCAGGTCGAGCGGGATCGGCGCCGCGCCATAGAGAATGTAGCTCAGCCGCGAATAGTCGATCTGGCGGGCCCGGGGCAGGCGCACGACGATCTGCAGAGCGGCCGGCACCAGGAACATCTTCGACACCCGGTCGTGCTCGATGAAGTCCAGCACCTTGAAGGGGTCGAACTCGCGCGCCACCACGCCCTTGGCCCCGTTGAAGAGGCCGACCAGCCCCCAGCCGGTGCCGCCGATATGGGCCACGGGCATGGCCACCAGGCTGACGTCGTCGGGACCCCAGACGTTCCACGGCATGGCCGTCTGCTCGGCGGCCGCCTTGCGCATGGCCAGCAGGTTGTCGTGGGTCAGCATCGCGCCCTTGGGCTTGCCCGTCGTGCCCGAGGTGTAGAGTTGCAGCACCACGTCGGAGGGGCGCAGCGGCACGGCGGGGTCGGCCTCGTCCTGAGCGTCGCGCCACGCGGGGAAGGCCGCAAGATCGCCGCCGCCCTCCATGGCGATCACCGGCGGGATCGGCGGCTGCAGCAGCTTGGCCACCTCGCCGACATGCTCGACCAGTTCCGGACCGACGAAGACCATCTTCGCCTCGGTGTCGGCGACGATGTAGGCGATCTCGGCCGGGGCCAGCCGCCAGCCGACGGGGGCCATCACCACCCCGGCCTTGGCCGCGCCGAGCAGCAGTTCGAAATAGCTGTCGCTGTTCTTGCCGACATAGGCGATGCGGTCGCCGGGCTTCAGCCCCTCGGCCAGCAGGGCGCGGGCCACCTGGTTGGTGCGGCGGTCGAGCTGCGCGAAACTGGTCTCGCGGCCCTCGAAGGCGAAGGCGATCGCGTCGGGCCGCACCTGGGCGTGATAGCGAGGCACGTCGCCCAGCGTGGGCATGCGGGCGAAATCGACGGCGTCCTGGATCATCGCTGCTCTCCCGGTGAAGCCGTCTGACGCGGCCGTTCGAAGAACATGGTTTTCGTCGTGACCCCGGGTAAGTCAACGCCGGGTGGAGAGGCCGGATCGAAGACCGGTGGAATGGCGCGTTGAGTCGTCCCCGCGACCGGCCGTAAGCTGTGACTCGAAAGCCGCGAGGAAAAGCACCGCCCATGACCAGCTTCCTCCTGCGCCGCGAGCAGCGCGGCCTGCTGATCTCGGTCATCCTGGGCCTGGTGGTCGCGCCGCTTTTGCTGCTGCTGACCACCTGGGAGATCCAGCGCGAGTTCACCCGCGGCCGGATGCTGCGCGACGCGGTCGATCACTCCTACGAACAGCGCATGCAGTTGCAGACGGTGTTCTCGCTGATGCAGGACGCCGAGACCGGCCAGCGCGGCTTCGTCATCACCGGCCAGGACCGGTTCCTCGAGCCCTACGACGCCGCCCAGCGCCGCCTGCCCAGCCAGCTAGCCTCGCTGCGCGCCCTGCGCCAGCGCGACGTCGGCGACCTGATCGCCAACGACGATCCGGTCTTCGATCGCCTCGAAGCCCTGATCCAGCAGAAGCAGAAGACGATGGCCGAGGGCATCCGCCTGCGCCGCGAGCAGGGGCACGACGCGGCCCGCACCCTGATCTCCAGCGGCAAGGGCAAGGTGATCATGGACGAGATCCGCCTCGTCACCCGCGAGCTGCAGGCGTCCGACAAGGCCGCCCTCGACCGCCGCATCGCCGCCAACGACGCCCTGACCCTGCGCACCGAGCGCCTGACCCAGACCCTGTTCGCGGTGCTGGTAGTGTTCCTGCTGGCCGCCTTCATCCTGCTGTCGCGGCAGATCCGCGCCCGCCAGCAGCTGTTCACCGTGGCCCAGGCCACGGCCGGGCGGCTGGACGCCATCCTCGACAACGCCCAGGACGCCGTCGTCACCCTCAATCCCAGCGGCACGATCGAGACCGTCAACAAGGCGGCCGAGGCCATGTTCGGCCTGCCGCGCGAGACTCTGGTCCGCCGGGCGCTGTCGCAATTCGTGGACCTGCCCGACCGCGGCCAGCTGTTCGTACAGCACCTGGCGGGGGGCGATGACCTTTCGAAGGGCGTGCTGCGCGAGTTCGTCGCCTATCGCCCCGACGGAAGCACCTTCCCGGTCGAGGCCTCGATCGGCCTGGTCCGCCTGCCCGAGGGCGAGCGCATCGCCGCCTCGATCCGCGACATCTCCGAGCGCCGCCGCGTCGAACGGCTGAAGGCCGAGTTCGTCTCGACCGTCAGCCACGAACTGCGCACGCCCCTGACCTCGATCGCCGGCTCGCTGGGCCTGCTGGTCGGCGGGGCGGCCGGCGCCCTGCCCGAGCGCGCCGCGCGCCTGCTGGGCATCGCCCACAACAACTGCCAGCGGCTGGTGCGGCTGATCAACGACATCCTCGACATCGAGAAGATCGAGTCCGGCCAGATGGAGTTCTCGCTGCAGCCGCTCGACCTCGGCGACCTCGCCCAGCGGGCGGTGGACGGCATGGGCGGCCTGGGCGGCCAGATGGGCGTGACCTTCAGCCTCGACGTCGCGCCGAACCTGCCGCCGGTGCGCGGCGACGCCGACCGCCTGGCCCAGGTGGCCGCCAACCTGCTGTCGAACGCCGCCAAGTTCTCGCCGCCCGACGGCGTGGTCGAGGTCAGGGTCTACGCCCCGCGTCCCGACCTGCTGCGCTTCTGCGTCCGCGACCACGGCGCGGGCGTGCCCGAGGCCTTCCGCGACCGCATCTTCTCGAAGTTCGCCCAGGCCGACGCCTCCGACACCCGCGCCAAGGGCGGCACGGGCCTTGGCCTGGCCATCTCGCGCGAGATCGTCCAGCGCCACGGCGGCCGGCTGTGGTTCGAGTCCGAGCCGGGCCAGGGCGCGACCTTCCAGTTCGAGCTGGCGACCATCGAGACCCGCGTCCGGACGATCGAGGCCGGCGACGGCGGCGCCCGCGTCCTGCTGTGCGAGGACGACCCCGACATCGCCGAAATCCTGTCCCAGGCCCTGCGCGAGGCCGGGGTGCGGGTGCACACCGTCGGCGACGTGGCCTCGGCCCGGGCGGTGCTGGAGATCGGCGGCTTCGACGCCTTCGTCACCGATGTGCGCCTGCCCGACGGCAGCGGCCTGGATCTGCTGCGCCGCCTGCGCGCCGACGCCAACACCCGCGACATCCCCGCCCTGGTGATCTCGGCTGAGGCCGCCGAGGGCCGGGGCGAGGCGCTGGACGTCGTCGACTGGCTGCAGAAGCCGATCGACCTGGAACGCCTGCGCACGGCGGTCGATCGCGCCGTCAACGGCCACGCCGACGCCCGCCGCATCGAGGTGCTGCATGTCGAGGACGACCGCGACGTCCACGCCGTGGTCCGCGACGCCCTGCAGGACCGCTGCACCGTCCGCCACGCCGACAGCGTGCGGACCGGCCGCGCCGCCCTGTCGCTGGCGAGGCCCGACGTGGTGATCCTCGATCTCGGCCTCGGCGACGGCAACGGCGTGGAGCTGCTGGGCGACCTGCACGACGGCGACGATCCGGTTCCGGTCATCGTGTTCTCGGCCCAGCCCATCGAGGACAAGGCGCTGGCGGCCTCGGTCGACGCGGTGCTGACCAAGTCCAAGACCACTCTGGACCAGCTGGCCCGAACTGTGCGCAAGCTCGCCGCGGACGCCGATTCCAAGAGACGCCGATGACCGACCTGAAGCTCCTTTACGTCGACGACGAGGCCGACATCCGCGAGGTGGCGACCTTCTCGCTGGAGCTGGATCCGGGCATCGAGGTGCGGGCCGCCGACGGCGGGGCCGAGGCCTTCGCCATGCTCGACCGCGACGCCTGGCGCCCCGACGTGGTGCTGCTGGACGTGATGATGCCCGACATGGACGGCCCTGCCGTGCTGGCCAAGCTCCGCGAAAGAGGCGATCTCGATGGCGCGCCGGTGATCTTCATCACCGCCCGCGCCCAGGCCGAAGAGCGCGCCCGCCTGCTGGGCTTCGGCGCCGCCGACGTCATCACCAAGCCGTTCGACCCGATGACCCTGGCCCAGGACGTGCGGGCGATCCTGGCGCGATGAACGATCCCCTCGCCCCGCTGCGCGCCAAGTTCCTCGCCCGCGCGGCGCAGGACCTGGCGCTGCTGCGCTCGGACCAGGCCTCGATCAAGGACCGCCACTACGTCGTCCACCGCCTGGCCGGCGCGGCCGGCGTGTTCGGCTATGGCCAGGTCACCGAGCTGGCCCGCGATCTCGACGACCTGCTGCTGGCCGACGGCGACGCTCCGCCCGAGGCGTTCTCCGCGCTGATTTCGGCGCTGGAAGGCCTGGAAGCCTAGATCCCCGCCCATTTTTACGTCGAACCGGCCGCGCCTTAACGGAATAGGCGGGGTTGCGCCCGATTTTGCCCTCGAGTTCGAACGGGACGAGCGAGTACGGCGTCATGTTTGCAGTAAAGCGTTTCGAGGGCGAGGCCAGCCAGACCCGCCTGCTGCTGTCGCTGATCGCCGCCTACGCCGTCGCCATCGCCTATTGCGACCTGCTGACCCGGGGCCCGTCGGGCATGGCCTCGATGTGGCCGTGCAACGGCCTGCTGGCCGCCGGCCTGATGCTGCTGACGCCCGGCCGCAGCGCGATCCTGCTGGTGCTCAGCGCCGCCAGCCATCTGCTGCTCGACGGCCTGGGCGGCACGCCGCCGGCCATGACCGTGCTGTTCACGACGCTGGATTCGCTGGAAGCGGTGCTGATCGCCCTGGTGCTGTCCAAGGCCTTCGGCGGCCCGCCCCGGCTGAAAAACCTGGGCCGCGCCGCCCGCGCGGTCGGCCTGGCCCTGCCGGTGACCGTGACCCTGGCCGTCGCCGGGGCCTTTGCAACGGCGCCGATGCTGCACGCGCCCCTGCCCGTGCTGATCAAGAACTGGCTGTTCATCAACATCCTGGGCATGACCGTCGGCCTGCCCGCCGCCCTGATCCTGTTCGACCCGCGGATGACGCGCGGCTTCGAGCGCTCGCCCTGGGAACGGGCCGCCTGCTACGCGGCGGTCGGGATCGCCGCCCTGGCGGCGTTCGGCCGGCCCGGCCACACCCTGCCGTTCCTGGTGTTTCCGGCCGGCGTGCTGGTGGCCTTCCGGCTCGGCCCCAGGGGCGCGGCCTGGTCGACCCTGATCACCGCCGCCATCGCCACGCCGCTCAGCGTGCTGGGCATCGTCGCCGAGGCCGCGACGCGGGCCCAGGCCTCCGAGCGCGCCCACGCCCTGCAGCTGCTGGTCAGCGCCCTCTTCTTCACCTGCCTGGCCGCCGCCCTGGTGCTGGCCAACCAGCAGCGCCTCAAGCAGCTCCTGGTCCGCCGCCAGGCGCTGGCGCGGCAGGCCCAGGCCCGCGCCCAGGCCGCAAGCCTGGCCAAGACCGAGTTCCTGGCCACCATGAGCCACGAGATCCGCACGCCGCTGAACAGCGTGCTGGGCTTCACCCGCCTGCTGGCCGACCGCGACGACCTGGCCCCCGAGGCCCGCCGCCACGTGGCCCTGATCGACGGCTCCGGCGGCGCCCTGCTGACCCTGGTCAACGACGTGCTCGACTTCTCGCGGGTCGAGGCCGGCCGGGTGGAGCTGGAGATCGCGCCGGCCCGGGCCGAGACCGTGCTGCGCGACGCCGCCGCCATCGTCGCCCAGGACGCCCAGGCCAAGGGCCTGACGCTGGAGATCGAGGTCGTCGGCGAGGCCGACCGCCACCACGGCCTGGACGCCGCCCGCCTGCGCCAGGTGCTGCTCAACCTGCTCAACAACGCCGTCAAGTTCACCCCGGCCGGCAAGGTGACCGCCCGCCTGATCGTCACGCCCGGTCCCGACGGCGACCACCTTCGGATCGAGGTCAGCGACACCGGCATCGGCGTGCCGCCACAGTTGCGCGACCGGCTGTTCCAGCGCTTCTCGCAGGGCGACAGCTCGGTCACCCGGGCCTTCGGCGGCGCGGGTCTGGGCCTGGCGATCAGCAAGGCGCTGGTCGAGCTGATGGACGGCAGGATCGGCATGGAGGCCAACGCCGACCAGGGCTCGACCTTCTGGATCGAGCTGTCGGCCGAGGCGTGCGACGCGCCCCGCCACACGCCGCTGGCGGCGGCTGGCCGGATCGCCGGGACCCGCGTCCTGCTGGTCGACGACCACCCGATGAACCGCGAGATCGGCGGCGCCTTCCTGACCCTGGCCGGCTGCGAGGTGACCACCGCCGACAACGGCCAGCAGGCGGTCGAGATGGCCCGGACCGGCGGCTTCGACGTCGTGCTGATGGACATCCACATGCCCGGCATGGACGGCCTGACCGCCACCCGCGCCATCCGCGCCCTGCCCCAGCAGGTCGCCCAGTGCCGCGAGGCCGGCATGGTCGACCACGTCGCCAAGCCGATCCAGAAGGACCTGCTCTACGCGACGATCGAGACCTGGGCGGGGGAAAGCGAGACGGCCTGATCGGCTCGCCCTCGCTCGTTATTGATCTGGGGGCGAAAAACCCAAGTTCAAGAATTGTCGGCCGGCCAATTATGCGCAGGTTGTAGCGCCTTCGACGCGGGGCCGCGGCCCCATCGGCAAGGGCCCCGACCATGACCTCCACGACCGCGTTCTACCACGGCACGAAGGCCGACCTGCGGACCGGCGACCTGATCGGCGCCGGCTACGCCTCCAACTACGGCGCGGGCCGGACGGCGGCCTATGTCTACTTCAGCGCCACGCTCGACGCGGCGACCTGGGGCGCCGAACTGGCCCGGGGCGAGGGTCCCGGCCGGATCTACATCGTCGAGCCGACGGGATCGTTCGAGGACGACCCCAACCTCACCGACAAGAAGTTCCCAGGCAATCCGACCCTGTCGTACCGCACCAAGGATCCCCTGCGGATCGTCGGCGAGGTGACCGACTGGACGGGCCATCCAGCCGAGCAGCTCCAGGCCATGCGCGACCACCTGGCCCGCCTCGACGCCCAGGGGATCGAGGCGATCGAGGACTGAGGCGGGCCAATTCCACAATACATTCGTCATCCCGGAAAGCCCGCAGGGCTTATCCGGGACCCAGGGGACTGGGCGCGGCGGATCGATCAGGCGCCCCGGCGACGGCCAGGCGCAGTGCGGCCGCCCCTGGGTCCCGGCTCTCCGCTTCGCTGCGGCCGGGATGACGGCTGAGGTGCGCACGGCGGCCGGGCATAGGCACCACCCCATTTCACCCCCGCCCGCCGCATCCCGCCCCACACCGCTGTCGCCGCTTCCGCCGGCCGGCCATCACGGCGGCCATGGAAAGCTTCTTCGCCCCCACCCTCGCCCTGCACATCGCCTGCGGCCTAGCCGCCGTCGCCGCGGGGATCGGACCCATCCTCGCCCGCAAGGGCTCGCGCCTGCACCGGCTATCGGGACGGCTGTTCGTGGGCTTGATGAGCGTGATGCTGGCGGCGGCCTGGGTGATGACGGTCCTGCACTTCAACGCCTATTTCGCCGCCCTGTCGGCGACGGCCAGCATCGGCCTGTTCTCCGGCTTCCGGGTGCTGGGCCGCAAGCGGACGGACCTCGACCCGCGCCAGCGCGCCCGGCCCCTGGACTGGGCGGCGGCCCTGGCCGTGGTCGCCATCGGCGCCTGGGTGGTGGTCCTGCTGCTGACCGGCGCTTCGACGAGCCCGCGCATGCCGACCCTGGCCCTGGCCTACGCCGCCTTCGCGTTCGGCGGCTGGGACCTCTGGCGGTTCGCGCGGCCCGCCGGCTGGCCGTTCAGCCCCGACCTCTGGACCTACGAGCATCTAGCGAAGATGTTGTGCGCCTACGGCGCTGTGGTCAGCGCCTTCTCGGGCAACTTCCTGACCTTCCTGCCGACGCCATGGAGCCAGCTCTGGCCGACCCTGCTGTTCCAACCGCTGGCCATGGGCTGGATCGCGGTGCTGATCGTCCGGCGGCGGCGCCCTCTGTCTCCCGCTTGATGGTCGCCCGCCTGAGGGCCGCCCCGACCGCCGCCTGGGTCTGGGCCTTCGTCGCCTACAGCTGGTCCACCACCACGGTCAGCGCCGCCTGGTTCGCCCGCCGGTACGCCGCCGATCGCGGCGAGGCCCTCGGCGTCGCCTCCTCGCTGCTGTGGCAGGGCTCGATCTACGCGGCCTGGCTGCCGGCGGCGGCGATCGTCTGGCGGCTGCTGCGCCGCTTCGGGGCCGGGGCGCGCGGCGTGGCGGCGTGCTTCGTGGCGGGGGCCGTTTTGGTTCCGGCGCAGGCGGCGATCTCCAGCCTGATCGACGCCGGCTTTCTCGGCGACGGCGATTTCGGCGCGCGGATGCTGGGGCGCACGCCCGTCTGCCTGCTGCTTTATTCGGCCATCGTCGCGGTCGGTCTGGCGGCCGTCCACCACCGCCGCGCCACGGAGGCCCGGGCCCGCAACGCCCTGCTGGAAACCGCCCTCGCGCAAGCTCGCGCCGTCGCCCCCGCGCCCGACACCGAGCGGCTGATGGTGATGTCCGGCGCGCGGCGCATTCCGGTCGAGGTCTCGGCCGTCGAATGGTTCGGCGCGGCCGACAACTATGTCGTCGTCCACTGGGCCGACCGCGGGGGAGCCGGCCGCGAGGGCCTGCTGCGCGCCACCCTGCAGGGATTGGAGGCCCGGCTCGACCCCCGCCTCTTCGCCCGCGCCCATCGCTCGAGCCTGGTCAACCTCGCCCACGTGCGCGAGGCCCAGCCGCTGTCGGACGGCTCCTGGCGGCTGACCCTGGCCAGCGGCGGCGAGGTGGTGACCAGCCGGACCTACAGGGACGCGCTGCTGGAGCGGCTGGGCGGCCGGGGCGGCTCCTAACCGCCCGTCATTCCCGCCCTTGTGGCGTGTTCAGGCAACACGCGTCCAAACGGGAAGCGCGTTTCGCCCCTCTCTCATGGAGAGAGGGAGGGGCCCGCGCCGCAAGGCGTGGGAGGGTGAGTGGGTAGGCGAAGCCCCTGGCCGATCTTGGCGCTGTTGCGGGCGAAGTGCCGGCGCGCCGGCTAAGGGTGTAACCACTCACCCTCCCATCGCTACGCGATGGGCCCCTCCCTCTCTCTTAGAGAGAGGGGTTTCGCGAGCCCCCTACGAACCCGGACACGCCACGTACGCGTCGGTCGGCTCCAGGCGGATCTCGCGGAAGGCCAGCTTGAAGCCGGCCTGCGCCGACAGCACCACCGGCGAGGAGATGCGGCTCATGTCGGCCCCCGCCGCCTTCAGGCACGAGAGCTTGATCTGGGTCTTGCGCCACTCGCCCACCGGGGCGTCGGCGAAGATCTTCGTCACGTCCCCCCCGCCGGCGCAGCCCTCGCCGCACGATACCGAGAAGCCCACCGGTCCCGTGGCCTTGGCGTCGACGCGATAGGTCAGGGCGATCGAGAGGTCGCCGGTGGTCTGGCGGGTGAGGTCGGCGGGCGGGCCGTTGACCAGCAGGGCGCCGGGACCGGTCCAGGCGGCCAGGCGGGCGTCCTCCTGGGCGGTCGCGTCGATGGCGGTCAGGGTCACCCCGCCGGCGCTCGACAGCAGCCACGGCGCCGGCGCGCGGCCGGCCACGAAGTACTTGTCGACATTGGCGCTGGCGCCGCTGACGCCCGACACCTCCGACAGCTGCGCCACCTTGCCCGGCTTGGCGTAGGACAGGCCGTAGCCATAGGCGAACTGCGGATCATAGCCGGCATCGCCGTGGTTCAGCGGCCCCTGATCGGCGCGCTTGGGCCAGCTGAACGACAGCTTGCCGGTGAAGTCGCGCTTCGACTTGCCGCTCTTCTGCGCCACCAGCACGTCGGCGATCCCGCCGCCTTCCGAGCCCGGCAGCCAGGCAGCGACGAAGGCGTCCGAGGCGTTGATCTCGGGGTTCGCCCACAGCGGCCGGCCGCTGAGGAACACCGCCACCACCGGCACGCCGGCGGCCTTCAGCTTCTTCAGCAGGGCCAGGTCGGTCTTGTCGCCCGGCTGGTATTCCAGGTGCTGCAGGTCGCCCTGGAACTCGGCATAGGGCGTCTCGCCGAACACCACCACGGCCACGTCCGGCTTGTCGGCGAACGATCCGTCCTTCGACAGGGTCGCCTTGCCGCCCGAGGCCTCGACGGCTTCTTTCAGGCCGCTCCAGATCGACTGGGCATTGGGGAAGTCGGCGTTGGTGTTGCCGGTGCCCTGCCACGACAGGGTCCAGCCGCCGGCGGCCTTGCCGATGTCGTCGGCGTCGCCGGCCACCAGCACCTTCGCGCCCGCCTTGATCGGCAGCACCCCATCGTTCTTCAGCAGCACCAGCGATTTCGCCACCGCCTCGCGGGCCAGGGCGCGATGGTCCGGGGCGCCGACGCGCTCATAGCGGCCCTGCACCGGCGGGGCGACGCGGTCGAAGAGGCCGGCCTTGACCTTGACCCGCAGGATCCGCCGCACGGCGTCGTCGAGGCGCGCCATCGGGATCTCGCCGCTCTCGACCTGCTTCAAGGTATTGTCGAACAGGCCCTGCCAGCTGTCGGGGGCCATGTACATGTCGAGACCCGCGTTCAAGGCCTGCGGGCACGAGACGTTGGAGCAGCCGTCGACCTGGCCGTGGGCGTTCCAGTCGCCGACCACGAAGCCGGTGAAGCCCAGGCGGTCCTTCAGCACGTCGGTCAGCAGGGTCTTGTTGCCGGTGTGCTTGACCCCGTTCCAGCTGGAGAACGAGGCCATCACCGTCAGGATGCCGGCGTCGATGCTGGGCGGATAGCCCTGGGCGTGCAGGCGGACGAGATCGGCTTCGGACACCGCCGCGTCGCCCTGGTCCTTGCCGCCCGTGGTGCCGCCGTCGGCCAGAAAGTGCTTGGCGCTGCCGGCGATGTGGCCAGGCTCTAGCGCCTTGCCGGACACCAGCGCACCCTGCAGGCCCAGGGTCATGCGACCCGCGTAGCTTTTGACGATCTCCGGATCCTCGCCGTAGCCCTCGTAAGCACGGCCCCAGCGATCGTCGCGCGGCACGGCCACCGTCGGACCGAAGGTCCAGTCGCCGCCGCTGACCGCCACCTCCTCGGCCGTGGCCTTGCCGATGCGCTCGATCAGGTCCGGATCGCGGGCCGCGCCCAGGCCGATGTTGTGGGGAAAGAGGGTCGCGCCGACCAGGTTGTTGTGGCCGTGCACGGCGTCGATGCCGAACATGATCGGGATCGCCACGTGGCCGTCGCGCTGTTCGAGCGACACCGCCCGGAACAGGTCGACGAAATCGGCCCATTCCTTAGCCATCGCCTTGTCGTTGCCGTTCGGGCCCGAACTGCCGCCTGCCAGGATCGAGCCCAGCGGGTAGTCGCGCAGTTGTTCGGGACGGATCGAGCCGATGTCGGCCTGGATCGTCTGGCCGACCTTCTCGCGCACCGACATCTTCGCCATCAGCGCCGTGATCTTCGCTTCCGTCGCCGCGTCGGTCAGGGCGGCCGGGCTCTTGGCCGCCGGCCAGGCGGCGACGTGGGCCTCGGCCTTGCCCGCCGGCGTCAGAACTTGCGCCTCGGCGACGCCCGTCAGGCTGGTGGCGGCCAGCAGGGCCAGGGCGGAAACACGGAACGGCGTCACGGCGACCTCGATCGAAAAAGAGGCGCGGCGGCAAAGGGGAAGGAGCCGCCGCGCCCAAAGCACGCCGCGGGAGCAGCGTCATGGGATGAGACGTCGAGGGCGGACGACGCACGCGGAAGTCCGCACGCGCGATCGCGCATGGCCTTGGCCTCCCGTCGCGGGGTCGTCTGCTCGCGACCGCCTCACAGCGACACGAGACAACGTTGTCTTACTTGATGTCAACACGATTCAATTTGTCCAATTGAGGACAAATCGGCCGATATCCTTTCCACGAAAGGCGAATGCGCAGCAGAGAAATTTTCTGACAACGATGTCTTATTGAGACTTTCGCACACTCTATTGAAGATCGAAGTCCGCGAACCGGCTCGACTCGGCCGCCGGGGCCGGGCTATCGCTAGGGCAGCGCGTCGATGGCCGGCGCCGGGGGCCCGATGCGCAACGTCACCATCGTCCATGTGGCCGAAAAGGCCCGGGTCTCGGTCAAGACCGTCTCGCGCGTGGTCAACAACGAGCCGACCGTCACGCCCGACCTGCGCGCCCGCGTCGAGGCGGCCATCGAGCAGTTGGGCTACAGCCCCAACATCGCCGCCCGGCGGATGGGCGGCGGCCGCTCGTTCCTGATCGTCGCCTTCAACGACCGCACCCTGACCCTGGAGAACTGGCGCAGCGACCGCGGCAACAACTGGATCGACCGCATGCAGTACGGGGCCATGCTCCGCTGCGACGTCCACGGCTACCACCTGCTGTGCGAGCTGATCGACCTGGAGTCCGACCAGCTGGCCCGGCGGGTGCAGCACGTGCTGTCCACCCTGCGGCCCGACGGGGTGATCCTGACGCCGCCCAACTGCGAGGACCCGACGGTGCTGGCCGCGCTGAAGAAGGCGCAGATCCCGTTCGTGCGCCTGGGCTCGGCGCAAAGCGGCCCCGGCGCGCGGGTGCGGATGGATGACGCCGCCGCTGCTCGCCAGTTGACCGAGCACCTGCTGGACCTTGGCCACCGCCGCGTCGGCTTCGTCACCGGCAGCCCGCGCTTCCTGGCCAGCCGCGCCCGCGAGGACGGCTATCGGAGCGCCCTCGCCAAGGCCGGCCTGGCCGTCGACGAGAGCCTGCTGGTCGCCGGCGACTTCACCTTCGAGGGCGGGGTCGCCGCCGCCGAGGCCCTGCTGGCCCGCCCCGAGCGCCCCACCGCCATACTGGCCGGCAACGACGAGACGGCGCTGGCGGTGCTGCACGTCGCCCGCCGGCTGTCGGTCGCGATCCCGGGCGAGCTGTCGCTGGCCACCTTCGACGACACCCCCAGCGTGCGCCTGTCGCTGCCGCCGCTGACCACGGTGCGCCAGCCGGTGGCCGAGATGGCGGCCGAGGCCGTCGACATCCTGGTGGCCTGCGCCGCGGCCAAGGACGGCAAGCCGCCGCGCGACGATCGCCTGCTGCCGTTCGAACTGGCCCTGCGCGCCTCGACGGCGCCGCCCTCGTTGGGCTGACCAAGCCCCGCGACGGGATGTCGCGGGGAGCTTGACCGACAAGGCCGCTCACCCTCTTGTCTTGCGACTTCAAGTTGGAGCCGCTCGCGTTTGGCCAGAGACATGACCCAGGTCGACGCCGCAACCGCCGCAGCCGGGCCGCCCACCGTACGGCGGCGCCTGCTGATCATGGCGCTGTGCCTGGTCGCGCCCGCCATCGTGTTCATGGCCCTGCTGGCCCGCGCCGAATACGGCCAGAGCCGAGGCCGCTACGAGCAGCAGCTGGTGGCCACCACCCGGGCGCTGGGCCTGGCCGTCGATCGCCAGCTGGCCCAGGGCCAGAGCACGTTGCAGGCCCTGTCGGTCTCGCCCGCCCTCGCTTCCGGCGACCTGGAAAGCTTCGAGCGCCAGGCCCGCGCCGCCGTCGGCGCCGACGCGGCCTGGATCGTGCTGATCTCGCCCCATGGCCAGGTGGTCAACACCCGCCTGCCGCCCGGCCAGACGCCGCCGCGCAGCGCCGGCCTGCCGCCCGAACGCTGGGCCGCCGTGCGCTCGGGCCGCACCACCGTCTCGAACCTGACCTTCGGCAAGATCGCCAAGCAGCCGATCGTGGCCATCGACATGCCGGTGATCGTCGCCGGCCAGCTCTACGACCTGGCCTATATCCAGACCCCCGCCGCCTTCGCCCCGCTGTTCGCCGCCCAGGGCGTGCCGGAAAGCTGGACGGCCAGCATCGTCGATCGCAACGCCAAGCTGGTGGCCCGCTCGCGCGATCAGCAGAAGATGCTGGGCCGCTCGGCCAGCAAGCCGATGCTGGACGCCATGGCGCGCGACAACGACGGCGTGCTCGAGACCTACACCCTCGACGGCACCCCCACCCTGTCGGCCTTCAGCCGCTCGGCGGCCTACGGCTGGACCTTCATCGTCGGCGTGCCGCGCGCCGAGCTGGAGCGGGCAAACCTGTCGTCCCTGACCCTGCTGGTCACCGCGGGCCTGGTCCTGCTGGCCATCGGGGCCACGGCGGCCCTGCTGTTCTCGCGCGGCATCTCTGGCGAGGTGCGGGCCCTGGTGGCCGACGCCCGGATCATGGCGGCCGGCGGCGAGATGCCGGCCCAGACCAGCGGCGGCCTGCGCGAGATCGGCGAGGTGCGCGAGGCCCTGCACGCGGCCTCCAACCAGCTACGGGCCCGCGAGGCCGGCGAAAAGCGCGCCGCCGCCCGCCAGCAGCTGATGATCAACGAGCTGAACCACCGCGTGAAGAACACCCTGGCGACCGTGCAGTCCCTGGCCTTGCAGAGCCTGGGCCGCGGCGAGGCCGCGCCGGGGTTCAACGCCTTCAACGAGCGGCTCTACGCCCTGGCCCGCGCCCACGACCTCCTGACCCGCACCGTGTGGGAAAGCGCCGACCTGATCGACGTGGTGCGCCAGACGCTGGAGCCCTACGGCGATCGCGCCCGCTGCGAGGGGCCGCCGGCCGCCTTGCCGCCCAGCGCCGCCCTGGCCCTGTCGATGGTCTTCCACGAACTGGCCACCAACGCCAGCAAGTACGGCGGCCTCTCGACGCCCAACGGCCGGGTGGAGGTGACTTGGCGGCGCGACCCGCTGGATCCACGGCATCTGGCCCTGCGCTGGGTGGAGAGCGGCGGCCCCAAGCTTTCCGGCCCGCCGCAGCGCAAGGGCTTCGGCTCGCGCCTGATCGCCGCCAGCCTGCGCAACGAGCTGAAGGGCGAGGCCGTGTTCGAATATCTGCCGACGGGCCTGGTCTGCGCCCTGTCGGTGCGCCTGCCCGATCCGTCCGGCGCCCAAGCTTTGGGCGACGAGCCCTCCGTGTTCGACGTCTGAACGGGCAGCCGCGGGCGCGGGCGCGAAGCGCCGGCCCGGCGCTTGACCGGCGTTCTTCCGCTCATGGTGATGGTCGATCCGCTCTGCACCCATCCTGGGGCGCCGTCGGATCGATCGTATTGCGTCGCCGCGTAGATTGATCTTCCATGACGCCCGGGATGCGGCCGCCAGAGCTGCGCCTGAGGGAAGAGCGTCCATATGATCGCGACCGATGACTCCGTGATGCTGCCGGCCCGGCCCGAGCCGATCCCGCTGGCGCCCGAGCGCACGGCCGTCATCGTCATCGACATGCAGAACGCCTACGCCTCTCCGGGCGGCTATCTGGATCTGGCCGGCTTCGACATCAGCGGCGCGGCCGCCTGCATCCAGCAGATCAAGGGCGTGCTCGAGACGGCCCGCGCCGCCGGCATGCAGGTGATCTATTTCCAGAACGGCTGGGACGACCAATATGTCGAGGCCGGCGGCCCCGGCTCGCCCAACTGGTGGAAGTCCAACGCGCTGAAGACCATGCGCGCCAAGCCCGAGCTGCAGGGCAAGCTCTTGGCCCGCGGCCAGTGGGACTACGAGCTGGTCGACGAACTGGCGCCCCAGCCCGGCGACATCCAGCTGCACAAGACCCGCTATTCCGGCTTCTTCAACAGCCAGCTCGACAGCGTGCTGCGCAGCCGGAACATCAAGAACCTGGTCTTCGTCGGCATCGCCACCAACGTCTGCGTGGAGTCGACCCTGCGCGACGGCTTCTTCCTCGAATATTTCGGCACGGTGCTGGAGGACGCCACCCACCAGGCCGGCCCCGACTTCGTCCAGAAGGCCACGCTCTACAACATCGAGACCTTCTTCGGCTGGGTCTCGACCGTGGCCGACTTCAAGGGCGCGTTCGGCCAGATCGCGCCGAAATAGGCGCGTCTAGCGCTCGGCCAGCAAGGCTTTCCGTCCGCCGACGGAATGAAGAACTTAATTACGAAAGGACAGGACCCGATGCCCAAGACCGTCATCACCCCGCCCGGCACGGGCACGCCGATCGCCCCGTTCTCGCCGGGCACGCTGGCCGACGGCGTGGTCTACGTCTCGGGCACCCTGGCCTTCGACAAGGACAACAACGTCGCCCATGTCGGCGACGCCGAGGGCCAGACGCGGCAGGTGCTGGAGACCATCAAGTCGGTCATCGAGACCGCAGGCGGCACGATGGAGGACGTGACCATGAACCACATCTTCCTGACCGACTGGGCCAACTACCAGACCATCAACAAGGTCTATGCCGAGTACTTCCCGGGCGACAAGCCGGCCCGCTACTGCATCCAGTGCGGCCTGGTGCGCCCCGACTTCCTGGTCGAGATCGCCACCGTCGCCCACATCGGCAAACGCTGATCCGTATGATCCTGGCCCAGTCACTTTTCCTCCGAGCATCCCCGCGCAGGCGGGGACCCAAGCCGAGTCTGCGGATCTCGGCTCGACCGCGCCTGCACCCGAGAGTCAACTTGGGTCCCCGCCTTCGCGGGGATGAGCGGATTGGGGTGCGGGCATGACGTCGGGCACAGTCGACGGCATCCACTACGAGCTCCACGGCGGCCCCATCGCCGGCCGCGAGGTCGTGCTGCTGTCGTCGGGCCTGGGCGGTTCGGGCAGCTTCTGGGGGCCGCAGATGGCGGCCCTGACGGCGCGCTGGCCGGTCGTGCTGTACGACCATCGCGGCACGGGCCGCAGCGTCCGCGAACTGCCGATCGACAAGCCCTACGCCGTCGCCGACATGGCGGACGACATGGTCAAGGTCATGGACGCCCTGGGGATCGCCAAGGCCCATGTCGTGGGCCACGCGGCCGGCGGCAATGCGGGCCTGGCCCTGGCGCTGTCGCATCCCGATCGCCTGGGCAAGCTGGTGGTGGTCAACGGCTGGTCGCGGCCCGATCCGCACATCAAGCGCTGCTTCGACACGCGCCTGCACCTGCTGAACGACACGGGCCCGGCCGCCTATGTGCACGCCCAGGCCCTGTTCCTCTATCCGGCGACCTGGATCTCGCAGAACAGCGACCGCCTGGCCGCCGAAGAACCGCACCATGTGGCCGGCTTCCCGCCCAAGGCGGTGATGCTGGCCCGGATCGGCGCCCTGCTGGCCTTCGACGTCGATGACGACCTGCAGCGCATCACTCATCCGGTGCTGGTCAGCGCCACCGCCGACGACATGCTGGTGCCCGTCACCTGCGCCCACCGCCTCGCCGAACGCCTGCCCAACGCCGTGCTCGACGTCCTGCCCTGGGGCGGCCACGCCTCGACGGTGACGGATGCGGAAGGGTTCAACGCTTCGCTGGTCAGGTTCCTGGAGGGGGACGGATGAGCGGGGCGGCGTTCGTTCTAGATCCTCCCCCTCTGGGGGAGGTGGCCCAGAGGGCCGGAGGGGGCCGACGCGGCGCTCACC
Source organism: Caulobacter sp. GW821-FHT10A10 (assembly GCF_059415745.1). Lineage (NCBI taxonomy): Bacteria > Pseudomonadati > Pseudomonadota > Alphaproteobacteria > Caulobacterales > Caulobacteraceae > Caulobacter > Caulobacter sp. GW821-FHT10A10. The sequence goes on along the minus strand of NZ_JBWKNV010000012.1, from coordinate 61,310 downwards.
CCCTCAGTCGGCGGAGTTTATCCTCTTGCCGGCCCTTGGCCGGACCCGGGGGCCGACAGCTCCCCCAGAGGGGGAGCATCTTCCTGGCCAAGCCACAACACTCTTCAAAGGGGCACTAACACCATGCAGGTCGGCGTCTTCATCCCCATCGGCAACAACGGCTGGCTCATCTCCGAGACCTCGCCGCAGTACATGCCGTCGTTCGAGCTCAACAAGACCATCGTCCAGAAGGCCGAGGCGTACGGGCTCGATTTCGCGCTCTCGATGATCAAGCTGCGCGGCTTCGGCGGCAAGACGCAGTTCTGGGAGCACAATCTCGAGAGCTTCACCCTGATGGCGGGCCTGGCGGCCGTGACCGAGAAGATCAAGATCTTCGCCACCGTCGCCACCCTGACCATCCCGCCGGCGATCGTCGCCCGCATGGCCTCGACCATCGACTCGATCGCCCCGGGCCGCTTCGGCATCAACCTGGTGACCGGCTGGCAGAAGGCCGAGTACTCGCAGATGGGCCTCTGGCCCGGCGAGGGCCACTACACCGACCGCTACAACTACCTGGCCGAATACGCGACCGTGCTGAAGGACCTGCTGGACACCGGCGTGTCCGACTTCAAGGGCAAGTACTTCACCATGGACGACTGCCGGGTCAGCCCGCACCCGCAGGACACCAAGCTGATCTGCGCCGGCTCGTCGGACGAGGGCCTGGCCTTCACCGCCCAGTACGCCGACTACAGCTTCGCCCTGGGCAAGGGCACCAACACCCCGACGGCCTTCGCCTCGGTCAACAAGCGGCTGGAAGCGGCCGCCGCCAAGACCGGCCGCGACGTGGCGTCGTTCATCCTGTTCATGATCATCGCCGACGAGACCGACGAGAAGGCGCTGGCCAAGTGGCAGAAGTATCGTGACGGCGCCGACCAGGACGCCCTGGCCTGGCTGACCAACCAGGCCGCGCCCAACGCGGCGGCCGGCTCGACCACCAACACCGCCCAGTTGGCCGCCCCGGAATCGGCGGTGAACCTCAACATGGGCACGCTGGTGGGCAGCTATGAGAGCATCGCCCGCATGCTCGACGAGATCGCCGAAGTGCCCGGCACCGGCGGCGTGCTGCTGACCTTCGACGACTTCGTCCAGGGCATGGACGACTTCGGCACGAAGATTCAGCCGCTGATGAAGTCGAGGAAGTAAGGAACCTCCCCCTCTGGGGGAGGCGGCCGAAGGCCGGTGGGGGGGCGGTTTCAGCCGCCTTGGCGTTTGCCGGCTCAGCAGTCACGCCCCCCACCGATCGCTACGCGATCCCCTCCCCCACAGGGGGAGGTTTCTCTTTAGTCCGCCGTCATCATGTCGATGAGCTTCACGCGGAAGATCATCACGCTGTTGGCCGGGATCGGGCCGGCGTCGCGGTCGCCGTAGCCGAGGCTCGGCGGCACGAACAGGGTCCACTCGTCGCCGACCTTCATCTTCGGGATGGCTTCCATCCAGGCCGGCACCAGGCCGCCCAGCGGCGCGATCATCGGATGGCCGCGCTCGAACGAGCTGTCGAACACCGTGCCGTCCACCAGCTTGCCCTCGTAGTGGACCTTGATGACGTCGCCTTCCTTCGGCGACGGCGCGGTCTTCGCGCCCGAGGTCGTGACCTTGTACTGCAGGCCCGACGGCAGGCTGATCACGCCCGGCTGCTTGGCGTTGGCGGCCAGCCAGGCCGTGGACCTGGCCAGGTTGTCGCCGGCGGCGTTGACGGTGACGTCCGGAGCCGGCGACGGCGCCTGGGCCAGGGCCGGACCGGCGGCGAGAATCAACCCCAGGGCGATGAGAGCGGTGCGCATATTCGGCGACTCGTGTTATTTGTGCGACGAAATGTCAGAATAGACATCCGACCGAACGAGAGCACACTAAAAACCGAGGGCTCTCGTTGGTCTGAGAAGAAGAACGGCTGTTTTCTACTTAGACCGTTCTTCGCTCGTCGGGAAGGAAACGTCATGGCCAGGTCTTCTGGCGGCGCGCTGAACGGAGCGCATTGGTGGCAGCGCCATCCGATGTTCGCGCTCCTCGTCGGCTGGGTGGTGATCGGCTCGCTGGCCTTCGCCGCCTACCTGCAATGGGGCCCGCGCCTTACTCCGCCCGCCTGAAGGCGCGCTCGGCGACATCCATGAAATAGGGCCAGTTCGGCCCGGGCGTATGCCCCTCCGCGTGCTGGCGGAAGACCAGATCATCGCCTTGCGTCAAGGTCAGGGGCGGCGGAAAGATCTGGCGATCCAGCCCCTGCCCGCCCAGCAGCCGCCAGACCGGCGAGGCCGCAGCCGCGGCCATGAACATGCCCCGCGCATCCACCCAGCCGTCGGTCGCATCCGCGCCCGTTCCGATGAACAGCGGCCGGGGCGCGGCCAGGGTCATCAGGCTGTGGGCGTCCACCGGCAGGTCGTCGGCGCTCAGCGGCCCGGCGTAGCGCAGGAAGTTACCCGCCATCCAGTGGTGCTCACCCACGGCCGCCAGGTTCTCGACCTGCTCGCCGCGCCGGCGCCGATGCAGCTTGGCCCCGCCCTCGCCCGACGAGGCGATGTAGCCGGCCGCCAGGCGCGGCTCGTAGGCCATGGCCAGCAGCGCCGCCTTGCCGTAGCGCGACATGCCGGCCACGGCGACGCGGCGGGCGTCGACCACCGGATCGGCCTCGAACAGGTCGACTACCCGCGACACGCCCCAGGCCCAAGCGCGCAGGGCGCCCCAGTCGTCGGGCGAGCGGGGACGGCCGCGATTGGCCAGGCCGATGATCCCCTCCTGAAGCTTGCCGGGATCGTCGGGCTGGACGCTGGTCGGGACGTAGACGGCATAGGCCCAGCCCCGGGCGATCGCCGCGTCGCGCCAGTCCGGCCCCGAAGGCGGCGCACGACCGCGCAGCCACGGCGGCCCGTCGGGAAAGCCCAGCTCGATCACGCAAGGGACCTTTGCGGCGCTCTCCGGCGCGCCGACCACCAGATCGATGGTCACGGTGCGGCCGTGAGCAATGATGTCGCCGGCCAGCCGCCGCTCGACCACCGCCGCGCCGCCCCGGACGACACGCTCGGTCTTCACCGTCCGCCAGACCGGCGACGGCAGGCCGCGCGGCGCGCGGCCGTGGACCTCGCGGGCGAAGGCCTCGACGATCTGCGGCCGGCGGACCGTCCACCAGGTGCTGGGATCGCGCACCGGCGTCCCGTCCGGCAGGGCCAGGGGATCGGGCAGCAGGCTGAACGGCCCCGCCCTGGCCTCGTCGTAGTTCACCGGGTTGGCGGCGTTCGGGTTCAGGCCGTCGATGCCAGGGCGCAGGGTCGTGATCCCCAGCTGGTCCAGCATCCGCCGATGGGCCTGCTCGCCGCTCAGCACAGCGACCCTGGCGGCGGCCGGCCCGCCGCTCGCCAGGATCACACCTGCACCGGCCAGCAGGTCCCGCCGCCGCAACGCCCTCTCCTCCCCTACCGCGCCGGCGCGGCGGCCAGGGCCGCCGCCACCGCCTCGCGCAGGGGTTTGGGCCGATAGGCGTCGTCATAGAGCGTCGGCCGCTTGGGGGCCTTGTCCTGGCGCAGCCACTGGTTCTGCAGCCACGAGTACTTGTCGACCAGCCCCCAGGCCAAGAGCTCCCTGGTCTGGCGGTAGTCGAGCATCAGATTCAGATACGCCTTGCCATAGGCCGCCACGGCCGCGTCGCGGGCCGCAAAATCCGCAGGCAGGCCCTTGTCGTGCACATCGAACTCGGTCAGCGCCAGGTCGTAGCCCAGGCCCGTCACCGCATCGACGAAGGCCCGCCAGTCCTTCTCCTGCGGCCGGCCAAAGCCTGTGAAGCTGTCGGCGTTCTCGGCCCCGATGTGGCTCTGGATCCCCAGGGCGTCGACCGGGACGTCCCGCTTCCTGAAGCCCTCCAGCAGTTTCAGCACCCCGTAGCGGTGCTTCTCGTTGCCGGCCTCCCAGCTCATGTAGTCGTTGTAGACGAGCCTCGCCTTGGGCGCGGCCTGGCGGGCGGCGTGGAAGGCCAGGTCCAGCACCGGCTCGACCCCGCCCATGGCGTCGGAGAAGACCGTGCGGCGCAGTGCGCCGTCGGTCGGGTCGACGGTCTCGTTGACCACGTCCCAGGAATAGACCTGGGGATAGCGGGCGCAGACCCGGTCGATGTGTTCGGTGATCAACGCCTGGGCCTTGGCGGCCGGCTTGGCGCCGAAGTCGTAGCCCTTCAGCCAGCCGGGAAACCATTGCGGATGATGCCACAGCAGGGTGTGGCCGCGCAGGGCCTGGCCATTCTCGGCCGCGAAGGCGGCGATGCGGTCGGCGCGCTCGAAGGCGAAGGCCTGCTCGGCCGGCCGCAGCACGTACCACTTCAGCTCGTTCTCGGGCACCAGCGCCCCACACTCGGCCGCCAGCAGCGCCCGGTAGCGGGCGTCCTCGAACGAGCCGGTCAGCGAGCCGGGCGCCCCCGCCCCGACGGCGCCGCCGAAGACCAGACCCTTCTTCGCGGCGAGATCCTTCAGCGAGGAGCCGGCGGCCAGGGCCGGCGACGCGAAAGCTGCTGCGCCGGCAGCCAACAACACGCGGCGGCGATTGATCATGGAAGCCTCGCACTCAAAAGAAACCGCGCACCGCCAGGGTAGACGATGCGCGGGGGAAGTCGGCAGGAAGGTGGACGCGCGGCGAGCCGCGCGCCCGGTCGAAGATCTAGAAGCTGGCGCGGAACACGATGGTGTAGCGCCGGTCGTTGACGAACCACGAGCGGCCCGTCTTCAGCAGGTTGCTGTTGAGCACCTGGGTCGTACGGGTGGTCTCGTTCAGCAGGTTCACGCCCTGGACGCCGATCTTCATCTTCGGATTGATCGTGTAGAAGAACGAACCGTCCAGCTGCCCCGTCGCCTCGTTCATGATCGGCGCGTAGGGCACGATCACGTCGCGGACGGTGAGCAGGAAGTCCGAGCGCCAGTTGTAGGCCAGGCGCGCAGACACCGGCCCCTTCTCGTAGATCGCCGCGAAGTTGACGTTGTGCTTCGACAGGCCCTGCAGCGGCAGCTTGCTGGTGTCGACCGTGGTGATGCGGCCGGCGGCCACGTCGGGGTCGGTCGCCGACAGCGTGCTTTGCGGCACCCCGCTGCTTTCGATGTAGCTGTAGTTGGCGTTGATGCCGAACCCGTCCAGCGGCTTGGGCAGGAAGTCGTAGAACTGCTGGTAGCCGATCTCGAAGCCCTTGACCGTGGCCTTGACGTCGGAGTTGCCGGGCTGGGTGACGACCACGTCGAAGGTCGCGCCGTTGTTGGTGAACGGCACGCGGCTGGTCTTGTTGTAGGCGACGTCCGTCAGTTCCTTCCAGAAGGCCGCGAAGGTCAGCGAGCCGACCGGCGCGAAGTACCATTCCACCGAGGCGTCGATGTTCTTGGACTGGGTGGGCTTCAGGTAGGGATTGCCGACGGGGACGTTGCCGCTGGGCACGCCGTTGGTGATGCCGTCGGCGTTGGTGTTGAGGGTCAGGTTGTAGAAGTTGCGGGTCAGGCCGATGTCGGGCGGCGTGATCGTCTTCGACAGGCCCAGGCGATACTGCAGGCCGTGCGGCGCCATGACCTTCAGGTTGAAGCTCGGCAACAGGTAGTCGAACGAGGTCCTGACCCGGCTGGGCACCAGGGCGCCGTTGGCCCATTGGCGCGACGCCGCGCGGACCGCCGGCGTCAGCTGGCAGAACGGCGAGGGCGTCTGCCCGACCGGAACTGTCGCGCAGTCCGTTTCGGTCGGCAGGCTGGAGACCAGCGGGAAGGCCAGGTAGCCGTCGGCGACGCGCTCGGTCGTGGTGTAGCGCAGGCCGACATTGCCACTGATCTTGTAGTCGCCGGTCACGCCCTTGAAGCGCGCCATCAGATAGGCCGACTCGGTCTGTTCGTTGACCGGGTTGATCTCCTGCGGGCGGAAGGGCGTGCCGGAGACGACGTTGCAGCGCTGCGCCAGCGGCACCCAGTTCTGCGGACAGCCGTTGACCAGGCGCGTGCGCCATTCGTCGCCCACCGACAGGGCGAACTGCGAGACCGCCGCGTAGTTGTCGATCAGGTTCTGCGAATAGAACAGCCGCCCGTCGGAGCCGGTGGGGACGGCGACCTTGCCGCGCATGAAGTTGTCGAAGACGTACTTCTCGACCAGGGCGGTGCTGTCGGAACCGCCGGCCGTGGTCGGGTTGCCGTTGATGGCGTCGGTCATCCACACCGGGCCGCCGCTGCCCCAGATCTCGCTGATGACGCCCCAGTTGTAGGCCGAGAAGCGGGTGGTCTGGTCACGCTCGGACCAGCGGACGCCGCCCTTGATCGAGTCGAGCCAGGTGTCGTTGTCGAACTTGTATTCGACGTCGATCTTGACCGCGTCCTCGGTGCCTTCCGACTGCTCGATGTGGTCCATCGCCGAGCGCCAGAAGCTGTTGTACGGGTCGCTCAGGCTGGTGTGCGAGCCTTGGGCGTAGGACGGGCAGCTGGCGCTGTAGGTCGTGCAGGTGACCACCGAGGTGCCGTTGGCCGGCGGCAGGAAGGTCACGGTCGGCGCGTCCGAGCCGTTCAGGGTGATCGCGGCGTTCTGGAACGTCGAACCCCACAGGCCCATGCTGATCGCATCGACCTTGGAATCCACGTGCTGGGCGTCGAACTGGATCCCCCAGTGCTCGTTCGGCGTCCATTTGAAGTTGAAGCCGTAGTCGGTGGTGAGGTTGGTCGTCTGCTCGTCGCGGCGGATGTTGTTCGACTGCAGGCCGTTAATCGGCGTGCGCGGATCCGAACCGGTCTGGTCGGCGCGCCAGCCGGTGGTGCCGGTGATGACGCCGTTCGTGAAGACGCCGTCCTCGTCGAAGGTGAAGGTGGTGCCGGCGGCCGGGCGCGAGTCGCCGTTGCTGGTCACGTTGTCGGTGGCGATCTCGACGGCGTGCTCGGTCCACTTGGTCGTCGACTTCGACCGCAGGTACTGGAACGCGGCCTGCATCGTGCCGTCGTTGCTCCGCCACTGGATGGCGCCGGCCTGGCCCTGGCGCTCACGCTCGTTGGTGGTCGAGCGGAACGCCGCGCCGCGCGGGAACCACACCCCCTTGGTGCCGTTGCCGCAGTCGCCGGTGGTGACGCCCAGGTTGGTGCGGCAGCCGAAGTTCGACACCTGGATGGCGTCGCTGCGGCTGGCCAGTTCTGAGTTCACGAAGCTGGCGAGAACGCCGATCTCGCCGATGTTGGTGTCGAAGCGGTCGCTGTAGAGGAACGAATAGGTCGGCTTCCACTTCTTGACCATGTCGCCGTAGCTGGCCTCGGCCGACAGCGACAGGATGCGCTTGTTGCTGTCGAACGGCAGGCGCGTGCGCAGGTTCACCGTGCCCGAGATGCCGCCCTCGATCAGGTCGGCCGAGGGGCTCTTGAACACGTCGACGCCGCCCATCAGCTCGGACGGCACGTCCGCGAAGCTGAGGATCCGGCCGTTGTTGGCGGTGAAGGTGTCGCGGCCGTTCAGCTCGGAACGCACGAAGTTCAGGCCGCGCACCACGACGCCCGAGCCTTCGACCGAGAAGTGGTCAGGGTCCACGCCGGCGGCGAAACGGTTGATCGACACGCCGGGCACGCGCTGCAGGGCCTCGGTCACCGAGCGGTCCGGCAGGGCGCCGATGTCCTCGGCGGTGATCGAGTCGCCGATGATCTCGGACGACTGCTTCAGCTGCTGGCTGCTCTTGAGGCTCTGCTTGATGCTGGTGACGATCACCTCGTCGACCGTGTCCTCGGTGGCGTCTTTCTTGGCCGCGGTCTGCGCCAGGGCCGATGCGCCGAACACCAGGCTGATCGCCAGGGCCGAGGCCCCGCAGCGCAGGCCGAACTTCAGATTGTCGCCGAGAGTGTGGCGCCCACGGGTCGCGGACGCTCCTTTTGCGGAGCTCATTCTTGTCTTCCTCCCCAGTCCCGGTAGCTCGGTAGCGCTACCATTGGTCATATGTCGAGACCATTATTGGTCTGATGATATGGCAAAGGTCGACCACGTCAAGAGCGTTGAAAGAACTCTGCAATCTGATGCAACGAGACGGTCAATACGCTGTTTTCAATGGACTATTTCTTCACGCCGGACGCCCCGTCGCGCTTTTTTGGCGAAGGCGAGGTGACAAAGGCCGACAGCGTCGTCAATTTACGACCCGCTTGAAACGGTCGAAAAAGGCCGTCCAGACATAAGATCTTCGGGGTGGAAGGGGCTTACCATGTCAGACCAACGGCTGAAGTCCGTGGTCATCGTCGGCGGCGGCACGGCCGGCTGGATGACCGCCGCCGCCCTGGCCAAGACCCTCAGCGCCCAGGGCCTGAAGATCACCCTCGTCGAATCCGAGGCCATCGGCACGGTGGGCGTCGGCGAGGCCACCATTCCGCCGATCCTGACCTTCAACGCCATGCTGGGCCTGGACGAGCGCGCCTTCATGCGGGCCACAAAGGCCAGCTTCAAGCTGGGCATCGAGTTCGTCGACTGGGGCGCGATCGGCGAGACCTACCACCACCCGTTCGGGACCTTCGGCCTCGACCTGGAGGGCGTGAAGTTCCACCAGGTCTGGCGCAAGTTCGCCAGCCAGGCCGGGCCGATCGGCGACTTCAACCTGACCGAGGCCGCCGCCCGCCGCTGGCGTTTCGCCCTGCCCGATCCCGATCCGGCCAAGGTGATGTCGAGCCTGAAGTACGCCTATCACTTCGACGCCGGTCTCTACGCGCGCTTCCTGCGCGGCTTCGCCGAGGCGCGGGGCGTCACGCGAGTCGAGGGCCGGATCGCGCAGGTCGACCAGCACGCCGAGACCGGCTTCGTCGAGGCCGTGGTCCTGGAGGACGGCCGCCGCGTCGAGGGCGAGTTCTTCGTCGACTGCTCGGGCTTCCGCGGCCTGCTGATCGGCCAGGCCCTGAAGGTTCCCTACCAGGACTGGAGCCGCTGGCTGCCCAACAACCGCGCCGTGGCCATCCCGTGCGAGCTGGGCGGCGACGGCCTGACGCCCTTCACCCGGGCCACGGCCCGCGAGGGCGGCTGGCAGTGGCGCATCCCCCTGCAGCACCGCATCGGCAACGGCTACGTCTATTCCAGCCACCATATCGACGACGAGCGGGCGCTCGACACCCTGCTGGCCAATCTCGACGGCCGGCCGACCGACGAGCCCAACTTCCTGCGCTTCACGCCGGGCCGTCGCGAACGGGCCTGGGACAAGAACGTCTGCTCGATCGGCTTGTCGGCCGGCTTCATCGAGCCGCTGGAAAGCACCAGCATCCACATGATCCAGGCCGGCATCACCAAGCTCTTGGCCCTGTTCCCCGGTAACGGCGTCGATCCGCTGGAGATCGACGAATACAACCGCCTGACCGCCGAGCAGGTCGACCGCATCCGCGACTTCGTGGTGCTGCACTTCCACGCCACCCGCCGCGACGACAACGACTACTGGCGCTACCTGTCGTCGATGACCGTGCCCGACAGCCTGGCCCGGCGCATGGAGCTGTTCGCCCATCGCGGCCGCTGGTTCCCCTCGGACTACGACCTGTTCCACGAGCCCAACTGGCTGGCCGTGCTGCTGGGCCAGGGCATCGTGCCGGAGGAGTGGGACCCGCTGGTCGACAGCCTGCCCGACGGCCAGGTGCTGCAGCGCCTCACCCACCTTTCGGCCCTGATCACCCGCACCGCCGAGGCCATGCCCAGCCACGCCGATTTCGTCGCCCGCTACTGCGGCGAGCCCGCCCCCTCAGGAGTTCCCGCATGACGAACGACCGCATCCGCCACGTCGTCATCGTCGGCGGCGGCACGGCCGGCTGGATGACCGCCGCCGCCCTGGGGCGCTTCCTCAAGGACGGGGTCACCAAGGTCACCGTGATCGAAAGCGAGGCCATCGGCACGGTCGGGGTCGGCGAGTCGACCATCCCCCAGATCAACATGTTCAACCGCATGCTGGGGCTCGACGAGGACGACTTCCTGCGCCGCACCAAGGCCACCTACAAGCTGGCCATCGAGTTCCGCGACTGGAAAGAGATCGGCCACACCTACCACCACCCCTTCGGCCCCTACGGCGTCGACATGGAGGGGGTGTCGTTCCACGCCTACTGGCTGCGCTACCAGGCCATGGGCGAGGCCGCCGATCTTTCCGAATACTCCCTGCAATCGCTGGCCGCCGCCCAGGCGAAGTTCCAGCGCCCGACAGGCCAGAAGAACTCGCCGCTGGGCGACATCGCCTACGCCTTCCACTTCGACGCCGGCCTCTACGCCCGCTTCCTGCGCGACTACGCCGAGGCCCGCCACGTGCGCCGCATCGAGGGCAAGATCACTGACGTGAGCCTGCGCGGGACGGACGGCTTCGTGGAGTCGGTGACGCTGGAGGACGGAACGCTCGTCGAGGGCGACCTCTTCATCGACTGCTCGGGCTTCCGGGGCCTGCTGATCGAGGGCGCGCTGAAGAGCGGCTTCGAGGACTGGTCGCACTGGCTGCTCAACGACCGCGCCGTGGCCGTGCCCTGCGTCTCGGGCGGCTCGACCGACCCGGTCACCCGCGCCACCGCCCGCCCCGCCGGCTGGCAGTGGCGGATCCCGCTGCAGCACCGCATCGGCAACGGCTACGCCTTCTCCAGCCAGCACATCAGCGAGGACGAGGCCACGGCCTATCTGCTGGCCAATCTCGACGGCGAGCCCCTGGCCGATCCCAACCTGCTGCGCTTCAAGGCCGGCCGCCGCAAGAAGAGCTGGAACAAGAACGTCGTGGCCATCGGCCTGTCGGCCGGCTTCATGGAGCCGCTGGAAAGCCAGAGCATCCACCTGATCCAGGTCGGCATCTCGCGCCTGCTGGCCATGTTCCCCGACCGCCGGTTCCAGCAGCCCGACATCGACCGCTACAACCGGGTGATGACCTTCGAGTACGAGAAGATCCGCGACTTCCTCATCCTGCACTACAAGGCCACCGAGCGCTCGGACACGCCTTACTGGGACTATCTGCGGGAGATGCCGATCCCCGACTACCTGGCCGACAAGATCGCCGTCTTCGAGAGCCACGGCCGGATCTTCCGCGAGAACGAGGAGCTGTTCAACGACACCTCCTGGTTCGCCGTCATGGTCGGCCAGGGGCTCAAACCCAAGGGCTGGGACCCGATGGCCGACGTCATGAGCGAGGACCTGCTGCGCGCCCGCATGAACGAGATCCGCGCGGTCATCGCCCGTTCGGCCGACACCATGCCCGACCACATGACCTTCGTGGCCGACCGCGTGCGGCAGGCGGCGGCGGCCTGAAGACTCTGGCCGACATCCCGGGCGAAGGCGCCATTTTTCACCGAGCATCCCCGCGAAGGCGGGGATCCAAGCCGAGTCCTTGGACGGCCCACGTCCGCGCCGCATCCTGAAAGCCAGCTTGGATCCCCGCCTTCGCGGGGACAGACGGAGCTGGGGGATCGACGGATGAGCTCCCTGTCCCCTAACCGCTTGCTTGCCTACCCCTCTCGTCATTGATATCGATATCACAAGATCAATAACACGGGCGGGAAACCGATGAGCCACGGGAAGAGACGCGCCGCGACGGCGCTGGCCGCGCTGCTGATGCTGGGCGGAACGGCTCTGGCCGACGAACTGCGCACCTATCCGGTTCCGCCGCAGCTGCTGTACACGGCTCACAACGACGACTTCACCGTCCGCGTGCGCGAGCCCGGCGGCGCCTGGCGCGACCTCTACGAATACCGGGTGCAGGTCGACACCGACACCAAGCAGAACGCCTCGATGGTCTATTTCGACTTCGACGGGACGGTCGAGCTGGAGGTGATGAAGAACAACGGCCGCTTTTCCGAGGTCTCGGTCGCACCGCTGTCGAGCGCCGTGAAGCCCCAGCGCCAGGGCCGGGTCCTGCGCATGACCCTGACCAGGCCCGAGCGCTTTTCGCTGCAATTCGACGACGACCGCCTGCGCAACCTGCACATCGTGGCCGGCGCCCTGCCCCCGCCGCGCCCGACCGGCGGCGACGTCGTCTATTTCGGCCCCGGCTTCCATGCGCCGCCGGCGGGCCTGGACTACTTCCCGGTCAAGTCGGGCCAGAAGGTCTATCTGGACGGCGGGGCGGTGCTGAAAGGCGCCTTCGAGCTTTCCGGCGTCAGCGACGTGAAAATCTCCGGGCGCGGGCTTCTGTGGGATCCAGGCCGGGCGATCGACCTGGAGAAGGCCAGCAACGTCGAGGTCTCCGACCTGATCATCGTCAACAGCGACCGCAAGGACGCCGCCCGGGTGATGAACATCCGCAATTCCGCGAACGTCAGCGTCAGCCAGCTGACCGGCTTCACCTCGGGCAAGTGGTCGGACGGGATCAATATCTCGACCTCGCGCCACGTGACGGTGGCCGACGGCTACCTGCGGGTGTCGGATGACGCCGTCGTGGTCTACGCCGTGGCCGACTGCCCGCTGTGCCGCGCCAAGGCCGCCCAGACCGGCGTTCCCGATCCCAATCCGCCGGGCGACACCTTCGACATCAAGGTCTCGAACATGCGGCTGTGGGTCGACGTCGCCCACGCCCTCTATGTCGGCCACTTCGGCGACAACTCGGACCCGCGCACGATCCGCGACGTGACCTTCGCCAACATCGACGTGGCCAATCTCGACGAGGACGATCCGGACTGGGAGGGCGTGATCGCCGCCTATTCCGGCGACAGCACCCTGATCAGGAACATCACCTTCAGCGACATCCGCGTCGACCGTATCGAGGAGGGCAAGCTGATCAACCTCGTGGCCGGGAACAACCCCCGCTACAACAAGGCGGCGGGGCGCGGGATCGACGGCGTCACCATCCGCAACGTCGCCTTCACCGGCGAGGGCCTGCCCAGCCCGTCGATCATCCGCGGCCTGTCGGCGACCACCGCCATCAAGAACGTCACGATCGAGAACCTGACCATCGGCGGCAAGTCGGTAAAGGCCCCCCAGGACGGCGACATCGCCGTCACCGGCGAGGTGGTTGGCCTGAGGTTCCGGTAGCGATCGTACGCCACGGGCTCCCCCTTAGCCGTCATCCCGGCCGGAGGTCCGCGAAGCGGGCCGCAGAGCCGGGACCCAGGGGCCGCCTCACCGCGCGTGGCCCCTGGGTCCCGGATAAGCCCTGCGGGCTTTCCAGGATGACGAGGCTATTGGCCCGGTAGTTCGGATAACCTGCCGACGCCTACAGCACCCCCAGTTCGACCAGCGCGTCCTCGCCCGCTGGGGCCAGGATGGCGCGGATCGCCTGCTTCTCCTCGTCCGAGAAGAAGGCGTCGCCCCGCCCGGCCACGCCCTTGTTGAGGCGCACGCTCTCCTTGTCGGTCAGGCTGAGCGCCAGGGCCGCGTCGAGCTCGGCCTCGCTGTAGGCGTTGCCTGGATCGACATGGGCGGCGAGCAGGGCCAGGGCCCCGCGCGGGTCGGTGCGCAGCTGCTCATACTTCAGCCACAGGGGCGCTGCCCGCCCCTCGGCCAGGCAGCGCTGCTGGTAGTCGAACCACTGGCCGTAGAACCGCGCGTACCAGAGCGGCGCGATGTGGACGAGGCTGTGGCGGCGCTCGTCGGCGCTCATCTCGTAGTAGCTGCGGCCCGAATGCAGCAGGGCGTCGTCCATCCGCCGACCGTCGGCCTCGGCCTTCTCATGCATGTCGCGCAGGCTGACCAGGGCGTCGAAGATGTTGCGCGAGGCCAGCACCACCGACACCCCGAAGACCTCCAGGATGTCGGTCGCATGGCGGTTGGGGTACATGTGCAGGTGCATCACCGTCGCCTGCGGGCGCTCGCCCTTGACCAGGTGCTGGTTCAGCAGCAGCGGGAAGTACGGGTCGCGGGAGTGGTCGCAGTTGGCGTAGGAGCCGCGCGACAGCCCCGCCTTGTAGTGCTTGCTCAAGAGGTGGATCAGCGCCGTGCGCATGAAGGTGCCGCCGACCTTGGGCGGATAGGACAGCAGGATCTGGCGGTTGCGGACGCCCGCGCTGCGGATCGCGGCCTTGACCGGTTCGTGGATCTCGCCGTCGGCCGAGGGCAGGGAGACCATCAGTCTGTAGACGGTTTCGTAGATCGACATGCTGACCGCTTTCCCGGCCGCCGACTGCGGCCTCACAGGTCAGTTCAGTGTGTTTTTGAGTCCCGCGGATGTGCGCCCGATTACGGTGAACAGCCGGAGCATGTCGCCCCCTGTCGGGCGTATCGGAAGCGTTTCAACCGAGCCCACGCCCCCTTATTCCGGCCAAAAGAAAGGGCGCCGCCTCGCGGACGGCGCCCAGACCTCGGGAGAGGAAAGGATCGGTGCTAGCCGCCGAACTTGTAGCGGAGGCTGATCCCGTAGACCCGGCCGTTCATGAAGTACTGACGCAGGAGGTCGGTGTCGTAGCCGTTGTCCGGCTCGCCGACGTAACGGATCGGGGCCTTGTTGGTCAGGTTCGAGGCCGTCAACGACAGGGTGAGATCGTCGCGCAGGTTGAGGTTCACCGAGGCGTCGAGCAGGCCGTACCCCTTCAGGTAGCGGCCGTCGATCGGGTTGGCCGACACCCCGAACAGCACGTAGTCCGAGCGGTAGGTGTAGACGAGACGGGCCGAGACCTTCTTGTTCTCGTAAAGGCCCGCCAGGCTCCAGTTCTGGTCCGACTGGAACGGCTGGCGCACCTTGACGACCTTGCCGTTGATCAGGATCGGCAGCTCGGTCTTGACCCAGGTGTACGACCCTTGGACCCCGAAATCGTGCAGGAACTCCGGCACGAAGTCGTAGTCGAAGAAGGTCTGGGCCGCGAACTCCACGCCCTTGGCGAAGCCGGGGTCGGCGTTCTGGGTCTGGGTGATGCGGAACTGGCCGGTCGGGCAGTTGTTGGGCGTCACGCCGGTATAGGGCTGCGAGGTCGCCACCGTCTGGCAGCTCTCCACCCCGATCGGGAAGCCGTCGACCTTCTTGTAGAAGGCGGCGGCCGAGACGTAGCTGGTCGAGCCGAAATACTTCTCCAGCGACAGGTCGTAGCTGTAGGCCCGCAGCGGCTCGAGATTGGCGTTGCCCTGGCTACCCGTGCCGCTGGTCAGGTTGACCGACACCGTCGGGTTGATGTCGCCGACGCTGGGACGGGTCAGGCCCTTGCCGAAGCCGAAGCGCAGCAAGAGGTCGTCCTGGATGTAGCCCGTGACGTTCAGGGTCGGCAGGACGTCGGTGTACTCGTTGCTCTTGGTGTTGGGGACGATGACCGAGGTCGTCCCGCTGGTGTCGGTGACCCTGGCCTCGGCGTCGAGGTTGGTGCGCACCACCCGCACGCCGGCGTTGCCGCGGATGCGGTCGTCCAGGAAGGCGAAGTCGACCACGCCGTAGGCGGCCAGGGTCTCTTCCACCGCCTTGCGGCGCGACAGCAGCACCTCGGGCAGCGAGTCCTCGGACGGGATGCCGGCCAGGGCGAAGCGGTTGCGGACATTGTCGCCCAGCAGGGCGTCGGGCGAGAAGGTCAGGAAGCCGCCGCCATAGCCGGCCTCGCCGTCGAACCAGTTGGTGTGCGAGCCCTCGACCAGGTCCTGCACGGTCGAAGCGAGGATGCCGTTCGACTGGGTGGCCGTCAGGGCCAAGCCGTCGGTCGTCAGGTTCTTGCCGCTGAAGGAGTAGTTGTAGAACTTCGACTTCTTCCGGTAGTAGCGCGCGCCGAACTTCACATCCTTGATGAAGCTGTCGTGGATGCGCAGCTTGCCGTCGAACTGGGCGGCCAGGCCGGCGTCGTCATAGACGTTGTTGGTGCCGTTGGCGTAGTTGACCAGCACCCAGTTGGCCGGATTGGCCAGGTCCGGACCGCTGATCGAGACGGTCTGCGGCGTGCCGATCGAACGCTTCACGTCCCAGGTCAGGCCCGCCTTCGGCGTCATCGTCACCGAGCGGTTGTCCTGGCTCTGGTCGGCCTTCACGTAGGAGAGGTCGGCCTTCAGGTCGAGGTCGTCGGTCGGCGACCACTTGGCGCCGCCGGCCAGGATCCAGGTCTCGTACAGGCGATGCTCGTCGCCGCCGATCGAGCTGAAGGTCGAGCCCAGGAACGTGCCGCTGGAAAAGCGCTGGCCGGCCAGCACCTCGTCGGTCCCGCCGTTGCTGTTGCGGTTGGCCAGGCCCTCGGTGGTGCTGAAGCCCGTCGTCGTCAGCCCCTGGACGTAGCGGCTGTCCGAGCCGTTCAGGAACCGATAGCTCTGGTGGTAGAGGTAGGAGTTGTAGTTGCCGTCGACATAGAACTCGAGGCCCGGACGCACCTTCCACTGGAAGGCGCCGGCGAAGCCCTTGCGGGTGCGCTGGATGTCCTCTTCGTTGATGTTGATCTGCACGCCGGCCATGTTGACCAGGTTGGCGCGGTCGGTCGCCGACATGGCCAGGGCCTGGGCGTCGGTCACCGAGATCAGGCACGAGACGTCGGAGCGGCCGGTATAGCTGGCGTTGTAGGCCGAGCCCAGATTGGTCGCGTTGCAGTCGCCGCTGTCGGCCCGCGCCACGCGGCGCAGGTTCGTGCCGCCGGGGCCAGGCGCGTTGTCCGAGCGGTTCCAGCTCTTCTGGTAGTTGGCGCCGAGCAGCAGGCCCATCTCGCCTTCGCCCACGTCCCACTTGTGCGAGATCAGGCCGAAATATTCCGGCTGCATCTGCTGGACCATGTCGTTGTAGCGGCCCGAGATCGCGACGCTGCCCGACATCTTGGGCAGGTCGAGCGGGCGGCGGGTCTTGATGTCGATCAGGCCGCCGATGCCGCCCTCGATGTGCTCGGCCGAGGGGTTCTTGTAGACGTCCAGGCCGGCGATCATGCCGGGGATGGCGCCCTCGATGTTGAACTCGCTGCCGCCGGCGGTGAAGTAGGAGCGGCCGTCCACCTGCGAGGCGGTCTGGCCCGACAGGCCGCGGATGGTCAGGCCCGAGCCGACCCCGACCGGCGAGGCGCCCTCGCCGCCGTAGCGGTAGCCCTGCACGCCCGGGATCCGGGTCAGGGTCTCGGCGACGTTGGGATCGGGCAGCTTGCCGATGTCCTCGGCGCGGATGGAGTCGACGACCTCCATCGTGTTCTTCTTCACCTGCACGGCCGACTGCAGGCTCTGGCGGATGCCGGTGACGACCACCGCCTCGACGGTGTCCTCGGCGGCCGGCGCGGTCGTGGTCGTCTGGGCATGAGCCAGGCCGGCCGCGCCCAGGACGACGGCGGCGGTCGATGCGGTCAGCAAAAGCCGCGCGCGGAATTCGGTTCGCATGGTTTCCCCTCCTGCGAGACCTGCGCCCGATACGCTAGCGCGGTCTGTCTCGTCCCGCCTCACGCGGGCTCTCCTGTTGGCGTCGAGCGCTTGGCGCGCCCTGTTTCACTCCCGAGCAGGCGACGCGCTCGAACGGCGCGCCTTACCGGCTACATCTCGATTGTTATCGATATCATTTGCAGCTTGCAACTCTTTTGTCTGACAAATGCGACAATAGGTCTCAGAGGTTTCTCAGCGCGGCGGAAGCGAGCGTCGGGCCAGGGCCGCATCGCTCTCGCAGGCCTTTGCGGCGCCGTCGATCCTGACCGTCTTGGCCCCATCGCAGGCCAGGCGAACGGCGTAGGTCGGCTGGCCCTGGATGCTGGCCTCGACGCCCTGCCCCGTCCGGGTCTTGACCACGAAGGCCTTCGAAAGACTGTCCAGCTCCACCTTGCCGTCGCGGCGCAGATAGCTGCCGTCGGCCACGAACCACCGCTTCGGCTTCTGCGGCGAGCCGCCCTCGGGATAGGTCAGGGCCAGGATATAGGCGTCGGTCTGCCAGCCGCCGAGCTCGGCGTTGGCGTTGCGGTGGCGGATGCGGCCGTCGGCCAGCAGGTTGAGATAGACCTCGGTCACCTCGCCCTTCTGGGTGATCCGCGTCATCAGCCAGTCCTTGCCCTCGACCCGCTCGATCTTCGGCGCGGGATCCGGACCATTGGGCGTCAGGGCGACGACGAACTTGGTGCGGTCGGTGACGCCCGGCGCCTGCAGGCGCAGATAGGCTTGCGCCTCGTCCGGCGCGTGATCCTTCAGCCCCTTGCCCTCGGCCATCCGCAGCAGTTCGGGATAGTCGCTGAACAGCCCGCCGTCGGGCAGGGTCTGCGGGAACAGCGGCTGCACGGCGATCTCGGCCTCGCCGTTCTTGACGGTGATCACCTGCCCCTGGCGCTTGGCCTCGCCCTCGTAGTGCAGCAGCCATTCGAACCGGCCAGGCTTCCAGCCCTTCAGGTCGTCGATGACCAGGATGGTGTCGCCCACCCACAGGAAGCTGCGGTACTTGCGCTCGAAGGTCGCCGCGTTCGGTCCCGTGGCGTCGGCCCAGACGAAGCGCAGGTCGCCGGCGTCGACCAGGTGGTCCACCCGCCCCACGAAGTGCGAGCCGTTGTAGGTGTTGCTCTCCGGCTCGGCCTGGCCGTCCAGCGTCACGACGTTGTGGGCGACGCCCTGACGGTAATAGCCGTCGTATTCGGGCCGGGCGTAGCTGCTGTTGCCGGAGTCGATCAGCAACTGCTTGCCCTTGTGCCAGAGGATGAAGCTGCCGGCGTCGGCGTGGTTGTGGTTCCAGGTGAAGCCCGAGCGCAGCGCCAGGAAGGTGGCGTCCGGGGCCCAGGACGAGCGCAGGGTCGCCGCCCCCAGATCATCGTCGATCCAGCTGGTCGGCAGGCCCGGCCCCTTGCCGACCGAGGCCCAGGTCTTGAGCGAGGGCCACTGCACCAGGTTCTCGGGCTCGGCGAAGACGTCCTGCTTGGGGTCGGGGCGGACGGTGTTCAGGTACCACAGATAGCGGCTCTGCTGATCGCCCGTCGCCCACAGGTTGGCGATGGCGCTGGCCCCGCTGGAGGTCGGATTGCCGTCGCCGAAATTGGTCGACAGGAAGCCGCCGGTCGTCGGGTAGAGGTTCTGGATGAAGTAGTCGCCCAGGCCCGCCAGGCGCGGCGTCGCCGCCGGCTTTTCCTTGAAGGCGTCCAGCCAGGCGCGCTTGAAGCGCAGGTAACCCTCGGCGGCGAAGTCGGCGTAGTTGACGCTCTCGACGAAAGCCCCGTTCGAGGCGAAGTGCTGCGGCTTGGTCTCGATGGCGCTGCCGTCGTAGTTGGCCCACTCCTCGGCGGCCTCGTCGATGCGGCGGATCCAGCCGTCGGCCTGCGGCTCGTCGGTCTTGATCGCGATCGCCGCCACGCCCGCGCCGAACACGATGTGGCTGAACCAGTTGTGGCCCATGGTGTCGAGGCTGTGGATCCGCGCCTTGCCGTCCACCCAGTCGTTCAGGGTCGGGGCGATCGCGCCCTTGACAAGGGCCTTGGCCAGGCGGTCGCGCTCGGCCGGGGTCAGGGCGTCGTGGATGGCGTCGAACGTCAGGCCATAGGTGTAGGCGCTGGTGCCCATGCCGAGGTCGGAGTTCCACACCGGGTCACGGGCCAGCAGCGGCTTGTCGGTCACCCAGTTGGCGCGGCCGGCATAGATGTCGAGCAGGGCCTTGGCGCGGTCGGCGTATTTGCGTTCGCCGGTCATGCGGTAGGTCAGGGACAGGCCCATCAGCGCCGCGTTCAGTTCGCGGTCGTTGGCCGGCTTGCGCGCCAGGGCCGCGTCGGCGTCGGCCTTCGCCTTGGCCCAGGCGGCCTTGGCGGCGGGGTCATCGGCGACGCGGGCCTTGAACTGGGCGACGTGGGCGTCGCTGAAGGTAAGATAGGGATGGCCCGACTTCAGGGTCTGGGCGCTGGCCCCTCCCGCCGCCAGGAGGCAGGCCGCCAGGGCCAGGCCGGACACCGTCTGCTTGATCAGGCTCTTCACGCGCAACACTCCCCGCAAGCTCTTCCGGCTTGCGATTATGATATCGATATCAGAACAAGGTGCAAGCGGCCTCAGGCCAGGGCCAGGTTCACGGCCATCGACCGGCGCACGCCCGGGCTGCGGAACGGGTAGACGCAGTGCAGCATCCATGACGGCCACAGGTAGAAGTCGCCGACCACCGGCTTGACCGTGAACAGGTTCTTGACCCCCACGGCGCTGCGGCTGTCGATGAACTGCAGGCAGCCGGCCGTGTTCTGCCGGGCCTTGTCGGCCGCGAACTCGGCTTCGTAGCCGGGCGGAACACGCAGGAAGCCGACGCTGGAATAGAGGCAGCCCTGGTGGAAATGGGCCGGGTTGTAGTCGCCGGCGACCATGTCGTTGATCCAGCCTTCCTTGATCTCGATGCGCAGCTTTTTCGCCTCGAACTCCTCGGTCCGCTCGTAGTCGGAGAAGTGCATCAGGGCGTTCTCGCACCGGTAGGTGAAGGTGCGGGCCACGTCGTAGAGGAAGTCGGCCAACTCGCCCGTCTCGCGGATCACGTCGGTGAAGCGGATCTCGGTGCTGACCGCCCCGGCCAGATGGGCCGACCAGTCGCGGGCGGCGATCTCTTCCCGACTGGCGACGATCTCGTCGATGCGGGCGTTCAGACGCTCGACCAGGGCCGGCGGCATCGTCGCCTTGATGATCGTCGGACTGAACGGCGCGACCAGCCGCAGGTCGTGGTCGTGGGTCATGGCCGCTCCCTCCTTTCGTCATCCCGGGCGAAGGACCGCGCAGCGGTCCGCAGACCCGGGACCCAGGGGCCAAGGGCGGTGCGCCGGCCCCTGGGTCCCGGCTCTCCGCTTCGCTGCGGCCGGGATGACGAGGAATTTCCGAGCAGCGTCACGTGAGACCCCTACCGCCCCGGCGACCAGATCACCGTCGTCGCGCCCGGCGCCAGGGTCAGGCTCGCGGCGTCCGGCGCGATCTTGCGCTTGGTGACCAGATCGACCCGCGCGCCCGCCGTCTTGGGCAGGTCGACGACCACCGCCTTGGTCCCGGCGTTCATGGCGATGCGGTAGGGACCATAGGCGGCCTCGTAGTACTGGCCGCGGCCGGCATAGGGGTTGTCCTGGTCCTTGTAGCGGGCTTCGGGCGGCCCCTTGGCCACCGGCAGCACCTCGCCCTCCAGCGCCGCCGGCGCTTCGCCCGGATAGGCGACGATCGGGATCGAGCCGGCCGAGATGTGCGGCGTCGCGCGGCGCACGCAGGTCTTGCCGCTGGGCTCGAAGTCCACCCGCGCGGCGATAGTGGCGATGCGGTCGACGGTCGGGGTCTGGTAGTGGAAGCGCGCCAGCCGGTTCACCCCGCAATTGGCCCGCCAGTAGAGCGAGGCGTACAGCACCTCGTCGCCGTTCTTGATCGCCACCACCCCGTCCTCGGGATCGGCGAACACGAAGTCGGGCTGGCCCGGCGTCATCGGCAGCTTCACGGCCGACTTCGGCCAGGCCTTGACCGCCAGCCATTCGTCATAGGCGTCCAGCAGGCCGATGGTGGTGCGCTGGTTCCTGTCCTTCAGGCGGTCGCGCAGCACGGCGTAGTATTGGCCATCGTCCAGGGCCTGGCGGGCGATCGCCATCAACTGCGGATCGCGGGTGGCGACGGCCACCTGGAACGGCGTGTTGTCCCAGCCCGACTTCTGCACATAGGTGGTCGCGCCCGGATAGACCGGATCGCGCCAGCCGATCGGCGCCTCCAGCAGCATGGTGCGCGCGCCCTCGGCGTCGATCCCCGGATAGCGGAAGGCCATCCGCGCCCGGGCCATCTTCAGCAGCTGCTCGCGCAGCGCCGGGTCGCCCTGCCCGCCCCCGGCCGCCGTGGCCTCGTAGATGGCGGTCGCCCAGTCGAGGATCTCGCCGTAGCTGCCCACATAGCCCAGCTCCTTGGAGAGCCCGGCCTGGGTGAACAGTCGATAGTCGTTCGCCGAGCGGAAGCTTCCCGTATCGGCGGCCGAGCTGGAATAGGTCGGCTTGCCGGCGCCATCCAGGCTGCCGGTCCAGGGGATCAGGCCCATCGACTCGTGGAAGAACCGCCGCACCGCCGGCTCGGGCCGGGCCAGGGGGCTGGCCAGCGACCGCAGGCCCTCGTTGCTCCAGTAGATCCCCAGGTCGACGATCATCGACTGGTTCGTATAAAGCCGCCGATGGGTCTCGATGTAGTCGAGCCCGGCGTCCAGCATCCGCGCATAGGCCTCGCGGCGGGTGATCGGCGCCCCGTCCACCCCGGCGACGGGCGCGTCGAGATAGGGGGCGAGGTCGGCCTGCATCAGCCGCAGCGCCTTGCCGAACGCGCCCAGCGCGTCCCAGTCGGCGTTGGTGCGGCTGGCGTCGACATAGACGCTTTTCGGATCGGCCAGGAACCGCGCGTAGAAGGCGTCGCCGCTCTCGACCAGCTTGCGGGCCACGGCCGGATTGTCGTGCGCCTTGGTCCAGGCCAGGGCGTGGGCGCGGGCCAGGAACGGCGTCTCCAGCACGTTCAGCGGCCCGGGTTTGGCCAGCAGGCGGTCGATCTCGCGGTTCACCCGGGCCTTCAGGTCGTCCAGCACCTCCGGCCCCACCGAGGGCTTGCCGGCGATCGGCGGCACCTCACCGCTCGCATCGCCGCTGTCGAGGAACGGGTCGGCGTGCACATAGAGCGCGTAGATCGGCCGCGAGGCCTGGACCATCGGCTTCTGGAAGCTCTCGAACTGCTGGGTGTAGACCGCGAACGGTCCGCTGGCGCGGATCGCGCAGTCCAGCCGCGAACGGCTCTTGGTCAGGGCGATCGGCAGCGGGAAGGTGCGGTAGGTGAAGCGCCCGGCGAAGGGCGGGGCCTGGGTTCCGATGTCGAGGATCTCGACGTCGCCCAGATGGCGATAGCCCACCTGCCTGCCGTCGCAGAACAGCACCAGCTTGCCGTCGTTGACGTCGCCGCCCCACAGCCGGATCGAGGCGTAGTTCTGGATCGCCGGATCGACCGCCAGGCTGAACTTCAGCTCGCCGCTGAAGCGTTCGCCCGGTCCGGCCGGCGGCAGGCGGCGAGCGGCGATCCCCAGGCCGCCGCTCACCAGTTCGCTCGCCTTGGCGTCGACCGCGTGGGCGGTTTCGGACGCCGCGTCGCCGAAGGTGATCTTGTCGATCAGCGGGGTCGCGGCCTGGGCCTGCGAAGCGATCAGGCCCAGCAATGCGCTAACGCCGAGGATCAGGTGATGTCGGGTCATGCGCTGCTCGTGGGTCTGAAGCTGGGAGATCCGGAACGCTTCTCGATATCGCCCCGGATCCGTCTTTCCCCGCGCAGGCGGGGACCCAAGCTGACTGTCAGGATGAGGCGCGGCCGTGGATCAGCCGCAACCTCGGCTTGGATCCCCGCCTACGCGGGGATGCTCGGTGAAAAATGCTGGTCCGGACCAAGGTCCTAGAACTGCGTCCGGATGGTCAGCCAGACCGAGCGAGGGGCGTTGCGCTTGATCAGGAAGCCCGACTCCGGCAGCTGCTCGACGACGTCGTAGACCTGCACGTTGGTCGGAAGGTTGGAGCTGATCATCGCGTCGTAGGCAGAGATGTACTGGTCGTTCAGCACGTTGCGGACATCGAGGGTGATCAGGGTCTTGTGGTCCTTCAGACCCTCGTACTGCACCGAGATGTCGAGGTTCTTCTGCTCGGGCAGATAGCGATGGTCGAGCGAGTTGGTGTTGACCTTGCGCACGTCCATCCAGCGGTGGCGGGCGTTGAAGCGGAAGTCCTTGTAGCGGTACGAGACCGTGTTGCTGACCGTCCACTTGGGCGAGCGCGCCAGGATGCCGGAGTCGACGCGCAGCACGTCGTCGGCCGCGCCCAGGCCGTTGGCCCCGACGTTAAGCCAGTTATAGGCCTCGGTGGTCTTGCCGTTCAGATAGGTCACCGAGGCGTCCCACGACAGGTTCCGGGTGATCTTCCACTTGGTCCAGCCCTCGACCCCGCGCGTGAAGTACTTGTTGAAGTTCTCGGGCAGCAGGTAGGTCGAGACGTTGTCGGTATCGATGCCGGTCGGATAATCGTTCACGGCGAAGTTCTGGTAGAAATAGGTGATCTGGCCGTTGAACCGGCGATCGCCGAAGGTGTAGGCGGCCTCGTGGCCCTTGATGTAGGCCGTGGGGCCGAGCGGGCGCACCAGCGTCGCCGCCGTCGAATAGCGGTTGATGATGCCCATCGAGGGCTGCTTGGCGTCGGTATAGCGGTAGTAGATCTTGTTCCGGCTGTCGAAATTGTAGCCCAGCGCCACGCTGTAGTCGAAGAGCCCCAGGTCCTTGTCGGCCCCGATCACCTTCGACGCCGTCCTGGTCATGTAGACGTTGTCGTAGACCGTCAGCGGATCGCCATCGAGGCCGCCGTTGGTCAGCGAGCTGGCGCCCGAGTTGCGGGTGTCCCAGGTTTCCGACGAGGTGCGGGCGTGGAAGTACTGGTACTTGATGCTGGCGTTGAAATCCCAGTGCTCGTTCGGCGCCCAGGCAAAGCCCGCATAGGGCGACAGCTCCATGATCCGCGCGCGCTGCGAGACGGTGGTGAACAGGCCGCTGCCGTATGAGCCCCAGCCGCCGGCGTCGGTCAGCTGATAGCTCGTGCCGCCGTTGGTCACGTACTTGACGTTCAGGTTCTGCACCTGGCCGTCGGCCCAGGCCGACACCCCCAGGCCGTTGGCCCAGTTGTCGTTCACCTGCTCCGAGCGCGAGACGTAGAGGCCGCCATTCACGCTCCAGGTCTCGCCGCGATAGGTGGCCGTGAAGTTGCCCATGTAGTCGACGGATTCACGGTAGTTGTCCTCGGCCCGGGTCAGCAGCACCAGGTCCTGCGAGCTCGTGCCGGTGGGCACGGTGCCGGAATTGTAGCTGCCGTCGGCGCTGGGGATGGTGGCCGTGACCAGGCCGCCGCGCATGTCGATGTCGCGGTTGGGCAGGGTGTTGCCGACGATGCACAGGCTGGCGGTCTGGAAGGTGGTGGCCGTCACCCGCGGACAGGCTGCGCCCGTGCGGTAGTTGGTCCCCAGCTGCGAGCCGGCCACGTTGTTGGCGACGCGGGCCACTTCCTGGCCGGCGGCGTTGGTGAACACGTAGTAGCCCGGCGTGCGGTCCAGGTTGTTGATGTTGAGGCCGAAGCGCTCGCGCGTCGCCGCCGCCGAGCCCAGCGAGGCCAGGCCCTGGGGCTTGTAGGACTGCCCGCGATAGGTCGACTTCTGGATGCGCGCCGAGCCCGTGAAGGTCAGCCGCTCGCCCATGTCGTGGTTCCAGCGCAGGCCCAGGGCGTCCTGCTTGTAGCGATAGCCCGCCGACGGATCGAGGGTGTGCGTGCCGCTGGTGAAGTAGTTCGGGACCGTCTGCTTGCCGCCGTTCATGAACAGGTTCACGTCGCGGCCGAAACCCGGGATCTCCTGGGGGTCCTCATAGCCGTAGGTCGGCTGCTGGAAGGTGGTCAGCTCGGCGTTGGTGTCGTCCAGGTGCTTGTAGATGACGTTGAACGAGCCGCTGCCATTGGCGGTGTCGTAGTCCTTGTACAGGTTCACCTTGAACTGGCCGCCGCGGTTCAGGTCGAAGCCCGGGTCCACCTGGCCGTTCGAACGGCGGTAGAAGCCGCTGACGCCCAGGCCCATGTCGCCGGCGTCGTTGACCCAGCCATAGGCGGCGTCGACCTGTTTCCACGACAGGTGCAGGTCTTCGCCCTCGAAGCCCACGCGGGTCTGGATCATGCCGCCCGGCTTCACCTTGCCGGTGATGTAGTTGAAGGTCGAACCGATCCCGGTGGTGACGCCAGTCGCCGACGAGCCGCCGCGCACCGACTCGACCCGGCTGGTCGAGATGTCGGCGCGGTAGAAATAGCCGTCCTGGAAGCCGCTGAACTTGAACGGCACGACCGGCAGGCCGTCCTCCAGGATCGTCGTCCAGAAATAGCCCGAGGTGTTGGCCCCGGTGCCGATGGTCATGCCGCGGGTGAAGACCTCGTTGCGGGCCACCCCGTCGTTGGACTCGACCACCACGCCGGGCATGTCGCGCAGCATGTCGTCGGCGCTGATCGGCGTGAACTTGCTCATGTCGTCTTCGTTCAGCACCGAGAACGAGACATTGGCCTTCTTGGCGGCCGTGCCGACCATGACGCCGGTGACCAGCACCTCGTCGACGGCCGTGGGCTCGACCGTCTCGACCGGCGCGGCCTTGGCGACGGCGGCCGGCGCCGTCTTCGTCGCCTCGGTCGCGGCCTGGGCGTGCGCGGCGGCCGCGAACGACATCGCGCTCGCGCCGGCGGCCAGGGCCAGAACCATGTGAGAAACCTGCAGGGCGCGGTTGCATCCGCGCTTAGGGCCGAGACCAGCCATCCTATCCTCCCCTTCGGACTTTCAGCCCGACCTCGCCTCGCGGCGGGGCCGGCGCGCCGACCGCCTTGTCGTGTTCGAGAGCGCTCCAGGCGCCCCGATCGGCTTGTTGTTATCGATATCAGCGCATTTTAAGCACTGTCAACGGGGTTTCGGCGCCGACATGTCGGAAACATTCACACCACATGATCGCGCGATGAGCGGCGCTGGCTCAGCAATCCCGGCAGCTTTCGATCAGCAATACGACGTCGCCCGCTACGTGCGATCAGCACAGCGCCGGATGAAAACTTCAGGATGTACGCGGCACGACGAATTCACGACCGGTCGCGCCATCGATTTCATGCGTGAAGCGAGCTTTCACCTGTACAGTCGCGCGCCTTCACCACTGTTCCATGCCTGGGCCGGCGCGAGATCAGATCGTCGGCCGCCAGCAGGTCGAGGGCGGCCCGGACGGTGATCCTGGCCACCGTGAAGCCGCTGGCCAGCTCGCGCTCGGTCGGCAGGCGACGCTCGCCGTCGAGGATCGCCGCCCGCAGCCGATCGGCCAGCTGCCGGTACAGCGCCACGCGGCCGGTCCGCTTCAGCGGCGCCCAGAAGAGGCCAGGCGAAGCGGTCACTTGAAGCTCACCCCTTCGACATTGGGGCCGATCTCGATCACGGCCGGATCGGCCGCCTTCAGCCGCTTGCCGCCGATCGTCACGTTCTCGAAGCGGATGTTCCTCACCGGCCGGTCGGGCCCGTAGCCCGAGAGCGTCGAGGGGCTGGGCCAGCCGTCGCCGGTGAAGTCGATGTCGCGGAACGTCACCCCGTCGACCAGCAGCCCCGGGCTCGTACCGTACTTGGCGTTGAACACCGTGCGCACGTTGAAGAGCTTGCCCTCCTCGATCTGGTCCACCCGGATCCCGTCGAACACCACGTTTCGCACCGTGTTGGTGTCGCCGGCGCTGATCGCCAGCGCGCCCTGGTATTCGGGGTCGTCCTCGTCGAGGCCCAGGATGTCGATGTTCTCGAAGCGCAGGTCCTCCAGCACGTTGGGCTTCTCGCTGTCGCCGTGCAGGCCGATGAACACCGCGTGGGCGACGTCGGGCCAGAAGATCGAGTCACGCACCCGCACCCGGCGGGTGTCGCCCTTGCCGTTCTTGCGGGTGGCGTAGACCGCGACGCTGTCGTCGGAGGTGCGGATGAAGGCCCGCTCGACGGTCACGTCGCTGCAGGCGAAGACGTTGATCCCGTCCGACCACGACCCGTTGGACAGGGTCCGGATGTCGCGGAAGGTCACGTTGCTCGACGAGGCGCAGGCGATCGTGCCGTGCTTGGGGGTCAGGAAGGTCAGGCCCTCGACGGTGACGTTCTTCGAATCCTGGACCACCAGCTGCTCGGCCGGCCGGTCGATGATCCCCCGGCCGATGATGCGTACGTTCTCGACGCCCTCGGGCTTGAAGGTCCCCTGCAGCACGGCCCCGCCAGCCACATAGATCGTCTGGCCCGATTTCACCGGAAAGAACTGGCCGCCGCCGGGCGGCGTATGCAGGCCGGGCTCGTAGAACACCACGTCCGGCCCCGGCGCGGGCCGCTCGATCGGCGCGCCGGCGAAGATCAGCAGGTTGTGCAGCCGGTCGCCGTCGAACTCGACCGACAGGTTCTGCGGCTTGTCGATCGTGAAGGTGACGATCCCCTTCTCGAGCTTGGGCGTGATGGCGTTGCGCGTCGGGCGCACCTCGACGCGCTTGAAGTCGCCGTTGTTCTTGCGCACCCCGATCTCGACCGGGCCCGTGAAGTCGAACTGCACCACCGACACGTCGCTGGGCCCATCGGAATCGACCTTGGCGGTGTATTCGTAGAGGTCGCGCCAGGGGCCGCCCGGCTTGCGCACCCGCACCGTGAACGCATCGTTGTGCATGGTGTAGAACAGCCCGCCTGGCGGCAGCGGATGGATCGTCAGGCCGGGGGTTTCGTCCGCCAGGGCCGCGCCCACGGCAAGAGCGCTCAGCGCGGCGGCGGCGAGCAGGGCCGGAATTCCACGAGCAGGCGAACGCATCCTTGTCTCTCCCCTGGTCGACGCTCTGGCGCGGCGTCTTGATTGCCCCGGACGACCGGCGCCTCGAAAGAGACGGATCGTCGAAATCGCTTGCGGGACGCCCGAAGGCTGCTAATTGATATCGATATCAGACACGCCATGCAAGCCCCGGCTTCGCAGACGGCGAAGGGCGCGAAAGCGCTTGGTATCGTTATCAGTTTGGTCTATGACCGAACGGCCGGACCACCTGCGCCACGAAGCGCGGGCGGCGCGGCGATGGGAGGGAGTCGCATGGGTTTCCGGAAGAACTACGCGCTGCTGAGCGCCTTCCTCTTCTTCTACTTCTTCGCCCAGGCCATGAGCATCTCGCTGCTGGCCCTGTGGCTGAAGCGGACCCTGGGCCTCTCCGGCGCGCAGACCGGCGTGGTCTTCGCGGCCAACTTCATCTTCGCGATGCTCTCCCAGCCGCTCTACGGCTTCGTTTCCGACAAGGTGGGCCTGCGCAAGCACATCCTGTGGCTGATCAGCGGCCTGGTGGTGCTGTCGGGCGCCTTCTTCGCCTTCGTCTACGGCCCGCTGCTGAAAACCAATCTGCTGCTGGGCGCGATCGCCGGCGGGGCCTATCTCGGGATCACCTTCATCGCCGGCAGCTACGCCCTGGAGTCGTTCGTCGACCGGGTGGGCCGCAAGTACGGCTTCGAATACAGCCGCGCCCGCCTGTGGGGCTCGCTCGGCTTCGCGGCCGCCGCCTTCTTCTCGGGCCGGCTGTTCAACATGGACCCGCTCTACAACTTCGCCCTGGCCTCGTGCGCGGGCCTGGTCCTGCTGCCCTTGCTGGCGCTGGCGAAGATCGAGCCCAGCGCCGACGAGCGCGAGCGGTCCGACGCCCTCAAGCCCGCCGACGCCATGGCCATCTTCAAGCTGCCGAAGTTCTGGGGCTTCATGGTGCTGATCCTGGGCGTGACGAACCTCTATCTCGTCTACGACCAGCAGTTCCCGGCCTTCTACGCCTCGCACTTCGCCGATCCCAAGCAGGGCGCGGCCATGTTCGGCTACCTGAACTCGGCCCAGATCTTCCTCGAGGCCGGCATGCTGTTCGTCGCGCCGTTCGTGGTGAACAGGATCGGGGCCAAGAACGGCCTGCTGCTGGCCGCGGCGATCATGATCGTGCGCATCGCCGGCTCGGGCCTGGTGCACGGCCCCGTGCCGATCTCGGCGATGAAGATGCTGCACTCGCTGGAGCTGCCGATCCTGGTGGTGTCGATCTTCCGCTACATCGCCTTCCACTTCGAAAGCCGCCTGGCCTCGACGCTCTATCTGGTCGGCGTCAGCTTCGGCCACTCGCTGGGTTTGGCGATCCTGTCGCCGATCGTCGGCAAGAGCTACGACCTGATCGGCTTCCCCAGCACCTACCTGCTGATCGCCCTGTTCGCGGCCGCCTTCTGGGTCGCCTCGGTGTTCGCCCTCTCGCCCACCCCGCTGCAAAGCCCGCCCGCCAAGGACGCCGAGCCCGATCCGGCCCTCGCCCAGGCCGACCTCGGCGGCGCCGACGTGGCCAAGGTCAACTGAACATGCCCGACACCACCACCGCCCGCGAGCCCATCGCCCGCGCCGACGAGATCCTGGCGCGCCCGCGCCCCGACCGG
Organism: Caulobacter sp. GW821-FHT10A10; assembly: GCF_059415745.1. Taxonomy (NCBI): domain Bacteria; kingdom Pseudomonadati; phylum Pseudomonadota; class Alphaproteobacteria; order Caulobacterales; family Caulobacteraceae; genus Caulobacter; species Caulobacter sp. GW821-FHT10A10. The sequence continues at coordinate 31,577 of NZ_JBWKNV010000012.1, read as the reverse complement.
GCCAAGCTCGACGCGATCATCGCCGCCGTCCTGGCCCGCATCGACGTCAGCCTCGACCTCTTCACCGACGCCTTCCCCAGGCCCTCCAGCGAGGGCGGGGTCTATGCGCCGATGGACAACACCGAGTGGACCAACGGCTTCTGGACCGGGATGCTGTGGCTGGCCTTCGAGGCCAGCGGCGAGCCCCGCTACCGCCAGGCCGCCGAGCGCCAGGTCGAGAGCTTCCGCGACCGCATCGACCGCGAGATCAATGTCGACCACCACGACCTGGGCTTCCTCTATTCCCTGTCCTGCGTGGCGGGCTGGAAGCTCACCGGCAACATCGGCGCCCGCCAGGCGGCCCTGGCGGCGGCGCGGCGGCTGATGACCCGCTATCTGCCGGCCGCCGGCATCATCCAGGCCTGGGGCGACCTTTCCGACCCCGAACAGGCCGGGCGGATGATCATCGACTGCAACCTCAACCTCCCCCTGCTCTACTGGGCCAGCGAGGAGACGGGCGACCCGACCTTCCGCATCGCCGCCGATCGTCACATCGAGGAGGCCGCCCGCCACATCGTGCGGCCCGACGCCTCGACCTTCCACACCTTCTACATGGACCCGAAATCGGGCGCGCCGCTGCGCGGCAGCACCCACCAGGGCTTCAGCGACGGCTCGTGCTGGGCGCGGGGCCAGGCCTGGGGGATCTCGGGCTTCCCGCTGGTGCACCGCTACAAGGCCGATCCGGACCTGATCGCCCTGGCCGCCCGGCTGGCCAACTACTTCCTCAACCGCCTGCCAGGCGACCTGATCTGCTGCTGGGACTTGGTGTTCACCGACGCCGAGCGCGACAGCTCGGCCGCCGCCATCGCCGCCTGCGGCTTGCTGGAACTGGCCCGCGCCCTGCCGCTGGCCGACCCCGACCGCGAGACCTACGAGGCCGCGGCCCTGGCCATGGTCGAGACCCTGGGCGAGCGCTACCTGCTGCCGCTGGGCGAGCCCGGGACCGGCATCCTCGCCCACGGCGTCTATCACATGCCCAACCGCGTCGGCGTCGACGAGGCCTGCCTGTGGGGCGACTACTTCTTCCTCGAGGCGCTGGTCCGCCTCACCCGGGTTTGGGAGCCCTACTGGTGATTCAGATCGGCGTGGATTTCGGCGGCACCAAGGTGGAGGCCGCCGCCCTGGACGCCAGCGGCAAGGTGCTGGCCAAGGCCCGCGTTCCCAATCCGGGCGACTACGACAAGGCGATCGGCACCGTGCGCGACCTGGTCGGCGAGCTGGAGCAGAAGCTCGGCGCGCGCGGCACCCTGGGCATCGGCGCGCCCGGCTCGATCTCGCCCGCTACCGGTGTGATGCGCAACGCCAACTCGCTGTACCTGAACGGCCGCCGCTTTCGCGAGGACCTGTCCCAGGCCCTGAACCGGCCGGTGCGCCTGGCCAACGACGCCAACTGCCTGGCCCTGTCGGAAGCCGTCGACGGCGCCGGCGCGGGGGCGCGGGTGGTGTTCGCCATCATCCTGGGCACCGGCTGCGGCGGCGGCCTCGTGGTCGACGGCAAGCTGATCGAGGGCGAGAACGGCATCGCCGGCGAATGGGGCCACATGCCCCTGCCCTGGCCGACGGCCGACGAACGCGAAGGCCCGCGCTGCTGGTGCGGCCAGAACGGCTGTCTGGAAATGTGGGTGTCGGGCACCGGCCTGCGCCGCGACTTCCAGGAGGCGACGGGGCTCGCGCGCAGCGGCGAGGAGATCATCGCCGCCTGGCGCGCCGGCGACGCCGCCGCCACCGCCGCCTTCGACCGGTTGATGGACCGCCTGGGCCGCTCGGTCGCCGTGCTGTGCAACATCCTCGATCCCGACGCCATCGTCGTCGGCGGCGGCCTGTCGAACGTGCCCGAAGTCTGCCAGCGCCTGCCGGGTCTCGTCGCCGGGCGCGTGTTCGCCGACCGCTGGAGCACCCGCATCAAGCCCGCCGTCTGGGGCGACGCCTCCGGCGTGCGCGGCGCCGCGCGGCTGTGGAGCCTGGAGGAGGCCCGCCAGTTGCTCAGCGAGCGGGTGGCTTAGAAGAAATCTTGTCATCCCGGCCGAAGGAGCGCGCCAGCGCTCCGTAGAGCCGGGACCTCCCACCTCGGCGGCCCCTGAACCGTGGGAGGTCCCGGCGCTCCGCTTCGCTGCGGCCGGGATGACAGGGTCATGGTCGGCTGAGCACGCTCAGCCCTAGCCCTCCTCCCCCATCAGATCCGCCAGCTCGTAGATCGGCCGGATCTCGATCTCGCTGGGGCCGGGCATCGGGTTGGGGCAGCGCTTCACCCAGGCGACCGCCTCGTCCAGGTCCTTGACCTCCCACAGCCAGAAGCCGGCGACCAGTTCGCGGGGCTGGGCGAAGGGGCCGTCGATCACCGTGCGACCCGCGCCGTCGAACGCCACCCGCTTGCCCGCCGACGAGGGCTTGAGGCCGTCGGCCGTCACCAGGATCCCGGCCGCCGCCAACTCGTCGTTGAAGCGGCCCATGGCCTCCATCATCGCCATGGTCTCGGGCGAGCGGACGAAGCCCTGCTCGCTGTCCTCGGTGGCCTTGACCAGCACCATCACACGCATCGCTCGCCTCCTCGCCTGGACCGACCCTTTCGGCCTCGCATCGGAACGACGAACGGCCCGTTCCGAAGCCGACATCGCCGAATCCGCATTTTCGTCCGTCGGATTGACGACTTTCCGTTGCACGCAAGGTTGATGCGACGACCGCGAAATCAACTATTAAGTTTGTTGCCGGAAAGGTGCTGTCGTTCTCTCAGGGAAAGCATCATGGCGACGTCGTCCGGTCTGGTGAAATCGGCTCTGGCTCTCTGCGGCGCGGCCGTGCTGCTGGCGGGCTGCGCCAGCTCCGACGACATGCGCGCGCTGCGCCAGCCGGAAATGCCGCCGACGACGGTGGCCAAGGCCTCGCGCGCGCGTCCCTTCTATCGCAACATCGCCATCCAGGAGATCCAGGGCGCGCCGGAGTTCCGCTGGTTCGACGGCGGCGACATCCTGACCACCCGCCCGACCCGCAAGCAGGTGTTCGACCAGCTGTCGCTGCACCTGGACCGCGCCGACATGCTGGCCCCGCGCCTGGACGCCGAATACATGCTCTATGTGCAGTTCGACGAACTGCGCGGCCCCAACGTCTGGCTGGGGACCGACAAGCTGGCCTCGGCCCACATCACCTTCCGCCTGGTCCGCTGGCGCACCAACGAGCTGGTGCTCGAAAAGACCGTCGAGACCAGCTACCGCGCCCAGTGGGTGGGGATCACGCCCGACATGATCCGCGCCGGGATCGCCGGTCCGATCGGCGTCGCCCGGGATTCGGCGATCCAGCCGGTCGGCGGCGCGCTGCTGGGCGTGGTGCTGGGCTATTACATCAACGAGAACCTGGCGGTGTCGATCGCCGCCTCGCCGGCCGCCGGCTTCACCGGAGGGCTCGACGCGGCCATGTCCGGCGGCCCCGAGCGCTTCGACCCGGGCTTTGCGACGGGCTTCTCCACGGCTGTCGCCGTCGGCACGGCGCGCGGCCACTTCAGCAACCTGGAGGCCATGCTGGCCGGTGGGACGATCCAGGGCCTGGCCGGGGCGGCCGGCCCGGCCCCGGCCTCGCGCCCGACGGCCGCCGGCGAGATGATCACCGGCCAGTTCGACGGCACGGCCCGCCGCTTCGCCGCCACCCGCGGCCTGGTGAACCTGGCCTTCGACCAGTTCATGGGCGAGCTCAGCCGCGACGGCTCGGTGGTCTACAAGCGGGCGGTGTCGTGCAACGCCCTGAACGAGGGCGCCTACAGCGGCCCCTATCTGGTCGAGACGCCCGACGCCTACGCCGTCGACTGCCCCGGCTCGCGCTACAACAACAGCCCGACCACCCGCGCCTACCCCTCCCGCTTCTGACCCGGCGCGCCGTCCCTCAGGGCGGCGCGGCGTCGGACGAGGCGCGGTCCATCAGGGTGAAGGGCAGCAGGTGATGCACCGGCGCCGGATCGCCGCCCAGCTTGCGGGCGCGGATCTCCTCGACGATCAGACTGACCGCCGCCCGGCCCATCTCGGCGATGGGCTGGTGGATCGTGGTCAACTCGGGCCAGACGGTGGTGGCGACGGCGGTGTCGTCGAAGCCGCAGACGGTCAGGTCGCGCGGTACGGCGATCTGACGGCCATGCGCCACGGCCAGGGCGGCGGCGGCCATGTCGTCATTGCTGGCGAAGATGGCGCTGGGCCTCAGCCGCGCCTCGAACAGCTTCTCCGCCGCCGCCAGACCCGAGCGATAGGTGAAGAGCCCCTGGGCCACCCATTCGGGCCGCACGGTCAGGCCCGCCTCGGCCATCCCCGCGAGAAAGCCTTCGTAGCGCAGCTGCGTTGGGGTGTGCTGCGGGTCGCCCTTGATGAAGGCGATGTCGCGATGGCCCAGGGCGATCAGGTGGCGGGTCATGGCCAGCGCGCCCTCGAAATCGTCGATGCGCACGCTGGAGACATCGACCATCGGCCGCGCGGTGGCCAGGGCCAGCACCGTCACTCCCTCGGCCCGCAGCATGCTGATCGTCTGGCGCGAGTCGCACAACGGCGGCGGCAGGATCACCCCGTCCACCCCCGCCGCCAGCAGCCGCTTCACCGCCTGCTTCTGGCCGGCCAGGCCTTCGCAGCGCTCCAGGATCAGGTGGCTGGCCAGCTTCGAGCTCTGCTCCAGCCCGCCCATCATGATGTCGCTGAGATAGGAGGCGCTGGGGTTGCTGTAGAGGATGCCGACCCGGGCGGCCGAGGCGCGCGAGCGCGTGGCCCGGGCGGCGACATTGACCTGGTAGTTCAGGGCCCGCACCGAGGCCTCGACCCGCTCGCGCATCGCCGGGCTGACATTGGCCGTGCCGCGGATCACCCGCGAGACGGTCATCGAGCCGACCCCGGCGTGGCGGGCGACGTCGTGGATGGTGGAGGTCCGGGGCGGGGCCGGGCGCGCGGTCACGGTCGTCGCTTCCGCGGCGGACGCCGGCCTGGCCTTGCGGGGACTCTTCACCAACGCACCATCCTCGGAACGCATCGCGATTGTTCACGATAACAATCCATCCTAACGGCGCCAGTAGCGCACGCCAGCGCAAAAACGCGCGTTCGCCTGCCGGGCGCTTCTCCTTCTCTCGCTTGGACTTATCGGTGCGGTGTTCGCTAGACTGCGCCGCGACCCGTAGAGAGTCGCAGTTTGGGCGAGGACTCCTTGAGCACGCAGAGGCGACAGGCGCCGACCATCCACGACGTGGCGCAGGCCGCGGGCGTCTCCTCGATGACCGCCTCTCGCGTCGTCAACGGCTATCCGCACGTGCGCCAGGCCGTGCGCGACAAGGTCGAGGAAGCCATCAAGACCCTGGGCTACCGGCCCAACTCGCTGGCCCGCGCCACCCGCACCGGCGTCTCGCTGATCGGCATGCTGTATTCGAACGCCAGCTCGTCGAACCTGTCGAACTACCTGATGGGCGCTTTTAGACAAGCCAGCCAGAGCGGCTGCCAGCTGCTGATCGAGCCCAGCCAGGCCCACCCGACCCCGGCCCAGGCCGTGCAGAAGCTGGTCGACGCCGGCGTCGGCTCGGTAATCCTGCCGCCGCCGCTGTGCGACGACGCCGAGATCCTGGAATCTCTGGAGAAGGCCGGCGTCGGCGCCGTCAGTTTCGCCACCGCCTTTCCGCGCGAGGGCGCGCCGGCCGTGTTCATCGACGACTTCGCGGGCGCGCGGATGATGACCCGCCACCTGATCGATCTTGGCCATGTCGACATCGCCTTCGTGCGCGGCGACCCGACCCACTCCACGGCCCAGCGCCGCGAGCAGGGCTTCCGCGAGACGATGGCGGAGGCTGGCCTGGCGGTGAACGACGCCTATTTCGCCGACGGCGGCTTCAGCTATCGCGGCGGGCTGGAGGCGGCCCGCCAGCTCCTGAACCTGCGCCGCCGCCCCTCGGCGATCTTCGCCGCCAACGACGACATGGCCGCCGCCATCAGCGCCGTGGCCCACGGCCTTGGCCTGTCGATCCCGGCCGATCTCAGCATCGCCGGCTTCGACGACACCTCGGTGGCCACCACCGTCTGGCCCGAGCTGACCACCATCCGCCAGCCGATCGCCGACATGGCCGCCTCGGCCGTGCAGCTGGCCATGGACCTCTCCCGCCCCGGCGGCGACCCCGGCGGCCACGTGCAGGCGCAGCTGCAGCTGATCGAACGGGCCTCGACCGCCGCCCCGCCGAGCTAGAACAGCGCTGCGGTGTGTGGTCCTCGTCCTTCGACAAGCTCAGGATGAGGACCATTTTGCAGGTCTAGGGCGGATCGACATTCAGGCCTGAGCTCATTTTTCACCGAGCATCCCCGCGAAGGCGGGGATCCAAGCCGAGCCTGCGGGCAACCTGCGGTCGCGCCTCATCCTGAAAATCAGCTTGGGTCCCCGCCTTCGCGGGGAGACACGGATTTGAAGGTCGCAAACAGCTAACTGTCGATACGGCCAGGGCGGTAGAAAAACCTCATCCTGAGCCTGTCGAAGGACGAGGTTTTCGCCCGAACCTTTCCCTGCTAATGATAACGATATCAAAACAAGAGTGTTGGGAGGCGTGATGACGGGCTTGGGTCGAGCATTCGGCGGGTGGATGCTGCTCGCGGCGGCGCTGGCGGCGCTTCCGGCTTCGGCGGCGGCGCCCCTCAAGACCGAGCGCGCCTGGCTGCCCGACCAGGGCGACGGGACCTACAAGAACCCGGTCCTGGCCGGCGACTATTCCGACCCCGACGCCGTCCGCGTGGGCGACGCCTACTACCTGGTCTCGTCCTCGTTCACCAACGCGCCCGGCCTGCCGATCCTGAAGTCGACCGACCTCGTCAACTGGACGATCATCGGCCACGCCCTGCCCCAGATCACGCCCGTCGCCCACCACGCCACGCCGCGTCGCGGCGGCGGGGTCTGGGCCCCGGCCATCCGCCACCGCAACGGCGAGTTCCTGATCTACTATCCGGACCCCGACTTCGGCGTCTTCCTGGTCAAGGCCAAGGACCCGGCCGGGCCGTGGTCCAAGCCGGTGCTGGTTGACGACCGCCGCGGCGTCATCGACCCGGCCCCCTTCTGGGACGACGACGGCCAGGGCTGGCTGGTCACCGCCTTCGCCCGCAGCCGCGCCGGCTTCGCCAACGTCATCACCGCCCGCCGCCTCAACAAGGCCGGCGACCGCGCGGTCGGCGAGGCGATCACCCTGGTCGAGGGCGACAAGCAGCCCAAGGTGCAGACGTCGCGCGGGCCGTTCCCTTGGATGACCACCGAAGGCCCCAAGCTCTACAAGAAAAACGGCTGGTACTATCTGTTCGTGCCCAGCGGCAGCGTGAAGGGCGGCTGGCAGGGCGTGTTCCGCTCGCGCACGCTGGCCGGCCCCTACGAGGGCCGCGACGTGCTCGACCAGGGCCCCACCGAAATCAACGGCCCCCACCAGGGCGCCTGGGTGACCACCCCAACCGGCGAGGACTGGTTCCTGCACTTCCAGGACGCCGACTCCTATGGCCGCCGGGTGTGGCTGCAGCCCATGGCCTGGAAGGACGGCTGGCCCGTCATCGGCGAGGATCCGGACGGCGACGGCATCGGCCAGCCGGTGCTCCACCACCGCAAGCCAGCGGCCAAGACCCCCTCCCCGATCCTCGCCCCGCAGGACAGCGACGACTTCGACGGCCGCCTGTCGCCGGCCTGGCAATGGAACGCCAACGCCCAGGCCGACTGGGCCGACCTGAAAGCCGCGCCCGGCCGCCTACGGCTGAAGTCGATCTCCTCGCCGGAGAACCTCTGGGAGACCGGCGCCCTGCTAACCCAGAAGCTGCCGGCCGAGCGCTTCACCGTGACCACTAAGCTCGACTTCGCGCCCAACGCGGTCGGCGAGCGGGCGGGCCTCGTGATGTTCGGCTCCGACTACGCCTGGATCGGCCTGCAGAACACCGCCGCCGGCCCCGCCCTGGTCCGCGTCGATCGCCTGGGGGCCGACAAGTTCCAGCCCGAACGGGTCGAGGTGATCCAGGCCAAGGCGCCGACCGCCGTCTGGCTGCGGATGACCGCCGAGCCCGTCGTCGTCGCCGACCCGCCGCCGGAGTTCTCGCCCTACTGGCCCTCGATGCTGCGCTCGCTGCACGCCCGGGTGACCCTCAGCTACAGCCTGGACGGCCAGGCCTTCACCCCCGTCGGCGCGCCCTTCGTCAGCCGCCCGGGACGCTGGGTCGGCAGCCAGGTCGGGATCTTCGCCCAGGCCCCGGCGGGGACGCCGGCCAACACCGCGACGCGGATCGGCTGGACCGACTTCGACGGGTTCTGGGTGACGCGGTAGCTTTCTCCTCCTCGTCATCCCGGAAACGGCAAAGCCGTTATCCGGGACCCAGGGGACCGGGCTCGGCGGATCAATCAAGCGCCCCGGCGACGGCCCACGCGATGCGGCCGCCCCTGGGTCCCGGCTCTGCGCGCTGCGCGTTCCGGCCGGGATAACGGAAGAGTAGCTGTCCCCTCAACGAACACCGATTGACAGCCACCCCATCAATTGGTATCGATATCAAATCTTGCGGCGCCACCCTGCGGCGCTCACTTCTTGGACGCAAGTTCCTCCCGACTTCCAAGACCAAGGGGCGCCGTCTGCCCGGCGCCCCGTTTTTTTGCCCTCAGTCCCGACTGCCCCCCAGTCCGTCAGTTCCCCGCGTAGGCGGGGATCCAAGCCGAGTCCGCGGGTGATCAACGGTCGCGCCTCATCCTGAAAGACAGCTTGGATCCCCGCCTTCGCGGGGATGCTCGGCGTTGAGTGCAGGCAAGGAGGTGAATGCCGCCCCTGCCTACCCCAACGGCTCGAACCGTATCGCCTGGCCGCCCGCCGCGTTCAGCTGCAGCCGCAGACGCGTCCCTGCATCCACCGTCTGGCGCTCGATGACCACCTTGGTGCGGTTGGCCGGCCGGGCCAGATCGCCGTCCTTGTAGCGCACGGCCGTCCACTTGCCCGCGCCCAGGAAGCCCAGATCCAGGTCCAGCCGCCGCTCCATCTCGTTGGTCAGGGCGCCGAGGAACCAGGTGCGCCCCTTGCGGCGGGCGATGACGACGTATTCGCCCAGCTCGCCGGCGATCGCCCGAGTCTCGTCCCAGGTGGTCGGGCAGGCGTCGAACCATTCCAGCTCCGGCCAGGGCTGGCCCTCGTACTTCTCGGGTTTGTCGTACCAGTAGAGCAGGGTCAGCGGGCTGTAGCAGGTGACCGCCAGGGCCAGCTGGTGGGCGTTGGTGGTCTGGTTGCGCTCCTGGGCGTAGCAGATCGTGTAGTCGATCGGCCCGGCGATCGGCCGGGTGAAGGCCAGGTTCACGTGGTGGCGCGGGGCCGGGAACTGCTCGTTGCCCTTCACCCCCTCCAGGGTCAGGTAATTGGGCAGGGTGCGCTCCAGCCCCGCCGGGCGCAGGTTGTCGTGCAGGTTCACGACCATGCCGTGCTCGCCAAAGGCCCGCACCACCTTGGTGATGAAGTCGACGTCCGACTGCCGGCCCTCCCACATGAAGCCCAGCTTCACCCCCGCCAGGCCCCAGCGCTGGTAGAGCCGGCACATGTCGGTCAGCGCCTTGGTCACCGCCACCCGGTCGATATAGACCAGCACGCCGATGCCCCTCGCCTTGGCGTAGTCGATCACCCTTTGCAGGTCCAAGGCGGCGATCGGGGCGGTCGGGTCAGAGGCGTCGGTCCCGTCGCCGTACCAGTGGGCGTCGAACAGCACGTACTGGATGTTGCGCTTCTGGGCGAAGTCGACCGCCTTCAGCGAGGCCTCGGTGGAATAGGGCTTCATGATCCGGAAGGCGTGGCCGGGCCTCACCCACGAGACGTCGCCCAGCTGGTTCGGGCTCGCCAGGGTCGGGACCACGTGGTGGCGCTCGATCAGGCCCTTGGCGCTGTCGGCCGCCAGCAGCACGCGCCAGGGCGTTTTCTGGCCGACGCCAATCTCGAAGGTCGCCGCTTCCGGCGTGTCGTCCTGGCCGCCCCAGCCGGTCGCCCGGCCCGGATAGCGCATCAGGTAGGTGACCAGCCCGCCCTTGTCGTGCGCCCGCGCCATGCAGCGCGGATAGTGCAGCCGGTCGGACTCGGCGATGAAGCCGTAGACGCCGTTGCCGACGTCCACCGTGATCGGCAGATCGGCGAAGGGCCCCTTGTCGGACGAGCCCGTCAGGTCCGGATGCTCCAGCGGCGCGAGGCCGGCCTGGGTGGAGACGTGGATGTCGCCCTCGTCGCGGCTGGCGTAGAGCCGCGCCGTCTCGGGGAAGCGGAAGCCCGTCCGCTCGCCCATCAGCGCGAGGGTTTCACCCTTGGCCAGGCCCGTCAGCACGTAGCGTACCGCCACGGCCCCGTTCAGCACCCGCAGGACGATGTCGAACCGGATCCCCGCCTTGGGATCGACCATGTGCAAGGTGATCTGGCGGCCCGACTGGTCATAGCGGGCCGACTGCCCGAACGGCGGCGACCAGTCGCCTTCGAAGGCCTGGGGCGTGACGCCGGCCAGCTTCGCGCCCTCGCCCAGCAACCGCCCTTCGGCGAGCCACAGCCCCAGGTTCGACGGCAGCAGCAGCGGCTTGCCGTCATAGGTCGCGCTCCAGCGGGGGATCGCGCCCGAGACGTCGACCACCGCCTTCAGCCGGCCGTCGGGCGAGGCGATCTGGTGACGCCGGGCGGTCTCGCCGGCGTGAGCGGTCGTGGCGGCGGCGGACATCGCGGCCAGCGCGACCAGGTCGCGGCGTGTGGGCTTCATCGCGTCGCCTCCTCCCCTTCCACCCTGGCGGCGCATCGGCGCGCGGGCGGTCGATTATCGTTCGTAGCCCCGCCGGCCGCACCGCGACCAAACTGGGATCAACAAACTGATATCGATATCAACAATATCGCGCAAGCCGCAGCTCGCCGCCTGGTCGACCACGCCAACTATTGGCCTTACCTCATCGTCGAATTAAGGTATGACCACATCGACGCAGAGACCTTACCTCACTGACGCCCACGCCGGGCCGCGAGGCAAGTTCTGACGGCGACCCCGACCTCGCGCGGACAGCCTTCCCAGGATCGCGCGTTTTCGCGGCGCATCCTCCCCAGGATGCGCCGCTTTTTTTGACCGCTGTTCGGTTTTACCTCTAGGTTGCGGTCATGGACTTCGACGCCGGACAGACGCCCGCCCCGCCCTCCGACACGCCCGCCCCCCGCCGCGGTCCCGGCCGCCCGCGCGACCCCGAGGTGGAAAGGCGTCTAAAGCGCGCGGCGCTGGAAGTGCTGGCCGCCCACGGCATGTCGGGCCTGACCCTGGAGAAGATCTGCGACAAGGCCGGCGCCCCGCGCGCCACCTTCTATCGCCGCTGGGCCACGCCCATGCAGGCGGTGGGCGAGGCCTTCAACGAGGCCTTCCTGTTCGCCACCCTGCCCGACACCGGCGACGTCGTCACCGACCTCGTCGCCCTGGGCCAGGCGATGATCGACCTCTACAACGACCCGGTCGTCGGGCCGTGCATGAGCTTCCTGATCGCCGAGAGCCGCGTGCGGCCGGAACTGTTCCACGGCGCCAGCGACGACTTCCAGCGCCGCCGCGCCTACAACCGCCAGGTGGTCGAACGCGCCATCGCCCGCGGCCAGATCGGCCCCGAGATCGATCCCGACCTGGTCATCGACGTCATCAGCGGCCTGGCCATGAACAACCAGGCCACCCGCCGCCCGCTGACGCCCGAGATGCTGGAGTTCGTGGTGAAGCGGCTGCTGGGCCTCTAGAAACCTCCCCCTCTGGGGGAGGCGGCCGAAGGCCGGTGGGGGGACGCTTTCAGCTTTCGCCGCACCGGCCCATTCTGCATCCACGCCCCCCTCCGATCGCTACGCGATCACCTCCCCCACAGGGGGAGGCTCCTCTCACGATGCTTCGCCGACACCTTCTCCCGCAAGGGGAGAAGGATCGCTTGCACCCATCTTGAAAACAAACCGACCAAGCGGTATCTTGAGTCGTCACCACCGAGGCTCGCCCGTGTCCGTCCCCGCTTCCGCCTACGCCATGCTCGCCGCGGCCATCGCCGCCGAGGTGGCCGGCACCACCTTCCTGCAGAAGTCGGAGCAGTTCACCAAGCTGGTTCCCACCCTTGCCATGGCCGGGCTCTACGCCGCCGCTTTCTACTTCCTGTCCCTGGCCCTCAAGCACGTGCCGCTGGGCGTGGCCTACGCCATCTGGGGCGGGGTCGGGATCGTGCTGACGGCGGCGATCGGGGTGGTGCTGTTCCGCCAGAAGCTCGACGCGCCCGCCATGCTGGGCATCGGCCTGATCGTTTCCGGCGTGCTGGTCACCCAGCTCTTCTCGCGCAGCGTGGCCCACGGATGAACACCACCGCCTACAACCGCCCCAAGCAGCCCGAGCAGGTGCGCCGCGCCCTGCTCGACGCCGCCGTCGCCCTGGCCGAGGAGCAGGGCCTGGGCGGGATCACCGTCCAGGCCGTGGCCGACCGCGCCGGCGTCACCAAGGGCGGGCTCTTCCACCACTTCGCCAGCAAGCAGGCGCTGATCGACGCCGTGTTCGACTTCATGCTCGAACAGATGGACGAGGCGCTGGACCGGCTGATGGCCGACGACGTTTCCCACGGCTGCTTCACCCGCGCCTATGTCGTCTCGACCTTCGAGTGCTGCGACATGGCGCTCAGCGGCCAGGCCCTGTCGATCTCGATGGTCACCGACCCGGCCCTGCGCCGCCGCTGGCGCGACTGGATCGACGAGCGCCTCGTGCGCCACGCCGCCACCGACCTCGACCCGCGCCTGCACGTCGTCCGTCTGGCCGCCGACGGCTACTGGTTCGCCCGCGTGCTGCACGACGGCGATCCGGGCAGCGAACCGCCGCAGGCGCTGCAGGCCCGCCTCATCGCCATGACCCGGGAGAACTGACATGACCTTCTTCCGCACCCACTGGGCCCTGCTGGCCACAGAGCCTTCGCCGCCGGCCGAGGCCGCAGCGATCCCCTCGCCCTCGCCGCCGCCCGAAGATCGGCCCGCCCAAGTGCAGGAACCGCCGGCGGCGGCCTGATCGTCACACCCCTGTGGCTGCAAGACCGCCGCCGGCTCGCCTAGCATCCAGCGATCGGCAGTTGCGCCGAAGGGGGATGTTCATGATCGCGCTGGCGCGCCGACCGCTGGATTGGCTGGCGGCTTTCCTGTGGCCGGCCGGGCGGATCGGGCGCGGAACCTTCGCGGTGGCGGCCGTGGCGGTCTACGCCGCCTGGTACGCGACGCCCTTCGCCCTGAACTGGATCTCCAGCCTGGCGTTCGGAGAGACCGAGCCCCTTCCCAGCCCGGGATTCTGGACCGGCCTGATCCTCTGCCCGATCATCGCCGTCCTGATCTATGTCAGCTTCTGCGTCCATCGAAAGCGCCTGGCCGACGCCCGGCGCGGCGCGCTGAGCTTCTGGCTGCTGTGCGGCGCCAGCCTGGCCCTGCCCATGGTCGCCATGTCCGCCAGCCTCGCCTCGGCGCCGCCGCCCGTCGTCAATGGGCCGATCATCTCGTTTGAGGAGCGCGGCGACTCCCCGCTCAAGTCCTTCCTGCTTGAGACCGCGCCGCTACTGGCTGTTCTCGCGGCCTGGCCGCTCTACAGCCTGTGGGTCGGACTGGCGCCATCGCGCCCTGACGCGCCAGAGCCCGAAGACCAGTCCCTGGCCGCCTAGGCGCCGCGCAGCAACGGCTTGCCCGTCCGCGGATCGGTGAAGGTCACGTTTTCGGCCGCCTTGATCCGCCAGGCGCCCTCGCGCTCGACCAGCACCGTCATCAACAGGGTGTCGACCTCATGGATCCCGGCCGGATGGGCCTGGCTGGTCTTCAGGCGCGACCAGAAATGCACCACCGCCACGCCCGGCGCGATCAGGTCCACGGCGTGCAGCTCATTGGCCATGACCGAGCCGCGATAGACGGTCTCGTGGATGGTCCGATGCAGTTCGACGATCTCCTCGACGCCGCGCCTGAAGGTGGCGAAGCGGTTGACGAAGGTCGCGTCGGCCTCGAACAGCGCGCCGAAGGCGTCCATGTCATGCGCGTTCCAGGCGGCCGCGAACGCCGCCGGCAGGTCTTCCGGTCGCTGCATGGCGCCCCCTCCCGCGTCTTCAGGCGGGACCATACTCCTCCCTCGTGCAACGGGGGAGGTGGCGCGGCGCGGATACGCGCCGTGACGGAGGGGGCGACCGCTTCCTCTGCGCCCAGTCTCGCCCCCTCCACCGGCTTCGCCGGTCCCCCTCCCCCGTTGCACGGGGGAGGAGAAGCTTCCTCAGAACAGCACGCCCTTCTCCAGCAGGCCGTGCACGCCCTTCTCGCCGTTGACCGTCTGGGTCACGCGGAAGTCCACGGCCAGCGAGCAGAACTGATAGGCCTGCACGCGGGTCAGGTTCGACCGCGACACGATGAAGTCGATCATGCCGCGCAGGGCCTGCTTCATGGCCAGGTCGAGGTCCTCGTTGAAGCCCATGATCACGTAGTGGGTCGGGGTCTCGGCCCGCGGCCAGATCGCGGTCCCGACGTCGGCCGCCTTGTGCAGGATGAAGGTGAAGGTGCCGGTCAGGCCCATTTCCAGCGCATTGACGCAGACCTCGCCGTCGCCCTGGCGGCCATGGCCGTCGCCGGCCGAGAAGTTCGCGCCCGGAACCCAGACCGGCAGGAACAGGGTCGCGCCCGCGCCCAGTTCCTTGTTGTCCATGTTGCCGCCATGCTCGCGCGGCTCACGGCTGGACAGGCGTCCGTATTTCGCCGGCGGGGCCACGCCCATGGTGCCGAAGAACGGCCGCAGCGGCAGCTCCGGCCCCCACTGCGGCTTGCAGACCCCGCGCGCCTTGTCGACGGCGATGTGGCTGACATAGCGGTCGGGGAAGTCTTCCGGGATGGTGCCGGCCAGCGGCCGCACGGCGCAGTAGCCCCAGTCGTTGTTGGGCTCGACCGCCTCGATGCGCACCTCCAGCGTGTCGCCCGGCTCGGCCCCGGCGATGGCCACCGGCCCGGTGAGAATGTGCGGCCCGATCCGGTCGAGCCTGGCGTCGTGGATCGCCTGCAGAGCCGGCGGGATGGTCAGCCACGACTCCGCGCCCGGCATCACCTCGGGTCCGCCCGACACGCAGTCGAAGGTGACGCTGTCGCCCGGCTGGATGGTCAGGACCGGATCGAAGGCCGCGTCGAAGATGCCGAAGCGGACGGTTTCGGGCGTGGAGGACAGGTGGTGGTGCATGGCGACGGCGGAACCGGAAACGAAGAAACGACCCCCAGTCTCCGGCCGCATCGGCGCGGCGGCGAAGCGGCGCGATCACCGACACGCCCGCTTTCGCCATCCTGCCTGCCCGCTGGGCGCCGCCTGCACGGCCCTCGCGCATCCGGCGGGCGATCAATCCTTCCTAGCCCCTTGAAACCTCTGGCCTAGCGGCGTTATCGTCGGGTCGCTATGAAGTATCTAATTACTTTCTAGCGTGAGTGACTTCCCATGTCGGGCGGCGATCTGTCGGCCTTCCAAAACCTCTCCGACGCCAAGGTCGCCGCCTATCTGGACTCCCGCAGCGCCGAGCTCGGCCTGCGCATTCCTGAGAGCTGCCGCGCCGGCGTCGCCGAGAACCTCGCCCTGCTGCGCGACCAGACGGCCCTCTTCGCGGGCCTGACCGATCCCGACGCGCCGGCCGAGCCGTTCACGCCATGAGCTTCGACACCGCTCAAGGGCTGACCCGCGCCATTCGCGAGGGCCGGACCACCGCCCGCAAGGCGGCGCAGGAGGCCATCGCCGCCGCCAGGGCCGAGCCGTTCAACGCCTTCACCGCCGTGTTCGAGGACAAAGCGCTGGCCCAGGCCGACGCCGTCGACGCTCAGCTGGCGGCCGGCGCCGATCCCGGCCCGCTGGCCGGCGTCCCGTTCGCGGTCAAGAACCTGTTCGACGTCACCGGCCACGTCACCCTGGCCGGCAGCAAGATCCGCCGCGACGCCGCCCCCGCGACCGCCGACGCCACGGCCGTCGCCAGGATGAAGGCCGCCGGCGCGGTGCTGGTCGGCGCGCTGAACATGGACGAGTTCGCCTACGGCTTCGTCACCGAGAACGCCCACGACGGCCCCACCCGCAATCCGCACGACCCGGCCCGCATCGCCGGCGGCTCATCGGGCGGCTCGGCCGCCGCCGTCTCGGGCGGTATCCTGCCGCTCACCCTGGGCTCGGACACCAACGGCTCGATCCGGATCCCGGCCGGCCTGTGCGGGATCTACGGCCTGAAGCCCACCCTGGGCCGGCTGTCGCGGGCCGGCAGCTTCCCGTTCGTGCACAGCCTGGACCACATCGGCCCGTTCGCCCGCACCGCCGCCGACCTCGCCCTGGCCTACGACGCCCTGCAGGGCGAGGACCCGCTCGACGACCTGTCGCCGCCGGTCGCCGATCCCCTGTCCGCCCGCCTCGACGCCCTGGCCGAGCAGCCGTTGCGCGTCGGCGTGCTGGGCGGCTGGTTCCAGCAGGGCGCCTTCCCCGAGGTGGTCGAGGCGCTGGAGATCGTCGCCGACGCCCTCCAGGCCCGGCGCGGCGTCGAGTTGCCCGGCGCCCAGGCCGCCCGCGCCGCCGCCTTTTCGATGTCGGCCTCCGAAGGCGGACGCCTGCATTTCGACGACCTGGCCAAGCGCGCCCTCGACTATGACCCGGCCGTGCGCGACCGCCTGCTGGCGGGGGCCTTGCTGCCCGACGGCGTCGCCGAGGCCGCCCGCCGCTATCGCCCCGTCTTCCGCGACGCGGCCCGCCGCGTGTTCGAGGACTTCGACCTGCTGCTGGCCCCCGTCACGCCCTGCCCCGCCCCGCCGATCGGCCAAGCGACCATGGACCTCGACGGCGTGCAGGTTTCGGTGCGCAAGACGCTGGGCGCCTACACCCAGCCGATCAGCTATATCGGCCTGCCCGTGATCGCCGCCCCGGTGAACCGCCCCGGCAAGCCGCCGATCGGCGTGCAGCTGATCGCCCCCGCCTGGCGCGAGGACCTGGCCTTCGCCGCCGCCCTGCGCCTGGAGCGCGCCGGCGTCATCGCCGCCCACCGCCCTCCCTTCCGAGAGTCCGCATGATCATCAACGCCCCCGACGTCCTGGCCGAGGTGACCGCCGCCGTCGACGCCTACGAAACCGCTCTCATGACCAACGACGTCGAGGCGCTGGACGGCTTCTTCCGCGACGCGCCGGAGACCGTCCGCTACGGCGTGGCCGAGAACCTCTACGGCTTCGCGCAGATAGCCGCCTTTCGAATCGGACGCTCCGGCGGCTCGCCATTGCGCGATCGGCTGCGCACGGAAATCACCACTTTTGGGCGCGATTTCGCGATCGCGAACGTCGAATTCCTGCGAACCGGGGCAAAACAGCCCGGCCGCCAGAGCCAGACCTGGCTGCGCACCGAAGACGGCTGGAAAATCGTGTCGGCGCACGTTTCCCTGCTCCAGGCCGGCGCCGACCAACGCCTTGCGCCATAGGCCCGCGGATACTCCGCCCAAGGACAATAAGTAAGTATGTCCTGACTTATGACCTAGTTTTGGGCGCCGTTGTCGCAGCGTGGTCAAATAGTGACACGGTCCCTACAAACTTCACGCCAGTGAGACGGAGTCGTCATCAAGCCTTTTGATTTCGACGCGGCCATTGTGCATTGCACCCCACGCAACCGGGTCCTCCACCGGTGTTCGAAGGGGATTTCGAAATGACCACCCAAGCCAAGCTGCGCAACAGCGCCGCCTTCGGCGTACTCCTGCTGGCCGCCGCCGTCGCGGCCCCGGCCCTAGCCCAGGACGCGCCGACCGCCCTCGACGACGTGATCGTCACCGCCCAGAAGCGCTCGGAAAACATCCAGGACGTGCCGGTCTCCGTCGCCGCCGTCTCGGGCGAGAAGCTGGCCTCGATCTTCGCCGCCGGCGAGGACGTGCTGGCCCTGTCGAGCCGCGTGCCGGGCCTCTACGTCGAAAGCTCCAACGGCCGCGCCGCCCCGCGCTTCTACATCCGGGGCCTCGGCAACGCCGACTTCGACCTGGCCGCCTCGCAGCCGGTCTCGGTGATCATGGACGACGTCGTCCTCGAGAACGTCGTGCTCAAGAGCTCGCCCGTCTATGACATCGACCAGGTCGAAGTCCTGCGCGGCCCGCAAGGCACCCTGTTCGGCCGCAACACCACCGCCGGCATCGTCAAGTTCACCACCGTCAAGCCGAGCGAAGAGTTCAAGGCCAACGGCACGGCCACCTACGGCTCGTACGGCACCCTGACCTTCGAAGGCGGCGTCGGCGGCGCCATCGTCCCGGGCAAGCTGGCCGTCCGCGCCTCGGCCCTGTACCAGCACCGCGACGACTACATCGACAACACCTACACCGGCGTGAAGGACGCGCTGGGCGGCTATGACGAAAAGGCCGCTCGCCTGCAGGTCCTGATGACCCCGAGCGAAGACACCGAGATCCTCGCCACGGCCCACACCCGTTCGCTGGACGGCACCGCCGCGATCTTCCGCGCCAACATCCTCACGGCCGGCAGCAACAAGATCAATTCGAACTTCGATCGCGACAAGGTTTCGTACAACGGCGGCGCCAACAACCCGCAGCAGTACGACTCGACCGGCGTCTCGCTGAAGGTCGACCATGACTTCGGCGGCGTGAAGCTGACCTCGATCAGCGCCTACGAAACCGCCAACGGCCGCAGCCGCGGCGACATCGACGGCGGCGTGGCCGGCGTCGGCCCGGGCTTCATCCCGTTCGATTCCGACACCCAGGACTCGATCGGCGACCTCGACCAGGTCACCCAGGAAATCCGCCTGGCCAGCGACACCGACGGCAAGGTCACCTGGCAGGTCGGCGCCTACTACTTCAAGTCGGCGTTCACCGTCACGACCAACCCCTTCTACGTCTCGCCGACCACGCTGGAGCACAAGAACACCTCGTGGGCCGTGTTCGGTCAGGGCTCCTACCAGTTCACCGACGCCCTGAAGGTGACCGCCGGCGTCCGCTGGACCGACGACAGCAAGGACATGACCGTCCTGTCGAACCCGTACGGCGCGATCGCCCCGGTGTCGGTCTCCGACAGCCAGGCCAGCTGGGATCTGTCGGCGTTCTACACCGTCACCGACAATGTCAGCGTCTACGGCAAGGTCGCCCGCGGCTTCCGCGGTCCGTCGATCCAGGGTCGCGACATCGCCTTCGGCAGCCCCGCCTCGGTGGCCCAGTCGGAAACCATCCTGTCGTGGGAAGCCGGTGTTAAGAGCGAGTTGTTCGAGCGTCGCGTCCGCCTGAACGGCGCGGTGTTCACCTACACCATCGACGATCCGCAGTTCAGCGCGGTCGGCGGCGGCAGCAACTCCAACCGCCTGATCAACGCCAAGAAGGGCGAAGCCTACGGCGTCGAACTGGACGGCGAGTGGAAGGTCACCCCGAACCTGCTGATCACGGCCGGCTACAGCTACAGCCACACCGAGATCAAGGATAAGACCCTGGCCGTGGCCGTCTGCGCCCAGTGCACCATCACCGACCCGCTGAACAGCAGCGGCCAGGCGCTGGTCGACGGCAACCCGTTCCCGAACGCGCCGGAATACATCCTGAACTTCGGCGCCCGCTACAACGTGCCGGTCGGCGACGGCGGCGAACTGTTCGCGGAAACCGACTGGTTCCGTCAGGGCTACACGAACCTCTTCCTCTACGAGAGCAAGGAGTTCAACAGCAAGGACACCTTCGAAGGCGGCCTGAAGCTGGGCTACGGCCGCACCGACGGCTCGTATGAAGTGGCCGTGTTCGCCCGCAACATCACCAACGAGGTGAACCTGCGCGGCGGCATCGACTTCAACAACCTGACCGGCTTCGTCAACGAGCCGCGCGTCGTCGGCATCTCGCTGAGCGCCCGCCGCTAAGCGATCCCGACAGACTGACCTGATGGCGGCCCGGGCGTTGAAAAACGCCCGGGCCGTTGTCGTTTTGACATGCCCCCGACGCGGCGGGCCGCTAAGGTGGCCGATCCTGGCGGCGCCCGGAAAGCGCTTGCAGAACAACGAGAAGAGTTCCGCCTACCGATGACCACCAAGATCATCTTCGACACCGATCCCGGCATCGACGACGCCATGGCCCTGCTGTTCATCGAGGCCAGCCCGGCGCTCGACCTGGTGGCGGTGACGACCGTGTTCGGCAACGCCGACATCGACACCACCACCCGCAACGCCCTCTACCTGAAGGACCGCTTCGGCCTGACCGCGCCGATCTTCAAGGGCACGGACAAGCCGCTGGTCCGCCCGCGCAATCCCTCGCCCACCTTCGTGCACGGCGAGAACGGCCTGGGCGACGTCGAGCTGACAGGCCTGGTTCCCGCTCAGCCCGAGGCCAAGCCGGCCCACCAGGCGATCGTCGACCTGGCCCGCGCCAATCCCGGCGAGATCACCCTGGTCGCCGTCGGCCCGCTGACCAACCTGGCCCTGGCGCTCGAGGCCGATCCGGAAGTCGCCACCCTGCTCAAGGGCGTGGTGATCATGGGCGGCGCCTTCGCCGTCGCCGGCAAGCCGGGCAACGTCACCCCGGTCGCCGAAGCCAACATCTGGAACGACCCGGAGGCCGCCGACCGCGTCTTCACCGCCCCCTGGCACGTGACCGTCATCGGCCTGGATGTCACCACCCAGGTGATCATGAGCCCCGACTTCATGGAGGCGCTGGAAGCCTCGGCCGGTCCGGCCGGCCAGTTCCTCAACGCCATCTCCAAGCCCTACGCGGCCTTCTACGGCGGCCGCGACGGCATCGTCGGCTGCTGCGTCCACGACGCCGCCGCCGTGGCCTATGTCATCGACGAGAGCCTGTTCGAGGTCCGCCGCGGCTCGGTCCGCGTGGTCACCGAGGGCATCGCGCTCGGCCAGACCCTGCAGAAGGTGGAAGGCGAGCTCTACGGCCCGTCGGCCTGGGACGACCAGCCGATCCACAGCGCCGCGATCAAGGTGGATGCAGATCGTTTGCTGGCGCTGTACGCGCGGACGATGAACGGGGTGGTGGGGTCGTAGGCTCCAAGACCCTCCCCCTGAAGGGGGAGGTGTCGCCGAAGGCGACGGAGGGGGAAGTCACTTCCGCCTCCGCAGGCCCTTCCCCCTCCGACCGCTTCGCGGCCACCTCCCCCTTCAGGGGGAGGGTCTTGGGGTATGGCCTCGGCTACCGCCGATGCCGCTCCACGCCCGCCAGGTACGTCCGCGCCACCACCCGGTCGTCGCCCAGCACGGTCAGCGCGAACAGCCGGTCCTCCAGCCCCTTGGCCGCCGCCAGCCGGCGCTTCAGCAGCGGCGTCGCGGCCAGGTCCAGCACCAGGAAGTCGGCTTCCTTGCCAGGCGCGAGATTGCCGATGCGGTCGTCGAGATCCAGCGCCCGCGCCCCGCCCAGGGTGGCCAGATACAGCGCCTGGAACGGATCCAGCGCCGAGCCCCGCAGCTGCCCCACCTTGTAGGCCTCGCCCAGGGTGTGAAGGATCGATAAGGTCGTGCCGGCCCCGACGTCGGTGCCCATGCCCACCTTCACCCCGTGCACACAGGCCTCGTCCAGCGGGAACAGGCCCGAGCCGAGGAACAGGTTCGAGGTCGGGCAGAAGGCCACCGCCGCGTCCTTGGCCGCCAGCCGCTGGAACGCCTCGCCAGCTAGGTGGACGCAATGAGCGAAGACCGAGCGCTTCTGAACCAGGCCGAACCGCTCGTAGACGTCCAGATAGTCGGCCGCGCCAGGGAACAGCTCCGCCGTCTCGTCGATCTCGCGCGGGTTTTCGGAGAGATGGGTCTGCATCCAGACGCCCGGATGCTGGGCCAGCACTTCCCCCGCCATCTCCAGCTGGGCGTCGGTGCAACTGATGGCGAAACGCGGGGTGACCGCGTAGCCGAGCCGCCCCTTGCCGTGCCAGTCGGCGATCAGGCTTTCCATGTCGGCGCGGGCGGTCTCGACGGTGTCGGTCAGGCCCAGCGGCGCGTTGCGGTCCATAAGGGTCTTGCCGGCGATCAGCCGCATGTCGCGCGACAGGGCTTCGGCGAACAGCGCCTCGACCGAGCCCTTGTGCACCGAGCCGAACACCAGGGCCGTGGTCGTGCCGTTGCGCAGCAGTTCGTCGACGAAGAAGCCGGCCGCCTCCTTGGCATGGCCCGGATCGGCGAAGGCGGCTTCCGCCGGAAAGGTGTGCTGCTCCAGCCAGTCGAGCAATTGCGCGCCATGGGCGGCGACGATGTCGACCTGCGGGAAGTGGATGTGGGTGTCGATGAAGCCCGGCGTGATCCAATGGCCGCTCAGATCCTCGACCGGGACATCGGCATGGACCCGGGCCAGCTCGGCGTAGTCGCCGCAAGCAACTACACGACCGCCATCGACGACCAGCAGCCCGTCCTCGTGGAAGCCGATCGCTTCCCCCGATTTCGTCGGATCTTCCAGCAGGTGGAGGATCGACGCCCTAAACGCTCTCAAGAGACCCCTCGTCGTTACTGGCCTGGGCGGCTTCCAGCCGCATCAGCAGGTCGGCGGCCACCGAGACGGCGATCACCTCGGGCGCCTTGCTCTTCAGCCCCGGCAGGCCGATCGGGCAGGTCAGGCGGTTCAGCGTCACCGCCGAAAACCCGTCGTCGCGCAGCCGGTGCATGAACCGCGCCCGCTTGGTCTTGGAGCCGATCAGGCCCAGATAGTCAAAGCCGCCGCCGGCCAGCCCGGCCGAGGCCAGGGCGTAGTCCAGGGCGTGGTCGTGGGTCAGGATCAGGCCGTAGGCGTCACGCGGAGCGCCCATGGCCAGGGCCGCCAACTCGGCCGGCTCGCGCACCACCACGCCTGGAACCTCGGCCGCCTCGGGCCGGCTGTCGTACCAGAAGAGCTTGAACGGCAGGGGCGCGAAGGCCCGCGCGATCGCCTGGCCCACATGGCCGGCCCCGAACAGCAGCACCGGCCGGCGCGGGCTCTCGCTGCGCTCGACCAGCTCGTCGCCCAGGTCGGGCCGCTTGCCGCGTGCGGCCGCCGGGGCCCCGCCCAGCACCACGGCCGGCGGATCGGCCTCCAGGGCGGCGATCGGCGCGATCGTCTTGGTCAGCAGGCCCGGGTCGAAGCGTGTGCGCAACTCGAACGGCTGGTCGGCGTCCATCCGCCGGGCCGCTTCGGTCAGCCAGTCGCGGCTGGCCGCCTCGACACGCTCGATCATCAGCCGCACCCGGCCGCCACAGCACTGGGCCAGCAGCGGCCCCAACGGATAGTCCTGGATGGCGAAGGCGGCCTGCGAACCGGTCAGCATCCGCCGCGCCTGGCTGGTCGCCTGGTGCTCCAGATTGCCGCCGCCGATCGTGCCCGACTGGCCGCCCTCCCACACCACCATCTTGGTCCCGGCCTCACGCGGCGCCGAGCCCTCGGTGGCGAGCACGGTGACGAGGGCGGCGTTGTCGTTGGCATCCAGGCGCGACAGGGCCGCGCGGGCCCAGTTCTTGTGGGTCGCGAGCATCTAAACCGCTCCCACGAACGCACACCTCTCCCATGGGGAGAGGGAGGGGCCCGCCGCGAAGCGGTGGGAGGGTGAGGGGGTAAGACGGCTGAGGGTGTAACCCCTCACCCTCCCACGCCTGACGGCGTGGGCCCCTCCTTCTCCCTCTGGGAGAGGTTTGAAAAAAGCGGCGCGCCCCCTACGCATCGGCCGCCCGCCGCCTCACATCCTCGACCGCCGTCAGCACCGCCTCCGGCGTCGCCGGCGCGTCCAGATCCGGCATCACCTTGTGACCCCCCACCGCCGCCACCGCCCGGGTGATCGCCGAGAACACCGAGATCGCCAGCATCAGCGGCGGCTCGCCCACGGCCTTGGAGCGGTGGACGGTCGGCTCGGCGTTGCGGCCGGGCTCCCAGAGCTTGACGTTCAGCACGCGCGGCCGGTCGCTTGCCGTCGGGATCTTGTAGGTCGAGGGGGCATGGGTCTTCAGCACGCCCTTGGCGTCGTAGACCAGTTCCTCGGTGGTCAGCCAGCCCATGCCCTGGATGAAGCCCCCCTCCACCTGGCCAAGATCGATGGCCGGGTTCAGCGAGCGGCCCACGTCGTGCAGGATGTCGGCGCGCAGCACCTTGCTCTCGCCGGTCAGGGTGTCGATCACCACCTCGCTGCAGGCCGCGCCATAGGCGAAGTAGTAGAACGGCCGTCCGCGATGGGTCTTGCGGTCATAGGTGATCTTCGGCGTGGCGTAGAAGCCCGTGGCCGACAGCGAGATCCGCGCGAGGTAAGCCTGACGGCAGAGATCCGGGAAGCTCAGCACCTCGCCGCCGATCCTCACGCCGTCGGGCGAGAAGACCACCTGCGAGGGATCGACGCCCCACTTCTCGGCGGCAAAGGCCGTCAGCCGCCCCTTCAGCTTACCGGCCGCGTCCAGGATCGCCATGCCGTTGAGGTCCGCCCCCGACGAGGCGGCCGTGGCCGAGGTGTTGGGCACCTTGTCGGTCGTGGTCGAGGTGATCTTCACCCGCTCCAGCGGAACCTGGAACGCCTCGGCCGCCACCTGCGCCATCTTGAGATAGAGCCCCTGCCCCATCTCCGTCCCGCCATGGTTCAGCATGATCGAACCGTCGGCGTAGATATGGATCAGCGCCCCGGCCTGGTTCAGGTGGGTGGTGGTGAACGAGACGCCGAACTTCACCGGCGTCAGGGCCAGGCCCTTCTTGAGTATCGGATTGGCGGCGTTGAAGGCGTCCACCGCCTGCTGCCGGGCCTCGTAGTCACACGACCGGGCCAGCTCCTCGATCAGCTCCGGCGCGACGTTGTCTTCAACCACCTGATAGTAGGGCGTCAGATTCCGGCTTCCGCCGTAAAGATTGCGCCGGCGCACCTCCAGCGGGTCCAGGCCCGTGGCCTGGGCCACCGCGTCCATCACCCGCTCGATCGCCGCCATGCCTTGTGGCCCGCCAAAGCCCCGAAAGGCGGTGTTGGAGACGGTGTGGGTGCGATAGCGGTGCGAGACGATCTCGACCGCCGGCAGGTAGTAGGCGTTGTCGGCGTGGAACATCGCCCGGTCGTTGATGGCCGGCGAAAGATCCGTCGTCGCCCCGCAGCGCGAGGCCAGCTCCAGCTTCACGCCCAGCAGCCGGCCCTCGTCGTCGAAGCCGACATCGTATTCGACCTCGAAGTCATGCCGCTTGCCGGTCATGACCATGTCCTCGTCGCGGTCGGGCCGGCACTTGGCCGGGCGGCCGGTCTTCACCGCCACCAGCGCCGCGGCCGCCGCGAACAGCGAGGCTTGCGTCTCCTTGCCGCCGAAGCCGCCGCCCATGCGCCGCACCTCCACCGTCACGGCATGGTCTGGCCGTCCCAGCACGCGGGCGATCAGGTGCTGCACCTCGGTCGGATGCTGGGTTGAGCACCAGACGTGGACGTCGCCCTCCTCGCGCGGAGTCGCCAGCGAGGCCTGGCCTTCGAGATAGAAGTGATCCTGGCCGCCGATGGCGTGGCGGCCCTGGAGGCGGTTGGGCGCGGCGGCCAGGGCGGCCTCCGCGTCGCCGCGCGCCATCCGCTGGCTGGCCTCGATCTTCAGGTCCAGAGCCTCGGCCTCGCCGATCGTGATCGCCGCCGGCAAATCCTCGTACTCGACCACGGCCTTGGCCGCCGCCGCCCGGGCGGCGGCGATCGAGGTGGCGGCCACCGCGAACAGGCTCTGGCCCACGCAATAGACCTCGCCGGCCGCGAACAGCCTGTCGTCGTGGATCACCGGGCTGACGTCGTTCTCGCCGGGAATGTCGGCGGCGCTCAGCACGCAGACCACCCCGGGCGAGGCCCGCACGGCGGAAAGGTCCATCGACACGATCCGCGCATGGGCCTTGGTGCTCATGCCCAGGTGCACATGCAGCAGGCCCGCCGGCTCGGGCAGGTCGTCGACATAGATCGCCGTGCCCGTCACGTGGCGCAGGGCGCTGTCGTGCGGAACCGAGGCGTGCACGCCCTGGAACGGCGTGACCTTTAGCGCGGCTCCGGAATCAGCCATGGGCCGCCTCCGCCAGCACGCTGGTCGCCACGCCGGGCTCGGCGCTTTCCAGATAGGCCCGGACCAGGAGGTTGCGCGCCGTCCTGGCGCGATAGGCGGCAGAGGCCCGCATGTCCGACAGCGGCGTATAGTCCTCGTCCAGCCTGGCGGCGGCGTCGTCGATCGTCTCGGGGCTCCACGGCCGGCCGATCAGGGCCGTCTCGCAGGCGCTGGCCCGCTTGGGCGTGCCGGCCATGCCGCCGAACGCCACCCGCGCCTCGATCACCACGCCATCGACGACCGTGATCGCGAAGGCCGCGCAGACGGCAGAGATGTCCTGGTCGAAGCGCTTGGAGAGCTTGTAGACCTTGAAGATCTGTCCCGCCGGGCCGCGCGGCACGATCACCGCCTCGACGAACTCGCCGGGCGTGCGGTCCTGCCTGCCATAGGCGATGAAGAAGTCCTCCAGCGGGATCTCGCGCGTCTGCTCCCCCCGGCGCAGCACCAGCGTGGCGCCCAGCGCGATCAGGGCCGGCGGCATGTCGCCGATCGGCGAGCCGTTGGCGATATTGCCGCCGATCGTGCCGCTGTTGCGCACCTGGGTCGAACCCAGCCGCCGCATCATCTCGCCCAGGCTGGGATAGCGCCCGGCCAGGGTCTCGATCGCATCGACATAGCGAACGCCGGCGCCGATCCGCAGCGCGTCGCCCACCCGGGTGATGGTCTTCAGTTCGGCCACCTGGCCGATGTCGATCAGGGTCTGGGGCGGCTTCCTCAGCTTGGTCACCCACAGGCCGACGTCCGTGGCCCCGGCCACGAAGGCCGCATCCGGATTGGCCTCGGCGGCGGCCGCCAGCTCCGACAGGCCGCGCGGCGCCAGCCAGCGGCGGGTGACACCCCGCACCGGATCCTCGTGCGCCAGGCTCAGCATGGTCTCGCGCTGGATCGCTTTCAGCGGGCCGGCCACGTCCGGCGCCTCTTCGCGCACCACCTCGCGCGCCGCCTCCAGGATCGGGCCATAGCCGGTGCAGCGGCAGAGGTTCCCCGCCAGCACGTCCTCGACCGGCGCCCCCGCCCCGCAGGCCCCGACCGCCCGGCCGTACAGCGACATCACGATCCCCGGCGTGCAGAAGCCGCACTGCGAGCCGTGCTTGTCGATCATCGCCTGCTGCACCGGATGCGGCTTGCCGGCGCAGGCGCCCACACCCTCGCTCGCCAGGCTCTCGACGGTCATCACCGCCTTGCCGTCCAGCATCGGCAGGAACTGGATGCAGGAATTGACCGCCCGCCAGCGCACCGGCGCCAAATCATCGCCCGTGGTCAGCTCGCCGACCAGCACGGTGCACGAGCCGCAGTCGCCCTCGGCGCAGCCTTCCTTGGTCCCCGTCTTGCGCAGCGGCCCGCGCAGGTGCTCCAGCAGGGTCGTGGTCGGGTCGACGCCCGCCGCCTCCCGCGCCTCGCCGTTCAGCAGGAACCGGATCGTCCCGCCCATCTCAGCTGCCCCGATAGGTCGAATAGCCGAACGGCGAGACCAGCAGCGGCACGTGGTGGTGCTGGGCCCGATCGGCCACGGCGAAATCGATGGTCACCACGTCGAGGAACGGCGGATCGGAGACCTTGGCCCCGCTGGCGGCGAAATAGGCGGCGATCTCGAACTCCAGCCGATAGCCGCCGACCGCCAGGTCCTCGCCCTCGACCAGCCGCGCGCGGCCGTCGGCGTCGGTGCTTGTCGCCAGCAGCAGCACCGGCGGACCTTCCACCCGGCGATAGACGCGCACCGCCACCCCGGCGGCCGGACGGCCGGCGGCGGTGTCGAGGATGTGGGTCGTCAGGCCGCTCATGCTTGGTCCTGCGGGATCTTGGTCATCATACGCTCTTTCGACCTCGCTTAAGAGGTTGATGCACAGAGGCTGAGACCGCGCGCGCCCACTGTCCAGCCTCGCCGCCGCCGAACCGCCCGTCCCCGGCCGGTTCGCCCAGCCAGGCGGCGACGGGCGCCCGCCGATTGAGCGTATATAAGTCTTTTATTACTTACCAGCCGCGCCCGTTGCGTCGACCCGCCGACCCCAGCCGCAGCCAAACGGACGCAGAATCGCAAAAAATGGTCGGCGGACGCTGCGTAAGGTTGGAAAAGCGCGGCCAACCCCGTTAGCAACACCGGCAGACGGGCCGCGTGCGTAATCCCAACCCCGGGAGCGCGACAAAGAGACGGCCCGCGCCACGCGCTGCGCAGAACAGGACCGATCGATGGACGAGGATTTCCGTAAAGCCGCCCTGGATTACCACCGGCTGCCGCGGCCCGGAAAGCTGGCCATCGAGGCCACCAAGCGGATGGCCACCCAGCGAGACCTGGCCCTGGCCTACTCCCCCGGCGTCGCCGCCCCGTGCGTCGCCATCGCCGAGGATCCCGACCTCGCCCGCGACTACACCGCCCGCGGCAACCTGGTCGCCGTGATCTCCAACGGCACCGCCGTGCTGGGCCTGGGCGACATCGGCCCGCTGGCCTCCAAGCCGGTGATGGAAGGCAAGGCCGTCCTCTTCAAGAAGTTCGCCGGCATCGACGTGTTCGACATCGAGGTCGACGCCAAGGATCCCGACCGCTTCATCGAGGTCGTCGCGGCCCTGGAGCCCACCTTCGGCGGCATCAACCTCGAGGACATCAAGGCCCCCGAGTGCTTCATCATCGAGCGCAAGCTGCGCGAGCGGATGAACATTCCGGTCTTCCACGACGACCAGCACGGCACCGCCATCGTCTGCGCCGCCGCCGTCCGCAACGCCCTGCTCGTGCAGGGCAAGCAGCTGAAGGACGTCAAGCTGGTCACCTCGGGCGCCGGCGCCGCCGCGCTGGCCTGCGTCGACCTGCTGGTCTCGATGGGCCTGCCCGTCGAGAACGTCACCCTCACCGACATCAAGGGCGTGGTCCACGCCGGCCGCGACCCGGACATGCCGGACAACATGGCCCGCTACGCCCGTCCGACCGACGCGCGCACCCTGCCCGACGTGCTGCCCGGCGCCGACATCTTCCTGGGCCTCTCGGCCCCGCGCGTCTTCAAGCCCGAGTGGCTGCCGCTGCTGGCCGAAAAGCCGCTGATCCTGGCCATGGCCAATCCGGACCCGGAGATCCTGCCGGAACTGGTCTACGCCCAGCGCCCCGACGCCATCATGGCCACCGGCCGCAGCGACTACGCCAACCAAGTCAACAACGTCCTCTGCTTCCCGTTCATCTTCCGCGGCGCGCTCGACGTCGGCGCGTCCGAGATCAACGAGGCCATGAAGGTGGCGGCCGTCGAGGCCATCGCCGAGCTGGCCCGCGCCGAGGCTTCGGAAGTCGTGGCTTCGGCCTATGGCGGCGCCGCGCCGATGTTCGGCCCCCAGTACATCATCCCCAAGCCGTTCGATCCGCGCCTGATCCTGCAGATCGCCCCGGCCGTGGCCCGCGCGGCCATGGAGTCGGGCGTCGCCACCCGCCCGATCGCCGACTTCGACGCCTACCGCGCCGAGCTGGAGCTGTTCGTCTACCGCTCGGGCCAGCTGATGCGCCCGGTGTTCGAGCGCGCCCGCAAGGCGACCAAGGCCGCCAAGGTCCGCGTCGCCTACGCCGAGGCCGAGGACGAACGCGTCCTGCGCGCCGTGCAGACCGTCGTCGACGAGGGCCTGGCCGTCCCCGTGCTGATCGGCCGCCGCGAGGTGATCAAGGCCAAGGCCGCCGAGATGGGCCTGCGCCTGGATCTGGGCGGCGCCGTCGAGATCCTCGACCCGCAGGCCGACCGCGAGCTGTTCGAGCCGATCATCGGCCAGTACCAGGACCTGGTCGGCCGCCGCGGCGTGCCGCCGATGGCCGCCAAGCGCCGCGTCGAGGGCCGCCGCACGGTGGCCGCCTCGATGCTGCTGCAGACCGGCCAGGTCGACGCCGCCCTCGTGGGCGGCAGCGGCGACTGGTGGCAGCACATGACCTATGTCCTGCCGATCATCCCCAAGCGCGAGAACGTCGGCCGGGTCTACGCCATGTCGTCGCTGATCCTCGACAACGGCACGCTGTTCTTCTGCGACACCCACGTCAATGTCGACCCGACCGCCGAGCAGGTGGCCGAGATGACCCTGCTGGCCGCCGAATCGGTGCGCCGCTTCGGCCTGACGCCGAAGGCCGCGCTGCTCTCGCACTCCTCGTTCGGGGCCTCCAACTCGCCGACCGCCCGCAAGATGCGCGAGGCCCTGGCCCTGGTCCGCGCCGGCGCGCCCGAGCTCGAGGTCGACGGCGAGATGCACGCCGACGCCGCCCTCTCCCAGGCCCTGCGCGACCGCCTGGTCGGCGACAGCACCCTGAAGGGCTCGGCCAACCTGCTGGTCATGCCGACCCTGGACGCGGCCAACATCGCGCTCACCCTGCTGACGGCCGCCACCGAGGCCCTGCTGGTCGGTCCGATCCTGCTGGGCATGAGCCGGCCGGTGCACGTGCTGACGCCCAGCGTCACCGCCCGCGGCATCGTCAACATGACCGCCCTGGCCGTGAACCAGGCCGCCGCCGAGCGGGCCGCCAAGGCCGGCTGATCAGGCCTTCCGCCGGCTTTCGGAGCCGGCGACCTCACGATCTGGATGGCGGCCTCTCGCAAGGGAGGCCGCCATTCTTTTTGGGCGTCAGCCAAGCCGTCGGAAACTCACCGGGGAAAGCTCGCCGGGGCACCGGATCGCGCGCACGAAAAAGCCCCGCCGGAACCTGCCCCTGTCTCAGCGACAGAAGCCAGGTCCCGACGGGGCCTAATTCGCCAGGTCGGCAGCCGGCCAGGCGCTCCGCGCCCAGCCGAAAGACCGATCCCTTAGAGGATGCGCAGGTTGCCGGCCGAGGTCTTGCCCGAGCGGCGGTCCTGTTCGAGTTCGTAACCGACTTGCTGGCCTTCGTTCAGGCCGCGCAGACCGGCGCGCTCGACGGCCGAGATGTGCACGAAGATGTCGCCACCGCCGTTGTCCGGCTGGATGAAGCCGAAGCCCTTGGTGCTGTTGAACCACTTCACGACGCCCGTACCGGCTTCGCCGGTGCCGCCGCCACCGCCGCCGCCGTAGCCGCCGCCACGGGGAGCGTCGAAGCTGCGCTGCGGACGACGCGGCGCGCCGCCGGCCGGAACGGCGCCATGGCCGGTCACGCGCAGATTGCCGGCCGAGGTCTTGCCCGAGCGGCGGTCCTCTTCCAGCTCATAAGCCACTTGATCGCCTTCGTTCAGACCCGACAGGCCCGAACGTTCAACCGCGGCGATGTGGACGAACACGTCCTGGCCGCCGTCCTCGGGCTGAATGAAGCCAAAGCCCTTGGCCGGGTTGAACCACTTAACGACACCGTTCGCCATCTTATCCTCAAAACCTCAATCGACGGGCCAATTGCCGGCCCGCGTCCTTCCACAGCAACTCATGACGCAAAACTGGGGCGCGCGCAAAGGCCTTTGCACGGAGATTATGGGTGGGAAGCGGCCGCAGGCCAGAAAAATTCGCGCGCGGAGGCTCAGCTGTCGCCAAAATACCACTATGGGTGGTATGCGCAGGCATGAAAAAAGGCCGACGCCGGAGCGATCGACCTTTGACGCCTGCGGAAAGTTTGGGTGCGGGGACAGGATTTGAACCTGTGACCTTCAGGTTATGAGCCTGACGAGCTACCGGGCTGCTCCACCC
>NZ_JBWKNV010000011.1:0-124246 GCF_059415745.1 Caulobacter sp. GW821-FHT10A10 | reverse complement strand
CCCAACGAGCTGCGCCCGCCACCCATCAAGCTCGCGCTCGACACCTATCGCAATACACAGGGACCCAGGGGACTGGGTGCGGCGCTTGGGTTCACCGCCCCGGCGTAGGCCGGCGTCGGGCGGAGGCCCCTGGGTCCCGGCTCTCCGCTTCGCTTCGGCCGGGATGACGAGCTGTGAGTATAGGGGGAGCGGCGCAGCCGCTCCCGTCTTGCTAGATCACTCCGCCCCGCCGGCCTTGCGGTAGTCCAGCGGCGGCTTGCGATCCCCGACCATGGCCTTGTACTGGAAGCCGTCGCCGCGGCGGCTGTTCAGTTCGGCCTTGGCGTCGGCGATCAGCTTGGGGTTCATGAAGAGTTCGGCGCCGGTGATCGACAGGGTCTTGGCCGCCACGGCCGCGCCCTTGAGGCCGATCGAGTTGCCCGCCGCCGCCACGTTCTGCCAGCTGTGGCCGGCCGAGCCCGGCACGAAGGTCGCCGTCGACAGGCCCACGGTCGGGGTCACCCACGAGATGTCCGACACGTCGGTCGAGCCGCCGACGCCGCCCTTCATGTCGGCCGGGGCGTAGGGTTCGATCTTGCCCACCGAGGCCAGGTCGCCGCCGCCGTTGGTCAGGCTCTTGGCCAGCGTCTTGGCGAACTCGGTTTCTTCCGGAGTCCAGGTGATCCCGCCCACGCTGACCAGGCTGTCGTTCATCACCTTGCCCAGCACGTCGTTGGGCAGCAGGTTGTAGACGCCGCCGGTCTGCTCGAACTCCACCGTCGTCTCGGTGGCCATGGCCGCGCCCTGGGCCGCCTTCTTGACGCGGTCCATGACGCTGACCACGACCTTCGGGTCGCTGTTGCGGACGTAGTAATAGACCTCGGCGAAGTCAGGCACGACGTTGGGGGCCTTGCCCCCGTTGGTGATCACGTAGTGGATCCGCGTGCCGTCGGGGATGTGCTCGCGCATGAAGTTGGCGGCGGTGTCCAGCACCTCGACGCCGTCCAGCGCCGAGCGCCCGGCCCACGGCGCGCCCGAGGCGTGCGAGGACTTGCCGCGGAAGCGGAACTTGCCGCTGATATTGGCCATCGAGGTGCCCTGGCGGGCCGAGTTCTCGTTGCCCGGGTGCCAGTGCAGGGTCACGTCGACGTCGTCGAACAGGCCCTCGCGCACCATGTAGACCTTTCCCGAACCGCCTTCCTCGGCCGGCGTGCCGTAGACGCGGATCTCGCCCTGCACCTTGTTCTGGATCATCCACTGCTTGAGGGCGACCGCGCCGGCCACCGAGGCCGCGCCGAACAGGTTGTGGCCGCAGCCGTGGCCGTTGTCGGTGCCTTCACGCGGGGTCTTGGTCGGCACGGCGGCCTGCGACAGGCCCGGCAGGGCGTCGAACTCGGCCAGCACGGCGATCACCGGGCCCTTGCCCTGCTTGAAGCTGGCGACGAAGGCGGTCGGCTCGTCGGCCACGCCCGCCTTCACCTCGAAACCGGCGGCCTTCAGCTGGTCCTGCAGCACCAGCGTGCTCTTGGCCTCCAGATAGCCGAGCTCGGCGTAGTCCCAGATCTTCAGGGCCGCCTCGTTCATCTGCGGCGTATAGGCGTCGACGTTCGCCTTCAGCTGGGTCTTCTGGGCGGCGCTCAGCGGCGCGGCCATGGCGCTGCTCGCCATCAGCGCGCAAACCAAGCCTGCGGCGGCGGTCTTGAAGATCGAAGTCACGAAAAGCCTCCCTGAACGCGACGCGAACGGCGCCGCTGTCTACTTCCATGACGCAGGGTGGAGGCGGTTCCTCAACCGGGGAGGGGAAAAGTGGGCGAGGCGCGTCCCATCTCCGGTCGTCGCCGCCCCGGAGCCTGGGGCTTCCATCCCGTCGCGGCGCGTGCCGCAAGGTCAAGCGAGCCCCGGTTTGGGCACCATTTTGTCAGAGTATAGATTGCTGCCGCGCGCGTTTGCCAAACCGACGCTCTGCGCCGAAGTTTGAAACGCACACCCATCCGGAAAAGCCACGCTTCCCTTCCTCGTATGGGGTTTCGTGCACCTTCGTCCATGAACGTAATTTCGAAATCTTTTGAAATGTAAAATCCGCGTTTCAATTTTCGCATTGGTCATATCAATGGGATTGACCGGAAATGATTGCTCTGCACATTTAGTCGGACAAATGAAGCGACGAGGAAAATACCTCGCGCTCGACATGGGAGGGATTGATGAAGCGTATTGCCTTCATGCTGTCGGTCGCGCCGATGGCGCTTCTGGGCATGCCCGCGTTCGCGCAGACGACGGCCGCAACCGCAGCTACCGACACAGCCACCGATACGACGGAGACCTCGGCCGTCACCGAGGTCGTCGTGACCGGCCTTCGCCAGAGCATGCGCTCGGCCCAGACCATCAAGCGCACCTCGGACGCGATCCTCGACGCGGTCGTCGCCGAAGACATCGGCAAGCTTCCCGACAACACGGCCGCCGAGACCCTGGCCCGCATCTCCGGCGTGCAGGTCGAACGGTTCAGCGACGAGGCCAATCGCGTCCTGATCCGGGGTCTGCCCGACGTCGCCACCACCTATAACGGCCGCGAGATCTTCACCGCCGAACTGCGTCGCGTGCAGCTGCAGGACTTCCCGGCCCAGGCCCTGGCGGGGATCGAGATCTACAAGTCCGGCACCGCCGACATCGTCGAGCCGGGTCTGGCCGGCCTGATCAACGTCCGCACGCGTCGCCCCCTGGACTTCAAGGGCCGGTTCATCGGCGGCGGCGTGCGCATGACCTACAACGACCAGACCGAGAAGTTCGACCCGAACGGCAACATCCTGTTCTCGGACCGCTGGGACACCTCGATCGGCGAGATCGGCCTCCTGGCCAACGCCACCTACGCCCAGTCGCAGTACCGCAACGGCGTGCGCTACAACAATCAGTGGATCCGCCAGGTCAGCCCGGCCTCCAGCGTCTCGCCGGCCAGCGTCGGCAACAGCTTCTACTACCCCCACTCGGTGGGTCTCTATAACGACGGCGGCAAGCGCTACCGGCCCTCGGCGAACGTCGCCCTCCAGTGGAAGCCGAACGACAGGCTCGAGATCTATTTCGACGGGATCTACCAAGGCTATCGCGGCCGGCAGGCGACCGACAACCTGGACGTCAATCTTCGCGACTGGGACTCCAGCGTCCTGCAAGACCCGACCCTGACGAACGTCACGCTGGTTCCGGGGACCACCGACCAGGCGGCCGGTTTCACCAAGACCGGCGGCGTCGCGCCCCAGGCCTATCGCTCGACCGGCGCCGATCACACCAACACCTATCAGGGCGCGGTCGGCGCCGTCTGGCGCGGCGATCGCCTGACCCTGTCGACCGATCTCGCCTACGAGGACAGCGAGTACGAGGCCCGCAACTGGAGCCTGGACAGCGCCTTCACCACCGCGCCGACCGTGATCGTCAAGTTCAACGAGAAGGACGGCGCGGCGTTCGACCTCACCGGTTTCGACGCCGCCAACCCGGCCAACTACTACTGGCGCGGCTATTACGAGCGCCACTACATCGCCAAGGGCAGCGGGGTCCAATGGCGCGGCGACGCGGTGTTCGACACCCGCCTGTCGTTCCTGCCCGAGGTCAAGTTCGGACTGCGCTACACCGATCGCGACGCCTCGCTGATCCAGGGCTCGCGCTACGCCTGGGTGCTGCCGCTGAAGATCGCGCTGTCCAGTCTGCCGGTGGGCCAACTGGAAATGATCGAGGATCCGTTCCGCGGCTCCTCACAGGGCTTCACCCAGTATCTGATGCCGACCCGCGAGGGGATCGCGGCGAACGCCGCCGCACTGCGGCAACGCTCGATCGAGGCCCTGCAGCAGCTGATCGCGCTCTATCCCAACGACCAGAGCTACAAGGACAACCTGACAGCCTTCAGCAGCCCGGACGTGCCCCTCGACCAGGGCGGCGCCTTCAGCGCCACCGAACAGAGCTACGCAGGGTATGTCCAGGCCAAGTACGCCTTCGACGTGGGGTCGATCGCGTTCGACGGGGTGGCCGGCGTCCGGGTGGTTCAGACGGTCGGCGAATATTCCGGCGTCTCGCGCGTCTCGGCCAATGGCGTCGTCAGCCTGATCCCCAGGACGATCGAGCAGAACTACACGGACGTGCTGCCGAACATCAGCCTGCGGATCCGGCCGCTCGACAAGGTGCAGTTGCGCCTGGGTTATACCGAGACCCGCACCCGCGTCGATTTCGGCGCGCTCAATCCAGCCCTCAACGTCACGCAGGTCGTCCGCGACCCCAACGAGCCCGTCGATCCCAACGCGCCGGTGCAACCCAACGCCTACGGCTCGGGCGGAAATCCCGACCTCGTGCCGCTCACCTCCAAGAACTACGACATCAGCGCCGAGTACTATTTCTCCAGCGCGGGCAGCATCACCGTCGCCGGCTTCTATCGCGACCTCTTCGGGTTCACGAGCAACTACACCAGCCGGGTCCAGGATCCGGTCTATGGCCTGATCGAGATCAGCCGTCCGGAAAACTCCGGGGCGGGCAAGATCAAGGGTTTCGAGGT
Organism: Caulobacter sp. GW821-FHT10A10; assembly: GCF_059415745.1. NCBI lineage: Bacteria > Pseudomonadati > Pseudomonadota > Alphaproteobacteria > Caulobacterales > Caulobacteraceae > Caulobacter > Caulobacter sp. GW821-FHT10A10. Next base: position 119,739 of record NZ_JBWKNV010000011.1, on the reverse strand, counting down.
CAACGCCCAGACCTTCCTGGACTTCCTGCCCGAGGCCTTCAAGGGCTTCGGCGTCCAGGGCAATGTCACCTATATCGACGGTAAGAACCAGTTCCCCCAGACGCTCGGCGCCGATGCGGCCTACGTCAAGATCACGGGCCTTTCCAAATGGACCTACAACGCCGCGCTGTTCTATGAGCGCAACGGCGTGACGGGGCGGATCTCCTACAATCGACGCTCGCCCTGGGTCAGCTACTACCGTCAGGCGACCGACGGTTCGCAGTACACCGGCGTCGGGGTGCGGGCGACGTCCCGTCTCGATGCGTCCTTGAGCTACGACATTTCCAAGCAACTGACCGTCAGCCTCGACGTCAGCAACCTGCTGGCCAAGCCGTTCGAGAACTACAACAACTACTCGCCCGATCGGACCTATCCGGTCGATGTCCGCTACGAGGGCCGCTACTACGGCCTGGGCCTGCGCTTCCGCTTCGGCGAGTGACAACGGTGCGGGCCGGCGGCTGGGAGGCTGCTGGCCCAACTCGCCTTCGTTGGGTACGCGCCACTGATGAAGACGTCCGAACCCTTGCTCAGGGAGCAGGGCCCAAGGCGACCGGGGACGTGGATCATGATCGGTGGAGCGGCTGCGGTTTTAGCGGCGCGCTTGGTTGAGATAGACCGTCGTGACGCCTGTTGACGAGCGACGTGCGGCGCCCGTGCTGGCGTTGATGATCAAGACTTCCTCGGTGGGCTCGCCCGCCCGCCACTCCCGCTGGACCACCCAGTCGCCCTCGTCGAGCCCGACCGTGAGCTTGCGGTCTCGCAGGTCCAGGTCGCTCCAGGTCGCTTTGGCGATCGCTATGGCCTGGGCTTCCGACCGCACGACATAGCTATCCGCGGGGGTCTCCTGCGCCGGAGCTTGGGCCTGCGGCGCACAACCCGCGATCAGGGCGACGAGCCAGAGCCAGCCGGGCTTCATCCGATCCTCTTACGGCGCGACGAGGACGATCTCGCCGCCTTCGCCCGTCTTCACCTTGGCCGCGCCGTAGGCGCTCAGCGCATCGACGAAGCCGCCGACGTCGCCGGTCTTGAAGCGGCCGCTCATCGGGGTGGCGGCCACGCGCGACGAGGCGATGCGGATCTTGCGCTCGGAATAGCGGTTCAGTTCGCCGACGATCTCCGACAGCGGCTGGTTGTCGAAGGTCAGGCTGCCCTGGCGCCAGCTGGTCAGGGCCGAGACGTCGGCGGCGGCCACCGCCCAGGTCGCGCCCGAGCGTTGCTCAAGGCGCGAGCCCGGCAGCAGATCGACGCTGTTGTGGGCCACCGGGTCGGCGACGCGGATCTTGCCTTCCAGCAGGCTGACCGACCAGACGCCCGGATCGATGCGCACATTGAACGCGGTGCCCAGCGCCGTGACCGTGCGGCCCTGCGCGGTGACCACGAACGGGCGCTGCGGGTTCTTGGCCACCTGGAAGAAGGCCTCGCCGCGATCGAGCGTCAGGCCGCGCCGCTGGCCCCATTCGGTGACGCGCAGCACGGTGTCGGTCGACAGGGTGGCGACCGAGCCGTCGGCCAGGGTGATGCTCTTCTGCTGGCCCACGCCGGTGCGATAGACGACCTGGGCCGTCTGGGCCGGGGCGACGGCGGGGGCGTCATGGTTCGACGGCGCCGTGGCCAGCCACAGGGCCGTGCCGAAGCCGCCGGCCATGACCATGCCGGCGATCGCCGCGGCCCAGCGCATCTGCGGGCGGGCGCGGCGCGCGCGGGCGTCGGCCGCCAGCTCGGCCTTCAGCGAGGCGCGGGCGGCCAGCATCTCGGGTTCGTCCGACAGCGCGCCGATGCGCGACCAGGCGTCGGCGGCGGAGTCGAAGGCGTCCTTATGGGTCGGATCGGCCTTCAGCCAGGAATCGAAGTCACGCCGCAGGGTGAGGTCGTTCGGCCGATTGTGCAGGCGCGCGACCCATTCCGCGGCGTCCGGTTCACCGGAAGAAGCCAGGTTTGGGGCGGTGTGGCGCATCGTGTTCCTGCAGACGGCTCGTCAGGTGCTTGAGAGCCTTGGCGACGTGTTTCTCGACCGCGCTGACTGAGAGTCCCAGTTGAGCGGCCGCCGCCTTGTAACTCATGCCTTCAAAACGCACGAGCATGAATGCAGCGCGTGTCCTTAAGGGAAGATCACCAAGGGCCGCGGCGGCGACGGCGGCCGCCTGCTTGGCCTGAAGGATCCGGTCGGGCGACAGTTCGTCGAGCGGGTGGTGGATCTCCTCCAGCTCGCAGTGGGCCTGGCGCTTGCGCACGGTGTCGCGGCGGCGGCGGTCGAGCAGGACGTTGGTGGCGGTCTGGAAGATGAAGCTGCCGAGGTTCGACACTTCGCCGCCGTCACGGCGGTTATGCAGTCGGAGAAGAACCTCCTGGACGAGGTCGTCGACCTCGCCGCCTTCCACCCTTCGGCGGAAGAAAGCTCTCAGGGCCTGCTGGTAGGGCAGGGAAGCTTGGGCCAGGCCCTCGCTCCCTCGCGCTCCAGCGGCCAGATTCGCCAGCGCCATACGTCGTCCCCGACACAACGAGTCTTTTTTGTTGCGATCATTCGTCAGCAGCGTGACGAGCGGGTCAACCCACGTTCTCGCACTTGCCGTCGGGGCGCCCGGCCTGCCAGATTATCAGGCAGAGTCTCCGGAATGTCCGCCAGGCGGGGGCCCAGGTGGGGGCGAGGGGACGGGATCGCCGGCCAACGGCGACGAGGGGACTGGCCTTGGGAAACGCAGCGGTGAAGGAAGGGGCGCTGCCGAGTACTGGAGCCCCGGGGGTCTTGCACACACGCCATTGTCGATCCGCCCTCGCGGGGTGGCTCGCGCTCGCCGCCATGGCGACGCCGGCGGCCGCCGTCGCGGCCGCGCCACGTCGGGTCGACATTCCGGCGGGCACGCCGATGGCCCGAGCCCTGACGTCCTTCTCCGCCCAGACCGACACCGAGATTCTGTTCAACCCCGCCCTGGTGGTGGGCCTGTCCTCGCCCCGCGTGCGCGGCCAGCTGGAACCTGACGAGGCCCTGCGGCGGCTGCTGGCCGGATCGGGCCTTGTCGCCCGGCGGCACGGCGGCCGGTTGCTGATCGAGCGGGCCCCGCCGCCGCGCGCCATCGCCGCCGCGCCGTCTTCGGCCGCGCCCGGGGTCACGGCCGAGGTCGATGCGGTGATGGTCACCGCCCTGCGCCGCTCCATGCCCGAGCAGAGCACCCCGCTGTCGATGCGGGTGATCGGCGGCGAGGCCCTGAACGCCGCCGGCTCGGTGACCTTCGAGCGCGTCGCCCAGCGCCTGCCGGGCCTGACCCTGACCAGCACGGGCGTGGGCCGCATGCGCATGACCCTGCGCGGCGTCTACGGCTCGGGCGAAGCGACGACGGCCCTCTATTACAACGACGTGCCGGTCTCCGGTCCCAGCGGCACCACCGCCGATCCCGGCGGCTCGTTCCCCGACCTGCTGCTGGTCGATGTCGATCGGCTGGAGGTGCTGCGCGGGCCGCAAGGCACGCTCTACGGCTCCAGCGCCATGGGCGGGGCGGTGAAGGTGGCCTTCAACCGCGCCGACCTGTCGCGCGATCTGGCCGGTCTCGAACTGGAGGGCGGCGTCGTCGGCGGCCGGGCCGGCGGCGCGGCGACCGCCGTGGCCAACAAGACCTTCGCCGACGACCGCGCCGCGGTGCGCCTGACGGCCTATCGCCGCGACGAGGCCGCCTTCGCCGACAACGCCCGCCTGGGCCTGACCGGGGTCAACGCCGGCCGCACCATCGGCGCGCGCCTGGCCGCCGCCTGGCGTCCGCGCGACGAGATGCGCATCGACCTGCTGCTGGCCGCCCAGGACTCCAAGCTCAACGACACCGGGGCCGGCGCGCCGGGCGAGCCCTCGCACGTCTCGCGCAACTTCGTCCGCACCCCTTTCGACAGCCAGGTGTGGTTCGGCGCCTTGTCGTTCGAGAGCCGCCTGCCGGGGGTACGGTTCTCGGCCTCCCTGGCCCGCTACGAATGGCGCAACATCCGCCAGATCGACTACACCGGCACCCTGCAGTCCGAACGCGGCAGCGCCGCCGGCTGCGCCCGCTGGCTGGCGCTCGGCTCCAGCGCCGCCTGCGACGCGGGCCAGATGAGCGCCTACGCCTCCTACGTCGACAGCCGCACGCCGGGCCTGCTGTACCAGCCGATCGACCTCGTCGCCGACGTGCGCGAGGCGCGCCTGACCTCCGACTACGAGGGGGCGCTGCAATGGACGGTCGGCCTGTTCTCCGAGACCCGCCGCGACAGCATCGACAGCCAGGTCCGCGTCGCCGATCCCGCCACCGGTCTGCCGGTCGACGCCGCCGGCTACACCGGCCGCCGCATCGTCGACACCCGCCTCGACCAGGTCGCCGTCTATGGCGAGGCGACCCTGGCGGTGGACGACCAGACCGACGTCACCCTCGGCGCCCGCCGCTTCGCCTACGACAAGAAGACCGTCGGCCGGGTGCTGGTGGTCAACGTCATCTCTGACACGTCGGGGGGGAATTTCCGCAACCGGGTCGAGGAGGACGGCTGGAGCATGAAGGCCGTGGCCTCGCGCCGGTTCACGCCCCGGCTGATGGCCTACGCCCAGATCTCGCAGGGCTTCCGGCCCGGCGGCGTCAACACCGCCCCTGGCCTGCCGGCCGAACTGCAGGCCTACGGCTCCGACATGCTGTGGAACCGGGAGCTGGGCCTCAAGTCGCGGTGGGCCGGCGGGCGGCTGTCGGCCAACCTGGCGCTCTACAGCATCGACTGGCGCGACATGCAGTATTCGGCGACCAGCGCCAACGGCGCCTTCGCCTTCGTCACCAACCTGGGCCGGGCCCGGATCGACGGCGCCGAGTTCGACATGGTCTGGAGCCGCGGCGTCTCGAAGCTCGGCTTCAACCTCGCCGCCACCGACGCCGTGCTGACCCAGGACCAGACCACCGGCGCCATGGCGGGCCTGGGCCGCGAGGGCGACCACCTGCCGGCCGTGCCGCGCGAGGCCTTCACCCTCTGGGGCGAGACCCGCCGCGAGCTGCCGGGCGGGGCCAGCCTGATCCTCAACGGTTCGGCCGCCTATGTCGGCCAGTCGCGCTCGACCTTCGAGTCCGTCAGTCCCGGCTCGGGCCGCGACCTGGGCGGCGTCACCCTGCTGGACGGGCGTGTGGCGATAGAGCAGGGGCGGGGGTCGGTGGGCCTGTTCGTCGAGAACCTGCTCGACTCCGACGCCCCGCTGTTCATCACCACCGGCCGCCTGCCGCAGTCGTTCTCGCCCCAGCCGCGCCGGGTGGGCTTAAGCCTGCGTTTCGCCTACTGAGCGATGTTTTCGCCTGTAGGGCGAACCTGTGTTAACCTTCCCGCACGCGCCCGTCAGAGGCTCGGTTCATCGTTAGGGAGGTTCAACATGGCCCACGCCATGCGTGTTTTCGTGCGTCCCGTTTTCTTCAAGACCTGCGACCTCAACAAGCCGGAGTCGCCCGAGCTCCGGCACGCCGGGCCCTGCATCCAGTGGGACAGGGTCCGCATCATCGCCATGGTGCTGGTGTTCGGCGCCGGCCTGGCGACCTGGGCCTACGCAGCGCTCTGAAACGCGCCGCCGATCACCGATTTCCCAGGTGACGGCGGTGGTCTCGTCGCGCCATGCTCTCTTCCTGGACGCAAGCTTGGGGGAGCGCATGGCGGACGAGACGAGCAATCTCTGGAACGACGACCTGGCGCCGACCACGGCGGCCCAGCGCACGTGGCGCGCCCGCCACTTCGCGGCCCTGTGGCTGGGCATGGTCATCGCCGTGCCCGCCTACATGCTGGCCGCCGGCCTGGTGGAGCAGGGGATGTCGGCGGTGCAGGCCGTCTGGGCCGTGCTGCTGGGCAACCTGATGGTCCTGGTCCCCATGCTGCTGATCGGCCACGCTGGTGCCAAGCACGGCGTGCCCTATGCCGTGCTGGCCCGGGCTTCGTTCGGCTGGCGCGGGGCGCGGCTGCCGGCGCTCGCCCGCGCCATCGTCGCCTGCGGCTGGTACGGCATCCAGACCTGGATCGGCGGCGGCGCGCTGCTGACGCTGCTGGGCGTCATGGTCGGCGCCAAGCTCGACGGCCCGATGATCCCGCTGCTGGGCATCGGCGTTGGCCAGCTCCTGGCCTTCCTGGCCTTCTGGCTGATCCAACTGGCCTTCGTCACCAAGGGCCTGGAGACCGTCCGCAAGCTCGAGACCTGGACCGCGCCGGTCAAGGTGATCGTCTGCGTCGCCCTGGTCTGGTGGGCGCTGTCCAAGGCCGGCGGCCTCGGCCCCATCCTGCACGAGCCCTCGGCCTATGACGCCGGTGGCGCCAAGGCCGGGCGGTTCTGGAGCGACTTCGGACCGGCCGTCACCGCCATGACCGGCTACTGGGCCACGCTCGCCCTCAACATCCCCGACTTCACCCGCTTCGCCCGCACCCAGAAGGACCAGATCGTCGGCCAGGCCCTGGGGCTTCCCGGCCCCATGGCCCTGCTGGCGGCGATGAGCGTCGTCGTCACCTCGGCCACGGTGCTGATCTTCGGCAAGGCCATCTGGGACCCCGTGGCCCTGTCGGGCGACATCGGCGGGATCGCGGTGCTGGTCGGCCTGATCGTCATCAGTCTCGACACCGTCTCGTGCAACATCGCCGCCAACCTGGTCGGCCCGGCCTACGACTTCGCCGCCCTCTGGCCCAAACGGATCACCTATCGCATCGGCGGCTGGATCACCGCCGTCATCGGCGTGCTGATCATGCCCTGGAAGCTCCTGGAGAGCACCGCCGGCTACATCTTCGTCTGGCTCACCGGCTACGGCGCGCTGCTGGGGCCGATCGCCGGCATACTGATCGTCGACTACTGGCTGCTGCGCCGCACGGTGCTGGACGCGCCGGGCCTCTACGACCGCGCGGGACCCTACACCTACGCCAACGGCTGGAACCCGGCGGCCCTGGTCGCCTTCGCCGTCGGGGTCGCGCCCAACCTGCCGGGCTTCCTGCACGCGGCCGCCCCCCACGCCTTCGCCGGCATCGGCGCGCCTTGGACGCTTATCTACCAGTACGCCTGGTTCGTCGGGGCGGGACTGGCCGGCGCGCTCTACTGGGGCCTGATGGCGAGAAAAACACCCGGGTAATATTGACTCCATAATTTGCCCGGGTAAAAAGCCGTCAGCTCAAGGAGACGGCGATGAACTCGCGCAAGGCGCTGCTGCGCGCCTACAAGGAAGAAAAGCCCATGCCCGGCGTCTACGCCGTGCGCTGCGGGCGCACCGGCCAGGCTTTCGTCGGTGGAACCGAGAACGTGGCGACCCGCCAGAACGGCGTCTGGTTCTCCTTACGCCTCGGCTCGCACCCCAACGCCCGCCTGCAGGGCGCCTGGAACGCCCACGGCGAAACGGCTTTCGCCTTCGAGGTGCTGGAGACCATCGACGTCGAGGGACTGGAGCCGAAGGGCAGGGCGCTGCGCCTGGCCGATCGCCGCAAGCACTGGTGCGAGGCCCTGAACGCTGTAGACCTCGTCCGATGACCTACGCCCTGTTCGAGACCGGCGCCCGCCTCGCCGCCGGCGACCAGCTGACCGTCGCCCTGGCCGCCCAGGCGGTGTTCGCCCAGCGCCCCGACGCGCCGCTGCTGATCTTCGATCCCGACGGCCGGCAGGTGGACTTCGACCTGCGCGGAAGCCCCGAGGATCTCGCCGCCAGCCTGGCGCCGGCCGGGCCTGAACCCGAACCTGAAACCCCGCGCGGCCGCGGCCGGCCCAAGCTGGGCGTCGTCGCCCGCGAGGTGACGCTGCTGCCCCGCCACTGGGACTGGCTCGCCGCCCAGCCCGGCGGCGCCTCCGTCGCCCTGCGCAAGCTGGTCGAGGCCGCCCGGCGCGAAGCCGAGGCCCCCGACCGCCAGCGCCGCGCCCGCGACGCCGCCTACCGCTTCGCCAGCGCCGCCGCCGGCGACGCGCCGGGCTTCGAGAATGCGATGCGGGCGCTCTATGCGGGGGACAAGGAAGGGTTCGAGGTGGGCTTGGCGCAATGGCCGGCGGACGTGGCGGCGCATGCGCGGCTGCTTGCTGAGATGGAGCCTTGAGAGACGCGGTCGTGCTGATGTCGGCGCCTCGACGCCGCATCCTCGTAGGACAGGCGGGCGATGGCTTGTTCACCTTCCGTGAGGAAGAGTTGCTGGTCTACGACGTCGAGGACGTCGGCGAAGTCCCGATCGACTGGAAGGTTGTGCGGCATGGACGGCTCTATTCGACCCGGGACGAGGCCGAAAGCGCGGCGAGGCGGGATACGGTCTGGCCGGCCTAGGTCCCAGTTCGCGCCCTGACCTCCGCCAGCACCGCCCCATAGGCCGCGTCAAACCGAGTCCGATCGGCCTCCGGCTTGCCCGGATAGACCTCCCGCAACGCCGCGATCCGGCCAGCGACGTCCAGCAGCCAGGCCTCGTCTGTCACCCGAGCCACCCGCGCCTCGACATCGGCCTCGCCGGCATAGGTCAAGAGCGCCCGCACCTGGTCGCGCGCCTGCTCGCGCGGATTGGGCGTCGCATCGCCCCGCGCTCGCCACGCCGTCCACCGCACGGCCCGCACGATCTGCTCGGCGAAGCGCGGGTCGGCCCAGGTCGTTTCGTTGTGGCCGAGGTTGGTGAAGAATAGCCGCCCGTTCCCCACGCTCCGCACCCAGCTCACCGGTACGGCGTAGGGCCGCCTCAGCGGCGTGCCCGAAAAGTCCAGGCTCTGGATCACCCGCACGGCGGCCGGATCGAAGCGCTTGTACTGGTAGATTTCCTCGACCAGATCGACGCTTCGGCCCCAGGGCGCGGCCAGCGGATGGTTGTCGAGCGCCTTCACCCGCACCTTCTGCTCTTCCGTCCACGGATGGCCGCCGAACTGGCCGTTCAGCATGGTCGTGTAGTCCAGGCCGGGACCCGCATAGTCCCAGCCGGTGTCGGCGGCGCTGTGCAGGCCCACGAACCCCAGTTTGCCGGCCGCCAGCCGCGCCTGCACGGCCGCCCAGGCCTCCGGCGAAATCGGCAGGGCGCCGGTGGTGTAGAACACCAGCACGTCCACGGTCTCCAGCCGCTGCGGCGTGATCTCGCGGGCGTCCTGGGTGACCTGCGCCGTGAAGGCGCCGCTCTTCTTGCCGATGGCGATCATCGCCGTCTCGGAAGGGGCCAGGCCGCCGTCGGCCGGTCGCGTCACGGGGCGGTGCCGCCAGCCGACCGACTGGTCGAGATAGAGCACGCGGATCGGCTTCTCGGCCGCCGTGGCGACGTTGGCGCCCGCCAGGCTCAGGACCGCCGCGACCAGGACCAGCAGGATGCGCATCGGCGTCAGGCCTTGCCGCGCGGCTGCAACAGGTCCCAGCGGTTGCCGTAGAGGTCCTCGAACACCGCGACGCTGCCATAGGCCTCGTGCCGGGGCTCTTCGAGAAACGTCACCCCCGCCTCGGAAAGCCGGGCGTGGTCGCCGTCGAAATCGTCGGTATGCAGGAACAGCCAGACCCGGCCGCCGCCCTGGGCGCCGATCAGCGCGACCTGGCGCTCGTCGGCCGCCTTGGCCAGCAGGAACCGCGAGCCGCCCGGCCCGGGCGACACCACCACCCAGCGCTTGCCCGCGCCCAGCTCGCTGTCCTCCACCAAGTCGAAGCCCATCTTGCCGACATAGAAGCCCAGGGCCTCGTCATAGTCGCGCACGAGCAGGGACAGGAGGGCGAGGTGCTGGGCCATGACGACTCACGCGGGGGAAGGGGGAATGCGGACGGACTTTGGGGCCAATCCCTCATCCGTAAAATCCCCGCGAAAGCGGGGACCCAGGCTTTTTCTGAAACGCCGGGCGCTCGACGATAAAACACCTGGGTCCCCGCTTTCGCGGGGATTTCAGGGGGGGGAGTCCTCAGCCCCCGAACAGCTTCAACAGATAGCTCGGCGCGGCATTGGCGATCGACAGCGACTTGATCGCCAGCTGCTGCTTGACCTGCAAGGCCTGGAGACGCGTCGCCTCCTGGGCCATGTCGGCGTCCACGAGCCGGCCGACCGAGGCCTCCAGCGTGTCCTGCAGCTTGTCGATGAAGGTCAGGTGGGTGTCGAGGGCGTTGGCTTGCGTGCCCAGGGTGGACAATGCGGAGGTGACCTTCTGCATCACCGTGTCCATGGCCTTGATCTCGACGTTGGTCGGCCGGGTCAGCAGGTCGGCGGGCATGCCCGACATCGCAGCGCCCGAGGTCGACAGGTCCACGTGGTCGACGTCGATGGTCGAGTCGGCCTTGGCGTTGGCCAGGGCCTTGATCGAGCCGGTCGAGCCCGACGAGATCAGGTTCACGCCGTTGAAGCTGGCGTTCTCGACCGCCCGGTCGATCTGCTTGCGCAGCGAGACGTAGTCGTCGCTCAGCGCCTTGCGGCTGGCGGTGGTCAGGCTGGAGTCCGAAGCCGCCAGCATCTTCTGCTTCATCTGGTCGAGCAGGTCGGTGACCGTGTCGCCGGCCGCCAGGGCCACGTCCGTCGTCGATTGGCCGCGTTGCAGCGAGGCGCGCACGGCGTCCAGCGACTTGGCCTCGGCCGACTGCATCTTGGCGGTCGCCCAGACGGCGGGATTGTCCTTGGGGCTGGAAATCTTCAGGCCGGTCGCGATGCGGCGCAGCGTGGTCGCCAGTTCGCCATTGATGGCGTTCAGCGACTGCAGGGCGATCATCGCCCCCACATTGGTGTTGATGCTGTTCAGCGGCATCGACCCGTTTCCCGGCGCGGCCATTCTGGCCAAGGACGCGTTTTGCATCCAAGGCGCAGTTCTGCACGCGTTGCGTTAGCGGATCGTTAGGGTACGCGGAAAAGTTCAAACCCCTGATCCCTCTCCCCTTGCGGGAGAGGGTGGCCCTGCGAAGCGGGGTCGGGTGAGGGGTCTCTCAGACCTCAACACCGCGTAAGCGGCCAGGCCGGGCGGAGGCGTCTCATGTCCGAGAAACCCCTCATCCGTCGGCCTTCGGCCGCCACCTTCTCCCGCAAGGGGAGAAGGATTTTCTCACCACCCCAGAGCCGCTTCCCCCCGCAGGATCGCCTCGGCCTGCGCCGAATGCTTGCCACCCTCCCGGTCGTGCAGCACCAGCGCCGGCAGCAGCACCAGGGGCGCCTTGCCGGTCTTCACAGCCCGCACGAGCACGCGTTTGGCCGGGGCGTCGGCGAACGGCTGCACCGGGCGGATGCGGAACGAGCCGGCCTTGGGCGCCAGCAAAGCCAGCATGTCGGCCAGGCGGTCGGCGCGGTGGATCAGGGTGATGGTCCCGCCCTCGCGCACGGCCTTCAGGGCGAAGGCGGTCCAGGCGGCCAAGCCCGCGTCGGCCATCCAGGCGCCGGACTTTTCGGGGGAGGGGGCGCGCAGGGCCTTGGGGTCGTCGAAGAACGGCGGATTGCTGATCATCGCGTCGAACACCGGCAGGGAGAGCGCACGGAATCCGGCGGCGACGTCGCCCTCGAATATCTCCACCCGATCGGCCAGCCCGTTGAGATCCGCGTTCTCCCGCGCCAGGGCGGCGGCGGCCGGATCACGCTCCAGTCCGACGAATCGCGCGCCGGATCGGCGGGTCGCGGCGGCCAGCAGGGCCCCGCCGACCCCGCAGCCGGCCTCGATCACGCGATCGCCGTCGCCCGCGTCGCAGGCAGCCGCCAGCAGGGCCGCGTCGAGCCCGGCCCGGTATCCCGCCGCCGATTGGCGAAGCTTGACGCGTCCGTCCAGCACGCGATCTTCGGTGATGGAGGGAACTGAGGAGGGGTCTGACAACGTTTCGGGCCTTGTGCTCGCCTTGACCCTGACCTATCCCGCCACCATTGTCGCTCGCAACGGTCCTGGCGCCGCGCGTGGCGTCGCCTGAGGAGTACATGGTCTTGGACGCAGCTGCAGCGACCCTCGCCCGACAACCGGGATCGGTGGATCGTCTCGTGCGCCTGGCCTCCGCCGACATGGCGGGCGTCGACCGCCTGATCACCGACCGCATGCAGAGCGACGTGCCGGTGATCCCGGCCCTGGCCGAGCACCTGATCGCCGCCGGCGGCAAGCGCCTGCGCCCGCTGCTGACCGTGGCGGCCGCGCGGCTGGCCGGTTCGGAAAACGATCACTGCCTGAAGCTGGCCGCGGCCGTCGAGTTCATTCACACCGCCACCCTGCTGCATGACGACGTGGTCGACGGCAGCCAGCTGCGCCGCGGCAAGGTCGCCGCCCACCTGATCTGGGGCGCGGCCCAAAGCGTGCTGGTCGGCGACTTCCTGTTCGCCCGCGCCTTCGAACTGATGGTCGAGACCGACTCGATGCGCGCCCTGCAGATCCTGGCTCAGGCCAGCCGCGTCATCGCCGAGGGCGAGGTGATGCAACTGATGCGCAGCCACGACCTCAACCTGTCGCAGGCGCTCTATCTCGAGATCATCGCGGCCAAGACCGCCGAACTGTTCGCCGCCGCCGCCGAGGCCGGCGCGGTGTCGGCCGGGGTCGACGCAGAAAAGTCCAAGGCCCTGCGCGACTACGGCATGAGCCTCGGCCTGGCCTTCCAACTGGCCGACGACGCCCTCGACTACGGCGGCGCCACCGAGACCCTGGGCAAGAACGCCGGCGACGACTTCCGCGAAGGCAAGGCCACCCTGCCGCTGCTGCTGGCCATCGCTCGCTCCGGCCCGCGCGAGGCCGAGTTCTGGGAGCGGGCCATCGGCCGCCGCGAGCAGACCGAGGCGGACTTCCGCCGCGCCCGCGAGCTGATCATCGGCACCGGCGCGCTGGACGCCACCCTCGACCTGGCGGCCGAGCACGCCGACAAGGCCAAGGCCGCCCTGGCGGTCTTCCCGCAGAACGACTGGCGCGAGAGCCTCGAAAGCCTCGCCGACTTCGCGGTCAGCCGCCGGGCCTGATGGCGCAGGACTACAATCCCTCCGGCGACCCTCACGGCCACGACCGTCACCACGGCGCCCATGCGGCCGGCGAGGCGGCGGGCAAGGTGATCGGCGGCGGCGTCGGCGTGCTGGTCGGCTTCGCCCTGATCCTGCTGTTCTTCGGCCCGCTGCTGTGGGCCCCGGTCTTAGCCGGCCTCGGCGCGGCGCGCTTCACGCCTGGCGCCTGGCAACCCTGGCTGGCCGGCCTCGCGGCGGCCGCCGCGGCGCTGTTCGTCCAGTTCCTGCTGCTCGTCCAGAAGAGCCCGGTGCTGCGCTACCCCGTCGTGGCCCTGTTCTCGGTCGCCTGGGTCGGCGGCCTGTGGCTGGAGATCACCGCGCCGGCCCACAACTGGCTGACCACGGCGCCGGCCTGGCATGCGCCCGGCCCCTGGAGCTGGGCCCTGATCGGCCTGGGCGTCGTCGTCTATGCCGGCCTCTACCTCCTGGCCCTGTCGCGCTTCGGCAAGGGGCGCTGGGCCAAACGCTGGCAACTGCTGCGGTGAATTCGCCGTAAGGTCGCGACCGCAAGCTCGACAACGGCGCGGCGACGTCCCAAATCTCGGACGGAGACGAAAGGACCGCGATGATCCGCTTCATCCTCAACCTGCTCTGGTTCTTCCTCGGCGGCTGGCTATCGGGCCTGCTGTGGCTGCTGGGCGGCTTGCTGCTGGCTGTCACCATCGTCGGCTTGCCCTATGCGGGGGCGGCTTGGCGCATCGCCGGCTTCGCCTTCTGGCCGTTCGGCAAGGAGATCGTCAGCCGCGACCTCGTCACGGGGCGTAGCGACCTGGGCACCGGCCCGCTGGGCTTCGTGCTGAACGTGATCTGGTTCGTGCTGGGCGGCTGGTACATCGCGCTCAGCCACCTGCTGATCGCCGTGGCCGAGGCTGTCAGCATCATCGGCATCCCGTTCGCCATAAAGGACCTGCAACTGGCCTGGATCGCCCTGGCCCCGATCGGCCGCACGGTGGTCAAGCGCTAGAGCATTTTCCGACGAAGTGGATACCGGTTCGTCGTGAGAAAATGCGCCAAGACAGAAGATCTGAGCTTCCGGCCTGACGCCGTCAGGACGAAGGCTCAGAAGCCGGTGAACAGCCGATCGAGGGCGCGCCGGATGGCGTCTTCGTGAGCGGCTAGGGAGGCGATGCGCTGGCGGAGCAGCATGGTCGAAACGCCGACCAGTTCGGGAATGAAGGCCAAGAGTGCTTGGCCTTGGATCTCGACCTTGGCCGACAGCTCGCTGAGCGGCAGGGCGCTTTTCGGCAAGTACAGCGGAGCCACGACGATCGTGGGAAGATCCCCGGCGTGGTGCGACTGAAGCACGACGACATAGGGCGCGGCCGCACGGGTGCGGATCGAAGGATTGGGAAAGACGTCGAACTGGCGGATCACCACCTGCGCAGGTCGTCCCCAAAGGCGCCGCTGGCTTCCACCCGTTCACGATAGTGTCGGATCGCCTCGGCGTTCTCCTCGGCCCACCGCCGGGCGCGCTCCTCGGCGCCGGCCGGATCGACCTTCTGGAGGTGCAGTCGAAGCTGCGTCTCGCTCATGCCGGCGACTGAAATTCCCAGCCGCTGCGCTTGCGCCAGCAGTTCCGGATCGATGCTGCCTTCGGCCGCGATGTCGAGTTCGGGCTTGCCCATGGCCCGAAGGCTATCACGCCTCGTCGTCGCTCGACAGCAGCACGTCCAGGAAGGTCTGACGGCGGTTGAGAAAGTTGCGGGTCACCTGAAAGTGCTCGGTGTCCTCGTACTCCACCCTCTCGAGCCCGCGTTCGGAGGCCTGGTAGATCCAGGCGTCCGGATAGCCCAGCAGGATCGGCGAGTGGGTGGCGATGATGAACTGCGAGCGCGCCAGCACCAGTTCATGCAGCCGCGCCAGGAACGACAGCTGCCGCTGTGGCGACAGGGCGGCTTCCGGTTCGTCGAGGATGTAGAGGCCGTCGCCGCGGAAGCGGTTATCGAACAGGGCGAAAAACGCCTCGCCATGCGACTGCTCGTGAAGGGCGCGTTCGCCATAGGCCTTGGCGATAGGGGGGCCAAAACCGGGCTCGGCGTCCAGCTTCTCGATTTCGCTCTGCACGTTGAAGAAACTCTCCGCGCGCAGGAAATAGCCGTCGTGCGGGCGGATGACCGAGCGGATCGGCCGGATATGGCTGTAAAGCGCCGAGTGCGAGGCGCGGCTGGAAAAGCTGAAATTCCGCGAGCCGCCCTCGGCGTTGAAGCCCCAGGCCACGGCCAGGGCCTCGATCAGGGTCGACTTGCCCGAACCGTTCTCGCCGACCAGGAAGGTGACGCGCGGATGGAAGGCCAGGGTGTCGAGGCCGCGCACGACCGGCAGGTTGAACGGATAGGCGGACGGGTTCCAGCTTTCGCCGCGCTCGAAGCGGGCTTCGATCCAGTAGGGGCGGACGAGACCGGTCATGCGATCTTTCGCATAGCATCGGTTCGCCGTGATCGGGATACGAAAACGGGGCGGTCGCTAGTGCGCCGCCCCGTCTTGTCAGTCATTCGATCGGGCGGACCTCAGCCCGGCGAGACCATGTTTTCCGGGCGGACGTACTGGTCGAACTCTTCGTTCGTCAGGTAGCCGCCGCCGACGGCTTCGTCGCGCAGGGTCGTGCCGTTCTTGTGGGCGGTCTTGGCGATCTTGGCGCAGATGTCGTAGCCCAGGCGGCCGTTCAGGGCCGTGACCAGCATCAGCGAGTTCTCGACGCCTTTCTGGATGTTGTCGATGCGCGGCTCGATGCCGACCACGCAGTTGTCGGTGAAGCTGATCGCCGCGTCGGCCAGCAGACGCACGGACTGCAGGAAGTTGTAGGCCATCACCGGGTTGAAGACGTTAAGCTCGAAGTGGCCTTGCGATCCGGCGAAGGTCAGGGCGGCGTGGTTGCCGAACACCTGCACGCAGACCTGGGTGAGGGCCTCGCACTGGGTCGGATTGACCTTGCCCGGCATGATCGACGAGCCCGGCTCGTTTTCCGGCAGGGCCAGTTCGCCCAGACCCGCGCGCGGGCCCGAGCCCAGGAAGCGGATGTCGTTGGCGATCTTGAACAGCGAGGCGGCGACCGTGTTGATCGCGCCGTGGCTGAACACCATGGCGTCGTGGGCGGCCAGGGCTTCGAACTTGTTCGGGGCGGTGGTGAAGGGCAGGCCGGTGATGGCGGCGATGGCCTCGGCCACGCCTTCGGCGAAGCCGATCGGGGCGTTCAGGCCGGTGCCGACGGCGGTGCCGCCCTGGGCCAGCTGCATCAGCTTGGGCAGGGTGCTCTCGATGCGCTCGATGCCGTTCTCGACCTGCTGGGTGTAGCCGCCGAACTCCTGGCCCAGCGTCAGCGGGGTGGCGTCCTGGGTGTGGGTGCGGCCGATCTTGATGATCTGGGCCCAGGCTTCCGACTTGACCTTCAGGGCCGCGTGCAGGTGCTTCAGGGCCGGCAGCAGGTCAGAGACGATCTGCTCGGCGCAGGCCACGTGCATCGCCGTCGGATAGGTGTCGTTCGACGACTGGCTCATGTTGACGTGGTCGTTCGGGTGGACGGGCTTCTTGGTGCCCATCTCGCCGCCCAGGATCTCGATCGCGCGGTTCGAGATCACCTCGTTGGCGTTCATGTTCGACTGGGTGCCCGAGCCGGTCTGCCAGACGACCAGCGGGAAGTGGTCGTTCAGCTTGCCTTCGATCACTTCGTTGGCGGCCTGGACGATGGCGTCCTTGATGGCCGCGTCGAGCTTGCCGAGCTTGTGGTTGGTCTCGGCGGCGGCGCGCTTGACGATGCCGAGGGCGCGCACGACCGGAAGCGGCTGCTTCTCCCAGCCGATCTTGAAGTTGCCGAGGCTCCGCTGGGCTTGCGCGCCCCAGTAGCGGTCGGCGGCGACTTCGATGGGGCCGAAAGTGTCGGTCTCGGTGCGCGTGGCGGTCATGCGGCGGATCTCCGGAAAACGGTCGAGCGCGGTCTAGACCCTGAGGGCCGCCTTCGCAACGCCATGGTGCGCCGCAACGACGTTAGTTATACCGGCGGAGCTCAGGAGGGTCCCATGCTCGTCGCCACCACCAACGATCTGCCCGGCTACCGCGTCGTCGAACATCTCGGCCTGGTGCGGGGCGTGACCGCCCGCTCGCGCAGCGTGATCGGCAATATCGGCGGTTCGATCCAGCAGATCTTCGGCGGCAATCTGTCGATCTACACCAAGCTGGCCGAGACGGCCCGGCAGGAGGCCTACGATCTTCTGGTGCAGCATGCCCGCGAACTGGGGGCCGACGCCGTGATCGCCATGCGCTACGACGCCAACGAGATCATGGAAGGCGTCACCGAGGTCCTGGCCTACGGCACCGCCGTGAAGGTCGAAAAGCTCTGAGCGTGGCCGACCTCGACCGGGACGACTGGGTCCATCACGGCAAGGTCAGGGCGCGCGAGGCCGGTGGCGAGCTGACCATCGTCGTCGACGGCCTGACCACCCAGGCCAAGTATTACAAGCCGCTGATCTACGAGTTCTTCCGCAAGACCTGGCGTGGATCGCGCCCGGCCTGGGGCGAGTTCTCGGTCGAGATCGGCATGGAGTTCGTCGGCGAGCCGCCGTGGCTGGATCTCGACAACCTGGCCAAGGCCCTGCTCGACGCCATCAAGGGATACGCCTTTCACGACGACGCCCAGGTCGCCCGCCTGCTGGTCGAGCGGCGTCCGGGCGAGCGCGAGCGGATCGTGATCGTGGTGCGAAAGCTAGAGTCGCGCTTTCTGCGGGGCACGCTCGAGGGCTGACGCGCCGATCGAGATGTAGAGCACGATCAGGAAGGCCAGGTAGCGGCCCAGGCTGGAGGGCTCGGCGCCCGGCGCCAGGGGCACGAAGCCCAGCAGGATCAGGTTGGCCGCCGCCGCGCCCGGCAGGGCGAAGGCCATGGCCGGATAGAGTCGCCGGCTGCGGGGAATGCGCAGCAGTCTTGCCGTGGCCTGGAAGGCGAAGGTGACCAGCGCCGCGGCCAGGAAGGCGTTGGCCGCATAGAACCAGAAAGCGCGCTCGATCAACTCGGCCCCGAAGGCGCCGTAGAACAGCGTGACCGCCAGCCAGGCGCCCAGGCCCGCCCCGGCCAGGATGCAGACGTTCCGTTTCGACACGCGCGAACTCCCCCAGTATCGTCACTGGGGGAGCGCCTGCACGGGCCGTGCCGGATCAGGTGTTCCAGAATTCCAGGAAGCCCCAGGCCGCCAGCACGATCGAGAAGCTGGTGAAGATCAGGGCGGTGAGCGTGAAGGCCAGCTTGCGCAGGTCGCTCCAGCTGTCGACGCGACGGCCGCCGCGCCAGACCACCGGCACCATGATCAGGGTGAAGAGGCTCAGCACCGTGGCGATGAAGGCGCAGGCCGAAGCCGTCAGCAGCCAGCCGCTGGGCCAGCCGAAGACCACGGCGGCGACGTCGCCCGAGCCCGCCGCGAAAGCGGCCACGCAGGCGATGGCCGCCAGCCACAGCACGGCCTGGGTAGTTTGCAGCAGGCTGGCGCGGGCCTGGCTGGTGGTCTGGCGGGTGTCGCGACGGCTGCGGACAAAGACGCCGGCCAGGGTGGCGATCGAGGCCAGGGCCGCCAGGAGGGCCGCGCCGGCCAGGACGCTGGTGCGGAGAAGCGGGCCGACCCGTTCGTAGGCGGATGCGCCCGATGGCGAGAAGAAGCGCGCGGGCGCGCCGTCCTGGCGCTGGAACACCAGCAGGTCGGCGCCGTCGGCGGCCTTGAAGACGTCCTGGCGGTCGGTCGGGATCCAGAGACGGGTGCGGCCGTCGCTGGTGATCGCCAGGCCGCCCTGGGCGCTGGCCCGGACCTTGGCGACGCCGATCAGGCGATCGACGAAGCCCTCCAGCCCGCCATAGGCGCGGCGGTCGGTCAGATAGTCGCCTTCATAGGCCAGCGCTGCATCCGTGCTCAGGGGCGTGAAGGCCGGTACGGCCCGGGCCGGCGCGTAGAAGCGCTCGACGATCGAGGCGGGCAGGGTGGCAGGCAGGTCCTGGCCGGTGTCGGTGTTGACCGAGATGAAGACGCCGAGGCCCAGGTCGGGGACGAGCACCATGTTGGAATGGAACCACAGGGTCGCGCCGGCGTGCCCGAAGCCGCGGCGGCCGCCGGGCAGGGGGATGTCCTGGAAGCCGGCGTTCCAGCCAGCGGCGCCGGCCGCCGGGCGATAGCCGGCCGTACGGAAGGTCTGGGCGGCGCGCTGCGAGAAGACGGTGCGGCCGTCGATCGTTCCGCCGTTCAGCAGCAGGGTCATGTAGCGGGCCATGTCGGCCGCGGTGCTCGAGGCCGAGCCGGCGGGGGCGATCTGGCCGATGAACTCCACCGGCTGAGCCTCCAGGCCCAGCGGCGTCCAGCGGTAGCCTTCGGCCAGGTCGGCGGCCAGGGCCGGAGCCATCGGCGCGGGCAGGTCGTCGCGCCAGGCGCGCGGCTCGCGGAAGGTGGTGCGTTGCAGGCCGGCCGGCACGATCACCCGCTCGGCGATCAGGTCCTCGAAAGGCTTGGCGCCGGTGTTGGCCAGGGCCGCGCCGACCAGGGCGACGCCGTAGTTGGAATAGGCCGGCAGCACGCCGGGCTCACGCACGCGATTGGGACGTTCTTGGCGCAGATAGACGTCGAGCGGGCGCACGCGGCGCTCCTCGCGCTCGAACAGCTGGCCCAGAACCCGGTCCTCGAACCCGGCGGTGTGGGTGTAGAGGTCGCGCACCCGGATCGGCGTCTTCTTGCCTTGGTCACGCACCTGCAGCTTCTCGGGCAGGTAGACGTTGATCGGCGCATCAGGACGGATGCGGCCGGCGTCGATCTCGTTCTGCAGGGCGATCCAGGTGAAGGTCTTGGAGATCGAACCGATGCGGAACAGCGTGCGGTCCGGATCGACCGGGCGACCGCGCGCCAGGCTGGCCGCGCCATAGCCCTTCTTCAGCACCACTTGGCCGTTCTGGACGACCGAGATGGTGACCCCGGCGATGTGGTCCTCGGCCATGGCCCTGCGCACGGCGCCGTCGACGAAGGCTTCGAGCTCGGGGGCGGGCAAGGGCGCGACGCCCGGAATGACGGCCGCCGGAGGTGGCGCGATCGGGGCGACAGGCGTCGCCGGCGCACGGCGGAAGGTCGGCCTGGGCGGCGTGGCGGCGGGAGCCGTGGGCGCGGGCGTCGTGGTCGCCGTCGGCGCGGCGTCCTGACTGGTGGCGGCGCCCGCCCCCATGAGCCAGAGGCCGACGATCGCCGCGCACCGCACGGCCTTGGACGACATACGCAACGTCACGAACCCCACCTCTTCGGCTAACGCGTCAGAAGGGTCTTCTTAGGCCAATTCGTCAGGCGAGGGACACCGGCGCTGGGAAGAAAATCATGCCAAGGGGTGCATGGCTGTTCAATTTTCGCCCGACGACGGCGCGGCGTTCGGCGCGGGCGCCGGTTTGCGGGCCTTGGCGAAGGTGTAGAGGGGCAGCAGCGGCCGCAGTTCGGGTCCGATCCACAGCTGCGGCTCCGAGGGCGGGCTGGCGCCGGTGTCGATCTCCTTGCGCGCCACGCAGGCCTGCACCGCCCGGCCAAGGACGGCGAAGTCGCGGGCCTTGCCGATCTCGCCCAGGAAGCAGTCGTCGAAATAGGGGTAGCGGTCGCTCTCGCCGCAGCCGAACGAGGTGCGATCGGGCCGGGCGGCAGTCAGGATCATCCGGTCGTCGCGCTCCAGCGACGGCACGAAGACACCGGAGAAGCAGGCCGAGATCACCACGATCGACGGCCGACCCGGGCAGGCGCCGTCGACCATCGCCGCCAGTTCCTGCGGACGCAGCAGCTTCTTGCCCATGACCACGCCCTGGGGCGCGCCGTGAGAGGTGATGTAGACCAGACAGCCGCCGGTCGAGGTCTTGGCCGCCGATCTCAGGCCATCCTCGATCGCCTTGGCGTTCGAGACGTTCAGCGCCTGGTCGCGATAGCGCCTGGGGCGCACCGAGAACTGCGTCGGCGCGGGGAAGCCCAGGCCCACCAGGCTTTCGGCCACGTCGTGGCGGGCGTTGTCGAAGGCTTCGGTCGAGCCGCCTCCGTGGGCGCGCCAGTCGCCGGCGATCACCACCGAGGCCCAGTGGTCGAACGGACTTTCGGCCTGGGCCGGCGCGATCGCCAGACAGGCCAGGACCAGTCCGACCAGAAAGCCCGCCGCTCGCCCCATTCCGTGTGATCCTATTTCTTGAACTTGGCGAAGGGCGTCGGCAGGGCCGTGCCCGTGGAGGTCGCCAGCAGGCGGCCCTCGGCGTCGTAGAGTTCGCCTTCCATGAAGCAGACCGTACGGCCCCACTTCACCACCCGGCCGACGCCGCGCAGCGGACCGGGCAGAGCCGGCCGCAGGAAGCTGGTCTTCATCTCGAGGGTGGGCACGACGTGGGTCATGCCCGAGGTGATCAGGCCGGCCACCGACATGCATTCGTCGAGCATGGCGCAGACGAAGCCGCCCTGGATCTGGCCCATCGGATTGGCCAGCAGGTCGGCGCGGGCGTCGAAGGCGATCTCGACGCGCCGCTCGGCCTGGCTGACGGCGATGAGCTTGAAGCCCAGCGTCAGGGCGCTGGGCGGCGCGTTCTTCGAGGCGTTGAAGCGCGCGAGGATCGCCTCGTCGGTGAGAGTGGACCGCTCCTCCGAGGCGACGTCGTTCAAGGCCTACTTCTTCCGGAACTGGTCGAGCGAGATGATCTTGGGCGCCTCGTCGCCATCGGCCGGCGGCGGGGTCGGCTCGGGCTCCGGTTCGACTGGGGCCGGCTCGATTTCCGGGGCCTCGAACTGCAGGGCGAACTGCACCGACGGATCGTAGAAGCGGGTCACGGCCGAATAGGGGATCGACAGGCGCTTGGGCTGGCCGCCGAACTTCAGCGTCACCGAGAAGAAGGTCTCGCCCGGGGCGAGGTCCCAGTACTGGTGCTGCAGGATGATCGTCATCTCGTCGGGATACTTGCCGAGCAGGTCCTGCGGGGCCGAGACGCCGGCCGCCTGGGTCTTGAAGGTGATGTAGAGGTGGTGCGGCTCGGGCAGGCCGCCGGGCGCGGCGGCTTTCTTGAGCGCAGCCTTCACGACGCCGCGCAGGGCGTCCTGGGCCATGGCCTCGTACTGCATCAGGTCTTCGGTCGGAGGAGTGCGGGCCATGGATCTTCGATTAAGCAAAAACGAAATTCGAAGGGTCAGCGTAACCCGTCGCGGGCCTTCGGCAAAGGCGCCCGCATGCGGTAGTGGCATACTATTTTAGAGCAGATCGCATCTGGCCTGCCGTTAGAGGTCCCGGCCATCGGGAGCCTGGCCGCAATGCTCCAGCCGTGCGTGAGTTCGAGCGCGGTGCGAGGCGCCGCGCGGGCAGGCGATCAAATTTCGGAATGAGCGATGGAAGTGGAGGGATTCTGTTGCCAGGCTCCCTCCGGGCCCCGCCTAAGGATCTGAACCCCTAGGACTTAAGAGGCGAATTCACCTGCACCGCATTACGCAGCGACGGCGAACTCTTCAGCGAAGTTATCGTTCGCATTTAGTTTAAAGGCCCGAAACGGTGGGCCATGCCGAGAGAAAGCAGACACCTTTACACGTCTGTCGATGCTGATCGGCCCCATGCAGTCCCGTGATAACTCGGGAGAGATTTGGTGGAGCCGCCGGGAATCGCACCCGGGTCCAGTCCGCTTATTACGTGCGCGTTTATCCCCATAGTTCGGCCGAAGCCGGACAATCCCAATATAGGGGCTCACACCCCGGTAGGGAAGGGGAAGCGTCAAACGCTCCCCAGGCTGAGGCGGCCTTCGGCCAGGCGTCCGGTGACGACCGCGCCGTGGTCCTCGAACAGTTTCAGGGTTTCGCCGACCAGGACGTAGGCGCCGGTGAAGACGCCGCGCGGCTCGGCGTGCACCTCGACGAAGCGGCCGTCGGGGCGAAGCTCCAGGCTGTAGCGGCCATCGGGCGAGGACCAGACGCCGGAAACGGGGAGGTGGTCGATCATCATGGCAGGATCCTCCAGGCGGTAGCGGACGAGAACAGGGCGGGCAGGGCGGTCGCGACGGCGGCGGCCGCCAGCAGGGCGGCGGCGAACCAACGCGGAGCCGCCGTCGCGCGACGGGGCGTGTGGCGGGTCATGGCCTGGCTTTGATTTTGGGTTTTGATTTGGGGGAGCGCCGCAGGGAGCCGCGGCGGTACGAGGTCACTATGCCCCGGCCGGTCGTCCAGTCGGTAGAGCGATGCTCCGCGTTGATTGCACGATCCTACGGATCAGCGCGGCGGAGGGGGTGCGGGAACTTCGGGGATTTCGGCCGGCGGTTCAGGCTCGTCGTCTTCGGCCACGGGAACGGCCGGCGGTTGCGGGCGGTTCGAGGTCCCCGCCTTCAATTGGCCGCCCTGGGTCTGCAGATCGGCATAGGCCTTGGCCTGGCGCGAGAAGTCGCCGCCGCGCGGCAGCACCGCGTCGAACAGTGGATCGCGTCCGGCCGCCGCCCCGACGACCGCGGACAGCACGCCCGCGATCGAGCCGACCTCGGCGTCGTCGCAGGCGCGGCGCAGGTGGCGGGCTTGGCCGGGGACAAGGAGCGTGACGTCCCAGGAGACGCCGTCGACGCACAGGGCCTCGATCGAGCCGCCGCCATAGTCGACGATCACGCTGCGTGGCTGGCTCCAGGCGACGTCGCCGGCCAGGGCCTTGAAGGCGGCGATGTGTTCGCCCGGCAGCTCGGCGTTGATGTCGACCCGACGGCCGATCTCGGGGGTGCAGCAACCCAGGCCCGCGCGGGCCTGGACGAAGGCGCGGCCGTCGCGCCGCACGGTGATGCGGATCACCGCCTGGCGCACGCCGCGCGCCGGTCGGGCCCAGGCCTCCAGCACCAGTTCGCCGCGGCGCACCAGCTGGGTCTGCAGGGGCTGCAGGCCCCACAGGCGGTAGAGCAAGGGATCGACGCCGTTGTCGACGGGAACCGGCTGTTCTTTTCGCCCCAGCCGTCGGCCCGACAGCGGTTCGACCTCGGAGGCGGGGCGGGGGATATCGTTCGACCACCAGACCGCCGGATCCGGCGGCGGCGGGGCAGGGGCGACGGGCGCGACCGGCTGGCCTTGAACGGAAAGCGGCTCAAAAGCGAGGAGAAGGGCTCCCGCGAAGACGGCCGGTCCGATCACGCCCATGACGGCTTACATCCCTTCGACGCCCCGCTCGATGGAAAGGACGCCCGTGCGGGAAAGTTCCACCAGGCCGAGCGGCCGCATCAGGTCGAGGAACTTGTCGATCTTCGACGGCGCGCCCGAGATCTCGAACACGAAGCTCTCCAGCGTGGTGTCGACCGGCTTGGCGCGGAAGATTTCGGCGATGCGCAGGGCCTCGACGCGGTCCGGACCCGAACCGCGCACCTTGACCAGGGCCAGTTCGCGCTCGACGCCGTTGGGGTCGCGGGTCACGTCGTGCACGCGGCGCACGTTGACCACCTTGTTCAGCTGGGCCTCGATCTGGTCGAGCACCTGGCGCGTGCCGCGGGTGACCACGGTGATGCGGCTGGTATGGGCCTTGCGGTCGGTCTCGGCGACGGTGAGGCTTTCGATGTTGTAGCCGCGCGCGGCGAACAGGCCGACCACGCGATGCAGCACGCCCGGCTCGTTGTCGACCAGCAGGGCGAAGGTCGCGGTCTGCTCGGCCTGCTCGTTGGGGCTGAGGTCGTAGGCCGAGGCGGGGGCGGGTTGAACGTTTGCGGTCATGGCGTTTCCGTCGGTGTTCTGGGTTTCAGCCCCAGGATTCGAGCCTGGGGATCATAAAGCACGGAGAAGGCCTGGAAGGGCAGGGAGCCGGCGGAGATTCTGTTGCGCGGCTGGCCCTTGCCGGCCCGGATGGTTACGCGCGAGGCCTGGTCCTGATCGGTGACGAAGGGCATGGCGACGGCCGCGCCCGGACGTCCCATGGTCAGTCGCGCTTTCGTGCCCCTAGGCCAGGCGACGGGCTTGGCGTCGCCGCCAAGGGCGACCTCGACCACCGGCGCGCCGCTGTCGAGCAGCATCGGGCCGCACAGCGAGGTCTCGCCGTCGGCCTTGATCACGCAGCCGGGCACCGCGTCGTGGAAGCCGCCGCGAAGATCGGCGAAGACGGGATCCAGCGGCAGGGCCGTGAAGCCGGCCGTTTCGTCCTTGCTCGGATTGAGGATCAGCCGACCCGGCGCCGTCGACCCGGCCTTCGGCAGCTCGATGATCCAGGACCGGGCCATCGCCTTCAGCGGATTGGCCGCGTCGGCGTCGCCCATGTTGGTTCTGAGGATGGCCAAGAAGCCGTTCGCGCCGCGTCCGCCGATCCGATACGCGTCGGCCGCGACCTCGCTGACCGGACAGTCAGGACGCTCGGCCGCGCAGGCCGCCTTGTCGATCCGCTGGAAGACGAAGTCGTCGGGCGTGCGCGCCGGGCCCAAGGCGATCGCAGCCTTGACCGGCGGGCCGGAGAAGCGCGCGCCGGAGGTGTAGCCGTAGTTCTGTTCGGGGCCTGCCGCCGGCAGGGCCTTGGCTGAGGGCTCGGCCGCCAACACCCGCAGGCCTGTGGAGCCGGTGTCGAGCATAGCCCGGATCGGCGCGCCGCCGGCGATCGACAGCTCCACCCAGTAGCGCGGCGCGCCGTTGGTCAGCACGCTCTGCTGGATCGGAACCTCGACGCGCGGCTGGGCGAGGGCCGCCGTGGCGGCCGTCAGGGGCAGGGCGGCGATGAGAAGCGTGGCGCGCATGGACGACTCCGGACGAGTCTGGAGAGCAGGCCTTGGATGACGCCCGGCGTCTAGACCAGCCCCGCGCCGTCCTCGCCGATGACGCTGCCGATGTCCTCGACCTCGCCCATGATCATCTCGTTGTGGGCCTTGCCCGAGGGGATCATCGGCAGGCAGTTCTCGTGCTTCTCGACGCGGCAGTCGAAGATCACCGGCTTGTCGCTGTTGATCATCTCCAGGATCTTGGCGTCCAGTTCGGCCGGGTCCGAGCAGCGGATGCCGACGGCGCCGTAGGCCTCGGCCAGCTTCACGAAGTCGGGCAGGCTGTCGGAGTAGGAGTGGCTGTAGCGCTCGCCGTGCAGCAGCTGCTGCCACTGGCGGACCATGCCCATCCATTCGTTGTTCAGGATGAAGATCTTGACCGGCAGGTCGAACTGGATCGCGGTCGACAGCTCCTGGATGCACATCTGGATCGAGGCTTCGCCGGCGATGTCGACGACCAGGCTCTTGGGGTGGGCCAGCTGCACGCCCAGGGCGGCGGGCAAGCCGTAGCCCATGGTGCCCAGGCCGCCGGAGGTCATCCAGCGGTTCGGCTCCTCGAAGCGGAAGAACTGGGCGGCCCACATCTGGTGCTGGCCGACCTCTGTGGTGATGTAGACGTCCTTGTCCTTGGACAGCTCGTACAGGCGCTGGATGGCGTACTGCGGCTTGATGACCGTCTCGGAGCGCTTGTAGGCGAGGCACTGGCGGGCGCGCCAGGCGTCGATCTGGGCCCACCAATCGGTCAGGGCTGCCTTGTTGGGCTGGTGGCCGGCGCTCTTCCAGGCCTCGATCAGGTCTTCCAGAACCGAACCGGCGTCGCCGACGATCGGCAGGTCGACGCGGACGTTCTTGTTGATCGACGAGGCGTCGATGTCGATGTGGATCTTCTTGCTGCCCGGCGAGAAGGCGTCCAGGCGGCCGGTGACGCGGTCGTCGAAGCGGGCGCCGACGCAGATCATGACGTCGCAGTCGTGCATGGCGTTGTTGGCTTCGAAGGTGCCGTGCATGCCCAGCATGCCCAGCCACGCCGGATCGGCGGCCGGGAAGGCGCCCAGGCCCATCAGGGTCGAGGTGACCGGGGCGCCGGTCAGGGCGGCGAACTCACGCAGGGCCTCGCTGGCCTTGGGGCCGGCGTTGATGACGCCGCCGCCGGTGTAGAAGATCGGACGGCGGGCGCCGGCGATCAGCTTGGCCGCCTCGGCGATGCGGCTAGCGTCGCCCTTGATGCGCGGCGAATAGGCGTGGCTCGAGGCGACCTCGGTCGGGCCGTAGTATTCGCCCTTGGCGAACTGGACGTCCTTGGGGATGTCGATCAGCACCGGACCCGGACGGCCGGTGGTGGCGATCTTGAAGGCTTCGTGGATGATCTGCGGCAGGTCGCGGACGTCTTTGACCAGGTAGTTGTGCTTGGTGCACGAGCGGGTCATGCCGACGGTGTCGGCTTCCTGGAAAGCGTCGGTGCCGATCAGGTGGGTGGGGACCTGGCCGGTGATGACGACCATCGGGATCGAGTCCATCAGGGCGTCCATGATGCCGGTGATGGCGTTGGTCGCGCCCGGGCCCGAGGTGACCAGAACGACGCCCGGCTTGCCCGAGCTGCGGGCGTAGCCTTCGGCGGCGTGGGTCGCGCCCTGTTCATGGCGAACCAGGATGTGCTGCAGGCGCGGCTCGTGGAACAGCGCGTCGTAGATCGGCAGGACCGCGCCGCCCGGATAGCCGAACAGGACTTCGACGCCCTGGTCCACGAGGCCGCGAACCACGATCTCGGCGCCGGTCATGGCGCGGTTGGCGGCATCGGCGGGAGCGTTGCTCTCGATGGTCTGATGGGCGGTCATGGCGGAAGTCCCGGATGGACGTGGAAAGCTGGGCTTTGGGTACGGCGAAAAAGAAAAAAGGCCCCGAAGGACCTTTGTGCGCGCGACCGATCTATCAACGTGACTTCGAGGTCACGCCGTGAACGGCCGCTCCATAAGTACGATCATGGTGGTGCGCACGAGTGTTGCTCCAAATGGATGATCGGGGAATGCCATGCTCGCCTGAGGGCGTCAAGGCGCGGTTTGACGCAAGAAACGACCCGTGGCGGATAAGTCGCAACGGGTCTGGCGCGAATTTCAGCCCAAGGTTTCCAGAAGCAGGGCAAGAGCGTGCTCAGCGAAGCGTCGCATGTTCGCCTCGCGGTCATCGATCCCGGTCTCGACGGTAAGACTGACCTCGCGATCCAGCCCAACGACCGCCATGCAGCTATGGCCGGCGGCGTCGCCATAGCGGTTGCCCTCTGGCCCCGCGGCGCCGGTCTCCGACAGGCCCCAGGTCGCTTTCAGGTTCTTGCCGGCCACGCGGGCCAGCAGCACGGCGTAGGGCTCGC
The DNA here is from genome assembly GCF_059415745.1 of Caulobacter sp. GW821-FHT10A10. Classification (NCBI taxonomy): domain Bacteria; kingdom Pseudomonadati; phylum Pseudomonadota; class Alphaproteobacteria; order Caulobacterales; family Caulobacteraceae; genus Caulobacter; species Caulobacter sp. GW821-FHT10A10. Next base: position 91,772 of record NZ_JBWKNV010000011.1, on the reverse strand, counting down.
TGGCCGAACGTAGTCCGTCCATGGCCTTCTGCGGAATGTCCAGCAGGGTCAGCCGCGCCCGAGCGGTGTAGACGACCGCGCCGCCGGCGTAGAACTTCGAGGCCCCCGGCACGGCCAGCAGCGCCGACGAGATAAGCCCGCCGGCGGAGGATTCGGCGACGGCGACGGTCTCACCGCGTTCGGTCAGGCGAGCGGCGACGGCGGCGGCGAGGCGGGCGAGTTCGGTCATCGGAAAATCCTGTGGCGGCTGGTCCTGGCCCTTACGCCAAGTCGCCCGGATCCCGCGAGCCTTTGTGCAGCGGGTCGAGCTTTCGCCAGTCCGGGGTCTGGTTCCTGAACCAGGTGAGCTGGCGCTTGGCGTAGCGGCGGGTCTCCTGGCGGGCGGCGTCGAGGGCCTGGTCCAGGCTCGTCTCGCCGCGCAGGTGGGCGGCCAGTTCGCGATAGCCGACGGCCTTGAGGGCGGGCAGGGCGGCATCCAGGCCCCGCGTCTCCATGGCGGCGACCTCTTCGAGGGCGCCGCTTTCGACCATCAGGCCCAGACGCGCGTCGCAGCGATCGTAGAGTTCGGCGCGGGGCGGGTCGAGGACCACGCCGCTCCATTCGCCGGCCTGCAGGACGGGGCGGGTGTCGGCCTGCCAATCCGACAGCGCCCGGCCGGTGGCGACGGCCACGGCGTGGGCGCGGACCAGGCGCTGGCGGTCGCCGCTTTCGATGCGGGCCTCGGCGGCTGGGTCCAGCGGGCGCAGCAGGTCGCGGAAGCCCGCCTCGCCCTGGGCGGCGTAGAGCAGGCCGGAAATCTCCCGCTGGCTTTCGGGCACCGGCGGCACCTCGGCCAGGCCGTGGGTCAGGGCGCGGAAATAGAGGCCGGTGCCGCCGACGACGATGGCGGGGCGGCCGCGGGCGGCGATGTCGTGCAGCACTCTGACGGCGGCCGCCTGCCAGCGGCCGACCGACCAGCCGTCGGCCGCGTCGGCGACGCCGAACAGGTGATGCGGCGCGCGAGCCTCCTCCTCGGGCGAGGGGGCGGCGGTCAGCACCCGCAGGCCGGCGTAGATCTGCATGGAGTCGGCGTTGACGATCTCGCCGCCGGTGCGTTCGGCCAGATCGAGGGCATAGGCCGACTTGCCGCTGGCCGTCGGTCCGGCGATCATCCAGACGCGCGAGTCGTCAGCGAAGGGCGTTGCGACGGTTGCGTACGGGGCGGCTTGGTCCATGAAGCGTACATACATGATTGCGGCCGCGATGGTCGCGTCCCTGACGGCTGGTTCGGCGCTGGCCGCGGTCACGCCCAATAAGCCCAAGGCGCCTTCGGCCGCCGCCGCGGCCATGGCGGCCACGCCGGCTCCCGACCTGACGCCTCAGGAGAAGGCCGGCTGCGGCGCGGTGCTGGTGATCCTCGGAAAGGTCGCGACCGCCTATCCGCAGGTCTTCGCCAGCAAGGGCGCCGACGGGCGCGGCATGCAGTTCGTGCTCGAAGCCTTCGGGGCCAAGGGGCGCACGATGATGGACGAGGCCTTCGAGGACGGCGCCGAGAAGGGCGTCAAGGCGAGCAAGGTCTACGAGGACGGGCTCGACTTCCTGTTCGAGAACGTCAAGCCGGCCGAGGGCGAGACGGCCGAGGCCGCGGGCAAGCGCGCCGGCGTCGCCCTGCTGCAGCGCTGCACCGGGATCGAGGCGGGCTGAGCGGGTTCGTTCTGCAAGTTGCTTGACGGGGCGGGGCGACTGGCTTAGCCGCCCCGTTCATGCACGTCCTGACCCTCGTCGGCCCGGAGGCCGAAACCCTCGCCGCAGCTCTGTCGCTCGGCGAGGTCGTCGCGCTCGGCCCCGACGCGGTCGATGTGACCTTTGACGCCGATCCGGCCCTGATCCGCGAGCGCGTGATCGCCGCCATCGGCGACAAGCCCGTCGACTTCGCCATCCAGCCGGCCCTGAACCGCAAGAAGCGCCTGCTGATCGCCGACATGGACTCGACGATCATCAACGTCGAATGCCTGGACGAGCTGGCCGATTTCGCAGGCGTCAAGGACAAGGTCTCCGAGATCACCGAGCGCGCCATGCGCGGCGAGCTGGCCTTCGAGGGCGCGCTGCGCGAGCGGGTCGGCATGCTGAAGGGCCTGGCGACCTCGGCCCTGCAGACCTGCTTCGACGAGCGGGTGCGGCTCAATCCCGGCGCCGAGACGCTGGTGAAGACCATGGCCGCCCACGGCGCCCGCTGCGCCCTGGTCTCGGGCGGCTTCACCTTCTTCACCAGCCGGGTGGCCGAAGCGGCCGGCTTCCACCTGAACCGGGCCAATACCCTGATCGAGGCGGGCGACGCCCTGACCGGCGAGGTCGGCGATCCGATCCTCGGCAAGGAGGCCAAGCTCGCCGCCCTAAACGAGGAGACCGCCGCCCTGGGTCTGACCCCGGCCGACGCCCTGGCGGTGGGCGACGGCGCGAACGACCTGGCGATGATCGAGGCCGCCGGCCTGGGCGTGGCCTATCGCGCCAAGCCGATCGTGGCGGCCCGGGCCCACGCGAAAGTCGATCATGCTGACCTGACGGCGCTGCTCTACTTCCAGGGCTATCGCGCTGAGGAGTTCGCTCAGTGAGCTTCCCGCGCCGCGTCGAGGCGGTGGTCTTCGACATGGACGGCCTGCTGCTCGACACCGAGACCGTCTATCGCGCCGCGATGATCGACGCCGGCAAGGTGTTCGGCGCGCCGATCACGGCGGCGACCTATGCCTCGATGGTGGGCAAGACCAATCCCGAGTGCGCGGTGATGCTGCGCGAGCTCTACGGCGAGGACTTTCCGGTGAAGCCGTTCTTCGAGCGGCTGTGGACCGACGTCGAGCTGCTGCTCGAAGCCGAGATCCGGCTGAAGGACGGCGTCGAGGAGATCCTCGATCACCTGGACGACCTGGGCCTGCCGCGCGCCATCGCCACCTCGAACGGCCTGCCGGCGGTGGAGCGGTATCTGGGGCGCTTCGATCTTCTTCCCCGCTTCCATGCGGTGGTCGCCCACCATGACGTGACGCGGCACAAGCCGTTCCCGGACCCTTACCTGCTGGCCGCCGAGCGGCTGGGCGTCGATCCCGCGCTGTGCCTTGCGCTGGAGGATTCCCATCCCGGCGTCCGCGCGGCGCACGGGGCGGGGATGATGACGATCATGGTCCCCGACATCCTCGATCCGACCGAGGAGATGCACGAGAAGTGCGTCCACATCGCCGACAGCCTGCACGTCGTGCTCGACCTGCTGAAGCAACAGGCCTGAAGGGTCAAGCCTGCCTTGCCTGATCGCTCTGGGTCTCCTCGGCGCCCCAGGCGGTCAGGAACTCGGTGAGGGCCGGCAGGCCCATCGGCCGGGCGATGTGATAGCCCTGGGCGATGTCGCAGCCCATGACCTGCAGCATGGCCAGGGCCTCGCGCGATTCCACGCCCTCGGCGACGACCTTGAGGCCCAGGCTGTGGGCCAGGTCGACGGTCGACTTGACCAGCAGGGCGTCCTTGGCCTCGCGGTCCATGCCCATGACGAAGGCCTTGTCGATCTTCAGCTCGTCGGCGCGGATCTGCTTGAGATAGGCCAGGGACGACAGGCCCGAGCCGTAGTCGTCGATCGACACGGCGATACCGGCGGCGGCGAACTGCTCCAGCACCTGCAGGGCCACGGCGGCGTTGCCGACCACGGCCGTCTCGGTGATCTCGAAGCACATGCGCGCGCCGGCCTGGGTGACGCGCTCGATGGCCTGACGGGCGAAGCCTAGGTCGTCGATCAGCCGGCCGGAGATGTTGACCGACATCAGCAGATCGTGGCCGGCGGCGCGCAGCACCTGCTGGTCGGCGATCGCCTGGTCGATGACGTAGTCGGTGAGGGCGCGGATGTGGCCGGTCTCCTCGGCCATGCCGACGAAGAGGTCGGGGCCCAGGAAGCCGCGGGTGGGGTGGATCCAGCGCGCCAGCGCCTCGGCTCCGGTGATCGCGCCGGTGCGCAGATCCAGCTTGGGCTGGTGGTTGAGGAAGAGGGCGCCGGTGCGCACGGCCTCCAGCATCTCGCTCATCAGGGAGAGGTTGCTGGCCGGGTCGCCATAGGCCGTCTCGTCGAAGGCGGCGGCCTTCTTGCCGGCGTCGCGAGCCTGGTCCAGGGCGATCATCGCCTGCTCGATCAGGCGGTGGGGGTCGCTCTCGCCCTGGCGGCCGGCGGCCAGGCCGTTGCTGACGTGGATGTCCACGAGGTCGCCGCCCAGGCGCACGGGGGCCTCCAGGATCGGCGTGGCCGAGGTCACGACGGCGACCGCCTCGTCGAGATCGGTGAAGCTGGAGACGACGCAGAGGGTCGAGGTGGTCAGCCGCCCGACCATGACGTCGGGATTGTGGGCGCGCACCCGCTCGCCGATCTCGACGATCAGTTCGGTGGCCAGGGCGTAGCCGATGGCCCCGCGAACGAAGGTGAAGCGGTCCAGGCCCAGGGCGCCGATGATCACCGGCTGGCTCGGATCGGCGGCCATGCGGGCGGCGATCTCGGTTTCCAGGGCGTGGCGGTTGGCCAGGCCCGTCTCGGCGTCGTGCATGGCCAGGTGGGTGATCCGCGCCTCGCGGTCGCGGATGCCGTCGGCCATGCGGTTGAAGCTTTCGGCCAGGCGGCCGATTTCGTCGCGAGTCTGCACGGCGACCTGAACCTCGCGGCCCTGCTCCAGCTCCTGGGCGGCGGCGTCGAGCTCGGCGATGGGACGGGCGAGACCGCGCGAGAGCATCCAGCTGGCGGCGATGACCAGGGCCGCGCCGATCAGGCCGGCCAGGGCCACGGCGGCCAGCAGCAGGCGGTAGGGCGCCAGGGCCAGGGCGAGGGGATAGCGCAGCACCAGGGCCGAGGCGCCGCCGCCCAGCGCCTTCAGCGGCTTGGCCAGCACCAGTTCGTCGCCGGCCGGGCCCTGGACGCGGCCGGGGGCGCCGTCGCCTTTCAAAGCCTGGGCGACGAAGGCGGTGAGGGCGGGGGTCTGGCGGCCGGCGTCCTGGGCGCGCCAGTGCTCGCCGTCGCGCCCCGTCTCGCGGCTGAAGACGTCGGCGTCGAGGCGGATCGCCGACAGCCGTTCCAGCGCCCGCATCTCGCGATCGTCCAGGCGGACGCCGAACACGACCCAGCCGGTGAGGGTGGGCGACAGGATCGGGGCCGAGATCAGCTGGTAGGGCTCGCCGCCGACCATGAAGACGCCGCCGGCCCCGTCCTCGGCGTCGAGGGCGGTCCACAGGCGTTCGGCGTCGAGCTGGGAAGGGTCGACGCCGGTCAGTTCGCCGTCGACGTTCATCATCACGGCCAGGTCCAGGCCCATGCGGCCGCGCAGGTTGGCCAGGGCGGAAGCGATGGTCGGGGCGTCGCGGGTGGCGACGGCGGCGCGGAAGCCGAAGTCGCGCGACAAGAGGTCGGCGCCGTCGCGCAGGCGCTGGGTGCGCAGCGCCCAGACGCGGTCGAAGACCCCGCCGGTGGCGGCCAGTTCCTGGCGCACCGCCTGCTGGGCCGTGGCCGCGATCGTCAGGTAGACGGTGACCGCGATCGCCCCCAGCGCCAGGGCGAAGAGCCCGGCGTAGAGGACGGTCAGTCTGGTCTGCAGACGGTGGAACATCGGGCCGGCCCTAGTGGCTCATCGCCGCCGGGGCGCGCAGGTCGATCGAGACGTCCTGTGAGACCGCGCCGCGCAGGGCGGCGAGCGGGACGGTCTTCTCGTTCTTGGGGGCGCGCAGATAGGGGTGCCAGACCTTGACCACGACCGGCCCGTCCGGCGCGCCGCGGATCAAGGCCTTGCCCGAGGCGTCGGTCTTGGCGGCGTACTGGGTGTCGACCACCTTGATGAAGCCGACCATCTGGTCGTGGATGTTGCAGCCGATGGCCGCCACGCCGACGGCGGGCATGCGCACGACGCGGTTCTCCTCGCGGCCGTAAAGCTTCAGCTCGAACCTGTTGCCGGCCGAGAACGAATAGACGTGGTGGCGCACCTTATCGAGGTTGGGGAACGAGACCTCGGCGCCGGCCGGGACGATCAGCACGAACGGGTTGAACTGGATGTTCTGCTGGGCGACGCGATAGGGCCAGTCGAACTTGATCGGCCCCTTGGTCGGCTGGCCGCCGGGATAGACGGTGACGACGGCGTCGGCCACGGGCTTGCCGTCGCTCCCGCGCACCGAGAGCGTGAGGTCCGCCGCCATGGCGTGCGTCGAGAAAATCGCAACCGAAAATAGTATTGAGGCGATCTTCATCGAGCTGGCGACGATCTTGCGCATGATTTCCCCGAAGCTGATGGACAAATTGTCGCAGCGCTGAAGTCTAACCCTAGGCGAGATGTTCTAACGATTGCGTAAAGTCTTGCCCGTAGCGTCGCCGCCAACGGATTTCGGGGATCGGGGCGGCATGGGCAGGACGAAGACGGCGGTGCTGGCGGGCGCGGGTTGCGCCATGACGCTGGGGTACGCGCTGTGGAGCGGATCGGCCCTGGCCGGCGAGATGGAGCCTGGCGGCAAGCTGCTGCTGACCGGCGGCGTCAGCGCCCTGGAAGGAAGCGCCGGCGGCGGTCTTTCGACCTGGGCGGTGATCGCCGGCAACGAGACCTCGCGCGGCGTCGGCGGCAAGGTCCACGCCACCTATGTCAATGTGCCCGACTACGAGCTGCGCGCCTATGGCGGGGCGGTGGGGCTGTTCGACCGGGTCGAACTGTCGCTCGCTCGCCAGGAATTCGACACCGGGGCGACCGGCGCCAAGCTCGGCCTCGGCAAGGGTTTCACCTTCAAGCAGGACGTCGTCGGGGTGAAGGTCCGCCTGATCGGCGACCTGGTCTATGACCAGGACACCTGGGTTCCGCAGGTCGCCGTCGGCGCCCAGTGGAAGAAGAACGACCAGGGCGCGATCGTCCGCGCCGTTGGCGGCAAGGACGACAGCGGCGTCGATTACTACGCGGCCGCCACCAAGCTGCTGCTCGACAAGAGCCTGCTGCTGAACGGCACGGTGAGGCTGACCAAGGCCAACCAGACCGGCCTGCTGGGCTTCGGCGGCGACAGGAACGACAGCTACCGGGCGCAGTTCGAGGGCTCGGCCGGCTGGCTGGTCAGCAAGCGCCTGGCGTTGGGGGCCGAGTACCGCACCAAGCCCGACAACCTCGGCTTCGCCAAGGAAAGCGACTGGGTGGACGTCTTCGCCGCCTACGCCGTCAACAAGACCGTCTCGGTGACCGTGGCCTATGTCGACCTGGGCGACATCGCCACCTTCAAGGACCAGCGCGGGCTCTATGTCTCGCTGCAGGCCGGCTTCTAGGAGCGCCAGATCATGATCCGCCACAACGCCCTCCGCGCGGCCCTGGCCGCTGGTTTCGCCCTTGGTCTTTCCGGCCTCGCTCAGGCCCAGGACGCCGCCGTTCCGCCCGGCGAGCAGCCGGTCGACCCCTATGTCCAGTCCAACGCCAACGCCGGCGCGGCGCCGATGAGCGACAAGGCGGTGTTCGAGGCCTTCCACGGCCGCGAGGGCCTGGCCCGGATCACCAGCGATCTCGTCGACCGCAACCTCGCCGACCCGCGCATCAAGGACATCTTCGCCACGGCCGACACCGTGCGCCTGAAGCGGACCCTGACCGAGCAGTTCTGCTACGTGCTGGGCGGCGGCTGCGACTACACCGGCAAGGACATGACCGCGGCCCACAAGGACCAGGGGATCACGCCCCGCGACTTCAACGCCCTGGTCGAGAACCTGCAGTGGGCGATGGACAAGGAGGGCGTGCCCTTCGCCGCCCAGAACAAGCTTCTCGCCAAGCTGGCCCCGATGGCGCGCCAGACGGTGGAGCGGCGGTAGTTTTCCTTCTCCGCTTGCGGGAGAAGGTGGCCTGCGAAGCAGGTCGGATGAGGGGTCTCTCAAATGTGGGACGCCGCACCAAGCCTGACCGCCGCACGCGGTGTTGAGTTCTGAGAGACCCCTCACCCGACCCCACTCCGTGGGGCCACCCTCTCCCGCAAGGGGAGAGGGAACGGGTGGGCGTCCCCGCGCTTTCGCTGCGAGTGGATGAAGGAGAGCGGAGCGCCCGGGCGACGCCCGGAGGTGCTGTTGTGTGTACCGTTTCGACGAAGCCAAGGCGCTCCGCGCGGTCGTTTGGCTGCCGGCTTCCCGGGCGGCGGCGCTCTTAACGCCTTACCAGGATCGTCCTTGGAGTTTCCTCTTCGGACGGCGACGAGGAGAGGGGGTGTGCTCTGTAATCCTCGCCCAAGCCGACGGCGGGCGGGCCTGGCCAGCGCCAGGTCCCGGACACGACGGATCTTCCCAATCCGCCCCAGTCCCGCTCGATCGCATCCCGCCGCCGCATTGGTCGCTGGCCGCGCGCCCCTTCGGTGCGGCGAGACCCAGTGATTATGCAGCGGGTTTGAGCGCGTCTGATCCAGGGCGGTGAGAAAGTTGCAAGGGGTTGGATTGGTTGGGTTTTGATCCGCGCTCGACGGGGATCCAGCTTCGTCTATCCCCGTCAGCCCTTCTTCTCCCTTCCCCCTTGATGGGGGAAGGGCCGGGGTTGGGGGTGGTTGCGGCGGTAAGTCCGGTCTCCGTCGTGCAGGCGGAACCGCAGCGTCACCCCCATCCCAACCCTTCCCCCATCAAGGGGGAAGGGCTTAGGCGGCGGGTGGCAGAAAAAGCCTGGGTCCCCGCTTTCGCGGGGATTCTACGGGGGAGGGGCGGGCGGCGGCTCGGAAGCTGAAAACGGCCCCCCTCCGTCGCTACGCGACACCTCCCCCAGAGGGAGAGGACCTCAGCCGGCCGGGCCTTTGTCGAAGTACTTGAAGAAGGCGCTGTCGGGGGAGAGGACCAGGGTGGTGTCGCCCTGGCCCAGCGACTGCTCGTAGGCCTGCATCGAGCGGTAGAAGGCGGCGAACGAGGGGTCGCGGCCGAAGCTGGAGGCGAACAGCTGGGCGCGCTGGGCGTCGGCTTCGCCTCGGATCTTCTCGGCTTCCTCGTAGGCGGTGGCGACGATCTCGCGGCGCCGCTGGTCGCCGATGGCGCGCAGTTCGGCGGCTTCCTGCTTGCGGGCCGTCTGCATGCGTTCGAACACCGCCTGCTGGTTGGGCTCGGGCAGGTCGGCGCGCTTGATGCGCACGTCGATGATCTCGAGCCCCAGCTGCGAGCCGGCGACCTGGCGGGCGACCTCGGTGCGGATGTCGGCCATGATCTCGGCGCGCTTGCCGGCGATCACGTCCTCGGAGTTCCGCCGGCCGATCTGCTCGCGCAGGGCGGCGTTGACGATGCGGTCCAGCCGATCGCGGGCCACGCTCTCGCGGCCGAGCTTGCGGTAGAACTGGCGCGGATCGGAGATGCGGTAGCGGACGAAGGCGTCGACGACCAGCTTCTCCTGGTCGGCGGCCGTGACCTCTTCCTGGTTGGCGGCGATGTCGATGTTGCGCTTGTCGAAGCGCAGCACCTTGTCGATCGGGGCCTTCAGGTGGAGACCGGGATCGAGGACCACGCGCACCGGGTCGCCGAAGCGCACCACCAGGGCCTGCTGGCGCTGGTCGACCTGGTAGACGGTGGTCGACAGTAGGATCAGGGCGGCGAAGGCCGTGGCCCCGGCCGCGATCAGCGGGGTGTTGGGATTGCGGATGCGGCTCATCGGGCGGCTCCCTCGACGGGCGCGGGAGCGACGCGCGGACGGAAGGTGTCGGACGGCAGGATCACCGGGGCGTTGGCCCCCTTGCTGTCGATGATGACCTTGTTGGACTTGGCCAGCACGCGCTGCATGGTCTCGATGTAGAGGCGCTCGCGGGTGACGCCGGGGGCCAGCTTGTACTGCTCGTAGACCTGGTTGAAGCGGGCCGCGTCGCCGGCGGCCTCGCGCACCACCTGCTCGCGGTAGCCCTTGGCCTGCTGGATGACGGTGGCCGCCTCGCCGCGGGCGATGTTGGCCGCCGACTGGGCGTTCTGGGCCGCGCGCTGCACGTCGCGGAAGGCGTCGAGCACGGGGGCGGGGGTGGTGGCGACCTGGATGCGGACGCCCTCGATGCGGACCCCGATGTTGTAGCGGTCCAGCGTCTGCTGCATCAGCGCGCGGGTCTGGGCCTCGACCTGGCCGCGGCCGTTGGTGAGGATCGGGGTGAGGGCGGTCTTGCCGACCACCTCGCGCATGGCGCTTTCGGCCACGTCCTTGATGACGGCGTCGGGGGCGCGGACGTTGAACACGAACTTGCCGGCGTCCGACACGCTCCACTGGATGGTGAAGCTGAGGTCGACGATGTTCTCGTCGCCGGTCAGCATCAGGCGCTCGGCGGGCACTTCCGCCCCGGGCACGCCGCCGACGTCGAGGGTCTGGATCGAGGTGACGGGCACGCGCTCGACATCCTCGATCGGCCAGGGCAGGCGATAGCGCAGGCCAGGATCGCTGGTGCGGCTGTAGGCGCCGAAGGTGGTGACCACGCCCTGCTGGTTGGGCTGGACGACATAGACGCCCGAGACCAGCCACAGACCGACCACGGCGGCGGCGCCCAGGGCGATGGCCTTGCCGCGACCAGGGCCGCCGAAGGTCTCGCGCAGGCGGCCGGTCAGGCTGTCGACCAGTTCGGCGACGTCGATGGGCGGCGGCGGAACGCCGGGCGGGCCAGGGGGGCGGCGCGTCGGGTCGGGCTTGCGCCCGCCGTCGTTCTTGTCGTCGCCCGGCGGGGGCGAGCCCCAGGGGCCGGGTCCGGCGTTGTCGTTCCAGGGCATGGGCGGCGCTGTCTTCCCGTCGCTCGTTCTTGTTGGCGGAGGTTGCGGGCAACCTCCTTGGGCTTGTCGGTGCGGAGGGCGCGGGGCGACCTCCTCAGGCTTGTTGGCTGGCGGGGTTGTAAAACAGACCCCGCACGCGGATATGAGGACCCCCACGCGACAAGGCAAGACACTGACGTGACCGCAAGCTCTTCTGCAACTCCCGATGACGCCCGCGAGGCCCTCGATCGCATCGAGGATCCGGCCACGGGGCTTGGCCTGGTGAAGGCCGGCCTGGTGCAGGGGCTGGTGGTGCGCGAGGGCAAGGCCGGCTTCGTGCTGGAAGTGCCCGCCGCCCGGGTCGGCGGCTACGCGCCGGTGCGCGAGGCGGCCGAGAAAGCGCTGGCGGCCCTGCCGGGGATCACCCGCGCTCAGGTGGTGCTGACCGCCCAGGCTCCGGCCGAGACGACCCGGGTGCGCAAGGGCGCGCGGGTGGCCGACGACCCGCAGGCCCAGGTCGGCCCGCCGCCGGCCTCGGAAAAGCCCGCCCATGTGCGCCACGTCATCGCCGTGGCCTCGGGCAAGGGCGGGGTGGGCAAGTCCACCGTCTCGACCAACCTGGCCTGCGCCCTGGCGGGCCTGGGCCTGAAGGTCGGCCTGCTGGACGCCGACATCTACGGTCCCTCGGCCCCGCGGATGATGGGCGTCGACGGCGAGCCGACCTTCGAGGACAAGAAGCTGCTGCCGCTGGAGGCGCACGGCGTGAAGCTGATGTCGATCGGCTTCATGGTCGATGAGGGCAGGGCGATGATCTGGCGCGGGCCGATGGCCTCGTCGGCGGTGCGCCAGCTGATCCACGACGTGGCCTGGGGCTCGGAGGCCGAGCCGCTGGACGTGATGGTCGTCGACCTGCCGCCGGGCACCGGCGACATCCACCTGACCCTGGTGCAGAAGCTGCGCATCGACGGCGTGGTGCTGGTCACCACCCCGCAGGAGATCGCCCTGATCGACGCCCGCCGGGCGGCGGCGATGTTCGCCAAGACCGCGACGCCGATCCTGGGCCTGGTGGAGAACATGGCCTTCTTCGCCGACCCGGCGACCGGCGCGCCGATCCCGATCTTCGGCTCGGGCGGCGGCGTGGCGGAAGCTGAGGCGCTGGGCGTGCCGGTGCTGGCCCAGGTGCCGATCGAGATGGGCGTGCGCGAGGCCGGTGACGCGGGGCGGCCCGTGGTGCTGGCGGCGCCTGAGAGCGCGGCGGCCAAGGCGTTCGTGCAGGCGGCGAAGGCGGTTTGGGGAACGGTGGCGAACTAGGCGCGGCGTCGCCCATCGAGGGACCTCCCCCTGTGGGGGAGGCGATCGCGTAGCGATCGGAGGGGGGGGCGGCTGCAAAGTCGACCCATGCCTCGAAAGCTGAAAACGGCCCCCCACCGGCCTTCGGCCGCCTCCCCCAAAGGGGGAGGTTCCAAACAAAAAGGCCGCCCGGAGCGATCCGGGCGGCCTTTCCGTTTCAGAGGCTGGAGAGCCTTAGAAGGTCCAGCGGACGCCGGTCGAGAGCACGGCGCCCGAACCGGTGGCTTCGCCCTTCAGGACGGTCGTCGTGGCCGCGGCGGTGCCGGCGTACGAGACGTCGGTGCGGGTGATCACGGCCTTGTCGAAGTCGATGTAGCTGGCGCCGACGTCGAGCATCAGGTTCGGCTTGGCGGCCCAGGTGGCGCCGACGGCGTAGAGCATGCGGTCGCCGTCCGGCACGCGGGCGGTGCGGCCGTTTTCCGGGGTCGGGGTCGGGTCCTTCTGGACGCCGCCGCGCAGGGTCAGGCGCGGGGTCAGCTGGTGATCGACGCCGATGGCGATGGTCGTGATGTCCTTGTAGTCCTGGTCGATCACGGTGGTGCCGGCGGCGCGGGTGACGCGGATGGCGTCGAACTCGCTCCAGCCGATGCGGCTGACCGAGGCGTTCAGGGTGGTCTTCGGGGTCACGGCCCAGCGGGCGCCGAGGGTGGCCATCCACGGGGTGGTGATGGTGGCTTCACCGTCGAACGAACCGTTGCTGGCGGCCAGGACGCTGCTCAGGCCCGCGATCGTCACCTGGCCCTTCAGGGTGTGTTCGATCTTCGAGCGGTAGCTGGCGCCGATGGTCAGGGCCGAGGTCGGACGGAACTGGCCGCCGACGGTCCAGCCGTAGTCCCAGCCGTCGCCGGTCAGCGACTGGCGGCCGGTGTCGGCCAGCAGCGGCGAGACCTGCGGCAGGGCGTTGGTCAGGTTCGCATCGGCGTATTCGGCGCTGACGCCGACGCCCAGGTCGATCTGGTCGGTCAGGCGGTAGGCGACCGTGCCCTGGATGTCGATCGAGGTCAGGCGCGACTTCAGGGCGTCGTAGCGGGCGAAGTTGCCTTCACCGTACTTGGTGGTGAAGTTGTACGGGGCGGCGGTCGACAGGCCGACGACGATCTTGTCGTTCAGGCGCCAGGCGCCGGCGAAGTTCGGCAGCAGGCCGTTGAGGATCGGGTTGCTCTCGCGGGTTTCGCCGCTGATGGCGGTGGTCGCCTGGCCCGGACGGGTGATGGTCGAACCGGTGTTCTTGACGTCCGAGTTGACCAGGATGGCGTGCAGGCCGCCGTAGACTTCGGCGTGCTCGACGCTGGCGATGGCGGCCGGGTTCCACCACAGGCTGGCGGCCCCGGTGTCGGCCACTTCGCCCGAATAGGCGCGGCCCGAACCGCGGACCGATTGTTCTTGCAGGTAGAAGCCCGAAGCGGTGGCTTGCGAGGCGGCGGCGAGGGCGGCGACGGCCGCGCCGGCGGCGAGGAGCTTACGCGAGAGAGACATGACTGACGCACCTTCTAAGGGAGCTTGGGGAGGTTATCGGTCCGCCAAACGCCTTGCAGCGCTGGAGGTTGCTGTCGCCTCTAACTGATCTTTTCAAAAAACGTTGCTATTTATTCGCTTCGCGGTGAATTTTGTTCATCGCGTCAAAGAAATGGCGGCTTTTAGGCCTCACTCTATTCGTCGTTACGTCAGAAACGCGGCCTTCCCTTAGGTAAAGCCATGTATTCGCCTAAATCGCGAATGGCGCTCTTTTGACGCTTTTGTCAGCTTTGAAAAGCGACGGGCGCGAGACCTGGATCCCGCGCCCGCGCCGTAATGCTTTACCTTGGGGAAGCTTCAGCCGCCGGCCAGTTTCCGGAAGAACTTCTGGCCCTGCTCGCCGCCGTTGAAATAGGCCTGCTGGCCCGGCTCGGCGGTGATCTGCTCCCAGCTGTCGCGGACTTCCTCGGCCGACAGCCCGCCTTCGCCCAGATAGACGCCCTCGGTCTCGAAGATCCGCGAGAGGGCGAAGGCGCCGGCGCCGGCAGTCAGGATCGCGCCGGTCGGGGCGTCTTCCGACACTAGGTAGACGACGCCGGGGGTCACGTATTCCGGCTTCAGCTTCTCCAGCACTTCCGGCGGCATCAGGCCCTCGGTCATGCGGGTGGCGGCCACGGGGCTGATGGCGTTGATCTTGACGTTGTTCTTGGCGCCTTCGAGCTTCAGCGTGTTCATCAGGCCCAGCACCGCCATCTTGGCCGCGCCGTAGTTGGACTGGCCGAAGTTGCCGTACATGCCCGAGGACGAGGTGGTGACGACGATGCGGCCGTAGTTCTGGGCCTTCATGATGTCCCACACGGCCTTGATCGGCTTGAAGGTGCCGAAGACGTGGACCTGGATCACGGCCTCGAAGTCGGCCAGCTCCATCTTGGTCAGGGTCTTGTCGCGCAGGATGCCGGCGTTGGCGACCAGGATGTCGATGCGGCCCCAGGTGTCGATCGTGGTCTTCACCAGATCGGCGACGCCGGCGTCGTCGGTCACAGAGGCGCCGTGGGCGATGGCCTGCCCGCCGAAGGCCTCGATCTCGGCCACGACGGCCTTGGCCGCGTCGGACGAGCCGCCCGAGCCATCGACGGATCCGCCCAGGTCGTTGACCACCACCTTGGCCCCGCGCCGGGCCAGCTCCAGGGCGTGCTGACGCCCGAGCCCGCCGCCCGCGCCCGTGACGATCGCCACCTGACCGTCGAAGCGAATGTCGTCCGCCATGCCCTAAGTCTCCCTCAAACGCGTGTTTGGTTTCGCGCGTTTGTGCGGCGGCGGGGAGGGGGCGTCAAGGGCGCCCCCGCCTTGGGCCATCGCGATCAGGTCTTCTTCGGCTTGGTCAGGCCGCCGGCCACGGGCGAGGTCGGCTTGTCGCGTTTGGCGCCGGCTTTCTTGCCGGGCTTCATGAACTTGACCAGCACGCGCTGGCCGACCAGCAGCGGGGCGCCGTCGGCGCTGACGACGACTTCGACGACGCGTTCGTCGCTGCGCTGGCTGGGATCGTCGGAGGCCAGCTTGCGGGCGCCGAAGACGGCGGCGCGGCGCAGGACGCGGCCGACATAGACCTTGTCGGGGTCGCTCTCGGGCTGGATCTCGACCTCCTGGCCGGGTTTGACGTTGGGCAGGTCGGCCTCGACGATCTCGGCGCGGACGATGCGCTGGGTGTCGGGCTCGAGATCGAACATCGAGGTGACGTTGAGGGTCGAGGCGCCGGCGCCGGGATTGGCGTAGCGGCGGGCGATGCGGCCGTTGGCCGGCGCGCGGATCACCGTCAGTTCCTGGTTGAAGTTGGCCTGGCCGACTTGAGCCGTCGCAACGGCGATGGCGGCCTGCTGGGCGCCGATATTGGCCTGGGCCTGGGCGATCTGGTCGCTGGCCTGGTCGAGGCGCTGGGCGGCGACGAAGTTCGAGGCCGACAGGTTCTGCAGGCGCTTATACTCGCGCTGGGCGGTGCGCAGCTGCACCTGGTGCAGAGCCAGCTGGGCGCGGGCGGAAGCGAGGTTGGCGGCGGCGGTCTGGGCGGCCAGGCGCGGTTCGTCGTCCTCCTGCTTGGCGAGCGGCTGGCCGGCGACCACGACGTCACCTTCCTGCACGAAGACCTGGCGCACGATGCCCTGGCGGCGCGCGGCCACCTGGATCACGCCGCCTTCGACGTCGGCCTTGCCGTTGGCGATGGCCGCGTAGGGGGAGGGCTCCTCCTGGGCGGCGGCGACCTCCAGCTTCTTCTTCTTCTCGGCGGCCTGGCCCTTCACGTAGAAGAAGCCGCCCCCGAGCAGGCCGATAACGACGATGACGATCCAGAAGGTCGGGCGACGCAGGAACCTGGGCATTTGGAACTTCCCCCGGGAAATCAGTGGCTGAGCGGCGCGGGATCGGCGTCGGGCGTGCGGCGCACGTCGTCCAGGATCCGGCCGTCTTCGATGTGGATGACGCGGTCGGCGTAGGCTTCGAGCCGCGGGTCGTGGGTCACGCAGATCACCGCCGCGCCGCGCTCGGTGGCGGCGGCGCGCAGCAGCTTGATCACCGTCTCGCCGCTCTTGCCGTCGAGGGCGGAGGTCGGTTCGTCGGCGAAGATCAGGTTCGGGTTCTTGGCGAGCGCCCGGGCGATGGCCACGCGCTGCTTCTCGCCGCCCGACAGCTCGGACGGGCGCTGGTTGACACGGGGGCCGAGACCCACGGACTCCAGCGCCGCCTGGGCGCGGCGGGCGGCCTCGCCGGGGCCGACGTCCTGGTACTTCAACACCGTCATCACCTGCTGCTTGGCGGTGAGGGCGGGGAAGAGGTTGAAGCCCTGGAAGATGAAGCCGCAGTGATCCAGGCGGAAGCGGTCGATGCGGCCCGGCGGCAGCGCCCACAGGTCGTCGGCCTCCAGCGCCGAGACGTGGCCCTCGTCGGGCTTGAGCAGGCCCGACAGCGCGGCCACCAGGGTGGACTTGCCCGAGCCCGAGGGGCCCATGACCATGGTCACGTCGCCGTGGCGGGCGTTGAAGTCGACCCCCTTGAGCACCTCGATGAAGGTGCGGCCGGTCTTGAACCGCTTGACCAGGCCCTTGGCGGCCAGGGCGGTCTCGCCGCGCTTGTGGGCGTTGTTGTTTCCGCTCATCGCAGCAGGTCCGCGGGTTGGCTGTTCTTGAGGACGCCGAGCGACAGGAAGCCCGACAGCATGGCGATGACGACGAGGAAGACGGCGACGACTGCGACGAGCACCGGCGGGAAGTACATCGGCACGCCGCCGGCGACGGCCAGCAGGCTGACCAGCCAGGTCAGCAGGCCCGCGGCGAAGACGCCGACGATCCCGACCCAGAAGGACAGCTCCATGACGATGTTGCGCAGGTCGCCCATGGAGACGCCCAGGGCCCGCAGGGAGGCGAACTCCTTGATGTTGGCCATGATCGCCCCGCGCAGGGTCTGCCAGGTGATGGCCACGCCGATCAGCAGGCCAAGGAACGCCGAGAAGCCCAGCATGATGCCGATGATCTGGTCTTCCAGCATGGCCCCGGAATTGGCGTCGGCCAGTTCCTGGCGGGTCCAGGCGCGGAACTTGCCGTCGGCCTTCTTGTTGAGCTGGGCGGCGACGACCTCGGCCTTGGCCGGGTCGCGGATCTGAACCATCAGCGGGCCTACGCGCTGGCCGGTGTCGGCCTCGCCCAGCATGCGCAGGGTGTCGCGCGACATCACCAGGGTGGGCTGGATGATGTTGGGATAGCCGGTGGTGACCACGCCGATGGTGATGGTCTTGCCGTTGTAGAGGGCCTTGTCGCCCTTCTTGACGCCAAGCCGCTTGAGCGCGGTCTGGTCGACGGCCACGGCGTAGGGGCGGCGCAGGGCCTCGATCATCGAGTTGGTGTAGTCGGTCGGCACGGTGACGTAGCCGGGGATGGCGTCGATGACGGTGACGTTGACGAACTCGGTCTTGCGGGCGCTGCCGCCCTTTTCGCCGCGCTTGGCGCGGGCCTCGGCCTTGGCCGTCTCCTCGGGCGACAGGATGTTCTGGAAGCGGCCGCCCGAGCCGTCGAGCGGGGCGACCTGGACCACCTCGGGGTGGCTGTAGACCAGCGGGATCATCCGGCGGGGCAGGCCCGAGGGACCGCCGAACAGCGCCTTGGCGCCGGGGCCCAGCACCATGATGTCGGCGCGGGCGCGGTCGATCTGGGCGGTGAAGCCCTTGCCGATGCCGACGAACATGCCGACCTGCGCCAGCACCAGCAGGCCCGAGAAGGCCAGGGCGACGACGGCCGCCATGTATCGACGCCACTCGTACAGCAACGTGGCCAAGGCCAACGACATTACGACCCGCTCCCCCAATTCACGGTTGTAGGAGAACAGCGGGATCGCCGTGCGGCCAAGTTAAATCGGGGTAAGCTGGATCCCTTCGATGAAACGCCGTGCGCGAGCACGTTTGTTGCGTCGGCAACCCGACATCTGAAACAGGGCTGGCGGCGTCGGTTCGGCTTGGCTATGAACTGTTATATTGTACGCCGATATCGACGTCGGCGACGCCCGGGTAATCATCCGCGTCAGGGACACGCGTTAGGCAAGGACGCCTCATGAAGATTTCGACTCTGGCCGCCTCGGCCCTGGTGCTCTCGTTCGCGGCCGCCGGCGCCGCCCAGGCCGACGAAGGGATGTGGACCTTCGACAACTTCCCCTCGGCCAAGGTCAAGCAGACCTACGGCGTCGACATCGACCAGAAGTGGCTGGACACCGTGAGAGCCTCGGCCGTGCGCCTGACCACGGGCTGCTCGGCCTCGGTGGTCTCGGGGCAGGGCCTCGTCTTGACCAACAACCACTGCGTGGCCGATTGCAGCCAGTCGCTGTCGAGCGAGGGCAAGGACTACGTCAAGGACGGCTTCCTGACCGGCGCGCGCGAGGAAGAGCTGAAGTGCGCGGGGATGCAGGCCGAGGTGCTGCTGTCGATCGTCGACGTGACCGACCAGGTGAAGGCGGCGGGCGCGGGCAAGACCGGCCAGGACTTCGTCAAGGCGCGCGACGCCGCCTTCGCCACCGCCGAGCTGGCCGCCTGCGGCCAGGACAAGACCCTGCGCTGCCAGACCATCAGCTTCTACCGGGGCGGCCAGTACAAGGTGTACAAGTACCGCCGCTACGCCGACGTGCGCCTGGTGTTCGCGCCGGAATACGCCACGGCCTTCTTCGGCGGCGATCCGGACAACTTCAACTTCCCGCGCTTCAACCTCGATAGCGCCTTCCTGCGCCTGTACGAGGACGGCAAGCCGGCCGTGACCCCGAACCACCTGACCTGGCGCGCCACCGCCCCGGTCGAAGGCGAGCCGACCTTCGTGGCCGGCAACCCGGGCACCACCCAGCGACAGCTGACGGTCTCGCAGCTGGAGACCAACCGCGACCTGATCATTCCCGTCGGCCAGCTGCAGCGCTCGGAGATGCGCGGCCGCCTGATCCAGTTCGGCGAGCAGAGCGAAGAGAACAAGCGCATCGCTAACCAGCCGCTGGCCGGGGTGGAGAACAGCTTCAAGGTGTTCTTCGGCCAGCAGTTCGTGCTGAGCGACAAGAAATTCATGGACGCCAAGCGCGCCGCCGAGACCGACCTGCGGGCCAAGGTCGCCGCCGATACCAAGCTGTCGTCCGAGATCGGCGACCCGTGGGGCGAGATCGACAGGGCGCAAGCCGCCCTGGCCGACCAGTTTGTGGCCATGCGCCAGCTGGAGACCTCGGCCGGCGGCGGCTCGGACCTCTATGGCTACGCCCGCACCCTGGTGCGCGGCGCCCAGGAGCGCGCCAAGCCCTCGGCCGAGCGCCTGCCGGAATTCGCCGACACCCGCCTGGCCCTGGCCGAGAAGCGCCTGCTGGACAACCGCACCGTCGATGCGCCGCTCGAGCAGCTCTATCTCGAGCACTGGCTGCTGAAGACCCGCGAGTACCTGACCGCCGACGCCCCGGCCGTGAAGCTGCTGCTGGGCAAGGAAAGCCCGGAAGGCCTGTCGGCCCGCCTGGTCGCCGGCAGCAAGCTGGCCGACCCGGCCGTGCGCAAGGCGCTGTGGGACGGGGGGCTCTCCGCCGTCCAGGCCTCGGACGATCCGATGATCCAGTTCGTGCTGAAGACCGAAGGCGCGGGCCGCGAGGTGCGCAAGACCTACGAGGCCACCGTCACCGCGCCGACCGACGCCGCGGCCGAGCGTATCGCCAAGGCCCGCTTCGCGGTGCTGGGCGACAGCGTCTATCCGGACGCGACGTTCTCGCTGCGCCTGTCGTACGGCAAGGTCGCCGGCTGGACCCATCGCGGCCGCACGATCACCCCGTTCACCGACTTCGCCGGCTTCTACGACCGCGTCACCGGCGCCGAGCCCTTCGAGGCCGCGCCGCGCTGGATCGCCGCCAAGGACAAGCTGAACCCCAAGACGGTCTACGACTACGTCATCACCAACGACATCATCGGCGGCAACTCCGGCTCGCCGGTGATCGACGCCAAGGGCCGGGTGATCGGCGCCGCCTTCGACGGCAACATCCATTCGCTGGGCGGCGCCTTCGGCTACGACGGTTCGATCAACCGCACCGTGGTGGTCTCGACGGCGGCGATCACCGAGGCCCTGACCAAGGTCTACGGCCGCGACGCGCTGGTGAAGGAGCTGGTCTCGGGGAAATGATCCTGACCCCTCTCCCCTTGCGGGAGAGGGCAGCCTCCCGGAGGGAGGTCGGGTGAGGGGGCTCTCAGACATCGAACGCCGCGACAGCCGACCGGCCGTCGCGGCGTTTTGCGTTCCAGGGGGTGAACACCTCTCCCCGTAAAATCCCCGCGAAAGCGGGGACCCAGGTGTTTTATCGTCGAGCACTGCGGGTTTCAGAAAAAGCCTGGGTCCCCGCTTTCGCGGGGATTTTACGGTAGGGGGATGCATCTCTCCCCAAAACCACATTTCATCACTGCAACACACTGAAATGTGGAATGTTTTTCGCTGGTGTCGGAGCGCGCCCGGGGCAAGGGCGCGTGTTTCCCGCGCTTCGTGCGCGTCCACCGGCACCAGGAGAAATCGCCTTGAGCGTTTCCAGCCTGAGCAGTTCTTCGATCATGCAGCAGCTGCTGCAGTCGATGCGCAGCTCCTCAACGACGTCCGCGGCCAGCGCCACGTCGTCGTCCAGTGGCTCGTCCACTGGGCAAGAAATGCAGGTCGGCAGCGGTTCACCCCCGCCGCCGCCTCCGCCCGCCATGAGCTCGCAAGGCTCCAGCGGCGAAAGTTTCAGCTCCGAAACCCTCGGCTCGCTGCTTTCCATGCAGGAAGGCGGCATGAGCCAGATGGGGGGCATGGGTGGCGGGCAGGGGATCTTCGAATCCCTCGACACCGACGCCGATGGAACCCTGTCGAGCGACGAGCTGACCACGGCCCTGAGCAGCGCCCTGGGCGAGTCGGACGACGTGTCGTCGGCCGTCGAGAGCCTGATCTCGGACGGCGACAGCGACGGCGACGGCACGCTGTCGGGCGACGAGTTCGCGGCCCTGGCCCAGGCTTCGGGCGGCGCTGGCCCGATGGGTGGTCCGCCGCCCGGACCTCCGCCGAGCGAGAGCGCGGGCGGCGGTGAAGGTGGTGGTGGTGGCGGCGCCGGCGGCGCGGCCGCGGCCAGCCAGGTGTTCGACGCCCTCGACACCAACCAGGACGGCACCGTCTCGGCCGCTGAGCTGGCCGCCGCCGACACCGACAGCAGCGATGCGGCCTCGGCCGCCTCCAGCCTGATCTCGGCGGCCGACAGCGACGGCGACGGCAGCCTGTCGAGCACGGAATTCTCCAGCCTGCTGGATCCGAGCTCCGACAGCGCCTCCAGCGTGATGGACACCCTGTCCAGCTCGAACCTGGCGTCGGAGATGATGCAGAAGCTGCTCCAGCAGCTGGCCGATGCGATGACCACCAGCACCGCCAGCGACGACAGCTCCAGCAGCTCGACCTCGACCCAGTCGGTGAACATCGCCGCCTAGGACGTCTCGCTCAGCCCTCCCCCTTGATGGGGGAGGGTTGGGCGGGGGTGGTCCCGCGTTGACCGGCTTGTCCCGGCCGGCGCCGCTTCTCCCCCATCCCCGGCCCTTCCCCCATCCAGGGGGAAGGGAGGGTGACTGCAATCCGGCGGTGATTGTTCGCCCGGGAGGCGCCGGCGCCCGTGACGCCAAAGGTTAAGCAAGCCGCTTGCGCCCGACGCGCTTGTGTTGGACAAACTGGCCCCTTGGTCGGCGTCGCGGGGGCGTCGCTTCATAATTCAAGGTTCTGCCGTTGCTTTTCCGTCCTGAGAACGTCCAGGCCCTCGCCGGCCTGGCGCTCACCCTGGGCCTTTGCTGGCTCGTCTCCGAAAACCGCAAGCGCTTCCCGTGGGTGCTGGCCGTCGGCGCCCTGATCATCCAGGTCGGCCTGGTGGTGCTCCTGTTCGGCCTGCCTCAGGCCCAGCAGATGCTGCGCGGCGTCAACGGCGCGGTCGAGGGCCTCGGCGCCTCCACCCAGGCCGGCACGGCCTTCGTGTTCGGCTTCCTGGCCGGCGGCGACCAGCCCTATCCGGTGAGCAATCCCGGCGCGGGCTTCATCTTCGCCTTCCGCGTGATGCCGGTGATCCTGGTGGTCTGCGCCCTGTCGGCGCTGCTGTGGCACTGGAAGATCCTGAAGTGGGCCGCTCAAGGCTTCGGCTTCGTGTTCCAGAAGACCCTGGGCCTGCGCGGCCCGCCGGCCCTGGCCACCGCCGCCACCATCTTCATGGGCCAGATCGAAGGCCCGATCTTCATCCGCGCCTATCTCGACAAGCTGAGCCGCTCGGAACTCTTCATGCTGATCACGGTCGGCATGGCCTGCGTCAGCGGCTCGACCATGGTGGCTTACGCCACCATCCTGGCCGACGTGCTGCCCAATGCCGCGGCCCACGTGCTGACCGCCTCGATCATCTCGGCCCCGGCCGGCGTGCTGCTGGCCCGCATCGTGGTGCCGTCGGACCCGCTGGAAAAGGGCGGCGACCTGGATCTGGCCGCCGAGGACAAGACCTACGGCAGCTCGATCGACGCCGTCATGAAGGGCACCACCGACGGCCTGCAGATCGCGCTGAACGTCGGCGCGACCCTGATCGTGTTCGTGGCCCTGGCCACCATGCTCGACAAGTTCCTGGCCATGCTGCCGGCCATCGGCGGCCAGCCGCTGAGCCTGACGCGCGGCCTGGGCGTGGTGTTCTCGCCCCTGGCCTGGTCGATGGGCATTCCCTGGAAGGAAGCCGGCGCCGCCGGCGGCCTGCTGGGCACCAAGCTGATCCTCACCGAGTTCACCGCCTTCATCCAGATGGCCAAGACCGGCGCGGCCACGCTCGACGAGCGCTCGCGGATGATCATGACCTATGCCCTGTGCGGCTTCGCCAACATCGGCTCGGTCGGCATGAACGTCGCCGGCTTCTCGGTGCTGGTGCCCCAGCGCCGCCAGGAAGTGCTGAGCCTGGTGTGGAAGGCCATGCTGGCCGGCTTCCTGGCCACCTGCCTGACCGGCTCGCTGATCGGCCTGATGCCGCGGGCGCTGTTCGGGCTGTAAGGCTCTTTCCTTCCGCTGCGAAAACGAACGATCCTCCCGGCCAAAACCGGGAGGATTTTTCGTTGAAGCTCTACGACAGCAAGCGTGCGCCCAATCCCCGGCGGGTGCGGTGGTTCATGGCCGAGAAGGGGATCGAGGACGTCGAGATCGTCGAGGTCGACATCTTCTCCGGCCAGCACCGCACGCCCGACTACATGGCCAGGGCCGGCCTGCCCAACGTGCCCGCGCTGGAGATGGACGACGGGACCACGATCACCGAGTCGGTGGCCATCTGCCGCTATCTGGAAAGCGTCTATCCCGAGCCCAACCTGTTCGGCCGTGATCCGCGCGAGACGGCGATCATCGAGATGTGGGCGAGGCGGGCCGAGATGCTGGTGGCCACGCCGCTGATGCTGACCGTGCGCCACAGCCATCCGGCCTTGGCGGCGATCGAGACCCAGGTCCCCGAAGTGGCCGCCAACAACCGCGCCGCGGCCGAGAAGGGGATCAAGGTGCTGGACCGCCGCCTGGCCGAAAGCCCGTTCATCGCCGGCGACCGGGTGACCATCGCCGACATCCTGGCCGTGACGGGTATCGACTTCGCGCGGATGGCGCGGTTCCGGCCCGATCCGGAGTTGGTGCATGTGAAGCGCTGGTTGGACGAGATGAACGCGCGGCCGGCGGCGAAGGCGGGGGTGTAGGGGGCCCGTTGTCTGGTGGAGCAGGTCAGTCCTGAGGCTGCATCAGCCGACGGGCCTGCTCCACCAGACTGGTCGTGCGTTCCTGCGGCGGCGTTTCCAGTTCGGCAAGGGCGTCGGTGAGCTGTTCGTACGCCAGGCCGAACTCGTTGTGATCGATGAATTCTCGGATGACTTGGGCCTGGTCGGGCGCGATCCTCGCGTGCTCCAGCGCCAGGGCCTCGTCGAGCAGGTGCTCGAGCTCGTTCCAGAGAGTCCGCAGGTCCGATTTTTCCATGGATCCGAGGATAGGCCCGAGGATGTCGGGCGTAAAAGCCGGAATGACCGAAGGGGCGCGTGCGCCATGGCCCCGCTTGGCTCCCGCGCCTCATCCGGCATAACCTCGTTCCATGGCCGTCTCGCTGTTCACCCATGCCGACATGCTCGACCACCGGCCGGGGGCTGGCCATGTGGAGAGCCCGACGCGGCTCAAGGCGGTGATCGACGCGCTGGAGGATGACGCCAACCTCGACCTGGAGCCGCACGAGGCGCCGCTGGTCGATCCGGCCGACCTGCTGCGCATCCATCCGGCCGCCTTCGTCGATTCGATCTTCGCCGCCGCGCCGCATGCGGGGATCCATGCCCTCGATCCCGACACCGTGATGTCGACCGGCAGTCTGCTGGCCGCGCGGCGGGCCGCCGGAGCCGTGGCGGCGGCCGTGCGCCATGTGGCCAGCGGGCAGGGGAGCCGGGCCTTCTGCGCGGTGCGGCCGCCGGGGCATCATGCCGAACCGGGGACGGCCATGGGCTTCTGCGTGTTCTCCAACGTGGCGGTAGCGGCCAAGGTCGCCCAGGCCAGCGGCCTTTCGCGGGTGGCGATCGTCGATTTCGACGTCCACCACGGCAACGGCAGCCAGGCGGCGTTCGAGAACGACCCGACGGTGATGGTGGCCTCTATCCACCAGTCGCCGCTCTATCCCGGCACCGGCGATCCGTCGGAGACCGGCGTGGGCAACATCGTCAACGCCACGGTGGCGCCCGGCGCGGCGCGCGAATCCTGGCGCAAGGCGTTCGACGGGCTGATGGCGCGGGTCGACGCCTTCAGCCCCGACCTCGTCCTGGTCTCGGCCGGTTTCGACGCCCACGCGCGCGATCCCCTGGCGCAGCAAAGCCTCGAGGCCGAGGACTTCGCCTGGGCGACGCAGGCCATCGTCGCCGTCGCGAACCGTCGATCCAGAGGGCGTATTGTCTCCTCGCTCGAGGGCGGGTACGACCTCGAAGCGCTCGGCCGTTCGGCCCAGGCGCATGTTAGAGCGCTTCAGGAAGGATAGGGACCCGGCGCCGCGCCCCGCGCGAGCCGGACCGTCGAGGAAAATGGCCGACGCACCGACCGCCGACCAGACCGCCTCGCCCGTGGTCCGCCCACCCGGGGCGATCGTCCTGGCGCGCCACGGCGAACCCGCCCTGTCGCGCAAGATCCATTTCAGCGCCCAGGCCTATGGCGACTGGTGGGCGCTGTACGAGGAGGGCGGCCTGCTGGCCGGCCAGACCCCGCCGGACTGCCTGCTCGAGATCGCCCGCAAGGCCGACGTCATCATCTCCTCGACGCGCCGCCGCTCGATCGAGACGATGCAGGCCATCGCCGGCGGCCGCGAGTTCCCGCGCGACCCGATGTTCATCGAGGCCCCGCTGCCGCCGCCGCCCTGGCCCAGCTGGATCAAGCTGTCGCCCAAGAAGTGGGGCTTCTTCTCGCGCTTCTGGTGGTGGTTCTTCGATCACCACATGGGCCAGGAAAGTCGCAAGCAGGCCGAGGTTCGCGCCGACGCGGCCGCCGACGCCCTGATCGCCCTGTCGCAGGACGGCAGGAACGTGCTGCTGGTCGCCCACGGCTTCTTCAACACCATGATCGGCGTGGCGCTGCAGAAGCGCGGCCTGAAGAAGACCCTCGACCAGGGCTTCCAATACTGGTGCGTCAAGCGTTTCGAGCGCTCCTGAAGCCTCACAGCCGTTGCCCGCACGCGCCTGCCCAACTAGGGTGCCTGCTTCTCCCTGGAGTAGAAATGACCGACGCCGCTTCCCCTGCGCATGATCTTTCGGCCCTGAGCTTCGAGCAGGCCCTGGCCGAGTTGGAGAAGATCGTGTCCGAGCTGGAATCGGGGCAGGCGCCGCTGGAGCGGTCGATCGACATCTACGAGCGCGGCGCGGCCCTGAAGGCCCACTGCGAGAAGAAGCTGGAAGCCGCGCGCCTGAAGGTCGAGAAGATCGTGCTCGGCCAGGGCGGCGCCGCGGGCGTCGAGCCGGCCGAGTTCTCCTGATGGGTCAGGCCGCCGCCAAGATCTCGCCGACGATCGCGTTCGAGGATTTCGAGCGCGTGGACATCCGCGTCGGCACGATCACGCAGGCGCAGGCCTTTCCCGAAGCCCGCAAGCCGTCCTACAAGCTGACGATCGACTTCGGGCCCGCGATCGGCGTCAAGCGTTCGTCGGCCCAGGTGACCCGCCACTACGCGATCGACCAGCTGGTCGGGCGCCGCGTGGCGGCGGTGGTGAACTTCAAGCCGCGCCAGATCGGCCCGTTCATGTCGGAGGTCCTTTGCCTGGGCTTTCCCGACGACGAGGGCGAAGTCGTCCTCGTGACGGTGGATCGCGCGGCGCCGAACGGGGGAAAGCTGTTTTGAGCGACCTTGGCAAGCGCATCGCCCAGGCGGCCGACATCGTCACCGTGGCGCTCGACGAGCTGCTGCCGCGCGCCGACGGGCCCGAAAGCCGCCTGACCGAGGCCATGCGCTATGCGGCGCTGGGCCCCGGCAAGCGCCTGCGGCCGTTCTTCGCGCTGGAAACCGGCAAGATGTTCGACCTGCCCGAGCGGCCGGTGCTGCGGGCTGCCTGCGCGCTGGAATGCATCCACGCCTACAGCCTGGTGCACGACGACCTGCCGGCCATGGACGACGACGACATGCGCCGCGGCCGTCCGACCGTGCACGTACAATATGACGAAGCGACCGCGATCCTGGCCGGCGACGCCCTGCAGACCGCCGCCTTCGAGATCATGGCCCACCCCGACACCCACGACGACGGCCATGTGCGGTCGGAACTGGTGCGCAAGCTGGCCATCGCCTCGGGCGCGCGCGGCATGTGCGGCGGCCAGATGATCGACCTGCTGGGCGTTCGCGACGATCTGGGCGCGGTGGCGCGCATGCAGCGCCTGAAGACCGGCGCCCTGATCGCCTTCGCCTTCGAGATCCCGCTGATCATCGGCCGGGCCAAGGAAGCCGAGCGCGCCGCCCTGATGGGTTTCGCTCAGGACCTGGGCCTGGCCTACCAGATCGTCGACGACATTCTCGACGCCGAGGGCGACGAAGCCACCCTGGGCAAGGCCGCCGGCGGCAAGGACGCCGTCAAGGGCAAGGCCAACTACGTGACCCTTCTGGGCCTCGAAGCCGCCAAGGAACGCGTGGAGCTTCTGGCCGCGCAGACCAAGGCCCACCTCGATATCTTTGGCGACAGGGCCGATCATCTGCGCGACAGCGTTGATTTCGTGCTGGACCGCCGCAACTGACCGCGCTTTCTACGAACATGCCGACGCAAACGCCTCTTCTCGACTCGATCGCCTCGCCCGCCGACACGCGGGGTCTGTCGGTCGCCGAACTCAAGCAGCTGGCGCAGGAGGTCCGTGCCGAGACGATCGACGCCGTCTCCGTGACCGGTGGCCACCTGGGCGCGGGCCTGGGCGTGGTCGAGCTGACCGTGGCCCTGCACCACGTCTATGAGACGCCCAAGGACATTCTGATCTGGGACGTCGGCCACCAGGCCTATCCGCACAAGATCCTCACCGGCCGCCGCGACCGCATCAAGACGCTGCGCCAGGGCGGGGGCCTGTCGGGCTTCACCAAGCGGGCCGAAAGCCAGTACGACCCGTTCGGCGCGGCCCACGCGGCCACCTCGATCTCGGCGGCGCTGGGCTTCTGCGCCGCGCGTGACGCGAAAGGCGAGGACAACGCCGTCGTGGCCGTGATCGGCGACGGCTCGCTGGGCGCGGGCATGGCCTATGAGGCGATGAACGCCGCCACCGACGCCACGCGCCAGCTGACGGTCATCCTCAACGACAACGACATGTCGATCGCCCCGCCGGTGGGCGGGATGAGCGCCTATCTGGCCAACCTCGTCTCGGGCGGCGCCTATCGCAAGGCGCGCAAGCTGGGCAAGACGGTGGTGGAAAAGCTGCCGACCCCGATCCGCGACGCGGCCCGCAAGGCCGAGGAATACGCCCGCGGCATGGTCACCGGCGGCACCTTCTTCGAGGAGCTGGGCTTCCACTATGTCGGCCCGATCGACGGCCACGACATGGACGCCCTGGTCTCGGTGCTGAAGAACGCCCGGGAATTCAAGGAAAAGCCGGTCCTCGTCCACGTCGTCACCCAGAAGGGCAAGGGCTACGCCCCGGCCGAGGGCGCCGCCGACAAGCTGCACGCCGTGGCCAAGTTCGACGTCGTCACCGGCCAGCAGCAGAAGGCGGCCGCCGGCCCGCCCAGCTACACCAAGGTGTTCGCCCAGGAACTGGTCAAGCAGGCGGCCAAGGACGACAAGATCGTCGCCATCACCGCCGCCATGCCCTCGGGCACGGGCCTCGACATCTTCGAAAAGGCCTATCCGACCCGCACCTTCGACGTCGGCATCGCCGAGCAGCACGCGGTGACCTTCGCCGCGGGCCTGGCCGCCGACGGCATGAAGCCGTTCGCGGCGATCTATTCGACCTTCCTGCAGCGCGGTTACGACCAGGTCGTGCACGACGTGGCGATCCAGCGCCTGCCGGTGCGCTTCGCCATGGACCGCGCGGGCCTGGTGGGCGCCGACGGCCCCACGCACGCCGGTTCGTTCGACATCGGCTTTATGGGGGCTCTGCCCGGCATGGTGCTGATGGCCGCCGCCGACGAGCTGGAGCTGGCCCGCATGGTCGCCACCGCCGTCGAGATCGACGACCGCCCCAGCGCCTTCCGCTATCCGCGCGGCGAGGGCGTGGGCCTGGAACTGCCGGCCGGCCCGGCCGACCCGCTGGAGATCGGCAAGGGCCGCATCGTCCGCGAGGGGACCAGCGTCGCCATCGTCTCGTTCGGCACGCGCCTGTCGGAAAGCCTGAAGGCCGCCGACCTGCTGGCCGCGCGCGGTCTTTCGGCCACGGTCTGCGACGCCCGCTTCGCCAAGCCGCTGGACCTTGACCTGCTGCTGCGCCTGGCGCGCGAGCACGAGGCCATCGTCACGGTGGAGGAGGGGGCCATGGGCGGCTTCGGCGCCTTCGTGCTGCAGGCCCTGGCCCAGCACGGCGCGCTGGATCGCGGCCTGAAGATCCGCACGCTGGGTCTGCCCGACGTGTTCCAGGACCAGGACAAGCCGGACGTCATGTACGCCGAGGCCGGTCTGGACGCCGAAGGCATCCTGCGCGGGGCGCTGTCGGCCCTGGGCATGGACAATGTCAGCGCCGCGGGGCGGCGGGCGTAGTTCGAGATCCTTCTCCCCTTGCGGGAGAAGGTGTCGGTCGAAGACCGACGGATGAGGGGTCTCTCAAAAGTCAGACGCCGCGAAAGCTGATCGGCTTTCGCGGCGTTTTTCGTACGTGCGACCCCTCACCCGACCTGCTTCGCAGGCCACCCTCTCCCGCAAAGGGAGAGGGATCAGGCCTCGCAGGCCTCGAAGAACGCCTTCACGCGGCCGCGTTCGTCGCTGTTGGCGGAGATGCTGTGGCGCTTGCCGGCGTTAAGGATTGCAAGATCGCCCGTGCGGCGAAAATTGCCTAGTGCAGGGTCGCGCGGGCTCGTCCGGGCCAGCAGGAAGGGCCCGGTTCCGCCGTCGTCGGCGGTTTTCGCGGCCAGGCGCGACGTCTGGTCGCGGCTGGCGAGCGCTATGGCGCCGCCCGTGATCCCGCCGGCCGAGACCTCGACCGGCCCGCCCGCCGTCGGACAGGCCAGCATCAGCAGCACCTCGTCGCTGGAGGGGCGGCCGTAGGCCAGCTTGGGACCTTCGCCGGGCTCGTTGAGATAGGCCCAGGCATAGGCGGAATTTGCCGCCCGCTCGTGCGCGCAGGCCGCCGCGAGCAGCGCGACGAACGCGACGGCGACGGTGCGGACGGAAAGACGGAAGCTGGGCACGGGCGGATCTCCTTGCTTGGAGAACGCCCCGCCGCGCCCGGCGGTTTCTGCCGATCGACCGGCGTGCCCCAGGAAGACCCTGGGCGCGCCGGCCGGCGGAAGCTTGCACCAGGCTGTCCGGACCTGTCCGGAACAGCCCTCTAGTTCATCAGAACGGCGAGAACTTCTCGACCAGGGCCTGGCCGGCCGGGGTCTTCTGCACGCGGCTGATGTCGCCGCGGCCGCCGTAGTTGATGCGGGCTTCGGCGATCTGGGTGTGCTTGATCGTGTTGGCCGAGGAGATGTCTTCCGGACGCACGATGCCGGCCACCGTCAGCTGGCGCAGCTCGTTGTTGGTCTTCACTTCCTGGGTGCCCTGGATGACCATGTTGCCGTTGGGCATGACCTGCGAGACCACGGCGGCGATGGTCAGGTTGATCTTTTCCGAGCGGCTGACGCTGCCGGCGCCGGCGTTGGAGAAGCCCGAGTTGCTGTTGACGGCGTTCGACGGGTCGAAGCCGCCCGGCAGAACCTTGCCCAGGCTCGACTCCAGGCCGAAGAAGTTGCTGAGGCCCGCGGTGCCCGACGAAGTGCGCGAGGACTTGCTGGTGTTGGAGGTGCTGACGCTGTCGTCGATCTCGATCAGCACGGTGACGATGTCGCCGACGCGGCTGGCGCGCTGGTCGTTGAAGAAGGCGCGTGCGCCGACCCGCCACAGCGAGTTGGCCGAGGCGGCCTGAGGGGCCGGTTCGCGGGCCGAGACATAGCTGGGGGTCATCGGGGCCAGCGAGGCGGGATAGCCGACCGGGGCCAGTTCGGGGCCCTTAACGGCCTCCTTGACGCTGGAGCAGGCGGCGATCGGGGCGAGCAGGGCGAGGGCGACGAAGGCGGGACGCATGGACATCTCTGTGCTCTCTTAGCGGGCGGCGTAACGCACGGAATTGTGGGGAGCCTTCAGGGCTTGCGCCTGAGGGCCGACGACGGCCGAACCGGGGCCGGTGGCCACCGCTTCGATGATCTTCTTGCTGGCGATGTTCTGGATGCTGAGGGTCTCGCCCACG
The DNA here is from genome assembly GCF_059415745.1 of Caulobacter sp. GW821-FHT10A10. NCBI lineage: Bacteria > Pseudomonadati > Pseudomonadota > Alphaproteobacteria > Caulobacterales > Caulobacteraceae > Caulobacter > Caulobacter sp. GW821-FHT10A10. The sequence goes on along the minus strand of NZ_JBWKNV010000011.1, from coordinate 60,906 downwards.
GCCGCACCGCTCACGGCCTTGCCTTGCAAGGTGAGGGCCACGCCGTCGTAGTCGTAGGTGACTGCGACAACATCGCCCTTGGCGATGACCTGGGCGGCCGAAACGTCGCGCAGGGCGGCGGCCGCGCCTTGGCGCAGCGGGCGTTTGGCGCTCATGCCGATCATGGCGTCGGCGTCGCGGGGAGCGTCCATGGGCGCGGCGGCGACCTTGATCCACACCAGGTCCTCGGGCTGCACGACGTCGCCGGCGGCGAGGCTGCGGGCATAGGCAAGAACCTCCACGTTGCTGCGCTGGACGCCGGCGCCGCCGGCCAGCTGGCCGCCGTTCTCGACGCCCTGGCGGACGATGACGCGGCGCAGGCCTTGCGGATTGGCCCAGTCGAGGCCGGCCCGGCGGGCGGTCATCTGCAGCTGGGCGGCGTCGAGCACGACGCTGGGACCGGCGCGGCGGGCGACCACGACGCCGCCGGCCGAGCCGGCGCCCTCGAACAGTTCGCCCAGGGTGACGACGCCGTCGGCGTCGGTGGTGTTGTTGCGCAGGTCGACCGGTTGGCCGGCGAAGGCGGCCGGGGCGGCGATCAGCAGGGCGGCGGCGGCGAGGAGCAGGCTTTTCATGACCTTACGACCTCAGGTTCGAGGTGGCCTGGAGCATCTGGTCGGCCGTGGTGATGACCTTGGAGTTCATCTCGTAGGCGCGCTGGGCGACGATCAGGGAGGTGATTTCGCTGACCGCGTCGACGTTCGAGGCTTCGGTGTAGTTCTGCAGCAGGGTGCCGAAGCCGGTGGAGCCGGGGGCGGCGACGTTGGCCGCGCCCGAGGCGCCGGTCTCCAGGTAGAGGTTGTCGCCGATGGCCTCGAGGCCGCCTTCGTTCATGAAGTTGGCCAGTTCGATCTGGCCCACGGTCTGCGGGTCGGCCTGGCCGTCCAGCGTGACCTGCACCAGGCCGGTCTTGCCGATGGTGATGGCCGTGGCGTTCTCGGGGATCGTGATCCCCGGCTGCACCGTGTAGCCGTCCTCGGTGACGATCTGGCCCTGGTCGTTGGTCGAGAAGTTGCCGGCGCGGGTGTAGGCCGTCTCGCCCGAGGGCATCAGGATCTGCAGGTAGCCCTTGCCCTGGATGGCCACGTCCAGCTGGTTGTTGGTGGCCGTGGGCGTGCCCTGCTCGGTGATGCGGTAGACCGAGCCGGCCTTGACGCCGCCGCCGATCTGAATGCCGGTCGGGACCACGTTGCCGTCGCTCGACGACTGGGCGCCGGCGCGCTCGATCGTCTGGTACAGCAGGTCCTGGAACTCGGCCCGTTGGCGCTTGTAGCCAATGGTGTTCATGTTGGCGATGTTGTTCGAGATGACCTCGACGTTCAGCTGCTGGGCAGCCATGCCGGTCGTGGCGGTGCGGAGCGCTTGCATCTGTCGTTAATCCCTTACTGGACCTTGCCCATACGCTCGACGGCGGAGCGCGAGAGTTCGGCGGTTTGGTCCATCATCTTGGCGATGCTCTCGTAGGCGCGGCTGACCTCGATGAGCTTGGTGATCTGCTGGACGGGCTGGACGTTCGACCCCTCCAGCATCCCTTGGTGAATGATCGCGTCGGTGGCCGACTGCGGGGTCTCGTTTCCGGCGTTGCGATAGAGGTTGTCGCCCTGCTTGCGCAGCGAGGAGAGGTCGGAGAAGCGGGCGACGCCGATCTTGCCGACCCGGGCCGCGCCCTGGCTGACAATGCCGTCGCGGCCGATGGTGACGGCGCCCAGCTGCGGGTCGAGGGTGATCTGGCCGCCGCCGTCGTCGAGCACCGGAGCGCCTTGCTGGGTGGTCAGCACGCCTTCCGGGTTGGTCGTGAAGCGGCCGTCACGGGTGTAGCGCTCGCCCTCGGCGGTCTGGACCTTGAAGAACCCCTGGTTCTCGAGGGCCAGGTCGAGGCTGCCGCCCGTCTGGTTCAGGGCGCCGGGCTTGAAATCGCGCACGACGCCGTCGTCCATCACGAACTTGATCGGCGCGGGGCCGCCAGCGGTGCGCGCGGGCTTGGCCGCCTCGGTGCGGACCATCAGGTCCTCGACCTTGAAGCCGGTGGTGTTGGCGTTGGCGATGTTGTTCGCGACGATGTCCAGCTCACGACGGAGCGTCATCTGCCGCGAAAGGCCCACATACAGCGCGTTGTCCATGACGATTAACTCGCAGTTTGGCGCGACAAATGCGCCGAAACCCTACAAGCAATCCTCGTGCCAACTCGAAAAGCGCAATGAAATCAGTGGAGAGGGTGGTTAACGGCGGCGCTTTGAGGGGATGCGCCGGGCAGATTCAGCCTGCGACCAAATGGCCTTCAAAAGAGATCGTTAACCATGCTCGCGCACAAGTAGGACCCATAGTTTTCAAGGAACTCGCGCGTGGCCAAGAAACCGCCCAAGGAAGCTCCCGCCCCGGAAGGCGAAGAGGGCGCCGTCGAGGGTGAAGCTTCCGCCAAGAAGAAGCCGCCGATCATCCTGATCGCCGGGGCCGCCGGCGCGCTCGTGCTGCTGATCGGCGGCGGGACCACGGCCTTCCTGCTGATGAAGCCGAAGCCGGCCGCCGAGGGCGAAGCCGCGGCCGGCGAGCATGGCGAGAAGAAGGAAAAGAAAAAGGAAGAGAAGAAGGAAGGCGGCCACGGCGAGGGCGGCGAGGGCGCCAAGGCCGACGGCGGCGCCGGCGCGCCGGTCATCAAGGAAGGCCCCGACGGCGTGGTGTTCTACACCCTGCCCGACATCGTGGTGAACATGCAGTCGGCCGACGGCAAGTCGACCTTCCTGAAGCTGAAGCTGACCTTCGAACTGCCCGACCAGGAAACGGCCGACGAGCTGACGCCGAACCTGCCGCGCCTGACCGACATGTTCCAGACCTTCCTGCGCGAGCTGCGTCCCGAGGACCTCGCCGGCAGCCAGGGCAGCTACCAGCTGCGCTCGGAGCTGCTGCGCCGGGTGAACCTGGTGGCCGCCCCTTCGAAAGTGAACGCCGTCCTGATCGAGGAGATGCTGATCAACTAGTCCCCGGACTGGCTGAAGCGAACCATCATGGCAGACGAGATCGACGATCAGGCCGCAATGGCCCAGTGGGCCGCGGAGAACCCTCCGGGGACCTTCGACGCCGCTGGCGGCGGCGAGATGAACAGCTTCGGCGACTTCAGCGGCGGCATGGCCGGCATGGGGGGCTGGGACGACGGCGGCGGCGACGGCATGGGCGCCGAGCGCATCCTGAACCAGGACGAGATCGACAGCCTGCTGGGCTTCGACCTGTCCGGCGACGGCTCCGACGACCGCACCGGCATCCGCGCGATCATCAACTCGGCGCTGGTCAGCTACGAGCGCCTGCCGATGCTGGAAATCGTCTTCGACCGCCTGGTGCGGTTGATGACGACGTCCCTGCGGAACTTCACGTCCGACAACGTCGAGGTCAGCCTCGACAACATCAGCTCGATCCGTTTCGGCGACTATCTGAACTCGATCCCGCTGCCGGCCATCCTGGCGGTGTTCCGGGCCGAGGAACTCGACAACTACGGCCTGCTGACGGTCGACTCCAACCTGATCTACTCGATCGTCGACGTGCTGCTGGGCGGCCGTCGCGGCACCGCGGCCATGCGCATCGAGGGCCGTCCCTACACGACCATCGAACGCGTGCTGGTGCAGCGGATGGTCGAGGTGGTGCTGAACGACGCCAAGGCGGCCTTCGAGCCCCTGCATCCGGTGGCCTTCACCCTGGACCGCCTGGAGACCAACCCGCGCTTCGCCGCCATCGCCCGCCCGGCCAACGCCGCGATCCTGGTGAAGCTGCGCATCGACATGGAAGACCGCGGCGGCCGCATCGAGCTGCTGCTGCCCTACGCCACGCTGGAACCCATCCGGAAGATGCTGCTGCAGCAGTTCATGGGTGAGAAGTTCGGCCGCGACAACATCTGGGAAGGCCACTTGGCCACCGAACTCTGGACCACCCAGATGGAGGTGCGCGCGGTGCTCGACGAGCAGCAGCTGCCGCTTTCCAAGGTGCTGAACCTGCAGGTCGGCGACACGTTGATGCTGAACGCCACGCCCGACAGTCTGGTGGAGTTGCGGGCGGGGTCGATTCCGCTTACCCGCGGCCGGATGGGCCGTCGTAACCATTCCATCGCCATTCGGGCCGACGCCCCGCTGACGCCCGCGGCGAAGAAGGCGGTTCAGAAGCTGAAATGAGCCTGGTCGCGGTCGCCCTGCAGGTCTTTCTGGCGGTGCTCCTGATGGTGGCGCTGGTCTTCGGCTGGCGCCTGGAGCGCAAGCTGAAGGCGCTGCGCGACGCCCAGGACGGTTTCGCCAAGGCCGTGGCCGACCTCGACAACGCCGCCCAGCGCGCCGAGCAAGGCCTGGCCGACCTGCGCGCGGCCACCGACGAAGCCTCCGAATACCTGGCCGACCGCATCGAGAAGGCCAAGACCCTGGCCGCCCAGCTGGACGACCGCATGACCCGCGCGGCCTCGGCGCCGCGCATCGAGACCCGTGAACCCCGCCAAGACCTGGGCCAGCGGCCGGCCCGCGATCCGCGTGATTTCGTCGCGTCGCAGGCCCCCGAGCCGCCGCCCGCGCCGAGCCCCGCCGGCGGCCGCCGCCTGAGCGCGCAGGACTTCGAAGCCATGCTGGAGCGCGAAGCCCGCGCCCGCACCGGCGGCCCTGCGACCTCGCGTCCCGCGACGCCTTCCAATTCCCCGCTTAATTCGTCCTCAAATCCCTCGCGGGAAACGCCCCGTTCACGGGCGCGGGTGGATGATGACCTGTTCGACGGCCCCGACCCCTCGTCGCGGCCCGGATCGCCTTTCAGAGACCGTCGATGAAGAACGTTCCTCGCATCCTGCCGATCGTCGGCGTCGCCGTCGTCGGCGTCCTGGCCGTCAACGCCCTGGCCGGCGCCAAGTCGATGCCCGACCTGCTGGGCGGCGCCAAGGCGTTCGCCGAAGGCGTGGGCAAGGCCGACAAGAAGGAAGGCGAGGAGGCCGCCTCGGCCGAGGGCGCGGGTGCTGACGCCGCCGCCAAGGCTTCGACCGCCGCCCCGCCGCGCATCTGCGCCCCGTCGGCCACGGATCTGGCCAAGGAAGCCGGCCTGTCGCCGGCCGAACTGCGCGTGCTCCAAAGCCTGGGCCAGCGCCGCGGGCAGCTGGACCAGCGCGAGCAGGACATCGACGTGCAGCTGCAGCTGCTGGCCGCCGCCGAGGCCAAGCTCGACGCCAAGATGAAGAACCTCAACGGCATGAAGGGCGAGATCCAGAACCTGCTGGGGCAGGCGGACTCGCAGAAGGCCGCCGAGGTCGACCGCATGGTCAGCGTGTTCTCGGCCATGAAGCCCAAGGACGCCGCCGCGCGCCTGACGGTGCTGGACGACAGCGTGCGCCTGCCGATCGCCGCCAAGATGAAGGAACGCACCCTGGCGATGGTCCTGGCCAACATGGCGCCGGGCGACGCCAAGGTGCTGACCGAGCGCCTGGCCACCCGCTTCTCGGGCGACGCCATCGCCAAGGGCAAGGCCGCCGTGGCCGACAACGCCGCCGCGCCGGCTGGCGCGGCCGGTGGCCAGCAGGCCGCCGCGGCTCCGCCGCTGGCCGGCGCCGGCGCGCCGAAGAAAGCCGGCTAGGGAAAGGCCAAGGGGGGCTTATGAACCTGCGGGGGGCGTTGAGGGCGAGCGTCGCGGCGATCTGCATCGCCGGCGTCGTCGCGCCCGCCGTCCAGGCCGCCGGTCCCGCCGCCGCCCAGGCTGCACAGGGCGACCTCGTCGTCCGCGCCGCCCAGGCTCCCGACTTCTCGCGCCTTGAGTTTCGCTGGAGCGGCCGCGCTCCGGCGATGAAGATGCGCCGCGAGGGCCAGCAGGCGATCCTGCGCTTCGGCCGCGACGCCAATCCCAACATCGCCGCCCTGCGCATCGCGCCGCCGCGCTGGATCCGCACGGTCGAGGTCCGCCACGCCGGCGGGGCGCTGGAACTGGTGCTGACCCTGACCGACGACGCCGACCTGCGGGTCGGCCGCGCCGACGGCGTCGATTTCGTCAACGTCTTCGCCAAGCCGCCGCAAGCGGGCGCGCCGCCGGCGGCCGCGACCCCGGTTCCGCGCGATCCGCGCCGGCCCAATCCCGCCCCCGCCAGCGGCGTGGTGGCGGTGAACTACAACAAGACCGACGGCCAGACCCAGTTCGTCACCACCTGGGCCGCGCCCGCCGCCGCCGCCGTCTTCAAGCGCGGCGAGGCGGTGTGGGTGGTGTTCGACGCCTCGGTGCGCCTGGAGCTGGGCCGCACGCCGCAGACCGGTCCCAGCCACACCAAGATCCAGGTCTTCCGCGGCCCCGACTATTCGGCCCTGCGGATCGTCGCCAAGCCCGGCGTGCCGGTCTATGCCGAAGGGCAGGGGAACGTCTGGACCGTGGCCCTGGGCGCTGGCCTGCAACCCGAACCCGATCCGATCAAGGTCGCCCGCGACGAGACCGCATCACCCGCCAGCCTGTCGGCCAACCTGGCCGGGGCGGGGCGTCCGGTGTGGGTCAATGATCCGGCCGTCGGCGATCGCCTGGCCGTGGTGCCGGCCCTGGCCCCGTCCAAGGGCCTGCCGTCGCGCCGTGAATATGTCGAGATGGCTCTCCTGCCTTCGGCCCAGGGGCTGGCGGTCGAGGCCTTCGCCAGCGACCTGCAGGTGCTGACCGAGGGCGACATCGTTCGCATCGGCCGGCCCAAGGGGCTGGTGCTGTCGCCGGCCTCGGCGTCGAGCGCGGGCGAGGAAGTGATCACCGGCGCGCCGCAGCCGGCGGCCATGCCGGCGGTCGTTGACCTGGAGAACTGGCCCAAGACCGGCTCGGGCGGCTTCATGGCCCGCTACGACGCCTTGCAGGCCGCCATCGCCGCCGTCGATCCGGCCGACCGCCAGGGCGACATCGCCGCCCGTATGGCCCTGGCCCGCTTCCTGGTCGGCTCCAAGCTGTCGTTCGAGGCCATCGGCGTGCTGAACGCCGCCGCCCGCAAGCAGCAGACCCTGCTGGGCGACGCTGAGTTCCGCGGCCTGCGCGGCGCGGCCAAGGCCATGTCCGGACGCTGGGCCGAGGCCGAGGCCGACTTCTCCTCGCCGGTGCTTTCAGACGATCCGTCCAGCGCCCTGTGGCGCGGCTATGTCGCCTACAAGCAGGGCCAGTGGGTGGACGCCCGCAACAAGTTCGCGGCCGGCGCCCAGGCGATGAACCTGTTCCCGAACGTCTGGCAGGCCCGCTTCTTGGGCGCCCAGGCGGAGTCGGCGGTGGCCACCGCCGACGGGATCGGGGCCGAGCGCCTGGTCAACCAGGCTCTGAAGCTGCCCAAGGTGCCGATCGTCGACCAACTGATCCTGCGCCTGACGCTGGCCAAGGCCTTCGAGCTGCAAGGGCGCAAGGACAAGGCGCTGAAGATGTTCCAGGCGATCGGCAAGGCGCCGATCGACCGCATCGCCACGCCGGCCATCCTGCACGCCACCCGCATCAAGCTGGAAAAGAACCAGATCTCGCCGGCCGAGGCCGCCAAGACCCTGGACCAGCTGCGCTTCCGCTGGCGCGGCGACGGCGTCGAGCTGGACGTCGTGCGGGCGCTGGGCAAGCTCTATATCGACCAGGGGCGCTATCGCGAGGCGCTGGAAGTGCTGCGCTCGGCCAACAAGGTGCTGCCCGACCTGCCGCAGGCGGTGGCCCTTCAGAACGACCTCTACGGCGCTTTCCGCACCCTGTTCCTCGACGGCCTGGCCGACGGCATGCAGCCGATCCAGGCCGTGGGCCTGTTCTACGACTACCAGGATCTGACGCCGATCGGGAACGACGGCGACCAGATGGTCCGCAACCTCGTGCGCCGGCTGGTCGACGTCGACCTGCTGGACGAGGCCGCCAAGCTGCTGAAGTACCAGGTCGACAACCGCCTGAACGGCGTGCCCAAGGCCCAGGTGGCGACGGACCTGGCCTGGATCTACCTGATGGACCGCAAGCCCGAGGACGCCCTGGCGGCGATCAACAACACCCGCACCACGATCCTGCCGCCGGCCCTCAACAGCGAGCGGCGCCTGGCCACCGCCCGCGCCCTGATGACCCTGGGCCGCTACGACGACGCCCTGGAGGTGATCGAGGGCGACAAGGGCAAGGACGCCCAGGACATCCGCGGCGACATCGCCTGGAAGCAGCGCAACTGGCCGCTGGCCGGCAAGCTGTACGAAGCCGCCCTGGGCGACCGCTTCAAGAACCCGGCGGGCCTGTCGCCCTCGGACGAGGCCAAGCTGATGCGCGCGGCCGTGGCCTTCAGCCTGTCGGACGACGACGCGTCGCTGGGGCGCCTGCGCACGCGCTACACCAACCTGATCGGCACGGCCCGCAATCCGGAAGGCCTGCGCGTGGCGCTGGCGGGTGTGGACAGCGTGGGTTCCAGCGCCGACTTCGGCCGGGTGACGGCGGAGAACGAGGTGTTCAACGGCTGGGTCGCGAAGATGAAGGACAGGTTCCGCGCGGCGGCGACGCCGAAAACGTAAGGCGAAAGCCGTTCGCCAAGAAACCTCCCCCTGTGGGGGAGGCGGCCGAAGGCCGGTGGGGGGACGTTTTCAGCTTCCGCTGTGGTGGAAGTTCAGCAGTCACACCCCCCACCGATCGCTTCGCGATCACCTCCCCCACAGGGGGAGGTTCCTGTTGGATCGGGCGAAGCCTACAGCCCCAGTTCCGCGATCACGCTGGCCGCTTCGGTGAACGCCGTATTCGCCGCCGGAACCCCCGCGTAGATCGCCGTCTGCATGAGCACTTCCTTCAGCTCGTCCTGGGTGAAGCCGCCTTGCTCCAGGCCGGCGCGGACGTGGAGGCGGAATTCTTCCCAGCGGGCCAGGGAGGCGCAGATGGCCAGCACCAGCAGGCGGCGGGTCTTGTGGTCGAGGCCCGGGCGGCCCCAGATCTCGTTCCAGGCGTAGCGGGTGATCATCGCCTGGTAGTCGGCGGTGAAGGCCGTGCGCTTGGCCAGGGACTTGTCGACCCAGGCGTCGCCCAGCACCTTGCGGCGGTTCTTTAGGCCGGCCGCGAACAGCGTGTCCTTGGCGGCGCGCTCGGTCGGATCGGCGCCGAGGAAGGCCCGGACGGCGCCGGCGAAGGCGGCCGGGGCCTCGATCGAGGGCAGGTGGGCGGCGTCGATCAGGGCGGTCGCCGCGTCGGGGATGGCGGCGGCGATGCGATCGCCGTGGCCTTCGAAGGGGGTGGAGACGTCCTTGGTCCCGCCGATCACCAGGGTGGGGACGGTGATGGCGGAAATCCGCTCCAGCAGGTCCATGTCGCGGATGGCGGCGCCGCAGGCGGCGTAGCCCTCGGCGCTGGTCGCCAGCAGGCCCGCGCGGACGGTCTCGACCTGTTCGGGATGCAGGCTGCGGAAGTCTTCCGAGAAGAAGCGGCCCAAGGCCATCTCGGCGATGGCGGCGAGGCCCTGGCTACGGACGGTGTCGATACGGGTCTGCCAGGCGGCGGCGTCCATGGCGGCTGAGGTGCAGGCCAGGACGAGGCCCGTGAGGCGCTCGGGCGCCTTCAGGGCCAGCTCCATGGCGATCATGCCGCCCAGCGAGGTGCCGACGACGGCGGCTTTCTCGATGCCGGCCGCGTCCATCGCCGCCAGAACGTCGCTCGCCAGCAGGTCCAGGCTGTAGTCGCCGGCCGGGGCGTCGGAGGCGCCGTGGCCGCGGGTGTCGAGGCGCAGCAGGCGAAAGTCGGCCAGCAGCAGCGGCGCGGCGGCGTCGTAGAGGCCGATGTCGCAGCCGATCGAGTTCAGCAGCACCAGCACGGGTTTGTCGGCGCCGCCGTCGAGACGGAAATAGAGGCGGGCGCCGTCGGCGGCTTGGGCGAAGGCCATCAGCGGTCCTTTTCGTAGTGGGCGAGCGCGCGCTGGGCGATGCCTTCGCTCTCGCCGGTGTCGGTCCCAACGCCGGCGGCGGCGAGGTTGGCGGCCATGCGATCGGTGTGGACTTCCAGGCCCTCGATTACCGGGGCCATGACGGAGAGAGCCCCGTGGGCCAGTTGGAAGAGCTCGGCGATCACCGGGCCCTCGGCCTGCCAGCCGCCCAGGTCGCGCTCGTGCGGCTGGGGCAGGGCGGAGACCAGGGTGGCGGCCAGGTGCGGGGCGCGGATGGCGGCGGTCAGGGCCGTCTGGCAGGCGGTGGGGTTGCGCTTGTGGGCCATGGCCGAGGAGCCGCCGCGCCCTTCGACGCGCGGCTCGAAGGCCTCGGCCACCTCGCCCTGGGCCATCAGGGAGAGATCCCGGGCGATCTTGCCGACGGCGCCGACCAGGATGGCCAGGGCCGAAGCCAGGGCTGCGATCGCTTCGCGGCGGGCGTGCCAGGGGGCGACGGCGGGGGCGAGGTCGAGGATCTCGGCGAGGCGATCGGAGACGGCCAGGGCCTTGCCGTCCATGCCGGCCAGCGAACCGGTGGCGCCGCCGAGCTGGACCTGCAGGGCGCTCGCGGCCTCGGTCTCGAAGCGGGCCAGGGCCGCGTCGACGCCCAGCAGCCATTGCGAGGTCTTCAGGCCGAAGGTGATCGGCAGGGCCGCCTGCAGCAGGGTGCGGCCGATCATCGGCGTGGCGGCGTGCGCCTTGGTCAGGGCGGCGAGACCGGCGGCGAGGCGGCGGGCCTCGTCCACGATCAGCGCCGTTCCGGCCTTGGCCTGGAGGACGAGGGCAGTGTCGGCCAGGTCCTGGCTGGTGGCGCCCTTGTGCACCAGGGCGGCGATCGCCGGATCGGCGATGCGGCCGCGCAGGTCCTTGACCAGGGGGATGGCCAGGGTGCCGGCGTGGGCGGCCGCTTCAGCCAGAAGCTCGACGTCGGGTAGATCGGCGCAGGCGGCGGCGATGCAGTCCGCCGCGTTCGCATCGATCAACCCGACGTCCGCCTGCGCCCGGGCCAGGCCCGCCTCGAAGCGCAGGGCCGCGCGCAGCAGGGCCTCGTCGCCGAAGATCGCCAGCATGGCGGGCGTCGAGGCCGCGCGATCGCGGATCAGGGAAGGCAATGGCGTCTCCTAGGCGGCTAGACGTCGAAGAAGACGGTTTCGCGCTCGCCTTGCAAGACGATGTCGAAGCGCCAGGCGTCGCCGACCTTCCGGGCCACCAGAGTGTCGCGGCGTTCCGCCGGCACCAGGGCCAGGATCGGGTCCTCGGCGTTCTGGGGCGCGTCCTCGAAGTACACCCTGGTGACCAGGCGCTTGATCAGGCCGCGGCCGAACACGCCGACGGCGATGTGCGGGGCCTGCAGACTGTTGCCCGGGCCGGGCACGGCGCCGGGGCGCACGGTCTTGAAGCGATAGAGGCCGGTCTCGTCGGTCGAGGCGCGGCCGAAGCCGACGAAGCCTTCGTCCAGCGGGATCTCGGCGCGATCGTCGTCGGGGCTGGCGTAGCGGCCGGCGGCGTTGGCCTGCCAGATCTCGATCATGGCGTCCGGGATCGGCTTGCCGTCGGCGTCATAGACCACGCCTTCGAGGGTGATGACCTCGCCGCTGACCGCGCCGCGCGGCGGCGACAGGTTCAGCACGTAGTGCTCCTCGGGGAACAGCTCCGGACGCGCGCCCATCTCCGACTGGCCGACCAGGTCGGCGCCGCCCTTCCAGGGCAGGCCGTAGTGGAAGAACGGGCCGACGGTCTGCGACGGGGTCTGGCCGAACAGGGCCGGGTCCTGGTTGTCGTGGCGGGGCGCCGGGTTGACCTGCTCAGTCGTCATGGTGGTCGTCCTCGGTAGGCGTGGCGTCGCGGCCGCGCAGCACCACGTCGAATAGATAGCCCAGGGCCCAGTTGGGCTTGGTGGTCTCGATGTCGAAGCGCGAGACCATGCGGTCGCGGTAGGGCATGGGCACGGCGTTGGCGATCGGGTCGATCTCGATCAGCGGATCGTCGGGGAAGTACATCTGGGTGACGATGCGGCTGGCGAAGGCCGGGCCCAGCAGCGACAGGTGGATGTGCGAGGGCCGCCAGGCGTTGTGGTGGTTGCCCCACGGATAGGCGCCCGGACGGATGGTCACGTACTGGTAGCGGCCTTCGCTGTCGGTGACGACGCGGCCGGCGCCGGTGAAGTTGGGATCCAGCGGAGCGTCCCACTGGTCCTTCTTGTGGATGTAGCGGCCGGCGGCGTTGGCCTGCCAGATCTCCATCACCGTGTTGGGCACGGGGCGGCCGTTCTCATCGAGCACGCGGCCGGAGACGACGATGCGCTGGCCCTGCGGCACGCCCTTGTGCTGGGCCGTCAGGTCGGCCAGGGACGCGCCCATCAGGTTCTCCCACTGGCCGGCCGGACCGGTGGTCTCGGTCAGGGTGTGGGGGATCTTGACCAGCGGCTGGCGGGGCGAACGGGCGATGGTCGAGGCGTAGGCGGGGGCCAACGACGGCGGCTGGCCGGCGTCTTCCCGCGCATAAGGCAGGATCAGGGTCACGAGGACCTCCTAGTCTTTCGGTCGTCAGACACGTTCGATGGCGAGGGCCGCGCCTTGGCCCACGCCGATGCAGAGGGTGGCCAGGGCGCGCTTGCCGCCGGTGGCTTCCAGCTGGCGCAGGGCCGTCAGGGCCAGGCGCGTTCCGGAGGCGCCGAGCGGGTGGCCCAGGGCGATGGCGCCGCCATTGGGGTTCACGTGGGCGCCGTCGTCGGGCAGGCCAAGCTCGCGCAGCACCGCCAGGCCCTGGGCGGCGAAGGCCTCGTTCAGCTCGACCACATCGAAGTCGCCGATGGAGAGGCCGGTGCGGGCCAGCAGGCGCTGGGTGGCCGGGACGGGGCCGATGCCCATGACGCGCGGGGCGACGCCGGCGGTGGCGTAGCCCAGCACGCGGGCGCGCGGGGTCAGGCCGTGGCGCTTCACCGCCGCTTCCGAGGCCAGGATGATCGCGGCGGCGCCGTCGTTGACGCCCGAGGCGTTGCCGGCGGTCACCGTGCCCTCCGGACGGACGACGGGTTTCAGCTTGGCCAGGGCCTCCAGCGTCGTCTCGCGCGGGTGCTCGTCGCGGTCGACGATGGTGGGGCCGGCCTTGCCGGGGATCTCGACCGGGGTGATCTCGCCGTCGAAGAAGCCGGCCTTGATGGCGGCGGCGGCGCGCTGCTGGCTGCGCAGGGCGAAGGCGTCCTGGTCGGCGCGGGTGACGCCGTAGTCGGCGGCGACGTTCTCGGCCGTCTCGGGCATGGAGTCGACGCCGTAGGCCTTCTGCATCGCCGGATTGACGAAGCGCCAGCCGATCGTGGTGTCCTCGATCTTGGCGGCGCGCGAGAAGGCGCTGTCGGCCTTGCCCATGACGAAGGGCGCGCGGCTCATGCTCTCGACGCCGCCGGCGACGACGAGGTCGGCCTGGCCCGAAAGGATGGCGCGGGCGGCCGTGCCGACCGCTTCCAGGCCCGAGGCGCACAGGCGGTTGACGGTGACGCCCGGCACGGTTTCCGGCAGGCCCGCCAGCAGCAGGGCCATGCGGGCGACGTTGCGGTTGTCCTCGCCGGCCTGGTTGGCGCAGCCGTAGATCACCTCGTCCACCGCGGACCAGTCGAGACCGGGATTGCGGGCGATCAAGGCCTTCAGCGGGATGGCCGCCAGATCGTCGGCCCGCACCTTCGACAGGCTGCCGCCGTAGCGGCCGAACGGGGTGCGGATGGCGTCACAGATGTAGGCGACGGTCATTGGAAGGCTCCGGGGTCGAAGGCGGCCTGGGTCTTGGCCTTGACCTCATCCAAACGAACGTTTGGAGCCAGTTCAACCAGCTTCAGGCTCTTCTTGCCGTCGGCGCCGCGCTCCAGGGTGAAGACGCAGAGGTCGGTGATGACCATGTCGACGCAGCCCTGGCCGGTCAGGGGCAGGGCGCAGCGCTCCAGCACCTTGCTCTCGCCGGCCTTGTTGGCGTGGTCCATGACCACGATGACGCGCTTGACGCCGGCCACCAGGTCCATCGCCCCGCCCATGCCCTTCACCATCTTGCCCGGGATCGTCCAGTTGGCGATGTCGCCGTTCTGGGCCACTTCCATGGCGCCCAGGACGGTGAGGTCCACATGGCCGCCGCGGATCATGGCGAAGCTCTGGGCGCTGTCGAAGAAGCTGGAGGTCGGCAGCTGGGTGATGGTCTGCTTGCCGGCGTTGATCAGGTCGGGATCGACCTCGTCCGGATAGGGGAAGGGCCCCATGCCGAGCATGCCGTTCTCGCTCTGCAGGGTGACGTGCACGCCTTCGGGAATGTGGTTGGCGACCAGGGTCGGGATGCCGATGCCCAGGTTTACGTAGAAGCCGTCCTGCAGCTCCGCGGCCGCGCGGGCGGCCATCTCATCGCGGGTCCAGGCCATTACGCGTTCTCCTCGCCCGAAACTTCCCGGGGACGGGTCGTGAGCTTCTCGATGCGCTTCTCGTTGATGGTCGAGAGCACGATGCGGTCGACATAGATGCCGGGGGTGTGGATGCCGTCGGCCTCCAGGGCGCCGGCCTCGACGATCTCTTCGACCTCGACGACGGTGACCTTGCCGGCCGTGGCCATCACCGGGTTGAAGTTGCGGGCGGTCTTGCGGAAGACGAGGTTGCCTTCCGGGTCGGCCTTCCACGCCTTGACGATCGACAGGTCGGCGCGCAGCCAGCGCTCGCGCACGTAAAGCTCGCCCTCGAACTCCTCGACCGGCTTGCCCTCGGCCACCACCGTACCGACGCCGGTCTTGGTGTAGAAGGCCGGGATGCCGGCGCCGCCGGCGCGGATGCGCTCGGCCAGGGTGCCCTGCGGGTTCAGTTCCAGTTCGAGCTCGCCCGACAGGTAGAGCTGTTCGAACAGCTTGTTCTCGCCGACGTAGGACGAGATCATCTTCTTGATCTGGCCGTTGTTGAGCAGCATCCACAGGCCGAAACCGTCGGCGCCGCAGTTGTTGCTGATCACGGTCAGGCCCTTCACGCCGGTGTCCTTCAGGGCCGGGATCAGGGTCTCGGGATTGCCCGACAGGCCAAAGCCCCCGGACATCAAGGTCATGCCGTCGAAGGTGACGCCCTCCAGGGCGGCCGCGGCGCTCTCGTAGATCTTGCTCTTCATGATGTCTCCGGAGCCTCCTAGACCAGCGGGAGGCCGACATAGTTTTCGGCCAGCGTCACCTGGGCGGCGCGCGAGCCCTTGATGTAGGCGAGTTCGGCGACCTGCATCTTGCGGTCGAAGCCGTCGCGGTCGGGGAAGCGGTGGGTCAGGCTGGTGAACCACCAGGAGAACCGCTCGGCCTTCCAGACGCGGGCCAGCGCCCGGGCCGAATAGCCGTCGATCCCGGCCTTGGAGCCCTCGTTGAAATACTCGGTCAGGGCTTCGGACAGCATGACCACGTCGGAGACGGCCAGGTTCATGCCCTTGGCGCCGGTGGGCGGCACGATGTGGGCGGCGTCGCCGGCCAGGAACAGGCGGCCGTGGCGCATCGGCTCGGCGACGAAGCTGCGCAGGGGGGCGATCGATTTTTCGAACGAGGGGGCGCGGACGATGCGCGAGGCGGCGTCCGGACCCAGGCGGATCGAGACCTCGTCCCAGAACCGCTCGTCCGACCAGTCCTCGATCCGGTCGTCCAGCGAGCACTGCACGTAGTAGCGGCTGCGGGTCGGTGAGCGCATCGAGGCCAGGGCGAAGCCGCGCTCGTGGTTGGAATAGATCAGTTCATGGTCGCAGGGCGGGGCTTCGGTGAGAATGCCCAGCCAGCCGAACGGATAGACCCGCTCGAAGGTCTTCAGCACGCCTTCCGGGATCGCCGCCCGGCTGACCCCGTGATAGCCGTCGCAGCCGGCGATGAAGTCGCAGTCCAGGCGCTGCTCGACGCCATCCTTGCGCCAGGTGACGTAAGGGCGATCGCCCTCGATGTCGTGCGGCTGGACCTGGTCGGCGTCGAAGACGATCTGGACGCCGCGCTCCTCGGCGGCGTCGAAGAGGTCCTTCATCACCTCCTGCTGGCCGTAGACCATCACCGTCGAGCCGCCGGTCAGTTCGGCCATGTCGATGCGGAAGACCTCGCCGTCGCTGGCCAGGTTCGTGCCGCCGTGGACCAGGCCTTCGCGGCGCATGCGGGCGGAAAGGCCCAGGCGCTCCATCAGGTCGACGGTGATCTGTTCGAGAACGCCGGCGCGGACGCGGCCTTCGACGTAATGGCGGTCCTTGCGCTCGACGATGACGGCGTCGACGCCGGCCTGCTTCAGCAGGTGGCCGAGAAAGAGGCCAGCGGGGCCCGCGCCGATGATGGCGACCTGAGTGCGCATGGGGTCCTTACGTCTCGCTCCCTGGGGGCGCCTCACGGCGTCTTGTGTGGGAGGAGCCTAGCTCTCCGGTCTAGGATTGGGATGGACAGAGCGCGCCAAAACTTGGACATTTCGCACAGGTGTTCGCATGGCGCACAAATTCTGGATCTCCCGGGCCTGACGATGGAAAAGACTGTCGTTCCTAGCTTTTTCCTGTTCGGCGAGCCGCCCCAGGCCGCCGAGGGCAAGTTCATCCATCTGGAGGCCTTGGACGATCGCACGCGGCCCAACGACTGGAACATCCGCGCCCACGCCCATGGCGACCTCAACCACGTCTTTCACCTGACCACCGGCGGCGGGACGATGATGGCCGAGGACCGCCGGATCGCCTTCACGGCGCCGTGCCTGCTGGTGGTGCCGTCGGGCGTGGTGCACGGCTTCGCCTACGACGTGGGGACGGCCGGCTCGGTGCTGACCATCGCCGACAGCTATCTGCGCGACCTTTCCATGCGCGAGCCGGCTTTCGCGGGCCTCTTCCGCGCGCCGGCGGCGTTGGCCCTGACCAAGGACTCGCGGGTCGAGGGGGCGCTGGAGGGGCTGGCGCGCGAGCTGGTCTGGGCCGCGCCCGGCCATGCGGCGGCGGTGGAGGCGCACCTTCTGACGGTGCTGGTCGAGGCGCTGCGTCTCAGCGTCTCGGCGCGGGCCGGGGAGGGACCGGCGGCGATCGGCGGCCACGCGGCGCTGGTGGCGCGGTTCCGCGAGCTGGTCGAGGCCCGCTATCGCGAGCACCTGTCGCTGGAGGCTTACGCCGACCTGCTGGGCGTCACGGCCAGCCGCCTGCGGACGGCCTGCGCCAAGGCGGCCGGCGCGGCGCCGCTGAAGCTGGTGCAGGACCGCATCCTGCTGGAGGCCAAGCGGGCGCTGCTCTATTCCAACATGACCGTGGCCGAGGCGGCCTATCACCTGGGTTTCGACGATCCGGCCTATTTCTCACGCTTCTTCGCCAAGGCCGTGGGGGCCTCGCCCCGGGCGTTTCGCGAGGGCGCGCGGGCCGAGGCGGTGTCGTAGCGTCACCGATTGACGTCAGTTTCGAATTAGGACTATGTCGATCGCGCGCCGCGTCCTGGCGCGCAAGAGAGCCTTGTCCGTGCCCAGCTACAGCGAACTGATCGACGCCCTGCGCATCGATGGCGAGGCGGTGGTCGCCAGCGTCGGCGACGACTGGAAGCAGGGGCGCACCACCTATGGCGGGCTGTCGGCGGCCCTGTGCCTGGAGGCGGCCGCGCGCCGCCTGCCGGACGCGCCGCCGCTGCGTTCGGCCCAGTTCGCGTTCGTGGGGCCGGCGGCCGGGGAGCTGTCGGCCAGGGTCGAGGTGTTGCGCCAGGGCAAGTCGGCGCTGTTCGCCAATGTCGACCTGAGCGGCGAGGGCGGCCTGGCCACGCGGGGCCTTCTGACCTTTGGGGCGCAGCGGGCCTCCAAGCTCGATCACCTGGACCTGCCGGCCCCGGACGCGCCCGCGCCGGAGACGCTCGAACTCTTCATCCCGGAGGGCGCGGGTCCGGCCTTCGCCCGCCAGTTCGAGTTCCGCTATGTGGCTGGCGGCCGTCCCTTGAGCGGTGGACCGCCCGATTTCCTGGTCTGGATCCGCCATCGTGATCCGGCCGCGCGGTCTCTCGCCGCCATGGTGGCCCTGGCCGACGCCCTGCCGCCGCCGGCGCTGTCGGTGTTCGACCAGTTCGCGCCGATCTCGACCATGACCTGGTCGATGGATGTGCTGGGGAATGCGCCGGAGGATGACGGCTGGCGCTTGATGTCCAGCCGCGCCGAGACCATCGCGCAGGGCTATTCCGCCCAGGCCATGACCCTGTGGAGCCGGGACGGGACCCCGTTGATCGCGGCGCGCCAGACGGTGGCGGTGTTCCTCTAGGGCCCATCTGGACGCTCGCGCTTCCATCTGCCCCGAGCTTCCCCGCGAAGGCGGGGATCCAAGCTGAGTTGGCGGACGATCCGCGACCGTTCCGTGGCTCTGAAGGTCGGCTTGGGTCCCCGCCTTCGCGGGGAAGGACGGTGTTGGAGCGTCCTTCGAGGGTTTCAGCCGTGAATTCCAGTCCACGGCGGCCATTGCCTCGCGTCATCGACTGCGGCTAAGGAGAACGCCCGTTCGCGAACGCGCGCCGTTCGCCGACGTCGAGGCGCCGGCTTAGCTCAGCGGTAGAGCAGCGGTTTTGTAAACCGAAGGTCGGGGGTTCAATCCCCTCAGCCGGCACCAGTCTCCAGCAATCCCTCTCAGGCCTCGGGCTCGTAGTGGACGAAGCCGGCCGGATCGAGGGACTCGAGCACGCCGCGCACGGTCAGGCCCTCGGAATGATGGCGCTCGAAATCCTCGACCTCGTAGACCTGGCCGGTGAAGACGCCCAGGTGGGGCAGGCCGGCGCCGGTGCGCAGGATCATGTCGCCCTGTCGAAAGACGCGTTCGGTCATGGCAAAGTCCTCCCGTTCCTTATCCTGAGATTGCAGGCGAGCGGGCTCTCGACCAAGACACGATGATGTCAGCTTCCCGAGCGGAACCTCTTTCGACGTTCAGAAAGCCAGCGTCAGGCGCAGCCGCGCGCCGCCCAGGGCGTCCGGATCGCCGGGCTCGGGCGGCGTCAGGGCCAGGGTTCCGCCGTGGGCCTGGACGATCTGGCGGGCCAGGCTGAGGCCGACGCCCGAGCCCGTGGCCTTGGTGGTGTAGAACGGCAGGAACACCTGGTCGGCCTGGTCGGGCGCGACGCCAGGGCCGGAATCTTCGACGGTGATGTGCAGGGCTTCGCCGATGCGCTCGGCCGATAGGCGCACGCACGGCGAGGGGTGCTCCAGCGCGGCCTGGGCGGCGTTGTTGAGCAGGTTGCCGACCGCCAGCCACATCTGGTCCTCGTCGATGCGGACCTCGATGTCCGGCGGGATCGCGCGCTCCAGCGCCACGCCCTTGTCGCGCCACTGGGCCTCGAAGCTTTCGCAGGCGACGTCGAACCAGGCGGGCAGGTCGGCCAGGGTGCGCACCGGCGGCGGCAGGCGGGTCATGGTGCGGTAGGCGTTGATGAAGTCCTGAAGGCCGGCGGTGCGGGCCACCACCCGCTCCAGGGCCTTGATCGCCGTGGCGGTCGCGTCGTCGCCGCCGTCGCGCAGGAGATCCAGAGCGCTGCGGCTCATTGAGGCGACGGGGGTGAGGGCGTTCATCAGTTCGTGGTTCAGCACCCGCAGCAGGTCGCGCAGGGCGGCGGCCTCGGCGGCGCGGACGTCGGCGGAGATGTCGGTCAGCACCACCAGGTCGGCGGGCTGGCCGTTCTCGATCAGTTCGGCGCGGCTGACGGCGTAGGCGGCGTCGCGCCAGCGGACGGGGGTGGCCAGATCGGCCAGGGGCTGGCCGTCGGTCAGGGCGCGGCGGGCGGCCGAGGGCAGGGCGTAGGGCGTGTCGAACAGGCGGCGGGCGGCGCGGTTGACGGCCAGGACCTGGTCGTCCTGTCCGCGCAGCAGGATCGGCGAGGGGACCTGGTCGAGCAGCAGCTGCAGCCGGCGTCGGCTGAGGTCGGTGGCGAAGGCCTCGCCCGGCAGGGCGGCGCGGGCGGCCAGCGGGCGGCCCGACAGCAGGCGCTGGGAAAGGGCGGTGGCCAGGCCGGCGGCGACCAGCACGCAGAGCAGGGCGTTGGCGTAGAGCCCGTGGGTGAAGGCCAGCCACGCCAGGGCGCCGACCGCGAACAGCGCGGCCTGGACAGTCAGCAGCAGGGCGAGCGGCCTAAAGCCCATGCTTTTCCATCCGCCGATAGAGCGCCGCCCGGGTGATGCCCAGGTCCTTGGCCGCCTGGGAGACGTTGAAGCCGTGGCGGGTGAGGGCGGCCTGCACCAGGGTGCGCTCGGAGCGTTCGAGGTTGAGGTCCTTGGGCGGCAGGCCGGCGGGCACGCGGCGCGGGGCCTCCAGCGCCGCCTGGATCGAGCCCAGGAAGCGGTCGTTGTTCCACGGCTTGACCACGAAGTCCTGGGCGCCCAGGCGCATGGCCTGGATGGCGATGGCCATGCCCGAATGGCCGGTGACCACGACGACGGGCAGTTCGGGCGTCGCGGCCAGGGCGGTTTCGAGGAAGGCCAGGCCCGCCTCGCCCGAGGTGTCGCCGCGCCGGAAGTTGAGGTCGAGCAGCAGCAGGTCGATCCCGCCCTGGGCCAGGCGCTGGTGCGCCGCGGCCGGCGTCTCCAGTCCCTCGAAGGCGAAACCGCCCCGCGCGAGCACCAGGCTGGCGGAGGTCAGGATGTCGGGATCGTCGTCGAGAAAGAGGACGGTGGGCCGGGCGTCGGACATGTTCGGAAACGTACACTCTCAAGCGGCGGTTGAGGCGAAGAATTTGCCAAAACTCCGTATAAATCAAATAAAATCAGATATTTATGTCTATTGAGCGGGTGCTGTTAGCCTAGCAGCATGACCAGGACCGTCCTGCTTTCCTCAACCCATGACGACGCCGGCGCCGGCGGCATGGACCGCCGCGTCGAGCGGCCGTGGCACGCCAAGCGCGCCTGGCGGCTAGGCGTGGCCGCCGCTGCGGTGGTCGTGGTCGGCGCCGCGGCCTGGACCCTGTCGCCGAGGGCGGGGTCGGTGAACGTCGACGCCAACCTGCTGACCATCGGCGCGGTGACCCGCGCGCCCTATCTCGACTACGCCCCGGTGCGGGCCGAGGCGGCGCCGGCCGAGACGACGCTGGTGGCGGCCGAGGCCTCGGGCCGGGTCGAGAGCGTCGGGGCGGCTGACGGCGATCGGGTCAGCGCCGGCCAGGTGCTGGCGCGGCTCAGCAACGCCCAGCTCAGCCTCGACGCCGCCGCCCGCGAGGCCGACATCTCGGCGCGGATCAGCGACAACGCCAGCCGGGTGATGTCGCTGAAGTCGGCCGAGGAAAGCCGCGAACAGGCCCTGGCCGACACCGCCTACGCGCTCAACAAGGCCCAGCAAGAGCTGGAGAAGCGCCAGGTGCTGCTGTCGCGCGACCTGCTCAGCGAGGCGGCGGTCAAGCCCTATGCCGACGAGGTCGCCTACCAGCGTCAGCGGCTGGCGGCGCTGAAGGCCGGCCAAGCCTCGGACAAGGCGTTCTACGTTTCGCAGCGCGCCCAGGCCGCGCGCACGGCTGAAGACCTGAGGCGCAACCTCGTGGAGGTGGGGGCGGGGCGCTCGGCCCTGGTCGTCCGCGCACCCATGAGCGGCCGGCTGACGGCCTTCGACCTCAAGCCTGGCCAGGCCGTGACCCTGGGCCAGAGCCTGGGCCAGGTGGACGTCGAGGACGCCTACAAGCTGCGCGCCCAGGTCGACGAGTTCTACCTGCAGCGCCTGGCGGTGGGGCAGAGCGCCGAGGCGACCGTCCATGGCCGCACGGTGCAGGCCCGCGTGGCCAAGGTGTTTCCCCAGGTCACGGCCGGGCGGGTGACGGTGGAGCTGGCGTTCGCCGGCGCCCAGCCCGCCGGCCTCAAGCGCGGCGAGGCCATCGACCTGCGCCTGTCGCTGGGCCAGCCGGCGAGCGCGGTGATCGCCCCGTCGGGCGCCTGGCTGAGCGAGACCGGCGGAGCCTGGGCCTTCGTCCTGTCGCCCGACGGCAAGCGCGCCGAGCGGCGGGCGGTGACCATCGGCCGGCGCAATCCCGAACAGGTCGAGGTGGTGAGCGGGCTCTTGCCTGGCGAGCGGATCGTCACCGCCGGCGCCCAGGACCTGCAGAAAGCCAAGACCCTGCGACTTCGAGCGAGAGACTGACCATGATCGAACTGAAATCCCTCTCGCGCCGCTATCGGTCGGACGAGATCGAGACGACGGCCCTGCACGACGTGTCGCTGACCATCCGCCAGGGCGAGTTCGTGGCCATCATGGGTCCGTCCGGCTGCGGCAAGTCCACCCTGCTCAACATCCTGGGCACGATCGATCGGCCGACCGAGGGCCGCTACCTGTTCGACGGCGCGGACCTGACGGCCAGCAGCGAGGCGGCCCTGGCCCAGCATCGCGCCCAGCGGCTGGGCTTCATCTTCCAGAGCTTCAACCTGGTCGATGATTTGACCATCGCCGAGAACATCGAGCTTGGCCTGCTGTATCGGAAAGGTCGCCAGGGCTCGCGCCGGGCGCTGGTCGAGGCGGCCATGGACCGGGTGGGCGTGGGGCACCGGGCGCGGCACTTCCCGCATCAGCTGTCGGGCGGCCAGCAGCAGCGGGCGGCGATCGCCCGCGCCATCGTCGGCGAGCCCAGCCTGATCCTGGCCGACGAGCCGACCGGCAATCTCGACACCGAGAACGGCGCCCAGGTGATGGAGATACTCAAGGGCCTGAACGCGGCCGGGGCGACCATCGTCATGGTCACCCACTCGCCCAGCCACGCCGACCAGGCCGGCCGGCGCATCGACATCCTCGACGGGCGGCTGGTGGCCTCCGTCGCCCAGGCGATCTGAGGAGGCGGGGCGTGCTGCGTTCGATCCTGGTCGCCTTCTGGCGCTCGTTCACCCGGCGGCCGCTCTATGCGGCGCTGAACCTTCTGGGCCTCAGCCTGGGCGTGGCGACGTTCCTGACGCTGAGCCTGCTCTATCGCTTCGAGACCAGCTACGAGCGCTGGACGCCCGAGCGCGGCAAGATCTACGCGGGCGGCGTGGCCTACAACATCCCCGGCTTCACCCACGCCACGCGGGTGGGGGCGATGGGCGGCCTGCTGGAGGAGATGAAGGCCGACTATCCCGACGTGCGGGGCGTGCGCGACTGGCCCCAGCTGGTCACGGTCCACAAGGGCGCGGCGGCCACGGCCGAGCAGATGGAGCTGGTCGATCCCGAGTTCCTGGACTTCTTCCAGGTTCCGCTGCTGGCCGGCGACGCGCGCACGGCCCTGGCCGATCCGGGCAAGGTGGTGATCTCCGAGGACCTGGCCCGCAAGTATTTCGGCACGACCGACGCCGTCGGGCGAACACTGGAGGTCACCGAGACCGAGGGGCGGGCGACCTACACCGTCAGCGCGGTGTCCAGGGCGCTGCCCAAGAACAGCGAGCTGAAGCTCGACATGCTGCGCCTGCTGACGCCGACGCGGACGGCCAGGGAGGAGAACTGGCATCAATGGGGCTCGATCCAGCTCCAGACCTATTACAAGTTCGACCGGCCCGAGCAGGCGCGCGCCCTGGAGGCGCAGTTGCCGGCCTTCGTCGACCGGCGGGTGGGCAAGACCTTCGGCGACGTCGTCCCGCATGAGATGCTGGCCCTGAAGTTCGTACCCGTGGGCGACGTGCACCTGCTGGACGCCAAGCAGCGGGCGGCGGTCGACACCCTGGGCGTGGTCGGGATCGTGGCTTTGGCTCTGGCCCTGATCAACTATGTGAACCTGGCGACCGCGCGGGCGGGCCTGCGGGCCCGTGAAGTGGCCGTGCGCAAGACGCTGGGCGCGGGTCCCGGGGCGCTGCGGACCCAGTTCCTGGGCGAGGCGGCGGTGACCATCGCCCTGGCGTTCCTGTTCGGTCTGGCGGTGGTGGAGCTGGCCCTGCCGCTGATCAACGTGGCCGGCGGCCTGTCGCTGAACCTCGACTATCGGCAAGACGGGACCTGGGTGGCGGGGGTGTTCGGCGTGGTGCTGGCGGCGGGCCTGCTGGCGGCGGTCTATCCGGCCTTCATGCTGGCGGCGTTCAAGCCGGCCCAGGTGCTGGCCTCGAGCCGCGCGCCCAGCGGCGGCCGGTTCGGCGCGCGGCTGCGCGAGGCCCTGGTGGTCTGCCAGTTCGCCGCGGTGGTGGCCGCCTTCGTGCTGATGCTGGGGTTCCTGGGGCAGATCCGGCACATGCAGGACGCCGACTTCGGCTATCGCCGCGACGGGCTCTACATCGTCACGGCCACGCGCGGGGTGGGGGTGACGCCCGAGCAGCGCAACGCCTACTGGGAGGCGGTCAGGCGCATCCCCGGCGTGATCGCGGTGACGGCCAGCAGCAACGCCCCGGCCGACGACAGCTTCAACAGCAACTCGACCGCCACCCGCCTGGACCGGGCAGCGCGCCCGGGTCTTTCGCCCACCCTGAACCTGTCGTCGATCGGTCCGGACTACTTCCAGGCGCTGGGGGGCAGGCTGATCGCCGGGCGGCTGCTGGACACGCAGCACGGCGGCGACGAGCAGTACGATCCCAAGGCCACGCCCGACACCGTGACCAACGTGGTGATCAGCCGCGCGACGGTGAAGCTGATGGAATACGCCTCGCCGGAGGAGGCGCTGGACAAGCTGCTGAACTTCGCCGGCCGCAAGGTGCGCATCGTCGGCGTGGTCGAGGACATGCGCTTCTACAGCCCGATGGAGAAGGTGCCGGCCAAGATCTACTTGTTCAGCGGCTATCCGGCCTATTGGCCCGCGGACTGGCCGATCACCATGGTCCGCTATTCGGGGATGGACGACACGGCGATGCGGGCGCGGCTGGAGGCGGCCTGGCGGCAGGCCGCGCCGAGCACGCCGTTCGAGGGCAAGACGGCGCTGGCCAATCTGGACCGCTACTACAAGCCCCAGCGCGACCGCTCCAACCTGTTCAGCCTGGGGGCCGCGGCGGGGGCGGGGATCGGCTGCATCGGGCTCTACGGCCTGGCGGCGTTCAACACCTCGCGGCGGGCGCGGGAAGTGGGGCTGCGCAAGGTGCTGGGGGCCTCGAGCTCGCAGGTGGCGCGGCTGCTGATCGGCCAGTTCCTGCGGCCGATCCTGATCGCCTGCCTGATCGCCTGGCCCTTGGCCTGGTGGGCGCTGCGGCGCTGGCTGTCGCAGTTCGACGACCCCGTGGGCGTGGGGCCGGGGATCTTCCTGGCCGGCGCGGCGGTGGCCCTGACCATCGGCCTTGCGACGGTCGGCGGGCTGGGCTGGGCGGCGGCCGCGACCTCGCCCGGCAAGGCGCTGCGCAGCGAGTGAACGGCGCGCACGGTCAGGTGGAGAGTGTCATGGCGCTCTCCCTCAGGCTTCGTTGTCCTTGATCGCAAAGGCTTTTCGCCGTGGATGGCGCCTGCGCGGCGGGCAGTTGACTGGCCGGTCCCGGGCTTGCAGAGCTAGGCGTTGACGAGGCGCGCGCCGACAGCAAAGAAGCGCGCCATCGAGGGCGGGCAGGGGCGATCGGTGTGAAGGACGAGGGCTGGCGCGGGCTGGTGCGCCGCATCACGCGCATCACGCGCGACCCCGCCGGCGCGGAAGACGTGGTCCAGTCGGCCATGCTGCGGATGCTGGAATACCGTCGGGCCAACGCGCTGCAAAACCCCGAGGCCTTCGTCGCGCGGGCGGCGGTCAATCTGGCCATCGACGAGCGGCGCCAGAAGGCGCGGCGGCCCGAGGAGGGTCTGGATTTCGTCGAGAACGCCCTGGCCGACGCCAATCCGCTGCAGGACGAGGTTTTGAGGGCCCGCGAGCGTCTGGCGCGGCTGAAACTGGGCCTGGCGCGTCTCAGCCCGCGAACACGCGAAGTCTTTTTGCTTCACCGACTGGAGGGGCTGAAGTATCGGGAGATCGCAGAGCGCCTCGGGATCACCGTCAGCGCCGTGGAAAAGCACGTGGCCAAGGCGGCCCTGTTCCTGACCGGATGGACCGAGAAGTGGTGAGCCCAGCGCGCGATCTCGACGCTGTACGCAAGGAGGCGGCCGACTGGCTGGCCCGCCTGCGCAGCGACGCGCGCGGCCCGGCCGACGAGGCCGAATTCAAGCTCTGGCTGAGTCGCTCCGAGGATCACCGCTCCAGCTTCGACGCCCTGACGGCGACCTGGGAGCTGGCCGGCGCCCTCAAGCACGATCCCGAGATCGCCGCCTCCACCCGCCGTCGCGCGCCGTCGATGGCGCGCCGCGCGGTGCTGGCCGGGGTGGGCGTCGGCGCGGTCGGGATCGGCTGGCTGGCGCTGGCGCCGGAGGTCTACGCCACCGGCATCGGCGAGACCCGCACCCTGCATCTCGACGACGGCACCTCGATCCTGCTCGACGCCGACAGCCGCATCCGGGTTCACCTGGGCGGCCGCAAGCGCAAGGCGACCCTGGTGCGGGGACGGGCCTTCTTCCGCGCCGCGACCGATCCGGTGAAGCCGTTCGTGGTGACCGCCGAGGGCCGCGAGATCGTCGGCGACGGCGGCGACGCGTTCGACGTGTCGCTGAACGATTCCGCCGTGGCCGTGACGGCGGTCGAGGGCCAGGTGCTGGTGATGGACGCCGGCCAGCCCTCCAGCCGCCTGACCGCGGCCGCCGGGCAGCGGATCGTCATGGCGGGCGAGGGCGCGCCGCGCCGCGAGACCGCCGACGTCCAGGCCGCCACGGCCTGGCGCTTCGGCCAGGCGGTGTTCGACGACCAGACCTTGGCCGCCGCCATCGCAGAGATGAACCGCTACAGTCGTCGCCGCATCGTGCTGTCGGAGCCGGGTCTCGAGGACCTGCGGATCAGCGGCGTCTACAAGGCCGGCGACAACGAGGCCTTCGCCCGTTCGGTGGCGACCCTGCTCGACCTGAAGGTCCAGACCAGCGCCGGCGGACTGCTGATCGAGCCGCGCGCCGGGGCATGAACGCGTCGTTTCGCGGCCCCCAAAAAAGTTGCTGAGGAAAAATCGACCGCCGTCGTCAGGCCTCTAGAGCCCGAACATGTCGGGCTAGAGGGGACTAGATTTTCATGACGATGGGGAACGACGGCCGGCTGCGCCGTATGCTGGCCGGATCGGCGGCCGTGGGCGTGCTGCTGGCGGCCGGGGCGGCCTTTGGCCAGGCCGTGGCCGTGGACGTGCAGGCTCAGCCGCTGGACAAGGCGCTGCGCGAGCTGGGCAAGGAAACCGGCACCAACATCCTGTTCTCGCCCAAGGCCGTGGCCGGGCGTCGCGCCGGCGCCGTCGTTGGCCGTTACACCCCGATCGAGGCGGCCCGCCGCCTGGCCGGTTCGGCCGGCCTGGAAGTGGTCGAGGACGGTTCGGGCGCGCTGATCGTGCGCCAGCCGGGCGCCGCACCCGTCGCCACCGTCCAGCCGGCCTCGTTCGAAGCCGTAGATCAAGGCCCTGCTGTCCAGGTTGAAGAGGTCGTGGTGACCGGCTCGCGCCTGCGTCGCACCACCTTCGACAGCCCCTCGCCGGTGGTCGACATCGAGCGCGAAGAGCTGCTGGAAAGCGGCTACACCGACCTGGCCGAAGCCCTGACCGACCTGCCGGGCGTCGACATCGGCGTCAACCTGTCGACCAGCCAGTCGGCGGTGCAGGACAACGGCCTGTCGACCGTCAGCCTGCGCTCGCTGGGCCAGAACCGCACCCTGACCCTGATCGACGGCCACCGCACGGTGTCCAACGCCGGCAACAAGAACGCCGTCAGCCTGAGCTCCATTCCGGAGTTCTTCGTCGACCGCGTCGAGATCAGCACCGGCGGCGCTTCGGCCGTCTACGGTTCGGACGCCATCTCGGGCGTCGTCAACATCATCACCACCAGCAAGATGGACGGCGTCAAGGCCCGCGCCGTGGCCGGCGTCACCGACGACGGCGGCGGCAGCTCCCTCGAATACTCGGCCGTCGCCGGCAAGCGGTTCTTAGACGACAACCTGTTCGTCATGGTCGGCGGCACCTACGAGAAGCAGGACGCCCTGAACGCGACCGACCGCGACTGGGCGACCCAGTCGGTCGTCTACGACCCCGACACCAACACCGTCTCGGGTCCGGACCTGTCGACCTACACCCCGGGCGGGCGCTTCCGCAGCAGCAGCTTCTATTATGACGAAGGCGGCCTGCAGAAGAACTTCGTCACCGCGGTGAACGGCTACGAGACCCGCACCAACGGCACGCTGATCACCCCGGCCAAGCGCTCGTCGGCGGCCGCCAAGATCACCTATGACGTCACCTCCGACATCAAGATCTGGGGCCAGTTCCAGGCCTCGCGCGTGACCACCAACTCGGTGCGCGAGCCCTACGCTCTCAGCAGCTCGACCACCTACGGCGTCAACGACGAGTACACGATCGGCAACATCGCCCGGGCCAACCCGTACGTGCCGTCGGCGATCTATTCGTCCTCGACCTCGTCGATCAGCTTCCGTCGCCGCATGACCGAGGTGGGCGATCTGGAGATCTACAACCGCCGCACCACGCTACGCGGCTGGGCTGGCGTCGAGGGCAAGGCGTTCGGCGACTGGGATTGGGCCGTGACCTACGGCTACGGCGAGTTCGACGGTTATCAGCTGCGCAAGAACGGCCTGAACATGGCCAATGTGAAGAACGCACTGAACTCCGAGCTGAACACCACGACCGGCCAGATCCAGTGCAAGGACGCCACGGCCCGCGCCAACGGCTGCGTGCCGCTGAACCTGTTCGGCATCGGCTCGATCAGCAAGGAAGCGGCCGACTACATCCGCGCCGACATCTGGTATCGCCCGCAGAACCGCCAGGACACCGTCGAAGGCTACATGACCGGCGAGCTGTTCCAGCTGCCGGCCGGTCCGGTCGAGACCGCGTTCGGCTTCGAACTGCGTCGCGACAAGACCCGCACCACCACCGACGAGCTGACCCAGAACGGCCTGACCAACTTCGCCTACATCCCCGAGTACACCGGGGTGGTGAAGGCCAAGGAAGCCTTCATGGAAGCCTCGGTTCCGCTGGTGAAGGACCTGCCGCTGATCAAGCGCCTGGAAGTCGACGGCGCCGTGCGCGTCGCCCACTACAATCTGGAGAACGTCGGCACGACGGTCAGCTATCGCGGCGGCCTGCAATGGGCGCCGGTCTCGGGCCTGCGCTTCCGCACCGCCTGGAGCCGGGCCCAGCGCGCGCCCGACACCACCGAGCTCTATTCGCCGCCCCGCGACGACTATGACTCGGTCGCCGACCCCTGCAGCGGCGTGACCGCCTCCTCGACCGGCACGGTGGCCCAGAACTGCCGCGCCAACCCTGGCGTCGCCGCGGCCATCGCGGCCGAGGGCGTGTTCAACTCGGAAGTCACCAGCGTCAACTCGCCCAACGGCGGCAATGTCGACCTGAAGGAAGAGACCGCCGACACCCTGACGATCGGCTTCGTGCTTCAGCCGACGTTCCTGCGCGGCTTCAACCTGAGCGTCGACTACTACGACATCAAGGTGGCCGACGCGATCTCGTCGCTGTCGAACAGCCAGTTGCTGGCCGAGTGCTACCAATCGACGAGCGGCACGGACAACCGCTTCTGCAACGTCATCAGCCGTGACGCCGAGGGCCAGATCACCAAGATCCTGAACCTCGCGGAAAACCTGGACGACCTGCGCGCCAGCGGCGTCGACGTGGCCCTGCGCTACCGCTTCGACCTGGATCGCTGGAGCGTGCCGGGCGACTTCACCTTCCGCGCCAACTACAGCCGTCGCCTGAAGCTGGAGAGCCGCTATCAGGGCGTCGACGGTACGACCGTCAACGACGACCTGGGCGAAGTCGGCACCTCGAAGAACGAGGGCATGGCGAGCCTGGCCTGGCGCGGCCGTCACTGGAACCTGCAGTGGACGACCAACTACATCGGCAAGGCCGTGGACGACAACGACCTGGCGGCCGCCTTCGCGGAAGCCGGCGTGACCGATCCGATGTACCTCAACGTCGACGCCTTCTGGCGCCACGACGTGTCGGTGAAGTTCTTCCCGGATCCGAAGAACAAGGACCTGCGGGTGTTCGGCACGATCAAGAACGTGTTCGACAACCAGGGTCCGTTCCTGCCCAGCGGCACGGTTTCGGGCAACGACTACAACTACAGCGCCGTCTACGGCGTGACCGGCCGGGCCTACACGCTGGGCCTGCAGGTCGCGTTCTAAGCGCGACGCCTTCCTCGCCGGCGCCCTTCGGGGCGCCGGCGATTTCATTTCCGGAGCTTTTCGATGTTTCGTTTCCGCCTGGCGGCCCTGGCCGCCGGAAGCCTGCTCGCGCTCGCCGCCTCGCAAGGCCAGGCCGCGCCGCGCGTGATGACCGCCACGGACCTTGTGGGCCTCGAGAAGCTCTCCGACCCCAAGGTCTCGCCCGACGGGCGGTTCATCCTCTATTCGGTCGGCCGCGTCGACTGGAAGGCCAACGTCGTGCAGGACGACCTGTGGCGGATCGGCCTGGACGGTTCGGATCCCCGGCGGATGGTCGAGGGACCAGCCTCGGGCGCGGCCTGGGCGCCGGACGGCAAGCGCTTCGCCTTCACCGCCAAGCGCGACGGCGACAGCGGCCGGCAGATCTATCTGTCACCGATCGACGGCGGCGAGCCGCGCCGCGTCGGCAAGCTGCGCACCAGCCCGTCGGACCTGCGCTGGTCGCCGGACGGCTCGGCGATCTACTTCCTCGCCGATGCGCCGGATCCCAAGCCCGTGGCCAAGCGCAAGCGCGAGAAGGACGACATGGTCGCCTTCGAGACCCCGCAGGCGCGCGGCCGGCTGTGGCGGGTCACCGTCGCCGACAGCAAGGCCGAGCCGGTGGTCGAGGGCGATTTCGAGGTCGAGGCCTACGACCTGTCGGCCGACGGCAGGACCATCCTCTATCGCCGCGCGCCCTCGCACCTGCTGGACGACAATCCCAAATCCGAGCTGTGGGTGAAGACGGGGCAGGGGCCTGATCGCCGCCTGACCGACAACGACTTCCAGGAAAGCACGCCCCGCCTGTCGCCCGACGGTCGCTCGGCGCTGTTCCTGGCCACCGCCGAGAACGGCCGCTACGGCACGGTGAACCCGAACCTGTTCGTGGTTCCGCTGGCCGGCGGGGCGCCGCGCGAACTGGCTCACGGCCTGCCCTATGAGATCGAGGACGCGGCCTGGTCGGCCGACGGCCGCGAGATCTACATCACCGCCACCACCGGCGTGCGGCGCGAGCTGTTCGCGGTCGACGTCAAGAGCGAGGCCGTGCGCCCGCTGGCCCGCGGCGACCACGCCGCCGGCGACGTCACCCAGACCCGCGACGGCAAGACGGTGGTCTACTTCAAGGCCTCGGCGACGTCGCCGGGCGAGGTGTTCCGCATTGATCCGGCCAAGCCGGCGCCGGTGCAGGTGACCCACCTCAACGATGATATCGCGCAGCGCTTCCGCCTGCCGAAGCAGGAGGCGGTCCAGTGGACCGCGCCCGACGGCCAGGCGCTGGAGGGGCTGGTCACCTATCCGCTCGACTACCAGCCGGGCAAACGCTACCCGCTGATCGTGCAGAGCCACGGCGGGCCGCGCTCGTCGGACGTGTTCAACATCTTCGCCTATGGCCGCTTCAATCCGCTGCTGGCGGCCAAGGGCGTGATGACGCTCAGCGTCAACTACCGGGGCGGCACCGGCTATGGCGACGAATTCCTGCAGGGGATGAACGCCGGCTACTTCCGTCATGCCGACAAGGACGTGCTGTCGGGCGTCGACAACCTGGTGGCCAAGGGCCTGGCCGATCCGGACCGCCTGGGCGTGATGGGCTGGAGCGCGGGCGGCCACATGACCAACCGTCTGATCACGGTCACCGACCGCTTCAAGGCCGCGGCCTCGGGCGCGGGGGCGGTGGACTGGCCGTCGATGTACCTGACCTCGGACAACCGCTGGCAGCGCACCGAGTGGTTCGTGACGCCGCCCTACGGCTCGACCGCGCGACGGGATCTGTACACGGATAATTCGCCGCTCAGCCAGCTGGACAAGGTCAAGACCCCGACCCTGATCCTGGCCGGCGCCGAGGACGAGCGGGTGCCGTGGACCCAGTCGGTGATGCTGAACCGGGCGCTGCGGGCCCTGGGCGTGGAGAGCGAGCTCTACCTCGCGCCGCGCGAGCCGCATAACTTCCGCGAGCTGCGCCACCGGCTGTTCCAGGTGAACGTGCAGATGGACTGGTTCAGCAAGCGCGTGCTCGGCCAGGACTACGTCTGGAGCGCCCCGCCCGGCGGCGAGAGCGACGAGGCCGGCGAGCCCTGAAATGGAAACGGCGGGGGCCAGGGCCCCCGCCGTTTTTCGTTCTAGCGACGCACCCGCAGGGTGACGCCGAAGGTGCGCGGATCGCCCAGCGTGCCGGTGACGGCCCCGGTGTTCGCCGCCGCCAACGACAGGTAGTAGAGCTTGTCGAAGACGTTGCGGCCCCAGATCTGCAGGTCCCAGCGGCCGTCTTCCGAGCCGATGCCGGCCCGCAGGTTCAGCAGGGTGTAGCCCGGGATCTTGGAATACTCGGAGTCCGCGGCGGTGGTGTAGTAGGCCGAGCGGTAGTTGGCGTCGTAGCCGGCATAGGCCTCCAGCCCGTTGCCTCGCCAGGTTCCGGCCGGACGGCGGTATTCGCCGCCGGTCGACACCGCCCACAGCGACACGCCCGGCAGGCGGCGGCCGGTGAGATCGCAATAGGTCGTCAGGTGGACCTCGATCGGGCAGGCGGCCTGCTCGTAGCTGGTGTAGCTGGCGTCGTTGTAGGTGGTCGAACCGTAGAGGGTCAGGCCCTCGACCGGCGCGGCCCGCACATCGACTTCCACGCCGCGGCTGCGGACGCTGCCGGCGTTGGTCAGGTAGCTGATGTTGTTGATCAGGTTGACGGCGGTGGTCTGGTAGCCTTCGTCCTCGGTCCAGAACAGGGCGAGGTTGGCGGTCAGGCGACGGTCGAACCAGGTGCTCTTCAGGCCGGCTTCGTAGCTGTCGATGGTCTCCGGATCGATGACCGGATCGACGGCGTTGGCGCCGGAGGTGTTGATGTTCGACAGGTTCAGGCCGCCGGCCTTGTAGCCCCGCGCGTAGGTCGCATAGAGCAGCGGGCCGTTGTCGAAGGTGTAGGCCAGGGTGAGGTTGCCGGTCAGGCTGTCGCCCGAGGTCTTGGCCGAGAAGCTGTTGGCCGCGCCGAAGCGTGCGCGCAGGGCCAGGGCCGTGGCCTGTTCGGCCGTGGTCAGGCCCGAGAGGTCGGCGCCCCAGGCGGTCTGGTCGAACCAGCCGGTCATCTTCTCGTAGGTGTAGCGCAGGCCGCCGGTGACATCGAAGCGGTCGGTGACGTGCCACGTGCCCTGGGCGAAGGCCGCCGCGCTGGTGGTTTCCGGGCTGGAGTGGCTGACGATCGAGTAGTTGTTCAGCGCCGCGGCGCGCACGGTGGCCGAGGCCGCCGCCGGGGCCAGCAGCCAGTCGGCCGCGTAGGGGCCGTAGTAGTTGACCGCCTCGGCCTCGAGGTCCTGCCAGAAGTAGTAGAGGCCGGCCACGTAATCGAGCTTGCGGTCGCCTTGCGAGGTGATGCGCAGTTCCTGGCTGAACTGCTGCTGGTCGTTGTCCTGGTGGGCGTCGATGATGGCCGAGAGCGTGGTGCCGTCGGCGTCGTTGTGCGGACGCCAGTGCCAGCCGCGCCAGGCGGTGACCGAGGTGATGGTGGCGTTGTCCAGGCTGTAGTCGGCGATGGCCGAGACGCCGCCGTGGGTCTCGAAATAGCTGTTCTTGGTGTTGACCGAGACTTGGCGGGCCTCCGGATCGATGGCGGTCGGCGTGAAGCCGATACGCGCGGCGCGGGCCAGATAGCCGTTCGGATAGGCCGTGCCGTCGTCGGCGTAGGTGGTCAGCAGGCCGGTCAGCACGCTGGCGGCGGTGTTGGAATATTGCTGGCCGTAGTCGCCCGACAGCTTGATCTTCAGCTTCTCGTTCGGGGTCAGCAGGAACTGAACCCGGCCGCCGAAGTCGTGATAATCCTGGGTCTTGGAGCCGTCATAGACATTGGTCATGTAGCCGTCGCGCTGGGTGTTGGCGAGGGCGACGCGGAAGGCCAGCTTGTCGTCGACGATCGGACCGGCGACGGCCAGATGGGCCTGGAAGTAGTTGTAGTTGCCGCCGGTGACGTCGGCCGCGAACTCGGGCGTGAACTTCGGCTCCTTGGTCGTGATCACCAGGGCGCCGGCCGAGGTGTTCTTGCCGAACAGCGTGCCCTGCGGGCCGCGCAGCACCTGCACGGAGTCGAGGTCGGCGAGGTCGAACACCGCCTGGCCCGGACGACCCAGATAGACCTGGTCGAGATAGACGCCGACCGCCGACTGCAGGCCGTCGTTATAGACCGAGACGTTGTTGCCCAGGCCCCGGATGTTGATGCTGGTGTTGCGCGGGTTGGTGACGCTGACGCTGAGGCTCGGCGAGAGCTGCTGCAGGTCGCGGACGTTGTAGGCGCGGGCTTTTTCCAGCTGGGCGCCGCCGAAGGCGGAGACGGCGACCGGCACGGTCTGGGCGTCTTCCTCGCGGCGGCGGGCGGTGACGACCACCGAGTCCAGGCCGACGGCGTCGTCAGGCGTCGCGGCGGGTTCGGCCGGCGTCTCGGCGGCGAAGGCGGGCGCGCCGGCCATCAGGGCCGCGCAGGAGGCGGCGGCCAAGGCCAGGCGACGCAGGGTCACGCCGTGGTTGTGGTCGAGGCGAGTATTCGCCTGGC
This sequence comes from Caulobacter sp. GW821-FHT10A10, assembly GCF_059415745.1. Taxonomy (NCBI): domain Bacteria; kingdom Pseudomonadati; phylum Pseudomonadota; class Alphaproteobacteria; order Caulobacterales; family Caulobacteraceae; genus Caulobacter; species Caulobacter sp. GW821-FHT10A10. The sequence continues at coordinate 26,427 of NZ_JBWKNV010000011.1, read as the reverse complement.
GGAGAGAATGTTGCGCGCCCGACATAGTGTGGAGCCCCCATAAACAGCAAGAACAACCGCAGAAGAACGACGGTCCTTGACGCCTCGGCGGGCCCTTCGCCGATGCGTCGTCGTTGCGGTGCGGAGGGAGCTTTAAATCCCAACTACTCCGATCGGCATTACAGAAATTCTCAACGGTGCGTTTCGAAATTGTCGTAAGCGCCTCCGAGCGAGGAGGCCTTAGGGGAAAGGGAAAGCTGAGGGAAAGCGTCATGAAGACCTATCGAAACACCCTGCGCGGACGGCTGCTGGCCGGCGCCCTGATCGCCGCGACCGGCCTTGCGGGCGGGCTCGCCAACGCCGCCGAACCGACGGCTCCGGCCGCGACGCGCGGCGCGGAGAAGCGGCCGAACTTCTTGATCATCGTCGCCGACGACTTGGGCTATTCTGATCTGGGCGCGTTCGGCGGCGAGATCGAGACGCCGAACCTGGACGCCCTGGCCAAGGCCGGCGTGCGCCTGTCGGGCTTCCACACCGCCGCCACCTGCTCGCCGACCCGCTCTATGCTGCTGACCGGCTCGGACAACCACCAGGTGGGCCTGGGCTCGATGGCCGAGATCCTGACCCCCGGCCAGAAGGGCCAGCCCGGCTACGAGGGCTATCTCAACGACCGCTCGGTGACCGTCGCCGAGCTGCTGCGCGACGCCGGCTATCGCACGGTGATGGCCGGCAAGTGGCACCTCGGTTTGACCGACGACCAGTCGCCGACCGCGCGCGGCTTCGAGCGCTCCTACGCCCTGCTGCAAGGCCTGCAGAACCACTATGGCGAGGACCAGAACGAGGCCTATGCGGCCGCTGGCGCGGCTTCGACCTTCCGCGAGGACGGCAAGGTCGTGACCTATCCCAAGGGCGTGTTCTCGGCCGACTTCTACGGCGACCGCATGGCCCAGTACGTCCGCGACGGCGCCAAGGACGGCCGGCCGTTCTTCGGCTACCTGACCTTCACCGAGCCGCACTGGCCGCTGCAGGCCCCGCCCGAGACCATCGCCAAGTACAAGGGCCGCTACGACGCCGGCTACGAGGCCCTGCGCGAGCAGCGGCTGGCCAGGCTGAAGGCGCTGGGCCTGGTGGCCAAGGACGCCAAGCCGCACCCGTTCGTCGACGTTCCGGCCTGGAGCTCGCTCACGCCCGAGCAGCAGAAGGTCGAGTCGCGGAAGATGGAGATCTACGCGGCCATGGTCGATCGCCTCGACCAGAACGTCGGCAAGGTGGTCGCGGCGCTTAAGGAGACGGGCCAGTACGACAACACCGTCATCGTCTTCCTGTCGGACAACGGCGCCGAGGGCAGCCGCATCGACACCGTGCGGGCGGTCTTCGATCCGGCCAAGCTGGCGGCGCTGAAGGTCGACAACAGCTTCGACAACCTGGGCCGCGGCAGCTCGCACGTCGGCTACGGCCCCGGCTGGGCCCAGGCGGCGACCTCGCCGACGCGGCTGGTGAAGGGCTATTCAACCGAGGGTGGCATCCACACCCCGGCCATCGTCGAGGGACCCGGCGTCAAGGGCGCGGGCCGCATCGTCGACTCCCTGGCCCACGTCACCGACGTCGAGGCCACGGTGCTGGAACTGGCGGGCGTCAAGCGTCCCGAGACCTATCGCGGACGTCCCGTGGCTCCCGCCATCGGCCATTCGTGGGTCCAGGCCCTGGCCAGCCCCGACGCCTCGGTGCGCGGGCCGCAGGACACGGTGGCCTGGGAGCTGTTCTTCCGCCGGGCCGTGCGTCGCGGCGACTGGAAGGCGGTCTATCTGCCCACCGCCCCGGGCGGGGCGGCCTATTCGCGCGAAGCCGTGCTGCCGGCCAACTGGCAGCTCTTCAACCTGAAGAGCGACCCTGCCGAGGCCGTCGATCTGGCCGCCAGCCAGCCCGAGAAGCTGAAGGAGCTGGTCGAGGCCTGGAACCGCTACGCCGCCGACAACGGCGTGGTGCTGCCGCCGGCACCGCCGGCCGCCGGGGGCGCCGCCGCGCCCGCCAAGACCAGCGGCAAATGAGCCGGCGCGGCCTTTCCTGGGCGGTCGCCGTCGGAGCCCTCGTCGCCGGCCTGGCGACGAGCGGCTTCACGGTCGCCGATCCGGCCGGCGTCGAGGTGGCGGCCATTCGCGCCGCCGCGCCCGGCGCCTGCCATGCCCGCAAGGGCGAGGACAAGGAAGGCCGCGCCTTCGTTCCCGCCGGCGCCGTGGCGCTGGGCGAGGATGGTCCGGGCAAGCCGGGCAAGGCCGTGGCCGTCGAGGGCTTCTGGATCGATCGCCACGAGGTGACCAACCGCCAGTTCGCCGCCTTCGTCGACGCCACGGGCTATGTCACCCAGGCCGAGCGGGAAGGGACCTCGGCGGTGTTCGTCCAGCCCGAGCACCTCTCGGGAGACGATGCGGCCCAGTGGTGGAAGCTGGTGCGCCGAGCCAACTGGCGTCATCCGCACGGCGGCGGGGCCGACGACCTGGCCCATGCCGACGAGCCGGTGGTGCACGTGACCTATGCCGACGCCCAGGCCTACGCCCGCTGGGCCGGCGGTCGCCTGCCGACCGAAGCCGAGTGGGAGCGGGCCGCGCGCGGCGACCAGTCCGGCCCGCGCTCGCCGCAGGCCTGGGCCTATGACGACGACGGCAAGCCGACCGCCAACACCTGGCAGGGCGAGTTCCCGCTGGCCCAGAGCAACGAGGACCACTTCACGGGCCTGGCGCCCGTCGGCTGCTTTTCCGCCAACGCCTTCGGCCTGGTGGACATGATCGGCAACGCCTGGGAGTGGACATCGAGCGCCGTGGCGAGCGGCGGACCCGAACGCCTGATCAAGGGCGGCTCGTTCCTCTGCGCCTTCAACTACTGCGCGAACTTCCGCCCCGCCGCCTGGCAGGCGCAGGAGGAGGGGCTGGGCACGTCGCACGTGGGGTTCCGGGTGGCTTATGAAAATCCCTCTCTCTGAGAGAGAGGGAGGGGCCCATGGCAAAGCCATGGGAGGGTGAGAGGTTTCAGCCTTTCGGATTGAAGCGCCGGCTTATGCTAGGGGCGGTCTTGGACGGCTCGCGATGTTCTGGGCGAGGCGTTTTCCGGCCAGCGGTGAAACCTCTCACCCTCCCACCGCTTCGCGGCGGGCCCCTCCCTCTCTCAAAGAGAGAGGGGTTGTGGATCCCCGTTCAGATCGATCCGCTGGCGGATGATCTCAAGCCGATCCCCCGCGTCGCGCATCTCGTAGAGCTTGCCGCGGGCGTTCTTGAACGGCCGGTGGACGATCATCATCAGCTGGCCGTCGAAGCGGTGGAACAGCATGCCGTGACCGCTGTCGTGGCGGACCAGCGGCGGCAACTGTTCCCACGGACCTTCCAGTTTGCCCGTGGTCGATCGCGCCTGGGACTGGACGTAGCCGTTCTTGTCATAGCTGGACCACAGCATCAGCAATTGGCCCGTCTTGGTCGTGAAGAGCTGCGGGCCGTCGGTGACATAGGCGAGGTCGCCCTCCGGCTGGCGCTTGCCGTCGGCCCACGGCGCCTGGCTGGCGGTGAACAGGGTGATCGGCGGGCCGGCGGCGGCCAGATCGTCGGTCAGCGGCAGGGCCTCGATGGCGCCGTCGCCGACCTGCAGCCATTCGCGCGAATAGATGTACCAGGGCCGCCCGTCGGGACCGACGTAGAGCGTGCCGTCCAGCGTCATCAACGCCTTCGGCGCGACCGGCTCGCCGCCACGAACGACGGTGAAGGGGCCTTCGGGACGGTCGGCGACCGCCAGGATCGTGCCGCGCCGATAGGGCTTGCGCCGGCCGGCCGGCGGCAGGGCGGCGGCCTCGTCGTGGAAGGTTGCGAAGAGCGCCCAGCGGCCGTTCCAGAAGTGGACTTCCGGCGCCCAGGCCCCGCCCTTGAACCAAGCGCCGGTGGGTGCGGAGAACACGCACCGGGGCTTCTCCCAGTCCAGCAGGTCGCGGCTGACGTACATCATCGTGCCCAGGCCCGGCGTTCCGCTGAGGCGCGGGATGTTGGACGTGTAGAGCCGGTAGAGCCCCGCCTTCTCATCGACGACCATGAACGGGTCGTGCAGCGGCATGTTCGGCAGGCGCAGCGTAGGGGCGGTCCGCGCCTTGGCCGCTGGCGCGATGGCCAGGGCGGCGGCGCCTAGGGCCAGGGCCCGGCGCGAACGATCGACGGGCATCAGGGCTCCTACGCGACTTCACTGGATGGACGATCCGGCTTCCGGCGGCGCTTTGCAACGGGCAGGGCAGGGGGCAAGCTGGCGGGGAACGCGCGACCTGCGGCAAAGGTCATGCTGGTGTGGCGGCGTTTTCGGGCATAAACGTCGCTCAACAACGAAACATGCGATTGAGGCTCTCCGAAAAGGGCTTCGTCCCGAGGAGGAATGCGTTGATCGAGTCGGTCCTGATCGCCAATCGCGGCGAGATCGCGCGCCGGATCATCCGCACCGCGCGCGAGATGGGCGTGCGCACCATCGCCGTCCACTCGGAGGCCGACACCCACGCCCCGTTCGTGATGGAGGCCGACATGGCCATCCTGATCGGCGGCTCTCCGGCCCGCGAAAGCTATCTCGTCCCCGAGAAGATCCTGGCCGCCGCGCGCCAGACCGGCGCCGAGGCGATCCATCCGGGCTATGGCTTCCTGTCCGAGAACGCCGACTTCGCCCAGGCGGTGATCGACGCCGGCCTGGTCTGGATCGGTCCGCCGCCCTCGGCGATCCGCGCCATGGGCCTGAAGGACGCGGCCAAGAAGGTCATGATCGAAGCCGGCGTGCCGACCACGCCCGGCTATCTGGGCGACGACCAGAGCGAGGCGCGCCTCACCGCCGAAGCCGGCAAGATCGGCTTCCCCGTGCTGATCAAGGCCGTGGCCGGCGGCGGCGGCAAGGGCATGCGCAAGGTCGATCGGGCCGAGGACTTCGTCGAAGCCCTGGGCTCGTGCCGTCGCGAGGCGGCGGCCAGCTTTGGCGACGACCGGGTCCTGCTGGAAAAGTACGTCACCCGTCCGCGCCACATCGAGGTGCAGGTGTTCGGCGACCAGTTCGGCGAGGTCGTGCACCTGTTCGAGCGCGACTGCTCGCTGCAGCGCCGCCACCAGAAGGTCATCGAGGAGGCTCCGGCCCCCGGCATGGACGAGGAAACGCGCGAGGCGGTCTGCGGCGCGGCTGTGCTGGCGGCCAAGGCCGTCGGCTATGTGGGCGCGGGCACGGTGGAGTTCATCGCCGACGCCAGCGAGGGTCTGCGCGCCGACCGCATCTGGTTCATGGAGATGAACACCCGGCTGCAGGTCGAGCATCCGGTCACCGAGATGGTCACCGGCCAGGATCTGGTCGAGTGGCAGCTGCTGGTCGCCTCGGGCGAGCCGCTGCCCCTGGCCCAGGACGAGATCGAATTGCAGGGCTGGGCCATGGAGGCGCGGCTCTATGCCGAGAACCCGGCGACCGGCTTCCTGCCGTCGACCGGACCGCTGAAGCACTTCCGCCTGCCCGAGGGCGACGTGCGGGTCGACAGCGCGGTGGAGGAGGGCGGCGAGGTCACGCCGTTCTACGACCCGATGATCGCCAAGCTGATCGCCCACGGCGTCGACCGCGAGGACGCGGCGCACCGTCTGGCCGAGGCCTGCAAGCTGGTCGAGGTCTATCCCGTGAAGACCAACGCCGCCTTCCTGGCCGCCTGCGCCAGCCATCCGGACTTCGTCGAGGGCGCGATCGACACCGGCTTCATCGCCGCGCGGCTGGAGGAACTGACCGAGCGGACGTTCTCCGACGCTCCGACCCTGGCGGCGATCGGCCAGCGGCTGGAAAGCTTCATGGCCGCAGACCAGCCCAAGGCCGATCCCTGGGCCAGCGCGCCGTCGCGCCTGCTGGGTTTCCGGATGAACGCCCCGCGCGCGGCCATGGCCCTGCCGCTGACCGTGGACGGCGCCAAGGTTCCGTTGCTGGTAGGCTTGGCGGCCAGCGCCGGCGACGACTGGGCCTGGGACATCACCGTCGAGGACGGCCGCGCGCTGGACGACGTCGACGTGCTGCCCGGCGTCTACGGCCGCGATCCGCTCTATGTGTTCGAGGGCGGCGACGTGCGCGAGTTCGACTTTGCGCCGAAGGTCGGCGGCGGCGCCCATGGCGGGCCTTCCGACGGGGCGATCCTGTCGCCGATGCCAGGCAAGGTGGTGTCGGTGGCGGTCGCGGCCGGCCAGGCGGTGATCAAGGGCCAGACGCTGATGGTGCTGGAAGCCATGAAGATGGAACACGCCCTGGCCGCGCCGTTCGACGGCGTGGTGGGCGAATTGTCCGCCATGGCCGGCGGCCAGGTGGCCGAGGGCGTGGTGCTGGCGCGGCTGGAGGCGGTCGAACCCTAACCCCGCAAAATCCCCGCGAAAGCGGGGACCCAGGCTTTTTCTGAAACCCTCAGTGCTCGACGATAAAACACCTGGGCCCCCGCTTTCGCGGGGGTTTTATGGAAGAGAGCAAGCTCTCAGGTGAAGACGCCCCGGTTTGAACCGGGGCGTTTCCTTTTGCGAGGCGGCTACACCAACTGCTTCACCGGCTGCCCGACGTTTTCGTCCTCGCTTTCGTCCAGCGCTCCCAGTTCGCCGCGCTCGCGGGCCTTCTTGCCGTAGAAGGCCTCGAACAGCGGCGAGGTCATCAGGGTTGTGACCACGGCCATCACCGCCAGCATCGAGAACAGGGCCGGGCCGATGATGCCCTTCTGCAGGCCGATGTTTATGATGATCAGCTCCATCAGGCCGCGGGCGTTCATCAGGGCGCCGATGCCGAGGGCCGTGGGGTTGTCCTGGCCGGTGAGGCGCGCGGCGGCCCAGCAGGCCCCGCCCTTGGCCAGGATCGAGCCGGCCAGGATGATCAGGGCGACGAGCACCAGCGACCAGCTGTTGACCAGGTTGATCTGGGTGTTGAGTCCCGAGAAGGTGAAGAACATCGGCACCAGCAGGGCGACCGTGAACGGCTCCAGCTGCTTCTTCAGCTCGCGGGTCAGCACGCCGCGGGGCATGGCCGCGCCGAGCAGGAATCCGCCGAACACCGAGTGCAGGCCGGCGGCGTCCATCGCCCAGGCGCTGAGCATGAACAGCATGATCACCACCCCCAGCAGGGACGGGGTGAGCTTGCCCTCGCGCTCGGCCCAGCGGCCGAGTGGGGCCAGCAGCCTGGGGCCGGCGGTCAGCATGAACAGGGCGAACAGGCCGCCGCCGATCAGCGCCTTCAGCGCCACGGCCGGGCCGCCGCCGAACGAGGCCAGCACGATGGCCAGCACCGTCCAGGCGCCGGCGTCGTCGATGGCGCCCGACGACAGGGCCAGCGAGCCGAGCGGGGTCTTCGTCAGGCCGCGCTCCTGGATGATCCGGGCCAGCACCGGGAAGGCGGTGATCGAGATCGCCGCGCCCATGAACAGCGTCGCCTGGAACGTCTGAACGCCCTTGCCGAACAGGTTCAGGCTCATCAGCCAGGGCGTCAGGGCGACGGCCACCAGGAACGGCGCGATCATGCCCGACAGCGAGACGGACAGGGCGCTCCTGGCGTTGGTCTTGAAGTGGTCGGCGCGGAAGCCGATCCCGACCAGGAACATGTAGAGGCCCACGCCCAACTGCGCGCCGACGAACAGGATCGACTTGGATTCCTTGGGAAACAGCGTGTGCTGCAGGTCCGGCGCCAGCAGGCCCAGCAGGGAGGGGCCCAGGATGATGCCGGCGATCATCTCGCCGATCACCTGCGGCTGGTCGAAGAACCGCTTCAGCACCCAGCCGGTGGCGCGGCAGGCCGCGACGATGACCGCCATCTGCAAGAAGAAGACTACGCTGAGTTCGGCCGGCGTCATGCCCCGGATCCCCCTGATCTGCGCCGCCTTGGGCGGTCGCCGTTTCATCCCTGGGCCCAGCGATATCATTGGTCGCGGGCCGCACGCCAGCGGCGAGTGATAACGTTGTCATGAGCATGCGGCGATCCCGCGCTTGCATGACGGCCGCGCGTCGCTAAATCCGGCTCATGGCTCTGCACATGATCAAGCTGGTCGTCGGCTGCGACAACATCGACGAACTCGTCGCCTGGCACGAGGAAGGCCGTCCGTGGGTGATGCACACCCGGATGACGCCCAAACGCATCGACGAGATCCTCGACGGCGGCTCGCTCTATCGCGTGTTCAAGGGCCAGGTGCTGTGCCGCCAGACCATCCTGGCCATCGACACGGTGGGCGAGGGGCAGGCGGCGCGCTGCGAGGTGACGGTGGATCCGACCATCGTCCGCGTCGCGCCCCAGCCGCGCCGGGCCTTCCAGGGCTGGCGCTACCTGAAGCCGGAAGACGCCCCGCCGGACCTGACCGAGGGCGAGGCCGCCGACATGCCGCCGGAACTGGCTCGCCAACTCCGGGAGCTCGGGGCCTGGTGATCGTTTAGAGGTTAATCAACCCAGGCCTGTGAAACTCGACGCTCGACCTGCGGGGGAGAGCGAAGATGCGGCTGGCTTACGTGGCGCTCGGCATGGGTCTGCTGTTCCTGGCGATGGTGGTCGCCGTCGGCGTCGCCCTGGCGGTGAAGGTCTGAGGCGAGGTCCTCAGACGCCCCCTCAGGCGGCCATGTTGTCGATCAGGCGGGTCTTGCCCAGCCAGGCGGCGGCCAGCAGGTGGGCCTTGGCGCCCTTCAACGAGTCCGGGCCCAGGCGCGACAGGTCGTCGGCGTCGCGGAAGTCGAAATAGTCCACCTGGCGGAAGCCGGCGGCGGCCAGGGCGGCCTTGCCGGCGGCCTCGGCGGCTTCGACGCGCTCGCCGGCCTGGACGGCGGCGATGGCGGCCTTCATGGCGTTCGGCAGGGCGACGGCGGCGGCGCGTTCCTCGGGCGACAGGTAGGCGTTGCGCGAGGAGAGGGCCAGGCCGTCCTCCGCCCGGGCCGTGGGCGCGCCGACGATCTCGACGGGCAGATCAAGGTCGCGGGTGACGCGGCGGATGACCTGGAGCTGCTGGTAGTCCTTTTCGCCGAAGACGGCGATGTCCGGCTGCGCCTGGATCAGCAGCTTGGTGACCACGGTGGCGACGCCGCCGAAGAACTGCGGGCGGGCGGCGCCTTCCAGCGGCTCGGACACGCCGGTCAGGTTGATGCTGGTCGAGAAGCCCTCGGGATACATCTCGGCGCCATTGGGGGCGAACAGCAGGTCGCAACCGACGGTTTCCAGCAGCTGCGCATCACGGGCCTCGCCGCGCGGATAGGCGTCGAAGTCCTCGTGCGGGGCGAATTGCTTGGGATTGACGAAGACGCTGGCCACGGTGCGCTGGACCTTGGTCTGGGCCAGGCGGACCAGCGACAGGTGGCCCTCGTGCAGGGCGCCCATGGTCGGGATCAGGCCCACCTGCTCGCCGGCGGCCTTCCAGGCGCGGACTTGCTGGCGCAGTTCGGCGACGGTGCGGACGATGCGGGTCATGACGGAACTCTGCTGCAACGCAAAAACAAGCGTTCGGACGGGGCGGCTTATGGCCGATCTGGGACAGTCGGTCCACCTGCGACACGGAGTCTGTGGACGCCGGGCGCCACAAGATTGACGCTGATGGCGTGCAGGGCGCTTCATGCGCGTTAAGATTTTGGTTAGATTCGCCGAGTCGGGCGGAACGAAGGATTGAAGCCAATGGCCGAAACGCGCGTGATCGTCGTCGGCAACGAAAAGGGCGGCGCCGGCAAGTCCACCATCGCCATGCACCTGATGACGTCGCTGCTGTACGGCGGCGCCCGGGTCGCGATCATGGACCTGGACCTGCGCCAGTGCACCAGCATGCGGTTCTGCGAGAACCGCGTGGCCTGGCTGGCCGGCAACGACATCAAGCTGCCGATGCCGCAGACCTTCCGTCTCAGCGACAACGACATCGCCCTGGCCGCGGCGTCGGAAGCCGAGCAGGTCGCCGCGTTCGAGAAGGCGTTCCTGGCCGCGCGCGAGGTCGCCGACTTCGTGCTGATCGACACCCCCGGCGGCGACACCCAGATCACCCGCATGGCCCACGGCCTGGCCGACCTGATCGTCACCCCGATGAACGACAGCTTCGTCGACTTCGACATGCTGGGCCATGTCGATCCGGTGACCATGGAGCTGCAGAAGCCCAGCCTCTATTCCCAGACGGTGTGGGAGGCCCGCAAGGCCCGCGCCATGGCCGGCCAGCGCCAGCCGCTGGACTGGGTGGTGCTGCGCAACCGCCTGGCCACCACCGAAGCCCGTAACCGCAAGCGCTTGGAAGACCGCCTGACGGCCCTGGCCAAGCGGGTCGGCTTCCGCATGGGTCCCGGCCTGCGCGACCGCGTGATCTATCGCGAGCTGTTCCCGTTCGGCCTGACCATCGCCGACCTGTCGACCCAGGTGCGCCCGGTGCCGGTGTCGCTGCAGCACCTGGCCGCGCGCCAGGAACTGCGGGCGCTGATGCACTCGCTTGGCCTGGCGGCGTTCTCGGGCGAAACTCTCCTCGCCGCCCAATAAAAGTCTCTGGGGCGGCGGCGGGTCCGCTGATGCTCTTCTATCTGATCCTCGGCGGCGTGGTCGTCGCCTGGCTGTTGTGGGGCAAGCGCAAGCCGCTGCTGGCCGGCGAGGGCTGGCGTGTCGGTGCGGGCGTGGCCTCGGCCGCGGCCTTCGCCGCGGCGGCCTATGCCGGCGTGCGCAGCCAGTGGCCGGCGACCCTGGCCCTGTGTGTTCTGGGCCTGTGGTGCGCCACGTCGGCCCGCCAGCGTCCGGTGATCCGCAAGGTGGCCGAGCCGCGCAAGGCCGAGCTGTCGGCCAGCGAGGCGCGCTCGATCCTCGGCGTCGACGCCCAGGCCGGCGCCGACGAGATCCAGGCCGCCTACGCCCGGCTGATCCGCCTGGCCCATCCTGACAAGGGCGGCACGGCCGGCCTGGCGGCCCAGCTCAACGCGGCGCGGGACCGGTTGCTGAAGGGGCGGTGAGGGTCCGGCGCTCGGACCTCTGCACACCCATCACCGTTCAATCCCCGCGAAGGCGGGGACCCAAGCTGACTCTCAGGGTGAAGCGCGCTCGGCGATAGACCCGCTGACTCTGCTTGGATCCCCGCCTTCGCGGGGATGTTCGGAGGAGGGGGAGCGACCGGTTCAAGCGCAATGAAAAAGCCGGCAACCGTAAGGCTGCCGGCTTTTCAACTGTAGTTCGCGGGGCTTCGGATCAGCGCGGGGCGATGACCATGCAGGGCTGGCGCTTGGCGGTGATGGCCGAGCAGGCGGCGCGGGCGGCCTCGGCGGTCATGCCCTGGAACTGGGCGCGGAAGGCCCCGCCGGCGGCGCCGACCACGGCCCCCTCGGCGTCGGCCACGGCCTTGGCGAAGCGGTCGCGCACCAGGCCCAGCTGCTTGTTGGCCAGGCTCTTGGACTGGAAGGCGCCGACCTGGACGCTCCACTCGCCCTTGACCTTCTTCGGGGCCGGCTTGGCGGCGTCCTTGGCGGCCTTGAGGGTGGGGGAGACCTTCACCGGAACGGGCTTGGGATTGTCGGTCAGGACGATCTTGAGGCCGGCCTGGTCGCCGTCGCCCTCTTCGGAGGAGGGACGCATGATCGGGCCGGTCGGCTCGTCCTCATAGAGGTTGGCGGCGATGGTGGTGCGCTCGCCGTGCGAGCGGCGCTTGAGCACGTCGAAGCCCGTGGTCAGCAGGTCTTCCATGTTGTTGTCGCGCCAGGCGGTCGAGGAGCCGCCCAGGACCACGGCGATCAGGCGGCGGCCGTCGCGCACGGCCGAGCCGGCGAGGTTGTAACCGGACGCATTGGTGTAGCCGGTCTTCAGGCCGTCGAAGCCGTCCATGCTGGTGAGCAGGCGGTTGTGGCCGCGGACGTAATTGCCGCGGAACTCGAAGCCCTTGAGGCTGAAGTAGGAATAGTACTGCGGGAAGTCGCGCATGGTGGCGCGCGACAGGATGGCCAGGTCGCGGGCGGTGCTGATCTGGCGGCTGTCGGGCAGGCCCGAGGCGTTCACGAAGCGGCTGTTGCGCATGCCCAGTTCCTGACCGCGCAGGGTCATCAGGGCGGCGAAGCGGCTTTCGCTGCCGGCCAGCTTCTCGGCCATGGCGGTGGCGATGTCGTTGGCCGACTTCACGGCCATGGCGCGAATCGCCTCGTCGACGCTGAGGCTGTCGCCGGGGCGCAGGCCCATCTTGGTCGGGGCCTGGGCGGCGGCGCGCGGCGAGATCGGCACGCGATCGGTCAGCTTCAGGCGGCCTTCGCTGAGCGCCTCGAAGGTGAGGTACAGCGTCATCACCTTGGTGACCGACGCCGGATAGCGGGGGCTGTCGGCGCGTTTGTCGTAAAGGACTTCGCCCGAATTGGCGTCGATCACGATGGCCGCGTACTTGGGTTCCGCGGCGTTGAGCTGCAGGTACGGGATCTGGGCCGAAGCGACGGTGGGAGCAGCGACGCCGACCAGCGCGGCCGCGGCGAAGCCGACGGCGACGAGGAGGCGACGGGCGGAGTTAAGCTTGGCGAACATGCGACAAACGTCCGTCATTTGAACTGAGCGGTTCCGCACCGCCACACGCGTGAACCTAGCATGCGCGTTGTCGCCTTACGCCAAAGTAAACAACTGGTGAGCGATTTCGCCGCAGAATGAGATAAAACTTGGGCGTTGCGGCAACGCTTCGCCTCCGTTGGTTCATCGCTGAAACAGGTTCGCCTCATGCGCGCGTTCCGTCGCGCGTTCGGGCGAGCGCTCAGGGTGCGGAGCAGCTTCACCCTAGGTTATGGTGCGCTGCACAAAAACGTTTGACTGCTGCACTGCAACATGAGAAAACCCTGTCGTCCCAACGCATGGGGCAGGGCCGCGGAACGTCTCCTTCCACCCGTCGCTCGAACCCGTGCCCCGCCACCTGCCCAGGAGCCTTCCCCATGGCCGTCACCGAGACCCTGAAGAGCACCGTCGAGCAATACACCTCCGCCAGCAACCAAGCGTTCAAGGACGGCGTCGACAAGTCGCTCGCCGCCCTGGCCGAGGCCAACACCCATTCGAAGAAGAACCTCGAGGCCGTCGTCGCCTCGGTGACCGCCGCGACCAAGGGCGCCGAAGCCCTGGGCGCCGAAGCCTTCGCCTACTCGAAGAAGGCCGCCGAGGATCAAGTCGCCGCCGCCAAGGCCCTGGCTTCGGCCAAGAGCGTGCAGGAAGCCGTCGAGCTGCAGACCGCCTGGGCCAAGTCGGCCCTGGAAGCCTACATCGCCCAGGTCAGCAAGGCCTCGGAGATCGTCTCGGCCTCGATCAAGGATTCGGTGAAGCCGCTGAACGAGCGCGTCACCGCCACGGTCGAGAAGTTCCAGGCCGCTCGCTAATCCAAGTTTCGGAACGGCCCCGCTTGCGGGTCGTTTCGCAAGTCTACCCAGCCTTTCGGCCCGGAGCTCGCGGTTCGGGCCTTTTTTCTTGCGCGTTTTGGCCGGACCTCGCGTCCGGGCCTTTTTTCTTGTGTGAAGGCTTCCCCTTGCTAAGCATGCGCACTCGGTAAGGGAGCGTTTGAATGTCGAAGGTGGAAGAGCGTCTGGCGGGTCTCGGGATCACGCTGCCGGAACCGGTGGCGCCGGTGGCCAACTACGTGCCGTTCGTGCGGTCGGGCAATCTCGTCCACATCTCCGGCCAGATCTCGCTCGACGCTTCCGGCGGCATCAAGGGCACGGTCGGGGTCGACGTCGACCTGGAGACCGCCCAGAAGGCCGCCCGCCTGTGCGGGATCAATCTGCTGGCCCAGATCAAGGCCGCGACCGGCGACCTCGACAAGGTGGCCCGCATCGTCAAGCTGGGCGGCTTCGTGCAGGCCGGCCCGGACTTCATCGACATCCCCAAGGTGATCAACGGCGCCTCGGACCTGATGGTCGAGGTGTTCGGCGACGCCGGCCGCCACGCCCGCTCGGCCGTCGGCGTCTACAAGCTGCCGCTGGGCTTCGCCGTCGAGGTCGACGCCGTGGTGGAGGTCTTCTGATGCGCGCCCGTCCGCGTCCCGGGGCGGAGGTGTTCGGCGAGGCGTGGGAGCGCCTGTTCGATCCGCCCGTGGCCCATCGCGGACTGTGGACGCCGGGCGGCGCGCCGGAGAACTCCCTGGCCGCCTTCCAGGCCGCCTGCGCCAAGGATTACGCCATCGAGCTGGACGTGCAGTTGACGGCCGACGGCCAAGCCGTGGTCTTCCACGACGATCGCCTGGAGCGCCTGACGGGCGCCGAGGGCCGCCTGCGCGACCACACCGCCGCCGAGCTGGGCGCGCTGAAGCTGTCGGGCACCGACGAGACCATCCCGACCCTGGCCGACGCCCTGGCGGTGATCGGCCATCGGGCCATGGTCTATATCGAGCTCAAGACCCCGTTCGGCGAAGTGGGGGAACTGGAAAAGAAGGTCTCGGAAATCCTGATCGACCACAACGGTCCGATCGCGGTGATCGGCTTTAATCCCTATTCCCACGCCTGGTTCGCCGACCATCATCCGCAGATCCTGCGAGGCCTGGATTCCTACGGCTGGAACGACGACAACGCCCGCAAGCTGGCGCCGGAGCTGCGCAAGTCGCTGGCGGCGCTGGAGCAGGTGGAACTGGCGCGGCCGGACTTTCTTGCTCTCGGCCTCGACATGCTGCCGAGCGCGCGCGCCGACGTGTTCCGGGGCAAGGGCATGCCGATCATCGCCTGGACGGTGCGATCGCCCGAACAGTGGGACGCCGTCTCCGACCATTGCGACAACCTGATCTTCGAGGGCTTCACGGCGTGAGTTCGCTTAAGGCGGAGGTGCGCATCCACCGCCGCATCGCCGATATCGGCAAGGAAGCCTGGGACGCCTGCGCCGGTCCGTCCGGGGACCCCTTCGTCAGCTTCGACTTCCTCGACATCCTCGAAGAGAGCGGCTGCGCCAGCGATCGCACCGGCTGGGCGCCGCACCATGTCAGCGTCGCCGACGTCGATGGCGAGATCGGCGGGGTGATGCCGCTCTATCTGAAGAACCACAGCCAGGGCGAATACGTCTTCGACCACGCCTGGGCCGACGCCTACGAGCGGGCGGGGGGCGACTACTATCCCAAGCTCCAGTGCTCGGCCCCGTTCTCGCCGGTGACGGGCCCGCGGCTGATCGCGCGGTCGGACGTCGATCCCGACGAGGCGCGCTCGGCCCTGCTGGGCGGGGCGCTGACCCTGTGCGACCGTCTGAAGGCCTCGTCGCTGCACGTGACCTTCCCAACGGAGGGTGAGTGGGACTGGATGGGCGATCGCGGCCTGCTGCGCCGGCAGGACCAGCAGTATCACTGGGAGAACGCCGGCTACGCGACCTTCGACGACTTCCTGGCGGCCCTGTCGTCCAACCGCCGCAAGACCATCCGCCGCGAGCGCCGCGACGCCCAGGACGGGCTGGAGATCGTGGCCCTGTCGGGCGAGGATCTGAAGCCCGAGCACTGGGACGCCTTCTTCGGCTTCTACATGGACACCGGCGCCCGCAAGTGGGGGCGGCCCTATCTGAACCGGCGGTTCTTCTCGCTGCTGCACGAGCGGATGGCCGACAAGGTGCTGCTGATCCTGGCGCGTCGGCCGGGCGGGCCGTGGATCGCCGGGGCCCTGAACCTGATCGGCCGCGACTGCCTCTACGGCCGCCACTGGGGCTGCACCGAGGACGTTCCGTTCCTGCATTTCGAGCTCTGCTACTACCAGGCCATCGAGCATGCGATCCGGCTGGGCCTGCCGCGCGTGGAGGCCGGCGCCCAGGGCCAGCACAAGATCGCCCGCGGCTATCTGCCCAGCGCGGTCTACTCGGCGCACTGGATCGCCGACCCGGCCCTGCGCGAGCCGGTTGCGCGCTATCTGGAGCGCGAGCGCGAGGCGGTGGCGGAAGACATGGCGATGCTCACCGAGGAGTATTCGCCGTTCCGCGAGACGCGCTAGAGCGCTCGACGGATCGGCTTTCAGGAGCTAGCCCATTTCCACCGAGCATCCCCGCGAAGGCGGGGGATCTAAGCCGAGCCGACGGATGACCTGCGGCCGCGCCTCCTCCGGAACCTCAGTTTGGATCCCAGCCTTCGCGGGGAAAGACGGATTGGGGGGGGCGTGAACGTCGATCCGGACTAATGCAGCACGACCTCGGCGACCTTGTCGCGGTAGTCGCGCTTGGGATCGCGGCCGAGCATCAGGCGCATGCCGGCGAACAGGCTGTTCTCGTTCAGCCAGATACGGGCGTGCTCGGGCTCGAAGCGCAGCAGGCGCAGCTTCGGGTCGTCCATGCCGTCGAACCAGGCGGCGATGAACGGGTTCCAGAGGCGCTCGACGGTGGTGAAGTCGGTGTCGACGCGCAGCCGGCCGTCGATCTGGGCGAAGAGATCGTGGCCCTTGGACGAGAAGTGCATCACCGCGTCGCGCTCGTGGGGCAGGGCGGCGACGAGGTCGCTGTCGGCCGAGGTGAAGATCCACATCGGTCCGCTGTGATCGCCGTCCATCAGGACGGTCATCGGCTGGCTGTGGCCGCCCTCGACGTCGGGCAGTCCCAGCATCACCGTGCGGTCGTTCTTGAGGGCTTTCCAGAACTTGGCGGTGAGATCGGCTTCCTTGGACATGGCTCTTGTCCTCCCGCCGTCAAAAACGTGGCTGTTGCCTTCCGCGTTCCGTTCAGGAGCGGTCCCAGGCCGCTTTCAGCAGGGCCGCGACCTCGTCGTCGACTTCGGTCGGGGAGGCGAGCGTCAGCTTGGCCTTCAGACGCTCGGACCAGCTTTCGTTCTTCGGTTCCGAGAGGCGAGGGGAGGCGTCGGGCGTCATGGCCAGGCCCAGCGACACGCCGCCGCCTTTCAGCGGCTTGGCGGCGGCGAACTGCACCTTGTTGGACCAGGCGGTGAAGCCCTTGCGCTGGCCGGTGACGAGGCCTGGGAAGCTGGAGACGGCCGCCTCGATCGCCTCCAGGATCGCCGTCGCGGCCGGGGCGGTCCACAGGGCCGCGCGCAGGCCGGCCGCGTCGTCCCAGCCCAGTTCCGAGGGGAAGGCTTCGCCCAGGATGTGGGCGCAGCGATTGACGCCCAGGCCGTAATTGGCCTTCAGCCAGTCGACGCGGGCCTTCGGTCTGGTCTCCTTGCAGTCGCGGCGGACGATCTCGACCCATTCGGCCAGGGTCTTGCCGGTGTCGCGCTCGAGGCTGGCCTGCACCGAGGCGAACCACTTCTTCTGGCGGTCGGTCAGGCCTTGGCCGGCCTCGTCGGTCTTGCCCACGCTTGCGCCCCCTCGCTGGTTTGCTAGGACCGTCCCACACAGGAGACGACCATGAGCCTTCACGGAACCTACGACCCGGACAACATCTTCGCCAAGATCGTTCGCGGCGAGATCCCGAGCGTGAAGGTGTTCGAGGACGACGAGGTCCTGGCCTTCATGGACGCCTTCCCGCAGTCGCCCGGCCACCTGCTGGTGATCTCCAAGACCTCGAAGGCGCGCAACGTGCTGGAGGCCGAGCCCAAGACCCTGGGCCGGCTGATCGGCGCGGTGCAGAAGGCGACCCGGGCGGTGACGCAGGCCCTGAAGCCCGACGGCGTGGTGGTCACCCAGTTCAACGGCGCGCCGGCCGGCCAGACGGTGTTCCACCTGCACTTCCACGTCATCCCCCGCTACGAGGGCCAGGCGCTGGGCCGCCACGGCGAGGGCATGGCCGACGCCGAAGAGCTGAAGGCCTTGGCCGCGAAGATCGCCGCGGCGCTCTGAAGCCTGAAGTTGCGACCCCGCGCGAACGCCTGCATAGGAAGCGCGGGGGCTGCATGAAACTTCATCCGATCACCTGGATCCTGCTCGGGGCGGCCGGCTTGCAGCTGGTCGTGCTGGCCGGCTATTTCGTCGGGATCGCCTACGCGGCCGGCGAGGCGACGCGCATGCCGTCGATCGGTCCCGCCGACATCGGCTTCTTGCAAGCCTGGCTTGCCCGGTGGCTGGGCGATGGATTGCTGCGGCTGGGCGCGATCGCCGCCAGCGTGGCGGGCGCGGCCTGGGTCGAGTTCCTCGCCCGAACCTATCATCAGTTGCGGGCCCTGGGCGCGCAGGGAGAGACGACGTGTCCGACGCTCTGAACGCACCGGCCGACCGCGTGGCGGGCTTCTTCGGCCGCCTGCATCCGGTGACCCGCATCGTCGCGGCCGCGGCGATCGTCAGCCTGTTCGGTGACATCGTGCAGCTGATCGGCGTGATATCGGCCTTGCAGCAGGGCTCGGCCCTGGCGCCGCTCAGCCAGTCGATCTCGACCTTCCTGAACAGCCTCGGCTACTCGATCGGCTTCATCGGCGGCGCGGCGAGCGTCGAGTACCTGTTCCGCATCTGGCGCGAGGTGAAGGCCATCCGCGAGCGCGGCCAGGGCTGAGCCCCGAAGGTTGGGCGGCCCTTAGGGCAGCAGCTTGATCAGGGCGGTGGAGATCGACACCAGCACCGCCATGCCGCCCAGCAGCGCCCAGCCCTGAAGGCGGATCTTCTCGCTGAGGTCGGCGCGGATGCGGGCTTCGGTGAGGGCGAGATCGCCCTTCAGTTCGGCCTTCGCGGCCTGCAACTCTGAGCGCGTCGCCAATTCGGAGATGTCTGGAAGCATCGTCGTCTGCTGGATCAGTTCCACGATCGCCTCGGCCGTGCCTTCAGCGACCCCTGCTTCGCGCAGGCGCTTCGAGGCGCTCAGGGTGTCGAAGGGGACGGTGCTCATATCCTCACGCTACGCGTTTGTTCTCGTTTTGTCTACATCCGACGCGCGAGCCGAGTGAACCTTTTAACGGTTCTGCGGCTTTACCCTCCGGCCCAGCTTCAGTCGTGGCCGAGGACCGTGAATGACCGACATCCTGGCCCGGCGCGGCCTGTACCGACTGATCTACGCCAGCCGCGCCGTCGAACCCGGCAGTCTCGACCAGGACCTGCCGGTCATCGTCGCCAAGTCGATCCAGAACAACCGTATCGACGATGTCACCGGATTCCTGGCCGCGGGGGAGGGGCGGTTCCTGCAGTTGCTGGAAGGCCCGGGGCAGGTGGTTGCCGAGGTCTATGAGCGCATCGGCCGCGACCCGCGCCACGACGAGATCGTGCTGATCGCCGACGGCCCGGCCGAGCGGCGGCTGTTCCGCGACTGGAACATGGGCCAGCGCCGTCTGGAGGCCGAGGACGCCTCGGCTCTGGCGGAGGTCGGGCTGGAGCACTTCACGCCGGCCGGCCTCGATGAGGAGCGAGCCTTGCGGCTGCTCACCACGCTGGGCGCGCGCCACCTGCGCTAAAGAAAAAGGCCCGGATCGCTCCGGGCCTTTCCCTGATCATTTGACGACTGGCCCTATTCGGCCAGGGCCGGCTCCTCGGCCTCTCCTTCGTCGGAGGGCGACTTGCCGGACTTGCCTTCCGAGGCGCTTTCGATCTCGAAGCCGATCTTGCCGTTTTCGAGCACCACCTTGACGTGGCCCCCGCGGATCAGGCGGCCGAACAGGATGTCGTCGGCCAGCGGCTTCTTGATGTGCTCCTGGATGACCCGGGCCAGCGGACGGGCGCCGTAGAGCTCGTCGAAGCCGTTCTTGGCCAGCCAGTCGGCAGCGTCGTCGGAGAGTTCGATCGTGATGTTGCGGTCGGCGAGTTGCGCCTCCAGCTGCATGACGAACTTCTGCACGACCTGGCGGATGATCTCCGGCGTCAGCGGCTTGAAGGCCACCGTCGCGTCCAGGCGGTTGCGGAACTCCGGCGTGAACAGGCGCTTGAGGGCGGCCTCTTCCTCGCCTTCGACCTTGGAGCGGCCGAAACCGATCGACTGCCGCTGGGCGTCGGAGGCGCCCGCGTTGGTGGTCATGATCAGGACCACGTTGCGGAAGTCGACCTTCTTGCCGTTGGAGTCGGTCAGGGTGCCGTGGTCCATGACCTGCAGCAGGATGTTGTAGATGTCGCTGTGGGCCTTCTCGATCTCGTCGAGCAGGACGACCGCGTGCGGGTGCTGATCGACGGCGTCGGTCAGCTGGCCGCCCTGGTCGTAGCCGACATAGCCGGGAGGGGCGCCGATCAGGCGGCTCACGGTATGGCGCTCCATGTACTCCGACATGTCGAAGCGGATCATCTCGATGCCGAGCGTCGAGGCCAGCTGCTTGGCGGCCTCGGTCTTGCCCACGCCGGTCGGGCCGCTGAACAGGTAGCAACCGATCGGCTTGTTCGGATCGCGCAGGCCCGCACGCGCCAGCTTCATGGCCGAGGACAGCTGCAGCAGGGCTTCGTCCTGGCCGAACACGGCGCGCTTCAGGTCGGTCTCGAGTTCCTTGAGGGCCTCGGTGTCCGACTTGCTGACCGACTTGGGCGGAATGCGGGCGATCTTGGCGACGACGGCCTCGATCTCCTTGACGCCGATGGTCTTCTTGCGACGGCTTTCCGGCAGCAGCATCTGGCCCGCGCCCGCCTCGTCGATCACGTCGATCGCCTTGTCGGGCAGCTTGCGGTCGGTGATGTACTTGGCCGACAGCTCCACCGCGACCTTCAGGGCCTCGGCGGTGTACTTCAGCTTGTGGAAGTCCTCATAGTAGGTCTTCAGGCCCTTGAGGATCTTGATGGTGTCTTCCACCGTCGGCTCGTTGACGTCGATCTTCTGGAAGCGACGGACCAGGGCCCGATCCTTCTCGAAGTGCTGACGGAACTCCTTGTAGGTGGTCGAGCCCATGCAGCGCAGGGTGCCCGAGGCCAGGGCCGGCTTCAGCAGGTTGGAGGCGTCCATGGCCCCGCCGCTGGTGGCGCCGGCGCCGATGACGGTGTGGATCTCGTCGATGAACAGCACCGCGTTGGGGTGGTTCTCGAGTTCCTTGACCACCTGCTTGACGCGTTCCTCGAAGTCGCCGCGATAACGGGTGCCGGCCAGCAGCGCGCCCATGTCGAGCGAGTAGATGGTGGCTTCCGCCAGGACTTCGGGGACCTGGTGGGTGATGATCTTGCGCGCCAGGCCTTCGGCGATGGCGGTCTTGCCGACGCCGGGGTCGCCGACGAGCAGCGGGTTGTTCTTGGTGCGGCGGCACAGGATCTGGATCGCGCGTTCCACTTCGTTCGCGCGGCCGATCAGCGGGTCGACCTTGCCCTGGCGGGCCTTTTCGTTGAGGTCGACGCAGTAGGCTTCGAGGGCCTCGCCGCCGGTCTTGGTGTTGGGCTTTTCCTGGTCTTCCTCGACCGCGGTCGCGCCCTTGGCGGCCTTGGGCTCGGAAGCGCCGGCCTTCTTGGCGATGCCGTGGGCGATGAAGTTCACCGCGTCGTACCGCGTCATGTCCTGCTCCTGCAGGAAGTAGGCGGCGTGGCTTTCGCGTTCGGAGAAGATGGCGACCAGGACGTTGGCCCCGGTGACTTCCTCGCGGCCGGACGACTGGACGTGGATGACGGCGCGCTGGATGACGCGCTGGAAGCCCGCCGTGGGCTTGGCGTCTTCTTCGTCGTCGACCACCAGGGACGAGAGTTCGACGTCGAGATAATTGACCAGGCTCTTCTTCAGGGCGGTCAGGTCGACGTCGCAGGCTCGCATGACCCCGGCCGCGTCGTCATCGTCGGTGAGCGACAGCAGCAGGTGTTCGAGCGTGGCGTATTCGTGCTTTCGCTGGTTGGCGTAGGCCACCGCGCGGTGGAGGGATTCTTCGAGAGGACGCGAAAAAGAGGGCAAGGGGAGGCTCCTCAATCCTTTTCCATGGTGCACTGCAGCGGGTGCTGATGTCTGCGAGCTGAGTCGATCACTTGAGCGACCTTGGTTTCGGCGACTTCGTATGTGAAAACGCCGCAGACCCCGACGCCGTTCTGGTGAACGTGCAACATAATCCTAGTCGCGTCTTCGCGCGACTTGTTGAAGAACCGTTCGAGCACGTAAACGACGAACTCCATAGGGGTGTAGTCGTCGTTCAAGATCAGTACGCGATACAACGAGGGCTTCTGCGTCTTCGGCTTCACTTCCGTGACGACCGAAGAGCCCGCGCCGTTATTCTGTCCGCCTTGCTTTCGCTCGGCCATCGACCGCTTTCTCCCGGCGGGCAAATCACCCGCCTTCATGAATTAGATATGGAAAAGCGGCGGCTTTGGAAGAGGCCGCCGCCCGACTGCGCCGCTTTAACACAGGGGCGCCGTCGAAATCGGCTTCACGTTTGGGAGAGCGGCGAAGGTGGCCCGAGCGTTCCCGCGGCGAGGCTGCGAAATGGTGTGCGGCGTGGTGTCGCGCAAGGGGGCGGAGTTCTCCGCAGGCGTATGATGCGGGCGGCGTGGCCGCACCACCAGGAACCTCCCCCCGTGGGGGAGGAGATCGCGCAGCGATCGGAGGGGGGAGGAGGACCGAAGCCCCGAAAGCTGAAAACGTCCCCCCACCGGCCTGCGGCCGCCTCCCCCAGAGGGGGAGGTTCGTCAGCCCGTCACCGTGTAGATCATGATCCCCGTGGCCACCGACAGGTTCAGGCTGTCGGCGCGGCCGCGCATGGGGATCTTGACGTTGACGTCGCAGGCGGCGGCCAGTTCGGGCGGCAGGCCCTGCTGTTCGTTGCCCATCAGGATCAGCGATGGCTTCACGTAGTCGGCGCTCTTGTGGTCGACGGTGGCGGTCAGCAGGGTGCCGACCACGCTGCCGGGCCAGTCCTCGCGCCAGGCCAGGAACTCCTGCACGCTGGCCTTGGCGATCTTCACGGCGAAGACCGAGCCCATGGTCGCCCGCACGCCTTCGACCGAATAGGGATCGACGCAGTCGCCGACCAGGATGACGCCGCCGGCGCCGGCCGCGTCGGCGGTGCGGATGATGGTGCCGAGGTTGCCCGGATCGCGGACGGCCTGCAGGGCCACCCAGCAGTCGGCGCTCTGCGGCACGATCGCCGACAGCGGGGTGTAGACCTGCTTGAAGACGCCGACGACGGCTTGCGGGTTGTCGCGGCGCGAGACCTTCTCGAGGATCTCGCGGTTGACCTCGATGACCTCGCCGCCGGCCGCGGCGCAGGCCTTGGCGGCCTTCTGCAGCATCGGGTGGTCGGCGGCGTCGGGGCCGTACATCAGGATCTTGGGCGCGTGGCCGCAGTCGATCGCCTCGATGACGATCTTCAGGCCCTCGGCCAGGAACAGGCCGCTGTCCTCGCGCTCCTTGCGCATGTGCAGGGCGCGGACGGCCTTGACCGTGGCGTTGGTCAGGGAGGTGACGGTCTTGACGTTGCTCATGTCGATCAGGCCTCCGACGACCAGCGGGCGAAGAAGGACAGGCCGATCTGGCGGTCGCCCTTGTCTTCCACGAGGGACAGCTCGCCCCAGTCGATGACGCCGGTCCGGCCTTCCAGCGCCTGGGCCAGCAGGCCCGACATGGCCGCGCCCGAGACCCTCGCGGCATAGGCGTTCATCAGCAGGAAGTCGGCGTCTTCCGCCAGCAGTTGGGCGCAGTCGGCGGTCAGGGCCGGCAGGTCCTCGAACAGGCGCCAGACCTCGCCGTCGGGGCCGCGGCCGAACTTCGGCGGATCCAGGATGATCCCGTCATAGACGTTGCCCCGGCGCACCTCACGAGCGACGAAGCGGCGGGCGTCCTCGACGATCCAGCGGATCGGCTTTTCGGCGAGCCCTGCGAAGGCGGCGTTCTCGCGCGCGAAGCCGACCGACTTCTTGGAGGCGTCGACGTGGGTGACATGGGCGCCGGCCGCCGCGCAGACCAGGCTGGCCACGCCGGTGTAGCCGAACAGGTTGAGGATCTTGGGCTGGCGGCCGCGGGCCTTGACGAAGGCGCGCACGCGCTCGTCCTGCCAGGCCCAGTTGGCGGCCTGCTCGGGGAAGAAGGCCAGGTGGCGGAACGGCGTGAACTGGCCGTGGAACTTCGCCTCGCCCCAGGCCAGGTCGAACTTCTCGATCGGCTTGCCGCGGAAGCGCCAGCGGCCGGCCTCGTCCTCGTCGGAGGGATCGAACACGGCGTCGGCCTCGTCCCAGGCCTGGGCGGGCAGGCGCGGCTCCCAGAAGCACTGCGGCTCGGGACGGACGACGGTGTAGCGGCCGTAGCGCTCCAGCTTCTTGCCGCGCCCGCTGTCGAGCAGGGCGTAGTCGGCCCAGCCGGCGGTGCGCATGACGATGGGAGAGGCGGCGATGGTCGGGTGCATGGCCACGCCATACGCGCTCAGCCCAAGCGTCGTCCAGCCCGAGGCGCATGCGGGGTCTTGTCCCAGTGGTGCGGACGCAGGACGAACTGGACCAGCGCATGGCAGCCGGCCCAGCCCTGGGCCAGCCAGATCAGGGGCAGGCCCAGCAGGTCGAGCCACTTGGCCCGGCCGCCCGCGCGCTGGCGGCCGACGATCGCGGCGATGGCCGACGCGCTCCACGCATAGAAGAAGAGCACCAGGCCCGCGCCGTCGATCGCGGCCTGGCCGTCGGGCAGCAGGTCGAGCGCGAGCATCAGGATCACGCCGGCGAAGATCGGCGCGTGCAGGTGGGTCGAGGCCAGCGACAGGACCAGCGTCAGGAACAGCGCCAAAGCCACGCGCGGCCGGCGAACGGCGGGACCACGCAGATGAACCGCCAGGGTCTGGAGGTGGCCCTTGATCCAGCGGGCCCGCTGCGGTCGCCAAGCTTTCCAGCTGGTGGGGGCGGTCTCCAGCGTCGGCGGGGCGATGACGTCGAGGCCATAGCCGGCGGCGGCGAGGCGAAAGCCGACATCGGCGTCCTCGGTCACGTTGAAGGCGTCCCAGCCGCCGACGGCGTGCAGGGCCTCGACGCGGAAATGGTTGCTGGTGCCGCCCAGGGGAAAGGCCAGCCGCCAGCGGGCCAGGGCCGGCAGCAGCACCTCGAAATGGGCGGCGTATTCCTGCTGGAACTGGCGGGGCAGGAAACCGGAGATGGCCGGGATCTCGATGCGCAGCGGCGCCTGTAGGCAGGCCAACTCGACGGGACCGGCGGCGAAGCGGGCTGCGGCTTCGCGAAGTTGGCCGGGATCGGGCGCGTCCTCGGCGTCGTAGATCACCAGCAGTTCGCCGCGGGCCCGGCCCAGGGCGTGGTTGCAGGCGCGAGGCTTGGTCTTGGGCGCGCCGGGCGGGACGACCAGCACCTGGATGAAGGCCGGCAGGTCCAGGGCGTGGAAGGCCGCGATGGTCTCGACGTCGTCGGCCTCCAGCATGATCAAGGCCTGGAGGCGGTCGCGCGGATAGTCCAGCCGATCGAGATTGGCCGCCAGCTCGGCGGCGACCGAGGCTTCCTTGTAGAGCGGGGCGATCACCGTATAGGCGGGCAGGTCGGCGTCGGGCAGGGCCGGGACCGGGATCCGTCTTGTCGGCGTGCAGGCCGCCACGAGCCGCAGCGAGGCCAGTAGCGCAAAGAGCGCCAGGCTCGTCCAGCTCAGCGCCGCCAACGTGACCTTCGGCGCCAGCGCCGCGCTCGCGACCAGGGCGACGGCGACGAGAGCCAGCACGACGCCCTGGCCGGGGCTCAGCCGGCGATGGGCGCCGTCGGCGAGCGGCAGGGGCGCGACGAACGGCGGATCGGCCAGGACGTGATGGTCCTGCTCCTCGGCGTGCAGCCGCCGGTCTTCACGCGCCATGTCGTTCCCCCACAACCAGGCCTGATCGGTGGGAGTGACTCGATTAACTCAACTATAAAGTGTCAAATGGAAAAATACGCGTTTTGCGTAAAAGGGCCGCCCTGCTTGTCGGCCCTGGGTGATTCCCGTTTACTGTCAGATCGGGGAAGAGGGAGGAAGTACCGTATCGTGACCGTCGCGTTGAAGAAGCCGCCCAGGTCCGCCCGCAAGCCGAAGGGCGATGGGCACATGCGCCGGGGCGAGATCCTGGCCGCCGCCGAGAAGATCTTCATCGCCGAGGGCTACGCCGGGGCGACGATCCGCAAGATCGCCGACGCCGTGGGCGTGTCCTCGACCGCGCTCTACATGCACTTCCGCGACAAGGACCAGATCCTGCTGGAGATCGGCCGCGAGGCCATCGAGCAGCTGCTGGCCATCAACGTCGCCCTGTCGCACGAGCCGGTCGACGCCGTGGAGAAGGTGCGGCGCATGCTCGACGCCTACATGCGCTTCGCCCTCGACAATCCCAACACCTACCAGCTGGTGTTCTGCGGCTCGAGCGAGGCGATCTCGGTGGAGAAGCAGCAGGCCGTGTCCGATCTGGGCGACGCCTGCTTCGACGAGTTCAGCGGCCCGATCCGCGAGATCGCCGCCGCCGGCCGGCTGAAGACCGGCACCGCCGAAAGCGCCGCCCAGGTGCTGTGGGCGGCCTGCCACGGCATCGTCTCGCTGGTCATCACCAAGCCGAGCCGCAACTGGGCCTCGCACGAGGAGCTGATGCAGGTCACGCTCGACGGGGTGCTGCACGGGCTGATCGCGGAGTAGGGGGCGTCCCCACACCAATTTTCGTCATCCCGGCCGTAGCGCGTAGCGCGAAGAGCCGGGACCCAGGGGCCGCCGCATGGCGCCGGCCAACGCCTACCCGATCGCCGCGCCCAGTCCCCTGGGTCCCTGTGTATTGCGATAGGTGTCGAGCGCGAGCTTGATGGGTGGCGGGCGCAGCTCGTTGGG
>NZ_JBWKNV010000010.1:0-237952 GCF_059415745.1 Caulobacter sp. GW821-FHT10A10 | reverse complement strand
CTCTGGGGGAGGTGGCCCAGAGGGCCGGAGGGGGTAAGCGCGGCGCTGGCCCCCTCAGTCGGCTTCGCCGACAGCTCCCCCAGAGGGGGAGCATCTTCTTGCTGACCCCTAAAGCCACCCCGCCTTCTTGAAGCGGCGGTAGAGCAGGGCGCAGACGATGGCGATCAGGCCGACCGCCGCCGGATAGCCGAACACCCACTTCAGCTCGGGCATGTGCTCGAAGTTCATGCCGTAGATCCCGGCCACCGCCGTCGGCACGGCCAGGATGGCGGCCCAGGCGGCCAACTGGCGGGTGATCACGCCCTGGCGTTGCTGCTCCAGCAGCGAACTGACCTCGAACACCGAGTTGAGCACGTCGCCCAGGCTGCCGATCAGCAGGTCGATGCGGGCGATGTGGTCGCGCACGTCGCGGAAATAGGGCTTCACGTCGGCGTCGATGCACGGCGTGTCGTGGTGCTCCAGATAGCCGGCGACCTGGGCCATGGGTCCCAGCAGCCGCAGGAACTTGGTCAGCTCGCGCCGCAGGGTGAAGAGGCGGGTGATCTCGGATCGGCTGAGGAAGGCGTCCAGCGCCCGGTGCTCCATCTGCGCCAACTCTTCCTCGACCGCGTCGACCACCGGCAGGTAGCCGTCGACGATGAAGTCGAGGATGGCGTGCAGCACGTAGTCGCCGCCCTTGGCCAGCAGGGCGGGCGTGGCCTCCAGGTGGGCGCGCAGTTCCAGGTGCGCGCGGGCCGAGCCGTGGCGCACGCTGATCAGGTGGTGGTCGCCGACGAAGATCTCGGTCTCGCCGAACACGACCCGGCCGGCCTCCAGCTGGGCGGTCTTGGCGACCACGAACAGCTGGTTTCCATAGAGGTCGACCTTGGGCATCTGCCGGGCGTGCAGGGCGTCCTCGACAGCCAGCGGGTGCAGGTCGAAGCGCTCCTGCAGCACGCGCAGCTCGTCTTCCGTCGGTTCGACAAGCCCGATCCAGACGAACTCGCCCTTGCGCGGCGTCAGGCCGTCGGGGTCGTCGAGCCGCAGCTCGCGCACGCGCTTTCCATCGACATAGGCGTAGGCGGCGACGACGCTCATGCGGGCTCCTGCAATGTTGCTGCGCAGATGGCGTGAACGCGGAGCGGGGGCAAGGGCGCCGCTTGACGATCTTCGCAACATATGTAGAGTTTTCATCGACGCCCAAACCGGCGTCGGAACGGAGCACGTCCATGCCCGCCGCACCCCGCAAGCTTTCACCCCAGTCCCTGGCCGTGCTCGAGGTTCTGCACGGGCACGAGTGGCTCTATGGCCTGGAGGTCTCGGCCGCCACGGGCCTGAAGTCCGGCAGCCTCTATCCGATCCTGATCCGGCTGGCCGACCGCGGCCTGCTGGAGAGCCGCTGGCTGGAGCCCGAGCGCCCCGGCCGCCCGGCCCGTCACGCCTATCGCATCACCGGCGCCGGTCGCTCGGCCCTGGCCGCGGCCCGCCGTCCGTCCACCACGCTCGCCCTGGGAGGCATCTGATGACCGAACGCCGAAACGACCTGGCCGCCGCGATCATGGCGCTGGCTACCCGCAAGGTCCCCGTCGCGCACGAGGAGTGGGCGCACGCCATGAAGGCCGAGTTCGCCGCGCTCGCGACGGGGCGGCTGTCCTGGGCGCTGGGCTGCCTGGCGACGAGCCTGCGCTGGCGGGCCGCCGGCGAGGCGGGCTATGCGGCGTCTCTGGCCGTCGGCGTGCTGATCGTCATGGCCGCGATGCCGCTGGTCATCGCCGCCCTGGCCGCCTTCAGGCCGGGCGAGCCGAAGCTGGTGTTCAGGCTTCTGCCCGTGGTCATCGTCGGCGCGCCGCTGCTGGCCGGCCTCGTCGTCGGGACCTGGCGCGCCGACCGCAAACTGCTGTCGGCCCTGGTGATCGGCATGGGATCGCAGGCGATCAGCCTGGTCATGTTCGCCGTGCGGGGCTCGGCCATCGGGTCGAGCCTCACCGACGCCCTCGTCGCCTATCTGGTCATAGGGACCGAGATGACGCTGATGAGTTTTGTCGGCCTGCTGACCGTAGCCGGCCTGCGTCGGCTGCGGACGGTGAGGATCGCGCGATGAACGGCCGGGATCGCGCCGACTAAACCCACCCCCTGAAGGGGGAGGTGGCCCGGAGGGCCGGAGGGGGAAGCGGCTGCGGAGCCGTCGTAGCAATTTCCCCCTCAGTCGCTTCGCGACAGCTCCCCCCCTTCAGGGGGAGCATCTTCAGGCCTGTTCCAGCGTCACCAGCACCAGGTCGTTGCGGCGCATGGCGAAGTCGATCTTCGCCACGCCGTCCTTGCCGACGGTGATGGTCTTGTCGACCTCGGGCTTGCCGGTGGTCAGGGCCTGAAGCTTGCTCACCTGGTCGGGGTCAAGCTTCTGCGGCAGGCCCAGCTCGATATAGGCCGTGTAGGCGTCGTTGGCGCGGAAGCCGGTGCGCTGGGCCTTAAGCCGATAGCGGCCGGGCTTGAGGCCCGCGACGCTGAGCGCGGCGGCCGGCGCATCGGTGGTCGGCTGGACCTTCGTGTAGAACGAGCGGTTGCTGGTCGGCTGCACCGGCTGGGTGAAGTCCCACACCAGGGCCGCGACCTTGCCGCCGTCCACCGACGCCAGAACGCTATTGTCCGTAGACGGAACTTCCTTGCCGCGCAGGGCCGCCAGATACTTGTAGGCGAACCACGAGGGCTTGCGGATCCCCTCCGGGTTCATCAGGCCAAACCCGCCCTGGAACGGCGCGGTCGGCGGGCCGGGCTCTTCGAAGAGGTCGCTGTAGGTCCAGTAGCTCATGCCCTGGACCACGCCCTTGACGCCCTTGAGCTTGGCCAGGATGTAGGCGGCGCTGTGATAGCTGTCGTGCACCGGGTCGCGCGGCGTGTAGCTGGTGCTCCATTCGGTGAAGTAGAGCGGCAGGCCCGGATAGGCCGAGGCCTCGATCTCGCGGCGCACCTTGCGCACGTCGCCGATGATGGCGTCGGGATTGGGCGACAGCTTGGTGTCGTCCTTGCCGTTCTCGTCGAGGAAGCCGCCTTCGACGCCGTAGGTGTGGGTGGTGACGAAGTCGACCGCCGCATTGTTGGCCTTGCAGTAGGCCAGGAACTCCGGAACCCAGGCCGCGCCGGCCGTCGATGGGCCGCCCACTCGGAGCGTGGGGTCGATCGCCTTGATGGTCTTGGCGGTCAGGGCGTAGAGGTCGAAATAGACCTTCTGATCCGCCTTCTCCCAGAAGCCGTCGAGATTGGGCTCGTTCCAGACCTCGAAGAACCAGGTGCGAACCTCGGCCTCGCCGTAGCGGGCGCGCAGATGCTTGACGAAGGCGTCGATCAGGTGGGCCCAGGGCTCGAACTGCGGGTGGGAGGTGTTGCCCTTCCACCAGAAGATCGTCAGGTCCGAGGTCTTCATCGCCTCGGGCGTGAAGCCCAGCTCGATGAAGGGCTTGAGGCCCATGGCCAGCAGGCGGTCGTAGAGCTGGTCGATCTTGGTCCAGTCGTAGACGATCTTGCCGTCCGGACCGCGCTTCACCGTGCCCAGCACGTCGTGGAAGATGGCGTGGAAGCGGATGTAGCGGAACTTCAGCTCGTCCGACGCCGTCTTCAGCTGGGCCAGGCTGTCGTCGCGCAGCAGGGTGCCGGGATAGTCCGAGCCGATGGACAGGTCGAAGAAGCGGTCGACCGGGGTCGTGGCCTTGGCGACGTCCAGCGCGATGACGCGCTTCTGGTCGGCGGCGAAGGCGGGCAGGACCGGCAGCGCTGTCAGGCTGGCGGCGGCGGCCATCAGGCGGCGGCGCGAGAACATGGGCGTCTTCCTTCCTTTTTGACCAATTCAGTTCGTCATCCCGGCCGCAGCGAAGCGGAGAGCCGGGACCCAGGGGGAGCCGCAGTGCGCCGGCCCCTGGGTCCCGGATAAGCCCTCCGGGCTTTCCGGGATGACGACCTCTCTGGAGGTGTTTTGTAGTTAGTGATTATGCCTGGGCAGCTTGGCCGCCAGGTCCTGGTACTTCACGGCGAATTCCAGCACCCCGCCGGTGTCGAGCTGGCCGGTGTGGGCGCGGTAGATCTCTTGCCAGGGGGTCATGGTCTCCGGCACGGCCGGGATGCCCTCCTTGCGGCGCTCGGCGATCACGGCCTCGTCCACCAGGGCGTCGCAGCGGCCGGTGTTGATGTCGATGCGGATCGTATCGCCGGTGCGCAGCCACGACAGGCCCCCGCCCACCGCGCTCTCGGGCGAGGCGTTGAGGATCGAGGGGCTGTCGGCGGTGCCCGACTGGCGCCCGTCGCCCAGGGTCGGCAGGCTCATGATCCCCTTCTTCAGCAGGTGATCCGGCGGCTGCATGTTGACCACCTCGGCCGAGCCCGGCCAGCCGATCGGACCCGCGCCGCGGATCACCAGGATGCAGCTCTCGTCGATGTTCAGGGCCGGATCGTTGATGCGGGCGTGATAATCGTCCGAACCGTCGAAGACGATGGCCCGGGCCTCGAACACGCCTTCCTGGCCCGGCTTGGACAGGTAGCGCTCGCGGAAGTCTGCGCCGATGACGCTGGCCTTCATGATCGCGAAGTCGAACAGGTTGCCGCGCAAAACGAGGAAACCCGCCTTTTCGGCCAAGGGCTCCGCGTAGGGGAAGATCACCTCGCGGTCGTTGGTCTCGCGGCCTTGCAGGTTCTCGGCCATGGTCTTGCCGGTGACGGTCAGGACGTCGCCGTGCAGGCGGCCCTGCTGCAGCAGTTCCCACAGCACCGCCGGCGCGCCGCCGGCCCGGTGGAAGCGCTCGCCCAGATACTTGCCGGCGGGCTGCATGTTGACGATCAGCGGGATGTCGTAGGCCGCTCGCCAGTCGTCGGCGGTGACTTCGAGCCCCGCATGGCGCGCCATGGCGGCGATGTGCGGCTGGGCGTTGGTCGAGCCGCCGGCCGCCGCCACCAGGGCGATGGCGTTCTCGAAGGCCTTCTTCGTCAGGATGTCCTTGGGCTTGATGTCCTCATAGGCCAGGTCGACGATCCGCTGGCCGGTCTTGTAGGCCATCTGGCCGCGCTCGCGGTACGGGGCGGGGATCGCCGCGCAGCCGGTCAGCGACAGGCCCAGGGCTTCGGCGACCGCGTTCATGGTCGAGGCCGTGCCCATGGTGTTGCAGTGACCGGCCGAGGGGGCCGAGGAGGCCGCGCGCTCGATGAATTCGTTCTCGTCGATCTCGCCGGCCGCCAGCTTGCGGCGCGAGCGCCAGATCACCGTGCCCGAGCCGACCAGTTCGCCCTCGTGCCAGCCGTCCAGCATCGGACCGCCCGACAGCACGATGGCCGGGATGTTGACCGTGGTGGCGGCCATGATGCCGGCCGGCGTGGTCTTGTCGCAGCCGGTGGTCAGCACCACGGCGTCGATCGGATAGCCGTGCAGGGTCTCGACTAGGCCCAGATAGGACAGGTTCCGGTCCAGCGCCGCCGTCGGGCGACGGCAGTTCTCGAAGATCGGGTGGA
Source organism: Caulobacter sp. GW821-FHT10A10 (assembly GCF_059415745.1). Taxonomy (NCBI): domain Bacteria; kingdom Pseudomonadati; phylum Pseudomonadota; class Alphaproteobacteria; order Caulobacterales; family Caulobacteraceae; genus Caulobacter; species Caulobacter sp. GW821-FHT10A10. The sequence continues at coordinate 232,483 of NZ_JBWKNV010000010.1, read as the reverse complement.
CCGGGAATTCCATCGGAATGCCGCCGGCGTCGCGGATCCCGTCGCGGATCCGGGTGACCAGGTCCAGATGGATGCGGTTGCACGGCGAGATGTCGCTGCCGGTCTGGGCGATGCCGATGATCGGCTTGCCGCTGCGCAGCTCTTCCGGGGTGATCCCGTAGTTCATGAACCGCTCCAGATAGAGCGCGGTCATGTCGATGTGGTCGGGATTGTCGAACCAGTCGCGCGAGCGGAACCGGCGGGGCGTTCTGTTAGCGGAGGTCAAGGCGCACCTCGTATTGCGGCTGGCCGGCGACGTCGACGGGAAGCGCGAACAGGCCGCCGCACAGCGGGTTGGCGGCGAGCTGCTCGTCGCTCAGGCCCTTGCGGGCGGTGGTGAAATAGAGGGTCTTCAGGTCGGGCCCGCCGAAGCACGGCTTGGTGACGTTGATGGCCGGCAACTCGATGCGCTGGACGATCCGGCCTTCCGGCGACAGGCGGATCGCGCCGCGACCGCCCCACAGGGCCGTCCAGACGAAGCCCTCGGCGTCGACCACCGAGCCGTCGGGCCAGGCGTCCTCGATCTCCAGGCGGAAGAATTCGCGCTTGTTGGAGAGGGCGCCGTCGGCCCCGATGTCGAAGGCCCAGATCACCTTCGCAAGGGTGTCGGTGTGATAGAAGGTCTTGCCGTCCGGCGAGACGGCCGGGCCGTTGGTGATGCAGATGCCGGCGTCGTGCTGCGTGAGCGAACCGTCGGCTTCGAGCCGGTAGAGCGCGCCGCTGTCGGCTTCCTCGCCATCGTGCATGGTGCCGAACCACAGGCGGCCTTCCGCATCGACGGTGGAGTCGTTGGGCCGGTTGTCGAGGCCGGCGTCCTCGATCTCGGAGATGAAGGTGAAGCCCAGCTCGGGCGTGAAATGATGCAGGCCGCTCTTCAGGCCCGCCACGAAGCCGCCGCCGACGCGCGGGGCGACGAAGGTCACCTGGTCGGGGGCGTCCCAGCTGGCGGTCTCGCCGGTGGCAGGGGTGTAGCGGTGGACCCGATGGCCCTTGATGTCGACGAACCAGACGGCGTCGCCATGCCAGATCGGCCCTTCGCCGAGCGTGGCCTTCAGGTCCCAGACGCAGGTGGGTTGAGCGGTCATGTTTCCTCCTCGAGCCCTCCCCCTCGATGGGGGAGGGTTGGGTGGGGGTGACCTACGATGGTGGCGGCTGAACCGCCGCTTCACCCCCATCCCCGACCCTTCCCCCATCGAGGGGGAAGGGAGTGGTTCACGTCAACGCCAGCCGGCGTCGATCCAGTATTCGTGGCCGGTGCACAGGCTGCCGTCGTCCGAGGCCAGGAACAGCACCAGCGAGGCCACGTTGGCCGGCAGGATGCGGCCCTTCACGGCCTGGGCCTTGACGATCTCGGCCTCGCCTTCCGGGGTGTACCACTTCTCCTGGCGCTTGGTCTTGACGTTGCCCGGCACCACGCAGGTGACGCGGATGTCGTCGGGGCCCAGTTCGCGGGCCAGGGCGCGGGTCATGCCCTCGATGCCGGCCTTGGCGGTTTCGTAGAGGACGAGGTCCTCCAGGCCCAGGTGCCAGCTGATCGAGCCGAAATTGATGATCGCGCCGCCGCCGCGTTCCTTCATGCCCGGGGCCGCGGCCTGGGCGCAGAACAGCATGTGACGCAGGTTCACGTTCATGCGGTTGTCCCAGTAGGCCGGGGTCACGTCGGCCAGGCTGTGACGGTCGTCGTTGCCGGCGTTGTTGACCAGCACGTCGATGGGACCGATCTCGGCGAAGAAGCCCTTCACGGCCTCCAGGTCGGTGAGGTCGACCTGCTTGAAGGCCGGCTTGATCGGGGCGTCGGCCAGGTCGGCGACCAGGGCCTGCGAATCCTCGACGGCGATGTCGACGAAGATCACTTCGGCGCCTTGGCGGGCGAAGGCGGTGGTGATGCCCGCGCCGATGCCGGAACCGCCGCCGGTGATGACGACGCGCTTGCCCTGGAGGCTGGGATAGATGGCTGAGGACATGCGCTTACGCCTGGACTTGGAAGGTGAGGATCACAGCAGGCCGCGGCCGGCCAGATTGCGGATCAGGGCCGAGATGCCGAAGGTCCAGGGCTTGGCCTGGTCGCAGGTGGTCACCTCGTTCTCGAGCACGCCCAGCTTGGGGGTCGAGACGCGGACGCGGTCGCCGACCTTGTGCGTAAAGCCCTGGCCGGCGGTGTCGCGGTCCTGGATCGGCGCGAACATCGTGCCCAGGAACAGGGCGAAGCCGTCCGGATACTGGTGTTGCCGACTGTAGGCCTGGCTCGCCAGCACGGCGGGATCGCGGCTGATCAGGCTCATGTTCGACTTGCCGTCGAGCACGAAGTTGTCGCGACCGGTGATCTTCAGCTCGACCTCGGCTGAGCGCACGTCGTCGAGGCTGAACGAGGCGTCGAACAGGCGGAAGAACGGGCCGATCGAGCAGGAGGCGTTGTTGTCCTTGGCCTTGCTGAGCAGCAGGGCCGAGCGGCCTTCGAAGTCGCGCAGGTTGACGTCGTTGCCCAGTGAAGCGCCGCGGATCTCGCCCGATCCGTCGCAAAGCAGCACGACTTCCGGCTCGGGGTTGTTCCAGTGGCTGTCGGAACGGACGCCGACCTGGTCGCCCCAGCCCATCGACGACAGCGTCGGGCCCTTGGTGAAGATCTCGGCGTCGTTGCCGATGGCGACCTCGAGGTACTGCGACCACAGGCCGTCCTTGATCAGGGTCTGCTTCAGGCGCTCGGCGCCTTCGGATCCCGGGTTCACGCTGCGCAGGTCGCCGCCCATGCTTTGCGACAGCTGCTCGCGGATTTTCAGGGCGGCGGCGGCGTCGCCGCGGGCGCGCTCCTCGATCACCCGCTCCAGGGTCGAGACGGCGAAGGTGACGCCGGCGGCTTTCAGGCATTGCAGGTCGACGGGGGCCAGCAGCTTGGCGGCGGCGTTGCCCTCACGGTCGTCCCAGACCGGGCGCAGGTCGAGCTTTTCGAGGGGGCCCTTGTCCTCGCCGCGGGGAATCGCGTCGCCCGGGGCGTAGGCGTTCATCAGGTCGGCGACGGTGGGGGCGATCTTGCTGACGTCCTCGACGTGGCCGCCGCGGATCAGGACGGGGGTCGGGCCCTGGCCGAAATCGATGCGGCCCAGAAGGGTCGCTTCCCGCCAGTCCTCGGGAAGGTATTGCGTCACGCCCACCGCGTTTTCTCCCTGTCGCGCGAGCGGATCTTTGCGAACGCCCGCTACGCTTCGTAACTCCCCGACTTGTTAGCGCTAACATGTGGAGGGGCGCAAGGGAGTTGTCTGACAACTGTTCTGCGAGGACTGGCAGAAGCGCTGCGCGCTCCTTCTGGCCGGCGATCTTCTCAAAGATTCCCGTCATTCCCGCCCTTGTGGCGGGAACCCCTCTGTCAGCCGCAAGGGCCGATGGGGCGGCGTGCTCAGCACGCCGCTGGCGTCTCACGTGCCAGTCGAACCAGGGTTTCCCGCCACAAGGGCGGGAATGACGGGAGAAATTAGCGGGCGCCCGCCTGACTCCTCACCTTGCTTCAAGGGGATCAAACCGGCGCAGGCCCCGCCGAGTCCCGCACGATCAGCGTATGCGGATGCATCAGCTGCCGCGGCTCGCCCGTGCCGTCGCGGTGGCGGCGGATCTCTTCCAGCACCAGGTCGACGGCGGCGCGGGCCATGGCGGCGATGGGCTGGTGGACGGTGGTCAGGGCCGGCCAGATGTTGGCGGCGATCGAGGTGTCGTCGAAGCCGACGATCGAGACGTCGCCCGGCACGTCCAGGCCCAGGCGATGGGCCAGGCCCGCCGTGGCGGCGGCCATGTCGTCGTTGGCGGCGAAGATGGCGGTGGGCCGGTCCTTGACATTCAGCAGCCGCTCGGCCGCCTCCAGGCCCGAGCGATAGGTGAAGTAGCCCTGCTCGATCCGCACGTTCTCCTGCGGGATGCCGGCGGCCTTGAGGGCGGTCATGAAGCCGTCCATCCGCTGCTGGCTGACCGTCTGGTTGGGGTGGCCCTTGATGAAGCCGAAGCGCTTGTGACCCAGGGCCAGCAGGTGCTGGGTCAGCTCGAAGGCGGCCGCTTCGTTGTCGATGCGGATGGTGGCCATGTCGCTGCTGGCCATGCCGGGCGCGACGGCCACGGCGGCCGCGCCGGCGGCCTTCACCTCGGCCAGCACGGTCTGGGATTCGCACAGGGGCGGCGGCAGGATCAAACCATCGACGCCGGTCTTCAGCAGCCGGGCCAGGGTGGCGCCGGCCAGTTCCGGCTCGGCGCACTTCTCGATGACGATCTGCGAGCCGGTGCGGCTGCTCTCGTCCAGCGCCCCGACCAGGAACTCCGACAGGTAGCCGGTCGAGGGGTTGTCGTAGAGCAGGCCGATGCGGAACGGGGCGCTGCCCGCCAGGCTGCGAGCGGCCGGGTTGGGAGCGTAGTTGAGTTCGGCGATGGCCGCCTCGACCAGGGCCCGGGTCTCTTCCTTGACGGTGGATTCGCGGTTGATGACCCGCGAGACGGTCATGGGCGACACCCCCGCCCGCGCGGCGACGTCGCGGATCGTGGCGCTCTGGCTGCTGCGGCGCCGCGTGCGCTCGGTGCGTTCGTTCATGACTGAGAAGTCCGTCCCTTTTGGGCGAGTCTAGACCGTTTCTCGCGCCAGGGGGAAGCGCGGCCTTGGTAGCGGTCTCCGGGCGGGCGTATGGAGGGCGTCATGACTGCGTTCGATGCTCCCCTGGGGGCCATCATTCTCTGCGGCGGCGGCTCTGTCCGGATGGGGCGGGACAAGGCCTTGCTGGACTGGGACGGCCTGCGCGCCGTCGACCGCGTCGCGGCCCTGGCCCGGGCGGCGGGCGCGAGCGTGGTGCTGACCGCCGGGCGCGATTACGGCCTGGACTGGGTTCCCGATCCGGAAGAGGGGGCCGGTCCCGTTGGCGGCGTGCTGGCCGGGGCCGAGGCGCTGCGGGCGCGGGGCTGCGCGCGGGCGCTGGTGCTGGCCGTCGATGCGCCGACCCTGACCGTGGACGACCTGGCGCCGCTGCTGGCGGCGGAGGCGGGCGCGACGTTCGATGTGTCGCCCGTGCCGATGGTGCTGCCTTTGGATGCGTTGCCGGAGGGGGCGCAGGCGGGCTGGCCGCTGCGGCGGCTGGTGGAGCGGGCGGGGCTCGTGGTTTTGGAATGTCCGAAGGGCGCGCGGGCGCGGATCCTGGGGGCCAATACGCCTGAGGAGCGGGATCGGCTTAGGCCGTAACCCCTCACCCTCCCACGCCTTCGGCGCGGGCCCCTCCCTCTCCCTATGGGAGAGGTTGAAGAAGGGCCGCCTCGCTTTGAAAACACCTCTCCCGGAGGGAGAGGGAGGGGCCCGTTGCGCAGCAATGGGAGGGTGAGGGGCTTCGCCGGCTCAGTACACGTCCCGGCGATACCGACCCTGATCGGCCAGATCCTCAAGCGCCGTTGCGCCGAGGATCTCGCCCAGGGCCGCATGGACCTCGCGCGACATGCCTTCCAGCGAGCCGCAGACATAGATCGCCGCCCCCCGCGCCACCCAGGCCCGGACTTCGTCGGCGCCCGCCCGCAGACGGTGCTGGACGTAGACCTTCTCGGCCTGGTCGCGGGAGAAGGCCAGATCGAGCCGCGCCAGCACGCCCGAGGCGACCCAGGCCTCGATCTCTTCCCGGTGGAAGAAGTCGTGGGCCGCCGAGCGCTCGCCGAACACCAGCCAGTTGCGCTTGCGGCCCAGGGCGGCGCGGGCCTTCAGGTGGCTGCGCAGGCCGGCGAGACCCGTGCCGGCGCCGATCAGGATCATCGGCCGGTCGTCGGCCGGGGCGTGGAAGCTGCGGTTGGAGCGCACGCGGCCGGCGATCTCGGACCCGACCTCCGCATGCTCGACCAGCCAGCCCGAGCCAAGACCCGGCTTGCCGTCGGCGCGGCGCATCAGGCGCACGACCAGCTCGACCCCGCCGTCGGTCGGCAGGGAGGCGATCGAATATTCGCGGTGCGGCAGGGCGGGTAGGGCGTCGACCAGGGCCTGGGGCGCGGTTCCGGCCAGCGCCTTGATGGCCGCCTCCTCGTGCGGCAGCCGCCGCCAGGACAGAACCTCGCCCAGCGCCTGGGCCTCGCCGGCCTTTACGGCTGCGTCAGCGGAAAGCGACAGACGCGCCAGCAGGTCGGCCACGTCGGCCGGGGCGTTGCGGGGGCCGATCTCGACGATGTCGCCGGCCTGCCAGGTCACGTCGCCGTCCAGCGGTTCAAGACGCACGTGGAACGCGCCTTCGCCGGGCGAGCCGGGGTTGAGCAGGCGGCGGTCGGCCAGTTTCCAGCGGCCATAGGCCGGGCGGCTCCAGTCGGGGGCGTCGGTCGAGCCGGTCAGCACCGAAAGCTGCGACTGCCAGTGGCGCAGGGCGGCGGCCTCGCCGTCGTCGACCTCGACGGTGTCGAACAGGCGCGATCCGCCGTTGCGGGCCAGCCAGGCGTCCAGCGAATGGCCGAAGGCGCAGTAGTGGGCGTAGCTGCTGTCGCCCAGGGCCAGCACGGCGTAGCTCAGGCCCGACAGGTCCGGCTCGGTGGCCATCACGTCGCGGATGAAGCGGCGGGCGTTGTCGGGGGCGTCGCCCTCGCCGGTGGTGCTGACGATGAAGAGAGCGCGGCCGGTCAGGTCGGCGGGCTCGACGGCGGCCAGTTCGCGCAGGCGCACCGGCACGTTCGCCGCCTGAAGGGCTTTCGCGGTGGCCAGGGCCAGTTCCTCGGCGAAGCCGGTCTGGCTGGCGAAGGCCACGAGCACGGGCTCGCCGGCGCCGGCGGCCAGGGCCTTCTCCTCCCGGCGGGCCTTGGCCTTGCGCAGGGCGACCTTCAAGGCGATTCCGGCGCACAGCAGCAGGTAGAGGCCGACGACGATCGCGGCCAGGACCAGGCGGCGCGAGCCCGGCGGCAGGCTGGAAAGCAGGTCGGTCATTCGTCGAGCATCGCCTGCAGGGCCGGCGACAGGCGCTCGCTCAGGCCATTGGGGCCGCGGGTGACGATCAGGGCCGGCAGCTCGCGGGCGGTGGCGAAGGCCAGGGCCGCGTCGGGTCCCATGACGGTCAGGGCTGTGGCCAGGGCGTCGGCGGTCATGCACTCGGCATGCAGCACGGTGACGCTGACCACCCCGGCGTCGCAAGGGACGCCAGAAGCAGGATCCAGGGTGTGGGCGTAGCGCTTGCCCGCGTGGTCGAAGAAGCGGCGGTAGTCGCCCGAGGTCGCCACCGACAGGCCGTGCAGGGCCAGCACCGTGCGCGGGGCGGCTTCGTCATTGGCCGAGGCGACCGGCGGGCGCTCCAGCTCGACCCACCAGGGCTGGCCGTCGGGCTTGGCGCCCGTGCCGCGCAGCTCGCCGCCGACCTCGACGAGGTAGGAGCGCACGCCGGCCCGGTCGAGGGCGCGGGCGGCCTCGTCGACGCCGAAGCCCTTGGCGATGCCGTTGAGGTCGATGTGAAGCCCGCCGGGCTGAAACAGGGCGTCGCCGTCCAGCGTCACGCGGCGCCAGCCCATCGGGGCGCGGGCGGCCTCCAGCGCGTCGGCGCTCGGCGGCTGGCCGGAGAAGGGGCGGGGGCCGAAGCCCCAGAGATCGGTGACCGCGCCCAGGGTCGGGTCGAAGGCGCCGTCGCTGTCGGCCGCCACTTCGAGGGCGCGGCGCAGCACGGTCGCGAAGCCGGCGGGCAGGGCGGTCCAGGCGCCGGCGGCCGAGCGGTTGAAGCGGGAGAGCGCCGACATAGGGTCCCAGGCGCTCATCTGCGCGACTACCTGGTCGAGGGCGCGCTGGACCATGGCGCTCATGGCCGCAAGGTCGGTGGTGGCGGGCAGCACGGCCCTGACCGACCAGGTCGTGCCCATGCTTGCCCCGTCGAACCCGCGCACGACCCCGCCCACCGGCCGGGCCGGTGGTTCGGAGATTAAGGGGACGAGGACGCGGGTCATTGGGGAGGCGGTGTCCAGGCTCCTCCCTCGCGAAGCGGGGGAGGTGGCGCGCTGCGGATACGCAGCGTGACGGAGGGGGCGAGTACAAGCGCGGTGCGCGCCGCCGCCCCCTCCACCACTTCGTGGTCCCCCTCCCCCGCGAGCGGGGGAGGAGCAGGTCAGGCGTTACGGACGCTGGGCTTCGAACGTCGCGGTGTAGCTGGCGCTGAAGCCGTTGCCGGCCAGCGGGCCGGTCTGGCCGCCGCCGGGGCCGCCCGGACCACCCGGGCCGCCTTGGGGAGCGCCGCCGGGAGGACCGCCTTGCGGGCCGCCCTGACCACCGGGGCCGCCTTGGCCGCCCGGAGCGCCGCTGCCCGGGCCGCCCATGCCGCCGCCGCGACCGGTCTCGCCGGTGCGGACGCTGGCGTTCAGCCAGTACATGCCGGCTTCCGGCAGGGTGAACTTCACCGCGCCGTCGGGGCCGGTCTTGACCTTGATCTCGCCCGGATTGGCGCGATAGCGCGAATTGCCCGGCACGATCGTCACTTCCAGGTCGGCGGCGGGCTTGCCGTCGATCACGAACTTGAAGGTCGCGGCCTCGCCGGCCACCACGTCGTTGGGGTGGGTGACGGGAACCAGCTCCAGGCCCTTGCCGGTCGGCTTCACAGCCGTCGGCGCGCCGCGGGTGACGAAGGTCTCGTTGCGGCTGAAGCTCTTGATGGTCTTCAGGTCGGCGGCGCCGGCCGGAACCTGGGCGGCGAACTCTTCCGGCGTGCCGCGGAAGCGCTTGACCTGGCCGGCGTCGGTCCAGCTGGCCACGATGTTGGCCGAGGCGGTGCCGATCCGGTAGGTGCCCGGCTTGGCCAGCTCGACGTCGAACACCGAGCGGTACTGGCCGGTCGAGCCGTTCTTCAGCGGCTCGGTCGTGCCGTCCGGCGTGGTGATGACCACGGCGTCCAGGCGCATCGGGCGGTGGTCGGGATAGAACAGCTCGTTCGAGACGGCCGCGTCGACCGTCACCCAGGCGCCGTCGCCCGACAGGACGGTGGCGGAGGGCACGATCCAGCCGCGGTGGGCGTTGGCGGCCAGCGGGGCGGCGACCAGGGCCGCCGTGATGGCGGTCAGGGCCAGGAGGCGCTTGCGGATGTTCATGGCGTTATCCCCTCTTATTTGACGGTGACCGAGACGGCGCCGACTTCGGCCGTCCCCTTGGCGGTGGCGGTCTTGCCGGGCTTGCCCCAGGTGAACGGGACGCGGACGGCCTCATGGCCGCCGACTTCGCGGGCGGCCTCGACCACCAGCGTGTATTCGCCCGGCGAGAGCTTGCCGAGCTGGGTCTTGGAGGCGCTGAAGACCAGCTTCTGCGGACCCGGGGCGCGGGTGGCGCTGGTGACGCCGTCGGCCGGGAAGCTCATGGCGCGGCCGGCCTTGCGCCACCACTGGCGCATGTCCTTCAGCCACTTCTGGCCTTTGTCCTCGCGGGAGTCGGCGTCGTACCAGACGGCCAGGGTGGCGGCGGCCGAGGCGTCGGGGCCTTCGACCCAGATGGCGACGTAGGGCTTGTGGTACTCGGCCACGGTCAGGCGCGGGATCTCGACGGTGACGTTGAGGTCGGCGGCCATCGCCGGAGCGCCGACGGCGGCGCCGGCGAAGGTCAGCAGGGAGACGGTGCGCTTCACGGAAGGCGGCCTTTCTCTAGAGGTGGACGAACAGGATCACGAGGAGAAGCGGTATGGCCAGCCCGGCGGCGGTCAGCGGCCAGGTCATAGGCCGCCCGCGGGCGTGGAATTGCAGCAGGATCAGGCCGGTGATCGTGAAGATCACGCAGGCGCCGGCGAAGATGTCGATGAACCAGCCCCAGGCCTTGCCGGCGTTGCGGCCCTTGTGCAGATCGTTGAGCAGGCTGACCGCGCCGCGGGTGGTCTTTTCGTGCTCGACGGCGCCGGTCTCGCGGTCGATGGCGATCCAGGCGTCGCCGCCGGGACGGGCCAGGGCCAGATAGACCTCGGCGTCGGACCATTCGCCCACGCGGCGGGCGATGTCGGCGTCGACGGCCTTGTCGAGCCAGGTCTCGATCTTGATCGGCAGCGGGCGCTTGCCCTCGACCGGCCCCTTGGCCAGCTCGGCCAGCAGGTTGGCGGGCAGGGTGGCCTTGCGGGTGACGACCTTGGGCTCGGCCTCGATCTGGCCGGCGTGGTTCAGGGTGAAGCCGGTGATCGCGAACAGCAGCATGCCCACCAGGCTGAGCGCCGCGCTGATCCAGTGCCACTGGTGCAACTGCTTCAGCCAGAAGGAGCGGCGGTTCTGTTCGGCGGCGGCTTTCACGGGATTCCGGGGCGGACGAGCTTCAGTGCCGCCGTCCATACTTGAGAGCGACTTGCAATTACAAGAGCGGATCGTGCTGTGGCCACGATTGGAAACGATCCGCTCGTGATCGGTTATGTGACCATGACCTATCAGCTGCATTATTGGCCGGGAATTCAAGGGCGCGGCGAGTTCGTGCGCCTGGCGCTGGAAGCGGCCGGCGCGCCCTATGTCGACGTCGCCCGCGCGCCCGAAGGTGAGGGCGGCGGCGAGGACGCCCTGATGGACGATCTGGCCGAGATCGGCGGGCCGCGCGCGGCCTTCGCGCCGCCGTTCCTGGTCGATGGCGACCTTGTCATCGGCCAGACGGCCAACATCCTGCTCTATCTCGGCCCGAAGCACGACCTGGCCCCGGCCGCCGAGAGCGGCCGGCTGTGGGTCAACCAGCTGCAGCTGACCATCGCCGACCTGGTGGTCGAGGCCCACGACACCCACCATCCGGTCGGGGCGGGACTCTATTATGAGGACCAGAAGGCCGAGGCGCAGCGGCGCTCGGCCGAGTTCCGGTCCGAGCGGATCCCCAAGTTCATGGGCTGGTTCGAGCGGGCGCTTTCCGGCGGCGACGCCTGGCTGGCCGGCGGGGCCGTCTCCTACGCCGACCTGTCGTTGTTCCAAGCGCTCGAAGGCCTGCGCTACGCCTTCCCGCACGCCATGGCGAAGCTGGAGCCGGACCTTCCCAAGGTCGCGGCCCTGCGCGATCGCGTCGCCGACCTGCCGCGCATCGCCGCCTATCTCGCCTCCGAAAGACGCATCCCGTTCAACGAAATGGGCATCTTCCGCCGCTATCCCGAGCTGGACCCGGCCTAGCTATATTATAACAGCGTGCGGCCAACTTGGCCTCGACAAGCGGGGCTCAACAAAAGAAACATCCAGGCTTCCTGCCGCGAGGAGACTTCGCGGGCTGCATTGGGGTCGTTTCGTGAAAGCGCTTTTCTTCTCGGTTTCGCTTCTGTCGCTGGTGGGCGGCGCCGCGCTCGCCCAGGACTACCTGCCCCAGCCGGCCCCGCCGACCCCGCCGATCGCCGCCCCGCAGGACGTGGCCTATCCGGGCGTGCTGAAGCTCTACGTCGACGCCACCGACCTCGAGCGCAAGATCTTCGACATCAGGCTGACCCTGCCGGTGGCCAAGCCCGGCCCGCTGACCCTCTATTATCCGGAGTGGGTGCCGGGCGGCCACTCGCCGCGCAACGACATCGACAAGCTGGCGGGCCTGGTGATCACGGCCAACGGCCAGGTGATCCCCTGGAAGCGCGACGTGGTCGAGGTCAACGCCTTCCACATCGACGTGCCGGCCGGCGTGACCGAGCTGAACGTCGCCTACAAGTTCCTGTCGCCGGTCGAGACCAAGGTCGGCCGCATGGTCATGACCCCGGACATGCTGAACCTGCAGTGGCTGCAGATGACCATGTACCCGGCCGGCCACTTCACCCGCCGCATCGCCATCGAGCCGACCGTCAAGCTGCCGGAAGGCTTCCAGTTCGCCTCGGCCCTTGAGGTCGCCAAGACCGAAGGCCAGGTCACCGCCTTCAAGCCGACCACGGTCGAGACCCTGGTCGACTCGCCGATGTTCGCCGGCCGCTACTTCAAGTCGGTCGAGCTGGATCCGGGCGCCAAGGTGCCGGTGCGCCTGAACATGGTCGCCGACAAGCCCGAGCTGCTGGAGTTCAAGCCCGAGCAGATCCAGATCCACAAGAACCTCGTCCAGCAGGCCTACAAGCTCTACGGCTCGCACCACTACGACCACTACGACTTCCTGGTGGCCCTGTCCGACCAGCTGGGCGGCATCGGCCTGGAGCACCACCAGTCGAGCGAGAACCGCGTCGCGCCCAAGTACTTCACCGACTGGGACAAGGCCTATGTCGGCCGCGACCTGCTGGCCCACGAATACACCCACTCTTGGAACGGCAAGTTCCGCCGCGGGGCGGACCTGTGGACCCCGACCCTCAACACCCCGATGCGCGACAGCCTGATGTGGGTCTACGAGGGCCAGACCCAGTACTGGGGCTATGTGCTGTCGTCGCGCTCGGGCCTGCTCAACAAGGAGCAGACGCTGGACGCCATCGCCATGACGGCCGCCGCCTACGACAGCCGTCGCGGCCGCGACTGGCGCCCGGTGCAGGACACCACCAACGACCCGATCATCGCCAACCGCAAGCCGCTGTCCTGGCTCTCCTACCAGTGCAGCGAGGACTACTATTCGGAAGGCCAGCTTGTGTGGCTCGACGCCGACACGCTGATCCGCGAGAAGACGAACGGCAAGAAGTCGCTCGACGACTTCGCCAAGGCCTTCTTCGGCGTGGCCGACGGCTCGTACGTCTCGCACACCTACACCTTCGACGACGTGGTGGCGGCGCTGAACGGCGTGGTGGCCTACGACTGGGCGACCTTCCTGAAGGACCGCATCGAGGGGGTGAACCCCAAGGCCCCGCTCGATGGCCTGACGCGCGGCGGCTACAAGCTGGTCTACACCGACACGCCGACCGACTACTTCAAGACCGCCGAGACGCGCGGCAAGATCACCAACCTGGCCTATTCCATCGGCCTGACGGTGGGCTCGGACGGCGTGCTCAGCGACGTGCAGTGGGACGGCCCGGCCTTCAAGGCCGGCCTGACCCAGGGCCTGACCCTGGTGGCCGTCAACGGCGAGGCCTATGACGCCGACAAGCTGAAGGCCGCCGTCAAGGACACCGCCAAGGGCCAGCCGGTCGAACTGCTGGTCAAGGAAGGCTCGCGCTACCGCACCGTGAAGCTCGACTACACCGGCGGCCTTCGCTACCCGCGCCTGGAACGCGTGGCCGGGACCCCGGCGCGCCTGGACGACATCCTGGCCGCCCGCAAGTAGGTCCATAGAGCCGTCCGGCGCCCGGGGCCGCGAGGCGCCGGACGGCTTTGTCTTCCAGACGCGCGGCCGCGCCTGTTCTGGAAGCTCTCATGTCCGATTCCACCAAGTTCGATCGCCGTCAGTTGCTGGCGGGGGCGACCGCCGCCGCCGTCTCCACGGCCCTGCCGGCCATGGCCGCGCCCAAGGACGAGCGCGGCAAGCTCTACGCCCTGTTCGACGCCTTCTTCGACGAGGATCTGAGCGAGAACCCCGAGCAGGCGACCAATCTGGGCCTCGACAACGGCGCCCACGCCGGCGCGCGCACCAAGCTGGGCGACCGCTCGATCGCCGGCTGGATCAAGGAGCGCCGCGAGCCGGCCGCCCGGCTCAAGCGCCTGAAGGCGATCGACCGCAAGGCGCTCTCCGGCGACGACGCCGTCAACTACGACACCGCCGCCTATTATTACGGCGCGCGCGACAAGGCCTCGGGCTTCGACTACGGCGCGGTGTCGCGGCCGTTCGTGGTGACCCAGTTCTACGGCGGCTATTCGTCGGTTCCGAGCTTCCTCGACAGCAAGCACGCGGTGGCCTCGGCCGCCGACGCCGACAGCTACCTGGCCCGCATGGCTGGCTTCGCCACGGTGCTCGACCAGGAGAGCGAGCGGGTGCGGGCCGACGCCGCCAAGGGCGTGATCCCGTCGGATTTCATTCTCGACAAGGCCATCGGCCAGCTGAAGCAGTTCCGTAGCTTGGCCCCGGAAAAGAACGTGCTGGTCGCCTCGCTGGCCCGCCGCGCCAAGGCCTATGGCGACTACGACGCCAAGGCCGCCGCCCTGCTGGCGAGCTCGGTCCACCCGGCGCTGGACCGCCAGATCGAGACCCTGGCGGCCGTCCGCGCCGAGGCCGTGCACGACGCCGGCATGAGCCGCTTCAAGGACGGGGAGGCCTTCTACGCGGCCCTGCTGCGCATCTACACCACGACCGAAAAGACCCCCGATGAGGTCCACCGCCTGGGCCTGGACGAGGGCGCGCAGATCCAGGCGCGGATGGACGAGATCCTGAAGAAGCGCGGCTTCACCCAAGGCTCGGTCGGTCAGCGGATGGCGGCCCTGAAGGACCTGCCGGGCGAGGCCTATCCCAACACCGACGAGGGTCGCGCCCAGATCCTAGCCTACTGCAATCGGCTGATCGCGGAGATGCAGCCGAAACTGCCGCAGTGGTTCGGGATCACCCCGAAGATCCCGGTCGAGGTGCGCCGCATCCCGCCCTACACCGAGGCCGGCTCGTCGGGCGGCTATTACGAGCGCCCGCCGCTGGACGGTTCGCGCCCCGGGGCCTTCTACATCAACCTGCGCGACACGGCCGAGCGCCCCCGCTACGCCCTGCCGACCCTGACCTATCACGAGGCCGCGCCGGGCCATCACTTCCAGCTGGCCCTGACCGCCGAGGGCAGCCTGCCCAAGCTTCGACAGAACATGTTCTTCTCGGCCAACACCGAGGGCTGGGCGCTCTATGCCGAGCAGGTGGCCATGGAGATGGGCCTCTACGAGAACGACGATCTGGGTCTCTTGGGCATGTATCAGGCGCGCCTCTTCCGGGCCTCGCGCTGCGTGGTCGACACCGGCATCCACGCCAAGGGCTGGAGCCGCGAGAAGGCCATCGCCTACATGGTCGAGACCGGCGGCGACGACGAAGGCCGCATCACTCGCGAGGTCGAGCGCTACTGCGCCAACCCCGCCCAGGCCTGCTCCTACAAGGTCGGCCACACCGTCTGGGCGGCCCTGCGCGAGCGGACCAAGGCGCGGCTCGGCGCCCGGTTCGACATCCGCCGCTACCACGACACGGCGCTGCTGGTGGGACCGACGCCGCTGACTGTGCTTGAAGGCGTGGTGGACGCCTGGTCGGGGTGATTGTGTCGGTGATTTGCGAAAGCAACTTCCCTGCCGCCTAGTATCGTCATCCCGGAAAGCCCGAAGGGCTTATCCGGGACCCAGGGGCCACGCGCAGTGCGGCCGCCCCTGGGTCCCGGCTCTCCGCTTCGCTGCGGCCGGGATGACGACTTGAAGCTTGCCTCGCTTCGAGTGAAATTGTCTCCTGTGAGAGACATTCCGAGGCAAGGTAGCATGAGCGTCGAGACCCAGCCCTTCGATCCCGCCGTCTATGTGGAGACGCCGGAGGCCGCCGCCGCCTATCTCGACGAGGCGCTGGCGACCAACGATGCCGCTTTCATCGCCGACGCGCTGGGCGTCCTGGCCCGCGCCAAGGGCATGAGCGGGATCGCCGAGGCGGCGGGGCTGGGGCGGCAGAGTCTCTACAAGGCGCTGGCCGCCGATGGAAACCCGCGCTTCGACACGGTGCTCAAGGTGGTGACGGCCCTGGGATTGCGCCTTTCGACCGTTCCGGCGTCAGACTGAAGTGACCGGTAACATTTGGGCTTGAGTGGTCTGACAAGCTCTCCCATAGTGTCAGGCAAGACGGCGCGAAGCCGCCGTGATTGAATGCTGGGGAAACGCAAGGATGACCACCACCCTTACCCGCCGCACGCTGGGCGTCAGCTTGGCGGCTCTCGGCGCCGCCATGGCCCCGGTGGTCCGCGCCGCGCCCAAGGCTGCAGGCGACAAGCCGCTCTACAAGGACCCCGCCCAGCCGGTCGAGGCGCGGGTCAAGGACCTGCTGGGGCGGATGACCCTGGAGGAGAAGGCCGCCCAGCTGATCGGCATCTGGCTGACCAAGGCCGCGATCCAGACGCCGGAGGGCGACTTCTCGCCCGAGACCGCGTCGAAGAACTTCCCCAACGGCCTGGGCCAGATCTCGCGTCCCACGGACCGCAAGGGCCTCAAGCCGACCAAGGAGGTCAACGCCGCCGCCGGGGCCGACGACGGCTCGGTGGGCCGCAACGCCCCGCAGACCGCCCGCTACACCAACGCCGCCCAGAAGTGGGCGGTGGAGAAGACCCGCCTGGGCATTCCGATGCTGATGCACGACGAGGCCCTGCACGGCTATGTCGCCCGCGATGCGACGAGCTTCCCGCAGGCCATCGCCCTGGCCTCGACCTTCGATACGGACCTCGTGGAGCAGGTGTTCTCGACCGCCGCCAAGGAGATGCGGGCCCGCGGCTCGAACATCGCCCTGGCCCCCGTGGTCGACGTGGCCCGCGATCCGCGCTGGGGCCGCATCGAGGAGACCTATGGCGAGGACCCGCACGTCTGCGCCGAGATGGGCCTGGCCGCCATCCGCGGCTTCCAGGGCAGGACCCTGCCGCTGGCGCCCGACAAGGTGTTCGTCACCCTCAAGCACATGACCGGCCACGGCCAGCCTGAGAACGGCACCAATGTCGGCCCGGCCCAGATCGCCGAGCGCACCCTGCGCGAGAACTTCTTCCCGCCGTTCGAACGGGCGGTGAAGGAGCTGCCCGTTCGCTCGGTCATGCCCAGCTACAACGAGATCGACGGGGTGCCCTCGCACGCCAACCGCTGGCTGCTGACCGACGTGCTGCGCGGCGAGTGGGGCTATCAGGGCGCGACGATGAGCGACTACTTCGCCATCAAGGAGCTGATCAGCCGCCACAAGCTGACCGACCAGGTCGCCGACACGGCTGTGATGGCCATGCACGCCGGCGTCGATGTCGAACTGCCGGACGGCGAAGCCTATGTGTTGCTGCCGCAGCTGGTGCGGGCCGGGCGCATCCCGGAGGCCGAGGTCGACGCGGCCGTGGCGCGGGTGCTGCGGATCAAGTTCGAGGGTGGCTTCTTCGAAAATCCGTATACGGATGAAAAGACGGCCGACGCAAAAACGGCGACGCCGCAAGCCGTCGCCCTGGCCCGCGAAGCCGCCCGCAAGGCGGTGGTGCTGCTGAAGAACGACAAGGGCCTGCTGCCGCTGGACGGCAAGAAGGTCAAGCGTCTGGCGCTCTTGGGAACTCACGCCAAGGACACCCCGATCGGCGGCTATTCCGACGAGCCGCGCCACGTGGTCTCGATGCTGGAGGGCCTGACCGCCGAAGCCAAGGCCCAGGGCTTCGCCCTCGACTACGCCGAGGCCGTGCGGATCACCGAAAAGCGCGTCTGGGCCGCCGACGAGGTCAAGCTGGTCGATCCGGCGGTGAACGCCAAACTCATCGCCGAAGCGGTCGAGGTGGCGAAAAAGGCCGACGTGGTCGTCATGGTGCTGGGCGACAACGAACAGACCAGCCGCGAGGCCTGGGCCGACCATCACCTGGGCGACCGCGACAGCCTCGATCTCGTCGGCCAGCAGAACGATCTGGCCCAGGCGATCTTCGCCCTGGGCAAGCCGACGGTGGTTTTCCTGCTCAACGGCCGGCCGCTGTCGGTGAACCTGCTGGCGCAGAAGGCCGACGCCCTGGTCGAGGGCTGGTACCTGGGCCAGGAGACGGGCAACGCCGCCGCCGACGTGCTGTTCGGCCGCGCAAATCCGGGCGGCAAGCTGCCGGTCAGCATCGCCCGCGACGTCGGCCAGCTGCCGATCTACTACAACCGCAAGCCTACCGCCCGCCGCGGCTATCTGTTCGACCGCGAAACCAGCCCGCTCTATCCGTTCGGCTTCGGCCTTTCCTATACGACCTTCGACATCGGCGCGCCGCGCCTGTCCAAGGCCCGCATCGGCCAAGGCGAGAGCACGACGGTGTCGGTGGACATGACCAACACCGGCAAGGTCGCCGGCGACGAGGTGGTGCAGCTCTACATCCACGACGAAGCGGCGTCGGTGACCCGTCCGGTGCTGGAGTTGAAGCACTTCAGGCGCGTGACCCTGGCGCCGGGCGAGACCAAGACGGTGACCTTCGAGGTGGGGCCGTCGGATCTGTGGATGTGGAACCTTGAGATGAAGCGGGTGGTCGAGCCGGGGGATTTCCAGGTCCTGGTGGGGCCGAATTCGGTGGACCTGAAGGCGGTGAAGCTGACGGTGGTTTAGCCGTCGCCAATAAAAGATCGTCATCCCGGAAAGCGCGAAGCGCTTATCCGGGACCCAGGGGCCAAGCGCAGTGCGGCCGCCCCTGGGTCCCGGCTCTCCGCTTCGCTGCGGCCGGGATGACGAGGAGATGTGAGGGCGCAGCGCTCTCCTGAAAGAAACGAACGAGCCGTCTCAGGCGGCCGCGAGGGAGTATCCGCATGCGCCGTGTCGCGCCGATCCTGCTGGCCGCCGTGATGGCCACGCCCGCCGCCGCCGAGGCGCCGCTGCTCAACGGCCTGTTCGCCGACCACGCGGTGGTGCAGCGCGACCGCCCCCTGCCGGTGTTCGGCCGCGCCAAGCCGGGCGAGGCGGTGACGATCACCCTCGGCGACAAGACCGCCACAGCGACGGCCGGTCCCGACGGCGCCTGGCGCGCCGACCTGCCGGCCTTCGCGGCGGGCGGTCCCTACACCCTGCAGGCCAAGGCCGCTTCGGGCGCGACCCAGACGGTGAGCGACGTGCTGGTCGGCGACGTCTGGCTGTGCTCGGGCCAGTCGAACATGGAGCTGCCGGTCGAGCGCGGGAACAACAGCTGGTCGGAGATCCGCTCGGCCAACGACGACGGCCTGCGCATGGCCTATGTCGACCACGCCGACAGCCGCACGCCTCTGACCGCCTTCTCCAAGCCGCCGGCCTGGAAGGCCGCCAAGCCCGAGGCCGTCGGGTCGTTCTCGGCCGCCTGCTACTACATGGCCCGCGAACTGCGGAAGACCGATAAGACGCCGCTGGGCCTCGTGCACGCCTCGTGGGGCGGCTCGGCGATCGAGGCCTGGATGAGCCCGGCCGCCCTGCGCAGGGCCGGCAACTACGAGGACGGCCTGACCACCCTGGAGCTGTCGCTGAAGGACCGTCCGGCCGCCGACCGCCGCTGGGGCGAAACGATCAAGGCCTGGTGGAGCCTGCGCCACAGCGGCGCGGACGGCGGCCCCTGGCTCGGCGACGGCGCCTGGACGGCCGCGCCCAAGGGCCTGGGCGTCTGGGAAAGCTGGGGCGTGCCGGCCCTGGCCGCCTTCGACGGCGTGGTGTGGTTCGAGACCTCGGTCACCCTGACGGCGGCCCAGGCGAAGGGCGCGGCCAGCCTCGAGATCGGCATGGTCGACGAGGTCGACACCACCTTCGTCAACGGCGTCGGCATCGGCTCGACCTCGGGGGCGGGCACGGTGCGGGTCTATCCGCTGGCGGCGGGCAGCCTGAAGGCCGGGGCCAACCGCATCGTCGTCTCGGCCTTTGACAGCTACGCCAACGGCGGCATGTATGGCGACGCGCCCCGCGCTCTGGTGCTGGCCGACGGAACGCGGATTCCGCTGGACGCCTGGCGCTACCAGATCGAGCCCAAGGCCAGCGGCGAGCCGCCGCGCGCGCCGTGGGATACGCTGTCGGGCCTGTCTACCCTCTACAACGGGATGCTGGCGCCGATGGGGCCGTGGGCCTTCAAGGGCCTGGCCTGGTACCAGGGCGAGACCAACGCCGGCCGGCCGCAGACCTATCAAGCGCTGCTCACGCAGTTCCTGGCCGAGCGCCGCGCCGGACAGGCCGCCGACATGCCGGCCCTGGTGGTGCAGCTGGCCAACTACGGCAAGCCGCAGCTGGCGCCGGAAGACTCCTGGTGGGCGCAGCTGCGCGAGGCCCAGCGCCTGGCCGTCGCCAAGGACGGCCATGCCGCCGTCGCCGTGATCACCGACATCGGCGATCCGTCCGACATCCACCCCACCAACAAGCAGGACGTCGGAAAGCGCCTGGCCCGGGGCGCGCGCCGTCTGGCGGGGCAGGCCGTGACCAACGGCCCGTCGCCGGTCTCGGCCCGTCGGGTCGGCGATGCGGTGGAGGTGAGGTTCGAGCAGGTGGCCGACCGCCTGGCGGCGCGCGGCTCCGACCGCGCCATCGGCTTCGAACTGTGCGAGGGCGGCGCCTGTCGCTTCGCCGACGCGAGGGTGGAGAGCGACCGGGCGATCGTCACGATCCCGGCTGGTCTTGCGCCAACCAAGGTGCGCTTCGCCTGGGCCGACGCCCCCACCTTCAACGTCTTCGACCTGTCGGGCCTGCCGCTTGGGCCGTTCGAGCTGGCGGTGACGCAATGAACCTCGCGGGACTGCGCACGGCCGCCTCCGCCCTGGCCCTGGCCGCCGCCGTGGCGCTGGCGGCGCCCGTCGTCGCGCACGCGGCCCAGCCTGCGGCCGTCTCGGCGACGCCCGTGGCCGGCGGCTTCCCGCTGATCGAGGGCGGCAAGCCCGCGCGGGTCGAGGCCGACGTCACCGACTGGCCCGGCGTGCTGCGCGCCGTGCAGGGCCTGCGCGGCGACCTTTCCAAGCTTTCCGGCGGAGGCCAGCCTGCCAAGGACGCGCCGCTGGTCATCGTCGGCACCCTGGGCAAAAGCGCCCAGATCGACGCCCTGGTGGCGGCCGGCAAGCTCGACGTCTCCAACCTGAAGGGCCGATGGGAAGGCTTCGTCCAGCAGGTGGTCGAGAACCCGCGTCCCGGCGTCGCCCGCGCCCTGGTCATCGCCGGGGCCGACAAGCGCGGGACGATCTTCGGCGCCTACGACCTGTCCGAACGCGCCGGGGTCTCGCCCTGGAGCTGGTGGGCCGACGTGCCCGTGCCGGTGCGCCGCGACCTGTCCGTCGCGCCGGGCGCGAACCTGCAGGCGCCGAAGGTCAAGTACCGGGGCATCTTCCTCAACGACGAGAACCCGGCCCTCTACGGCTGGGCCAACGCCAAGTTCGGCGGCTTCAACCACGGCTTCTACGAGCGGGTCTACGAGCTGATCCTGCGGCTGAAGGGCGACTATCTGTGGCCAGCCATGTGGGGCAAGTCGCTCTATGACGACGACCCGCTGAACGCCGTGCTGGCCGAAGAGATGGGCGTGGTGATCGGCGCCTCGCACCACGAGCCGATGATGCGCTACCACGTCGAGTGGGAGCGCTACGGCCAGGGGCCGTGGGACTATTCGAAGAACCCCGAGGTGCTGCGCCGTTTCTGGCGCGAGGGGATCGAGCGGATGGGGTCCAACGAGAGCCTGGTCACGGTGGGCATGCGCGGCGACGGCGACGAGCCGATGACCCAAGGCACCGCCACCCGCCTGCTGGAAACCATCGTCGCCGACCAGCGCCGGATCATCGGCGAGGTCACCGGCAAGGATCCCTCCGCCACCCCGCAGGTCTGGGCCCTCTACAAGGAGGTGCAGGACTATTACGACGCGGGCATGCGGGTTCCCGACGACGTGACCCTGCTGTTCGCCGACGACAACTGGGGCAACATCCGCCGGCTGCCGAAACCCGGCGAGACGCGGCCGGGCGGCTACGGCGTCTACTACCACTTCGACTATGTGGGCGGGCCGCGGAACTACAAGTGGCTCAACACCAACCAGGTCGAGCGCACCTGGGAGCAGATGCGGCGCGCCAATGATGCCGGCGCCGACCGGCTGTGGATCGTCAATGTCGGCGACCTGAAGCCTATGGAACTGCCGACCGAGTTCTTCCTCGACATGGCCTGGGATCCCGCCGCCATGCCGGTCGAGAAGCTCTCGACCTACACCCGCGACTGGGCGGCGGCGCAGTTCGGGGCCGAGCGGGCGGGCGAGATCGCCGCCCTGCTGGACGGCTACACCAAGCTCAACGCCCGGCGGAAGCCCGAGCTGATCGACGGGACGACCTTTAGCCTGGTGAACTTCCGCGAGGCCGAGCGGGTGGAGGCCGAGTGGGGCGAGCTGGAGCGTCGGGCCGAGGCCGTGCGCAAGACCCTGCCCAAGGCCCAGGACGACGCCTTCTTCCAGCTGGTCTGGTTCCCGATCGCGGCCTCGGCCAACTTCAACCGGCTCTACATCGCCGTCGGCCGCAACCGGCTCTATGCCGAACAGGGGCGCAGCGCGGCGGCCGCGCAGGCCGATCGGGTCGAGGCCCTGTTCGCGCGAGACGCCGAGTTGACGCGCCAGCACGACGCCATCGCCGACGGCAAGTGGGTCCACATGATGGATCAGACCCACATCGGCTACAGCGGCTGGCAACAGCCCGACCGCAACATCCTGCCGGACCTCGCGCGTCCCGCCGTGGTGCACGGGGCGGTGACGGGCGTCGCCGTCGAGGGGCGCGAAGCGTCGGTGGACGGGGCGGCCGACCTGCCGCCGCTGACCCGCTGGGGCGCGGCCTCGCGCTGGATCGACGTGTTCAATCGCGGCCCGGCGCAGATTTCCTTCGAGGCGACCTCGGGCGCTTCCTGGCTGAAGGTCGCGCGCGGCGAGGCCGGTCCAGGCGGCGATACGCGGCTGGAGGTGTCGGTCGACTGGGACAAGGCGCCCAAGGGCCGTCATCGCGTGCCGATCACCCTGAAGGGGACCGCCGCCGAGGCCGTCGTGATCACGGCGGTGGTCGACAATCCCGCCCGCAAGCCGGCCAAGGGCGCCTTCGTCGAGGCTGGCGGACCGCTGGCTATCGAGGCCGCGCACTACGCCAAGGCGACGTCGGCGAGCGGCGTCGGCTGGACGGTGATCCCCAATCTCGGCCGCACCCTGTCGGGCGTGACCACCTCGCCGACCACGGCCCCGGCCAGCGAGCCGGGCAAGGGGCCGGTGCTGGACTATCTGGTGGACTTCGAGGCGGCGGGGCCGGTGGATCTGTCGGTCCTCGTTTCGCCGGGCCTGGACGTCACGGGCGGCGTCGGCCCGCGCTTCGCCGTGTCGATCGACGACGGCGCGCCGGTGGTGATCAACACCATTCCCGACCCGTCGGAGAAGGCCTGGGACAAGGCGGTGGCGGATAACATCCGTACACTGACGACATCGCTGGCGGTTCCCTCGGCGGGCGCGCATCGGGTGCGGCTGTGGCGGGTGGATCCGGGCGTGGTGTTCCAGCGGCTGGTGATTTCGCGCGGAGCGGTTCCTGAGAGCTATCTCGGACCGCCGGAGGGAACGCGGGCAAACTAGCAAGGAACCTCCCCCTCTGGGGGAGGTGATCGCGAAGCGATCGGTGGGGGGAGTTCTTGCGAAGCCAGCCTCCACTTCGGAAGCTGAAAACGCCCCCCCACCGGCCTTCGGCCGCCTCCCCCAGAGGGGGAGGTTCCTAGTTCGTCAGCGAAAACTCCACCGGCGCGTCCATCTCGATCCGATCCCCCTTCACCGTATGCGGCGGCGCGGGGAACGGATCAGACCGGGCGACCATGGCGCGGACCTCGGCGTCGAGCAGGGGGTGGCCGGTGGGACCGGTGAGGCGGCATTCCAGCACGTGGCCGGCGCGGTCGATGACGAAGGTGACCTGGGCTGTGCCCTGCTGTTTCCGCATGCGGGCGGCCTTGGGATAGGTCTTGTGGGCCTCCAGCCAGGCCCGGACGCGGGCGGCGTAGCTGCTGGAGGAGCCGACATGGGCCTGCACGCTGTCGGCGTCGCGCTGGCCAGCGGGCGGCTTGGCGGCGCTGGCCTCCATGGCGCGGGCGGCGGCCGGCACGGCGGCCTGGGCAGCGGCGGGGGCGGCCTGGCGCGGGGCCTCGGACGGCGGAGTGGGGGAGGGCGGCGCCGGCTTCGGCGCGGCGGTCGTCAGCCAGCCGTCGGGACGCGGCGGCAGCGGCTTGGGCGTCGGCTTTTCCGGCTGGGCCGGCTGCGGCGGCGTCGGCTCGCTCACCGGCGTCGGGGCCGGATCGGCGTCGGGCGAGGCCGCGTTGTCGGTCTGGTCGAGGGCCGGATCGCCCAGCGAGATCAGCATGGCCGTCTCGTCCATCACGGCGAGAACCGGCTTCTGCTCCCACTGGATCACGGCAAGGCCAAGGACGCCGTTGATCATCAACGACGCCCCCGTCGCCCAGGCTCGAACGTGCCAGGGCGTCTTCATCATTAGAACGTCTTGCCGAGGGTCAGCTTGAACGTCCGGCCTTCGGCGTCCAGCGACAGCAGGTGGCGCTGGAAGGTCTTGTCGAACAGGTTGTCGACGCCGGCCTGGACCTCGAGCCCTTGCAGGAGACCGTCCTGCGGCTTCCAGGTCAGGAACAGGTTGTGGACGGCGTAGCCGGGCGTCGCCAGCGAGGTGGAGGTCACGTGGTTCTGGGCGTCGGCGAACTCGCCGCGCCAGCCGGCCGTCAGGTTCTGGGTCGGGAAGACATAGCCCAGGGTCAGGTTCAGGGTGTCGGCCGGGATGGTGTTGAGATAGGCGCCGGTCTGGCGGTTCTCGCCGTCGATCACCGACACCGAGCCGCGGGCGAAGAACTGCTTGGCGCCGTACTCGGCCTCGACCTCGACGCCCGAATAGCGCGCCTCGCCGACATTGATGAAGTAGCTCGAGGTCGAGGTGCCGCGCGTGATCAGGTTCTTCACGTCGTTGCGGAAGACGGTGGTCTTGAACCGGAACTGGTCGCCCTGGCCGAACAAGTCGCGGAACTGCAGCGTGCCGCCGACCTCGATGTTGTCGGACTCCTCGGGCTTGAGGTTCAGGCTGTAGTTGGTCGAGGCCGTCGCGGTGCGGCTGTAGATCTCGTCCAGCACCGGCATGCGCACGGTGTGGGCGACCGAGCCGAACACCGAGGCCCATTCGGTCAGGCTGTAGAGGGCGGCGATCTTGGGCGAGACGCCGTTGTCCTTGACCACCGTGGTGGTGGTGACGCCTTCGCCCGGCTGCAGCTTGGTCCAGTCGACGCGGACGCCGGGGATCAGGGTCAGCTTGCCGAGCACGACCTCGCCCTGGGCGAACAGGCCGTACTTCTCCATGTCGCCTTCGGGGTGGGTGGCCGCGCCGTGGTTGACGCCCGTGGCGGTGCGGCGCGGGTTGCGACGTTCCTGCTTGTAGGCCTGGGCGCCGACGGTCAGGAAGGCGACGTTGTCGCCGCCGAGGCTGAACTCCGAGACGTTCTGGGCGCGGCCCTGCAGGGTCTTGTACGAGAACTCCGACTCCAGCACGCCCGACAGGAAGGTCGTGTCGGTCTGGTTGACCTTGGTGTTGGCGTAGGAGACCTGGGCGGCGACGTCGAACAGCTTGCTGCCGTCGAAGTCGTTGTTGTAGCCGATCACCGCGGTGTCGTCGGTGGTCTTGCGGCGCACCGGCGTCGTGGCCAGGGCTTCGGACTGGTCGTAGATCTGGGTGCTGTCGTTCTTCCAGTTCTGGTACGAGGCCCAGACGTTGTGGCCCTTGGCCCCGCCGATGAAGTAGCGGCCCTTGAGCAGGTAGCTGTCGGAGCTGGCTTCCGAGGCCGCGACCTCGACGCCGTCGCCGTTCTCGTAATTGTCGCTGCGGCGGCTGGTGTACATGCCCAGCAGCTCGGTGTTGGCGGTCGGCTTCAGGGCCAGGATGCCCGAGCCGAAGCGGGCGTTGGCGTTGCTCTCGACACCGCCGCGCAGGCGCACGGCGAAGCGGTCGCCGTCCTTCAGGAAGTCGCCGGCGTCCTTGCTGGTGAAATTGACCACACCGGCCAGGGCGCCCGCGCCGTAGAGGGTGGACGAGGCCGGGCCGCGCAGCACTTCGACGCGCTTGTAGAGCTCCGGATCGCTGAAGAACGAGCCCATCCGGTACTGCTCGTAGAACTTCGTGACGCCGTCGATCTGCATCAGGATGCGGCTGTCGCTGTCGGCCAGGCCCGTGCCCATGCCGCGGATGTTGAAGCCTTGGCCAAGCGCGCCGACGCCGCCCATGGTGTTGACGCCGGGGATGCCGGCCAGCAGGTCGCCGATGGTCGAGGCCTGGGCCTGGTCGATGGCCTCCTGGTCGATCGTGGTCACGGCCTGGGGCGTATCGATCGCCACCTTCTCCTGGCCGGCCGAGACGACGACCTTGCCCAGCGACAGCTTGCTGGCGGTCGCGGTGGTCTCTTCCGAGCTTTCGGTCGTTTGGCCGTGGGCGAGGCCGACGAGGACGAGGTTGGCGACGCCGGCCAGCAACAGGCCGCGCGTCCGGTTGGACAGGCGCATGGAATATCCCCAAAATAAGCGAATAAGAATCATTCGCAGACTATGGGCGAGCGACTCCCGACAGAGCGCCTCGCCGAACGGCGATGCTTCTGGTCCCCTTTTCGCCTAAATGCAAGTGACTCTCAGTAGCGAGTGATTGCGGGTCGTTTGGCGCATAGTGGCCGGCGGCCGCGGCGAAGCCCTCAACGGACCTCGCCGGGTCCGTTGAGGTGACTGGCGCGCTGTCTAGGCCGAGACCGCGGCTGTCATGTGGGGATAGTCGGTGTAGCCGCGAGCATCGCCGCCGAAATAGGTCATCCGGTCCGCCGCGTTGAGGGCGGCCCCCGTCTTCAGGCGCTCCACGAAGTCGGGATTGGCCAGGACCATCTGGCCATAGGCTTCCAGGTCGGCCAGGCCGGAAGCGATGTCCGCGCCGATCTCCTCGCGAGGACGGCCAGGACGGTTCAGGATCAGCGTGCGCGTCCAGAGCCTGCGGATGTCGGCCAGCAGGGCGTCGTCGCCCTGGTGCATCAGGTGCACGTAGGCCAGGCCGAGCTTGTCGAGTTCCGCGACCAGATGCCGGTAGAGGTCAGGCCCTTCGGCGCCCTCGTCGATGCCCCACATGGCCGTGCCGGGCGACAGGCGGATGGCGGTGCGGTCGGCGCCGATCTCTTCGGCGATAGCGGTCGCGACCTCCACGGCGAAGCGAGCGCGATTTTCGATCGAGCCGCCGTACTGGTCGGTGCGGACATTGGCGCTGGGCGCGAAGAACTGCTGCACCAGATAGGCGTTGGCCCCGTGGATCTCGACGCCGTCGGCGCCGGCCTCGATGGCGCGGCGCGCGGCGAACCGGAAGTCCGAGACGGTCTGGCGCACCTCCTCGGTGCTCAGAGCGCGCGGCGTCGGAATGTCCTGCGGCCCGGTCGCGGTGAACATCGGTGCGCCCGGGGCGATGGCGGACGGGGCGACGCCTTGCCGGTGATGCGGCGTGTTGTCGGGGTGCGACATGCGCCCGGCGTGCATCAGCTGGATGAAGATCCGGCTCCCCTTGGCGTGCACCGCGTCGGTGACCGCCTTCCAGCCTTCGACCTGGGCGTCGCTGTAGATCCCCGGGGTGGTCAGGTAGCCCTGGCCGTCGTCCGAAGGCTGCGTTCCCTCGGTGACGATCAGGCCGACGCCGGCGCGCTGGGCATAGTAGAGGGCCGCCAGGGCGCCGGGTACGCCGGCGGCGTCGGCTCGAGAGCGGGTCATCGGCGCCATGACCAGGCGGTTGGCGAGATCGAACCGGCCCATGCGGACCGGGGTGAAGAGGGGGCTCATCGAAGGCTCCTTGTTGTC
The DNA here is from genome assembly GCF_059415745.1 of Caulobacter sp. GW821-FHT10A10. Taxonomy (NCBI): domain Bacteria; kingdom Pseudomonadati; phylum Pseudomonadota; class Alphaproteobacteria; order Caulobacterales; family Caulobacteraceae; genus Caulobacter; species Caulobacter sp. GW821-FHT10A10. The sequence continues at coordinate 205,214 of NZ_JBWKNV010000010.1, read as the reverse complement.
GAGGGCCACAGATGGCAAAGGGATGCTTTGGCGCAAAGTCGCTGAAATGGAATTGATTGATCCATTATTGGAGCAATAGATGAGCCGCCTCGACGACATGGCGCTGTTCGTGGAGGTGATGAAAGCGCGGAGCTTCCGGGGCGCGGCGGCGAGCCTGGACATGCCCAACTCGACCCTCTCGCGACGCATATCGATGCTGGAAAGGTCGATCGGGCTGCGGTTGCTGAACCGGACCACCCGCTCCATCGAACCGACCGAGGCGGGTCAGATCTATTTCGAACGCGCGTCCAGGATCGTGGACGAAGCCCGCATCGCCCACGAAGAGCTCGGCGAGATGGTCGCCCGCCCGGTCGGAACGCTGCGTGTCTCCCTGCCGGTGGATTTCGCGACCACCTGGCTGGCTCCGCTCCTACCGGAGTTCGCCAGCCAGTATCCCGGACTGGACTTCGATCTCGACCTCACCCCGCGCAATGTCGATCTCGTCGTCGAACCCTTCGACCTCGCGATCCGTATGGCCCAGCCCGAAGGCGGCGGGCTGATCGCTCGCGTGATCGGCCGCCTCACGCCGTTTCTGTATGCATCTCCCGGCTATCTGGAACGACACGGTCAGCCGTCGCATCCCGCCGAGCTGGAGGGTCATGCCTGCCTGACCATGCCGGGCCGCGACGTCTGGCGGCTGCATGCGGACGGCGAAGCCGTGGACGCGCCGGCGTCAAGCCGGTTCCGGGCCAACAGCGTCGCCCTTCTGAGGCGGTTGGCCCTGCAGGACATGGGCGTCCTGTTCGTTCCGGAACGGGTGATCGCCGATGATGTCGCCAGCGGCCGGGTCGTCCGGATCCTGCCTGGTTGGCAAGGCCCGCCCGCATCGATCTACGCGATCACGGCGACCAGGCTGATCCCGGCCAGAACCCAGCGGTTCATCGACTTTCTCAGGCAGAAACTGCGAGAGGATGCGGAATCGAGTTGATCGCCTGGCCTGTCCCTACGGCTTCTTCCCGCCGAACTTGAAGATCCCGAGCCCCAGGGCGATGCCGAGCAGCAGTCCGATCGCCATGTTGTGGATGACGGCGCCGAAGATCACGCCGACGATCAGTCCCATGGGCAGGCCCAGCGCTCCGATCTTGTTCATCTAGGATCCTTGAAAATCGGGTTGGGAGGGGAGCGGCGGACGCCTAGGCGCCCGGCCATTCGGCGAGCATGTCGGCCAGCACGTCGAGGGGCATGGTGCCGGCGGTCAGGCCGGCGTCGTGGAAGCTCTTCAGGCTGAAGCGCGCGCCCAGGCGCTGCTCGGCGCGGGCGCGGCTGTCGGTCCAGGTGCGCCAGCCCAGCATGTAGCTCGACGCTTGGCCGGGCTGGACGCAGTAGCGCTCGACCTCGCGGGTGACCGAGGTCTCGGCGTCGCCCAGGGTGTCGGACATGTAGGCGATGGCCTGCTCGCGGCTCCAGCGCTTGGCGTGGATGCCGGAGTCGAGCACCAGGCGGCTGGCGCGAAACAGCATCGAGGCGACATAGCCCAGTTGGCCCAGCGGATCGTCCTTGTAGGCCCCCATCTCGTCGGCCAACTGCTCGGCATAGAGCGCCCAGCCCTCCGAATAGCCCGAGAAGATCGGCAGGCGACGCAGGGTGGGGATGCCCGGGGCCTCCATCATCAGGGCGTTCTGCAGGTGGTGGCCGGGGATCGCCTCGTGGAACACCAGGGTCGGCAGGTCGAAGCGCGGCTGCTCGGCCATGTCGCGCAGGTTGATCGAGAACAGGCCGGGCCGCGAGCCGTCCAGGCTGGGCGGGGTGTAGTAGGCGCCGGGCGCGCCGGCCTCGATGGACGGCGGGATGCGCTGGATCTTCACCCCGGCCTTGGGCAGGCGGCCGAACCAGGCGGGGAGGCGCTCGCGCATGGCCGCGACCTTGGTCTCCAGGTCGGCCAGCAGGGCCGCGCGGCCGGCGTCGTCGTTGGGATAGAGGTTGGCCGGGTCGCGGCGCAGGGCGGCGATGCGGGCGCCGACCGAGCCCTTGGTCAGGCCCCGGGCCTTGAGGATGGCGTCGGCGCGGGCGGAGAAGCGGGCCACGAGATCGAGGCCCAGGCGATGGATCTCGTCGCCGGCCAGGTCGGTGGTCGTCGCCGCGCGCACGGCGAAGCGGTAATAGGCCTCGCCGCCCGGCAGCCGCCAGACGCCGGCGTCGTGGGGCGCGGTCGGCAGGGCGGCGCTCAGCAGCTGCGCCTGGCGACGCAGGGCGGGATAGACCTCGGCCTCGACGATTTTGCTCGCCCGCGTCTCCCAGTCGCCGGCGATCGCCTTGGCGGAAGTACGTCGGGTCAGGCCGACCACCAGTTCCGACGCGGCCGGGGCGGGGGCGAGCATGGCGGAGAACTGCGAGAGGGTGGTGCGCAGCACGAAGTCGGGCGGCGTCGCGCCCTTGGCGAAGTCGGCGCGGGCCCGGGTGGTCTCCTGGTCGAGCAGCACGGCGAAGGCCGACAGGCGCGAAAGATAGGCCTGCGCGTCGGCGGCGTCGTTGACCGGATGGGTGTCGGCCAGGAAGCCCGGCACGCTGCGATAGGCGCCGGTCAGCTGCGAGATCACATAGGGTGCGGCCACCCCGACGTCGGGATTGCCGTACGGCGTGTCGAAGCTCTGCAGGGTGGTGTCGGCCATGTAGGCGGCCGAGCGGTAGTTGACGCGGTCCATGCCGGTCAGGGCCTTGGCGTCGAAGGTCGCCAGGTTCTTGCGCAGGTCTTCGAAGATCTGGCGGGTGCGCAGCAGGCCGGCGGGCGAGCGGTCGTCCAGCTTGCCGCGGGCGGCGGCGTTGGGTCCGGCGTCCAGGCCCGTCATCGTCATCAGCTGCGGCGAGTCGAGCATCGCCTTCCGGATCAGCTGTTCGAGAATGGCGGAGAGGCGTTCGCCCTCCGTCTGCTTGGCGGCCTCCTGGGCTAGGGCGGGCAGGGGCGCCGCGACGAGGGCGGCTGCGGACAGCATGAAGGAACGACGGTTCGCCATGCTCCGGTTGTAGCGCGCCTTACGTTTCGCGCCAGGGGTGAAGCTCGGGAAGGCGACCTTGCGGCCGCCTTCCCGCAGAGCCTTACGGCCGCAGCAGCACCTTGCCGGTCTTGCCCGGGGTCAGCGAGGCCTTCACGGCGTCCGACACCTGGTCGAGGCCATAGACGCCGTCGGTCGGCAGCTTCAGCTTGCCGGTCGCCACCTGGGTCAGCAGTTCGCCGATCAGCTTGCGGCGCAGGTCCGGCGCCATGGTCGCCGAGACGGTCGAACCCCAGAAGCCCTTCACGGTCAGCTGCTTGAAGATCACCGCGCCCGACGAGATCTGCATCGGCTCGCCGGTCATCGAACCGAACGAGACCAGCAGGCCGTTCTCGCCCAGCAGGTCGGCCATGTCGCCCGAGGCGGTTCCGCCGATCGAGTCGACGGCGGCCTTGATCGGCGCGCCGCCGGTGAGCTCGGCGACCTTCTTCTTCCAGTCGGCGTCGGCGGTCGAGACGGCGTTGTCGATGCCCAGCTCGGCCAGTTCGGCCACGCCGGCGTCGCGGCGCACGAGGTTGACGACATTGACGCCGCGGGCCTTGGCCAGCATGGCCAGGGTCTTGCCGACCGCGCCGTTGGCGGTGTTCTGGGCGACCCAGTCGCCCTCTGTGACGCCGAGCGACTCAAGGAGCGTGATGGCGCTGAACGGCATGGCGATCAGCTGGGCGGCGGCCTCGTCGGGGATGGCGTCGGGCACGGGCACGAGGCCGGCGGCCGAGGCGATGAAGAACTCGGCCCAGCTGCCGTGCACGCCGGCCACGGCGAAGCGCTGGCCGACCAGGGCGGCGTCCACCCCGTCGCCCACGGCGTCGACGATCCCCACCGCCTCGCTGCCGCCGATGGCGGGCAGGGCGGGCTTGTAGCCGTAGTTGCCGCGCACGGTCCAAAGGTCGTGGTTGTGGATCGGCGACAGCAGGGTGCGGATGCGGACCTTGCCGGGGCCGGGCTCGGGGATCGGGCTGTCGGCCAGGACCAGGACTTCGGCCGGGTCGCCGAACACGTCGTGGATCGCGCTGCGCATGGGGGTCTTCCTTCTTGCTTCTTGTCGTTGGGGGGGGGGCGGCTCAGGCGGCCGCGAGCATGGTTTCGGTGGTGGCCAGCGCCTCGCGCAGCGGGTCCTGGTCCTTGGAAAGCTTGGCCAGGATGGCCGCGCCCAGCCACAGGGCGTACATCGCCCGGGCCGTGGCGACCGGATCGCCGGCGCCGGGCAGGGAGCCGTCGTCGCGGCCCTCGACGATGACGGCGGCGATGCGGCGCACCAGGCGCTCGACGCCGGTGTTGAGGATCAGCCGCATGTCTTCGGAGAGGTCGGAGATCTCGGCCGCCAGCTTCACCACCAAGCAACGGTCGGCCATGCCGCAGGCCGCGTCGGTGTCCAGCCAGACGGCCCAATAGGCCATCAGTTTGTCGCGACCGCTGGCGGCGGTGTCGAACAGGCCGGCGAGCTTGGTCCCGTACTCGGCGCAATAGTCGTCCAGCAGGGCGCAGCCGAACGCCTCCTTGGAGGCGAAGTAGTAATAGAACGAGCCCTTCGGCACGCCGCTGGCGTCCAGCAGCTCCTTCAGCCCCATGCCGCCGAAACCCTGGCGCAAGACGAGCTCGCGGCCGGTGGCGAGGATGTGCTCGCGGGTGAGTTCGGACTTCTTGCGGGCGGCGGTCATGAGAGCTGTATGGCAAATAATAGACCGGTCGTCTAGTTTTTGCATTTTTGATCCCAGCTCCCTTTGATCGTCATCCCGGCCGAAGGGCTGCGCAGCAGGCCGTAGAGCCGGGACCCAGGGGGACTGGATGCAGCGGTTAGGTTCGCCACCCCAGCTGTGGCCAGCGCGTTGCATGTGGCCCCTGGGTCCCGGCTCTCCGCTTCGCTACGGCCGGGATGACGAGCTTTGTTGGGTGAAGGGTAGCGCCTACCCCGCCCCCACCAGCCGCAGCATCTCCCGCAAGGTCGGCGTGTCGTCGTCGCGGCGCCAGGCCAGCCCCGTCTCCAATGTCGGCGGGTCGCGCACCTCGACATAGGCCACGCCAGCCCGCGCCAGGTTGCGCAGCGAGGCCGGCACCAGGGCCACGCCCAGGCCAGCCGAGACCAGGCTGATGATGGTCTGCATCTGGATGGCCTCCTGCACGATGTGCGCCGGCCGGCCCAGGCGGGCGAAGTAGCCGGTGACGAGGTCGTGGAAAGCGGGGGCCACCGTCCTTGGAAACAGGATCAGCGGCGCATCGACGATGGCCTCCGGCACGAGCACCCCGTCCTCGACCGCCAGCCGGCCGTCCGCGATCCAGGCGGCGGGGGCGGCGGCGACCAGGGGCTCGGAGACCAGACGCTGGTAGGCCAGGGGCTCGGGCAGGGCGCGGTCCGACGGCGGGATGATGATGCCGGCGTGGCGCTCGCCGGCGAGGATGGCGGGGATCTGCACGTCGCTGGTCGCCTCGACCAGGCGGATCTCGACGTCCGGATAGGCCCGCGAATAGCGGCTGACCAGGTCGGGCAGCACGCTGTAGTCGGCGGTGCTGACGAAGGACAGCGACAAGAGGCCCGTCTGGCCGTCGCGCAGTCGCCGGGCGGTGGTCGGCAGTTCGTCCACGGCCGCCAGGGCGGCCAGCACGTCCGGCAGCCAGGCCTCGCCGAGAGGGCTGAGGCGCACGCTGCGCTTGGAGCGCACGAACAGCGGCGCGCCCAGGGTCCTTTCCAGCGCCATGATCGACTGGCTGAGCGGTGGCTGGGTCATGCCCAGGCGCTCGGCCGCGCGGCCGAAGTGCAGGGTCTCGGCGACGGCCGCGAAGTGGCGCAGCGGGCGGATGTCCATTTAATATCCCTGGCGACCTAATATCGCCGTTCTAATATATTTTGAAAGCGTGCGGCAGGGGCGTAATAACCCCACAGCCGACACTGAGATTTTCCCATGCCTCCCTATCGCTCACGCACCTCCACCCACGGCCGCAACATGGCCGGCGCCCGCGGCCTGTGGCGCGCCACCGGCATGAAGGACAGCGATTTCGGCAAGCCGATCATCGCGGTCGCCAACAGCTTCACCCAGTTCGTTCCGGGTCACGTGCACCTGAAGGACCTGGGCCAGCTGGTCGCTCGTGAGATCGAGGCGGCCGGCGGCGTGGCCAAGGAATTCAACACCATCGCCGTCGACGACGGCATCGCCATGGGCCACGGCGGCATGCTGTATTCGCTGCCCAGCCGCGAACTGATCGCCGATGCGGTCGAGTACATGGTTAACGCCCACTGCGCCGACGCGATCGTCTGCATCTCCAACTGCGACAAGATCACGCCGGGCATGCTGATGGCCGCCATGCGCCTGAACATCCCGGTGGTCTTCGTCTCGGGCGGGCCGATGGAAGCCGGCAAGGTGCAGATCAAGGGCGCGATCCGCTCGCTGGATCTGGTCGACGCCATGGTCGTGGCCGCCGACGACAAGTACACGGACGAGGAAGTCGAGGCGATCGAGAAGGCCGCCTGCCCGACCTGCGGCTCGTGCTCGGGCATGTTCACCGCCAACTCGATGAACTGCCTGACCGAAGCGCTCGGCCTGTCGCTGCCCGGTAACGGCTCGGTCCTGGCCACCCACGCCGATCGCGAAGCTTTGTTCAAGGAAGCCGGCCGCCTGATCGTCGACTTGTGCCAACGCTGGTACGAGCAGGACGACGCCACGGCCCTGCCGCGCGGCATCGCCACCCGGGCGGCGTTCGAGAACGCCATGAGCCTGGACATCGCCATGGGCGGCTCGACCAACACCGTGCTGCACCTGCTGGCCGCCGCCAGCGAGGGCGGGGTCGAGTTCTCGATGGCCGACATCGACCGCCTGTCGCGCCGCGTGCCCTGCCTGTCGAAGGTGGCCCCGGCCAAGAGCGACGTGCACATGGAGGACGTCCACCGCGCCGGCGGCGTTCCCGCCATCCTGGGCGAGCTGGAAAAGGGCGGCCTGATCGACGCCAGCCAGCCCACCGTCCACGCCGCGACCATGGCCGAATCCCTGGCCCGCTGGGACATCGGCCGCACCAACAGCGGCACGGCCCAGGAGTTCTTCCGCGCCGCCCCGGGCGGCAAGCCGACCCAGATCGCCTTCAGCCAGGCCGCGCGCTGGGAAGAGCTGGACCTCGATCGCGAGAAGGGCGTCATCCGCTCGGTCGAGCACCCGTTCTCCAAGGACGGCGGCCTCGCCGTGCTGTTCGGCAACCTGGCCCCGGAAGGCTGCATCGTGAAGACGGCCGGGGTCGACGAGTCGATCCTGACCTTCCGCGGCACGGCCCGCGTGTTCGAGAGCCAGGAAGACGCCGTCAGCGGCATCCTGGGCGGCAAGGTCACGGCCGGCGAGGTCGTGGTCATCCGCTACGAAGGGCCCAAGGGCGGTCCGGGCATGCAGGAGATGCTGTACCCGACCACCTATCTGAAATCGAAGGGCCTGGGCGCGGCCTGCGCCCTGATCACCGACGGCCGCTTCTCGGGCGGCACCTCGGGCCTGTCGATCGGCCACGTCTCGCCGGAAGCCGGCGAGGGCGGCCTGATCGCCCTGGTCGAGACCGGCGACAGCATCCTGATCGACATCCCCAACCGCGGCATCCAGCTGGAAGTCTCCGACGCGGTGCTGGCCGAGCGCCACGCCGCCCAGCTGGCCCGCGGCAAGGACGCCTGGAAGCCGAAGGACCGCAAGCGCGAGGTCTCTCCGGCCCTGCGCGCCTATGCGGCCATGACCACCAACGCCGCGCGCGGCGCGGTGCGGGACGTGAGCCAGGTCGAGCGGGGGTAATCCTGCTCTGGCGGGCGAGGTGATTGGCCTCGCCCAACGCCCTTAGCCCGTCATCCCGGCCGTAGCGTAGCGAAGAGCCGGGACCCAGGGGACCGGGCGCGGCGACTGGGTTCGCAGCCTCTCGCTGTCACAGACGCACTGCGTTGGCCCCTGGGTCCCGGATAACGGCTTCGCCGTTTCCGGGATGACGAACTGTGGGGGGTGTGGGGAAGCCTAGATCGCCACCCGCTTCGCGATCGCGTCGCGTCGGGCGCTGGTTTCCTGCTGCGCCCGTTCGACCGCTTCGGTCTCCGTCGCATGCAGCAGGTGTTCAATCACCCGTTCCAGGTGGTCGCGCATGGCCTGGCGGGCGGCGGCGGGGTCGCGGGCCTTCAGGGCGTCGACGACGCGGCGGTGCTCGGCGATGCGCGGCTCCAGCCCCATGCCCCGGGCGCGGGTCAGGATGTTGCGGGCCAGGGGCGAGCGGTTGCGCCAGTCCCACAGGTTCTCGATCGTGGCGATGATCGCGCCGTTGCCGGTGGCGCCGGCGATCACGAGGTGGAACTCGCGGTCGGCGTCCTCGCCCCGGATCTCCTCCTCCTCATGCATGCGCTCGAGCAGGCTTTCCAGCTGGGCGATCTGCTCCTCGGTGATCGAGGTGGCGGCGAGCGCCGCGGCCTCGCCCTCGAACAGTCGGCGGGCCTCGATCAGCTCGAAGGCGCCGATTTCGGTTTCCCGCTCGGCCGGCTGGGGCGCGATGGGGCGCACGTCGCCGGTGACATAGATGCCCAGGCCGTGGCGGGCTTCGATCATGCCCAGCATTTCCAGGGCGATCATCGCCTCGCGCAGGGTGGGGCGGGAGACGCCGAACTGCTCGGCCAGTTCGCGCTCGGTCGGCAGGCGGTCGCCCAGCTTGTACTGGCCCGCCTCGATGGCGTCGGCCACGGTGTCCGCGATCTTGCGGTAGAGCTTGACGTTGTCCGACATGGGGTCCTGGAATCGACGCGCGGAACCTTGAGGTTCACACCGATACCATAACCCTTGTCGGACGCTCGGGCTATTTGGTCTGACAAGATCGCGGCGGCGATCTCACCAATTGGGCTACCAATCGTGCATCGAGCCGTCTTCGCGGCGGGCGACCGGCAGATAGGCGCGGCTGTAGGGATATTTCGCCGCCAGGGCCTCGTCGATGTCGACCCCCAGGCCCGGCGCCTCGCCCGGATGCAGCATGCCGTCCTCGAAGCTGTAAGCGTGGGGGAACACAGCGTCGGTTTCCGGCGTGTGGCGCATGTATTCCTGGATCCCGAAATTGGGGATCGACAGGTCGAAGTGCAGGGCCGCGGCCATGCAGACGGGCGAGAGATCGGTGGCCCCGTGGCAGCCGGTGCGCACGCCGTGCATGTCGGCGAAGGCGGCCACGCGGCGCAGGTGGGTGATGCCGCCGGCGTGCACCACGGTGGCGCGGATGTAGTCGATCAGCTGTTCCTCGATCAGCTGCTTGCAGTCCCAGATCGAGTTGAAGATCTCGCCGACGGCCAGCGGCGTCGTGGTGTGCTGGCGGATCAGGCGGAAGTTGGCCTGGTTCTCGGCCGGGGTGGCGTCCTCCATCCAGAACGGGCGGTAGGGCTCCAGGTCCTTGCCCAGCCGGCCGGCCTCGATAGGCGTCAGGCGATGGTGCACGTCGTGCAGCAGGTGGACGTCCCAGCCCAGTTTCTCGCGCGCCGCCTCGAACAGCGGCGGCACGCTGCGCAGGTATTTCTCGGTCGACCAGACGCTCTCGCTGGGCAGGTCGGCGTCGGCCGGCTCGTAGAAGAAGCGGTCCTTGGAGACGCCATAGACGGTCTTCAGCCCCGGCACGCCCGACTGCAGGCGGATGGCCTTGTAGCCCTGCTCGGCATAGACGGCGGCGTTGTCGAGGGTCTCCTCGATGCTGGCCCCGTTGGCGTGGCCGTAGACCATGACGCCGGTGCGGCAGGCCCCGCCCAGCAGCTGGTAGAGCGGCAGGTTCGCGATCTTGGCCTTGATGTCCCACAGGGCCATGTCGACCGCCGCGATGGCCGACATGGTCACCGGCCCGCGGCGCCAGTAGGCGCCCTTGTAGAGGTACTGCCAGATGTCCTCGATCTGATGGGCGTCGCGGCCGATCAGGCAGGGGATGACGTGGTCGTTGAGGTAGCTGGCCACCGCCAGTTCGCGTCCGTTCAGGGTGGCGTCGCCGATCCCGTGGACGCCGTCGCTGGTCTCGATCTTCAGGGTGACGAAGTTGCGCCCGGGACAGGTGACGATGACCCTGGCGGCGGTGATCTTCGGCATCGGCGTCCTTCCGCGGCGGCGCCGGTACGCGGCGACATGTCTTCCCACCATCCCGTTTAAACGGGGCAGGGTGGTTGTCAATCTAATGGTCAGACCAATTTGCCGGCAAAGACTCGACCACGATGAGGCGCGCGGCGGACGGGCGCCTCACAAAAGGGCGCCCATATCGGTCCAAATAATATCGATACATAAGTGTTGACATATTTTCGACCCAGACCCCAGCCTGGGCGTCGACCCGCCATCAGAGCGGGCGTGACCATGCATGCACTGGGGACCTGCTATGCGTACCGACCTGAAGATCCTGCTTTCCACGGCGGCGCTCGCCGCCCTGGCCGCGCCGCTGGGGGCGGCCGCCCAGACCTCGGCTCCGACGCCCGCGCCGGCCGCCGACGAGACGGTCGAGGAGATCGTCGTCACCGCGCTGAAGCGCTCGACCACCCTCCAGACCACGCCGATGGCCATCAGCGCCGTCACCGGCGACAGCCTGCAGAAGATCGGCGCCACCGGCCTGCAGGACTATTTCCGCGCGGTGCCGGGCGTGAACCTGACCCAGGGGCAGCTTGGCCAGAGCCGCGTGACCATCCGCGGCGTGCAGGGCTCGGGCGAGGCCACCACGGGCCTCTATTACGACGAGACCTCGATCACCGGCCCCTCGGGCACCACCCAGGACCCGGCCAACAACGCCGCCGACCTCAACCTGTTCGACGTCGAGCGGGTGGAAGTGCTGCGCGGCCCGCAGGGCACTCTGTATGGCGGCGGCTCGATGGGCGGCACCATCCGGGTGATCTATTCCAAGCCCGACAGCACGGAGTTCAGCGCCTCGATGGAGGCCCAGGCCACCACCACCAAGGGCGGCTCGCAGGGCTCGTACCTGAAGGCCATGGGCAATATCCCGCTGATCGAGGGCAAGCTGGCCGCCCGCATCGTCGCCTATACCGAGGACCGCCCCGGCTATGTCGACAACGTCAAGACCGGCGCCAAGAACATCAACGACAGCCACGCCGACGGTTACCGCGCCATGCTGGGCTTCACGCCCACCGACGACATCTCGCTGGTCGTCACCAAGATCCACCAGAACTCGTCGGCCGACGACCTGCAGGGCTGGTACGACCGCCTGGGCGACTACAAGACCGACAGCGTCGTGAAGCTGCCACTGAACACCGAGATGGACCTGACCAGCGTCACCGGCAAATGGTCGAGCCCGATCGGCGAGCTGACCGCGTCGAGCGCCTACTACAAGTACGACATGCTGCGGACGATCGACTTCACCCCGCAGTACAAGCCCTATATCGGCAGCGCCTACGGCGTGATCGGCTACCAGCCGGCCTATCTGGGCGCCTGGAACCACGAGGTGCGGCTGTCGTCGAAGGGCGAGGGCCAGCTGCAGTGGACGGTCGGCGGCTACATGGAGCTGCGCAAGGACCACATCGACAGCAACACGGTGCTGACCAGCCTGTCGACGGGCCTGCCCTACAGCCCGATGCAGTACGTGCAGGGCCGCTACGTCAACACCAACGTCAAGCAGACCGCCGAGTTCGGCGAACTGACCTGGACGCCGCCGCAGGTCGAGGGCCTGTCGCTGACGGTGGGCGCGCGCCACTACGACTACACCAAGACCACCGGCAGCGCCGGCACCCAGCGCAACCTGCTGACCGGCGCCGCGCCAGCCGCCTATTCCGAGCAGACCGCCGAAGCCTCGGGCTGGGTCTACAAGTTCAACGCCAGCTACAAGATCACCTCGGACATCATGGCCTACGCCACGGCGTCGGAAGGCTTCCGTCCGGGCGGCGCCAACAACGTGCCGGGCCTGAACAGCAAGCTCGTGGTCTACAATCCCGACAGCCTGTGGAACTACGAGGCGGGCCTGAAGACGACCTGGCTGGGCGGCAAGCTGACCGCCAACACGGCCGTCTACCGCATCGACTGGAAGAACCGCCAGACCAGCGCCATCACCGCCGACGGCCTCTATTCCTTCATCACCAACGCCGGCGCGGCGCGGATCCAGGGCGTCGAGCTGGAGGTCTCGGCCCGTCCGATCCATGGCCTCTCGCTGAACGGTTCGGTGGGCTACACCAAGGCCGAGCTGACCGAGGATCAGGCTAACGCCAACATCCTGGTCGACGGCTCGACCGGCAAGAAGGGCGACCGCATCGCCAACGTGCCCGACTGGACGGCCGCGGCCTCGGCCCAATACACGTGGCCGCTGCCGGTGGCGGGCCTCAACGGCCTGGTGCGCGCCGACTACGCCTATACCGGCGACATGGTCTCCACCTTCCGCCCGACCTACGTCTACTACGACAAGTTCGGCGGCTTCAGCACGGTGAACCTGCGGGCCGGGGTCGAGGGCGAGGGCTGGGGCGTCTACGCCTTCGTCAGCAACCTCACCGACGCCGAGGGGATCATGAACAAGAACAGCAACGTCGGGTACCAGGACCTGCTTTATGGATTGACCCCGCGCACCGTCGGGGTGAACGCCCGTAGGAAGTTCTGATCGATCTCCAAGGTCGTCATCCCGGAAGCCTCGTAGAGGCTATCCGGGACCCAGGGGCCGGCGCATCGCGGTCGCCCCTGGGTCCCGGCTCTCCGCTTCGCTGCGGCCGGGATGACGAGAGTTTTCAGCGTAAAACCAGAAGGGCGCGGTCCGCCGCGCGAGCCGCATGACCTTGACCCCGAAGCTCACCCTCGCCGCCGCCCTGGCCCTGCTGGCCGCTCCGGCGCTGGCCGCCCCGCTGAACGTTCCGGCGACGGCGACCGCCATCAAGGCCCAGCTGGACCGAGACTACCCGCAGCTCGACGCGCTCTACAAGGACATCCACGCCCATCCGGAGCTCGGCTTCCAGGAGGTCGAGACCGCCAAGAAACTGGCCGCCGAAATGCGCGCGCTCGGCTTCACGGTGACCGAGGGCGTCGGCAAGACCGGCGTGGTCGCCGTGCTCAAGAACGGCGAGGGCCCCAGCGTTCTGGTGCGCACCGAACTCGACGCCCTGCCGATGGAGGAGAAGACCGGCCTGCCCTACGCCAGCCGCGCCAAGACCACCTGGAACGGCGCGGAGGTGTTCGTCGCCCATTCCTGCGGCCACGACGTGCACATGGCCGCCTGGATCGGAACCGCCCGCCAGCTGGTCGCACAGAAGGCCAAGTGGAAGGGCACGCTGGTGTTCGTCGCCCAGCCGTCGGAAGAGACGGTCAGCGGCGCCAAGGCGATGATCAGCGACGGCTTCTTCCAGAAGTTCGGCAAGCCCGACTACGGCTTCGCCCTGCACGTCGGTCCCGGCGCGGCGGGTCAGGTCTATTACAAGGCCGGCGTCCTGACCTCGACCTCCGACGCCCTGGAGCTGACCTTCAACGGCCGCGGAGCCCACGGCTCGATGCCGGCCGCCTCGATCGACCCGGTGATGATGGCCGCCCGCTTCACCGTCGACGTCCAGAGCGTGATCAGCCGCGAGAAGGATCCGGCGGCGTTCGGCGTCGTCACGGTCGGCTCGATCCAGGCCGGCAGCGCCGGCAACATCATCCCCGACAAGGCCAAGGTGCGCGGCACCATCCGCACCCAGGACGACGGCGTGCGCACCAAGATCCTCGACGGCGTGACCCGCACCGCCAAGGCCGTGGCCGAGATGTCGGGCGCCCCGGCGCCGGACCTCCAGCTGATCCCCGGCGGCAAGGCGGTGGTCAACGACGCGGCCCTGACCGAAAAGACCGCCGCCGTCTTCAAGGCCGCCTTCGGCAAGAACGCGGTTCCCGTGCCGTCGCCCGGCTCGGCCAGCGAGGACTATTCGGAGTTCATCATCGCCGGCGTGCCCTCGGTCTACTTCTCGATCGGCGGCTTCGATCCCAAGGCGATGGAAGAGGCCAAGACGGCCGGCAAGCCGCTGCCCGTCAACCACTCGCCCTTCTTCGCGCCGGTTCCGGAGCCGTCGATCCGCACGGGCGTGGAGGCCATGACCCTGGCGGTGATGAACGTGATGGCGAAGTAGGGCGATTTTGCTCGCCCCCTTTTGCGCGTGAAGCCGCGAAGGGGGGCGATGCGGTTCTACTTTTCGTTTTGATCGAACGTGCTGTCGACAACCATGAGCGCGGATTGGCAAAGCTCGGCGTTCATAGGTCTTTTGACCGTGGATACACGGCCATCGACTTCCAGCATGTTTACGCTGAGGTCGCACCCTTTTGCGGCGAGGCCGATGGCCTTCTGTATCATCGGTCTGTGAGCTTCGTCGTCTCGCCAAGGTGAGAAGTGAGCAATGACAATGTCATTTGGCTTCACCACTCTTTGGCCTTCGCCTTCGAAGCTAACATTTGTTCCGACCCACATATCTCCTATCTCGATGGAGCCCGACTTGACGACCAGTGCCTGGTTGCCGGCGTTGGAGATCGTCGCCATGAAGCTCAGCCCATCTGGGCCCGGCGCCATGTAGGTCACGATTGGCTTTGCCTTCTTGGGAAGCAGATGTCCCTTGACCGTAGGGACAGCCACAGTCAAAACGCTTATCAGCGCGATGATCAGAGACAGTGTAGTGCTGCTCAAGTTCAGAAAGCGCTGCCAATCCTGCGGGCTTCCACATTTGACGCATTTTTTGGCCGTGGCCGGTATTTCGCTGGCGCACGCGCAACAGGGCTTCGAAGTGATTTCCGTTTCCAAAGTCTGCCCCCTAACCTCGCCCGGTTGTGCGTAACCTTGGCGCGAATAGCGGCATTGGCCGAGGGTAAAGGCAAGATCAAAAGGATCAGGCGCTCAACTTTCGATGGAAATGCGGCGTTGAGCTGGAAAGGTTAGGCCTTCCGCAGATACCCCTCCAGCACGTCCAGCGAATGCTGCAGCCGCGCCCGCCGCCATTCGGGCGTCGTCATGTCGGTGTCCAGCGTGGCCGACAGCGAATAGCCGTTGGCCAGGTGGAAGCGGCTCATGGCGGCGATGGTGACGTAGATCTGGATCGGGTCGAGGTTGTCGCGGAACAGGCCCTGGGCCTGGCCGCTTTCGATCAGCCGCTCGATGGTGCGGCGCAGGGGGAAGGCCGTCTCGGTGACCTTTCGCGATTGCGCCACGAACCGCCCCTGCAGCAGGTTCTCGTTGCGCAGCAGGCCCTCGAACTTCGGGTTCTTCTCGAAATATTCGAAGGTGAAGCGCTGCAGTTCGAGGAAGCCGGCCATCGGCTTGTCGAAGTCGATCTTCAGCTCGGCCTCGCGGTTGCGCAGGTCCTCGTAGGCGCTTTCCAGCACGGCGACGTAGAGGCCCTTCTTGTCGCCGAAGTAGTGGTAGAGCATGCGGATGTTGCACTTGGCGGCCTTGACGATCCGCTCGATGCGCGCGCCCGCGAACCCGGCTTGAGAGAACTCCTTCAGCGCCGCCGACATGATCGCCTTGCGGGTCCGCTCGGCGTTGCGCTTGCGCGGGACCGGGGCCTCGGGGGCGACCTCGTGATCGGCGTCGGACAAGGGGGCGGTCTCCAGCGTCGCCAAGGGGGAGGGCGTCAGGGCAGTTTGGCCCCGGATTCGATCCAGGCGCCAAGCTTGGCGCGCTCCTCATCGGTCATATGGGTCTCGTTGCCAAGCGGCATGCTCGTGCTGAGCACAGCGCGTTCCTTGATCTTCGGCGCATAGCGGACGATGTGCTCGGGACTGTCGAAGGTCGCGCCGTTGGGCGGGGCCGAGAAGCCGCGATGGGTGGGCGTGGCGCTGTGGCAGGTCACGCAGTGCTTCTGCACGATCGGCTGGGCCTCGAAGAAGCTGACCGGCCCCAGCACGGCGGGGGTCTTGGGCTTCTGGCTGACGATCACGCTGACGGCGAACATCAGCATGGCCCCGTAGAACAGGAAGTCGTGCCGGATGATCCCGTGGTGGCGCAGGTTGAAGAAGTGGCGGATCGAGATCCCCGCCACCCCTATCAGCGCCAGCAGCAGCCAGGCCTTGGGATGGCCGGTGATCGCCGGATAGTGGTTGCTGATCATGATGAACAGGATCGGCAGGGTCATGTAGTTGTTGTGCACCGAGCGCTGCTTGCCCGCCGCGCCCAGGCGTGGGTCGACCGGCCGGCCCGCCAGCATGTCGGCGACGATCTTGCGCTGGTTGGGAATGATCGTGAGAAAGACGTTGGCCGCCATGGCCGTGCCGATGATCGCGCCGACGTGGATGAAGGCCCCGCGGTCGGTGAAGAGGTGCTGCAGGGCGTAGGCCGCGCCGATCAGGGCGCAGAACCAGACGATTCCGAACAGGCGCGGGCGCTCGACCAGCGGCGAGCGGCACAGGCCCTCGTAGACGGCCAGGCCGCCGAAGATGAAGGCCAGGCCCACGCCCACCGCCTGCCAGTGGCTGAAGGCGTGCTTGGTCGGGTCGATCAGATAGACCGGCGCGCCCCAGTAGTAGAGCACGAACAGCAGGGCGAAGCCCGACAGCCAGGTGGTGTAGGCCTCCCACTTGAACCAGTGCAGGTGGCCCGGCATGTGGTCCGGCGCCGTCATGTACTTCTGCGAGTGGTAGAAGCCGCCGCCGTGCACGGCCCACAGCTCGCCCTTCACCCCGTCCTTCGGCGGTTCGGGCGCGCGCAGATTGTTGTCGAGCCAGACGAAGTAGAACGAGGCCCCGATCCAGGCGACGCCCGCGATCACGTGCAGCCAGCGGAGCGCCAGGTTCAGCCAGGCGGCGAGATCGTAGTCCATCTATTGCGTCACGGCGTCTTGGATGCGGAGTTTGGAGATGAGGCCGATCTGGGTGATCGCCTCGGCGATCTCGGCCTCGCGGTCGTTGGAAAGGCGCGCCTGCATGGCCCGCAGGATCGAGCTCTTGTCGTTCAGCCGCACGCAGATGATGAACGGGAAGCCGAAGGCCTTCCCGTAGGCGGCGTTGAGGTCGTGGAAGCGGGCGAACTCTTCGGGCGTCAGCTTGTCGAGCCCGGCGCCGGCCTGCTCGGCCGTGCTCTCGGCGGTCAGGGCCCGGGCGATGGCGGCCTTGCCGGCCAGTTCCGGGTGGGCGCGGATCAGGGCCAGCTTGTCGTCGAGGCTGGCGGCGTTCAGCACGTCCATCATCGCGCCGTGCATGGCCTCGATGCTGGCGAACGGACGGGCGTTCCAAGCGCGCTCGACGACCCACGGCGACAGCTCGAAGGCGAAGCCCAGGGCGGTGACGAAGCCCGTCTGGTTCATGCTGTTGAGCCGGGCCAGGGTGAGGGGCGGGGCGCTCATGCCTTGGCTCCGTAGGGATGGGTCGCGATCCAGTGCCGCGCGATGTCGATCCGCTTGGCCACCCAGACCTTGTCGTGGCTCGTCACGTGTTCGAGGAAGCGGCGCAGGGCCATGATCCGGGCCGGCTTGCCGACGATGCGGCAGTGCAGGCCGATGCTCATCATCTTCGGCGCCGTCTCGCCCTCCAGCCACAGGGCGTCGAAGGCGTCCCGCAGATAGGCGAAGAACTGGTCGCCGCTGTTGAAGCCCTGGGGCGCGGCGAAGCGCATGTCGTTGGTGTCGAGCGTATAGGGCACGATCAGCTGGGCGCGGCCGTGCTGATCGTCCCAGTAGGGCAGGTCGTCGCTGTAGCTGTCGGCGTTGTAGACGAAGCCGCCTTCCTGGGCGACGAGGCGGGCGGTGTTGGGGCTGGTGCGGCCCTGGTACCAGCCCAGCGGGCGCTCGCCGGTCAGCCGCTTGTGCACCTCGATGGCTTTTTCGATGTGCTCGCGTTCGAGGTCTTCGGGGAAGTGCTGGTAGTCGATCCAGCGATAGCCGTGGCTGGCGATCTCCCAGCCCGATTTCAGCATCGCCTCGACCACGTCCGGATGCCGCTCCATGGCCTGGGCGACGCCATAGACGGTCAGCGGCAGACCGAACTCCTCGAACAGGCGCCGGATTCTCCAGAAGCCGGCGCGCGAGCCGTATTCGTAGAGGCTCTCCATCGACATGTGGCGCATGCCCTCGATGGGCTGGGCGCCGACCATCTCGGACAGGAAGTATTCGCTGACGGGGTCGCCATGCAGCACCGAGCGCTCGGCGCCTTCCTCGTAGTTCAGCACGAACTGCACGGCCACGCGGGCGCCGTCCGGCCACTGGGCGTGCGGCGGGTGCTCGCCGTAGCCGACGAGGTCGCGGGGGTAGGGGGTCATTCCATTCCCCCGAAAATTTTCACGTCATCCCGGCCGTAGCGAAGCGAAGAGCCGGGACCCAGGGGCCGCCGCATTGCCACTTGCCCCTGGGTCCCGGATCGGCCTTCGGCCGTCCGGGATGACGAGATTTTTTGTACGGAGATGCTCATCCGAACACCCCCGCCGCCGCATCCACGCCAGCCCCCGCCGGCGCGACGAACCCCTCCCAGCGCAGCACCGCTTCCAGCGCCGCCAGGGTCTGCAGCACCGCGTGCTTGCGGGCGTTCACGCCCATCGTCCCGATCCGCCAGATCTTGCCGGCGAGGGGACCGAAGGCCGCGCCGATCTCGATCTCGAACTCGGTGCGCATGCGGGCCTTCACCCGGTCGTAGTCGACGCCCGCGGGAGCGATCACGCCGGTGACGTTGCTCATCTTGTGGGCTTGGTCGCCATACACGGTAAGGCCCAGGGCCTCGATCCCAGCGGTCATGGCGGCGCCGGCCTGGGCGTGGCGGGCGAAGCGGGCCTCGAGCCCTTCCTCCAGCACGATCCGCGCGCATTCGCGGGCGGCGAACAGCATGCTGGCCGCCTCGGTGTGGTGGTTCAGCCGCTTGTCCGACCAGTAGTCCATGATCATGGCCAGGTCGAAATAGTTGGAGGCGATGCGGCGGCCGTTACCCGCCGAACCCGGCGTCGCCAGGCCCTTCTCGACGTGACGGCGGGAAAAGATGTGGTCGGCGGCCTTGTCGCTGATGGTGATCGGGGCAGAGCCGGACGGGCCGCCCATGCACTTCTGCAGGCCAGCGGTGACGATGTCGGCCTTCCAGGCGTCGGCGGGCGCGCTCATGCCGCCCAGGGTGGCGGTGGCGTCGACATAGAGCAGGGCGCCGTGCCGCTCGCAGATCTCGCCGATCGCCTCGATCGGCTGGGCGATGGTGGTCGAGGTGTCGCCGTGCACGCAGGCCACCAGGCGGGGCTTCACGCGCGCGACCGCGTCCTCGACCGCCTGCGGGTCGACGACCTTGCCCCACTCGCCCTCGACGAAGGTGACACGGGCGTCGCAGCGCTCGGCGATCTCGGCCAGCAGCAGGCCAAAACGCCCGGCGTTGACCACCACGATGTCGTCGCCGGGAACGAGCGTCGAGACCAGCGCCGCCTCGATCCCGGCCCGCGAGGTGCCGTCGATCAGGAAGGTCCAGCGGTTCGTGGTCTGGAAGACGCCGCGATAGAGCGCCATCGTCTCGTTCATGTAGCCGGTGAACTCGGGATCGAACTGGCCCAGCAGCTGCACCGACATCGCCCGCAGCACGCGCGGGTGCACGTTGATCGGGCCAGGCCCCATCAACAGGCGGGCGGGGTGGTCTAGCTCTTTGAAGGTGTTCATACGCCTATCCATCAGGTCGTCATCCCGGACGCCCCGCAGGGGCGATCCGGGACCCAGGGGCGGTGCGCATGGCCCCTGGGTCCCGGCTCTCCGCGCTGGCGCGCTCCGGCCGGGATGACGATGTAAATTCAGCGGAAAGTCGCTCCACGAACCCGACCATCGCCCGCGCCGCGAGGGCGCAGTCGGCGTCGGTGACGGCTTCGGCGGGGTTGTGGCTGATCCCGCCCTCGCAGCGGATGAACAGCATGGCGGTGGGGCAGAGGTCGGCGATGACCATGGCGTCGTGGCCGGCACCGCTGGGCAGGCGGCGAGCCGGTCCGCCAAGCTCGGCCACGGCGGCCGACAGCAGGTCGGTCAGGCCCGCGTCGCAGGGGCTCTCGGCCAGGGCCTGCATCAGGGTGACTGAAACCGTCAGGCCGCGCCGGGCGGCGATGGCCTCGATCTCGGCGCTCACAGCCTCGACGGCGGCGTCGCGCGTGGCCGAGGTCTCGGCGCGGATATCCATCGAGAACTCGACCGCGCCGGGAATGACGTTGAAGGCGCCGGGCAGGGCGGTCATGCGGCCGACCGTGCCGACGAGGCCGTCGGTTCCCGCCAGCGGACCTTCGCGGCAGATGCGCTCCAGGGCCAGCACGGCCTCGGCTGCGGCGGGGCCGGGATCCTTGCGCAGGCCCATCGGCGTTGTGCCGGCATGGCCCGCTTGCCCCTTGAAGCGGACCATCAGCCGCTTCTGGGCGGCGATGGCGCTGACCACGCCAAGCGCCAAGCCCTCGGCCTCCAGCACCGGCCCCTGCTCGATATGGGCTTCGAGGAAGGCGAACACCTCGCCGGGCGCGCGAGCGGCCTCGATCAGGCGCGTCGGGTCCAGGCCGAAGGCGGCGAAGGCCTCGGCAAGGCTCGTGCCTTCCGCGTCGGTCATCTCCATGACCTTGGGATCGACCGTGCCGGCCACGGCCCGGCTGCACGCCATCGACGCCGGAAAGCGCGAGCCTTCCTCGTCGCCGAACGCGATGGCCTCGATGGCGAAGGGCAGGCGGCGGCCCTGGCGGTGGAAGGCTTCGACCACGTCGATCGCCAGCATCACGCCCAGGGCGCCGTCATAGCGCCCGCCGTTGCGCACGCTGTCGATGTGTGAGCCGATCAGCAGGGCGGGCGCGTTCGGCGCGTCGCCCTCGTAGCGGCCGACCAGGTTGCCGGCGGCGTCGAGGCGCGCGGCCATGCCGGCCTCTTCCATCCAGAACTTCAGGGTGTCGAGCGCGGCCTTGTGGGCTCTGGTCAGGAACCGCCGCACCAGCATGTCGTCAGCCTCGCTGAAAGGCGCCGCGCCCATCAGGTCGCAGCGGGCCTTGGCCCTGACGCCGATCTCGAATTCCCGCGTCACCACGCTCCCCGCATTTCGTCGCCCCATCGGTAACAGGCTGCGCCCGCCCGTTCCCCTGGGCAAGCGGCTCGACGGCCAAGTTGCTGCCGATTGCCCGTGCAAGCGCCAGCCTACGGGGCGGGCGCCTGTTCGTAAGTCATAAATCACTTACTTGAAGCTTGTCTTCCTCCCTTCCCCCTTTGATGGGGGAAGGGTCGGGGATGGGGGTGACAGCGTTTCAGATGTGGGCGCGAGCCGGACCGCCGCAGCCACCCCCACCCCTGACCCCTCCCCCATCAAGGGGGAGGGGAACATGGCCTAGCCCTCCGTCGCCAGCGCTAGCCGCCTCTTCGGGAACGCCTCGGGCAGTTCGTCGCGCAGGAAGGCCATCATCTTTTCGCGGACCTCGCAGCGCAGGTCGAAGGTCACCGGGGCGTTGCGGGCGCTGACCAGGCAGCGGACTTCCATGACCTCGGGCGTGATGTCGGTGACCTGCAGGTTCACGACCTTGCCGTCCCACAGCTTCGAGGCCCGGGCGATCTCTTCCAGCTTGGCGCGCAGGCGGTCGACGGGGGCGGCGGGATCGACATAGAGCATGGCCGTGCCGATCAGGGCGGCGTTCTCGCGGGTCCAGTTCTGGAACGGGGTCTGGATGAAGTAGCTGAGCGGCAGCACCATCCGCCGCCAGTCCCACAGGCGGACGACCACATAGGTGGCGTTGATCTCTTCGATATTGCCCCACTCCTTCTCGACGATGACGGCGTCGTCGATGCGGATCGGCTGGGTGACGGCGATCTGGATGCCGGCGATCAGGTTGGTCAGCAGGGGCTGCAAGGCCAGGCCGACGATCACCGAGGCCGCGCCGCCGGCGGCCAGCAGGCTGACCCCCCACTGGCGCACGCCGGGGATGGTCATCAAGGCAAGGGCCAGGGTGAAGATGCCGACCAGTATGGCCATCGCCCGCCGCAGGATGCGGATCTGGGTGATGTGCTTGCGGGCCAGCAGGTTGTCTTCGACATCGACCTTGAAGCCTCGCAGGTAGAGGGCCGCGCCGATGTCGAGCGCGGTCATGGCCATCCAGCCCAGCAGCAGGATGAACAGCACCAGCAGCACGTGCTTGGCGGTTTCCGCCTGGGCCGCGTCGAGCGGGGCGACCGAGGCCGCCGCGCCCAGGGCGGCGACTACGAAGGCCATGCGCGTGGGCCTGCGGGTGCGGGCGATCAGGGCCTGCCAGAAGGCGTCGCGCTTCGACAGCGAGTGGCGCACCATCCGCACCGCCACGGCGTGGACGCTCCAGGCCAGCACGACGGCCAGGGCGATCAGCACGAGGCTGACGATCCAGGGCGGCGCCCAGGCGATCAGCCACACGGAGTCGTTCAGCCAGTCAGGCAGCCGGTCTGCGATGGTGCTCATGACCGGGGCCAACGCGTGCGGCGCGAAGAGGCTCCCGCGCTGAAGCCTTGCAGGCTGTGGATTTAGCCGGATCGATGTCTCGCGCCTCGGCCATGTTCACCGAGCGTCCCCGCGAAGGCGGGGATCCAAGCTGGCGTGCAGAATGGGGCGCGGCAGTGGGTTATCTCGGACTCGGCTTGGATCCCCGCCTTCGCGGGGATGCTCGGATTAGAGGGCGAACAGGGAAGGCGAGGGGCAGGCGCCCGACCCGCCTTACCCCTTCAGGAACTTGCCCGCCGCGCGCACCGAGCCGGTGGCGACGCCGGTGGGCGAGCCGCCGATCGGCTCGTCGGTGACGGCCAGCAGGGCGGTGTAGGCGCCTTGGCCGCGCAGGCCTTCGGGCATCGGGATGCGCTTGGGCGCGTCCGTCGGGATCACGCCCAGCGAGATCGCCTTCTGGCCCTCGGGGATGATCCACAGTTCGGCGTCGCGACCTTGCGGCATCTTCATGCCCATCGGCGTCAGCATCACCTGGTCCATGGCGTGGTCTAGGGTGGCGACCATCATCGGCCTGTTGCTGGTCGGATCGGCGATCAGCGCCACCTCGGCCGCTTGCGGCTTGGCCGGGGTCGGCGCGACGATCGGCGGCGCGGCCGGGCGCGGCAGGACGGCGACGACGACGCTGGCGGCCGCCAGGGCCAGGGCGCCGGCGGCCACGCCGCGCCACAGGCTCACGCTGTTCCAGGCCGACGGCTTCAGCGGTTCGACGATCAGGTTCTGGATGCGGGGCCACAGGCCTTCGGAGGGCTGCACCGAAGGCGTGTCGGCGGCCAGCACCGTCAGGCGCTCCTCCCACCAGGCCACCGAGCGGGCGAAGGCCGGTTCGGCGGCGATGCGGGCCTTGGCCTGCGCGCGCTCGTCAGCGTCCAGCACGCCCAGCACATATTCGCCGGCCAGGGGCCGTTCTTCGCCTTCCGGCGGGATGTCGGTCGCGTCGGTCATGCTTCGAGACAGGCCCGCAGGCTGATCAGGCTGCGCCGGATCCAGCTTTTCATCGTGCCCAGCGGCACGCCCACCGCCTGGGCCAGGGCGTCATAGGTCAGGCCCTCGAAGAAGGCCTTGCGCACGGCGCCGGAATGCTTGGGATCGAGCTGGTCCAGGCACCCGTCGAGGCGTTGGCGGTCCTCGTCGGCCTCGACCCGGGCCGAGGCCAGCGGCGCGGCGTCGGGCAGGGCCTCGGCCTCCTCGACGCCGGTCATCACCCGGGTTCCGCGGGCGCGCAGCTTGTCGATGGCGCGGTTGCGGGCCAGGCTGACCAGCCAGGTGATGGGGCTGGCCTTTTCCGGATCGAACCGGTCGGCCTTGTTCCACACCGTCAGATACACGTCCTGCAACACGTCTTCGGACTCCTCGCGATCGTTCAAGATACGGAGGACGACGCCCAGCAGTTTCGCCGAGGTGTGCCGATAGACGTATTTGAGGGCGTCATGGTCGCGGTTGGCGACACGCGCGAGGGCTCGCGAAAGCAAGGCGCGGCTTGAGTCTGCGTCCAACCGAGGGTCCCCTGGCGCCTGAATCTGCGACGGACGGTCGCACGGGTCCGCGAGGCTGGCAACGGCTAGCGCCCGCCAAGCCGACTGGCGACGAAATAGCCCGCCGAGGCCGCCGCGGTGGTGACGAACGTCCCCCAGGCCATGTCGGCCAGGGTGATCATGGTCGACCAGGTCTTCAGCGTCGCCTGGTTGGTCAGGTCGTAGGTGGCGTAGGCGGCCAGGCCGAACAGGGCGGCGCTGGTCAGCAGCCGCGACCAGCCGCCGTCGGGCCGCAGGGCGGGCGCGATGGCCAGGCCGAGCACGGCGGCGATGTAGATCAGGTAGAAGGCGAGCGCGGCGACGAGGTTGGGCTTGTCGGCCATCAGGGCGCCGATGTGCGGGCGATAGAGGCGCTCGGCCGTCTGGGTCAGCCAGACGGCGTCCATGGCCAGAAAGACGACGGCGGTCGTCAGGTAGCCGGCGGCGTAGCGAAGCATGGCGTTTCCTCGGATTGGGGATCAGGCGACCGGTCGCAGGCGATAGTGGCTGACGCCCCAGTCGCGGCCGCCGCGATGGCCGAACAGGCCGACTGTCGCCAGGAAGAACAGCCGCCAGCGCCGCCGCCAGACGGCGGCGCGGTCGCCATAGACCTCGACCAGGATCGGATCGATCGTCGCCCGGGCGGCGTCGAACCGCTCCAGCCACTGCCGGGCGGTGCGGGCGTAGTGCTCGCCGCTCCAGCGCCAGTCCATGGCCACCTCGAACAGATCGGGGAACTGCCCCGCCAGGTCGTGGCTGGGCATGACGCCGCCGCTGAAAAAGTAGCGGGCGATCCAGTCGTCCGGGTCGTCGGTCTCGAAGCGATAGGGCGTCGCGACGTGGGTGAAGACGTGCAGGAACAGCAGGCCGTCGGGCGCGAGCCAGGTCCGCACCCTCGTCAGCAGCGCCCGCCAGTTGCTCATGTGCTCGAACATCTCGACCGAAACCACGCGGTCGAACCGCCGCCCGGCCTCGAAGGCGTTCATGTCGGCGGTGACGACAGTCAGGTTCGACAGGCCCCGGGTGGCGGCGCGCTGGTCGATGAAGGCCTTCTGCGAGGCCGAGTTCGACACCGCCGTGATCGTGGAGTTTGGAAAGCGCTCGGCCATCCACAGCGACAGCGAGCCCCAGCCGCAGCCCAACTCCAGCACCGACTGGCCGTCGCGCAGGTCGGCGTGGATCTCGGTCTCGCGCAGGGCGGCGACCTCGCCCTCGGCCAGTTCGCGGGCGCCGGGCGGGTAGAAGCCGCTGGAATATTTCAGGTGCGGGCCCAGCACGGCCTCGAAGAAGGCGGCCGGCAATTCGTAGTGCTGGGCGTTGGCGTCTTCCACATGGGTGGCGATCGGGCGGTCGGCCATGGCCTCGGCGAAGCGCTGGCCGGCGTCGGGCTCAGCGCCCTCCAGCGAGCGCCGGGCGCCGGCCACCAGCCGCTCGATCGCCAGCCGCGCGACGAAATCGGGAACCGGCGCGTCCTGGGCCAGGCGCACCAGGGCCGAGACCAGGCCGCCGCCGGCCCGCCCGCGCTCTGCTTCGGCGTCAGGCGCGGCCAGGACGGGTTCGCTCGTCGTCGCGTCGGTCATGGGATCTCCGTCCGATCGGCCGCCGCCGGCGACCTTCGGTCGGAGCTACGGCGGCGATCGATGTTCGGATGCATGCGTCCGGGATCGCCCTTGCTCCGTAGCTGCAAGCACAGCCTTGTCATGGAGCCCCGATGTCCAGTTCGTCCTCTCGCCAGCACATCGCCGTCGTCGGCTCGGGGATCTCGGGCCTGTCGGCGGCCTGGCTGCTCTCGAAGCGCCACGAGGTGACCCTGTACGAGGCCGACGACCGGCTGGGCGGGCACGCCAACACCGTCCGGGTGGGCGAGGCGGCGGTGGACACCGGCTTCATCGTCTACAACGAGCCGAACTACCCCAACCTGACCGCCCTGTTCGCCCACCTGGGCGTCGAGACCGTGGACAGCGACATGTCGTTCGGGGTGTCGCTCGACGACGGGGCGCTGGAATATTCGTCCACCAGGCTGCTGGCCCAGAAGCGCAACCTGGTGAACCCGCGCTTCCTGCGCATGCTGCTCGACGTGGTGCGCTTCTATCGGGCCGGAACGCGCGACGCCCGCAGCCTGCGCGACGACGGCTTTTGCAGCCTTGTCGACTATCTCGACGCGCAAGGGTTCGGGCGGGCGTTCCAGGAGGACCACCTGCTGCCGCAGGCCGCCGCGATCTGGTCGACCTCGCTGGCCGACATCCGCGAGTTCCCGGCCGGGGCCTTCCTGCGCTTCTTCGACAATCACGGCCTGATGCTGCCGATCGACAAGCGGCCGATCTGGCGCACGGTGGCCGGCGGCAGCGCGCGCTACGTCGCCGCCATCGCGGCCGACACCGACGGCGAGATCCTGCTGTCGCGTCCGGTGCGGCGGATCGACCGCCAGCCCGACCACGTGACCATCGAGGACGCTTCGGGCGAGGTCCGGCGCTTCGACCAGGTGGTCATCGCCGCCCATGCCGACCAGGCCCTGGCCATGCTGGCCAAACCGACCTCGCAGGAGGCGGCCCTGCTGGGCGCCTTCCGCTACAGCCGCAACCGCGCGGTGCTGCACCGCGACGCCGCCCTGATGCCGCGCCGCACCTCGGCCTGGGCCAGCTGGAACCATGTCGGTCATCGCAAGGCGAAGGAGGGCGGCGTGAAAGGGGAGGGCGGCGTCACCTACTGGATGAACCGCCTCCAGCCGCTGCCGGGTCAGGATCCCTTTTTCCTGTCGCTCAATCCCGACCGCGCGCCGGGTCAGGTGCTGCACGACCAGATCTATGAGCACCCGCTGTTCGACGGCCCGGCCATGGCGGCGCAGGCGAGCCTGTGGTCGCTGCAGGGCGCGCGGCGGACCTGGTTCGCGGGGGCCTATTTCGGCTCGGGATTCCACGAGGACGGCCTTCAAGCCGGTTTGGCTGTGGCCGAGCAGCTGGGCGGGGTGCGCCGGCCCTGGACCGTCGCCGATCCGTCCGGCCGCATCGTTCTGGGCAAGGCGACGCCGGCGCAGCCGGAGTTGGCCGCATGACCTTGCGCTCGGCCCTCTATTCCGGCCTCGTCCTCCACGACCGCGCCCGGCCGCGCCGGCACCGGCTGAGCTATCGGATCTTCATGCTGCTGCTCGATCTCGACGAGCTCGACGCGGCCGGGGCGCGCCTGCGCCTCTTCTCGCACAACGCCCTGAACCTGTTCAGCTATCACGACCGCGACCACGCCGAGCGCCGCCGCGCGCCGGTCAAGCCGCAGATCGAGGCGCTGCTGGCTAGGCACGGCCTGCACCATCCCGGCGGCCGCATCGCCGCCCTGTGCATGCCCCGGGTGCTGGGCCACGGCTTCAACCCGCTGACGGTCTATTTCCACCACGACGCCGACGAGCGGCTGGCGGCGGTGGTCTATGCGGTCAGCAACACCTTCGGCGAGCGCAGCGACTACGTGCTGCCCGCGAGCGCCCGCGAGGACGGGCTGGTGGTGCAGGGCTGCGACAAGACTTTCTACGTCTCGCCCTTCATGCCGATGGACCTGCGCTACGCCTTCACCCTGGCGCCGCCGCGCGAGGCGGTGCGGGTGGGGATCGACGTCCATGACGACCAGGGTCGGGTGCTGGCGGCCAGCTTCACCGGCCGGCGCGAGCCGCTGAGCGACCGGGCGCTGCTGCGGGCCATGCTGGGCCATCCCTGGCAGGTGGTCGGCGTGCTGGCGGCCATCCACTGGGAGGCGTTGCGTATCCTGCTCAAGGGCTTTCGCTTCTTTCCCAATCCGGGCGGGACCGGCGTGGACAAGAAAAGGGCGGCGCGGGATGAACCCGCGCCGCCCAGGGTCGCACTTTCGGGGAAGAAGAGCGCTTAGAAGACGTACCGGAAGCCCATGAAGAACTGGCGGCCCGGCGCGGCGTACTGAGTGACCACCGGATCGTCGGCGTAGCCGAAGCGGTTGCTGGTCTCGTTGGTCAGGTTCAGGGCCTCCAGGCTCAGCGACATGCTCTTGCTGAACTTGTAGCTGAACGAGGCGTCGACGTTGGTGGTCGCCTCGCTGCCCAGGAAGTCGTTGACCAGCGGGGAGTCGCAGTAGCCGGGGTTACAGCTGCCCGAGGCGATCGGGTACTGCGTGTAGTACTTGGCGCGATAGGCGGTGGAGACGCGCGCCGACCACTTGTCGGTCTCGTAGTAGACCGTGACGTTGAACGAGTCCGGCGAGGCCCCGGTGAACGGACCCGGCGCCACCACCTGCGGCCGGCCGGCGGTGGTCACCACGCCCGAGGCGTTGCGGATCTCCAGCGCGCCCGGATCGATGATGTACTGCAGCTCGGATTCCAGGTGGGTGTAGTTGGCCTGGACGCCCAGCTTGTCGAGGAACCACGGCAGGAAGGTCAGGTTCTGCTGGTAGCCGATCTCGAAGCCGCGGATGTAGCCGCCCGGGGCGTCGCGATACTGGCGCACGTCGAAGGTCTGGGTGTTGATGTAGGCGATCTGGGCGTCCTTCTGCACCTGGGTGCCGGTGCCCGCGTTGACGCCGGCGATCAGGTCGGCGATCGCCTGGGCCGGCAGCACGTCGGCCAGGGTCGAGGAGCTGACGACGGTCTGCGGGAAGCTGCGGACGTCCTTGTCGAAGACCGCGATCGAGATCAGCGAGCCCTGGCCGAAGTACCATTCGAAGCTGAGGTCGAGATTGATGGCGCGGAACGGCGCGAGCTCGGGGTTGCCGACCGTCATCGTGCCGCCGGTCGTGGCGCCCGAGCTGTTCGGAGCGCTGAAGGCGGTGATGCTGGGCGCCAGGTTGGCCAGCAGCGGACGGGCCATGACCTTGGCCGCGCCGAAGCGCAGCAGCATGTTGTCGGCGATCTCGTAGGCGGCGTTCAGCGACGGCAGGACGTCGGAGTACTTGTTGTCGCCGTAGATCGGCCGGTTGAGGTTGGTGTAGCCGTACGAGTTCACCTCGGTCAGGGCGTAGCGGGTGCCGACGTTGCCACGCAGTTCGCGGTCGAAGACCAGGGTGCGGTAGTCGAACTGCACATAGGCGCCGGTGTCGGTCTCATCCACGCCGTAGGTGTTGGCCGGGTTCGACAGGGTCGAGGTTCGCCAGTCGCCCCACTTGTTGATGCACTCGCAGTTGAAGTCGAACAGCTGCGTGAACTTGTCGAGGTCGGGCGCGAGGAAGGCGGTGGTGGTGCCGGCCGGCACGTCCAGCCCGTGGCCCCAGTTGATCAGGCGGCTGGTGGCCGCCACCGAGCTGCCGGCTTCCTTGAACGACGGGTTCAGGGTCTCGCCCGCCGAGCCGCCGGCGCGGCCGGTGCGCGAGGTGAAGAAGCCGTACTTGCGCTGGGTGGCGCCGAACTTGATCGTCAGGTTGTCGTCGGCGTCGTAGGTGAAGTCGAAGCGCGTGCCGTTGTAGCGGTTGTCGGTCAGCGAGCGGTAGATCCGCAGCGACGAATAGCCCTTCACGAAGTCCCAGTTGGCCGGGTTCGTGGCGTCGAAGCCGAAGTTGACCAGCGGCATCGAGCCGCCGACCCGCTCGTCATAGACGAAGTAGTCGTTGCCGGCGGTGCCGTTGCCCGAGTCGAGCTTGAGGTAGTCGGCCAGCAGGCCGGTGCCCTTGTTGTACGAGCGCGACTTGCCCCACAGCGCGGTCATCCGGAACTTGTCGGTGAACTCGTGCTCCAGGGTCAGCGAGCCCTGCTGGAAGAAGGTGGTGTAGTACTGCTGGTCGGCGGCCGAGCGCATGTCGACGCTGCCCAGCTTCAGGTAGCTGGCGTTGGCGCCGGTCTCGCTGAGGGCGGCGTCGATCAGCTTGACGCTGGGACGGCCGATGAACAGGTCGCGCATGGCCAAGCCGTCGGCGCTGGCGATGTAACCCGGCGACAGCGGGTTGTTGTAATACTCGTACGGGTCGCGGTTGTTGGGGTTGTAGCTGTAGGTGTAGCCCGTCAGCGGCGTCGTGCCGTTCAGCGACTGGCCGCAGTCCAGCGGCTGCGACACCAGGGTGCCGTTGCTGCCGTCGCTGCCGGCGTTGAAGTTACAGCCGTTGTAGAGGCCGCGCTTGGTGGCGACCGCGGTGGACGCCCCGGCCGTGTTGTAGTTGGCCGTGGTGTTGTTGCGGTTCAGGCCGACGGCGCTGATCTGGTAGTTGGTCGAGCTGTTGTAGAACCGCGAATAGACCCCGTCGAAGGTGATCTTGGTGCGGTCGGTCGGCTGCCATTGCAGGGCGCCGGTGATGCCCAGGCGTTCCTGCTCCAGCTCCTGCTGGTTGATGGTCGGCAGGGCCGGGATGCGGACCAGCGAGCCAGGAGCGGTCGTGGTGGTCACGCCGCCAGCGCGGGTCAGCTGGGCGCCGATCGGGTTGTTGATCAGGGCGTAGGCCGTCGGGTCCGAACCGCGCAGGGCGTTGCAGAGCGCGACGTTGGTGACGTTGACGCCGGGCACGACGCCGTTGTTGCAAGCGGTGCCGGTCGGGGCCGCGAAGCCCTGGCGCTGCAGGATCGAGGTGCCGTTGGTGGTCAGGGCGGTGCCGGCGAAGGTGGCGCCGCGATAGGTGTAGTCCGACTGGCCGGCCTGGCGGCCGTAGCTGTCGATGGTGCTGTCGCGCTCGTTGTAGGCCACCGAGAACAGGGCGCCGAACTGGCCCCAGTTGGTGTCCCAGCGATCCGAGACCAGGCCCGCGAAGCGCGGATTGTGGTGCTTGCCGGATTCGTAATAGGCGTCCTGCAGCGACAGGGCGAGGCGGCGGCCCTTGAAGTCGAGCGGACGGCCCGTCTGCAGGTCGACCGTGGCGCCCAGCGAGCCTTCGTCGGTCTCGGCCGAGGCGGTCTTCTGCACTTTCAGCGAGTTGAACAGCTCCGAGGCGAAGACGCTGAAGTCGAAGCCGCGGGTGCGGTTGCCGCTGGTGCCCGAGTCGTTCGAGCCGGCGGTCGACAGGGCCTCCAGGCCGTTCAGGCGCACGCGGGTGAAGTCGGGGCCCAAGCCGCGGACGGTGATGGTGCGGCCTTCGCCGTTGTCGCGGTCGATCGACACGCCCGGCAGGCGTTGCAGCGACTCGGCCAGGTTGGCGTCGGGGAAGTCGGCGATGTCCTCGGCGTTGATCGCATCGACCATCACGTTGGAGTTGCGCTTGACGCTGAGGGCGCTCTGCAGGGCGGCGCGGTAGCCGGTGACGACCACTTCCTCGACCGCGGTCTCTTCGGCCTGGGCCGGCGCCGGGGCTGTTTGAGCGAAGGCGGCGCCGGTGATCAGCAGGCTGCCGGCGATGGTCAGAGCGCCGAGCGACGCGCGGTCGCACAGCACGCGGGCGCGGCTCCGCCGCGAAGTGACTTGCAACATATTCCCTCCCAGTTCTTCCCGACGGGCTAGGCTCATTGAGCGGCCTGACCCGTGACACGTTTCTTGTTGGTAACGCTAACCGCTACCGGTGTCATTAAAATAGCTACCGGTGTCATTAAGGCGAAACATGACGTCGGGATCAAATCGAAATCGATCCGCCGATGTCGAAGACGGCAAATATGCGGCCAGGCGTAGCTTCTGGGCAACAAACCGATGGTTTGCGAACTGGGGCGAAATGTCGCGTCGAGGCCTTTGTCCGCCGTAGCGGCGCCCGCGTCCGAGGCGTGCTACGGCGCCGGGCGGGGAGGGCCGCTCGGCGCCTGATCCGTGATCGACGGGCGATCAGCGGCCGATGCGGCCCGGCAGGCTGAGGTCGCCCGACGCCACGTCGAAGATGTCGGAGATGCACAGCAGGGGCGCGTGCAGGTTGGCGTTGACCTTGAGGGCCGAGGTCACGCCGTCGAACTTCACGCCCTCGACCGCGCCGATCACACCGGCCGGCACGCTGACCTCGACGGTGTCTGTGGCCAAGCTGGTCGGATAGCTGGGGCTGTCGATCAGCAGCGGCACGCCGGGCCAGGTGGCCGGCACCTTGGGCTTGGTCCCGGCCGGGATGTCGCGGACCTTCAGCGCGCCCTTGCCGCAGGCGTCGTCGGGGACCAGCACCACCCAGTGCGGATGCCAGACGTGGCGGTTCACGCCGCCATAGGCCGCGTCGTCGAAGTCGGGGTGGAAGGTCACCGCCAGGGCCAGGATCCCCTGGCCGCCCTCGAAGCCGACGCCGCCGCTGTCCAGCGAGGTCGGCCAGACGTAGCTCCACACCGCGCTGCCGGCGAACTGGCCGGTCGCCTTGGGCTTGAGTTCGCCGGCCTTGCCGCGCACCTGCACGCGGAAGACCACGTCCGGCCCGACGCTCTTCACCTCGGTGCGGACGATGTCGAACGGGGCCAGGATCGTTTCCTTGGCCGGAGAGACCACGTCCTGGGCGAGGGCCGGAGCGGTCAGGAGGGCCGTGGTCGCGACGGCGGCGCTGGTGAGGCGGAGCATGGGGCGGTCTCGCGAAAGACGCCGCGACGGGGCGCGGCCGGGAACGCCAAGGTTCCACGGCCGCGCGCTTCCGCCTTGGACGGGGCGGACGCCGTTTTCTTCAAGTCGGGGGAGGCCGGCTTCGGCTCAGTCCGCCGTCAGCCAGGCTTCCAGGTCCTTCAGCGCCCGCAGGCTCATCAGTCGCTTCTTGGCGCGGCCGCGTTCCTTCAGCGGGATCTTCTTGCCGTCCTCGTCGACCTTGGGGGCCTCGAGCGGCGGCAGCAGGCCGTAGTTGATGTTCATCGGCTGGAACGAGCCGCCGTGGGAGCCTTCGAGGTGGCCGCCGGTGATGTGCTCGACCAGGGCGCCCAGGGCGGTGGTGGCCGGCGGGGCCTCGAGCGATCCGCCCTTGCGCTCGGCGGCGGCGAAGCGGCCGGCCAGCAGACCGATGGCGGCGCTCTCGACATAGCCTTCGACGCCCGTGACCTGGCCGGCGAAGCGCAGGCGCGGCTGGGCCTTCAGGCGCAGGCCCTTGTCGAGCAGCTTGGGCGAGTTGATGAAGGTGTTGCGGTGCAGGCCGCCCAGGCGGGCGAACTGGGCGTTCTCCAGCCCCGGGATCATCCGGAAGGTCTCGGCCTGGACGCCGTGCTTCAGCTTGGTCTGGAAGCCGACCATGTTCCAAAGCGTGCCGAGAGCGTTGTCCTGGCGCAGCTGGACGATGGCGTAGGACTTCACGGTCGGGTCGCGCGGATTGGTCAGGCCGACCGGCTTCATCGGGCCGTGGCGCAGGGTCTCGCGGCCGCGCTCGGCCATCACCTCGATCGGCAGACAGCCGTCGAAATAGGGGACGTTCTCCCACTCCTTGAACTCGGCCTTGGGGCCTTCGAGCAGGGCGTCGATGAAGGCCTCGTACTGCTCCTTGTTCATCGGGCAGTTGATGTAGGCGGCCGCGTCGCCGCCGGGGCCTTCCTTGTCGTAGCGCGACTGGCGCCAGGCGACGTCCATGTTCACCGACTCGAGGTGGATGATCGGCGCGATGGCGTCGAAGAACGACAGCTGGCCTTCGCCCGACAGGTCGAGCACCGCCTGGGCCAGGGCCGGCGAGGTCAGCGGGCCGGTGGCGACGACGACGCTGTCCCAGTCTTCGGGCGGCAGGCCGGCGATCTCTTCGCGCACGATGGTGACCAGCGGATGGGCTTCCAGGCGGAGGGTGACTTCCTCGGAGAAGCCGTCGCGATCGACCGCCAGGGCGCCGCCGGCCGGCACCTGGTGCTGGTCGGCCGCCGACATGATGATCGAGTCGCAGCGCCGCATCTCGGCGTGCAGCAAGCCCACGGCGTTGAACTGCCAGTCGTCCGAGCGGAACGAGTTGGAGCACACCATTTCCGCAAGACCGTCGGTCTGGTGCGCATCGGTGGTGACTTTGCCGCTGGAGTCGTCCTTGCGCATTTCGTGCAGGATGACGGGAACGCCGGCCTGGGCGATCTGCCAGGCGGCCTCGGAACCGGCGAGGCCGCCGCCGATCACGTGAATGGGGGAGGTGGTCATGGCCGCCCTCATACCTCCGCCCTCGCCAAGACGGAACCGCCGTGTAAGCTCGACCTCCAGACGTGTTTCCGGATTTGGGGGATTTGGGGTGGCGAAGAGGTTTTCCGCGACGACGGCGGCATTGGCCGGCTGGAACCTGCTGGGGCGCGAACCGGCGTCCGTGGCGGTGTGGGGCCTGGCGCTGCTGGTGCTGATGATCGCGCCGCTGATCGGGCTTTATCTGCCGCTGATCGGCGACATCGCGCGCATGAGCGAACTGAACCAAGGCGCGGCGGCCCAGGACCCGGAAGCCTTCGCTCAGGTCATGGCCATGCAGATGCGCATGATGGCGGCCAATTTCGGCACCTTCGTCCTGCAGGTCCTGGCCCAGACCCTGGTGGCCGCCGCCATCTTCCGCGCCGTGCTCGAGCCGCAGGCCCGCAAGGGCTTCTACCTGCGCGTCGGCGCCAGCGAGGGCTGGATGCTGCTGCTGACGGTGATCTTCGTCATCGGCTGGTACATGGTCTACTTCGTCGCGGTGATCGCTGGACTGCTCGTCGGCTTCCTGACCTATTTCGCGGCCGGCAAGGTCGCCGGCATCGCGATCGGGATCCTGACGGTGATCGCAGGGCTGGTCGCCATCGTCTGGGCGCTGCTGCGGCTGTCGATGGCCTGGCCGATGACCTTCGCCGGCCGTCGCCTGGTGCTGTTCGAATCCTGGAGCCTGACCAAGGGCTCGTCGCTGCGCCTGCTGGGCATGGCGCTGCTGGCCACGCTGCTGGTCATGGCCCTGGAGATGGTCGTGGGCTTGGTCGTGCTGATCGTCGGGGCCCTGGCCCTTGCCGGGTCGTGGCAGGACCTGGCCAAGATCGCCGGACCGGACGAGTTCCTGCAACGGTTCTGGCCGTGGCTGGTCGTGGCCGCGCCGGTCCTGGCGCTGATCCAGTCGGTCGTGCTGACGATCTACATCGCGCCGTGGGCCAGCGCCTATCAACAGCTGACCGCGACCGCCGCTGGGGAGGCCGCCGCGCCGCCGCCGCCGCCCGCTCCGCCCGAACCGCCGGTCGAAAGCGGCCCCGAGGCCACGCCGGCGTAAAATCCACGCCACGCCCGCGCCGACTCGTCGTCTGATGGCGCGACGCGGGCTAGAGTGCCGGCGGCTGAGGGCTTGGGAGCGAAATGGGCGAGGCATCGATCGCGATCGGCGCGACGGCGCGGGCCGGGATCACCGGCGTGACCCGTCTTGCGCCCCGCACCTGGGCAGCCCTGGCCGCGGCCAGCCTGCTCGGACTGGCCGGACGCTTCGCTGGCGGCGGCTGGGTGCTGCTGGCCGACTTCCTCGCCGCCGCCCTGGCCTATGGCGCCCTCTACCGCGCCGCCTTCGACCGCCCGGCGGGCCTGGCCGGCCTGCGCTGGGGGCGTGAAGAGGCGCTGATGGCCGGGGTGCAGCTGTTGCTCGCCCTGATCTTCCTGGTGGTGATCTCCGTGCTGCTGGTGGTGGTCGGGGCCGTGTCCCTGGGCGTCGCCCGCGCCGCCGCGCCCGGTTTCGACGCCACCTCGTCCGAGGCCTGGAAGGCCGCGCTGTCGGGCCCCGTGGCCGCCTTCGCCGCGAGTCTCGCGCCGCTGGCCAGCCTTGCGGTCCTGGCCTGGCTGGCCGCCCGTCTGTCGCTGGCCCCGGCCGCCAGCATCGCCGCCGGACGGCTGCAGGTGCTCAGCGCCTTCGACCTGACCAAGGGCCGCGCCGGCCTGCTGGTGGCCCTGGGCCTGGTGTTCTACCTGCCCAGCGTGGTGATCGCCGTGGGCGGCCGCACCGCTCTCGACGGACCCGCCGCCCTGGCGCTGCAGGCCGTCGCCGTGGGGCTCTACTATTTCTGCGTCGCGCCGGCCTGGACGGCGGCCTGCGTCCACGTCTACAGACACGGCCCGAGCTTGGCCGTCGCCGAGCGGCCGGAAGCCTGACCATGATCGCCCTGTCGCCCATCGCCGCCGCTCTCGAAGGGCCGCGCACCATGCGCCGCCACCCCGCCTCGCTGCTGGCCTGGGGCGGTTTCTACTGGGCCGCCCTGATCCTGCTGTGGGTGTTGCTGGCCGTCGCCTTCGGCGAAGAGGTGCGGCGCGACCTGGCCCAGACCCGCTTCACCGCCGACCCCAAGGAAGTGCTGGACCTGATCGCGCACCTGGGCGGGGCCATGGCCCTGCTGATCCTGCTGGCGGCTGCCATCTGCGCGGTGCTGGCCAGCGCCATCCTGCGTTCGGTGCTGCACCCCGAGCAGAGCCGCGGGGCCTATCTGCGCCTGGGCGCCGACGAGGTCCGGCTGTTCGTCGTGGCCCTGATCACCTGGGCCGCGGCCCTGTTCGTCACCGCCATTCCCAGCGGCCTGGTGACCCTGCTGACCGCCACCCTGGCCGGCGCGGGCGCCCGCAGCGTCGCGGCCTGGATCGCCTTCCTCGGCGGCCTGGGCGTCATCGGCCTGTCGATGTGGGTGGGGGTGCGGCTGTCGCTGCTGTCGCCCCAGACCTTCGCCGAGGGCAAGATCAACCTGCGCGAGGCCTGGGTGCTGACCCACGGCCACTTCTGGGGCCTGCTGGGCATGTTCGTGCTGAACCTGTTCATGGCCTTCGTGCTGACGCCGATCGTCTTTTCGCTGGTCGGCGGCCTGCTGACCGGCGTCATCGCCCTGGTCGGCGGCGGCTCCAAGCTGTTCGTGCTGCTGGGCCTGCTGACCAACGTGTTGATCGCGCCGCTGATGTTCACCGTCCAGACGGTGATCCTGACCGCCGGACCGGCCCGCGCCTATCGCCAGCTGCACCCGGATATTTGAGGCCCGGGCTCTGTCCCTGGCCAACGAAGCTTGTTACGCGTTCCTGCCCTCTGAAACGCACTGACCGGGCGAGCTAGGAACCACGATGAAGACCTTTTCGGCGACGGACGCGGCGATCTCCGGCTTCGTCCTGGTGCGCGAGCATTTCAAGGCCGTGGCGGTGTGGATCCTGCTGGCCACGATCGCCTCGGCGAGCCTGAACTTGGTCAGCCTGATCTTCTTCGGCCCGCAGATGCAGGTGCTGGCCGCGGCCCAGCTCAGCGGCCAGACCGACACCGAGGAAGTGCGCCAGGCCATGGTCCAGATGGGGCCGTTCCTGCTGCTCTCGATCGTCTACATCCTGGTCTATTACGGCGTGCTGCAAGGGGCGGTCTACCGCACGGTGCTGCGCCCGGCCGAGCGGACCTACGCCGCGCTGCGTTTCGGCGCCGACGAGCTGCGGCTGATCGCGGTCAGCTTCCTGATCTGGCTTCTGATCACTGTCGGCGCCCTGGGCGTGGCCTTCGTGCTGGGCGTCGTCGTCGGCATCTTCGCGATCATCTCCAAGCCCCTGGCGGCCCTGCTTGGTCTCGTCTTCTTCATCGCGCTGTTGGGCGGTATCGCCTATGCCGGGGTGCGGCTCTCGCTGGCCGGGGTGCAGACCTTTGCAGAGCGCCGGATCGTGCTCTTCCGCGCGCTTCCGCTCACCGCCGGACGCTTCTGGCCGCTGTTCGGGGCCTATTTCGTAGCGTTCGTGATGGCGGTGATCGTCTATCTGCTGATCATGGCGATCATCTTCGCCCTGGGCACGGCCCTGAGCGGCGGAAACATGGCGTCGGCGGCCAAGCTCGTGCAGCCGGACTTCAGTTCGCTGGAGACCTTTCTAACCCCCATGGGCGTGTTGCAGCTGGCGCTGGGCGGACTGATGGCCGTCCTGTCGGGCGTCACGATGTACACGCCGGCGCCGGTCATCTACCGCGAGATTTCCGAGCCTGAATCGACGATCGATCCGAACGCGACCGGCCCCTTCGTCGTCTGATCGCGGCGAGCCCTTCCCTGAGGGGGGATCGGTAGAAAGAGAAAGGGCGGCGGGGTGACCCGCCGCCCTTCTTCGTATCAGGCCCGCTTGCTCTTCTTCAGCTCGCCCACCCGCGCCAGCCGGCGCTCCTCATGACGGTCGAGCAGCTCCTTGAGGTACTTGCCGGTCCAGCTGGCCTCGACCTTGGCCACGTCCTGGGGCGAGCCCACGGCGACGATCTGGCCGCCGCCGTCGCCGCCCTCGGGACCGAAGTCCAGCAGCCAGTCGGCGGTCTTTACGACGTCCAGGTTATGCTCGATGACGACCACGGTGTTGCCCTGGTCGACAAGCTCGTGCAGCACCTCCAGCAGCTTCTTGGTGTCCTCGAAGTGGAGGCCGGTGGTCGGCTCGTCGAGGATGTAGAGCGTGCGGCCGGTGGCGCGCTTGCTGAGCTCCTTGGACAGCTTCACTCGCTGCGCTTCGCCGCCCGACAGCGTCGTCGCCTGCTGGCCCACCTTGATGTAGCTGAGGCCCACGCGCTTGAGGGTCTCCATCTTGTCGCGGATCGGCGGCACGGCCTTGAAGAAGTCGGCGGCCTCCTCGACCGTCATGTCCAGCACGTCGGCGATGGTCTTGCCCTTGAACAGCACGTCCAGGGTCTCGCGGTTGTAGCGCTTGCCCTTGCAGATATCGCAGGTGACGTAGACGTCGGGCAGGAAGTGCATTTCGATCTTGATGACGCCGTCGCCCTGGCAGGCCTCGCAGCGGCCGCCCTTGACGTTGAAGCTGAAGCGGCCCGGGCCGTAGCCGCGCGCCTTGCTCTCCGGCAGCTGGGCGAACCAGTCGCGGATCGGGCCGAAAGCGCCGGTATAGGTCGCAGGGTTGGAGCGCGGGGTGCGGCCGATCGGCGACTGGTCGATGTCGATGACCTTGTCGAAGTTCTCCAGGCCCTCGATGCGCTCGTGCGCCGCCGGGGCGTCGCTGGCGTTGTTCAGGCGGCGCGCGGCGGCCTTGTAGAGGGTCTCGATCGTGAAGGTCGACTTGCCGCCGCCCGAGACGCCGGTGATGCAGGTGAAGGTGCCGACCGGGATCTCGCCGGTGACGTCCTTCAGATTGTTGCCCTTGGCGCCGATGACCTTGAGCATCTTCTTCTTGTTGATCGGGCGGCGCTCTTCCGGAACCGCGATCTCGCGCGCGCCGGTCAGGTACTGGCCGGTGACGCTGGCCGGGTTAGCCATGATCTCTTCGGGCTTGCCCTCGGCGACGATCTCGCCGCCGTGGACGCCGGCGGCTGGACCCATGTCGATCACGTAGTCGGCGGTGAGGATGGCCTCCTCGTCGTGCTCGACGACGAGCACGGAGTTGCCGAGGTCGCGCAGGCCCTGCAGCGATTGGAGCAGGCGGGTGTTGTCGCGCTGGTGCAGGCCGATCGACGGCTCGTCGAGCACGTAGAGCACGCCCGTCAGGCCGCTGCCGATCTGGCTGGCCAGGCGGATGCGCTGGCTCTCGCCGCCCGACAGGGTGCCCGAGCCGCGCGACAGGTTGAGATAGTCCAGACCGACATCGACCAGGAACCGCAGGCGGTCGTTGATCTCCTTCAGGATCCGCCGGGCGATCTCCAGCTGCTTATCGGAGAGGTGGCCTTCCAGGGCGCTGAACCAGTCGCGGGCCGGGCGGATGGCCAGGTTCGAGACGGCGGCGATGTCGAGGCCGTGCACCTTCACGGCCAGGGCCTCGGGCTTCAGGCGCTTGCCGCCGCAGGCCTCGCACGGGGTGTCGGACTGGTAGCGGCCCAGTTCCTCACGCACCCACGAGCTGTCCGTCTCGCGCCAGCGGCGCTCCAGGTTCGGCAGCACGCCCTCGAACGGCTTGTCGACCTCGTACTTGCGGGCGTTGTCGTCGTAGGTGAACTTGATCTTCTCGCCCTTGGAGCCGTTCAGCACCACGGTCCGGGCCTTTTCCGGCAGCTTGTACCAGGGCTCGTCCATCGAGAAGCCGTAGTGGCGCGCCAGGGCCTGAAGGGTCTGGGTGTAGAGCGGCGAAGGCCCCTTGGCCCAGGGCGCGACTGCGCCCTTGTGCAGGGTCTTGTCCTTGTCCGGGATGATCAGATCGGCGTCGAAGGCCAGCTTCGCGCCCAGGCCGTCGCAGGTGGGGCAGGCGCCGGCCGGATTGTTGAACGAGAACAGCCGCGGCTCGATCTCGGCGATGGTGAAGCCGCTGACCGGGCAGGCGAAGCGTTCGGAGAACAGGAGGCGCTTGGGCTCCTTCTCGCCCTCGTCGATCGTCGCCCATTCGGCCACCGCCAGACCGTCGGCCAGGCGCAGGGCCTGCTCGAGGGAGTCAGCGAGACGCTGCTCCATGCCGGCCTTGGTCACCACGCGGTCCACGACAACGTCGATGTCGTGCTTGAACTTCTTGTCGAGGGCCGGGGCGTCCTCGATCGGATAGTACTCGCCGTCGATCTTCAGCCGCTGGAAGCCGGCCTTCTGCCACTCGGCGATCTCCTTGCGGTACTCGCCCTTGCGGTCGCGAACGACCGGGGCCAGCAGATAGAGGCGCGTGCCTTCGGGCAGGGCGGTGATCTTGTCGACCATCTGGCTGATGGTCTGGCTCTCGATCGGCAGGCCGGTGGCGGGCGAGTAGGGAACCCCCACCCGCGCCCACAAAAGGCGCATGTAGTCGTGGATCTCGGTCACCGTGCCGACGGTCGAGCGCGGGTTGCGCGACGTGGTCTTCTGCTCGATCGAGATGGCCGGCGACAGGCCCTCGATCAGGTCCACGTCCGGCTTGCTCATCAGCTCCAGGAACTGGCGAGCGTAGGCCGACAGGCTCTCGACATAGCGGCGCTGACCCTCGGCATAGATGGTGTCGA
Organism: Caulobacter sp. GW821-FHT10A10; assembly: GCF_059415745.1. Taxonomy (NCBI): domain Bacteria; kingdom Pseudomonadati; phylum Pseudomonadota; class Alphaproteobacteria; order Caulobacterales; family Caulobacteraceae; genus Caulobacter; species Caulobacter sp. GW821-FHT10A10. The sequence goes on along the minus strand of NZ_JBWKNV010000010.1, from coordinate 164,789 downwards.
AGGCCAGCGAGCTCTTGCCCGAGCCCGACAGGCCGGTCAGCACGACCAGCTCGCCGCGCGGAATGTCGACGCTGACGTCCTTGAGATTGTGCTCGCGGGCGCCGCGGACGCGGATGAAGTTCAGTTGCTCGGCCATGGTGTCCGGAACGCTCGAAGGTCGGATTGGGAGCCACGCGCGAGGCGCGGCGCAGCGGCTATATGTAGGGCTCTGGCGCGGCATTAACACAAGAACAACATGCGAACAAACGCCGCAGCCATCCTGCTGCCAGTCCTGCTGACATCAAATGTCAGCAGCGGGCGGTCCGGAGGGCGCAAAGCGGGCGCCGCGCGGTCGAATTTCGGACGCCATCGAAGCGTGAGCATGCGCCATCAGAGCAATCTGGGGTGGCGGGGCGATGCGGCGGGGGCGACGGGCGGTCGGACGGTGGGCGGTCGCGGCTCCGGCGGGGCTGGCGGCCAACCTGCTGCTGATCGGTCTGCTGTCGCTGGTCGAGCGCGGGGCGCCGCCGGTGGAGCCGCCGGCCATGCTGGTGGAGCTCGATCGCACGGAGGAGGAAGACCCGCCGCCCGCGCCGAAACGAGCGGCCAGGGCGTCGTCTTCGCCTTCGGCGACAAGCGCTTCCGAACCTCGGACCAGTCCCGACGGCGCCGCGCCCGCCACGCCGGGCGAAGGGGAGGGGGCGTCGCCCGCCGGACCGCCTGGACCCGCCGCACCGTCGATCGATCCCGCCTGGCGCGTCGATCCCAAGGCGGTTGATCGCTGGAAGCTGACGGAAGGCAATCCGGATTTCCGCTGGGGCCGCTACCACCGGGCCTGCAAGGGCCTCAGCAGCGAGCACCTGACCGACGAGGAGAAGGACAGGTGCTGGGGAAGTCTCGCCGCCAAGGCTCCGTCGCCGCGGATGGGACCCGTGGGCCGTCCCGCCCCGCCGCCGGCCAGGTTCGTACCCCGCGGCCTGCCGCCGCCCCCGCCGCCCTTCGCCGAGGACGCCCGCAAGCAGGCCCGCTGCGGCGCCTATCGCGCCGGCCGCGCGTCGCAGCCGCGCCTGCGCGACGGGATCTGCTGACCTCGCGGCCCAGCTTGCCGAACCCGGTTCGCGGGCGTAGAAGCCCGGCTCCACCCCTGATGGAGGCCGCCATGATCAGCCAGACGGAAGACCGCTTCGTCCTTCCCGTTTCCCTGTTCGTGGTTTCCCATGCCTGTCGCCCATTTGGCCTTCATCACGTTGGACTCCGTCTCCGCCGCCGCGCCTGACGGCCGCGTCCTCTTCGAAAACCTGAACCTGTCGGTCGGCGCCGAGCGCGTCGGCCTGGTCGGTCGCAACGGCGCGGGCAAGTCGACCCTGCTGGCGCTGATCGCCGGCGTGCGCGCCCCCCTGGCCGGGACGATCGCCCGCGCCGGCACGATCGGCGTGCTCGACCAGACGCCCGACCTGGCGCCGGACGCGATCCTCGCCGACCGCCTGGGCGTCGGCGCGGCCTGGCGGCGGCTGGCCCGCATCGAGGCGGGGCAAGGCGACGACACCGACTTCGCCGAGGCCGACTGGACCCTGTCCACGCGGCTGGACGAGGCCCTGGCGGAGGTCGGTCTGACCGGTCTCGACCCCGACCGGCCCGCCAGCGCGCTCAGCGGCGGCCAGCAGACCCGCGCGGGCCTGGCCGCCCTGCTGCTGGCAGCCCCCGACCTGATCCTGCTGGACGAGCCGACCAACCACCTCGACGCCCAGGCGCGGGATCTGGTGGGCGAGGTGCTCGACCGCTGGAAGGGCGGGGCGATCGTCGCCAGCCACGACCGCTCGCTGCTGCGTGGCATGGACCGCATCGTCGAGATCTCCAGCCTGGGCGCGGCCAGCTACGGCGGCGGCTACGACCTCTATGCCGAGCGCAAGGCGGCCGAGGTGGAGGCCGCCGGCCGGGCCCTGGACAGCGCCGAGCGCGACGAGCGCCGCGCCGCCCGCGAGGCCCAGGCCGCCGTTGAGCGCAAGGCTCGCCGCGACGCCGCCGGCAAGCGCTTCGCCGCCAAGGGATCAGAGCCCAAGATCCTGCTCGGCGCCCGAGCCGAGCGGGCCGAGAACACCGGCGGCAAGGAGCGCCGCCTGGCCGAGCGCCTGCAGTCGTCCGCCCGCGAGGCGGTCGAGAGCGCCGAGAAGCGGGTCGAGCGCGCACGGACCCTGGGCTTTGATCTGCCGCCGACCGGCCTGCCGGCGGGACGGCTGGTGCTGTCGCTGGAGGACGTCGCCTTCGCCTGGCCCGGCAGGCCGCCGGTGCTGGAGGGCGTCAGCCTGCGCCTCGCCGGCCCCGAGCGCGTGGCGGTGCGCGGTCCCAACGGCGCGGGCAAGTCGACCCTGCTGAACCTGGCGGCCGGCATGCTGGCGCCGACGGCCGGAACGGTCACGCGCGGCGTCCCGGCGGTGATGCTCGACCAGTCGTTGGCGATTCTGCGTCCGGACGAGACCCTGCGCGAAGCCTTCCAGCGCCTGCACCCCGCCGCCGACCGCAACGCCGCCCAGGCCGCCCTGGCCCGCTTCCTCTTCCGCAACAGCGCCGCCGACCGGCCGGCCGGTTCCTTGAGCGGCGGCGAACGCCTGCGCGCGGCCCTGGCCTGCGTGCTCGCGGGACCGACCCCGCCGCAACTGCTGATCCTCGACGAGCCCACCAACCATCTGGACCTGGACTCGGTGGCGGCCGTGGAGGCGGCGCTGGCGGGCTATGACGGGGCGTTGCTGGTCGTCAGCCACGACCCGGATTTCCTGGCCGGGATCGGGGTGGAACGGGAGGTGCTCCTCTGATCCCTCTCCCCTTGCGGGAGAGGGTGGCCTCCGAAGGAGGTCGGGTGAGGGGTCTCTCAGAACTATCGGACAGGCCTTTCGACCCCTCATCCGTCGGCTTCGCCGCCACCTTCTCCCGCAAGGGGAGAAGGGCCTACTTCCCCACCCGCGCCTTCACCTCGGCGATCAGGGCGTCCAGGCTCTCGACCTGCTTTACCCCATACTTCTCGCCGGTGATGTCGACATTGTCCTTGCGCCAGAAGCCCTCGGGGCACAGCACCACCAGCTTTCCGCTCCGCGCGTGCAGGCCCATCTCCAGCAGGCTGATCGGGGCCTGGGAGCCGGGCGTCAGGTAGAGCACGATGACGTCGGCGCTTTCGAGGGCGGCCAGTTCCCACTCGACCTGGCGGCGGAATTCGGGCTCTTCGGCCACCGGCTTCCAGGCCGGGTTCCAGTCGGGGCGGCGCGGATTGAGGATGACCACGTCCTGGTCGGCCAGGGCGGCGATCACCTGGGCCTGCCAGTCGACCGCCTTGCCCATGTCGATGCTGCCGCCCAGGAACACGCGCGGCCGGTCGTGCGCGGCGGGCAGGGTCTCGGGCGAGGTCACGACGGTCGGGGCGGCCAGGGCGTTGGTCGTCATGCAGACACTCAGGGCGGCGAGGAGGAGGGCGAAACGATGAAGGGACGGGCGGATCATGCCGTGTCCTTACGCCAGGCGCACCCGGGTGGTCACGCGGTCCGGCGGAGGGCGTCGTTTTCCACGTCCAGGAACCGCCCGGTTTCCAGATAGGCCTGCACCTGCTCGCCCACCCGGGGATTGAAGATCATCAGCGGGTGGGTGACCGGCAGGACGACGTGGTCGCTCATGCCGGCGATGCGCGTCGCCGCCACCGAGACCTTGCCGTCGTTGGGGCGCGGCAGGATCAGCCGAGGCAGGATCGGGTCCAGAGCGCGGTCGCCGGCGATGACGCCCAGCTCGAAATCGACGGCGCCCAGCATGGCCGCGTCGTCCGGCGACGGCGCGGTCAGCAGATGCGGCGCCATGGCGCCCAGCGTGATCCGGTCCAGCCGCAGGCGGGCGAGGACGTCGGTCCACTCGCTGCCGCCGTTGGGCGGGGCCAGCATGACGACCTTTCCCAGCCGGTCCGGCCGGCGCCGCGCCAGCAGCGCACGGGCGACCAGGCTGCCCAGCGAGTGGGCGACGATGTGCAGCGGTCCGTCGAAGGACCGCTCGAAGGCGGCGAACTCGGGCAGCAGGCGGTCCACGACCTTGGGCAGCGGGGCGCGGAAGGAATAGGTCGGCGCCCAGGTCCGGAAACCGGCGGCTCTCAGCCGCGCCGCCAGCTTGCCCATCGACCGCCCCGTACGGCTATGGCCATGCAGCAGCAGCACGCCTTGCCGCGCGCGGCCGTCATCCCGGGTCCTAGGATCGACTGAGGTCATGTGAGGCTTCCGCGCGAGGAAGAGCGGTGGCGGTGAGAGAGTCCGCCAAACCAGTAATCCCATACCGCGTCAGAATGTCCCGCGTCATGTCTGTATATTATTGAATAGAATGGATTAATTTCGATGTTCATGCCATCCTGTCCATCGTTAGCTCACTCGGTCTTGAGAACGAAATGGGACCGAAAGTGGGACCGAAAGTGGGGCCGAAAAGGTTCGGCGGAGATGTTAGGCGGAGACTCCAATGGCTGGACGTTCGCTGCATAAGCTGACTGCGCTCCAAGCGGCCAAGCTGAACAAGCCTGGCCGACATTCCGATGGTGGAGGCCTCTATCTCTCGATCGATGAGAGCGGACGTCGCCGCTGGGTCTTTATGTATACGCGAGCGGGTAAACGCGTCGAACTTGGGTTAGGTGGTCGGCGTGATTTAAGCTTGGCCGATGCTCGCGCAGAAGCTGCGGGCATCCGGGCGATGCTTGCGAACGGGATCGACCCCAAGGTCGAGCGCGCCAGAGACGATACAGTTCAGACATTCGGCGCCTGTGCCGATGCCTATGTCGACGCGATGCAGGCATCTTGGCGCAACGCCAAGCATGTCGCGCAATGGAAGATGACGCTTACCAAGTACGCAGCGCCGATCCGCGAGCGACCGGTTAACGAGATCACCACTCAAGACATTCTGGATGTTTTAAAGCCACTCTGGTCTCGCACGCCCGAAACGGCTGAGCGCTTGCGCGGGCGGATCGAGAATGTCCTGGACGCGGCGAAGGCCAAAGGGCTTCGAACAGGTGAGAATCCGGCGCGTTGGCGCGGTCACTTGAATCAGCTGCTGCCAAAGCGCCAACGATTGGCGCGCGGGCATCATGCCGCGCTCCCCTATGACGGCATGCCAGAGTTCATGGAGGACCTACGCGCCCGTAGCGCAGTGGCGGCCCGCGCTTTGGAGTTTTTGATCCTGACCGGCGCTCGGTCGGGCGAAGTGTTAGGCGCGAGTTGGGATGAGATCGACGTTCATAAGGAGATCTGGACCATTCCTGCCAACCGCATGAAAGCAGGGCGCGAACATCGCGTTCCCCTCTCTGGCCGAGCGATGAAAATAATCGCGGAGCGGCTGGAGGTTGGGTCAACCGGTCATGTGTTTCCGGGCGCAACGTCGGTTTCACCACTGTCCTCTATGGCGATGGCCATGCTGCTACGTCGTATGAAGAGCGAGGTCACTGTTCATGGCTTTCGCTCGACCTTCCGCGATTGGGCATCGGAAACGACAGGCTTCTCCCACGAGGTTTGCGAAATGGCCCTGGCTCATACGATTGCCAACAAAGCTGAGGCTGCCTACAGGCGAGGCGATCTGTTCGACAAGCGCCGTAAGCTCATGGAAGCTTGGGCCGGCTATTGTTCTGGTACGACGAAGCGGAAAGTTGTTGCCTTATTTCCAGCCTAGTTCGTTCCATTAACGGCGATGTCGCGCCAATTGCTGTCGTCGCCGCACCTTCGGAAGGACGACCTATGCGGGGTCTGGGTTAGCCTGCAGTGGGAGCGCGATCTGCGCGCTCAGCCCTACCTCTGCCCATTGTAATTCCACCTGACCGCCGAACGGCTGAAGGCTCCGTTTGAGCAAGGTCCCGCCAAATCCTGTATGTCTGGGCGCGACGACGGACGGCCCGCCACGCTCGATCCATGACAGGTGAAGCTGCCCATGGCTGCTACGCCAGTGAACGGTCAAGACGCCTTCATCGACAGACAATGCGCCATACTTGGCGGCGTTGGTCGCCAGTTCATGGAGGCAGAGCGCAAGCGCTTGAGCATGTCTGGCCGGCAAGGAGATCGGCGGCCCGTCGAGCTTGATGTGACCATTATCGCCCAAGCCGTAAGGGCCAAGTTCTTCCGACAGGAGCTGGCGCAGGTCGCCGCCCGACCATCGACTTTCAGCGAGCAACTGATGGGCGCGCGAGAGAGACTCGATCCGTCCCAGCAGGGCTTGTCGGTAGGTTTCGAGATCACCAGCCTTGGCGAGCGAGACCATGCTCTGCACGACAAACAACAGGTTCTTGGCGCGATGATCGACCTCGAGCATCAGAAGCCGCAGACGCTCTTCATTCTCCCGCTGCTCGGTAACGTCCAACTGTACGCCGACCAACTTCCGGGGCCGGCCAAGGTTATCGCGAACGATCTCCGATCGGACCTGCAGCCAGCGCAATTGGCCGTCAGCCGTTAGGCGCCTGAATTCGAAATCCAGAAAGGTCTCGTCGCCGTCGAGGGCGCGCTGTCGCGTCTGATCCAGAAGAGCGGCATCATCCGGGTGGTGGCGAGCGCGTCCCTCTTCGACGCGAGCGCGAGCGTCGCCAAAGTCTACACCCTGGCGCAGGTCGTCACTTACAGGAGGGAGTGTGTCGTCGAGCGACCATTCGAACGGGGCCATTCGGCCCGCTTCCAGCGCCAAGCGCAGCCGCGCCTCGGAGGCCGCCATTCGCTGGACCGAGAGCTTTTGCTCGGTGATGTCCTCAGCGACGCCGATCATGCGAACCGGGGCGCCATTTTCATCGTAGAAAAATCGACCGCGCGCCGCGCGCCAGTGGATTGAACCGTCTGGCCATAGGGCGCGGAATTCATGATGGAAAGTCGACCGGCCATCGCGAGCCGCTTCGATCAACGCCACCGTCTCGTCGCGATCGTCCGGATGCAACCGGTCGAGCCAGGCCTGGTAGCTGGGTAAAACCTCTCCGACCGCGTAGCCCTGCTGCAAGAAGTGGCGGTCGTTCCACACGACCTTGCCCGAGGCGATGTTCCAGTCCCAGCTGGCAAGGCCGCCAATCTCGACGGCCAATCGGAGACGTTCCTCGCTTCCACGCAGAGCGCCTTCGAAGTGATTACGGTCCGCCGTGTCGTCGGAAGGGCTCGACAGCCCATTATTGGCCTCGCGTAGCCCGGTGTTTTCAACCTTTGCCGCCGCTAGCCCAGCTTTCGGATCATCCAGCGACTCTTCAGCCATGCTCCGTCCAACTCCATGCCTCACAATGCGTCGGCAGCTCAAAGGTGAAGTTACAATCGACAGCCTACCGCGCCGCCTCGCCGGAGGGACGAAACCGGCTATGCGCAGCTACGGCTTAGGGAGGTAGGGAAAAGGATCGCGTCATCAACGCCCGCACCATAACAATGCTGGAGGTTCGCACTGTCGCATGACCGACATAGGCAGCTCGGCTTAGATCACCGACCAATCTCTGCGGCTTTTCGCGATCCTACCGGCCCTGCACGATCGGTAAGGCAGCGCCAGGAGCTGCCATTGGCTTCGCCTCCGAAAGTGGACATTCGGTAGCTATGGGCGACGGGAAAGACGGCTTTGGCGTCCGGCCGAATATCGTCGCTATACGGTGCCAGTTCACCGCGCGCCATAGCGCGCCAGCGGACCTTCAGCCAAATTTAGCGGTAGGGCATTGGCGCGTGGCGTAGTGAGACGTTTTCAAGGCCGCTTAGAGCGACACTCTTAGGCCACGTTTTGCCTCGACCTGCAGATACCGCATAGCGATCGGATTTTGCCGCCAGAGACGCCCGCCTGGGGACACCGCGAAGGCAAAAGCTTCATCTGCCTGGCCTGGTGTCACGTAGTCGGGCGGGTCCAGCGTCAACACCTCGGTGGCGTGCAGGTATACTGGCACGTGCCGATTGGCTGTGAGCGCGTCCCCAAGGCGCTGCTTGCGTTCAGGCAGAGGAGCCCGCGTCGCGATGGAATGGTAGGCCAAAAGGTAGAGCCAATCCGTCTCAACCACGTCGTCCATGGCCTCCCGGAAGCATTCGAACTGCGCAAATCGGCCCGCCATTAGCAGGGTTGCCCCTAAAACGGGGCGCACCCGCTGATGATCATCGGGGTCCAGCACCAAGAGCCGCGTGAATTGAGCGACGGCCTCGTCATATTCAGTCCGCTGCACGCAGCACAGGGCGTAGCCGAGGCAAGTACGCAAGTACTCCCGGCCAAAGGCGACATACCAAAGCTGTCCAATGTCGGCGTCCAGTCGCTCGCCAATATCGCGTCGAGCTAGCTCGCGGGCCGCAAGCCACGCGGCCGCCGCCTCCCGCGTGTCCTGGTGCAGGCTCCGCGCCACCGCCGCGTAGGCGTCGCTTAGCGCGGGGGCAACGCGAACGGCGCTCAACGCAAGTTCCAGGCGCGCTGACGACGGCGCGATCTCGATAGAGTCGAGTATTTCATGGGCGGCCTCGCGCGCGGCGTACTCGACCGCGTCTGTCACGCGATGCGTCCCTGAAGGGCCGCGTCCAGTCGATCGAGCATCGCCGGCCGCACGATCGGTTCAGGATCGGGAAGGCGCGCCGTGGTCTTGGCGCCCCAGTTTCGATCGACCGTCAACTGGCGATCCTTCTGGATGATCTTCTCGGCTTCAAGGTCTCGGTACTTGCGCTTGTTGTGCCAGGCGACGATCACGCCCAGAGCCTCGGGCGTCAGGCCAGCTTCAAAGCCTTTGTAAGCTTTTTCCAAGTCCTTCGCACCGGCCAGGACTCCGCGCAACTCGGTCAAGGCGTTCAGCAAGTCCTTGGTGCTTATGGCCCCGTGCGGCCCATCCGTTGGACGAGCCAATGTCGCGCGCGCTTGCGCCAAGCGCTCCAGGAGGAGGCGGATTCGCGCGCTCGGCGATGGACCGCTGTAGAGGGCCGAACCGACGACTTGACCGTAAGACACGTGGACCGTTTTGTAGATCGGATCGATCTTCGCCGAGCCTCCTCGTCGCGCGGCGATGCGCTGCTCGGCGGCGTGGTCGCGCACGTCCTCCTCGAGCAATAGCGTCGGCGGAGAAGCCTTGGCCGCTTCCATAACTGCGTCATGAAAGTGCCCCGACAAGTGGCGCATCTGCGAACGCCAGTCGAGCACCGCCGCGACCCCGGGACTCGCGCCCCACTCTTCCAGGGCCTTTCGGGTCAACTCCAGCAACGGCAATGCAGCCTGCCGGCCTTTGAGCGCGTCGGCGCGGCGCTGACGGGCTTCGAAATCGCGAGCAGCCAAGCGAATGACTTCACCGCCGTTGCGCTTAGCGCAATCCTGTCCAATGACGCAGCGCTGGCCACCGCCGTATTCGGCGATCCAACCCTTCCAGTGCGTTTCTTCCTGACAGAGAGCGCACCAAACGTAAGGCTGGACCTTCCGACGGTCTCGCAGATTGCTTGGCGGCGTGATGTCGTAGGATCGAAGGAACCGTATGGGCGCGCCGGGCGGCGGCTTGGCGGGGTTCAGATCTGGCTCAGCCAGCTCCGGTCGATCCAAGACTTTGAAATCGTGATGAAGAAGTTCAGCGTCCGTCCAAGTCGGGTTTTTCAACCGTAGCTCCACAGCATGAGGGAGGGGAACAAATCGGCACAAAGCAAGAACATAAACCTACCGCGACGCTCGAAGGCGAGCATCCGACGTATCTATCCACGAGACCGGCGGCTATCGGGTTAGGTCCAGCTGCTGACACAGCTTCTCTAGGAACCCGAAGGTCTGGATCTTCTTCAGGACCAGTTCGTCATCGACGGCCAGACCGCCAAAACCACCGTCAGGCATCTCGATACTCCTGTGCTGTCTCAACGACACTCGCCTCCACGCCGTGGTCGAGGCGCACGCCCCAGGGGTAGCGGGCTGGCAAAGCCTTTTCATACTGGTGGATCGTCACCGGCGGCAGGTTGCGGCGGTCGTAGAGGCGGCCGAACCGAAAGGCGACGCTGTTCTGAGCCGCCAGAAAGAGGTCGATATGCCCGACGCCGCGATTGGCCAGGGCGATGAGCGTCTCCAGGAACTGCTGGCCTAGGGCGCGCTGCTTGTCTTCGGACCAATGACAGTCCGGCGCCCCTCCGGGGAGGACCAAGGTCACCAGCTGCGCATCGGGACGCAAGCGACGAACGGCCTGCAGATCGACGCCATAGGAGACCGAAACCGCTAGCGAGACCTTGGCCGCACCCTGTTCGACAGTGGCCAGACCGGCCGTTTCGAACCGGGCCTCATCGTCAGGTTCGTCCAGAGGGCGCCAGTTTTCCCGATGCCGGTCCCAGTCGAGTATTCGCACGGGGCCTTCGTCGTCGACGAGCGCGCCGGTCAGGAAGGTCAGCGGCACGGGCGCGAGACCGCCGTAGACGACCGTCACATCGGACCGGTCCAGTCCATCTGTTCGGCGTTCAAGGTCGCCGGGCAGGGCCAAGAGCTTTCGCAAGGCGACGGCTGGCTCGGCGATCTTGCCGTCGGTCAGTTGTCTGAGATTCAGCAGCAGGGCTTCGCGGTTGCCCTCAATGTCGGCCGGTACGGCGTCCGCCACCGGCGTTCCGGCGGTGTCGCGCAGGCCGCGGACCTCGATGGCGATGACCTTCTTGCGCTGCAGCCGCCGGCGCTCCTCGGCGAAGCGGCGCCATTCCATGATCAGCCCGGCAAGGATCAGCACTGCGCCCAGACTGAAGCCGGCGATCTGCAGGGCCGCCAGCGTCCCGCCGCCGCTGTCGACCACCAGATCCAGGCCCCAGTCGGGACCAAAGGCCTTGGCCCGTACAACCCAACTGACGGTAAACACCAGCGCCAGTATCGCCACGCCGGAGCGGATCAGCGCTAGGCCGACCGACCGCCGGCGAAAGAGCCAGTCGATCGCCTGGTTGATGAAACGGTGCAGATGCGCCTTCATCGGCCTTCTCCTCTTTAGCCGATGTTGACGATGAACTGACCGCTACGCGCCGCCAGCAGACCGTTTTTGACGATGAAGCATTCGATGCTGTGGACGCCGGCGTAGAGGGTGTCTTCGCGGCGAGTGAGCTTGCCGACGCTGACGACGCCCTCGTTGAAACCGCCGCGCAGGCCGCCGGCTACGGCTGCGGCCTCCGAACCGGTGTTCACGACCTGCCAGTAGACCTTGTACGGCGCGGGCACGTTGGTCTCAGCCTCGAAGGTGAGGCTGCAGCGCTTGGGCAGGTTGGAGCCGCCGTTGTAGTAGCGGTCCGGCCGAAAGCCGCTACGTTCGACCAGCGCCGACCCAATTTGAACATGACCTTGATCCACGGCCGCCCAAGGGGCGGGCTGGCGGTGCGGCGGATTAAGGATCTGACGAATCGCCGAGGCCGCGGCGCCGGCCGCACGCGCCGCGCTTCCCTTCAGGCGGTCGAACACCTGGGCGGTGATCCGGCTGCGCAGTCGCGGTTCCAGCGACAGGGCCGCGCCCGCGCGGCTGCTGGCCGCCCCAGCCGCATAAAAGTCGGCCCGGGCCTGGCCGAGCCATTCGTAAAAGGCTGCTTTGCGTTTGGGATGGGAGACCCAGCGGTCGGCGAAGTTCTCCGCGCCATCGGTGGGGTTGGCGATCCAGCGCACGCCATTCCTGGTTTCGATAAACGTGTCCATCTTGCTCAGGACAGCCAGGAGCGTCGCGCCAATCGTCGTTTGCTGCCCGTAGGCCATCGCCGCCAAGGTGGTGATGATGATTGAGATCGGCTTGTCTTCGCAGCGATCGGCGAACATCAGGTCGCGATGGTGCTTGAGGATCTGGATGGCGCTCTGCAGCGGCGTGCGGACGGCGTATTCGGGGATGTCCTCGACCGACGCTCGGGCTTCCATGGCCAGGACCCGCCGACGGGCTTCGAACACCGCCGCCATCCGGGCTTGGAACCAGCGCGCATAGCCTCTGGGATTGCTGTGCGGCCAGTCGGGAGAATAGCTGCGGTAGTTGCGGTGATCCTTGTCGGTGATCGCGATCGCCGTGTCGGTCCAGGTGGTCGACAGGCCAGCGCTCTCGAGCAACAGGCGCTGGCGCGCTCCGTCCGGAAGGGCCGGCAGGGCGTCGAGGTGGAATTGGGCTCCGTCGTGGTACTGCAATGTCCAGCAGCGGCGGCCTTCGTCAGGGGGCGCCATGCCCTTGCTCTTGGCGTAGCTGGCCATCTCCGCGCCGAGCAACGCCTTAACCTGAGCCTGGGTCAGGTTCGACTTCGACAGGTTCATCTCGCAGACGAGATCCAGGTCGTAGTCCCCGTCCGCCGAGGCGGGCCGAACGGCCGTGCCGAGTTGGAACGAGCCCTGGATGTAGACGTCCGGGTCCGTGCTCAGCAGGGTCGATTCCGGGCGATGAAGCCAGGCGGCGAGCGATTTGTAACTGCGGTCGGCCGCCTGGTAGCGGGCGTCGGAAACCTGCAGGGCGTCGGCGAGCGCCTCCAGGACCTCCTCGGCATTGCGGCTGTTATTGAGCAGGGCGTTCATGGTGCTGATCTCCTTTCTCGCCCGCTCTTCGGTTTACACCACATGCCGAAACAGGCTTCACTGTTGTCAGAATGGTGGCTAAAGCCCGATATTCAAGAGGGATCGGTTTACAAAAATGTGCGTTTTATTATTTTTTGTAAACTCGCGGAGTCGACCATGATCGGACATCGCCTGAAAATCGCCCGCGCCGCCGCGGGATTATCGCTCCGGGAATTGTCCGCGCGCATGGACGGGCTGGTCACGGCCCAGGCGGTTGGCAAGTACGAGCGCGACGAGTCCATGCCCAGCTCGCGCGTGCTGATCGGCCTGGCCCAGGCCCTCGGTGTCAGCGAAGGCCATCTGCTGAGCGATGAGGAACTGGTCCTGGAGGGGGTGGATTTTCGCAAGAAGGCTTCGGCGCGCGAAGAGGCGACCATCGAGGCAAAGACTCTGCAGATGCTGGAGCGCTATCTGGCGGTCGAGGACCTGCTGGGCTTGCGCAGCATCGACTGGGAAAAGCCCCGCAGCGCGCCCTACCCTATCGCCGATCTTCGCGACGCCGAGGACGCCGCGCGGTCTGTTCGGGACGAATGGGGTCTGGGCCACGACCCGATCCCACGCTTGGCCGAACTTCTCGAAGAGCGTGGCGTCAAGGTGTTGTCCCTCGATCTCGACGACATCGACGGTCTCGCCGCGCGGGTGCGACGGCGCGGACGCGACGCTGCGCGGGTCGTGGTGATCCGAGGCAATATCTGGAGCGAGCGCAAGCGTTTCACCCTGGCCCACGAGCTGGGTCATATGGTGATGAGGTTGGTGGGCGACCTGGACGAGGAAAAGGCGGCCCATCGCTTCGCTGGGGCCTTCCTGATGCCCGCCGATGTCCTGCGCGCTGAGGTCGGCGCGAATCGCTCCAGCATCGGCATCGCGGAGTTGGCGGCGCTGAAGCGTCGCTTCGGCGTCAGCATTCAGGCCCTGACCTATCGCTGCAAGGAGCTTGGAATTATCGACCAGAAAACGTTCTCGGCGCTGTTCAAGGTGTTTACCGACCACGGCTGGCGCACCGCGCCGTTCGAAGAGCCCGAACGCCTGGATCCCGCCTACGAAGTGCCCAAGCGCTTCGAGCGGCTTTGCTATCGGGCCCTGGCCGAGAATATTGTCAGTGAAAGCCGCGCGGCCGAGCTTCTCGGACTGAGCCGTCAAGAGCTCGAGGCGCGCCTGGGGGGCTGGGAGGCCTAATGACGATCCTCGTCTCGGACACCGCGGTTATCAATGACCTGCAACGAGGCGATTTCCTGGAGGCCGCGTTTGGCCTGGACGAAACCTTTGTCGCCACCGACGTCTTCGTGCGCCACGATCTTGGTACGGAGCTCCGCGATCGATTGGTCGGCCTTGGCCTCCAGGTCGAGACCCTAGGCGAAACCGAGGTGAGAACCGCCACGACCTTATCGCGCCAGGAAAGGGCTCTTTCCACGTCCGAGGCGTTTGCCTGCACGCTCGCGGGTGCGCGCAGCTGGGCGTTGTTGAGCGGCGAGGGGCCCCTGCGTCGCATCGCCGAAGGGCGCAAGATCAAAGTCCGGACGCTGTTGTGCATCGTCGATCTTCTTGAGCAGAAAGGTCATTCGTCATCCGCATTGCGGGCGGGTCTTGCATCGATCGCCGGTAAGTCCCGTTGCAAGATACTCCGGGCCCAGGTCGGTCAAAGGTTGCGACGCTACGATCGAAACTGACAGCCGCTCGAACGGCGTTGAGGCGAAGCGGTCACCAACTCCGAGCGCTAACGTTCGGTCGGTAACCAAGCCTTGATCGCGGGCCTGGCCCATTCCGGCGCCGGCGGCTGAATGACGACCCTTGGTCCGGATCGCCTGAAAAACGGCCTGATGATCGCGGGCGCGCCGAACGAGTTGTCGAACAGGACGACTTCGTCGGCCAGCGCCATCGCGGCGGGCAACAACCCCAGCGTCCGTGGGTAGCGAGCTCGGATTTTCTGATCGGGCACATCATGACCGCCCAAGGCCACCCGTTGACGCACACGGCCCACATTCAGTTCGACCGACTCCGTCGCGACGAAATAGACCGCCACGCGAAACCCCGCAGCCTTGGCGGCCGATAGCACGTCGATCTTGGACGCATGGGACATGACCGTCTCGAACGAAAAGCTCGCACCCGCCTTCAGGCGCTCCCCGCGCTGCTCGTCGGCGATCGCCTGAGCCCGCGCCACTCGCTCACGGTAACTGCCTGTCAGTGTCTTGGCGATCTCGTCAGGATTGATGTAGTGGCCAAGATCAACGCCATCGCGCCGCAGCTGTTGGGTCAGCGTGGTTTTTCCCGAACCGTTCGGACCGGCGATCATCAAGACAAACGGCTGGTCAGGCACTCGGCCTGCGCCGCGGTTCGATCAGAACCAGGTTCGCCGCTATGGAGCGCCTTTTAGTCTGGCTGGGCTGGTAGGCTATGCGAGCATGTTCCGCGCAGTAGGGGCTCTCATCGACCGCGCGTCGGCCGCAGAACGTAAAGCCGTCCGTGCTCGGATCGCCGATCGGCCATTTGCACATGTGGACGCCGAGCGTCAGGATCTGGGCGGCGCGGTCGGGCGCGCGTTCCGTTGCGCGCGCCCGCAGCGCTACCGGTGGCTTGTCCTGCCCCGACAAGCCAAGACGCTGAATCTTGTGCTGGACCGCGTTCCCGGTGACTCCACCCAGACGCTCGGCGATTTGCCGAGCCGAGAGGCCTTCGAGCCAAAGCGTCTTCAAGGTCGCCAACCGCTCGAGCGACCAGGTTGTCGCCGAAGCTGGCGTATCCAACGCCGCGATGGGCACGCCGGCGCGCTCAGCCTCCTCGATCGCAGCTGCCGTGGCGCGCTCGCCCGTTGCGATCAACGCGTCGAATGTCAGGTCGAAAAGGGACCGGCTCATAGACTGAATATAGCGCGTGAGCATCCATCGCGGTAGAGGCGGTCATTCACGGGGAACCAGCCTTGGCGGACTATGAAATCAGGTTCCTCAAGCCTGATGGTTCGCATGGCGCCGTCGCGCGGGTGTCGTGTGAAGACGACCAGGCCTGCAGGGCTCATGTGATCAGCCAGTGGTCCCAGAAACCCTGCGAAATCTGGCAGGGAGACAGGCTCGTTTCTAGCCGGACCTCGCCTCGGTTTGAAGCGCGCCTGCGGGGCGTTGTTCGTCCCGGTTCACCAAAGCCGGCGATGGACCGATCCCTCATCAGCGTCTGGTCGCTCGCCAACATCGCTCGCGCGGGACAGCCGGTCTCCGAGCGGGAACAGGAAGTCCTCGATGGCGCGGCGCGGGCTTTATTCGCTCATGTGCGTCAAGCCTTGTCGCCGCACGCCGTCTGGATCCGGTCCGAGAACGACCCCGAAGCGCCTACCCAGGCCGATCAAAAGGTTCACTTCGGCTTCTATCCTATGCGCCTGGGCGGTGCTGAGGTGGCGAGTGGCTATGCGACCTTGGCGATATTCTCGCGCGAGCGGGATGGCGTTGACGTGTTTGAAGACATCGTCTCGGCAACGGAGACGGCGATGAACGCCGCAGGCACGCTGCCGGCCGGCGGCGTTGGGATCGTGATCGACCGGTGCGAGCGCCGGGCGCCGGCTCGCACCGGGGTCTTCCTGTTTGCGCCGCTGGTCTTCAGGTGGCGTCTGGCCAAGATCGATGACTTGAACTGAATTTACGTCTGCGCTGCTAGCGGCAAGGGTACTGGGGATTCAGTCGAGTTTGCCGAGGTGTCGGCGATCTGGTGTTGTCCCATACCCTCGGCCCGACCTCCGCGAGGAAGGGTCGGCGCTGACACGCGCGATGCGCCGCGCAAGCCAGGAACGACCGATCAATGTTCAAAGGCGTGTTCTCCGGCCCGGCCCTGACCGCCGCCCTCACCGCGGAGATCGACCGGACCGAGCGTGGCGTCGCCGCGCAGCTGGGGCCCTATGATCCGGTCGTGACGCCGCAGAGCTGGCACCGAATCCTGCAGGGGGCCGAGGAGCTAATAAACTTCCTCACCGAGCCCCTCGACGATGAGACCCTGCACGACGCCATTGCCGACATGCCCTTGGCCGCGGCGGTCGGGCCTCGGCGCGCCTGGCTGGAGCAAACCATCCGCGGCCTCTACGACGGCGATATCGAGACCCGGATGCTCGAGGTGCTGCAGTTGGTGCGCGCCTTTGATTTGGGGTGCGCCGCGAGCGGCATGGCCCTCGGCCTGACGACCGTGGCCCACGCGGTCGGCTATCTGCATACGCGCCGCCGCAGAATGGTTTCTCTACTCTATGTGATGCCCCAGCTCTGCCAGGGGACATCGAAGGCGCGCACGGCCTTCGACCTGGTCCCGTTCATGACGCTTATCGAGCTGTCGGCGGGACCACTGATCGATCTGGCGCAGATGCGGATGCTGAACCACGTCTTCGCCGACTTCACCGTCCACTCGGACGGGGTCCGATACGCCGCCAATCGCTCCGCCGATCTGCTGGATCAGGGCGGTCTGGATCCCCAGCGAGTTTCGGTGCTCGACATGATCGAGCACGGTATCGTGGGGAACGCTCCGGATGGCTCGCACCTCGATGCGCGTCGACTGTTGTCCAAGGCCGAGGTCGTTCATCAGATCGCCCTGATCGAGATGGCCTACGCCGAATTCGACCTGGCCGGCACCAGCTTTAAACCGGTTTGCGATCTCATCTTGCCCCTGTTGCGCGGCCCAGAGAGCCATGTCGTCAACGCGCCCGCCGAGCCGTTCCTGGCCGCGGTGGATCTGCTGGCGGCGCGTTGGCCTGGCGTCAGCCGATCGGCGTTCGTACATCAGGGCGTGATGCTCGGCGCGGCGCTGGACGGGCATCAGCCGTTCGTTCGCATCGATGATCAGCTGGTCACCAACGTGACCTTGCTGACCCGCTTCATCAACGACTGGGCGAGCAGGGTCTTGAGCCGCAAGAAGCGGTTCCAGATCCGTTCGGGCTTCCTGTTTGAGAAGAAGGTGCGCGAGGTCCTGGAGGCCGCGGGGTTCACGGTGGCCCCGGTGCGGCGTATCCAGCGGCGCGAATTTGACGTGGTCGCGACCCGCAACGGCGTGATCCATAATTTGCAATGCAAGAACAACGTCATCGACGGGCGCCTAATCGAGGGCGAGCCGGCGCGCTATGCGCGCTACAACAACGCCGTCGTCGCCAGTCATCGCCGAGCCCTGGTCAAGGAGCGGGGACGAGAACAGCTGCTGCAGGACGAACTGGCGCTGGCCGAGATCCGCCACTACGTGGTCACCCGTTTCCCGGTCCTGTGTGACGACGTCGACATCATTCCGTTCGCGCGTTTGGGAGCCTGGGCGGGTCATCATCGCGGGTAGATTGAGGCCCACCACAATCTCACGTCTTATGGAGGCATTCAGCTAGCGCTCGCGCCGTGCTGGAGCTAACCTTGGCTAAAGGCCAAGCTTCGGCAGAGTTTTCCGCTCGACGGACACCGATGGAGCGGAGGAAACGATGATTGAGGTTCACCCCAAGCTGTATGTCGGTTCAGAAGCTGACGAGCAGGCCATTCGAGGCCAGCAGGGCTGGTTCGTGGTTCACGCCTGCAAGGAGCCCTACCATCGGCAGGCGCTGGGCTACACGGGTCGAGCCGCGGCCAAGGACCATCCCGAATACCTGATGGCGCGACGGCCAGGTCGGCTGATCCTGAACCTGGTTGACGTGCCTGACGTCAACTACGTGGCTTCCGAAATCGTCGACACCGCCATTGAAGCGATCCACGAAAACCTCGGCGACGGCCAGGTGCTCGTCCACTGCAACCAGGGCGCCTCGCGTTCGCCGACCCTGGCTCTGCTCTACCTCGCAAAGCACACCGATCGTTTCAAGGGCATGGCTTGGGGCGAAGCGGAGGAGGCTTTTAGGGCAATCTATCCACCGTGGGCGCCGGCCTTGGGCATGGCGGACTACGCGCGTCTCAACTGGGCCAGGTACGCTTAGACCCATTGCGCCGGAAGTATTGGAGCGAGTTGAGGGACACTGGCCATGACCATTCAGTCGATCAGGCGGACCGTTGTCGTCCAGAGCCGCTTGGCGATGCGCGAGCAACGTCTTGCGGCCGCGCGCGAACGCCACCAGGGCCTGCAGGTCATGACGATCGAGCAGTTGGCCGCGCGACTGGCGGGCGGGTTCGTTCGACCGATCGACGAGGAGGCTTTGCGAGCGGCGATCCAGTCGGTCTTGCCGGCGACGCCCTTGGCCGAACTGGAGGCCATCAAGCAGTTGCCCGGTATGGTGGATGCGGCGACCGAAACCCTGAAGAAGGCTTGGCGTGCTGGTGTCGATATTGCCGGTCGCGCCGCTCAGCACCCACGGTTGGATGCGATGGCGCGTCTGGAGGCGGCTGTCCTGGCGACGCTCCCGGCCGGCATGATGCGCCCCGCTGACCTGGCCGCCGCCGCTCAACAGCGCCAGCAACATGCTCCAGCCGTGTTGGGCCCTGTGGACATCGTTGGAGTGGCCGAGCTCGCGCCCTGCTGGCGGCCGCTTGTGCTGGCGCTGGCCAAGAATACGTCGGTCACTTGGTCGGCCGGACCCCGCCCCGCGCCAAAGTGGTTGGACGCATCAAGCGTGACGGTCAGGACCGAGCCGCCCCAGACGCCGGCGCTCACGGCGGTGAGCGCGGCCACGGCCTACCACGAGGCGATCGAGGCGGTCCGGTGGGCGCGCGACCTGCTGGCGTCGGGCCAGGCTCAGCCTGCCCAGATCGCGATCGCGGCGGCCGGCACCGCCGACTATGATGATCATTTCCTGGCGCTTCGCGCCGACGCCAATCTCGACCTGCACTTCGTCCATGGCGTCAAGGCGACCACGGTGCGCGACGGCCAGGCCGCCGCGGCCCTCGCCGATATCGTCGTTCGTGGTCTGTCTCAAACGCGGATGCGACGCTTGGCGGCGTTGTGCGGCGAGGCCGCGCCTTTTCAGACCCTGCCGGCCGGCTGGATGCGCGTCCTTCCCGCTGATGCGCCCCTCGCTTCACCCGAAGCCTGGCGACGCATGCTTGACCGTCTGACGCCAGCCAGCTGGCCGGATGGGGAGGATCACACGGCATCCCTGCGCGAGCTCGTCGAGCTTCTGACCCGAGGAGCCGACGCGGCGGACGAGATCGGGGAGGCGCTGCTGGTCGGCCGCGCGCGCGCCATCTGGCGCAAGGCGTTGCTGGCGGGGCCGGCCGGATCGCTCGAGGCGTCGATCGAAACCATCAAACTGGACGATGGTCTTGAGGCGTGCATTTCAGTCGCCTGGATGCCCGCCAGCGCGCTGGCCGGTTCGCCGCGCCGGTTTGTCAGGCTGTTGGGACTGAACGCTGCGCGATGGCCACGCGGTCTTTCCGAAGACCGTCTCATCCCCGATCATGTCATCGCCGCCACCGAGCTCGATCCGCTGCCGATGGGCGCGACCGATCGTCGGGATTTTGCGACCATTCTCGCTACGAGCGGCGCACAGGTCGTGATGTCGCGCGCCCGCCGCGACGGCGAGGGACGACTTTTGGGGCGCAGCGCCTTGCTCGCGGGCTCCGGCCCGGAGACCTATCTTCGCCGCAACGCCATTCCCCTTCATGCCTTTAGCGAGACCGACCGACTGACGGCGCGGCCGACGGAATTCGCCGGCGCGCCGATCGCCGTGAGCGCGCTCGCGACTTGGCGCGATTGGCGGCGTGACGCGATCACAGCGCATGACGGCCAAATTCGCGTCGACCACCCTGCGATCTTGGCGATCCTGGGCCGGACCCAGTCGGCCAGCTCGCTGAGCTTGCTCCTGCGCAACCCCCTCGGCTTTGTATGGCGCTATGGGCTTGGACTTGGTCTGCCGGAGAGTGGGACCGATCCGTTGGTTCTCGACGCGCTGGCCACCGGCGACTTGATCCATCGGACGCTCGATGTCGCGCTCCAAACACTCGAGGCCGGCGCAGGGCTGGCCAGAACGGACGCCGCCGGCGTCGCAGCGGCGGTTGAGGCGGCGGCCGGCGCTGTCGCGGCCGACTGGGCCAGCGAGCGCGCCGTGCCCCCAGCCGTCATTTGGCGGCGTACCTTGCAGGACGCACGGGTGTTGGCCGAGCGCGCCTTGGTCCACGACGATGCGCCCTTGCCCGATTGCCGCTCCTACAGTGAAGTGGCCTTCGGCGGCGCTTCGCCCAAGTCGGCCGCCGTCGCCCCATGGGACACCCAGACGCCCGTGCGTATCCCGGGGGCGGGATTTCAGATCTCCGGCTATATTGATCGTCTCGATCTGGCCGGAAACGGGCGGCAGGCCTTGGTGCGCGACTACAAGACCGGCCGGCCGCCGAAGACCGAGATCCACCTCAACGGTGGGCGCGAGCTGCAGCGGTGCCTTTACGCGTTCGCGGTTCGAGCGCTCCTGGGGCAGGACGTGGCGATCAGCGCCTCTCTGCTCTATCTGCGGGACATGAGCGATCTGCAGCTCGCCGATCCCGAAGCGACCTTGGCGCAGGCCATCGGCTATCTGAGCGCTTCACGCGAAGCCCTGCGCGGCGGAGGCGGCCTTATCGGGCCCGACGCGGGTGGCGACTACGACGACTTGGCCTTCGCGCTCCCGGCCAATGCCAGCGCTGACTATTGCCGACGCAAGACGCCCGCCGCGACCTTGTCGCTTGGCGATGCGGCGCAAGTTTGGGACGTCCCCTGATGACGACGATCGCCTCACCTGCCTTGTCGGACGACGCCGAACGGCGGATGGCCATCGGCGCCCTGGATCGCTCGCTTCTGGTGGAGGCGGGAGCCGGCTCGGGAAAGACCGCGGTCATGGCGGGCCGCATCGCCGCCCTGCTAGCGCAGGGCGTCGCGCCCGGATCGATCGCGGCGGTGACCTTCACTGAGTTGGCCGCCGGCGAGCTCCTGGCTCGGGTTCGTGAGTTCGTCGCCGCCTTGGCGGCTGGCCAGACGCCGGCAGAGTTGCGCGTGGCGTTCCCTGACGGCTTGTCAGAGGAGCAGGCGCGCCACCTGGCCGTCGGCGCGGCGGCGATCGATGAGATCACCTGCTCGACGATCCATGGATTTTGCCAGCGACTGATCAAGCCCTATCCGGTCGAAGCCGATATTGATCCGGGAGCGAGTGTCATGGACCGGGGCCAGGCCGATCTGGCCTTCCTCGAGATCGTCGAGACCTGGTTGCGCGGTCAACTATCGGGCGGGCAAGGCGGGATCATCGCCGAGATGGTGCTGCACAATCCCTCCGACACCGTCACGCTGATCCACGCCATCACCGGCAAGCTGCGCCAGCGGCCGAGCCTGTCGGCGCCGGCCGTTCTTCCGCTCGCGCCTTCCCTGACGGCGTTCCGACAAGCGGTCTTGGCGCTCGCCGATTTTCTCGGCGCGGCCGCCGTTGTCGAGCCGGAGACGGCGGTGATCGCTGACCTGTTCAGCCAGATGGCTGACGGCCTGGAGGTCGATGCGGTTATCGAGACGCCCGCCGGCCTCGTTCGGCTCTTGGTGACCCGCCCGGCCGAAGCCCTCTGCACCAAGACCGGATTCCGCGCCTATCAGAAGAAAGGCAAGTGGGGCGAGGAGGCCAAGCGCGCAGGTCTGTCAAAGGCTGACGGCGACCAACTCAATGCGGCCGCACACGATCTCTATCGGGCCTGCTGCGAGACTTGGACCCGTTTGTCGCAAGCGGTCGTTGGCCGTGTGCTCAGCGATCTGATCACCCAGGTCCGGCCGGTGCTGCAGCGCTATCGTGATCACAAGCGCGCGGCGGCGCTGCTCGACTTCGACGACCTGATATTCGCGGCGCGCGATCTCTTGCGCGACCATGATGCAGTGCGGCGAGCCCTGGCCACTCGCTTCTCCCAGGTTCTGGTCGACGAATTTCAGGACACCGACCCGCTCCAGGCTGAAATCTTCTGGCGGCTTTGCGGTGATCCACCGGCGGTCGCCCCGACCGATGATCCTTTCGACTTTCAGATCCGGCCCGGCGCCCTCTTCCTGGTCGGCGACCCCAAGCAGGCGGTTTACCGGTTTCGCGGCGCCGACGTGGGCGCCTATGTGCGTGCGCGCACGACCTTGGAGGCGCAAGGCGCTGACAGCGTCCTTTCGATCGCGACCAATTTCCGCTCCTGCAAGTCGATCCTGACCTACGTCAATGAACGCTTCGAAGGCTGCTTGTCCGCCGCGGGGCAGCCTGGTTTCACCGCGCTTCAGGTGTTTCACGATGATCGTCCGGAAGGCCTCTGCCTGGCGGCGCTGGACGTGGCCGTGGCCGACGCCGACGGCAAGGCCTCGGCCGACCGCCGCCGAGACGGTGAAGCCGAGGCGGTGGCTGAGGCGTGCGCCCGTCTGATCGGCGGTGAAATGATCCTCGACCGCCGTTCGGGCGCTATCCGTCCGTGCCAGCCGGGAGACATCGCGCTGCTGGCACCGACCGGCAGCGATCTTTGGCGCTACGAGGAGGCGCTTGAGCGGCGTGGTATCCCCGTGGCCACCCAGGCCGGGAAGGGCTTTTTCCGGCGTCAGGAAGTCCAGGACCTGATCGCCCTCACTCGGGTGCTGGCCGACTCGCGCGACACCCTGGCGCTCGGCGCGCTTCTGCGCGGCCCCTTGGTGGGATTGACTGAGGAGGAGTTGCTCGATCTGGTCTGGGCCTTGCCGAGGCCGGACGACGCACCCGACCGCCTGCCGAAGTTGTCGGTGACTATTGACGTGGCCGCTATCGCTCATCCCACTGCGCGCCTGGTGTTCGAACAGCTCCAGGCGCTGAGGCGGCGGATCAACAGCGCCACGCCCCATCAACTGCTCTGCGAAGCGGTGGACGTGTTGCGAGTGCGTCCGATCCTGATCGCGCGCCATCGCGGCCAGGCAGAACGCGCGTTGGCCAATGTCGATCTCTACCTCGACCTCGCCCGACCGTTCGCAGTACGGGGCTTGCGCGCCTTCGCCGAAACGGTCACCGCCGCCTGGACGGACGAGGCCCGAGCGGTTGAAGGCCGACCCGACGCCCAGGAAGAGGCGGTCTCGCTCTACACCATCCACGCCGCCAAGGGCCTGGAGTGGCCGATCGTCATCCCGATCAACACGATGACCCAGACCATCGCCGCGGATTCCATTTTCGTCGATCGCGCCAACGACACCTTGTATGCGCCTGTCTTCGGCGCGACGCCGTCCGGTTACGATGATGCGCGAGAAATTGAAAAGACCGAGCTGAACCTGGAACGGGTTCGCCTTTGGTATGTCGCCGCGACCAGGGCGCGCGAGTTGCTCGTGCTTCCGCGACTGGACGTGGCGCCGGCCGGATCGGCTTGGATCGCGTTGCTCGATCTTTCGCTTTCCGATCTCGTCGCGTTGGATTTGGCGCACCTGCCTGCCGATATCGAACCTGCGGCAGGCGTCGAGCTGAACCGGCAGACGCGGGAGATTTTTGCTGCTGAAGCCGCAGCGATCGCTGATCGCCAGGAACATTTGAGCTGGTTGACTCCGAGTCGTGACGAGCGGGCCGAGGGCCTTGTGCTTCAGCCGGAGGCGGCCCAGATCTGGGTCGACGAAGGCGACGTCCAGACGGCCGGAGGCATCGACGTGCTGGACGTTCAGGGCGGACGCGACCGGGGTTTGATCCTCCACAAGCTGATGGAGGAGGTGCTGACCGGCGAGGTGGCTGACGATGATGCGACGCTGATCGCTCGCGCTCGAGACCTGATCGGCCAGCTTGGCAAGGTGGTAGTCAACAATCCCGCCGATGGCCTCGCGCCGGGCGAACTGGCGGCATGCGTTCGACGGACCCTGGCCTTGCCTGAAATCCAAGGTCTTCGACCCTCGCTGATCCCGGAGCTTGGGGTCTTCGCGTCCTCTTTTCTCGACGGGGTTGAGCAGGCGACGGTAGGCGTCGCGGACGCCACCAGCTTCAACGCCGACGGCGCGGCCGAGGTGGTGGTCGATTGGAAAAGTGATGTTCAGCCTACACCGCAAGCGCTTGACCACTACCGCGCCCAGGTCGGCGCCTATCTGGACATGACGGGCGCTGAGCGAGGCCTGATCGTCCTCATGACAAGCGGGACCATTCTGGCGGTTCCTCGCGGCGGACTTGTGCCCCACGCTTGACCCGTCAGAATACGCGGCCGCCGAGAACATAGGTTAGGCGCGGCTTGGACTGTGCCTCTCCGCATCTCGTCCGGTGCCTGCGGTTGTCTGAAGGCGCTTAGCTCACTAAAGTCGCTCAACCAAGACTTGTGGCTCGGGCGTCGGGCATGTGGGGCTATAGATGAAGCTTGTTAGACTGCGACTAAGCAATTTTCGATGCTTTGGACCTGGTCCTACCGAGATCGCGCTCGACAATACGAACTTTGTCATTGGCCCGAATGGATCCGGCAAGACGGCTGTCCTGCAGGCGCTCGCGAGAATGTTCAGTATCGACCCCGCGCAGAGAAAGATCCGTGCGTCGGACTTCTACATCGCCGCAGATGAGGCTCCAGAAGACGCACCTGCGCAGCGTCAGCTCTGGCTCGAAGCGGACTTCGAATTTCCCGAGCTGCTACCCGCCAATATATTGGGAATTTTGCCGGCCGTACCCGGCAGTTTCGCTCATATGCAGATGGAGACCGACGACGAATCCGTGAGGATGCGCTTTCGCTTGCTGGCGACGTTGGACCAGGACGGCGACATCGAGGAGACCTTCACCAGCGTCACCAAGCTGGACGCCGCCGGCGCGGTTGAGACCGAGAACCGAGTCTCCAAACTCGAGCGCAGCGCGATTCAAGTGCACTATCTTCCTGCCCGTCGAAACCCCGCCGACCACGTCTCATACTCAGCCAATGCACTTCTCGGCCGCATCCTGCGCGCCGCGAACTGGACGACCGAGCGTGGTGCTGTGGCTGATCTCACCGCCAAGATCACGGATGCCCTGACCGGTAATGCTGCCGTCGCCGAGATCGGGCGCGAGCTTACCAAGGCATGGGAGGGACTGCACAAGGGAAAATTCTACACCAGCCCGTCGGTGTCGTTCGCCCGTAGCGAAATCGAAGCACTGCTGCGACATCTCAGCCTGAGCTTCACGCCTGGCCCAGAGGCGCCGCTCGTTGATTTTTCTCGGCTGAGCGACGGACAGCAGTCGCTCCTTTACATCAGCCTGGTCCTTGCCACGCGGGAGATTGGCGACAAGGCGCTCGCCGGTGGCGACGCATTTGATCTCGACAAGTTACGCCCCCCGGTTTTCACGCTGCTTGCCGTCGAAGAGCCGGAGAACAGTCTGTCTCCCCACTACCTCGGACGTGTCATCCATGCCTTGAGGGCCTTCGGCGATGGACGCGACAGCCAAGCGATCGTCGCTACCCACGCTCCCGCCTTGCTCCGTCGTGTTGATCCCGAAGCCATCCGATACCTGCGCCTCGATGGCGAGCGCCGGACCGTGATTTCGCGGATCACCATGCCGGCCGAGGATGAGGCGGAGAAGTACGTCCGCCAAGCGGTGAAAGCCTTTCCCGAACTCTACTTCGCGCGGCTGGTCATCCTCGGCGAAGGCGACAGCGAGGAGATCGTCCTGCCTCGCCTCCTTGGCGCCAAGGGCATGTTGGCCGACGACGCGTCGGTGTCGATCGTGCCCCTCGGTGGGCGCCACGTGAACCACTTTTGGCGGCTGCTGACAGGCCTAGGAATTCCGCACGTCACCCTGCTCGACTTGGACCTTGCTCGCTGGCAGGGCGGTTGGGGGCGCGTGCGATATGCGGCGCAGCAACTGATCAACTACGGAATTGACCCGGCACTGACGCAGGGAGCTGTCGATGCCATTCCAGCCTGGAAGGCCGCCGCGCGTCTGAAGTCAGATCCGCAAAATTGGGTCGCCTATCTCGAAGGGAAAGGCGTGTTTTTCTCGTCCCCGCTCGATCTCGATTTCTTGATGATCGAGGCTTTCCCTGACGCCTACGACATCGATCCTGATCTGGATCTCGAAAATCCTGATGCTGGCACAGCGAAGGCCGTGCTCGGAAAGAGTCACGATGCGTTCGCAGACCAATACTCGGTCGAGCAACAGCAGCTTTTCGACAGCTATCACCGTCGGTTCAAGCTCGGCAGCAAACCGACTCATCACGTCAAGGCGCTGTCGGCGCTCGACGATGACGCTCTAGTCGCGGACATGCCGGCGGTTCTCGACCGCATGATCAAGCTCGTTGAGGCTAAGCTCGCGGCGCTGCCAGAATGATTTCGATCGACCGTTGGTCGCCGTCTGCTGGACTCGTGCTCGAGCGCAACGCGCTTCAGGCGGCGACAGAAACCGAGCGCCACCTCGCTCTCACGGCGGGACCCGGCGCCGGGAAAAGCGAGATGCTGGCGCAACGCGCCGACTTCTTGCTGCGGACTGGCGTGTGCAGATATCCGCGCCGTATTCTTGCGATCTCATTCAAGATCGATGCGGCGCAGAATCTCCGGGCGCGGGTAAGACGTCGGTGCGGCGTCGACCTGGCCGCTCGTTTGGACAGCTACACCTTCCATGCATTCGCCAAGCGGCTGATCGACCGCTTTCGCCCAGCCTTGAAGGGAAGCGATGCTCTGAACCCCGACTACTCGATCGGCCAACGGCGCGTGCAGCACCAGTCCATCACCTTTGCGGATATGGTCCCTTTGGCGCAGAGCATCATCGTGGGCAATGCGATCGCTCGAAACGCCGTGCGCCAAACCTATAGCCACGTGTTCCTGGACGAGTTTCAGGACTGCGCGGCGGACCAGTACGAGCTGATCAAGGCTTGCTTCCTCGGCTCGACCGCCATTCTCACCGCCGTTGGGGACACCAAGCAGAGCATCATGGGCTGGGCGGGCGCTCTGGAAGGCATCTTCGGAACATTCGCGCGGGACTTCGCCGCCGCACCACTGAACCTATACCAGAACTTCCGATCCGCGCCGCGGCTACGTCGAATGCAGAACGCGATGGTTCGGATCATGGACCCGCCGGCAGCGATTGCTGACGACGAAATCATCGGCGACAAGGGCGTGGTCAAGACCCTGCATTATCGGACCGAGACGGACGAGGCGAACGGTCTGGCGCAGTGCATCCGCGAGCTGAACCACGACGCGGATGTGCCTCTGTCGGAGATCGCGGTCCTGGTCAGTCGCGAACAGAAATACGTCTGTCAGAGCTTGGTGGCCGCGTTGAATGCTGCGGGTATTCCATACCGAGAAGAGGATTCGAGCCAGGACCTGACATCGGAACCTGTAGCCCGACTGATCATCGACTTCCTTCTGATCGTATGCGGTCAGCGGGAGGCAGCCGCGCACCGGCGCCTGCTTGACCAGGTCGCATTCAACTACGGTTTTGATGAGGAGCACGAGTACCAACAGCGTTCACGATGGACCCGGCTAATCAACGAAACCCGCAGCAAGATTTCTTCCGCCGCCCTTAATCTCAAGGACGAAGGCGAGCTCGTCGCACTGATTGAGGTGATCATCGAGGCCGTAGGGCGAGATAAGATCGTAGCGATGTCGTCCGACTACGCGCACGGCGGCCGACTAAATCAGTTGATCGCGGAGACGACGGCGCGCGCGCATGAGCTGCTGAACACGGCGGGCGACCCGGCCATCGCTCTAAGATCTTTCTCCGGCGATGATGCCGTTCGCATCATGTCGATTCATAAGAGCAAGGGGTTGGAGTTCGAAGCTGTCTTCATCCTCGGCGTCGAGAACCAGACCTTTTGGGGAAACCTCGTCAGCGAACGGTCCGTGTTTTTCGTCGGCATTTCTCGCGCAAAGTTCCAGCTTTTCCTCACCCATTGTGATCAGCGCGCCAGGCCGCAAGGATGGCCTCGTCCCCGCTGGGACATCATGCGAACGCCCCACGCTGAGTTTCTCCGCTACGCGGCAGCTGCGCGGATTTGACGGCAATTCTGCAGCGCCGCCGCACCATTAGGCCCGATCCGAGAACCGCTCGAACGCAGTGATCCTGCGCGTGGCGAGGTGGACCTCACCGCCGTAGATTTCCTTTTGCAGGTAGTCGAGTTCCGCGTCCCGGGCGGTGTCGTCGACGTCGATGTACCAGGCCTTGGGGGCGGGGCCCTCCTCGCCGTTCCAGCGATAGCCGCGGGCTTTTAGCTTGTCCTTGAATTCGAAGGGCGAGCGTTCGGCCCAGATGCGCCAAGTCGGCTTGCGAGCGGTCTCCAGCATGTGGGCGAGAGCCGTGCGGCCGCTGGTCAGGGGCCGGGCCAGAATCTCCAGGCCCGCCAGGCAGTCGTTCTCGGCGCGGTGGCCATCGAAGAAGAAGCCGCACTGGCTAGCCAGGTAGGAGAGCTTGGTCCCTTCGAACCCCTCCCCCGCCCAGTCGACCTGGATCATCGAGCACGCCCAGCCCTTGTGCTTGAACGCCTCGCAGAACCGCTCGACGAACCGGCGGTCAAACTGGGCGTTGTGGGCGATGACGACCGCCGCTGGTTCGATGAAGGCGGCGACCTTCTCCACGTCGATGGTCTTGCCGGCCACCATGGCGTTGGTGATGCCGGTGATGCGGGTGATCTCTTCCGAGATCGGTATGGAAGGTTCGCGCAGTTCGACAAAGGGGGCTCCGACGCCGACCAACCTCCCATCCCCGTCGTACTGGAACGGCACCAGGGCCAGCTCTATGATCTCGTCGCGGTCGGCATCCTTGCCGGTCGTCTCGACGTCGAGATAGACGCCCTGGCGGATGGTAGCGGGATCGTCGGCGACGGCCAGGGTGTTGCCGTCGAACCGGCGTAGCAGGCGGTAGCGGCCGCTCGCTTCGAGCTGACGGGCCATGGCTTCGAGAGCGGCGGGGTCTGAAAAAGGCGGTTCGGAGTCGGTCATGCGGCGTCCGGGAATCGTCTGGAGCCATCTTGCCACATCGACGGGATGGGCGTCCCGCTTGGCGGCCGAGTTCTAGGCGGGCAGGCCATCCCGAGGCCCCGGGGGAGCCAGGTCTCGGTCCGCAGAGGGTCTGCCTCGCCGCACTATCGATGCGGCTATTCTCGTCGATCTGAATTCCGCTCCATCGAAAGAGGCGAGCGGAATGACCGATATCGTCGGCCCAGCCCCGCCCCACCTGGGGTGGAACTCGCGTCATGTGGGGGCGATGGTCAATGTCATGAAATCCGCTTCCCCCGTACCTTGCCTGCTGCCCGAAAGCGGCCCCTCCCAAGGTCAGGGAGGAGTCACGTCTGCGCCTTGGGCGCCGGCTGATGATAGCCCGCTGGATCGGCGATCCAGCTGTTGATCGCCGACTCCCGCCAACCGGCTCCGTGAACGCTGATCGCCACCTGCTTGGGAAACGAGCCCTCGTTGATCTTCCGATAGAGGGTGGATCGGCTAAGGCCCGTCCGGGCCAGCACGGTGCGAATACGCAGGATACGGTCGGGCTCGGCCATGGCTTAGACTCCACACAATGAGATCTGAAGGCATTCGACGAGCCAGAATTGGATCGACTTACAGCAGCCGCAAGGCCCCTGAACCGCTCGATCGTGCTGCGGGAAAGAAAAAGAAGCTCCCGGCGGTAAAATAGTAGGTTGGGAGTACTGGGCGCGGCCTCGGAGTATCTGTGTGCGGTGTGGGGCGGTCGGCTGCGACTAATTTTTCAGACGAACGCCAGGGCCGGCCGTGTCATCGGCCATCTGGAAAATCACGCCGGCCGCCTCAAGCGCCCTACGTACTGCTTCCACGTTATCGACCGAGCTGCGGCCAGGACCAACGGCGCTTTCCATCCGCCGGATCGTCGGCAACGACAGGCCAGCAGCCTCCGCCAGCCGTGGTCCGCTCCAATCGACCAGAGCGCGCGCGGCACGGATTTGAGCCGCCGTCAGCATGTAATTTTACTATTAGTAAAGTGCACGATATTTTTCGCTTGTTCATTAGCGTCGTCAGTGATACTAAAGGAGTAATACACACACAGGATCGCGAGTCATGGGCTCACGTCGCAAGGCGGGGCATGCTGGCATGTGCGCGGCGCAGCTCTCAAGGCGCGCTGTACTGGCCGGCAGCGCCGCATCACCAGTGCTCACGGTCGCATCTGCTGATGCCGGCCCAGACAAATCAGTCGCGCTCTGCCAGCGCTGGCTCGCCGTCGACGCCGAGCAGCGGCGCCTGATGACCGAGTGGGGGCAGCTCGAAGGCTGGCTGATCAAGAAAATGCAATGGCACCGCCTGTCGCCAGACGAGCGCGCCGCCATACCGGAAGGCCAGAAGCTTGCGCAGATCGACGCGCGGCTCGACGTGCTGCAGGTCGAGAGGGTCGCATTGCTGAAAAGCATGCGGCCCAAGCCCGCCGCCAGCATCGAGGCGGTGATCGCCAACCTGATGGTGGCCTCCCGCCTGATCTTCGAGGAAGACGAGCCCGAAGCCCACGGCCTGATCACCCGCGCGGCCCGCGATCTGACCGCCTTCTGTGGCAAATGACCCGCCGCGCGCCCCGCCGACGAGACGGCGCCGACCGCCCACTGGCGGCGACGTTCCGACGTAACGCGGCGAGCTTCCAGTTGTCGGCCAAGCACGCGCTGGAACGCCATCCCGAGGCGACACGGTATCATCTGGCCATCGCCATCGAACTGGCGCTGAAGTCGGCGAGGCGCGCGGGCTTTCGGGCTGAGCCCGCCGGGCTCGCCGATTTGGCCGCGCTGCAGAGCCCTTTCTACCAGAACCACACCATCATGCGGATGCCTGAGGAGAGCGTCCTGACGTTGGACTGGGCTCGGGCCTACCAGACCGTGCGCGCGCTGATCGACGCCGTTGCCGCGGCCGCGACCTACGTCGAGACCAACGACGAGGGAGACCGCTTATGACCCTCTTGCGAACCCTATGGCCGCTCAGCCCGAGCCAGTGGTGGCGCTGGCGATATCCGGAGCTCTGGCGCGGCCGGTCCTTCGATCCGCACAACACCCAGCAGGTGATGTCCTACGCGGTGATGCGGCTGCCGGTAGAGAGGCGGGACGTCTTCCTGCTCAATGCCGTCCAGGCGCTCGATTACCGCTTTATCGCTCGCCACATGGGCCTGTCGGTCGATGAGGTTCAGGCGTTGTTCGCCGCGGCGCTAACCGAGGTTTCGCACACGGTCGACCTGATTGAGCGTCGCCGGCCCGCCTCACGCCCTTTGCCCAACCCGGAGCGCTCCGATGTCCAATGACAAGGGACCGCTGCCCATCTCGCGCCGCGTCGTCATCGGCGCCGCGCCGGTGGTCGGGAGTGCAAGTGTCGGGGCTGCACGCCTGGCGGGTCCGGTTGTGACGCGCTGCGCTGAATGGCTGGCGCTGGACGCACAGATCAACCGTCTTCTGAGCCGATGGTCGGACCTCGAGGCCATCCTCGTCCAGCAGCGGCGGTGGGAGCGCATGGCGCCCGAGGAGCGGGTTGCGATGACGCCCACCGAGGAAATGAACGCCATCGACGAGGAGCTGAAGCCGCTGTTCGACCGCCAGCGCGATTGGCTCGACGCCTTGCCCAAGTTGCGCGCCCATGAGCTGAAGGGCGCGGTCGCCAAGCTGGAGGTGGCGCTGCAGGTGATGATCCACCAGCAGGGCGACGGCTACGACCTCTTCAAGTCGGCGATGGAAGACCTGCGCACCACCCGGTGTCCCAACTGTGGGACGCCGACCTGCGGCAGCTAGCCCTTTCTTCTTAGGTGCGCCGGCCGTCCTCCGCGCCCGCCGGCTTCTCCTCCTGTGGCGGGAGCCAGGACCGGAACGGTCGGTGCTCGCCCTGGAGCGCTTGGTGAGCGTCTGCCGGGCGGGATGGTGCGGGTCAAGGGCGGCTTCGCCGTCGCTCCGCGATGCGCGCCCAAGGGCGCGCACCCTTGACGCGCGCCAGCCCGTCCGGCCCTTGTTCCACCATGCGATCCAGGGCGTATGGTCTCCGAGGGGAGGGCGGTCGGCGCCCGTGATGGGCCGGCCTCAGCCCTGGCCGTTCTTGTCCTCGGCTTCCGCCTCAAACGCCCGCTTCCCGCCGCGCCGCCAGAGCGCCAGGGTGTGCTCGCCGTCTTCGCCCTTGAGCATGACCGCCAAGGTGAGAAGGGCGCCGTAGAGCGCGGCGCGATCATCGCGGGTGAGATCGACAAGGCCGGCCTTTTGCACGAGGCCGCCGAGCTCGATCAGGTGACGGGTCCGCTCGCGTCGCTTCACCACCCAGGCTCGCGTATCGAGCCGGGCGCGCTGGGCTTCCAGGCGATAGAGCGCGGCTGTCGTTCGGCGCTCGGCGTCACTGGTCGCCGGTAGCGCTTGGCGCAGCGTTCGCAGGCGTGGGCTCATCCTTGCCGCCGCGAAAGAACTCAGCGCCGCGCTTCTTCCAGGCTTGCTTGCGCGCGGCGTCTCCAGCGTTGGTGAGGCCGAGCAGCGCGCCGGCCAGGGTCTCGACGTCCAGAGCGTCGGCGCCGGTGGCGATCACAAGCTCGCCAAGCTGGCGGACCTTCCGATCCTTCAGCGTCTTGGCCTTGTCTTCGAGGCTCTTAAGCTCAGCATCGAAGTCACGGGGTTTGCGCATCGCAGTTTCCATCGATTGCGGGATGCGCTCAGGATAAAACAGCAGGCGGCGGAATGCTGTAAGGTCGCCGGAGCAGACTGGGACGGCCCGGTCCCTCCCGAGAATCTTTCTTAGGAGGGCGCGCTTATACGTCGTGCCGACGTGCCCTCAGAGTAGTAGGTGGTCTGTCGCCATGGCGATCTACCACTTCTCCGTAAAGGTCATCAGCCGCGCCACCGGGGCCAGCGCCGTGGCCTCGGCCGCCTATCGCTCCGCCAGCCGGCTGCACGATGAGCGGCTGGATCGCGACCACGACTTCACCGGCAAGACCGGCGTCGTCCATTCGGAGATCATGCTGCCGGACGGCGCGCCCGAGCAACTCGCCGATCGCGCCACGCTGTGGAACACCGTCGAGGCTGGCGAAAAGCGCAAGGACGCCCAGCTCTCGCGCGAGGTCGAGTTCGCCATCCCGCGCGAGATGGATCAGGCTCAGGGCATCGCTCTCGCCCGCGACTTCGTCCAGCGCGAGATGGTCGATCGCGGCATGGTCGCCGACCTCAATGTGCATTGGGACATTTCCGTCCGTGATGGGGGCCCCGACGGCCTGGGCAAACCCCACGCCCACGTCATGCTTTCGATGCGGGAAATCTCGGAGGAGGGCTTCGGCGCCAAGGTGCGCGACTGGAACCGCACCGAGCTGGTTGAGCATTGGCGCGAGACCTGGGCCGACCACGTCAACGAGCGGTTGGCAGCCCTCGATATCGACGCGCGGATCGATCATCGCAGCCTCGAAGACCAGGGCATCGACCTTGAGCCGCAGAACAAGATCGGCCCGGCCGCCGGACGCATGGCCGGCGAGGGGCTAGAGGCCGAGCGGCTCGAAGATCACCGGCGGATTGCGCGCGAGAATGGCGAGAAGATCATCGCCGATCCGCGCATCGCCCTGGACGCCATCACCCACCAGCAGGCGACGTTCACCCGCCAGGATCTGGCCAAGTTCATTCACCGCCATTCGGACGGCAAGGATCAGTTCGACCGCGCCATGAGCGCCGTGCAGACCTCGCCTGAACTCGTGACGCTGGGCCAGGACGGCCGCGGCCAGGATCGCTTCACCAGCCGCGAGATGTTGGCCGTCGAGGACCGGCTGCATCGCGCCAGCGAGGAAATGGCGCAGCGCCGGGCGCACGAGGTCAGTCAGCTGCAGCAGCGGCGCGCCTTGGCGCGGGCAAGCGAGCGCGGGCTCGTCCTGTCCGGCGAACAGAAAGCGGCGTTCGAGCACGTCACCGAGGGCCGGGATCTGGGCGTCATCGTCGGCTACGCCGGCACAGGCAAGTCGGCGCTGCTTGGCGTTGCGCGCGAGGCCTGGGAGGACGCCGGCTATCGCGTCCAGGGCCTGGCCCTATCCGGTATAGCCGCCGAGAACCTGGAGGGCGGATCGGGCATCGCCTCGCGCACCATCGCCAGTCTTGAGCACCAGTGGAAGCAGGAGCGGGAGCTCCTCGACGCCCGCGATGTGCTGGTGATCGACGAGGCCGGCATGATCGGCTCGCGGCAGATGGAGCGGCTGCTGTCGGCAGCGCAAAAGGCCGGGGCCAAGGTGGTGTTGGTCGGCGATCCCGAGCAACTGCAGGCCATCGAGGCGGGCGCGGCCTTCCGCTCGATCGCCGAGCGTCATTCCCACGTTGAGATCACCCAGGTTCGCCGGCAGCACGAGGACTGGCAGCGCGACGCTACCCGGCATCTGGCCACGGGCCGCACGGGCGAGGCGCTGGCGGCCTATGGAGCGCGCGGGATGGTGCATGCGGCGGGGACCCGCGACCAGGCGCGCGAGGATCTGGTTGAGCGCTGGGACCGTGACCGCGTGGCTGAGCCGGGCAAGAGCCGGATCATCCTCACCCACACCAATGACGAGGTGCGTGACCTCAACCTGACCGCCCGCGAGCGGCTACGCCAAGCCGGCGCCTTGGGCGAGGATGTGACGGTCAAAACCGAGCGTGGCGAGCGGTCGTTCGCGACTGGTGACCGGCTGATGTTCCTGAAGAACGATCGCGGGCTGGGGGTGAAGAATGGCATGCTCGGGCAGATCGAGCAGGTGTCGCCCATGCAGATGACGGTGCGGCTTGATGCTGGTCGGTCGGTCGTCTTCGACCTGAAGGACTACGCCCAGGTCGATCACGGCTATGCGGCCACCATCCACAAGAGCCAGGGCGTCACGGTTCATCGCGCCCATGTCCTGGCGACGCCCGGTCTGGATCGCCACGGCGCCTATGTCGCCCTCTCGCGTCACCGCGACAGCGTGCAGATCCACTACGGCCGAGACGAGTTCGAGGATCTCGGCAAGCTGACCCGTGTCCTCTCGCGCGAGCGGGCCAGGGACATGGCCAGCGATTTTGCGGAGCGGCGCGACATCCATGTGCCGGCGTCGATGCGGCCGAAGGAACCGCCACAGCGCGAGCGCGGGATGTTCGACGGGTTCAAACCGATCAGTCCAGCGCGACAGCCGGCGGCGCCGATGCGCGACGCGGGCCAGCTCGACCAGCATCGCGCAATCGAGCGTCATGCGCGCGCCGCGGCCGGCGTCATGCGGATGGACGAGCGCGGTCTGCCGGCCCTTGCCCATCAGCGTCGTGCGCTGGACGAGGCGCGCCAGGCGCTGGGCAAGATCGGTCCGCATGCCGTGAAGGATCTGGAGCGGGCCTATGTCCGCGATCCGGCTCTGGCCGGCGAGACGGTGGCGGGGCGAACGCAGCGGGCGATCCGAGTTCTGCAGCTGGAGGCCGAGGTCCGCGCCGATCCACGTTTGCGCGCCGATCGGTTCGTGGAGCGCTGGCAGGGCTTGGAGCGGCAGCGCTCGACCCTGCATCGCGCCGGCGACATGACCGGCGCCGGCCAGGTCAAGGAGCGCTTGGGCGCCATGGCCAAGAGCCTGCAACGCGATCCGCAGATGGAGTCGCTGCTGCGCGGCCGGCGGGCCGAGCTTGGTCTGCCGCCGGAAATGGGGCGCAGCGTCGGCCAGGGGCTGATCGAATACCTCGGCATTGGCCGAGGGCGCGGGCTTGGCATCTAGGAGACGATGATGGAGCAGGAAATCGGATTAGAGGCGCCGGTCGATCCGGCGGTGGCGGCGTTCGAGGCGCTGCGGCGGGAGGTGGCGTTGCTGAATGTCGCCGTGGCCGGGCTGGCGGCCGAGCGGGCGGCGGCGCCCGACTACAGTGAGACGCTGGGCGAGATTTCCAAGGGCGTCTCGGTGGCGGTCGGGCGGCTGGGGAAGGTGCTGACCAGTCCGGCCTTGGCGCTCAGTCCAGCGGAGGTGGCGCGGCAGATCGCGGCGGCGGGCGATGAGGCGCGGCGGCAGGAGCGGGCCGTGCTCCAGCAGGCGCAGGACGGGCTGGGTCGAGCGACGGTTGAGCTCGACACGTGGATCGATCGAGCGCGATTGGCGAGCGTCCAGAACTGGCGACTGGTGCAGGCAGCGTTGGCTGGGCTGCTGGTCGGGGCCGTTCTCGGCGTCTTGCTGCCTGGTGTCGTGGCGCGGGCGGCGCCGCAGCGGTGGGCCTGGCCGGAGAAGATGGCGGCTCATGTGTTGCGGCGGGATCTGTGGTCGGCGGGCGAGCGGTTGCTACAGATCGCCGACGCTGGGCGATGGAGGGACGGTCGCGATGGGGCGGCGATCATTGCTAAGAACCGAGAGGCGGTTGCCAAGTGCGCGCGAGAGGAAAAGTCAGTGAGGCGCCCGCGCACGTGCCTGATCCAAATGTAGACTTTAAGGGTGCCATTCTCGACTGTGCGAGTTCAATTGCGTCAACGGCATGGATAGCAGTCTCATGGCTTGGCGCGCATAGGCATGCGCTTAGTAGCCCATGATAATTGAGAGGCTCAGGATAATATTGAGGCTCGTCGAGCGCGCTCAAAGCGGCTCCAATTTATATCTATTCGTTTCTATATAGCTACAAAAAACTACTTAATCTCGCGTTGTTCTCGCGTGGCGACTGATAGTATCCCTGCCCTAAAGTTGCATGCGTGCTTTGGGACGCGTCTGGGGCATTGAGAATATGGCCTTTCGGGGGAAGGGCTGGCGCCTGTTGTGCGCTGGTTTGATCTTAGGCGCGCCGGCCGTTGGTTGGTCGCAGCAAAGCGTCTCGTACAATTACGACGCCCTGGGGCGGGTCGTCGGGGTCACCTATTCGACGGGCGACACGGTGACCTACGCCTATGACGCGGCGGGCAACCGGACGCAGCAATCGTCGGTGCGGGCCAACCGGACGCCGACGGCGGCCGCCGACAGCGTCAGCGTCGCCTACAACGGCTCCCTGACCTTCGACCCGCGCAGCAACGACGCCGACACCGACGGCGACGGCCTGACCATCACCGCGGTCGGTTCGGCCGGCCACGGCTCGGTGGTGATCAACAGCGGCGCGTCGCTGACCTACACGCCGACCAGCGGCTATTACGGCTCCGACAGCTTCACCTACACGATCTCGGACGGCAAAGGCGGGACGGCGAGCGCCACCGTGAGCGTCACCGTGGCGACGCCGGCGGCGCCGACCGTGGCGGCCGTCTCGACCTCGACCGCCTACAACACGGCCAAGGCCATCACCCTGTCGCCCAGCGGCGTCTACACCAGCCTGGCGGCGGCCACGAGCCCGGGCCATGGCGCGGTGTCGATCTCGGGAACGACGGCGACCTATAGCCCGACCAGCGGATACTACGGGTCCGACAGCTTCACCTACACGGCCACCGGTCCGGGCGGCACGAGCGCGGCGGCGACCGTCAGCATCACCGTCGCCACCCCGGCCGCGCCGACCGTCTCGGCGGTCTCGGCCTCGACGGCCTACAACACCGCCGCTGCGATCACCCTGGCGCCGAGCGGCGTCTACACCAGCCTGTCGGCGGCCTCGTCGCCGGCTCACGGCTCAGTTTCGATCAGCGGCACGACGGCGACCTACACGCCGACCAGCGGCTACTACGGCTCCGACAGCTTCACCTACACGGCCACCGGTCCCGGCGGCACGAGCTCGGCCGCGACCGTCAGCATCGCCGTGGCCACGCCAGCCGCGCCGACCGTCTCGGCCGTCTCGGCCTCGACCGCCTACAATACCGCCAAGGCCATCACCCTGGCCCCGAGCGGCGTCTACACCAGCCTGGCGGCCTCGACCCCGGCCCACGGTACGGTGTCGATCAGCGGGACGACGGCGACCTACACGCCGACCAGCGGCTACTACGGGTCCGACAGCTTCACCTATACGGCCACCGGTCCGGGCGGTACGAGCTCGGCCGCGACCGTCAGCCTGACCGTCACCACCCCGGCCGCGCCGACCGTCTCGGCGGTCTCGGTCTCGACGGCCTACAACACCGCGACCTCGTTCGGCCTGTCGCCAAGCGGCGTCTACACCAGCCTGGCGACGGCCTCGTCGCCGGCTCACGGCTCGGTGTCGATCAGCGGGACGACGGCGACCTATACGCCGACCAGCGGCTACTACGGCTCCGACAGCTTCACCTACACCGCCACCGGCCCCGGCGGCACGAGCTCGGCGGCGACCGTCAGCCTGACCGTCGCCACCCCGGCCGCGCCGACCGTGTCGGCCGTCTCGGCCACGACCGCCTACAACACCGCCATCTCGTTCAGCCTGTCGCCGAGCGGCGTCTATACGAGCCTGGCGGCGGCTTCGTCGCCGGCTTACGGCGCTGTGTCGATCAGCGGGACGACGGCGACCTACACGCCGACCAGCGGCTACTACGGGTCCGACAGCTTCACCTATACGGCCACCGGCCCGGGCGGCACGAGCTCGGCGGCGACGGCGAGCCTGACGGTGAATGTCCCGGCCGCGCCCACCGTGGCCGCCGTCTCGGCCACGACGGCCTATAACAAGGCCAAGGCCATCACCCTGTCGCCCAGCGGCGTCTACACCAGCCTGGCGGCCTCGACCCCGAGCCACGGCACGGTCTCGATCAGCGGCACGACGGCGACCTACACGCCGACCACCGGCTATGTCGGCGCCGACAGCTTCACCTACACCGCCACCGGGCCTGGGGGCACGAGCGCGGCGGCGACCGTCAGTGTCACAGTGAACGCCAACGCTGCACCGGTGGCCAACAGCGATTATTACGAGATCGAGAAGACCTCGACCGCCAAGACGCTGGCCGTACTGGCCAACGACACCGACGCGGACGGCGACACATTGACCATTACTGCCGTCACTCAACCGTCTACGGGCGCGAAGGTCACCTTCACCTCGACGACGGTCACCCTGAGCAAGGTCGTCGCTGGCTCGAACGAGTTCAGCTACACGATCTCCGACGGCAACGGCCACACCGCCACCGCCTGGGTGGACGTCGAAGGCACCGTCAACGGCATCGTTCAGTGATCGCTGCGCCGCTAACCGGCGACCGCCATTGGCGGGACGAGATCATGGCTCGTCCCGCCGCTCTTCCCAATTTGTCTCACCCAATCTGTGATCGGGGGATTGTCGCTTGAAGAAATCTGCACGACTGGCGTCGGCGGGCGCGTTCGCGCTGCTGTGGGCCACCGGCGCCTGTGGTGAAACGCTTCCCGCGATGAGCTTCCTTCAGGCCCAGGCGATTTCGCCCAGCCAGGCCCAGGCCTATTACGGGACGGCTACGACCCACTCTTCGTCCTATGTTGGCGTCAGCGGCTTCGAAGGCAGGCCGCCCGAGATCGTCGAGGGGGCGCGGGCGCTGCGCGGCAGCCCCGACAACATCTACGAATATGTCCACAACCAGATCACCACCGAGTTCGCCTTCGGGGTCCGCAAGGGCGCGCTGGGGGCGATGATCGACCGTTCGGGCACGCCCTTCGACCAGAACCTGCTGTTCGTCGAGCTGGTGCGCCAGGCCGGCTACACCGCCCGCTACCGTATCGGTCCCGTGACCATGACGGGCGAGGCCTTCGCGTCCTGGGCTGGGATCAGCGATGCCAAGGCGGCCTGCAAGCTGCTCGCGGGCGGCGGCGTTCCCGCCAGCGTCAACGGAACCACCGACGCCAGCTGCACGACCAGCGGCGCGATCTCGTCGGTCACGCTGCTGCACGTCTGGTCCGAGGTCCAGATCGGCGGCGCCTGGTACGCCTTCGATCCCAGCTTCAAGGCCCGCGCCGCCACCAATCTTCGCGACGTGAAGACCGACATGGGCTTCACCACCGGGGCGGCGGCCAGCACGGCCGGCTCGACGGTGTCGTCCGGCTCGGACACCTCTTCCGGCGCGGCCTACATCAAGAGCATCAACTCCAGCGGCCTGGAGACCTATCTCCAGGCGCGCAGCACCCAGCTGCAGGCCGTCCTGACGGCCCAGGCGGCGGGGCGCGACCTAGACGACGTCGTCGGCCTGCCGCAGATCGTCCAAGAGTACGCGCCGACCGGCGGCTGGCGCAACGCGACCCCGGCCGGCTATGCCACCGGCTCGGCCGAGACGATCACGGGCGACATCCCCGACCAGTACCGCACGACCCTGCAGGTCACTGTGACCCAGGCGGCCACCGTGCCGGTGACGCTGCTCGACCGGGTGCTTTACACCGACGAATTCTATGGTCGCCGTTTCGGGCTCAACACCAACTTCGACTCCACCAGCGTCAAGATCCCGACGGACTATTGTCATCAGACGGTGTCGCTGGTCGTCGACGACGTCGCGCTGCAGACCTACACCGAGGACAAGGACACCACGAAGCAGGGCGCCTGCGGTTCGCGGCCGTCAGGCTACGTGACCCTGGCCATCAACCACCCCTACGCCGCCTCGAGCGGGACGTTCGGGGACCAGAGCGTCACCAAGAACGCCCAGTTCACGGTGCCGCTGACCATCGTCGCCGGTTTTGGCAACGTCTCTTCCGCCCTGGCGACCAAGTGGAGCGGGGAGGCTGAGGACAAACGCACGCTTCCGAGTTGGGTGGCTCCTCCTCCAAACGAGTGCGAACCGTCCTACGTATGCTATCAGGGCGACCAGCCGCTGCAGGTGGAGCAGAGGCACGCCGTCGCAGCGTCCTGGCTGGCGCAGGCCACTCGCATGTTCGCCTTGCAGGGCGCGGTTGGCGATGCGCGCATCGACCACCAGCATAGCCTGGGTCTCGTGGCTTGGCGTCATGGTCTGGCGGTCATCCAGAACCATCCGGAAAATTCCAGTCTCCCTTACGACTTCCAGGTCGCCGACCAGTTCACCTCGATCAACATCGACACGACCCTTGCGGTGAGCGGCGCGGGCTCGGACCAGAGCCGCGTTCCCGCGCTCTCGCGTTCGGTGGCGGCCAGCGCGGCGGCGCTCGAAGGCAGCATGCTGGAGCAGGTCGAAGGCATGCCCGACACCTCGTCGACGGCGACCCGCTTCGCCTGGGCCAACACGCCCGACGACGAGGATCCGTGCGCCGCTGGACAGCGACGCTTCTACGATTTCTCCGGCTCGACCCAGGCCGGCCGCATCAGCTCGGCGATCGTTTACGAAGGAGCCGCCGACGGTTGCTCGTCGAGCCCGCCGTTCAATTTCTCACTGAGCACCAACCTGAAGACCGAGCTTAACTACGACCTTCAGCTTTTCGTCGACGCCGGCTTCTCGATCACCGCGCCCGGCGAGGCGATGCTCGGTCCGGGCGCCCGGTTCGGTCCGATCTCGGGAGAGCAGAATTGTGTGATCCTGTGGCTCTTCAATTCGAAGTGGTGCACTTCGAACTATGATCCGACCCGCCAGCGCGGCGGCGCCTTCGTGGCGACCAGGCGCGACGCCGACGGTCAGGTCCTGCAGGTAGCGCACGTCATCACCGGCTACGACGGCATGTCGAAGGGCGGCGGCGGCAACGAGCCCGAGCTTGCCGGCGTCTTCGATCCCGGTCGCGCCGCCGATCGCCTGAAGGACAGGCTCGTAGATCGAAGCTCTGCCCTGGGCGTCGACCTGAAGACGGGCGTCATGACCTATTCCACGCCGGTCCTGGCCTCGACAGGCAATGGCGAGGCGCCTTTCGCGGTCCAGAATCGCAAGACCTACAAGGCCGGGCCGACGGCCTGCTTCTTCGGCTATTGCGGCGGGCCGCCGCAGAACAGCTGGACCAACGATGAGACGCCGTGGTTCACGGTCTCCGCGTCCGGTCTCGAGGCCATGGGCCAGACTCGGCCGGAAGCCGCCGCCCAATCGCTGGTGGTCTTCGCCGTCCAGCAGGACATCTTCGCCCAGAGCGGGCTGAGCGATCTTTCGCGCGACGTCTATGCGACCCTCGCCGCCGACTGGTGGCGCCGGCAGTTCATCGGCAACGTCGCGACACTCACCTACGGGTTCAAGGGCGCGCAGTACGTGAAGCTCGCCGATGGAACCTGGCGCGCGCCGGTGGGATCGCCGGGCGTGCTGACCCAGGCGGGCGCGCGGGCCAAGGTGCGGGACGTCTGCCATTCCGAATGGCCAGGGACCATCCGCAAGACGATCTCGACCTCGCGGCGCTGGGACGAGATGAGCATGAGCTTCTCCCTGCGGCACGCGGACGGGGAGACGGTGACGATGTCGCCCTGGAAGGTCAATTACGACGCCGAGATGGAGTGCGCCAACGCCTACGGCTTCTCGGTCGTTCGCCGCACCTGGCCGTCGGGCGTCTATATCGACTACAGCACGCGCAAGACGAGCCTGGGCCGATCGCTGATCGCCACGACCGACTATACGTTCGACTCGACCG
Source organism: Caulobacter sp. GW821-FHT10A10 (assembly GCF_059415745.1). NCBI lineage: Bacteria > Pseudomonadati > Pseudomonadota > Alphaproteobacteria > Caulobacterales > Caulobacteraceae > Caulobacter > Caulobacter sp. GW821-FHT10A10. The sequence continues at coordinate 122,335 of NZ_JBWKNV010000010.1, read as the reverse complement.
GCGACGCCTGGAAGGACGCGAACGGCGGCTGGTGGCGAGTGGAATATGCGCCGGTCGTCGCCCGTTCGGCCACGACGCGGCCCATCCCGTACAAGCAGATCGTCCGCACCTACGAGCCGGGAAGCGCGGTTCCCAGTACGTCCTACACCTATGACAGCCTGGGCCGGGTCATGACGGCGCAGGACGGCGTCGGCTACCAGACCGGCCAGAGTCATACCTTCTACATCGGCGAGGGCGGGCGAGGCGAGCGCGTGAACCCGCTCGGCGGCGGCTACGTGGTCTATTACGATCAGCACGGCAGGTCCGTCCGTAACGTCGACGAGCTCGGGCGGACGGTGAAGAGCACCTACGACGGCCTTGGCCGCGTCGCGTCGCGAACCTATCCGGAAGGCGACGCCGACCAGTTCAAGTACGACGGCAGCGACAACGTCATCCAGCTCGACAAGACGGCCAAGTCCGGCTCGAGCCTCGCCGCCATCAGCGTCACCGCCGCCTACGACGCTACCTGGAACAAGCTGCTGTGGGTGAAGGATGCTCGCGGCAATCAGACAGACTTCACCTATGTCGCATCGGGCAATGGCGTCGGCGAAATCGCGACGGCGACCCAGCCGGCGGTGAACGGCGTCCGCCCGGCGTGGGCCTTCGAATATAACGCCTACGGGTTGCAGACCAAGGCCACCGACCCGACCGGCGTGGTGACGACGACCGCCTATGACGCCCTGGGCAATCCGACCAGTTCGACGCTCGACCCGACCGGCGTCGCAGCGACTAGCTGCAAGAGCTTCGATGCGACCGGCAACGTGGTCGGCGAAACCGATCCGCGTGCGGGGGTGTGTCCGTGAGCTGGCTGACGGGAAACGCTAAGATGAGCATGAAGTCCTGGGCGACGGGAATGGTCGCCGCGGTCGCTCTGGTCGGCTTGTTCGGCGCTGGTTCCACGCGAGCGCAGAGCTACACGGCGGCCGACTATACGACCTACACCCAGTACGACGCCATGCGGCGGCCGACGATGAAGATCGGGCCGGATCCGGACGGGTCTTCGGGGGCGCTCAAGCGGCGAGCCGAGCTGACGACCTACGACGCCACGGGGCGCGTGGTGCGCCTTGATGTCGGCACGGTGGACTCGGTTGCGCTCAGCGCCGGCGTGGTCAGCTACACAAACTTCGTGATCAGCCAGTCGACGCTGACGCGCTATGACGCAAACGGCAACAAGACCCAGGTCTATGCCTATCCGGGCACCAGCGCGGCGACCCTGACCCAGACCAGCTACGACGGCGTCAATCAGGCCGTCTGCACGGCCGTGCGGATGAACAGCGGGATCTTCACCGATCTCTACAACGCCAGCGATCGCCCCGACGCCTGCGCTTTGCAGGCCGAAGGCGCGCAGGGGCCCGACCGTGTGACCAAAACGGTCTACGATCTTGCAGGCCAGACCCTGCAGACCTTGCAGGCCGGGGGAACGAGCGCTCAGCGCACCTACGCGACCTACACCTATACGACCAATGGCAAGCAACAGACGATCACCGACGCCAACGGCAACAAGACGACTCTGACCTATGACGGGTTCGACCGCCTGGCGCGGCAATACTTCCCGTCGAGCACCCGGTGCGCGGTGTCGGCCAATCCCTGCATCGGCGCGACCAGCACCACCGACTACGAGGAGTACGGTTACGACGCCAACGGCAACCGCGTGGGATGGCGGCGGCGCGACGGCACGGTAACGGGCTACGGCTACGACGCGCTGAACCGGCTGGTGGCCAAGGAGGGGCCCGGCTTTTCGACGGTCAACTATGTCTTTGACCTGGCCGGGCGACCGACCTCGGCCCACTTCTACGCCACTGGCCAGGGGGTGGCCTACAGCTACGACACGGCAGGACGGCAAAGGACCGAGTCCACCTTCGGCCGGACCCTGATCTACGGCTACGACAAGGCGAACAACCAGACGCAGCTGACCTGGCCGGACGGCTACTACATCGTCAACACGGTCGATGCGGCCAGTCGGCTGAAATCGGTGGCGCTGACGACCAACAGCCCGTTCCTGACCTACGGCTTCGATGATCTGGGACGGCGCACCTCGGCGGCGTTCTGGAACGGGGGGGCGACAAGTTGGGGTTTCGATGCGGGCAATCGCCTGACCAGCCTGGCCCACGACCTGCCGGGGACCGGCCAGGACGTAAGCTTCGGCTTCGGCTACAATCCTGCTGGCCAGACCGTGAGCCAGACGGTCTCCAACAGCGCCTATGTCTGGGGAGCGACCAGCGCCAGTCTCGCCGCCACGGCCGATGGCCTCAATCGCGACGCGGCCATCGTCGCGGCCGGCGGCTACGACGCCAAGCAGAACCTGACCAAGGACAGCGGCCGCACCTTCTTCTACGACGGCGAGAACCGTCTGACGTCGATGAGCGGGACGGCCAGCGCGACGCTGGAATATGACCCTCTGGGTCGTCTTGCCAGAACCATAGTCAACGGGACGGCCACCCGGTTCCTCTACGCCGGCGACAAGCTGGTGGCCGAGTATGACGATCTTGGAACCCTGCTGCGCCGCTATGTGCCCAGCTACGGTGTCGATGAGGCGGTTCTGTGGTGGGAGGGCGCGGGCTTCTCCGATCCGCGCAGCCTGCACGCCGACCGCCAGGGCTCGGTGATCGCGTCTTCGACCGGTGGTTTGGCCACGGTCTACACCTACGGACCTTACGGCGAGCCGGGCGACAACTGGGGGGCGGGTAGCCGCTTCCGCTACACCGGCCAGATCGCCCTGCCGGACTTGAAGCTCTATCACTACAAGGCTCGGGCCTATGATCCGGCGCGGGGCTGGTTTCTCCAAACCGACCCCATCGGGGACAAGGATGACCTTAACCTCTACGCCTATGTCGGCGGAGATCCTCTCAATAGCACCGATCCGACCGGTCTGTTGAGCGACACGGACGAAGTCGATCAGGCAACCCAGGCGGCAACGGCAGGAGCAGCGGTCGGCGCAACAGTCGGCGTGGCGATCTCCGTGGCTTGCGATGCGGGGACTATGGGCGCTTGTGCTGTCGCCAATCCGGCGATCGTGCCCGCCGCCGCTGGCTTGGGGGCGGCGACGGGCGTGGCGATCAGCAATGCTCAGCCAGCCATCAATGATGCCGGCGCTGCGGCGGAAAACGTCGTCGAGGAAATTATCGTTAAGGCCAAGGCGCACGCCAACGCCCTGTCTTCACCGCGCCCCACCTGGCTCTATCAGCTGGAAAGCATCAAGACTGGAAGGTTACTGAAATATGGTATCACTTCGGCGGTAGATCCTGTGCGACGATACCCTCGCTGGCTCTACTTCTACGCTGGTATTCGGATGGTGCCGCTTGATCAATTTCCCTCACGGATGGAAGCGCGTGCCGCAGAATTGGGATCCTGCATGGGTTATGCGGCCGCGCACGGGGGAGCCCTGCCGCCATTGAGCGTCGTTTGTTAGGGAAGAAATATGCTGTGCTTTGTGACCGGCTTTGGGCCCGAAATACCACGAGAAGCTCTGACCGCCGTAGAGGAACTGGAAAGTGTCGTCCAAGATTTCGACGCTTTCATCAAGCGCCGAAAGGGAGCCGCCAACATTGTTATCAGCTTCATCGCGATCAATCCTGCGAGGGGCGCTATACCCAACTCCACTACTTTGAAACGGCTGAGCCGAGAATTATGGTCGACCTGGAACATTAGCCATGACGATTTCCTGCAAAGCGACAACCGTCGCCGGAGAGAAATCCTCAAGGCCGGGGCAGCGGATGCGATCCGTGCTTTATCTGGAAAATACCTGCTAGAGGACGATGCCAACCGGCTCGCAGAGGCGGTGGCCTCGGTTTAGCGACATCGCACCCTGGCAAAATCACAAGGGACGAAGGACCACCGCCGACTATCCGGTGGTCCAGGCCACGATCCAGGGCTTGATCGACATTCAAGGGCGGTCAGATCTCTGAGAGCGACAGCCGCTGAGTTGGGTAGGTGATCTGCCGCGAGAAGCTGATGGGCCGATTACGGCGACCCAGGCACGTTGCTGCGGCGCTATTCCCCCAGCTATGGCTTTGACGAATGGTAGTGTGTTGAGAGGGCGTCTGTGTCGGCGATCCTAGAACTGCACGCCGACTATCAGGGCTCAGTGATCGCCGCGGGAGCGCGCCAATCGGTGATTAGAGCGGTTAACCCTGATACGGATGTTGCGTCGTTCAGATCGTTGAAGACGGATTTTTTGTTCCTGACGGCGAGGCCATCCAAATTTGAAGGATGGGGCTTCAGGTGCCTCGGGAGCCTGAAATTTCCGCCTCCTCACCTCGCCGGGAAATCGACCGCCTGCGGGTGGCCGGCGAAGCCGCCGCCGCCGGTGTAGGGCAGGCAGCCGCTGAGGGCGGCAATGGCGCGGGCCTCGGCGATCAGGCGGGCGTCGCTCGGCGGGGCGTTGTCGGGGCGCAGAATCCTCGGCGGGCTGGCGATCAGGCCGCGGCCGTCGAGGGTGACCTCCAGCTTCACCGCCACGCCCGAGCGTCCGGGCAGCTTCTTCCAGCAGGGCTCGACGAAGCCGAAGAGGCCGCCCGCGCCGGCGCCCTTGCCGTTGGTCGGGGCCGACGACCGCGGTCCGGCCGAGGGCTTGGCCGTCTGGCCCTCACGGTCCCGTCCTGCGCCCTGTCCGCCGTCGTCGCGCTGTCCCTTGCCCTGGCCGACGCCGTCGGCGTCACCGCGGCTGCGTTCGGTGCGCGCGGCCTCCACCGCCTCGAGCAGGCTGCGGGCGCTGGCGCGCGGCTGGTCCTGGGGCACGGGGATGGCGATTGCGGGATCGGCCTGGCGCAGCTTGGCCAGCAACTGGGCGATCTGGGTGGACTGGGTCTGCGACGGGTCCGGCTGCTGCGCGCCTGCGCGGCCGGAAAGCTCCACCGCCACGTAGGGCTCGACCGGGCCTTCTGCCTCGCCGCCACCGGGCGTGGCCGGCTCGCCGCCTGGTAGACCGAAGATCGCTAACAGCAGGAACGCGTGCAGACCGACCGACGTCATGAGCGCCAAGGTGTCGCGTCGGGTAAGATTTCGCGCGGAGCGAGCGGTGCGGTTGAAGATCAAGGCGAGTAACCACTGGTTGCGCACCGGGCTTATATGATAGATTCGACGTTCGAAAGTTCTTGTACGAGGGGCGGGGCGTGTCTGGGGCGACGCGCACCGATTTTGTCATCATCATCGGCGCTTTTCATCGCGACCCGCGCGGCGTTGACGGGTTCGCCGCGGTCGACGCGTTGGTCGCGCTGGTCGTGCTGTCCATGTGTCTGGCGCTCGTGCTGACCGCGGCCCAGGCAGCCCGCCGCGCCGCCGAGACGGCCGCCGAGATCGCCGCCGCCCAGGCCCTGCTGCGCTATCTGGCCGAGACCGCGCCGGCCCGTATCGACCAGGCCTCCGGCCGCAGCGACCGCCTGGCGTGGTCGCGCGAGGTGTCTGCGATTACCGGCCAGACCCTGCGCCCGCGGCTGTGCCGCGTCGTCGTCCGGCTGCGCGGCGAAAAGAGCCGTCGCCGCTATGAGCTTTCCACCGAGCGCCCCTGTCCGGAGGCGGCCTGATGCGCGAGGACGGCTACACCCTGGCCGAGGCGCTGGCGGCGATCGTCATGATCGGGCTGGCGATCGGCGGCCTTTCCCAGGCGGTGCACGTCATCGGGCGGCTGCAGGCCGGCGCGGCCGCCGGCGTCCAGGCGCAGGCCCGCCAGGGGCGCCTGCAGCAGGCGCTCGACCGGCAGATGGCCCAGGTCGGCCCGGCCTGGTCGGACGCCGGGCCCGCCGAAGGCTCGGCCGGCGCCGCCAGCCTGCCCTGCGGCGGCGACGCCGTCTGCGGCCTGGCGCTGACGAGCGACGCGGACGGCGGGGTCCTGTCGATGGTCGATGCGCGCGGCGTGCGCCGCAGCGTCGTGTTCGGCGCCGTCCGGCCGGTGCTGCGCTTCGTCGACGCGGCCGGCGTCCACGACGCCTGGCCGCCGGCCGCGCCCACCCCGCGCCGGCCGTTGCTGGCCGTGGCGGTGGTCGACGCGGGGCGGGGAGGGCGTCCCCTGGCCGTGGGGCGAATCTGGTCGCGTCAGCCGGGCGCGTGCCAGTTCGACGGGGTGTCCGGCCATTGCAGGAACGCGTCTTGATCACCCCCGCCAATCTCCAGCTCATCGAGGCCGAGGCTGTCGACGCGGCTCCCGAGCCCGAGGTCGCCGAGGCCCGGGTCTTCGCGCGCTCGATCACGGCGCCGCCCGGCTGGCCCTGGGAGCAGGTCCGCGCCGCGGGCCTGGAGGCGCGCCACGCCGCGCCGCTGCCGTTCGGCGAGGTCGCCCACCAGGTGCGGCGACTGGAAGCCTGGCGCGCCGGCCGTCCCACCCGCTTCGCCGCCTTCTACGTCCGCCGCGCCGAGGTCGGCGAACGACTGGAGGCCGAGGTCCTGCTGAGCGGCGAGCGTCACAAGGTGGTGTTCGTCTCCGCCGAGCAGCAGCGTCGCCGCCTGCGCCTGCTGGTCGGGGTCGGCCTGGGCGCGGGGCTTCTGGTGTTCGGTGCGATCCTCGCCGCCGCCGCCGCCCGGCACGCCGGCGAAGAAGCCGAGCAGCGCCTTTCGGCCTTGGAGACGCGCGCCGCCGCCGACCTGAGGCGCGCCCAGGTTTTGCGCCGTCAGCGCCAGCTGTCGGCTGCGATCGAGGATCGCGACCGCGGGCCGGGCTTCGAGGCGCCGCTGTCCGAACTGGCCTGGAGCGCCCGCGGCAAGCGACCCGAGGCCCGCATCCTGGCCTGGCATTGGGAGCCGGGCCTGACCGCCGTGGAAAGCCGCGGCAAGGATTCGCCCTTCGTCGTCTCCGACCGGCCGGTGGAGCGCTCCGGCGCGCCCGTGCGGCGCGGGGTCTGGCTCTGGGGCGTGGGCGCCAGCTCGTCCGCCGCCCCCACCGCCGCGGAGGTCCGGCCATGAGCCCGCGCCTCGCCGTCCCCGGACCGGTGCTGATGTTCGGCGGCTTCGTCGTCGCCGCCAGCCTGGCGCTGGTCGCCGCCTGGGGCCTGGCCAGCCTGGCCCAGCCGGCCGATCTCGACGCGCGGCTGGCCGCCGTCGACGCCGTGCAGCAGCGCACCCAGGGCCTGCTGGCCGGGCGAAGCGGAAGCGTGGTCTACGCGGCCGAGGCGGTTTGCCCCTCGACGGGCGCCGCCGACCTGGCCGCATTGCGCGCCCGTCTGAACGGCCTGGCCGCCGCCGCCGGGCTGAGCGAGGTCCGCGTCGAGGTCGCGGCCAGCCAGCCCGCGTTCGGCGATCCGCTGTCGCCCGCCGGTTTTGAGATCGCCGCGCGCGGCCCCTACGCCGCCGCGGTGGGGCTGGTGGACGCCCTTCAGCGCGGCCCGGCCCTGGCCTACGCCGACGCCGTCGATCTGCACGCGGAGGACGCCGCCGCCGTCCGCATCGCTCTCAAGGGACGCTTCTATTGCTGGACCGCCGCCTCACGCTGATCCTCGCCGCCGCACCGGTCGGGCTGGCGCTCGGCGTCGCCGCCTGGGCGGCCGCCGGCGGTCCCCAGATGGCCGACGAGCGCATCGCCGCCGTCGAGGCGGCCCAGCCGCGCATCGGCCGCGGGCGCAAGCCCGCCTTAGTCGTCGCCGGCGACTGGGCCGGCGCGCCGTCGCTGTTCGACTCCGTCGTGCCGGCGGAGCCGCAGGTGCGGCTGCTGGGCGTCTCGCGCAGCGCCCGCCGCACCGCCGCTCTGGTGTCGATCGGCGGCGGGGTCGCGGTCTGGATGACCCCGGGCGAAACGCGCGATGGCGTCACCCTGGAGTCGGTGCTTGGCGGCGCGATCACCATCGACACGGTGAACGGCCCGCGCGACGTGCGGCTGGGCGAGGCCACCAGCGGCGCGACCGGAACCGCCGGCGGCGCGGCGACGACGATCAGTATGGCGGGCAGCATGGCGGGGCAGGAGCCCGCGCCGCCGGCCGGGCGCGGTCCGCCGCCGCCGGCCAGCGCGCCGGCCGGCAGTGGACTATGACGGGGTATCTGGGCGTGGGGCGTGGTTTGAATCGTTTGAAGTATGGCGCCGCGGCGATCTGGCTGGCGCTGGCGCCGGCGGGCGTCGGCATGGTCGCGCCGGGCCAGGCCTGGGCGCAGGGGCGGGCGGAAACCTACGCCTTCGCCTTCCGTGACGCCGACATCGCCCAGGTCGTCGAGGAGATCCTCGGCTCGACCCTGAAGGTGACCTACACCGTCGATCCCGGCGTCACCGGCAAGATGTCGTTCCGCATCGACCAGCGCCTGACCCGCGCCCAGCTTTACGAGGCGCTCGAGGCGGCCCTGGCCGCCAGCGACGTGGTCATGGTGCGCGAGGGCGACAGCGTCCGCGTCACCCCGCGGTCGAAGGCAAAGGGCGGGGCGGGGCTCCGGACAGTGGGCGACGGTTCGCGTGGGCGGGCCGGCTACGACGTGCTGGCCGTGCCGATCTCCTTCGTCGCGCCGAGCGAGGTGGCCAAGGCGCTGGCGGCGATGAGCGGCGCCGACACCGTGCTCTACGTCAACGACAAGCAGGGCCTGATCATCCTCGGCGGCGTCGGCTCAGAGCTCGACGCGGCGCTGGAGACGATCAAGGTCTTCGACCGTAGCGCCTTCGAGGGATCGCGCATCCGCTGGTTCGACCTGCGCCAGGTCTCGGCCTCGACCGCGGCCGGCGAATTGGAGCGCCTGCTCCAGGCCGGCGGCATGACCGCCGTTACCGTGGTGCCGCTGAAGCGGCTCAACGGCCTGGTGGTGCTGGCCCGCACGTCCCAGGCCCTCGACGAGGTCGGCGCCTGGGTGCGGCGTCTCGACGTCGTGGCCCCCGACGCCGGCTCCAGCCTGTGGGTCTACCGGCCGCGCGCGGCCTCGGCCGAGACCCTGGGCGCGACCCTGGCCAGCGCCATGGGCGCCGAAGCCGGCGTCGCCGGCGGCCAGCAGCAGGCGACGTCGAGCGCCTCGTCCTCGAACGGCTCCTCGAGCGGGAGCGGCGCGTCGGGAGCGGTCGCCCCGTCCTCGACCTCGTCGATCAGGAGCTCGGGCTCCGACGGCGAGGACGGCGTGCGCATCAGCGTCAACAAGGACGCCAACGCCCTGCTGATCTTCGCCTCGCAGTCGCGTTGGCTGCAGATCCAGAAGATCCTGGCCGAGATCGACCGTCCGGCCAACCAGGTGATGATCGAGGCCTCGATCCTGGAGGTGACGCTCAGCAACGACTTCCAGTTCGGCGTCGACTGGCAGTCGCTGGGGGCGTCCGGCAAGCTGACGGCCAGCTCGATCTACAACGACTCCGGCGCGGTGGCGCCGACCTATCCGGGCTTCTCGATCACCTACCTGAGCGGCGACATCAAGGCCGCGATCAACGCGCTCGGCTCCAAGACCGACGTCGAGGTGGTGTCGGCCCCCAAGATCGTCACGCTCGACAACAAGGCCGCCAAGCTCGAGGTCGGCGACCAGGTGCCGATCGTCACCCAGTCGTCCCAGAGCACCACGACCGGCGACGCAGCCCTCGTCAACACTGTCGACTACCGCAACACCGGCGTTATCCTGAACGTCACGCCGCGGATCACCGGCGATAACCGCGTGGTGCTGGAGGTGGCCCAGGAGGTCAGCTCGGTGGCCAAGACCGTCACCTCGGGCATCGACTCGCCGACCATCCAACAGCGCAAGCTGGAAAGCACCCTGGCCCTGGCCGACGGCGCTGTCGTCGCGCTGGGCGGCCTGATCAGCCGCTCGCGCACGCGCAGCGATTCCGGCCTGCCATGGCTGCGCGACCTGCCGGGGGTCGGCGGGCTGTTCAAGTCGCAGAGCCGCGACGACACGCGCACCGAACTGATCGTCCTGCTCAGCGCCCGCATCATCACCGATCCAGCCGGCGCCAACCGGGCGATGGACGACCTCTATGCCGACCTGCGCGAACTGAAGGCGCGAGGCATGCTGCCCGATGGCCGATAGCGCGATCGCCGACAGGACGGGGGGGTATGTCAGCGCCGCCGCGGTCGCCGTGGTGCTCGCGCTGGCGACCATCGCCGGCGGGGTGACGTTCCGCGGCGTCTCGGCCCTGCGCCAGGCCCAGCACGACCTGCAGGCGCTGCGGGCAGACTACGCCCTGGCCGGGGCTCAGGAGCGGGCCATGGCCCTGCTGGTCGCCGACACGGCCGACGGCCGGCTGGGCTTCACGGTCGACACCGACCTGGGCGCGGCGACCATTCTGGCCGAGCCGGAGCGCGACAAGCTGCGCCTGTCGGACGGGGTCCGCGAAAGCGACCTGGCCGCTCTCGACGTGGCCGAACCGGCGGCCCTGCGCGCGCGTCTGGCGGCCCTGGGCGCAGTGTATCCCACGCCCGAGGCGCTGGGCCAGTTGGCCGCCGCGCCGGCCTGGCGCGCCTGCGGCCCGTCCCTGGTATCGGCTTGGGGCGAGGCGCACGAGGTCGCGCTGGCGCCGCCGGCGGGCCTGGGCCAGCGCGGCGCGGGATCGCGCCTGGGCCAGGTCTGGCGCCTGCGGGCTCGTCTGGCCTCGGGCTGGACCGACGAGCGCCTGGTACGCTTCGTGGGCGCCGACGATCAGGCGGCGGCCGTGATATGGCGAAGCTTCAAGCGACAGGCGGACGACGCTGGTCGATGCGTTGGCAAGAAGGCGCAAAGCACATGAGGACTGGGCGCATGAACAAAGCGCGGGTGAATGCGGAGCGCCCCGGCGGCGAGGACGGCTACACCCTGACCGAAATGCTGGTGGTGATCGCCGTCATCGGCCTGATCGCCGCGGTGTTGACCCCCAGCCTGATGGGCCAGCTGGGCCGCTCGCGCGTGAAGGCCGCCGAGCTGCAGCTCGATTCCGTGGCCGCCGCGGTCGAGACCTTCCACAGCGATCTTGGCCGCTATCCCACCGAGGCTGAGGGCCTGGACGCCCTGGTCACCGCGCCGTCGGGCGAGGACGCCTGGACCGGGCCCTATGTCAGGAACGCCAAGACCCTGAAGGACCCGTGGGGCCAAGCCCTGATCTATAAGCTTGAGGACGAGGGCCAGGCCTTCGCGATCGTCAGCTACGGCGCCGACCGCAAGGAAGGCGGCTCCGGCGTTAAGCGCGACGTGCGCCGGCCGGAATGATCGCCGACTGGCCTCTCCTGGCCGTCGGCGCGGCCCTGGGCCTGGTGGCGGGCAGCTTCTGCGCCACGGTGGCCGTAAGGGCGCGCGCCGGCGCCGGCTCGGCGCTGGGTGGCCGTTCGCGCTGCGACCAATGCGGCCGGGCGCTGAGCCTGTTCGAGACCCTGCCCCTGGCGGCCTATGTCGCGCGGCGCGGCGCCTGCGGGGGCTGCGGTGGAGCGATCTCGCGCCTGCATCCGGCTGGAGAGGCCCTCGGCGCTCTGGTCGTGGTCTCCGCACTGGCGGTCGCCCCCTGGCCGCAGGCGGTTCCGCTGGCCCTGCTGGGCCTGACCCTGCTGGCGGCGGCCCTGATCGACGCGGCGGTGCTGCGGCTGCCTGATCCCCTGAGCGCGGCGATCGCCGGCTTCGGCGCTGTTCTGGCCTGGCAGGCCGAGCGGCTGGCGGAGGGGGCGGTCTGTGCGGCGCTGGCTGGCGGCGTGCTGCTGGGGCTGCGCTGGATCCTGGCTCGCCGGAAGGGGCGACAGGCCCTGGGCCTCGGCGATGTCAAGCTGGCGGCGGCCTTGGCCCTGTGGCTGGGGGCGTCCACGCCCTGGGCTTTGGCCCTGGCCGCCGGCGCCGGCCTGATCGTCCTGCTCGTCGTGAAACCGGCGGCCCGCCGCCTGGCCTTCGGTCCCTGCCTGGCGGCCGGCGCCTGGACCGTCGGCCTTTTGATGGAGGCCGGCGCATGGTCGATGTGACCCGCCTGGAAAGCGACCCAAGCGTGCGCCAGCGCGCCGCCCTGCTGGAGGGCCTGCTCGAGGCCGGCCTGGTCGACGCCTCGGCCGTGGCCCGCGCCGAACTGGTCGCCGGCCGCACTGGTCAGCCGGTGGAGCAGGTGCTCAACCAACTGGGCGCCCTGTCCGACGACGATCTGGCCCAGGCCTACGCCCAGGTGTCCGGCTGCGAGATCTGGCGGCCGGAGCGCCTAGCCCCCGTCGTCGATCTCGCCGCGCTCGGGGTGTCCGAGGAATTCCTGCGCCGGTCGCGGATCCTGCCCCTGCGCAAGGCGCGCGGCGGACTGGTCTGCGCCGCCTGCGACCCGCTCGACAACGAGGCGCTGTCGGGCCTGGTCTTCGCCACTGGCGAGGCGGTCAGCCTGTTCGTCGCCCGCCCGGCGGACTGGCGGCGGGCGATGGACGACCTGTTCGGCCAGGCCGGCCGCGCGGTGTCGGACGCGCCGGACGAGCGGCGCCTGGAGCGCGAGATCGACCAGGTGGCCGACGGCGCGCTCGAAGGCGGCGGGGCCCGCCTGGTGGCCGCCGTCTTCGAGGCCGCCCTGGCCGCCGGCGCCTCGGACATCCATTTCGAGCCGCGCCGCCACGACCTCTCCGTCCGCCTACGGATCGACGGGCGGATGATCGAGCACCGGGTCGTCTCGGCGGATCTCGCCGCGCCGGCCGTCTCGCGGATCAAGGTCATCGCCAACCTGAACCTTGGCGAACGGCGCCTGCCGCAGGACGGCCGCACCAGCTTCGTGGTCGGCGGCAAGGCGATCGACGTGCGGGTGGCGACCTCGCCGACGGTGTTCGGAGAAGCGGCCGTGCTGCGCATCCTCGACCGCTCGGCCATACCGCTCGACCTGTCCGCCCTGGGCCTGACTGGCCAGGTCACCCAGGCGCTGGGCAAGGCCGCCCGCACGCCCCACGGCCTATTCCTGATCACCGGCCCGACCGGCAGCGGCAAGACCACGACCCTCTACGCCATGCTGCAGAGCTTCGCCGGCTCGGCCAAGAAGGTGCTGAGCATCGAGGACCCGGTCGAATACCACTTCGAGCACGTTTCCCAGACCCAGGTCGCCGCCCATCTGGGCCTGACCTTCGCCGCGGCCCTGCGCTCGTTCCTGCGCCAGGACCCCGACGTCATCCTGGTCGGCGAAATCCGCGATCCGGAGACGGCGGCGGTGGCGGTGCAGGCGGCCATGACCGGCCACCTGGTTCTGGCCTCGGTCCACGCCAACGACGCCCTGGCGGTGCTGCCCCGCCTGCGCGACATGGGCGTGGAGCCCTATCAGCTGGCCGCCGCCTTCCGCGGCGCGGCGGCCCAGCGGCTGGTCCGGCGGCTCTGTCCGCATTGCCGTGAAGAGGTTCCGATCGACGCGGCGGGGCGGGCGATGCTGGCGGCCGCCGGGGCGGCGCCGGCCGAGCGCATGTTTCGGGCCGTCGGCTGCGGCGCTTGCAGCGGTGGCTATCGCGGCCGCCTGCCGATCGCCGAGGCCTTCATCGCCGACGAGCCGATGCTGCGGACGGTGGCCGAGGGCGGCGAGGTCGGGGCGTTGGCCGAGCACGCCCGCCGGCGCGGCCTGGCCTCGATGCTGGCCGACGGGCTCGCCAAGGCGACCGAGGGGCTGACCACCTTCGAGGAAGTGACGGCGGCGGTGCATGGCTGAGGCGGCGCGACGTTTCGACTATCTGGCGATCGACGGTCAGGGGCGCCGGGTCAAGGGCTCGGTCGAGGCCAGCGGGGAGGGGGCGGCGTTCGAGCGCCTGCGGCGCGACGGCCTGTCGCCCCTGCGCCTGAGGCCAGCGAGCAATTCTGTCGGCGGCGGCAAGGCCGGCCCGGGCCGCGGCGTCGACGACCGGCGGCTGGGCGCCCTGCTGGGCAGTCTGGCCGACCTGCTGCGCGCCGGGGCCGACATCCGCTCGGCCCTGGGCATCCTCGGCGGCCCCGGCGCGCCCGCGGCCGTTTGCGACCTATGTCGCAAGCTCGCCGCCCAGATCGGCGGGGGAGAGGCGCTGGAAGCGGCCTTCGCGCGCAACCTGCCGTCCCGCGACGCCTTCGTCGCCGCCTTCATCGCCGCCGGCGAGGCCTCCGGCGATCTGCCGGGCGGCCTGCAGCGGGCCAGCGACCTGATGGCCTCGCGCGACAAGCTGCGCGAGCAGCTGATCTCCACGCTGTCCTATCCGGTGTTCGTCCTGATCAGCACCGTGGTGGCGATGCTGGTCATCCTGCTCTTCGTGGTGCCGACCCTGACGCCGCTGGTCGAAACCTCCAACGGACCGCCGCCCGTGGTGCTCGGGGCGCTGATCTGGGCCAGTGCGGGGTTGCAGGCGGCCGGGCCGTTCCTGGCGGCCGGGCTGGGCGTCGCGGCCGTGGTCCTGCTGGCGCTCGTTCGCGCGGGCCTGCTGGCCGGACCCTTTGACCGCCTGCTGATGAACGGACCGACCCGCCTGCTGGCGCGACCGCTGGTCTACGGACGCTTCGCGATCGGTCTGGGCGGCATGCTGGCGGCTGGCGCGCCGATGTCGGATGCTTTGCGGCTGGCGGTGCGCGGCGTGGGCTCGGCCGCGGCGCGGGAACGCCTGGCCGGGGTGGCGCCGCTTGTGCGCCAGGGCGTGGCCTTGTCGTCGGCCCTGGAGCGTACGTCGGGTTTTCCCGCCGCCGTCGCCCGCCTGGCCGCCGTGGGTGAAGCCTCGGGCGCACTTGGGGCGATGCTGGCTCGTGGCGGACGCCTCGAGGAAGAGGCGGCCATGCGACGCATCGAAGCGATCGGACGCATTGCTGGGCCGGTGCTGATCGTCCTGCTGGGCGGGATGGTTGGTCTGCTGATGGCGGGCCTACTGTCGGGTGTGACCGAACTTGGTGAGGCGGCCTTGCGGTAGGGTCGTTCCCTGGAACCCTTCGTGCTCACGATGGACCCCTTGCGGCTACGCCGCAGGCGGTGAGCGACAATGCAGGCGGCTCGTCGACATCCGAAATGACCCGCTGGCCGTGCATTTCAAAACATATCAATCGCCATCAAGCTTTGCTGTATTGACGCTATCTCGCCTAATTCATTATCCCCAGTTGTGTGTGGCGCTCATGCGCGCTGGGGGCGGCTATGTATTGCAGTTTGGGGCGCGCGGTCAGCGCGGCCGTATTGGCGTCCGTGGTGGTGGCTGGCCAAGCCGCCGCTCAGCAATCGGTCTCATATCAGTATGACGAGCTTGGCCGCGTTATCGCGGTCACCTACAGCGGCGGCTCCAACGTCGCCTATGCTTATGACGCCGCCGGCAACCGCACCCAGCAGACCTCGGTTTCCAGCAGCCCGGCCCCGACGGTCGCAGCCGTCTCGGCCTCGGTCGCCTACAACACCACCACCCAAGTCGCCCTGGCGCCGTCGGGCAACTACACCGGCCTCGCGGTCGTCACCAGTCCCAGCCACGGCGCCGCGACGATCTCCGGAACCACGGCGACCTACACGCCCACCAGCGGCTACACCGGCGCTGATAGCTTCACCTATACGGCCACCGGCGCGGGCGGCACGAGCGCGCCGGCGACAGTCAGTCTGACCGTTTCGGCGCCGGCCGCGCCGACGGCAGCGGCGGTGTCGGTCACGATCGCCTACAACACGGCCAAATCGTTCAGCTTGTCGCCGGGCGGGACCTATACCAGCCTGGCCAAAGCGACGAACCCCAGCCATGGGACGGCGACGATCAGCGGCGCGACGGCGACCTATACACCCACGAGCGGCTATTCGGGCGCCGACAGCTTCACCTACACGGCCACCGGTCCTGGCGGCACTAGCGCGGCGGCGACCGTGTCGATCACCGTCGAGCCGTCCGGCGACGACGACGGCTGCACCACCAATCCGACGACTGGCGTGACGACATGCGCCTAGCGCCGCCGTCCCGCGCTGATGTCCGTCCCGTGTCTTTGCTCCCGCATCCCATGAAGCCCATGCCCTTCGCTCGTCTGCGTGCCCGCCTTGCTCAAACCTTGGCGCTTGGCGTCGCAATTGCCGGCCTAGCGGCGGGAACCGCTGTCGCCCGCCAGGAGTCGATCCCCTCGATCAGCATCGACAGCGCCCCGATGCTGTCGCCGCAGGACGCCCTGGCCTCGAGCGCCTACGCCACGTTCACGGCCGGCGCGGCCGCGCCGCGCTCTGAACGGGTCAAGGTGCTGGCCAAGTCGTTCGCCGGCAGTGCGGCGCCGCTGGTCGAGATCGACAACTACCTGCGCACAAGTATCGAGGTGGTCCCGCAATTTGGCCTCAAGCAAGGGGCGTCAGGCGCGGCGCTCAATCGCAAGGGCACGCCCTTCGACATCGCCATGCTGATGGTGGAGTTGGTGCGCGAGAACGGCTGGGAGGCGCGCTATCGGCTGGGGACGGTTGATCTGTCGCCGGTCCAGGCGGCCGGCTGGTTCGGGGCGGGCGACGCCAAGACCACCTGCCGAGCCCTGCGCGAGGGCGGGTTCTCAGGGCTCGTCAACGGCAGTCGCGACTGCGAAGCGTTGAGCGGCGCGGTTGCCAGCGTGCAGGTGCTGCAGGCCTGGGTCGAGGCGCGTGTCTCGCCGAGCGCGGCCTGGCAGGCCTTCGATCCGGCGTTGCGGACCGCTTCGCTCGCGCCGGCCAGCATGCCGGCGCTGTCGGCCCTG
Organism: Caulobacter sp. GW821-FHT10A10; assembly: GCF_059415745.1. Classification (NCBI taxonomy): domain Bacteria; kingdom Pseudomonadati; phylum Pseudomonadota; class Alphaproteobacteria; order Caulobacterales; family Caulobacteraceae; genus Caulobacter; species Caulobacter sp. GW821-FHT10A10. The sequence continues at coordinate 105,847 of NZ_JBWKNV010000010.1, read as the reverse complement.
GCGCCGGTCAATGTCGCCACCCTGCTGGCGGCCGGCGGCTCCACCGGAACCGACGCGGCCACTGATCCCAGTGAGGCGCCGATCAGCAGCGCCTTGCAGACCGCGGCGATGGCGGCCTCGGCCAGCCTGCGCGCCGAAGCGTTGGCGCAGGTCAGCTCGCGCGCCCTACTGGGCCTGCCCGAGCCGGACATCGCCTATGACCGAACCTCCGGCGCGGGCTTGACAGGCCATACGGCGCTTTCCCAGCGAACTTCCGAATGGGCCGAGATCCCGCTTGAACTGCGCACCCGCTTGCGGGTGGAGGTACGCGCGTCCGGTGCGGCTGACACCGCTGCGGCCATCCTCGACTGGAGTGGCGACGCCACGGGGATCGGTGAGACCGGCCTGCTGGTCCTGGACCTGCAGTCGTCGGGCTCGAACGCGACGAGCGGGACCTCTGTGTCGCCTGAGGAGCTGCGCACCGCCGAAGGGCGGCTGTTGCTGGCCAATGCGAGCAACACGGACGGCCAAGCGCAGGTTGTCCGCCTGAGCGTCAACCACCCCTATGCCGCGCTTAGCGGCGCGCTGCACGACCAGACGACCTCGCACGCGGTGTCGCTCTACACGCCGATCGGCGTCAGTTTTGGGCTCGGCGCCGGCGGGTTCGATGCCGTATCGGCACAAGAGGCGCGGTTTTCGACGGACATCCACCGTCAAAAGCAGATTTACAATTTCGCGAACGGCACGTTGCAGACGCCCGCCTATCAAGAGCAGTGGCTAAGTTGCCTTGCTAAATACATTCAAGATATAGGCGCAAGCCAAGCTATTTATAGGATGGAGGAGGACGACGAAATTCTTGGATACATGCTGATCAGCGATGGTGGGCGTGTTAACATGGAGTTTGATTGGTGCCTGAATTCATTATTTAATCAAAATGCGGACGCCGATCTTCAGAATGCCACCGTTTCGGCGCAACTCCCCACCATGCAGCGCTTCACTGCCCGTTGGCATGCGGGGCTGAACGCGATCGCGGCGACCTATGGCAAGGCGGCCGGCGGGCAGGCCCTGGTCCACCACTCGGTCGGGGTGCTGCGGGTCAATCGCCGCTTCAGCCAATCGTCCTCGCCGTTCGATGACACCTTCGTGGCCGATATGCAGGTCGAGGCTTCGCTTGCCGGCGGGACCAGCACCGCGTCACGGCAAGCCTTCGCGATGGGCTTTGGCCTGGCGGCGACGACCTTGGAAGGGGCGATCACCCAGCAGATCGGCGATGCGCCGGTGGCGACCTCGCCAGGCGCCGTCTATGCCGGGTACGTCCGCTCCAGCGACAGCAGCAAGCAGCTCCTGCGCCTGACCCCGACCAACGTTGCTCAGCAGGCGGCGCTGCTGCAGGACACCCCGGCCCTGGTGGGCGAGATTGCGGAGGTCTGGACGACGTTCGCGCCCAAGCGCAATGCAACTGGTCTTTCCGAGTTCAACGTCCAAGCCAAGCCTGGGACGAGCAACTCCATCGCGCTCAACAGCCCCAAGGGGCGGGCGGCGTTCATGCTCGCCTATGCGATCGATGGGGATCGGATTTCGGTCGCGCCGCTGATCACCATGGGTGATGGCTTGATCAAGGGCTCGTCGCTGAAGCTGCCGACCATCGCAGCCTATACGCCCTCGACCGAGGAAGCGCTCGGCGCCAAGTACGATCCGGCACGTTCGTTCGGTTCGGTCGATCCGGTCAGCGGCGAATTCTCCGCCGAGGTCACGGACCTTGCCATCGGTCGCGGCGAGGAGCCGTTCGGTTTGTCCCTCAAGCGTAGCTACACCTCGTCTGACACCAGCGGGGCACAGCCGCTGGGCTGGGGCTGGACGCATAGCCACGAAATCCAGGCCAGGATCACCTCGGACCTGACCGGGGCCCTAGGCGAGAAATCGCCGCGCGCCGCGCCGGCGACCTTGGCGGCCGCTAGCGCCACCATCGCGCTGCTGGAAGCCGAGGTCTCGCCGCGATCGATCTCGGCGGCGCTGCTGGTGCAGAACTGGTGGGGCGAGCAGCTCTACGACAACGCCGTCAATGTCACGCGCGGCAGCGGCTCGGCGAGTTTTTCGCGTCTTCCGGACGGGAGCTATCTGGCGCCCTGGGGCTCGCCGCTGGAACTGACCGTGACGGGGGCGGCGGCCCTCTGCCGCCAGGTCGACACTCCGATGCTGCTGCCCGGCGGTTATTCCGACAACGCGGGCTTTGAGTATCGCGACACCTTCCTGGCCTATGACGGGACCTGCCCGACCGGCGCGACCACGCTGCGCGCGGGCGCAGGGGCTGTGGCGATGAGCCTGAAGCATCGCGACGACGGCTCGCTTGAGCAGTTCAATCTGGGCCGGGCCTCTTACGCCTATGGTTCGCCCGACGTCAGCAATGCGCCGACCCTGTTCCCCGACGGCATCGCCACCGCCGAACAGGGCGTGCGGCGCGGCAAGAGCGTGGTTTCCTGGCCGCTGGCCGGTCAGGCCTGGCCCGACGGCCGCAGTCTGACCTACGCCTATGACGCCAGCTACGGCACGCTGACCAGTGTCAGCGCCTCGACGGGCTATCGCCTCGACTTCACCTACGGCGCGCCTGATGCGCTGTTCTCCTGCGCGGCGACCTCGGCGCCCACCATCGCCGACAAGCACTCGAGGCTGACGCGGGTGGCCGACAATACCGGCCGGGGCGTGGACTATTACTACCCCCTGTCGTCCTGCGGGGCCTTTGGCCTGGGCTCGGTGTCCGACGTCGAGCAGAAGGTGACGACCTATCGCCTGGGCGCGAGCGTCAACGTCGCCGCCGCCGACTTCTGGGGGGCGGTCTCGACCAGCGGCCTGCAGTTGCAGGGCGTGACCCTGCCGGGCCAATCGAGCGAATTCACCTCCATCGGCTATCGAGGCATCGGCGGGGTGGCGCAACTGTCCAAGGCCAGTGGCGGCGTGTTCGACTACGCGGTGGCGGGCGGGGTCAGCGCCACGCGCCGCCCTGACGGTGGACGCTCGCTGCAGGCCCAGGCGCCGTTCGGCGGCGGCTGGGCCCTGGATCCGGCGGCCGGCGCGGTTTCGACCTCACGGGCTAACGCCCTGGGCGCGACCTTGGAAAGCGCCCTGACCGACGTGGCGTCGGGCTACGTGCTCTCCCGCTCGGCCTCGACCTATGATCGCCTGGGTCGCCAGACCCGATCCGAGGAGATCGCCGCCCAGCACAGCATCGTCGGCACGACCTTCTCGGAGGCCTCGCTGGTCACCCAGACGGCCTATGGCGATGCAGCCTGGCCGTTCTCTGCGACCAGCGTCACCGATCCGCGCGGCGCGGTCGAGACCACGGCCTATCATGCGACCTTCGGCAAGCCGGTCAGCGTCGCCGGGCCACTCGGGGCCCTGCAGACCATCACCTATGGAACCTCTGGGGCCAGCGCTGGCCTGCCGACCGAGGCACGCCAAAAGATCTCCAGCACTCAGGACCAGGTGACCACCTTCGCCTGGACGGCGACGGGCGCGCTGGGGAGCCTGACGCTGGATCCGCAAGGCGTGAACGCCACGACGACGCTCGCCTATAACACCCTGGGCGACGTCACCTCGATCGCCGGCCCGCTGGGTAACGGCGATGTCAGCTACTATACCTGGACGCCGTCACGGAAGCTGAGCCGGCAGGTCTCGCCGCCGGCCAACACCGGCAAGTTCCCGACCCTGCAGGTCGCCTATACCGACGATGGCGAGGTTAGCTCGGTCCGCAAGGGCGTGGCCACCGACACCCAGGGCGGCGGCTTCGCGCTTTCGGCCGAGACCGCCTATGTCTACGACGCGGGCCGCCGGCGCATCCGCACGACCAGTCCCGCCGGCGTGACCGAGGCCAGCTACGATGGCTTGGACCGGGTGGTCTGCGCGGCGGTTCGGATGAACCCGGCGACCTATGCTGGTCTCACCGGCCAGGCTTGCAGCCTGACGACGGCCGGGAGCTATGGCGCGGACCGCGTCACCCAGACCCTCTACGACCTGGCCGGCCGCAAGACGTCGGTTATCGAAGCCTTGGGCACGGCGCGCCAGCGCACTTTCGAGACCTACGGCTACGAGGCCGACGGCAAGCCGCGCTGGGTGGAGGACGCCAACGGCAACCGCACCACCTACACCTACGGCGCCTTCCGTCGCCTGGTGCAGCAGAACTACCCGTCGACCACTCGCGGGGCTCACGCCTCCAGCACGACGGATCTCGAGCAATACAGCTACGATCCGAATGGCAACCGCATCGGCTGGCGCCTGCGCGACGGGTCGATCATCGACTATGCCTATGACGCCTTCAACCGGATGACCGGCAAGAGCGGGGCCAAGGTTCCCGGCGTCACCTACGCCTACGACCTGGCCGGCCGCCCGACGGCGACGTTGTTCTCGGCCAGCGGATCCGGGGTGACCTACGGCTACGACACCGCCGGACGGCAGGTGACCGAGACGACCTTTGGCCGCACGGTGACCTACGGCTATGACAAGACGGGCAACCAGACGCGGCTGACTTGGCCGGACGGCCAATACATCGTCAACACGGTCGATGCGGCTAGCCGGCTGAAATCGGTGGCGCTGACCACCAACAGTCCGTTCCTGACCTACGGCTTCGACGATTTGGGGCGGCGAACCTCGGGCGTGTTCTGGAACGGTGCGTCGACGAGTTGGGGCTTTGATACGGCCGACCGTTTGACCAGTCTGGCCCACGACCTGCCCGGAACCGGTCAGGACGTGACGTTCGGCTTTGGTTACAATCCGGCCGGCCAGACGGTGAGCCAGACGGTTTCCAACAGCGCTTATGTCTGGGCCGCGCCCAGCACGAGCCTGGCGGCCACGGCCGATGGCCTCAACCGCGACGCGGCGATCGTGGCGATCGGCGGCGGCGACTGCGGGGTTTCGAGCAAGGGCTATGACTGCAACGGCAACATCACCAACGATGGGGCTGGCCGCACGTTCGGGTACGATGGTGAGAACCGGCTGACCAAAATGACCGGGCCGGCCAGCGCCAGCCTGGAATACGACCCCCTGGGACGACTGTCCAAGAGCACGATCAACGGGACCGTCACCCAGTTTCTCTATGCCGGTGACAAACTGGTGGCCGAGTACGACGGTTCAGGGGCGATGCTACGGCGCTACGCGCCTAGCTATAGCGTCGACGAGGCGGTCCTTTGGTGGGAGGGGGCGGGAAACAACGACCCGCGCACACTGCACGCCGACCGCCAGGGCTCGGTGATCGCCGCGGCGACCCCGAGTTCGGCCACGGTCTATACCTACGGTCCATACGGCGAGCCGGGCGACAACTGGGGGACGGGCAGCCGCTTCCGCTACACGGGCCAGATCGCTCTGCCGGAGCTGAAGCTCTATCACTACAAGGCCCGGGCCTATGATCCGGCGCGGGGCTGGTTCCTACAAACTGACCCCATCGGCTATGAGGACGACCTCAACCTCTATGCCTATGTAGGCGGGGATCCGCTGAACAACAGCGATCCGAGTGGTGAGTGTAAAAAGTCAAGCCGCATTTGTGAATACATTGTGCGAGCGGCGCACGTGCCTGCCAATATGATTATGCATGCTGCGTATGAGGTTCGGGATACTGCGATTTCTTTCAGTCGTCTCGTGTCCGGTAGGGGCACGATGGATGATTTCAACACGGTTTCGCGCAATGCCGCCCTCACCTACGGAGGGATCGCGGCCGAAGCAGCAATAGCGGAGGCAACCACCGTAGATGCCTTGATTGTCTGGGCACCGAAGCGCGGTTGGACGGTTGGCGATGACGTCTATACTCTCACAGCTAGCGGCAGGGTCCCGTCTTGGTCCACGGTGCGCCGTCGCTTTTGGAAAAATGAGGCGGCAAGCGCGACTGCAGTTGAAAGATACGGCGCGGAAAATGTCAGCAGAATGCGTTCCGGCAGAGCTCCGCAACGGTATAATCCAGACAAGCACGATCTGGAATCAATGGAGCTTAGTCACGAGCCCGTGCCGGCCCGGGATGGGGGGCGGGAATTTGTACCTCGATGGCCTCAGGATCATGCCGCTAGAGATCCTTACAGGCGGCCAGGATATTGAAATATGACACTTGCCTTACAGTTCCAAGCAGCGCGAACCAATTGCATTGATATTGGCGGTGTTGAGGTTTTCAGTCTCTACGAGATTGATCTCTATGGAGTTTTGGTGATTCAGGTTAACATAGAATCTTTTGACGAAAATCTGGATCAAGGGATTCGCCTAAAAGCGAGTGCGGGGGAGGTGGAAATTAACGGCGAATCGATGAGGGAGGCTGAAATATGGACAAGTACGGCACCGTCTAAGTTTGAAATAAGAGTAAAATCTTCCGCACAAAAAGGTATTCTCAAAATTTGGAATTGCTGGAAGGTCAATGGTGTAACTCAGGCCTGGGTTGGCAATGCAGGTATGGTGGTTAACGCATCGGGGCGACTAATTTTGTTCAATTGTAGTCCGGGTGTCGGGGAGTTTTTGCCTGCCCGCTTGAGGTTCAGCATGTTACTTGAGCGGGTAGAGTAGTATTGGCTAAAGCTGTTTTGGATGACTGAATTTGATTGGCCGCTCGTGATGTTGACGCGGTTCCTATGTCTCATCCATAATGAGAGCGTTTGATTGTTTTGCGTTGCGGTCTGGTTGAGTTGTGAAGGGGTGCGCGGGGCCATGCTTGCCCTGTGTTCAAGCGTTTTCTGTACCGGCCCGAGGTCATACATTATGCGGTGTGACTCTATTTCCGCTTTACGCTGAGTTTCCGGGATGTCGAGGAGCTGCTGGCCCAGGGGGGGGGGAGCTATGAGGCCGTCCGCTGCTAAACGATCAAGTTCAAGCCTTAGATCGCCAGAAATCTCAAGCGCCAGCTTCCGGTGCCATAATCGCGTTGGCTTCTGAACAAAATGGTCTGTAAGGTCGACAAGGTCTGTAAGGTCGACAAGGTCGACCGCAGGCCTATGTAATTGTGACCTGCCGTCGATAATCAAGGCGAGATTCTGAGCTTAGCCACGCAGCGCCGCCGCGCACGGCCGCCGCATTGAAGCTGCTCAAGCGCGTGCAGCGCAACCAATCCGTCTAGCCGATGTTGATTACCACCGCCGGCCTGGGTTTCTAAACGGCCGCGCTGTGGTAACTCACTTGCTTGACTTCTATCGTCTCGGTCGATTGCGCGAAAAGAACCGCGCCGAAAATTCGCACCGGCCGATCCTAAGGCGTGAGCGTATTCAGTTCCTGAGCTTAAGCTCAGCTCCACATTGCGCGAGTTTCGAAATGAAGCTCTGCAAGTCTGGAGCGCGGCGGTCGCGGCCTGACCGGCGGCCCCATATGCAGGGGCTGCGTTCACCCAGATTAACCTGATGGTCCCGACGGCGCTGCCCCAAGCCCGCTAGAAAGTGGGGCCGTAAATGGGGCCAAGCAAAGTGCGCGTGGAATTTTCAAGAAAATACAAAGACTTTCAGAAGGCAGTGGCGGTGAGAGAGGGATTCGAACCCTCGATAGAGTTTCCCCTATACACGCGTTCCAGGCGTGCGCCTTCAACCACTCGGCCACCTCACCAGCGCACTTCGAGTCGGGGGTGGTTGAGACCCCCGGCGCGGGAAGGGGCGCAATATACTCAGGCAGCGACTCGTAGCAAGCGCCGTTACGGGGTGAAAACAGGCCTGCGACGACTTATATCGGGCCTCGAGAAACTCCCGCCTCCGAAAGGCCCCGTCCCATGCTGTTCAAGAAGCTCCTCGAGATGCCGACCGTCGACACCGCCCTGCCGGGTCGCGAGGCCGCCATCCCGACCGCCGACGTCCATTTCATCAACGGCCACCCGCTGAAGGGCCCCTATCCGGATGGCCTGGAGACGGCGGTGTTCGCCATGGGCTGCTTCTGGGGCGTCGAGCGGGTGTTCTGGCAGGTCCCGGGCGTCTACGTGACCGCCGCCGGCTACGCCGCGGGCATCACCCCGAACCCGACCTATGAGGAGGTCTGCTCGGGCCGCACCGGGCACACGGAAGTCGTGCTGGTGGTGTTCGACCCCAAGGCCGTCACCTACGAGACCCTGCTGAAGACCTTCTGGGAGAACCACGACCCCACCCAGGGCATGCGCCAGGGCGGCGACATCGGCACCCAGTACCGCTCGGGGATCTACCCCACCAACGACGCCCAGGCCGCCGCGGCCGTGGCGTCGAAGGAAGCCTATCAGGAAGCCCTGTCGGCCAAGGGTCTGGGCGCGATCACCACCGAGATCGCCGCCGCCGGTCCGTTCTACTTCGCCGAGGACTATCACCAGCAGTACCTGGCCAAGAACCCGGGCGGCTACTGCGGCATCGGCGGCACCGGCGTGACCTGCCCGATCGGCGTGGGCGTCGAGGCCTGATGAGCCCGGAGGCCTTCCACAAGGCGGCCATGGCGCTGCCCTCGGCGACCATGACCGTCCAGTGGGGCGACGACCAGGTCTACAAGGTCGGCGGCAAGATGTTCGCCGTCATCGGGACCGGCGTCACCCACGGCGGCGGCGCCTCGTTCAAGGTCTCGGACGTCGCCTTCGAGGTGCTGACCGAGACCGGTCGAGCGATCCCCGCGCCTTATCTGGCTCGGGCCAAGTGGGTGAAGCTGGAGGACCTGGGCTCGTTCGACGACGCCGAGGTGGCCGATTGGCTGAAGGCGGCCCACGCGCTGATCGCGGCCAAGCTGACGAAGAAGGCCCGGGCGGAGCTGGGGTTTTAGCTCCTGGAACCTCCCCGTGTGGGGGAGGTGATCGCGAAGCGATCGGTGGGGGGAGTGACAGCGAAATCTGCCAAGCGCGGTTGAAGCTGAAAACGTCCCCCCACCGGCCTTCGGCCGCCTCCCCCAGAGGGGGAGGACCCTTTCCTAAATCCGGTCCTCCGGCGGATCGCCCGCCAGACCCCGCATGTGCGGCCCGTGCACCACCGGCTGGCGCTCGAGGATCTGGCGCACCTTGCGCACCGCCACCGAGGCGCGGCTGCGGCGCTGGCGCCAGACCAGCAGCACCAGGGCCCCGAGGCTTGCGGCCAGGAAGGCGTAGGGACCCAGCAGCCAGGCCGCCGCCGCCAGGGCGAAATAGTAGCCGCGCACACCGGCGTTGAAGGCCGACAGGGCCGGGTTGAGGATGCCGCCGGCGGCCTCGGCGTATTCGGCCAGCACGGACGGCGAGGCCCACATCGGCGTCGCGCCGATCGCGGCCAGGCAGTAGTTCATCTGGCGCAGCGCCCAGATGAAGTCGAGCAGCCCCCGGGCCAGGGTGAACAGCACCAGGCCCAGCTTGACCTGGAACATCCAGGGCGCGGTCTTTTCCAGCACCTGAAGGCCCTCGACGCTCTTCAGCGCCGCGTCGCCGCCGAACAGCACGCCGGCCGCCGCCGCGATCAGGATCAGGTTCGACGAGGCGAAGAAGCTGGCCGAGTTGATGGCGTGGCCCAGCAGCTGGCCGTCCAGCAGGGCGACCTCGCGCACCGCCATCTCGGTCATCCACCGGCGGCGGATCACCGTCATGTCGGTGTTGATCAGGTTCTTGCCCTGTCCCAGGCGCCGCAGCAGCGGCTCGTAGAACAGCCAGGCGAAGACGAAGAGGCTGAGGGCCAGGATGTCGAGAATCGGCATGGGCAACGCTGTTGGGGAAACGGGAGTCGACGACAGGGGATATCGGGGCGAGCGCCGGGGTCAATCCTCGGCGATGAGACTATGTCTTGCGGTGTCACGCAGCAGGATCGAGACCACCAGCCCCACGGTCATGATCGCGGCGACATAGAGGTAGAAGCCGCTCTCGATATGAGCGTGCTTGAAGGCCAGGGCGACCATCTCCGCCGTGCCGCCGAACAGCACGTTGGCCACGGCGTAGGGCAGGGCGACGCCAAGCGCGCGTACATGGGCGGGGAACAGCTCGGCCTTCACCACGGCGCTGATGGCGGTATAGGCCGACTGGAAGGTCATGCCGGCGACGATCAGGCTGAGGGCGACCGGCACGGAGTCGGTGGCGGCGATGCCGCTCATGATCGGCCAGATGGTCAGGGCCCCGCCGGCGAAGGCGGCGATCAGCATCGGCTTGCGGCCCAACCGGTCCGACAGCCAGCCCGACAGCGGCTGCAACAGCATGAAGACGATCATGCTGATGGCGCTGATCTCTGATGCTTGCGCCTTGTCGAACCCGGCCGTGTTGACCAGGAACTTCTGCATGTAGGTGGTGTACACGTAGAAGGTCAGCGAGCCGCCGGCGGTCAGGCCCATGATCATCAGGGTCTCGCGCGGGTGGCGGCGCATCAGCGGCGCGATCAGGGTGGCGAAGAAGCCGACCAGGAAGACGCCCGCCAGCACCTGCGGGACGAGGCCGGGCGCGGCCAGGATCCAGCCGCCGGCCGCCAGGGTCAGGCCGAAGAACAGCAGGGCGATGTTGCGCTGGGCGGCGCCGATGCTTTCCGCCGGCTTGTCGGCGGTCTTGAACGAGACGCTCTCGTCCAGGCCCCGCCGGATCCAGAACACCACGACGGCCAGGGCCGCGCCGATCACGAACGGGATGCGCCAGCCCCAGGCGGCTAGGTCCTCCTTGGCCAGGGTCCGTTGCAGCACGATCAGCACCGCCAGGGCGATCAGCTGGCCGGCGATCAGGGTCACGTAGTGGAAGCTGGACCAGAAGCCGCGATGCCGCTTGCCGGCCATCTCGCTCATATAGGTGGCGCTGGCCCCGTACTCGCCGCCGACCGACAGACCTTGCAGCACGCGGGCGACCAGCAGCACGGCCGGCGCGAACAGACCGATGGTCGCGAAGTCCGGCGTCAGGGCGATGATCAGGGCGCCGGCGCACATCAGCGACACCGACACCGACAGCGCCGCGCGCCGTCCGGCCCGGTCGGCGTAGTGGCCCATCAGCCAGGCGCCGACGGGACGCGCCACGAACCCCAGGAAGAACACCGCCGCCGCTTGCAGCAGCTGAACGGTCTGGTCGCCCTTGGGGAAGAAGTGCGGCGCGAAATAGAGGGTGAAGGCGGCGTAGGCGAACCAGTCGTACCATTCGACCAGATTGCCGGCCGAGCCGCCGAGGATCGCCCGCGCACGGGCCGAGGCGCTCAGCGAGGGCGCAGGCTGTTCCTGCGGCGCGACGGCGTCGGTCATCCTTGGCTTCCCCCAGTCGGCCTCCTTCCCTGGTTGGGGGCCGTTGAGAGGGACCTTAGGCGAAGACGCCGCCGCGCTCCAAGCGGGCTTTGAGAGGCGTCAGATCCTGCCGATGAGCACCAGGATGATGATGATCACCAGCACGAGGCCCAGACCGCCGCTGGGGAAATAGCCCCACGAGCGGCTGTGGCCCCAGGTGGGCAGGGCGCCGATCAGCGCCAGGATCAGGATGATGATGAGGATCGTGCCGAGCATTCGGGTCTCCCAGATGGCCGGGCGATCCGCGTTCGGAACGCCTCGGTTTCGGGGGAGGGAATGCAACCCGTGCGGCGACGGTTCCGCCTTGGGGTTCCGCCCTGGCTTGGGCGGTCAGCCGCCGGCGGCGTCCTCGGGCTTGCGCAGGCCGTTGGCCCACAGGGCCCCGATCACCGCGCCCTTGACGCGCGGCAGCAGCAGCAGGGTCAGGCCGGCCAGCGGCAGGATGGTCAGCGGCGCAACCAGCCACGGCGAGGCCTGCCAGATGAACGGGAACAGCAGCAGCGGGGCTACGAACAGGTGGCCGATGATCAGGATCGTGAAATAGGCCGGGCCGTCGTCGGCCGGATAGGCGGCCAGGTGATGGCCGCAGACCTCGCAATCGAACTCGACCTTCAGATAGCGTGAATAGAGCCGCCCCTCGCCGCAGTTGGGGCAACGGTGGCGGACGCCTCGCTTCATTCCGGTCAGGACGCTGGGGACGGGTCGGTCGGTCATGGCGTCCATATGGCTCCGGCGCCGCTTTGTGCAAATAGCACTTTCGGTCGCATGTGCGCTTTGGAAGCAGATATTGCGCCCTTGAATGGGCGATCTCCGAAAGAGTTCATCCTCCGCGTTCATCGCGCGCGGATGAACTGTTCGGCAGGGTTAATGAAACGCCGCTTCCGGTTAAGCTTGATATGGTGAACGATGTCGCTGGAGTTTACTTGCCGCGACGATGGCAAAACTGGCGCGTCATTGCGGCCAGTATGTGGCGCGCGTCGCCCGAGGCGGCGCGCGCCGGATCTGCTGCTGTGAGCGGAGCCTAGTGCTTGGCGTCGCTGGCGGCGCCGGTGACGGCGCGGCCGGCGGCCGAGACGTCACGGCCCACGCCTTCGACGGTGTTGCAGGCCGAGACCAGCAGGGCGGCCGCGGCGGCGGCCAGGACGACGAACTTGCGCATGGGAAATCTCATGGTGGGAGGGCGCGCGGAGCTTAACCGCCCCGCGCGCGGCTTCAAGGTCGAGTTTCCGACGGAGGGATCAGCGCCGAAAGATCAGCGCCAAACAATCAGCGAATGCGGCGGATCGAGCTGACGCGGTCGTTCATCTCGCCCGAGAACAGGCTGATGTCCGACGAGATCCGCCAGCAGCGGCCGCGATAGTTGATGTCGTCGCACAGCTCCCATTCGCCGCGGCCCACCCGGATGGCGGAGGCGCGGTCGTTGAAGCCGAAGGCGCCCAGGTCGGCGATGTCGCCGTCGACGTTGACGGCGCGACCCCGGTAGCCGGCGTCCTCGAACAGCACGGCCTGGCCGCGTCCGCCGCCCCCGGGACCGCCAGGACCGCCAGGACCACCCGCGCCGCCGAAGCACACCAGGCGGCCGTTCTGGTTGGTCATGTCGCCACGGCATTCGGCGCTGGCGCTGGTCCAGTTCCAGCGGCCGCGATCGTCGCGGCACTGGGCGGTGAGCTCACGGCCGCGAACCGAGGCGTCGCGGCAGCTTTCCAGGTACGAGCCGCGCGGCAGGGTGCCGGGGCGGCCGCTGCCCGACAGGCAGGTCAGGCGGCCGTTCTGGTTGGTCATGTCGCCGCGGCAGTCGGCGCTGGCGGTGCTCCACACCCATTGGCCGCGGTTGTCGCGGCACTGGGCGCTGATCTCGCCGCGGCGCACCTGCACGTCGCGGCAGCTGTCCTGGTAGGAGCCGCGCGGCGTGTCGGGACGGCCGTAGCCGCGGTCCTGGGCGGCGGCCGGGGCGGCCACGGCGGCGAGGGCGCCGGCGGCGGCGATGAGGGCGAGGGCGGCGCGCATGGCGAAGTCTCCCGGTTCTGGCGGCCTTTCGCCGCCCGTTGTTCGTTGAGGCCAAGCTAGCCGCAACCGCCGTGAACGCCACCTGAATGGCGCCCATCCTGGGTTTTCATGTCCGAAAATTCACGTGGCGGGGCTTTTCGCGGCGCCTTGAGAAGGCCGCGCTTGATGGCCATTGTCGAGCTCATGCGCGCGCTCCTTCCCGCCCTTCCGATCCTGGCCCCGATCCTGGCTGTCGTCGCTTCCTCGGGGACCGCTCTCGCCCAGTCGGCCCAGCGGCCCGAGCCGACGCCGGTCTCGCCGGTGACGGTGATGCCGCCGACCCTGCCGCCGAAGGTGACCGCCACCTGGCCGGCGGCCGGCGAGGCCGTGGCCCCGGGCGTCCTGGTGCTGAAGGTCGCCTTCGACCAGAAGATGACGCCGTTGGCCTGGAACTACGGGCCGGGCGCCGGCGGCGAGCGGCCCGAATGCGTGCGCGCCCCGCGCCTGCTCAACGACGGCAAGACCTTCGTGCTGCTGTGCCGCACCAAGCCCGGCAAGAGCTATGCGATCAGCTTCAACGCCGTGCGCGAGGGCGGTTTCGCCAACGAGGCCGAGAACCCGGCCCTGACCGCCCAGCTGGCCTTCACCACCAATACCGCCACCTCGGTCTACACCCTGAAGACGGCGATGAAGGCGGCCGGGCTGAAGGACGACGAGGCCCCGATTCAGGAAGCGCCGCCGGTGACGCCCGCCGCGCCGTAGGCGCGGCTAGCCCTTCCAAAAGTGGCGCGCCTTGAGGCGCGGCCAAGGTTCCCCATGAGGTGCGGCCTAGCTTGCGGCTAGGGTTTTCCCTAGGCGCCGATCACGCGCTGTTTCGGAACCGTTACAAACGAGCTTGCGTTGGTTGATCGGGCAGGGGCCCTCCGACGGAGCGTAAATATGAAGACCAAGTTCGCCTATCTCGCCGCCGCCGCGACCCTTTCGCTGGCCGGCGCCGCTTATGCGCAGAGCACCGCGCAGGACACCAACACCACGGCTCCGGCCGATCCGGCCGCCGCCGCGCAGCCGCCGTCCTCGACGACCAGCACGACCTCGACCACCACCACGACCACGCCTCCGGCTGACACCTCGGCCGCCGCCGGCGCCGACGCGGCCGGCACCCCGTCCTCGGCCACGGTCTCGACCGACGTGAAGGTCGGTTCCGAGATCAAGGATCCGTCCGGCGCGGTGGTCGGCACGGTCAGCGAGCTGGCGACGGGCGCCGACGGTTCGGCCAATGTCGTGGTCAGCAGCGGCGAGAAGAAGTTCGCCCTGCCCAAGGCCAGCCTGAGCGCCGGCGCCGACGGCAGCCTCAGCACCACGGCCACCAAGGCCCAGATCGACGCCGCTCTCGCCGGCGCCGCCGCCCCCAAGTAACGGGGCCGAAGTAACAGCGTCCCTTCTTCCGAACACGCACGAGGCCCGCCCGGCATTGCCGAGCGGGCCTCACGCTGCTAGCGATGCAGCGTAAACTTAGGCGGTCTCCGCCAGTCCGCTGATATGAGGTGCGTCGGATGGCTCCGGCCAGGAAATCCAAGGGGCGCGGTTCGAGCGCGCTGTTCTGGGATCTGTTGACCTTCGACCGACTGGTGACGGGGCCGGTCATCCACCTGATCTACTGGGCGGGCCTGGGCGTCGTGGCGCTGTTCGCCTTTTCCGTCGTCGGCGCCGCCGTTGGCCTGGCGCTGAAGGAACGCGGCGTCGCCTCGCTGCTGCTGGCCTTCCCGGTGCTGATCGCCGGCATGCTGGTCGCCGCCGGTATGGTGCTGCTGTGGCGCGCCTTCTGCGAATTCTACGTCGCCGTCTTCCGCATCAGCGAGGACCTGCGCGCCCTGCGCCAGGCCAACGACGCCGACCACGCGGTGGCTACCAGCGTGCGTGGTCCGGGCGGCTGAGGCGCTGTGGCGGCCCGCTCGAGGTTTCCGCCGCATACCTAAATTTGCTTCCCTCGCCCTCGTGGCGAGGGCCCATGCCGGCAACCGCTCAGACCTATGCCGTCCTGCGAAGATCTGAGCAGCTGAACCCTGGATCCTGGGCACAAGGCCCAGGAAGGCGATCGTGAAGGTGAAGCCTGCGGGCACCTAACCCCTCCTGAACGCCTCCACCAGCGCCGCCGCGCCGGCCTTCGCCCGCCCCGCGTCGTCGAACGGCGCGGGGGCGTCCGAGGCGTTTTCCTTCTTCAGCCATGAGTCGCCGTCGCGCAGGCCCCACAGGGTGAAGGCGAAGCGTTGACGGGCGGGCAGGGCCATGAAGGCCTCGGCGGCCTCGCCGTAGGTGCGGGCCTGCCGTTGCTCCAGCTCGGCGCGGGGCAGGAACTTGTTCTGGGCGCGCACCAGCGAGACGTCCAATTCCGAGAGGTGGATCGGCAGGCCCAGGCTCGCCAGGTCCTTCATCATGGTGGTGATCTCGCCGGGCCGGATGTCGGCGGCGACGTGCATCTGGGTCCCGATGCCGGTCAGCGGCGCGCCCGAGGCCAGCAGGCGCTCGGCCAGCTTCAGGAACGTCGCCCGCTTCCGGGGCATGTATTCGAGATTGTAGTCGTTCAGCAGCAGCGTCGCGCCGGGGTCGGCCTCGCGCGCCGTGCGGAAGGCCAGGGCGATGTGCTCGAAGTCGCCCAGGCGTTTCGACCACAGGCTGGTGCGCCAGCCGTCGCCGTCTTCCGCGACCGCCTCGTTGACCACGTCCCAGCCGACCACCTTGCCGCGATAGCGCCCGGCCACGGCCAGGATGTAGTTGCGATAGGCCTGCTCGAAGCTGACCCGGTTCTCGTCCAGCCGCTCGAAGGCCTCCGGCGCCTGGGCGTACCAGACCAGCACGTGACCCAGCAGGGCCATGCCGCTCTCGGCAGCGAAGGCGGCGATCTTGTCGGGGGCGTCGAAGCGGAATGAGCCGTCCGGCTGGACGATGTATTCCATCTTCATCTGCCACTCGGGCGTCAGCTGGCTGACCTGGCGGCGCAGGAGGCTGGCGAGGGCCGGATCATCGAGGTGCAGGGCCTGCACCGAGGAGCCGATCCGGAACGGCGCGACGCTCTTCAGCGGCGGCAGGTTGGCCGGAACCGGCTGGCCCTGCGCCGTCTGCCCGCAGGCGGCCAGCGCCAAGCTGGAGCCGAGCACGGCGCGGCGTGAGACGTCGGACATGGCGGCGGGCTCCCTGGCGATCGGCGCGAGGAAAGCACGGGGAGGTTTGGGAAGGGTGAAAACAAAATCCCTCTCCCCTTGCGGGAGAGGGTGGCCTCCCGGAGGGAGGTCGGGTGAGGGGTCTCTCAAAACTTCGCGGAGAGGCCTTTCGACCCCTCATCCGTCATCCTTCGGATGACACCTTCTCCCGCAAGGGGAGAAGGAAGCTATCGCCCGCCCATCGCCGCGCGGCGCAGGCCCAGCTCGTCCAGCGCGGCCATTTCCATCTTGCCGACCTTCTTGGCCAGGGCGGCCTTGGCGGCGTCGGCGACGTGCTCGTATTTCTTGAGGTTCTCGAAGGCCACCGACAGCGCGTCGCGGGCGCCGGTTTCCTCGATCTTGATCTGGTCGATTTCCAGCATCGCCTCGGCGCGGCGCACCTGCACGCCCTTGCGGTAGCCGATCATGTACCAGCCGGCCGACGCGTCGCCCTCGGCGCGCTTGATCTCGGCCTCGGCCTCGGCGTCCATCATCACCACCCGCATCTCGGCGGCTTCGCGGCGATCGACCACCTCGGAGAGGCGCTTCTGCAGCGTCTCGACCTCGTGGTTCGAGATGCGGATCAGGGAGGCGGCCCACTTGGTCATGTCGGGTTACTCGGTACGAAGCGTCTAAGCGGCGCTTTGGAGAATCTGGCCGAGGAAGTTGAACGAATCGTCAAGACTCGTAGCTTCGTCGGGGTTCTGGCTGAGAAAAGCCTCGACCGCCGGATTGAGCTGGATGGCGCGGTCGACCGTGGGGTCGGCGCCAGCGCGGTAGGCCCCGATCTTGATCAGCTCTTCCATGTTGGAATAGGCCGACAGCACCTGGCGGGCGGATTTGACGATGTCGCGCTCGTGCGGCAGCTGGCAGCCCGGCATGGTCCGGCTGATCGATTTGAGCACGTTGATGGCCGGGAAGCGGCCGCGCTCGGCGATCGAGCGCTCCATGACGATGTGGCCGTCGAGAATACCGCGCGCGGCGTCGGCGATCGGCTCGTTGTGGTCGTCGCCGTCCACCAGCACGGTGAACAGGGCGGTGATCGGCGCGGCCGTCGTGCCGTCGGCGCGGATCGGCCCCGGGCCCGCCCGCTCGAGCAGCTTGGGCAGTTCGGTGAAGACGGTGGGCGTATAGCCCTTGGTGGTCGGCGGCTCGCCGGCGGCCAGGCCGATCTCGCGCTGGGCCATGGCGAAGCGGGTCACCGAGTCCATCAGGCAGAGGACCTCTTGATCCTGGTCGCGCAGGAACTCGGCGATGGCCAGGGTCATGTAGGCGGCCTGGCGGCGGGTCAGGGCCGGCTCGTCCGAGGTGGCGACCACGACGATGGCGCGGCGCAGGCCTTCCTCGCCGAGGGTCTCCTCGATGAACTCGCGCACCTCGCGGCCCCGTTCGCCGATCAGGCCGACGACGACGGCGTCGCAGGTGGCTTCTTTCGCCAGCATCGACAGCAGCACCGACTTGCCGACGCCCGAACCGGCGAAGATGCCCAGGCGCTGGCCGCGGCAGGTGGTGGTGAAGACGTTCATCGAGCGCACGCCCAGGTCCAGGCGCTCGCCCACCCGGCCGCGGGCGTGGGCCGGCGGCGGCGGGGTCTTCAGCGGATAGGGAACCTCGCCTTGCGGCAGGGGGCCGAGACCGTCGATCGGCTCGCCGAAGGCGTTGATGATGCGGCCCAGCCAGGCCTTGGTCGGGCGCACCACGGCGCCTTCCGGCATGATCTTGATCTCGGCGCCGGGGGCCACGCCCTCGACGGGGCCGAAGGGCATCAGAAGGGCGCGGGTTTCGCGGAAGCCGACGACCTCGGCCGGCAGGGTCGGCAGGTTCAGGCGCTCGATCTCGACGCGCGCGCCGACGGCCAGACGGGTCAGCCCGCCCCGCGCCTCGATCAGCAGACCGTTCACGGCGGCGACCCGCCCGAAGATGGTCAGGGGATCAAGACGTTCGACGGCGGCGATGAGACTGCGCAAGACGGCTCCTGGAAGCGACCCGCGCAGACTCGGCCATCATGGTTAATCGGGCATGAAATTCAGCGTTCTCCGACGCCCAGTTGGGTGGCGAAGAATGTCGCAACCCGGGCGTTGAAATCGGCGTGGAAAGCGGCCCGATCGAAGCCCGGAGCGCTTGTGCACAAGGGGCTGGGCAGGCGTTGGGCCGCCTGCGGACCGCAGGGGACCAGGAAGTCGAAATGTCGCGCCCCTGCGACGACGCGGTAGTCGTGGGCGCGGGGCAGGGCGCGGTGCACGGCCTGCGCATAGTCCGGATCGGGCAGGATCTCGTCGTCGCCGGCCTTCCACAGCTGAACCGGCTGGGTGACGCCCTTCAGGCCCTGGTGGCCGAAGGTGAAGCCCAGCGCCGGGGCGGCCGAGACCACGGCGCGGATGCGGGCGTCGTGGGTCCAGGTCGGCGACAGCGTGCTGGCCGGCAGCGGCTTTCCGGCGCTCAGGCGGCAGTCGTAGTTGGTCGGATGCTTAAGGCAGTGCCCGGGGAAGGTCGCCGCCAGGCGCGGCTCGCCGCCGGCCGCCGCCAGCACCGTGAAGCCGCCCGACGAGAAGCCGAAGGCCCCGACCTTGCTCGCGTCGAGCCTCGCGTGCATCGGCGAGGCGTCCAGCATGTAGCCGATCAGGACGGACAGCTGGCGCGGGCGCTCGGTCATCTCCAGGGCGCGGCTCTGGTCGCGATAGTTGTCGCCGGTGTGGGTCAGGGCGGCGACGACGAAGCCCTTCCTGACCAGGGCGGCGGCGGTGTCGTAGTGGCCGCCGAACCAGCCGCCGTTACCGTGCGACATGACCACCAGCGGCAGGCGCTCGCCGGCCACCGGGGCGCCCTTGGCGACGGGCAGGCTCTCCATGCCGCCGATCGGGCCGGTCTCGGCCGCGTCGGTCGGATACCAGATGCCGACCTCGATCGGCGCACCGGCCGGGTCGGGCGCTTCGACACGCATGAAGCCGACGTGAGGCCCAGTGGGAGGTTCTGCGGCGTGAGCCGCGCCGGCGATGGCCAGGGCGGCGAGCAGGGGGATCAGGCGAAGGGGCGACATGGAAGGCTCCGGTTGACGATGACCCTCCGATGCGGCCGGAACCCTTGTGCCGTCACGCCTCATGCGTGAACGGGCGAACGGGTTCGCGAAGCGGCGAACGGCGCTATAGATCGGGCATGACCGGCCCGCGCCCCCTGCTCGGAACCGCCCGCGAATGGGCGATCGACCTTTCCGTCGCCACGGCGATGGGGGCGTTCCTGGGCATGGTCGGGCCCTTCGGCAGCTACTTCAACGGCCCGTTCCTCGTGCGCGCGATCTATTGGATCGGCTGTTTCTGGGCCGGGACCCTAATCTTCGGCCTGCTGATCCGGCTGGCGGCCGCGGCGGCCCTGCGGGCGAAGGTCCCGGCGCCGATCCTGGTGGGCGCGGCGATCCTGGTCGGCAGCGCCCTGCAGGCGGCGGTGGTCGCCCCGGCGGCGACCGGGCTGTGGCCGTTCCTGAACAAGCTGTCGCCGCTGGACTGGTACGGCCAGTGCCTGGCCTTCTCCGGGCCGCTCGCCGTGGGCTTCACCCTTCTGCGGGCCAGGCTGGCCGCCCAGCGCGCCGCGCCGCTGGTCGTCGACGGACCGACCGCGCCGCCGCCGCCCGCGCCCATCCCCGCCGCCAGCGTCCTCTATCTGAAGATGGAGGATCACTATGTCCGCGTGCGCACCGAGACCGGCTCGCGACTCGAGGCCGGACCCATGGCGCGGGTGCTGGCGAATCTCTCCGGACTCGACGGCCTGCAGGTGCATCGCTCGTGGTGGGTGGCCCGGCGGGCGGTGGTCGGGGTCGAGCGCGACGGCCGCAACCTTCGTTTGAGGCTGGCCGACGGCGAGGCCGCGCCCATCGCGCGGGCCTCGGTGGCCCGTCTGCGCGCCGCCGGCTGGCTGGCCGAGGAAGACGCCGCCGCGACCGGGTGACGCGGATATCTCCTGGCCACGCTTGATTGCGCACGCGAGGGGCGAAAAAACATCCCCGGAATTCTCGCGACAGAACGCCGCAATCTCGCCGCAAGTAAGAACGTGGGCTTGCACGTTATTAACGCGACCGTAGTGCGCGAGCCCCTGTTAACCCTTGGGTTTGCTGCGATTTTAAGGGCTTGCGGCAGCGCTTGAAATGGGGCTGCGACCAATGTGCGCAACGGATTTCCGACCGCTTGCACCCGATTCGCAAATCATATTAACCATTTCGCCAGACGACGCGTTCACCATTAACCAGTCTTAAATTAACTGTCCGCCAGACTGGGGGACGGGTTTCATCGGCGGCTTGCCCGCCACTGTCGAATTAAGCGCCGCCGATTGGCGGGGAGGGTTCCATGCGGGTACTGCTGATTGAGGACGACAGCGCCACCGCGCAGACGATCGAGCTGATGCTGAAGTCGGAAGGCTTCAACGTCTACACGACCGACCTGGGCGAAGAAGGCGTCGATCTGGGCAAGATCTACGACTACGACCTGATCCTGCTCGACCTGAACCTGCCGGACATGAGCGGCATCGACGTGCTGCGCACCCTGCGCGTGGCCAAGGTCAACACGCCGATCATGATCCTGTCGGGCACGGCCGAGATCGACACGAAGGTGAAGACCTTCGCCGGCGGCGCCGACGACTACATGACCAAGCCCTTCCACAAGGACGAGATGATCGCCCGCATCCACGCGGTGGTCCGTCGTTCGAAGGGTCACGCCCAGTCGGTCATCAAGACGGGCGACATCATCGTCAACCTGGACGCCAAGACGGTGGAAGTGAACGGCAACCGCGTTCACCTGACCGGCAAGGAATACCAGATGCTGGAGCTGCTCTCCCTGCGCAAGGGCACGACCCTGACCAAGGAGATGTTCCTGAACCACCTGTACGGCGGCATGGACGAGCCGGAACTGAAGATCATCGACGTCTTCATCTGCAAGCTGCGCAAGAAGCTGGCGGCCTCCGCTCAAGGCAAGCACCACATCGAAACCGTCTGGGGCCGCGGCTACGTGCTGCGCGACCCGAACGAGCAGATCAACGCCGCCTAAATTTCGCCCGCGCGAAACCCAAGATTCGACAGAAGGCGCCCGCTGCTTGCAGCGGGCGTTTTTCTTTGCGTTTCAAGGGATTAACCATGTCCGTGACAAAACGTCCGAACCACCGGATAGTCCTTGCCCGGAAGCGCGCGGGCCGTCATGTTCCGGCGCGACGATTGCTGGGGGGCTTCCCGGCCGTGTCGTTTTCGTACAAACGCGGCATCTGTACCGAACGGGGGACCGATGCAGGAATTTGATCCGCGACGCCCGACCATGCGTCTCGCGCCGCGGCTTTTCACCGCCGTCGCCGGCCTGGCCGCCCTGGCCCTGGGCTGGAAGCTGACGGCGGGGGACCAGCCCTCGACCGTGGTCGCCGCCCATGCGCCGCTCGACGCGGCCGCCATGGTGGCGTTGCAGCATGTCGCCTTCGCCCAGGCCGAGGCCCAGCCCGGCTTCGACCGTCCCGAGACCGTTCCCGTCAAGGTCAAGCCCGGCGAGACCCTGCAGGGCGCCGTCGAGCGCGCCGGCGTCGGCGCCGACGAGGCCCAACAGGTGGTCAGCACGCTGCAAAGCGCCATGGACACCGTCAACATCAAGGCCGGCATGGCCTTCGAGGCGGCCATCGCCCGCCGTCGCGACAACGATCGCGGCCCGGCCCGCCTGGTCGGCCTGTCGATGCGCACCAGCCCGTCCTCGACCGTCACCGTCTCGCGCACCTTCGACGGCGCCCTGAAGCTGCGCGAGATCGAGGAAGAGGTCCGCGACGAGACCAAGGTCTCGTGCGGGGCCATGAACGGCTCGTTCTACGAGAGCGTGGCGGCCGTCGGCGGCAGCCCGGCCGTGGTCAGCCAGGCCGCCAAGCTGTTCTCGCACAAGATCGACTTCTCGCGCGACATCAAGGACGGCGACCCGTTCTGCCTGGTGTTCGACCGCAAGGTCACCGAGAGCGGCCGCACCATCGAGGCCGGCGACCTGGAATACGCCGAGGTCAAGGGCCAGCGCTTCTACGCCTTCGAGCGCGGCGGCAAGACCCAGTTCTTCGACGAGACCGGCAAGAACATCAAAGGCTTCCTGCTGCGCACCCCGGTCGACGGGGCCCGCATCACCTCGACCTTCGGCATGCGCCGCCACCCGGTGCTGGGCTACAACCGCGGCCACAAGGGCATCGACTTCGGCGCCGGCACCGGCACGCCGATCCTGGCGGCCGGCGACGGCGTGGTGCTGGAGGCCCGTCGCTGGTCGGGCTACGGCAACTGGCTGCGCATCCGCCACTCGGGCCAGTGGGACACCGGCTACGGCCACATCTCGCGCTACGCCAAGGGCATCCGTCCGGGCGTCCACGTGCAGCAGGGCCAGGTGGTGGCCTATGTCGGCTCGACGGGCCTGGCGACCGGTCCGCACCTTCACTACGAAGTCTGGCTGAACGGCCAGCGCATCAACCCGATCGGCGCCAAAGTGCCCCAGGGCACGGTGCTGTCGGGCAGCGAGCTGGCGGCCTTCAAGGCCAAGCGCGCCCGCCTCGACACCCTGCTGGCCCAGGCCGGCCGCGCCGACGGCAATTACGCCCAGGCCGTGGTCCCGACCTCAGGCAAGGACAACGGCCGCCTGGCCCTGGCCGAACTGAAGGCCGGCGGCGACGGCCGGCTGCGCTGACAGAAGCCCTCTCTCTGTGAGAGAGGGAGGGGCCCACGCCAAAGGCGTGGGAGGGTGAGAGGTAACAAACTCACCGAATTGAGCGCGGTCTTTGGCCCGTGCTTCGCAGCGACGTCGAACGCCTTTTCTCAAAGTCTGGGGACTATCCGGCCAAGGGTGAAACCTCTCACCCTCCCACCGCTGCGCGGCGGGCCCCTCCCTCTCTCTATGAGAGAGGGATCGTGTGAAGCCGCGCCGCTCCGCCCATCAGCGGGTCGCTGACCGAGTCCTTGCCCGTCTCCACCCGGCCCGCCGCGCGGCGGCGCCAGGATGGGGCGTCGGCGCAGGTCGCGGCGAGGTCGTACCAGCCCCGGTCTATCGGCCATCTCACCGTCTTCGTCGCGCCCGGCGCCAGGCCTACGCGCCAGGGCTTGCCGGGCAGGCCATCGGCGGCCTCGACCAGCACCGTGCGGGGACGATCCCCGGTGTTGCTCGCCGTCACGCTCACCGAGCGTCCGTCGGCCGCTTCCCGGGTCCGCAGCTCCAGCCCGTCGGCCGGATCGCCCGCGAAGCCGCGATGGAAGCCGTTCGGACCCAGCAGCCACAGGTCGTAGGGACCCGCCGGCCAGGCGTCCTCCAGCCGTCCGCCGGCGCCCAGGGTGTAGCGGCGCGAGGGCTGGTCCAGTCGCAGGCGGTCATAAACGTGCAGCACCGCGCCGGCCGCGCCGGGATTGGTCAGCACCAGGCCGGCGGCGCCGTCGCGGATCGCGATCTCGACCTCCAGCCGGTAGGGCAGGGCGCGGGAGGGCCGCAAGCCCGTCTCCTGAATCGGCGTCGAGGGCGTCGCCGGCGTCGGCGGGATGGTCGTCTGCTTCAGGGTGGCGGCCAGCCGGGCCGTCCGCGCCGTCTCCGGCAGCGGCGCCTGCGGTCGCGTGTTGGGGGTCTTGAAGTCGAAGCACGAGGTCAGGTCGCCGCACACCGCCCGCCGCCAGGGCGAGATGTTGGGCTCGGCCACGCCGAACCGCGCCTCCAGGAAGCGGATCACCGAGCCGTGGTCGAAGACCTGGCTGTTGACGAAGCCGCCCCGGCTCCACGGCGAGATCACGTACATCGGCACGCGCGGCCCCAGGCCGTAGGGCCGGCCCATCAGGTGGTCGCGCTCGGCCTTGGCCTCGGTCGGGTTGCGCACCAGGTGGTATTCCCCGGCCGTGTCGATGGTCGAGCCGCCCAGCACGGCGCCGTCGGCGGTCTTCGACGGCGGGGCTGGCGGCGGGACGTGGTCGAAGAAGCCGTCGTTCTCGTCGAACATCACCAGCAGCACGGTCCGCGCCCAGACCTTGGGATCGGCGGTCAGGGCCTCGATCACCCGGGCGGTGTAGTCGGCGCCCTGGGCCGGGCTGGACGGTCCCGGATGCTCGGAATCGGCGGCCGGAGCGATGATCCACGACACCGACGGCAAGCGGCCGCCGACCACGTCGTCGCGCAGCCCGTCCAGATGCCAGGTGGTCAGGGCCAGGTCTTTCAGCCGCGCGTCCGACCCCGGCGCCCCGGCGCGGGCGTCGCGATAGGCCTTGAACCCGGCCAGCGGGTTGTCGGTGAAGTTGTCGGCCATGTCCTGGTAGATGCGCCAGCTGACCCCCGCCTCGAGCAGGCGTTCGGGATAGGTGGTCCAGCGATAGGGATCGGCCGCCCCGCCCTTGTCGGCGAAGTCGTCGTGCGAGTTGGAGATCGACGGCCCACCGGCGCGGCCCAGGCCGTCGTTGGTTCCGGTCCACAGGAACAGGCGGTTGGTGTTGGTGCCGGTCTGGGTCGAGCAGTGATAGGCGTCGCAGAGGGTGAAAGCGTCGGCCAGGGCGTGCTGGAACGGGATGTCGGCGCGTTCGTAGAAGCCCATCGAGTGCGGATGCTTGGCGACCGGCCAGCGGTCCATGCGGCCCTCGTCCCAGGCGTCCTGGGCGTCGGCCCAGCTGTGCGGCGTGCCCTCCACCCGCATGTGGGCGAAGGTCTGGGTGGTGTTCAGCGCGAAGGGGGCGATGACGTCCGGGCCGCCGTCCTGGCCGTAGGCCTGCTGGAAGACCGAGCCGTCCTTGCGCCCCCTGGCGTCGCGCACCGGCACGGGAAAGCGGTCGCCGAAACCGCGAACCCCGCCCATCGTCCCGAAGTAGTGATCGAAGCTGCGGTTCTCCTGCATCAGGATCACCACGTGCCGTACGTCCTGGATCGTGCCCTTGCGGACCTCGGCGTCGATCGCGGCCGCCTTGGCCAAGGTCGAGGCGAGGGCCGAGGGCAGGGCGGCGACGCCGGCCGCGCCCAGCAGCAGGCCGCGACGATCGATGACGGACAAGGGCGGCCCTCCTGATGGAAGCGTCGCGATAGCACGCGCCGCTTGGCGGTCTCGTGACAGTCGGGCGGGCGGTTGAAGCGGCGCGGCGAGAAGCCTAGAAGCTGGGCGCAGTTCGTGATCGCCGCCCCGCTTGCCGTGGGGCGGCGATGCTTTTTTCGACAAGGCCCGTTCCGTGACGTCCCCCCGTACCGACCTCGACCGCACCAGCCTTTATCGGGACAAGCGCTTCGTCATCGGCATGGCGGTGCTGTGCTGCCTGCTGTGGGGCAGCGCCTTTCCGGCGGTGAAGGCCGGCTACGCCCTGCTGCACGTGGCCAAGACCGACACGGCGACCCAGATGCTGTTCGCCGGCTGGCGGTTCGTGGCGGCCGGATCGATCCTGCTGGTGCTGGCCGCCCTGTCGCGGAAATCCCTGGTTCCGCCGCGCGACCAGATCGCCAAGGTCGCCATGCTGGGCGTCGGCCAGACTACCCTGCAGTACGTGTTCTTCTACATCGGCCTGGCCCATGCGACCGGCGTGAAGTCGTCGATCATGAACTCCACCGGCGCCTTCTTTGGCGTGATCCTGGCCCACTTCCTGTTCCGCAACGACCGCCTGACCCCGCGCAAGGCGCTGGGCTGCCTGCTGGGCTTCATGGGCGTGCTGGCGGTGAACCTCGGCGGAAAGGGCTTCGACTTCGAGTTCACCCTGCTGGGCGAGGGCTTCGTGGTCATCGCCGCCTTCGTGCTGGCGGCCGCCTCGATCTGGGGCAAGTCGATCTCGCAGAAGATGGACGCCATGGTCATGACCGGCTGGCAGCTGGCGATCGGCGGCGCGGTGCTGCTGGCCATCGGTTTCGTGTTCGGCGGCCGGCTGGAAGGCTTCGACATCCGCTCCCTGGCCCTGCTGGCCTACATGGCCGGCCTGTCGGCGGCCGCCTTCGCCCTGTGGAGCCTGCTGCTCAAGCACAACCCGGTGGGCATGCTGGCGGTGTTCAACTTCCTGATCCCGGTGTTCGGGGTGCTGCTGTCGGCCCTGTTCCTGCACGAGCCGGTGCTGGCCTGGAAGAACGCCGCCGCCCTGGCCCTGGTGTGTGGCGGGATCTGGCTGGTGACGCGCAAGGGGCGGCGGAAGACGGCCTGAAGACCCCTCTCTCTTTGAGAGAGGGAGGGGCCCGCCGCGAAGCGGTGGGAGGGTGAGAGGTTTCACCGCTGGCCGGGAAACCTCGAAACCCCTATGCCCTAACGCCTCAAGCTGGCCCTGCGGACTGAGAGTCCCGATCGTCGCGCCTAAATCGGACAGGGTGAAACCTCTCACCCTCCCATGGCTGCGCCATGGGCCCCTCTCTCTCTCTCAGAGAGGGATAACTTTAGTCGAACACGATCACCGATCGCGCCAGCTCGCCGCGCTTCAGCTCCTCGAAGGCGTCGTTGACGTCTTCCAGCCTGATGCGGCGGGCGATCAGCTCGTCCAGCTTCAGCTTGCCGTTCATGTAGAAGTCGACGAAGCGCGGCATGTCGACCGGGAAGCGGTTGGAGCCCATGTAGCTGCCCTGGATCTTCTTCTCGCCGAGGAAGTCGGGGCCGTGAAGCTCGATCATGGTGCCGACCGGGATCATGCCGATGATGTTGGCCGTGCCGCCCCGGCGCAGCATCTTGAACGACTGCTCGGCGGTGACCTTCAGGCCGATGGCCTCGAAGCTGTGGTGCACGCCGCCGCTGGTCAGCTCCTGTACCTGCTTGACCACGTCGCCGTCGTTGGCGTCGATCACGTCCGTGGCCCCAAAAGTGCGGGCCAGGGCCAGCTTCGAGGGCTGGCGGTCGATGGCGATGATGCGGCCGGCGCCGGCGATGGCCGCGCCGTTGATCGTCGCCAGGCCCACCCCGCCGCAGCCGATCACGGCCACGGTCTCGCCCGGCTGGACCTTGGACGTATGGATCACGGCGCCGATGCCGGTGGTCACCGAGCAGCCGATCAGGGCGGCGCGGTCGAACGGCATGTCCTTGCGGATGGCGACGCACGCATGCTCGTGCACCAGCATCAGTTCGGCGAAGGACGACAGGTTCAGGAACTGGGCCATCGGCCCGCGGCCCCCGTTCAGGTCTTCCTTGAACAGGCGCGGCTCGCCGCCCTTGGGCCGCTTGGTCTCCGAGCTGGTGCACAGGCTCATGTGGCCGGTGAGGCAGACCTCGCAGTGGCCGCAATAGACCGACAGGCAGGTGATGACGTGGTCGCCGACCTTGACCGTGCGCACCTCGTCGCCGATCGCCTCGACGATCCCGGCGCTCTCGTGGCCCAGCACGGCGGGCAGGGGATGGGGGTAGGAGCCTTCGACGAAGTGCAGGTCGGAGTGGCAGACGCCCGCGGCCTTGGTGCGGATCAGGACCTCGCGCGGGCCCGGCTTGCCGATGGCCACGTCCTCGATGACGAGGGGCTTGCCCACCTCGCGCAGCACCGCCGCCTTCATCCGCTCGTCTCCCGTCTTATGGTTGCGGAGACCCTAGCCCCGGCGGAGGGGCGAGCGGAAGAGGCTATCGAAACATTTGTTTGAAGTTGGTTCTGGAATCCTTCTCCCCTTGCGGGAGAAGGTGTCGACGAAGTCGACGGATGAGGGGTCTCTCAAATCTTGCCGCCTCGCCCAGACGATCCGCTGTCGCGGCGTCGAAGGTCGTGCGACCCCTCACCCGACCTCCCTGCGGGAGGCCACCCTCTCCCGCAGGGGAGAGGGATCAGGAAGAGGCCCTACGCCGCCAGGTCGATCGGGCGCTCGGGCAGGATGGCGTCGACGGTCAGCAGCACCACCATGGTGGTGTCGGTGGTGATCACGGCCGAGACCAGGGCCGAGGCCTCGTCGCCGACCGACGGCGGCGGGCTGATCTGGCTGGCTTCGACGATGAAGCTGTCGCACACCGCGTCGACCAGCAGGCCGGCGACGTCGCGGCCGTTCTCGACGACGATGATCACCTGGCGCGGTCCGTCCTGGGCCGGACCCTTGCCGAGGCGGGCCGACAGGTCGATGACCGGCATCACCTGGCCGCGCAGGTTGATGACGCCGCGCACGTGTGGCGGGGCGTCGGGCAGCGGGGTGGGGGGCGTGACGCCGCGGATCTCGCGAACCGTGCCGACCGGCACGCAGTAGGTCTGGGCGCCCACTTCGAACGACAGAACCTGCAGGGCTTCGCCGGGGGTGTAGGCCGTGTTGTTGTTCGACATCGCTTCGTCCGCCTTCGTCGCGTCGACGGCCTTCTGGCCGCGTTCGGAAGCCATGATCGCGCGGAAAGGTGAACAAAAAAGGCGTTCCGGCGCCGCTGGCCGCGTGGCGGGCCTGCGACGAAATGGCCCACCTCGGCGCCATCCCGTCAGGCGGTCGCTCCCTGACAGCCGCGTTCAGGTGAGGTTCAGGCGCGGGGGATCAGGCTTGGGACAAGCTTTTTCGAAGGAGGCCGACATGGCTTTCAAGCCGCTCAAGACCGTCGGAGGCGTGGCAGCCGGCCTCGCCGCCCTGACCATGATCGCCGCCAGCACCCAGGCCTCGGCCGACGACTGGCGCCGTCACCGCAACCACGGCCGCGACAGCGGCGACGTGGCCGCCGCCGCCGTGATCGGCGGCATCGTGGGCCTGGCGATCGGCTCGTCGATCAACAACGACCGCCCGCGCTATCGCCGCCCGGCCTACGGCTATGGCTACGATTATCCGCCGCCCCCGCCGCCGCGCTATTACGGCTACGGCTATGACGACGGTCCGCGCTATCGCCGAGACGACTGCTGGACCACCCGCGAATACGACCGTCGCAGCGGTTCGGTCTACGAACGCACCGTCTGCCGTTAAGGCCAGATGCGCAGCCCCGGCGCCGTCCCTCGGCGCCGGGGCTTGCCATTGAGAACAAAAAATGAACATTGTGGCCGTCCCCGCTGTCCAGGAGGCCTCCGCCATGTCCGCCGCCGTCACCATTCCCGACCGCCAGGAAGTGGCCTTGAGCGTGCTGCTCGGCGCCTGGCGCACCCTGCGCGCCGCCGGCTTCGAGGAGGCCGAGGTCCAGGCCCTGTTCGACCAGATCGCCGACCGTCCCCAGGACGTCGCCCGCCGCCTGCGCGCGATGGTCAACGGGCTGGGCTAGGTTTCTCGCGCGGCGCGCATCCGGCCCGCGATCGCCTTCGTAACTACGCGCATGGCGACGGTCCGCCCTTCCGGGCCGTCCAGCCGCGCGCCCGCCGGATCCGTCCCCCGCCAGGAGGCGGGCGAGCCGGGGTTCCTTCCGCCTCTTCCCCCCCGTTGGAGGCGGAAGGGCCTTGGGGGGGGGAGCCTACGGCGGGCTTGACCGTTCAGCCCCCATGGACGCCGTCTCCCTGCAATACATCCTGCCCGTTCTGGGCGCCCTGGCGGCTGGCGGCGCGGTGGGGTTCGAGCGCGAGTACCGCTCGCGCCCGGCGGGCCTGCGCACCCACATGCTGGTCTGCCTGGCCTCGGCCCTCCTGATGCTGGCGGCCGTGCATCAGCTGAAATGGATGGGCGATACGCCCCTGGAGACGGTGCGCATCGATCCCGTCCGCATGGCCCACGGCGTGCTGACCGGCGTCGGCTTTCTCTGCGGCGGGGTGATCTTCCAGCAGGGGGTGTCGGTGCACGGCCTGACCACGGCGGCCTCGCTGTGGATCACCGCGGCGCTGGGCATGCTGTTCGGCATGGCGCTCTACGACTTGGCCATCGCCGGGACCGTGCTCAGCGTCGTGGTGCTCAGCGCCGCCCGCTGGCTCGACCGCCGCATGCCGCAGAAGAACTACGCCGAGATCGCCGTGCGCTTCCGCCGCGACGCCCTGGTCGATGAGGGCGAGCTGCGCGGCCTGCTGGCCGGCTACGAGCTGGAAGGGGGCCGCATCAACCAGCGTCTGATCGAGGGCGGGACGCTGTTCGAACTGTCCGGCCCGTTCTCCGGCAAGGGCGCGTTGAGGCTCGGCGAGCTGGCCCGCCACCTGGAGGGCGACGAACGCGTCGTCGAATTCGACATCCTGCCCAGAAAGGACTGAACCGCGCTCGCCGACGACTTCCCGCGTCACGTGCATGCGCTATGATCCCGGCATGGCGCTTCGTCTGCACATCGACACCGACTGCGGCGTGGACGACGCCCTGGCCCTGGCGCTGCTGGCGCGGGCCCGCGACGCCGTCGAGGTGGGCAGCGTCTCGGCCGTGTTCGGCAACACCTATGTCGACCAGGCCGCCGCCAATGCGCGCGGGGTGTTGCGTCTCGCCGGCTGTCCGGCCGAGGTCTATATCGGCGCCGGCGCGGGCCTGGCCCGGCGGCGGGTCGAGCGGATGCGGCCGGCCCACGGCCCCGACGGCCTGAACGGCGCGGGCTTCTCCCAGCGCTGGAAGCTGCCCGAACTTGATCGCGGCCATGGGGTCAGCCTGTTGGCCTTCCTGGCGCGCCGGCGGGTGAAGGGCCTGTTCCTGGGGCCGCTGACCAACCTGGCCCTGGGCCTGCTGGACGATCCGGCCGCCTTCCGGAACTGGTCGCCGACCATCATGGCCGGAGCTTTCTCCGTGCAGGGCAAGGCCGCCGGCGGCGCCGACTTCAACAGCTGGAGCGATCCCGAGGCCCTGGCCCGGATCCTGGAGGCCGGCGTCAAGCCGCGCCTCGTGCCGCTGGACGTCACCAGCCTGGTGACCATAACCGCCGCCGACCTCGACAGCGGCGCGCGCTGCTGCGGCAGTCCGCTGTCGGCGCGCTTGACCCGCGCGGCCGGCCCCTACATCGCCTTCCACCAGAAGGCCTGGGGCGCGGAAGGCTGCCACCCCCACGACGCCGTCGCCGCCGCCAGCCTGGTTTCCCCCGAAGCCTTCGCCTTCGAGCCTGCCCGCCTGCGCGTGATCCTCGACGGCGACCGCCAAGGCCGCATCGAGCGCGTCGACGGCGAGCCCAACGCCGAGGTCTGCGTGTCGGTGGACGCGCCTGCCGTGCGGGCGCTGATCCTCAAGGCCCTGTTCGGCTGGGTGGAGATGGCGGGGGCCTAGCGGGCGCTCGCGATCAGGGCCTTGTCCAGCGGCCGCGCCGGCTCGCTCTTCAACACCACCGAGGTCGTCACCGGCCCGAAGCGGCCGATGGAGTCGACGATCACCGCCAGGTCGCCCGGCGCGGCGACCAGCGCCTTCAGCACGAAGCAGTCGTCGCCGGTGACGCGGTGGACCTCGACGATCTGCGGCAGGCGGGCGAACTGGTCGAGACAGGCGCGGATGTGCTCGTGCGTGGTCTTCAGGCGGATGAAGGCGCTCATCACCAGGCCCAGGGCCTGCGGGTCAATGCGCGCGCCATAGCCGGTGATGACGGCGCGCTCCTCCAGTCGCCGCACCCGCTCCGACATGGCTGGCTGCGACAGCCCGATCCGGCGGCCGAGGTCGGACAGCGAGGCGCGGCCGTCGGCCTGCAGGGCCTCGAGAATGGCCAGGTCCTTGGCGTCCAACGCTGCGCTCATCGGAAAATCGTTCCTCGGCCTTGAAGTCATCGGCAGGATCGCGCCTTTGCCGATGACTTGCCATGCCCTTTCGCGCGTCCATGCGCCAGTCTGCGCCGATCGCCCTTGGAGACCGCCGGATGCGCCTGATCGGAATGCTGGATTCGCCCTATGTGCGGCGGGTGGCCGTGTCTCTGGAGCTGCTGGGCCTGCCCTATGAACACGAGCCCGTGTCGGTGTTCCGCGACTACGACGCCTTCGCGGCCGTCAATCCGGTGGTCAAGGCGCCGACCCTGGTCACCGACGAGGGCGTGGCGCTGATGGACTCGACCCTGATCCTGCAGCACCTGGAGCGCCTGGCGCCGGCCAGGCGCAGCCTGGAGCCCGCCGCCCAGACCGACCAGATCCGCTCGCTGCGCATCGTCGGCCTGGCCCTGGCCGCCTGCGAGAAGACCGTCCAGCTGGTCTACGAGTTCAACTTGCGTCCGGCGGAGAAACAGCACGCCCCGTGGATCAACCGCGTGCGCGGCCAACTGGCTCATGCCTGGCGCTTGGTGGAGGCCGAGATAGCTCCGGAGGGCTGGTGCTTCGGCGAGCGGCCGATGCAGGCCGACGTCACCGCCGCCGTGGCTTGGAGTTTCGCGCGCGACATCCTGTCGGAGACCGCCGACCCGGACGCCTGCCCAAGGCTGGCCGCGCTGTCGGCGCGGGCGGAAGAAACCGAGGCCTTCAGGGCCGCGCCGATGCACTAGGGGGCAAGCCCTCCCCCGTAAAATCCCCGCGAAAGCGGGGACCCAGGTGTTTTATCGTCGAGCGCTGCGGGTTGTAGAGAAAGCCTGGGCCCCCGCTTTCGCGGGGGTTTTACGGATGGAAGAACGAGATCACTTCCCGCCCGCGTAGTCCTTGACCAGCGCGTAGAGGAAGTCCCGGCCGTCATAGAGCGACTTCACGCGCATGCGCTCGTTCAGGCCGTGCACGCCGTCGCCGTCCGAATTGCCGAACAGGCCGCTGACGCCGTAGGTCGGGATGCCGGCGGCGTTGGTGTGCACGCCGTCGGTGGCGCCGGTCAGCAGGATCGGCACGATCGGCACGCCGGGCCACAGCTTGGCGGCTTCCTTCTGGATCGGACCCATGATGGCTGGGGTCAGGGCCGGCGGCGGCGAGGCGGGCTTGGCCTCGTGGGCCAGGGTGACGGCGACGGCCGGATCGGCGGCCAGTTCGGTCAGCTTGGCCTTGACCTCGTCGACTGGCGTGCCGGGCAGGATGCGGCAGTTGACGTTGGCCGTGGCGCGCTGGGGCAGGGCGTTGGGCGCGTGGCCGGCGCTGACCATGGTGGCGACGCAGGTGGTGCGCAGCATCGAGTTCCAGCCGGCGTCCCTGGTGATCACCTTCAGCGCCTCGGGATCGGCGACATCGGCCACCAGGGCCTTCATCGCCGCGGCCTGCTCGGCCGGCACGCGCCCCTGCATCTGGGTGAAGTAGCCGCGCGTGGCGTCGTTGAAGCGGGTCGGGAACTGATAGGCGCCGATGC
This sequence comes from Caulobacter sp. GW821-FHT10A10, assembly GCF_059415745.1. Lineage (NCBI taxonomy): Bacteria > Pseudomonadati > Pseudomonadota > Alphaproteobacteria > Caulobacterales > Caulobacteraceae > Caulobacter > Caulobacter sp. GW821-FHT10A10. The sequence goes on along the minus strand of NZ_JBWKNV010000010.1, from coordinate 72,579 downwards.
GGTCCAGCGCCGCCGACAGCTGGTAGATGGCGTTGGCCGGCACAGGCCGGCTGGAGTGGCCGCCGGGGTTGGTCACGGTCAGGGTGAAGTCCTGATAGACCTTCTCGCCGGCCTGCACCTCGAGCACCACGGCCTTGCCGGTCTCGTCCAGCATGCCGTCGGCGCCCTCGTTCAGCGCGAACTCGGCGTCGACGAGGGGGCGGTGGTTCTTCACCAGGTCCTCGATGCCGTTATAGCCCTCGCTCTCCTCGCCGCAGGTCAGGGCCATCTTGATGTCGCGCTTGGGCTTGAAGCCGCTCTGCTTCAGGCGGACCAGGGTGTCGGCCCAGATGGCGGCCTGAGCCTTGTCGTCCGACGTGCCGCGTCCGTAGAAGTAGCCGTTCTCCTCGACCAGGGTGAACGGGTCACGCGTCCAGTCCTCGCGCTTGGCCTCGACCACGTCGATGTGGGCCAGCAGCAGGATCGGCTTGGACTTCGCATCGCTCCCGCGCAGCACGGCGACCAGGCTGCCTTCGCGCGGATGCTTGGGCTCGACCACCACCTGCACGTCCGCGTCGGCGTAGCCGGCCGCCTTCAGGCGCGCGCCCATGGCCTCGGCGGCGGCGGTGCAGCTGCCCTTGGAAAGCGTGGTGTCGATCTCGACCAGCTCCTTGTAGAGCGCCCGGAAGGCGCTCTGGTCGGGGCGGGGCGTGACCTGCGGACCAGGCGTCGGCTGGGCGTTGGCCAGGACGGGCAGGGCGGCGAGGGCCGCGGTGGTGGCGAAAAGGGCCTTCAGGCGCATGGTCCGACCTTCAAGTGTCGCAAAACGTGGCCGGAACAGGAGCGGGCTTCGCGTCCGCGCGCAAGCCACATGCGCGAAAACCGGGGCCTGGCGTTAACCCGTGCTTAAGGATGACGCGGCTTTTCCTGGCGACAGGAACCGGCGACACTGCGAGAACACATGATGAACGCGAATCGCCCTCTGCGCATCCTCGGCCTCGATCCTGGCCTCCGCCGAACCGGCTGGGGCGTGATCGGCGTGGCCGGCTCGCGCATCACCCATATCGCCCACGGCGTCATCGTTCCCGACGAGAAGGCCGCCTTCTCCGACCGCCTGCTGACCCTGTTCGAAGGCGTCTGCGCGGTGATCGACCAGCACGCCCCCGACGAGGCGGCGGTGGAAGAGACCTTCGTCAACACCAACGCCCAGTCGACGCTGAAGCTGGGCCACGCCCGCGCGGCCTCGATGATCGCGCCGGCCCGCGCCGGGCTGCTTGTGGCCGAATATTCCGCGCCCGTGGTCAAGAAGGCGGTGGTGGGCACCGGCGCGGCCGACAAGGCCCAGGTCGCCTTCATGATCGCCCGCCTGCTGCCGACCGCCGGCTCGCCGACGGCCGACGCCGCCGACGCGCTCGCCGTCGCCATCGCCCACGCCCACGCCCGCACCGCCCGGAGGGTTGCATGATTGGTCGCCTGCGCGGCGCCGTCGCCGAGGTCGGCGAGGAAGAGGCCCTGATCGACGTCATGGGCGTCGGCTACATCGTCCGCTGCGGCCAACGCACCCTTCAGCGCCTGCCGGCCCTGGGCGAGGAGACCCTCGTCCATGTCGAGAGCCAGTGGAGCGAGAACCAGGGCCTGCGGCTCTACGGCTTTCTCACCCGCGACGACCGCCGCGCCTTCGTGCTGCTGCAGGCGATCCAGGGCGTCGGCCCCAAGGCCGCCATGGCCGTGCTCGACGTGCTGTCGCCGGCCGAACTGGCTTCCGCGGTCGCGCGCGAGGACAAGGCCGCCGTCGGCCGCGCCAACGGTGTGGGTCCCAAGCTCGCCCTGCGCATCGTCACAGAGCTTAAGGGCAAGCCGATCACCGACGGGCCGGTGTTGGTAGCGGCCCCCGGGATCGAACCGCCGAGCGGTGGCAAATCCCCCGCCAAGCCCGCCGCCACCGGCGACGCCGTCGCCGCCCTGATGGGCCTGGGCGTCGCCGAGGTGAACGCCCGCCGCGTGGTCGAGGCCGCCGCGGCCAAGCTGGGGGATGAGGCCAGCGTGCAGGCGCTGATCAAGGCCGGCTTGCAGGAGCTGGGAAGGTGAGGGCGTCTCAAAGCCCTTCCCCCTTGATGGGGGAAGGGTTGGGATGGGGGTGGTGCGGCGTTGGCCGTCTTCGCCATCTCCAGTCGAACCGCCCTAGTCACCCCCATCCCCGACCCTTCCCCCATCAAGGGGGAAGGGGGAAGATCCAGCCATGACCCGCATCATCTCCGGCGAAGCCCAGCACGGCGAGCAGATCCCCGGCGCGACCGACCGCGCCCTGCGGCCCCAGACCCTGGCCGAGTTCGTCGGCCAGGAGCAGGCCAAGGCCAATCTGCGGATCTTCATCGAGGCGGCCAAGGGCCGGGGCGAGTCGCTCGACCACGTGCTGCTGTTCGGCCCGCCGGGCCTGGGCAAGACCACCCTGGCCCAGATCGTCGCCCGCGAGCTGGGCGTGAACTTCCGCGCCACCTCCGGCCCGGTGCTCAACAAGCCCGGCGACCTGGCGGCGATCCTGACCAATCTCGAGCCTAACGACGTCCTGTTCATTGACGAGATCCACCGGCTGTCGTCCAACGTCGAGGAGATCCTCTATCCGGCGATGGAGGACCATGTGCTCGACCTGGTGATCGGGGAGGGGCCGTCGGCTCGGTCGATCCGCATCGACCTGGCGCCGTTCACGCTGGTCGCCGCGACGACCCGGGCGGGCATGCTGGCCACGCCGCTTCGGGATCGTTTCGGCATTCCGGTGCGACTGGAGTTCTACACCCCGCGCGAGCTGCGCCACGTGCTGCTGCATGCCGCCCGCAAGATGGGCGCGCCGCTGTCGGAGGACGGCGCCGACGAGATCGCCAAGCGCGCCCGCGGCACCCCCCGCGTCGCCGGCCGCCTGCTGCGCCGGGTGCGCGACTTCGCCACCGCCGACGGCGCCGAGGTCATCGACCGCAAGGCCGCGGGAATGGCCCTGGCGAGGCTTGAGGTCGACGAGAGCGGCCTCGACAGCCTCGACCGCCGCTATCTGCGGGCCATGATCGAGCACTATGGCGGCGGTCCGGTGGGCGTGGAGACCATCGCCTACGCCATCGCCGAGGCCCGCGACGCCGTGGAAGACGTGATCGAGCCCTACCTGATGCAGCAGGGCTTCATCCAGCGCACCCCGCGCGGCCGCATGGCCTGCGGCAAGGCCTATCTGCACCTCGGCCTCACCCCGCCCACCGCCCCGCCGTCGGCGGCGCAGGGCGGGCTGTTCGGGGATGAATAGAGCCTAGTCGGGTTGGCGCATTCCATGGCGAATGCGCAGGATGATCACGGCGTCTTCGGTCGTTCGGTAGCGGATCAGATAGGGATGGATCACCGCCAGTTCGCGCAATCCTCTCGCGATCGGCCGGCCGCGTTCGGGATTGGCGTCGAGGCTGCTTGCCGCCGCTTGCAGGCGCTGGGCGAGCCGCGCGGCCGCCGAGGCGTTGAAGGACGCCACATAGGTGAAGATGCTGTCGAGGTTGTCGACGGCTTCAGCCGTCCAGACGACACGCGGCATCAGTCGCCGGGTTTGGGTTTGGGCGTCGGCGCGCCATCCGCCCAGGACGCCAGCCAGCGGCTGACCGCCTCGTGGCTGATCAGCCGTCCGGCGGCGACGTCGGCCTCGGCCCGCGCGTCGGCGGCGGCCTCCGCCTCGTCGTCGATCTCATCGAACAGGGACGGCTCGATTTTCATTCCGCCAGCCTATCACTACAACGGCCTTGGCCCAACCGCGTCGGACGCGCCATGATCAAGCCGTCGCCTGCGCTATCGGCCGAGGCTTACGGCGGGGCGGACCGCAATAGGGTGATGTTCGGGGATGAGTAAGAGTTCTGGCGCGGTCGCTTGGCGCTTCCGCGCGCCGTTCCCGCCGCAGGCTGTGCGTGAGCGTCTGGCGGCCAGCGTCGGGGGGGCGGAAGAGACCCGGATCGGAATGGTGCTTGGTCAAGTCGGCCTGGACTGGGCCAGGATCTATCATTTCCAGGGCCAGGGATACGCGCCGATCCCGCTGCGGATCGATTGGGTCGCCGACGGTGATGGAACGCTGCTGACCTGCCGGATGCGATCGCCAAGCAAGCGTTTCCCTCGGTTGCTGAGCATCGGCCTGGCGCTCATGGCCGCCCTGTCGGCCTGGTTGGTGTTCGGCCCGATGGCGGCGGCGGCCGGCGGCCTGACCGTCGTCCATGTGATCCTGTTCGTTCTGTGGTGCCTGTTCCTGGGCGGCTGGGGGCTCTATGCGGCGGTCTTCTCCAACTACGCCTATCGCGACGAGCGCCTGCTCCTGATCGCCCACGCCCAGCAGGCGCTGAAGGGCGGGGCGGTGGAAGAGGCGGCGGCGTGATCTTCGACGGGCGCTCTCGCACGATCGGCGAGACCCGCTACAAGAGGGGACGATGAGTCAGAAACCCGAACCCACCGCCGGCGTCTTCGTCGGGACCGAGCACCAGCTGCCGGTCCGCATCTATTACGAGGACACCGATTTCTCGGGGATCGTCTATCACGCCAACTACCTGCGCTACTTCGAGCGCGGGCGCAGCGACTTCTTCCGGATGATCGGGGTGTCGCACACCGAGCTGGCGGCCATCGACACGGCCTTCGCCATCACCCGCATGGAGATCGACTTCAAGCGCGCCGCGCGGGTCGACGACGCCCTGGTGGTGCACACGGTGTGGAACCGGATCAAGGGCGTGCGCCTTCTGGCTCGGCAATGGATCACTCGGGGGGAGGACCTGGTCTGCGCCGCCAATGTCGAGGCCGTCTGCATCACGCTGGACGGCCGCCCCCGCAAGCCCTCGGCCGAGATGACCGCCAAGGTGACCCCCTGGCTCGCGCCGGAAGAAGGCTGACGGCGCCCGCTCGGCAAATGCAGATCGCCGATCGTCGAAAAATGGGCCGTCCGTAGCGACGTCATAGTTTCAACATTGCGCCGCTTCATGCAGTAAGGCGCTGACCAATCACTTCTAGACTGACGCAGGATCCCGCATGGACGCCGCCGCCAGCGCGCAAAGCTTCTCCTTCATCACGCTGTTCATGAACGCCGACTGGGTGGTCAAGCTGGTGATGATCGGGCTGATCCTGGCCTCGCTGGGTTCCTGGGCCGTCATTCTCGACAAGCTGTTCCGCTTTTCCGCCCTCAACCGCGCCGCCGACCGCTTCGAGGAGCAGGTCGGTTCGGGCCGCTCGCTGGAGGACGTCGCTGGCGAGGCCGGATCGAACCCGCGCCACGCCCTGCCGCGCATGCTGCAGGCGGCGCTGAAGGAATGGCGCGAGGCCAAAGCCAAGGGCGTGCAGAGCGAGGGCCAGGTGGCCCTGCTGAGCCAGCGCATCGACCGCGTGCTCGACACCCAGATCGCCCGCGAGAGCGCCAAGGCCGAGGAAGGCCTGGGGAGCCTCGCCATCGTCGCCACCGCCTCGCCGTTCGTCGGCCTGTTCGGCACGGTCTGGGGCATCATGCACGCCTTCCAGAGCATCGCCGCGGCCAAGAACACCTCGCTGACCGTGGTCGCCCCGTCGATCGCCGAAGCCCTGTTCGCCACCGCCATCGGCCTGATCGCCGCCATCCCGGCCTACATCGCCTACAACAAGTTCTCGACCGACGCGGGCAAGTACGCCGGCCGCCTGGAGAACTTCGCCGACGACCTGTCCACCGCCATCCAGCGTCGCCTGAGCGAGCGGGTCTGATCCATGGCGATGTCTTCGAACGACGCCTTCGCCACCTCGGGCGGCGGCCGGGGCCGCCGTCGCCGCCGGCGCGGCAAGGGGGCCCTGTCCGAGATCAACGTCACCCCGCTGGTCGACGTGATGCTGGTGCTGCTGATCATCTTCATGATCAGCGCCCCGCTGCTGACCTCGGGCGTCGAGCTCGAACTGCCCAAGACCGAGGCCGGCGCGCTGAAGAACGAGCAGGAGCCGATCACCGTGTCGGTCCGCCACGACGGCGCGGTGTTCATCGGCGAAGACCAGGCCCCGTTCGCCGACTTCGCCAGCGTGGTCACGGCCAAGGCCGGCGACGCCACCGACAAGCCGATCTATGTCCGCGCCGACGGCAAGGCGCCCTACGAGGTGGTCGCCCAGGTGATGGCCGCCCTGTCGAAGGCCGGCTTCACCAAGATCAACCTGCTCACCGACACCGGCGGACCCGACTCGGGCGCCGCGCCGCGGGACGCGCAGCCCTCCGGCGGCGACGACCTGCGTCCGGCGCAATAGGGAACCCCGACGGCTGATGCGCGAGGAACGCAACAACCTGTCGCCGGCGCTGATCGGCTCCGTCGTCCTCCACGGCCTCGTGGTGGCGGCGGTGATGATCGGCTGGCCGTGGAAGACCTCCAAGCCGATCGTCATCGGCGAGAGCGTGCCCGTGACCATCGTCACCGAGGGGCCCACCAACGTGCGCCCGGCCATCGAGGACCCGGTCGAGCAGTTGGCCGAGACCGTCGAGCCGGTTCCCGACGCCACGCCCGAGCCGCCGGCACCGACGCCCGCGCCGACGCCCCAGCCCGCGCCGCCCAAGCCGCAGCCGGCCCCCACGCCCAAGCCGCAGCCGACGCCGCCCAAGCCGGTCCCCAGCCCCGCGCCCAAGCCGCCCCAGCCGCAGCCCAAGCCGACGCCGCAGAAGCCGACCCCGGCCAAGGCCGAGCCCGACTTCTTCTCGTCGCTGGAAAAGTCGCTGTCGAAGACGACCAAGCCGGCCGGCAAGCCGAACTCGTCGGCCCAGCAGGGCCAGACCAACCGTCCCGAGACCGCCGCCCAGGCCCGTCCGGGCGCCGGCGAGATGACCGCCCTGCAGTCGGCGGCCCTCAACGGCATGAAGGACGAGATCCAGCGGCGCTGGAACCCCAACTGCGAGGTCGTGGGCGGCGGAACTATGCAGATCAGGTTGAACTTCAAGCTGCTACCCAACGGCCGAATCGCCGGTTCCGTGACTGCCAGCGGGGCCGAGAACTCGAGCGACGCCATCGTGCGCACCGAGGCCGAACGGGCGATCCGCGCCGTCTACCAGTCGGCGCCGTTCGAGGGATTGGCCCCGCAATACTACAACGGCACGACACTCAACCTGAACTTCAAGGCGCGCGACGCCTGCGCCGCGCGTTAGACGTCGAACGACGCCGAAGAGACGAGATGGAAGGAAGCCCGACGATGACCCAGCGCAAGCATCGCCTCGCCATGCCGCTCCTGGCCATGAGCCTGGCCCTGGCCGGCTTCGCCGCGACCGCCGCCCTGCCGGGCGTCGCCGCCGCCCAGATCGAGATCGACATCGACAAGGGCGCGGTCAAGCCGATGCCGGTGGCCATCCCGGCCTTCGCCGGCGCGGCGCGCGGGGCCGACATCGCCCAGGTCATCAGCGGCAATCTCGAGCGCTCGGGCCTGTTCCAGCCGCTCAACGTGGGCGGCGTGACCGACAAGCTGGCCGACGTGAACGTCCAGCCGCGCTTCCCCGACTGGCAGACCACCGGCGCCCAGGCCCTGATCAACGGCCAGGTGACGGTCGGCGCCGACGGTTCGCTGCGCGTCGACTTCCGCCTGTGGGACACCTTCAGCCAGCAGCAGCTGCTGGGCCTGCAGTTCACCTCGACGGCCGAGAACTGGCGCCGCGTGGCCCACAAGATCAGCGACGCGGTCTATGAGCGCCTGACCGGCGAGAAGGGCTATTTCGACACCCGCGTCGCCTTTGTCGCCGAGAGCGGCCCCAAGCTCGCCCGGGTCAAGCGCCTGGGCATCATGGACCAGGACGGCGCCAACCCGCAGTACATCACCGACGGCTCGTCGATCGTGATGACCCCGCGCTTCTCGGCCACCAGCCAGGAACTGACCTACATGGCCCTGCGGCCGACGGGGTCGAGCATCTACCTGCTGAACCTGCAGACCAACCGCCAGGAAACGGTCGGCCGCTTCCCCGGCATGGTGTTCGCCCCGCGCTTCTCGCCCGACGGCAAGAAGGTGGCCTTCTCGGTCGAGAAGGGCGGCAACAGCGACATCTACGTGCTCGACCTGCGCACCCGCCAGTCGACCCGCATCACCACCGACCCGGCCATCGACACCTCGCCGTCGTTCTCGCCGGACGGCACGAAGATCGTCTTCAACTCCGACCGCGGCGGCCAGGCCCAGCTCTACGTGATGAACGCCGACGGCTCGGGCGTGCGCCGCATCTCCTACGGCGGCGGTCGCTACACCACCCCGGTGTGGAGCCCGCGCGGCGACTACATCGCCTTCACCAAGCAGACCGGCGGCCAGTTCCATATCGGCGTGATGAAGACCGACGGCGGCGACGAGCGCCTGCTGACCACCAGCTATCTGGACGAGGGCCCGACCTGGGCGCCCAACGGCCGGGTGCTGATGTTCTTCCGCGAGGGCAGCGCCGGCAATCCGCGTCTCTGGACCGTCGACATCACCGGCCGAATCCTGCGTCCGGCCGCCTATCCGGGCGCGGCGTCGGACCCCGCCTGGTCGCCGCTTCTGGACTGATTTCGCCCTCTGGCGCTGGAGAAACGCGAAGGTTTCGCAACTTTCCACAGGCCCGGCGCGTTGGAGCGTGGCTGTTCATCCGCCATTCACCCGATAGGTGAAACGAGGTGGAACGGCATCACACTGACGCCATTGTGAGGTCCAGGGAACGTTTTTGCGGGGCGGAGCAAGAGCAGCGCCGGTAAGAGTTTTGAACCCAGGCCGTACCTAGACTTGAGGAGATACTGGATGAGCTTCGACACCAAGGGCGCCGCCCGACTGGCGCTGATCGGCCTGGCCGTGGCCTCGCTGGCCGCCTGTTCGTCGCGCCCGAAGCCGACGGGTCCGGTCGAGCCGACGCCGCCGGCCCAGCCGCAGGCGCCGCAGCAGCCCTACACGCCGCCGGCCCCGGTTCCGGATCCGACCCCGCAGGGTCCGCTGCCGGGCACCATCCAGGACTTCGTCGTCAACGTCGGCGACCGCGTCTATTTCGACACCGACGAATATTCGGTCCGCGCCGACGCCCAGCCGGTCCTGGCCGGTCAGGCCCAGTGGCTGAACCGCTACCAGTCGGTCCGCGTCCGCATCGAAGGCAACGCCGACGAACGCGGCACCCGCGAATACAACCTGGCCCTGGGCGCCCGTCGCGCCAACGCCATCCGCGAGTTCCTGATCGGCCAGGGCGTCGCCGCCTCGCGCATCGAGACGATCTCGTTCGGCAAGGAGCGTCCGCTGGATCCGGGTACGGACGAAAACGCCTGGGCCAAGAACCGTAACGGCCGCACCGCCATCACCGACGGCGCGCGCTAAGCCTCTCGGCTGACCGATCGAAGGCCCTTCTCCGCACGCCGGGGGAGGGCCTTCTTTCCGTCTGGTCCCAACTATTCCGGCCGCACTTTTGTCCGCAACCAGGGCATAATCGTCGACATGAAGCTGAAATCCGCGCTCCTCGCCTCCGTCTTGCCCGTCGCCCTGGCCATCGCCGCCGCCGCGCCGGCCCTGGCCCAGACGCCGATGCCCGATCCGCTGGACGACCGTTCGGCCAAGCGCATCGAGAAGATGGAGAAGGTCGTTCGCGAACTGCGGGCGATCGTCTTCCAGGGGCGCGACACCGGCAAGCCGGTGGTCGTCCAGACCGCCGAGACCGACGCCCAGATCGCCGCGCTCAACGACCGCATCACCGACCTGGAACAGACGATCCAGCGGATGAACGGCCAGAACGAGACCCTGACCCACGACATCGACGTGGCCCGTCGCGCCTCGGATGGCCAGAAGGCCCGCGCCGACCAGCTGGAACAGCGCCTGGCCGCGCTGGAAGGCAAGATCACCACGCTGGAGACCGCCGCCGCCACGGCCGCCGCGGCCCAGATCCCGCCGCCGCCTCCGCCGCCTCCGGCCGATCCGGCGACCGCCTTCAAGCAGGCCCGCCAGCTGCTGCTGGACGGCGACTACACCGGCGCCGAAAACGCCTTCGGCGGCTTCGTGGCCAGCTATCCCGATGACGCCAAGGCCCCCGAAGCCCGCTACTGGCTGGGCGAAACCCAGTTCGTGCGCGAAGCCTATGGCGACGCGGCCGGCTCCTATCTGGGCGCCGTGCGCGGCTGGCCGCAGACCAGCTGGGCGCCCAACGCCGTGCTGAAGCTGTCGCGCTCGCTGATCGCGCTGAAGAAGCCGGCCGACGCCTGCCGCACGCTGGACGAACTGACCAAGCGCTATCCGAAGGCCCCGGCCGACGTGGTCAGCAAGGCCAAGAGCACCCGCGTCCAGGCCAAGTGCGCGGCCTGACCGGCCAGCGCGACCTTTCCAGCGTCTTCGCCGCCGTCCTGGAGCGGCGTCTGCGGCCGGGGGCGACCACGCCCCTGGCCGTCGGCTTTTCAGGCGGCAGCGACAGCCTGGCCCTGCTGCGGCTGACGCTCGACTGGGCCGCCTTGCATGGTCGGCCGGTGCTGGCCCTGACCGTCGATCACGGTCTCAATGCCGCCAGTCAGGCCTGGACCGCCGACGCCCTGGCCAAGGCCAAAGCCCTGGGAGCGGACGCCCGCGCCCTGCACTGGATCGGCGACAAGCCCTCGACGGGCCTGCCCGCCGCCGCCCGCGCCGCCCGCCACGCCCTTCTCGCGAAAGCCGCCCGCGAGGCCGGGGCCAGGGCCCTGCTGCTGGGCCACACCGCCGACGACCGGGCCGAGGCCGCGCGCATGCGGGCCGAGGGCTCGACCACGCCCGATCCGCGCCCCTGGGCGCCGTCGCCGGTCTGGCCGGAGGGGCGGGGCGTCTTCCTGCTGCGGCCGCTGCTCGACCTCCGCCGCCAGGCCCTGCGCGCCTTCCTGGCCGAGCGCGGCGAGACCTGGCTGGAGGATCCCGCCAACGCCGATCCCCGCTTCGCCCGCTCCCGCGCCCGCGCCGCCCTGGCCGGCGAGGCGGGCGCGCCGCCGGCCCCGGCCGAAGACCTTCCCGAACCGATTCAGGTCGAGGGCGAACACGCCCTGCGCCTGCCGCGCGGGGCGTCGGCCGCCCAGGTCGCCGCCGCCTGCCTCTGCGCCGCCGGTTCCACGACGCCGCCGCGTGGCGATCGCCTGGCGCGGCTGGTCGAGCGGCTGGCGCGGGGCGAGACCTTCACGGCCACCCTGGCCGGCGCCCGCATCGTCGCCGACGAGGCCGGCGTTCTCTTCGTCCGCGAGGCCGGCGAGGCCAGGCGAGGGGGGCTGGAGAGCCTTTCTCTGGCCGCCGGCGAGACCGCCGTCTGGGACGGCCGCTACCTCGTCACGGCGCGCGAGCCGGTGACGATCCGCGCGCTGGGCGGTCTTTCGGCCCGTCTGCCGGTCTCCGAACGCCTAGTTCTGAAGAATTTTCCGGCCGCCGTCCGAGCGGTGCTGCCGGCGGCGCTCGACGCCTCGGGACAGGCCTCTAGCCCGATCCTTGCAAGGAATCCCGCGTTCGGTGCGAGCGTGCTGATCCGGGAAAGGTTCGAAGCCGCGTGCGGCTTCATCGATCAAGAACCCGCGACCTGATATCGCGCGCGTGGCGAAACGCCGTCAGTCGTCCTATCTTGGGTCGACGAGCGATAGCTTTGGGAAGACGACGCGTATGAATCTGAGGAACGTGGGCATCTGGCTGGCCATCGTGTTCGTCCTGATCATGGCTTGGACCGTGATGCGACAGGGCAACCCGGTGCATCGCGAAGGCGGCGCCAGCTATTCGCAGCTGCTGAAGAACATCGATAACGGCCAGGTCAAGAAGGCCGAGATCAATGGCCAGCAGGTCAAGGTCACGGCCGCCGACGGCAAGACGGTCTATGTCGTCAACGCGCCGTCGAACAACGAGGACCTGATCAAGCGGCTGGAGGCGCGCAACGCCGACATCCAGATCCAGGACCCGAACAAGTTCAACGTGCTCGGCCTGTTCCTGAACATGCTGCCGATCCTGCTGCTGATCGGCGTGTGGATCTTCTTCATGCGCCAGATGCAGGGCGGCACCAAGGGCGCCATGGGCTTCGGCAAGTCCAAGGCCCGCCTGCTGACCGAGAACAAGAACCGCGTGCTGTTCGACGACGTCGCCGGCGTGGACGAGGCCAAGGAAGAGCTGCAGGAGGTCGTCGACTTCCTGAAGGATCCGGCCAAGTTCCAGCGTCTGGGCGGCAAGATCCCGAAGGGCGCCCTGCTGGTCGGCCCTCCGGGTACGGGTAAAACCCTGATCGCCCGCGCCGTGGCGGGTGAAGCCGGCGTGCCGTTCTTCACCATTTCCGGTTCGGACTTCGTCGAGATGTTCGTCGGCGTCGGCGCCAGCCGCGTGCGCGACATGTTCGAGCAGGCCAAGAAGAACGCGCCCTGCATCATCTTCATCGACGAAATCGACGCTGTCGGTCGCCACCGCGGCGCCGGCCTGGGCGGCGGCAACGACGAGCGCGAGCAGACCCTCAACCAGCTGCTGGTCGAGATGGACGGCTTCGAGGCCAACGAAGGCATCATCCTGATCGCCGCCACCAACCGTCCCGACGTTCTGGACCCGGCCCTGCTGCGTCCGGGCCGCTTCGACCGCCAGGTCGTGGTCCCGAACCCGGACGTCGCCGGTCGCGAGAAGATCCTGCGCGTGCACATGAAGAACGTGCCGCTGGCCGCCGACGTCGACGTCAAGACCCTGGCTCGCGGCACCCCCGGCTTCTCGGGCGCGGACCTGGCCAACCTGGTCAACGAAGGCGCCCTGACCGCCGCGCGCAAGAACCGCCGCATGGTCACCATGCACGACTTCGAGCACGCCAAGGACAAGGTCATGATGGGCGCCGAGCGCCGCTCGATGGCCATGAGCGAGGACGAGAAGAAGCTGACGGCCTATCACGAGGGCGGCCACGCCCTGGTGGCCCTGAACGTCCCGGTCGCCGACCCGGTCCACAAGGCCACCATCGTGCCGCGCGGCCGCGCCCTGGGCATGGTCATGCAGCTGCCGGAAGGCGACCGCTACTCGATGAGCTACGACATGATGACCTCGCGTCTGGCCATCATGATGGCCGGCCGCGTGGCGGAAGAGCTGATCTTCGGCAAGGAGAAGATCACCTCGGGCGCGTCGAGCGACATCAGCGCGGCCACCAACCTGGCCCGCAACATGGTCACCCGCTGGGGCTTCTCCGACGACCTGGGCACCGTGGCCTACGGCGACAACCAGGAAGAGGTGTTCCTGGGTCACTCGGTGGCGCGCACCCAGAACGTCTCGCCCGACACCATGGTCAAGATCGACGCCGAGGTCCGTCGCCTGGTGAAGGGCGGCGAGGACGACGCCCGCCGGATCCTGACCGAGAAGCTGGAAGACCTGCATTCGGTCGCCAAGGCCCTGCTGGAGTTCGAGACCCTGAGCGGCGACGAGATCATCGGCGTCACCAAGGGCGTCGCGCCCGTCCGTGAAGAGGCCGAGGAGAAGAAGCCGACGGGTCCCGTCGCCTCGGTGCCGGTCTCGCCCACGGGCGTCACCGCCTAAGGCGCGAACGAACTTTTTGAGACCGCGAAAGCCGGATCCGCTCGTCGGGTCCGGCTTTTGTTTTGCTCCACCGGTCGTCCACGGCTTCCTTGCGGCCCCGTTCTGGTCTTCCCGGGCGAGGGGGTGGTACAGCTTCCCTTCGGAGTTGAAACGCAAGGGAACGCGCATGAAGACGTCGATGCTGGGCCTGATGGCCGGAGCCCTGGTCGCGACCGCCCCTCTCCTCATCCCTGGAGCGGCTTTCGCGGCGCCCGGCGACATCCATGTCGACGGCATGACCGGCCCCGAGGTCGCCAAGTGGCTGCAGGACGCCGGCTACAAGGCCGAGCTGACCAAGGACGACACCGGCGACCCGATGATCAAGAGCGCCGCCGGCGGCGTGAACTTCACAGTCTATTTCTACGACTGCACCGCCAAGCCGCGCTGCAAGGCCCTGCAGTTCGCCGCCAGCTTCGACCTGAAGCAGCCGATGTCGGCGGCCAAGATCAACGAGTGGAACCGCCAGAACCGCTATCTGAAGGCCTATATCGACGACGAAGGCGACCCCTACGTCCAGTACGACGTCAACATCAACGCCGGCCGCACCACGGCCGTGCTCGACGACGACTTCGGCGTCTGGACCTCGATGATCGACGACTTCACCACCTTTATCGGTTGGTGACGACGACGACCCACGGGTCTAAACCCACGCCCATGATCCATGCCGTCCCGCGCGTCATGGGCGTGGTCAACGTCACGCCCGACAGCTTCTCGGACGGCGGCCGGTTCTTCGATCCCGCCGCCGCCCTGTCCCACGCCCGCCGGCTGATCGACGACGGCGCGACCATCCTCGACATCGGCGGCGAGAGCACCCGTCCGGGCGCGGACCCGGTGTCGGAGGCCGAGGAGATCGCCCGGGTCGTGCCGCTGATCCGCGCCATCCGCGCCGAGAGCGACGCGGCCATCTCGATCGACACCATGAAGCCCGGCGTGGCCCGCGCGGCCGTCGCCGCCGGGGCCGACATCTGGAACGACGTCGCGGCCCTGCGCTTCGCCCCCGACGCCCCCGAGGTCGCCGCCGAGCTGGGCTGCGAGGTGATCCTCATGCACATGCGCGGCGAGCCGGGCACGATGCAGGACGAGCCGCGCTATGACGACGTCGTCGCCGAGGTCGAGGCCTTCCTGCTGGCCCGCGCCCTGACCGCCATGGCCGCCGGCGTCGAGCGCGAGAAGATCTGGCTCGATCCCGGGATCGGCTTTGGCAAGACGCCGGCCCACAATCTGGCTTTGCTGGCCGCCCTGCCGCGCCTGGTGGCCCTGGGCTATCCGGTGCTGCTGGGCGCCAGCCGCAAGCGCTTCATCGCCGCCATCGACCCCTGCGCCCAGGACGCCCGCGACCGCCTGGGCGGCTCGCTCGCCGTCCACCTGCACGGCGCCGACTGCGGGGTCGAGGCCGTCCGCGTCCACGACGTCCGCGAGATGAGCCAGGCCCTGGCGGTGTGGAAGGCGATCGTCGCGGCGGGCTGACCCCCTCCGGCCCTCCGGGCCACCTCCCCCAGAGGGGGAGGATCTACGGCCCAGATGCTCCCCCTCTGGGGGAGCTGTCGCGAAGCGACTGAGGGGGTCCTACGCTCGCGCCAACTCCGGCCGTTCCGGCAAGGTCTCGGGCGTCCGCACGTTCCACGCCAGCCCCAGCCGCTCCAGCAGGCGGATCAGAGCGAAGCCCCAGTCGGCCTGGCCGGGATAGAGGCCGATGCGGGCCGAGCCGGGCCAGGCGTGGTGGTTGTTGTGCCAGGCCTCGCCCATGGTCGGGATCGCCGCCCAGGGCACGTCGTGGGCCTGCACGCCCGAGGTCTCGACCAGCCAGCTCTGCGGCCCGGTGCGATGGGCCAGGCGCCCGACGTACCAGTGGCCGGTCACCGACACGCAGACCCGCGCCGCCACGCCCCACAGCAGCCACGGCCAGCCGCCCAGGGCGAACAGGACAAGCGCGACGGGAACCTGCTGCAGCATCCAGGTGCGCTCCAGGAAGCGGTAGAACCTGTCGCCGGCGATGCGGGGCGGGATCTCCTGGCGCGGCGGCGTGTCCAGCACCAGCAGGCCGTGCAGGTTCCAGGCGTAGTCGGTCCAGAAGCCGGCGCGGTTGGAGAGGTAGGGGTGGCAGACCGCCTGCCGCTGGCCCCAGTCGCGCAGGTCGTGGGCGGCGATCATGCTCAGCGGCCCGCTCATGCCCACCAGGGTTCCCAGCCACATCATCAGGTAGTCGAGCCAGCGCGGGCTCTCGAAGCTGCCGTGGATCAGCCGCCGGTGAAAGCCGACCGAATGGCCGACCAGCAGGGTGGCGCCGGTGGTCAGCACGAAGACGGCCAGGGCGCTCCAACTGAAGAAGAACGGCGCGGCCAGGGTCCCGGCCAGCATCGCGCCCTGCCACAGCGAGGTCGCCGGCGCCCAGACCACGCGACCGGCGGCCGCGTCGCCGCCCGCGTCCGGCGCGATGGAATGGACGGCGTAGGGGTCGTCGTGATGGTCGCTCATCGCGGGGCGTCCTTGCCATAAGCCACGCGCGCCATGATCCAGCCGACGACCGCGCCTATGGCGGCCAGCCAGGTCGCGGCGAACCAGGGCCAGCGTCCGTCCTGCGGCACAAAGGACGTCGACAGGCCGGCCACGACGGCGAAGACCAGGACCGCGCCGAGGATCGCTCCGGCCTGGGGCGAGCGGATCTTGAGAACGTGGAGCAGAGCCCAGAAGGGCGCGCCGACGACCAGTAACCCGCCTAGCCAGACGATCAGGGCGAACGGCGCCGCCATCAGCCCCACGTTCAGGGCCGCACCGAGGCCGGCGAGCTCGCGGGAAAGCAGGGCGGGGATCAAGCCGATCGCGATCAGGGTCGCGCCGGTGAGCGCCGCGCCGGTCAGGCCGCCGATGAACAGGGCGCTGATGAAACGGGCGGGGGCGGGTTCGGAAGGCCGCACGAGGAAGTTCCTTTTTGAATAAGCTATTCCTTAAATACCTTATTGCTAATTTGCAAGCGATTAGCGAAGCGCTTAAATACCCTCCTATGCAGCGTGTTTTCGAAGCCCTGTCGTCGACGGTCCGGCGCAAGATCCTGGCCTATCTGGCCCATGCCGACCTGACGGCGGGCGAGATCGCCTCGCGCTTTTCGATCTCCAAGCCGGCGGTGTCGCAGCACCTGTCGATCCTGGAGGCCGCGGGCCTGGTCAGCAGCGAGAAGCGCGGCCAGTTCGTGCACTACAGCCTGGTGCGCGACAGCCTGGTCAACACGCTGAACGACTTCGTCCAGGAGGTCTGTCCGGTCGCCAAGCCGCTGCGGGCCGAGAGCGCCCGGCTGAAGGCCGACCGCGACGGCGAGTGATCGGCAACGAAGGTCGGCCAGCCGACGTTATAGGGGCGTGGAACCTTCGCTTTCGGGGAGCTTGCCGATGATCCGCCCGCTGTTCGTCGCCGGCCTGGCCGTGCTGGCCCTGGCCGCCTGCGAGAGGAAGACGCAGGCGCCCAAGCCCGCGCCGACGCCCGATGGTCTGGCCCAGAGCCCCGCGCCGGCGACCCCGGCCGCCCCGGCGGTCAAGGAGATCGTCTACGCCTGCGCCGACGGCCAGGCGCTGAAGGCCCGCTATCCCGACGACAAGACCGCCGTCGTCGACTACGGCGGCAAGACCCGCACCCTCACCGTCGCCATGTCGGCCAGCGGCGCCCGCTATGTGGGCGACGGCCTGCAATGGTGGACCAAGGGCATGACCGACGGCCTGGTCTCCGAACTCAAGCCCGGCGAAGACGTCGCCAGCGGCAAGCCGGTCGAGTGCCTTGCGCCGTCCGAGGCGGGGTAGGTCAGGGAAAACCCTCTCTCTTTGAGAGAGGGAGGGGCCCACGCCAAAGGCGTGGGAGGGTGAGAGGTAACAAACTCACTGAATGAAGCGCGGTCGTTCGACCTCGCGGTTTGCACATGTGGCTATTGGACGGCGGCGGGGGGAGGCTTGTCGGAACGCGTTGGGATTCGCCGGCCAGCGGTGAAACCTCTCACCCTCCCACCGCTTCGCGGCGGGCCCCTCCCTCTCTCTAGGAGAGAGGGACTTCAAAGCAGCGTCCCTTGCTTGGGCTCCGCCTCAACCACCTCCACCGCATGCCCCCTCCGGCGAAGCTCCGTCTCGGCGCTGAAGCGCAGATCGCGGTCGCGGTCCTTGGCCAGGACCAGCAGGGCCTCGCCGTCGAGCTGGTCCCAGGCCTTGCCGCGATGGAGGCCGGTCGGCACGCGGGGCAGTAGGCCGGGCTCGGCGCTCCAGGCCAGCAACTGCTCCAGCGAGGCGGCGTTGAGCATGTCGCGCAGGTGATGGGCGGTGACATAGGCGTCGGGTAGGGCGCGGTGCGCGGGCAGGCCCAGCTGGTTGACCAGGCCCTGCGGCATGCGCTGGTAGCGCAGCATCTGGTTGGAGAAGCTCTGAAGGTGCGGCCACAGGCGCAGGGCGCATTTCCAGGTGCAGATCCACGGCGCGGCCCCGGCCAGCTTGGGCGTGCAGTAGCGCTGCTCGAACGAGGCCCGGTGCGCCGCCAGGGCCGCCACGCCGCCGTCGGGCCGCAGCACCTCGGGCGCGGCGTCCTTCCAGAACGGCGCGCCGGCGACCTCGGCGTCGAGGATGTGGTGCACGGCCATGGTCTCGGGCGAGATCGGACGGCCGGGATTGATCAATTGAGAGCCGCGAGCCGCGTCATCGACGCGCCACTGGCCGTCGGCGTCCTGCGCCACGTCCTGCCAGCCGATCTCGCAGACGTCGTGGGGGCCGTTCCCGGCGGTCTCCAGGTCGATGACGCGGACGCGCTGCATGAAGCCAATATGGCCCCCGGTCGCCGCCGCGCCAAACGGCGCGGTCCCAAATCTGTCAGCTGACGCGCAGGAAGGCCCGGCCGGCGGCGAAGTCGCCCACTTCCACATAGGCCCGGCGCACGGTCTCGCCGCCGTCGCGACCCTGGATCACGAACTCGACCGTGATCGCCTCGCGCGGGTCGAGCCGGGCGATGACGTCGCCGGCCTCGCGCGGGAAGCGGAAGCTCATGCCGGTCTTGGCGCCGGTCGGCAGCAGGGTGGGGGCGGGCACGGGATCGCGGGTCTCGGCCCCGAACACCCGGCTGGCGACGCGCGGGGCGGCGTTGTCGGCCAGGCCGCCGCCGTTGCGGGCCTTCAGGTACGGTCCCTGGGTGCGGGTCGGATCGCGCATCACCAGCCGCGCGGCGTAGGGGCGCGCCCCGTCGGCGAAGGTCGCCACGGCCAGCAGTTCGATGTTACGGCCGGCCAGGCCGAACACCAGCCGGTCGCCGCCGAAGCTCGCCGGCTGCGACAGCCGCCAGAACGGAATGGTCGCCGAGCTGGCCCGATCGGCCACCCATGTGGCGCGGTCGCCCGGATAGTTCATCCGCTGCAGCAGGGCGTAGCCCTCGAAGGCCTTGCGCACCCGGCCGGCGGCCGTGCCCAGGTCCTTGGAATTGCAGGGCACGGAGGCGGCCTTGGCGTGGGCGCGCTGCTGCACGCCGTCCAGTTGCTCGCTGCTGGCGCCGGCGCGCAGGGCCGCGCCCCGGGCCTGGGCCTTGCCGGCGTCCAGCGCGCCCGACAGCGACGGGCTGAACAGGCCGCAGCGGGCGCCGGCGGCGCTCATCAGGCTGCGTTCGTAGAAAAGGTCGGAGGGCGTGGCGGCCGCCGTCTGGGCGGCGCACAGGGACGCGAGGGCGAACACGGTCGCCATCGAGCGCCGCTTGCGCGCGCCGGCAGTCTTCTTGGTGGCCATTTTCTCGTATTCTGCGAGAGAGGATGTTCGGGCGGACCTTAACCGCCCCTGGTTGCGGTTCGGTTAGCGATGCTTCTTTCGACGGATCTATGGGTGGGCGCGCTGATCCGCCGCGCCGAGCTGGGCGGCGCCTTCGCCATGGTGGCCCGCAAGGGCGACGTCCGGGCCGGCGCCGTGCTGGTCAAGGTCGTCGACCGCCGGGCCGGAACCGTGCGGCTCTACAGCGAGGCCACCCGCGGCGACGGCGAGCGGGTGTGGATGCAGCCGGTGCGCTCGGACTTCGAACCCGACCTCGACGCCTATGCCGAACGCGCCGCGCGCATCGATCCCGACGTCTGGGTGGTCGAGATCGAGGACCGCGAGGGCCGTCACTTCCTGACCGAGCCGGTCGAGGCCTGAGTCGATAGTCAGGAGCTCGAGGCCCCTAAATCCGTCTCTCCCCGCGAAGGCGGGGATCCAAGCTGACGTTCAGCGAAGGACGCGGCGGTGGATCACCCGCAGACTCGGCTGGATCCCCGCCTTCGCGGGGATGCTCGGTGAAAATGCGCCAGGTGTTCTGAATGTCGGTCCGGCCGGAGCGGTCAGTCGCCGGCGAACGAAGTTCTCTGCAACGATCCACAGCATTAACCTTGCCGCTAAACCAGACCGAAAGTCCGGCGCGGCAGGATGTCGCAGGTCTCTAAGCAGCCCCCGCAAGCCGCCCATGCTCTTTTTGATGAACGACGTCGTGCTCAGCCTGGACGCCGCCGAACTGTCGCCGCCGATGACGCGCGACCGTTTCGCGGCCCTGTCGCTGAACTTCGTCGCCGAGCTGGGCAAGGAGCTCTACGCCCAGGAGCCGCTGCTGCATCACAAGCAGGTGGAGAAGGCCAAGCGCCTGGCCGCCCTGGTGATCGCCAAGGCGCCGGAGATCAACGCGGCCCTGTTCATCGCCCCGGCCCGGGGCTGCCTGATCGAGCAGGTGCAGGTGCGCTACGCCCAGATCGGCATCGAGGTGATGGGCGCGCTTCACCAGCGTCAGAAGGCCGGCCAACTGACCAATCTCGAAGCCGACCGCCAGGTCTGGCGTCGGCTGGCCGCCTGACGGGCGGGTCGGGCTGCTAGATCAGCAGGCCGGCCAGCAGGTTCAGGGCGAGGGCGAGAACCACCAGTCCCGCCAGGACCGTGCCAAGGCAGAGCGTGCTTTGCCCCAGGGAGCGGTGACGGATGTGGCGGCGAGGGTCTTCGGCCAGGGCCATGTCGGTTCCTCCGTCGCCCCGACGGCTCTCGGGGGCCGAACGTCGGCGACGCGAGCAGCATGACTCCAATCCCATAACGTGCACAGGGTTTTTTGCGTCGCCGGCCGTTCGCGCGCTGGAGACGACTTGTCAGGCGCCGGCCTTCTCCGCCATATCCACGTGGGGTTGCGGTTGGGGGACTACAGTGGCTTTCCGTGAGTTCTTGCTCGCCGGCGTGGCGGGCGCGCTGGCTATTGGCCTTTGCGCGGCGCCGGCCGTGGCGCAGGATCAGGCCGCGGCGGCGGCCGCCGCCAAACCGGCGCCGAGCGCCGATGCGCCCGGCCGCTGGCTGCGGGCCGAGAGCGAGCATTTCATCGTCTATTCCGATCGCGGCGAGCCGACGCTGCGCAGCTACGTCACCAT
The DNA here is from genome assembly GCF_059415745.1 of Caulobacter sp. GW821-FHT10A10. Taxonomy (NCBI): domain Bacteria; kingdom Pseudomonadati; phylum Pseudomonadota; class Alphaproteobacteria; order Caulobacterales; family Caulobacteraceae; genus Caulobacter; species Caulobacter sp. GW821-FHT10A10. The sequence continues at coordinate 51,737 of NZ_JBWKNV010000010.1, read as the reverse complement.
GCTGGAGGACTTCGACGGGGTCCTGCGCGTGCTGCAGAACCGCACGACCGCCGAGACCCCGCGCAAGCTGCCGGTCTATCTGGTGAGCAACATCAACCAGCTGCGGCGCGCCTATCCCGACGCCGACGAGCGGTTGGGCGGCGTCTATTTCAACGCGCTGAACGACATCTTCGCCATCGCCATCCGGGCCGATCGTGGAGCCGCCTCGAACGGCAGCGACGACGTGGTGCTGCACGAGTACGTGCACCACTTCATGATGCAGTACTTCCCCAACGGCTATCCCGGCTGGATGATCGAGGGGCTGGCCGAGTACTACATGACCGCCGACCTCCAGCCCAAGAAGGTGCTGGTCGGCAGCGCCAACGCCGGCCGGGGCTATTCGCTCTACAACGAGCGCTGGCTGCCGATGGAGGACATGCTGAGCAAGGAGCCCGGCGAGCTGCGCTCCGACGATATGGCGACCTTCTACGCCCAGGCCTGGCTGCTGACCCACTACGTCTGGACCGACAAGCAGCGGTGGACCAAGCTCCAGGACTACCTGGCCGCCATCCGGGCGGGCGGGGACCCCGTCGCCAGCTGGACCAAGGCCTTTGGCGAGGACCCCAAGACCCTGGAACGTAATCTGCGGACCTATATGCGCCGGCCGCTGATGGGGGTGGCGATCACCCGCACCCCGCCGCCGCCGCCGCAGATCACCTTCAGCCGCATGCCGGCGGGCGCCGACGACCTGATCCTCGAGGCCCAACTGCTCAAGCGCGGGGTCAGCGACGAGCAGGGCGCGGTGCTGCTGAAGAAGGTGCGCGAGCTGGCCGCCAAGCGTCCTGGCGAGTTCTACAGCCGCCTGGTCCTGGCCCGCGCCGAATGCGACCTAGGCGACCGCGCGGCCGGCGAGAAGATCCTCAAGACCCTGCTGGACGAGCGGCCGACCGACCTGGAGGCCCTGCAGGTCGTGGCCTACAGCCGCCTGGCCGCCGCCCGCAACGCCGACTACGACGACGCCAAGGCGATCTACGCCGAGGCGGCCAAGTATCTGGGCCGGGCCCACAAGATCGACGGCGACAACTATCTGACGCTCTACGGCTACGCCGAGGCGCGGTCGTTCGACCGCGATCCGTCGCAGAACACGCTGAACGTCGTCTTCCGCGCCGCCGAGATCGCTCCGCAGAGCCCGACGATCCGGATGAACGCCGCCAGCCTGTTCACGCGCGCGGGCCAGTATGGCGTGGCGCGCGACATGCTGACCCCGATCGCGGCCAACCCGCACGGCGGCGGCGCGGCGAAGATGGCGGCCAACATGCTCAAGGAGCTGGAGGGCAAGGCCGACAGGCCGCCTCCGCCGCCGCCGCCCGCCCAGGCCGCGGCCCCGACGCCCGCGCCGGCCTCGGCCAAGCCGCCGGCCAGGACCTCCGGCGGCGGCGCGTCGAAGGGGCCGGCCAAGAGCGGGGCCAAGCCCGCCGGCTGAGACCGGCGGCTTCCGGTTCCCGACCCGGAAAAGGTGACAAGGACGCGCGGGGGCGGTAGTTCCGCCGGATGAGCACCTCTCCCGCCGCTGAAGCCGCCCGTCGGCGCACCTTCGCCATCATCAGCCACCCCGACGCCGGCAAGACGACGCTGACGGAAAACCTGCTGCTGGCCGGCGGGGCGATCCGCGCGGCCGGCGCGGTGCGGGCGCGCGGCCAGGCGCGGCGCACCCAGTCGGACTGGATGAAGATCGAGCGCGAGCGCGGGATCTCGGTCTCGGCGTCGGTGATGACGTTCGATCACGACGGCCTGATGTTCAACCTGCTGGACACCCCGGGCCACGAGGACTTCTCGGAAGACACCTACCGCACCCTCACCGCCGCCGACGCCGCGGTCATGGTGCTGGACGCCGCCAAGGGCATCGAGCCCCAGACGCTGAAGCTGTTCGAGGTGTGCCGCCTGCGCGACATCCCGATCATCACCTTTATCAACAAGATGGACCGCGAGGCCCAGGACCCGTTCGAGCTGCTCGACGAAGTCTCGTCCAAGCTGGCCCTCGATCCCGCGCCGCTCTACTGGCCGGCCGGTTCGGGCGGTCGCTTCAAGGGCATGCTCGACCTGCGCAGCCAGCAGTTCCTGCCCTACGCCAAGAAGAGCTCGACCGACGAGGAGGGCCACCCCGACGCCGTCGCCTTCAACGGCAACGCCATCGTCCAGTACCTCGAGCCCGACGAGCGCGCCGAGCTGGAGGACAACGCCATGCTGGTCACCGAGGCCGGCAAGCCGTTCGACGTGCAGTCGTTCCTGGAAGGCCACATGACGCCGGTGTTCTTCGGCTCGGCCCTGCGCCACTTCGGCGTCGACCAGCTGCTGGCCGGCATCGGCGCCTACGCCCCCGCGCCCAAGCCGGCCAAGGCCAGCAAGGCCGGGGCCGAGACCCATGTCGCCCCCGGCGATGGCGAGGTCTCGGGCTTCGTCTTCAAGGTCCAGGCCAACATGGACCCCAATCACCGCGACCGGATCGCCTTCCTGCGCCTGACCAGCGGCCGCTTCACCCGCGGCATGAAGCTGAAGGCCCAGAACACCGGCAAGGCCATGAGCGTCAACGCGCCGATCATGTTCTTCGCGTCCGACCGCGAACTGGCCGAAGACGCCTTCGCCGGCGACGTCATCGGCATCCCCAACCACGGCGTCCTGCGCGTCGGCGACAGCCTGTCGGAGACCGGCGCCCTGCGCTTCGCCGGCCTGCCCAACTTCGCCCCGGAAATCCTGCGCCGCGTGCGCGTCAAGGATCCGCTGAAGGCCAAGCACCTGAAGAAGGCGCTGGAAGGCCTGGCCGAGGAAGGCGTCACCCAGCTGTTCCGGCCGATGATCGGGTCCGACTTCATCGTCGGCGCCGTCGGCCAGCTGCAGTTCGAGGTCATGGCCGACCGCCTGGCCAACGAGTACCAGCTGGACGTGATCTTCGAGAACAGCCCCTACGCCGAGGCCCGCTGGCTGGTCGGCGAGCGCGCCGACGTCGAGGACTTCGAGAACAAGCACAAGTCGGCCATGGGCCGCGACATCGACGACCAGCCGGTGTTCCTCGGCAAGAGCGGCTGGGAGATCAACTACGTCGCCGAGCGTTACCCGAAGGTCAGGTTCGAGCGGACGAAGGAACGGGGTTAGTCTCGGCGCTAGCCGTGCTCAGGGCAGCGACCGTTCACCTTCACGCGTCCGCAGACGATGCAGGTGGTCGCGCCCTGCGGGCCGCCAAGGCGCTGCACGAAGAACTGCCGCAGGCGCGCAAGGCCGGTGAGCCGCGGCGCCACGATCTTCGGGGCGTCGACGGGATTTGCCTGCGGTTCCGGCACGGACGCTTGATCCGAAACCGCGTTGCGGGGCGGGGCGTCTTGCGAGGCGAGGGACGGCTTCTGGTCTTGCTGGTCGCTCATGGCGTTGCGTTCCCTGGTTAGTCGTCTACGCGGTAGAAGCCGATCAATGAGGTTTTCGCCGTCGGATAGGCGGCCTCGCTGACCCCGTCGCTCTGGTTGCCGCCCAGCACCATGAACTTGCCGGTCCGAGCGCCGGCGGCGTTGGTCTGCCAGCGCGTGAAGAAACCGACGTGGCCGTCTGCCTCGTTGCGTTTGAAGACGGCGAGGTCGCCAGGGCGCGGATCCGACGTCCGGGCCTGGTTGCGATAGCCGACGTAGTCGCGCGCACGGGCCGTTCTTTCGGTGGGCCGACCGGCGGCGTAGAGGCAGAAGCTGACGAAGGCCGCGCACCAAGGCGTTTCGTCGCCCTTCGCCGGCAGAGTTTGGGTCATCGAAAACAGGCCGGTGATCAGCGGATTTCCCCGCTTGGACCATTCTCGATTGTAGGGCTCGCCCTGGATATTGCGCTCCTTGATGTTCTGGAAGTAGCGGGCGACGTCCAGGTGATGGTCGTATTTTCCCGCGCCCAGCAGCAGGCGGACCGCGACGGCGATCTCGTCATGCAGGGGTGAACCCGTGCCGATCGCGGCATTGCGATGATCGTGCTCCGGATCGAACTGCGGTCCGATGAAATCGGCGAAGATCGAGTCCGCCGGCGGCGTGGACTGCGGCTGCGCGGCGACCGTGGACGCCACGGCGCCGGTCGCGAGGGCTGGAGCGGCGAAGAGGCCGCGGCGGGACAAGGTCATGAACCACTCCTTTGGGGAGACCAGCAGGCGGTGACTTGCACCGGACCCTCATGGCGAACGATCGGCCTGCGGCCGGGGGTTATGCGACAGGAGATTGCGACCCGACCCTCGTCAGTCGTGCAGTCGCCGGGCGCGGCGCCTTCGATCGCGATACGCGGCGCCAGGGCGCCGCGTCGCCGAATGGCGCTGGCCGAAACGATCTCGGGGCCGTCCACCAGACGCACGTCCGGATCTTCCGCGCTCAGCGGGTTGTCGCCGCATACCAGGCCCTCGGCGTCGACGGCCGAAGGGCGCAGTTCGGCGTCCAGCCAGCGGGCGACCTCGGGCCAGGAAAGGTCGGTATAAAGCGTGTAGCGGGCGCCGGCCCGCAGGCAGGCTTCGGGGTCGCTGCCGGAGCCGGCGACCAAGAAGGCCACGGCGGCGACACCGACGACCTGGCCGTTGCGGAAGGCCAGCAGCGGCGCGCCGGAGTCGCCGCCGCAGGCCGTTGTTGAGTGGCCGCGAGGATCAAGTACGGGGAGCGGGCTGTAGGCCGCGCAGACCGCTTCCGGCGGCGCATGTAGGCCGCAATCGGTCTTGCCCGCACGGATGGTCTGCATAGCGGCCTGGCCGATCCCAGGGAGGTATTCCTGATTGCCGCCCGTAGGCTGGTTTTCGAGATCGAGGCTGGTGGGGGGCGTTTCGGCGAGCAGGCCATAGCCGACCTGCACCATGCGCGGGTCGATCCCTGCGCGGGGCAACGGGCGCGCCGAAGGTGTCCGGTCCAGGGTGATGATCGCCAGGTCGAAAACCGAACGGCGACGCAAACCCACGCTGTCGTCGTCGGCCTGGTAGCGGGGATGGACGACGGCGGGGGCCGAAGCCTCGAAGAAGCCCGAACTCGGCAGATAGACGCTGATCCGAAGCTCGGACAGCGTTTTCGAGCAGGCGGCGGCGTCCGGTCCGTAGTCGGCGGTATAGGGCCTGCCGCAGACGCAGTGGGCGGCTGTGAGCACCTGACGCGGGGCGACCAGCGCGCCGCTGCACATCTCGATGTCACCGTTCGGATAGTTGATGGCGATCGAACCCGCGGCGGGGGCCAGGCTGGTGGTCCGGTAAAGGGACAGCGCCTCGCCGGCGAACTCTCTCGCCACCATGCGAGGCTGAGCCAGCCAGTCCGCCTGTACGGTGTCGACCGCGAGCCGATCGGACCCGGCCGCCGATGTCGCCGCGGCGAGGGCGAACACCCCCAACGCAAATCGAGCCAGATGGCTGAGCCTGCGGCGCTTGGCGTTACTCTCCAATGGGAACGCGCGCATCGGGCTGTCCGTCTGGTGAAGCTACAGCTTCACCATTAACCATGACGGACGTGCGGAAAAGAATGTTTCTCCCTTTGCGTGTATTTCCGCGGCGAGTTCTATGATCGAGAGCCTGAAGGCGGATCGTCCGGTCACCCCTTCTTCACCCCATAATCCCGCGCCATCTGCCGATAGAGCTCCATGAAGGCGTTGGCGTCGTAGCGGCCGCCGTGCTCGGTCTTTTCGGGTTCGGGCGGCGGGGCGCCGGCGATGTGGGCGCCGGGGGCCTCGGCGGCGTTGATGCCCTGCGACAGCAGGTTGGGGCGCGGGCCCTCGCCGGCGTTGTGGCCGTCCTGGTCGAAGATCGCCTCCTGGTGCCGGGTCGGCTCCCAGATGAACGTGCCCCAGCCGCGCTGGCCGGGCGCGTCGAACACCAGGTCGTTCACGTAGCGCTTCCGGCTGGAATATTCGGCCACGTAGAAGCCGTGGTCGCGATAGCGCTCGCAAAAGCGCTTGAAGGTGTTGGCCCAGTCTCCCTCGGCCGCCTGCTGGTAGCAGGAGAAGCCGACGGCGTCGAAGCGCACGCCGCGTGAGAGCAGGCTGTCGGTCCAGTGGCTGATGATGGTCCAGTGGCGACCCAGATGGTTGTGCAGGCTGGTCTTGACGCCCGGAACCGTCTCGCGCGAGGCGTCCAGGCCCGCGCTCAGCAGTCTGGCCAGCTTGTCGAAGCCGCCGGCGTCGGGAACGTTCAGGTGCACCGCGTCGGTGGCCGGGTTGCCGGTCGGGACGGGCAGGGGCACGCGGCCGTCGGGCCACAGCATGCCGAAGGTGATCTCGTTGCCGATCACCACCATGTCGGGCCTGGCGCCGGCCTTGGTCAGGGCGCTCAGCACCGTGCGGGTGTGGTCGCCGACGGCCTTGACCAGGGCGTCGAACGGCAGCTCGGTCCAGGCGGCGGGTTTCACCTGCTTCTGCGGATCGGCCCAGTTGTCGCTGTAGTGGAAGCTGATCGTCAGGTGCATGCCTGCGGCCTTGATCCGCTTGGCCATCGCCACGGTCTGGCCAAGGCCGGCCCAGGGATCGGTCTTGCGGGTCTTGGAGTAGCCGTTCTCGGGATTGACGAAGATGCGGATCTTGATGGCGTTGAAGCCGGCGTCGCCCAGGATCGCCAGGATGTCGCGCTTCTGGCCGCCCGCGTAGAACACCGCCCCGTCGGCTTCGTCCTGCGGGATCCAGGTGATGTCGGCGCCCAGCAGGAACGGGCCGGGGCGAGCGCCGGGCTGCGTGGCGGCGAAAGCCCGAGGCGCGGCCGACAGCAGGGGCAGGGCGGTCAGGCCGGCGGCGAAGGCGCGACGGTCGAGGGTCATGGCGTCTGCTCCCTTGGACCGCGCGCTGCACGCGATCTCATTATTTGAGATATCGTTTCAATATGTATCCTAACGGCATTGCGCGTGAAAAGTGAAGTGGCCCGCCGAAGGGAAGGGGTGGCTGGCGGTCGCCGCGACAGCCGCTATAGGAGGGACGCCTTCAACCGGAGCCGTCCCGCATGACACGCCAGCTCGCCATCGGCCTCGTGGCCCACGACGACAAGAAGGCCGAGCTGGTCGACTGGGCCCTGGCCCACGCGGCGTTCCTGGAAAAGCACGTGCTCTACGGCACCGGCACCACCGGCGGCCGCATCCTGCAGGCCCTGCCGCAGCTGCAGCTGACCCGCCTCAAGAGCGGCCCCCTGGGCGGCGACCAGCAACTGGGCGCGATGATCGCCGAGGGCCGGCTCGACATTCTGATCTTCTTCGTCGACCCGCTGTCGCCCCAACCGCACGACGTCGACGTCAAGGCCCTGATCCGCCTGGCGACCCTGGCCGACATCCCGTTCGCGTGTAATGCGGCGACCGCTACGCTGGTGGTGAAGGGGCTCGACGCCTGATCCCTCTCCCCTTGCGGGAGAGGGTGGCCCTGCGGAGCAGGGTCGGGTGAGGGGTCTCTCAGAAATCAAAACCGCATGCAGCCGTCAGGTTGGGTGAGGTGTCTCATGTTTGAGAGACCCCTCATCCGACGGCCTTCGGCCGCCACCTTCTCCCGCAAGGGGAGAAGGGTTTAACCCGGAAACTTCAGCAAGTTCGGCTTCGGGATCGCGGCCTTGAAGCTGCCGCGGCTCTTGCTCGTGTCCAAACCGAACTCGGCCCAGGCGGCCAGGAACCCGCTCGCCGGCGCGCTGGCCGCCAGCGGGACGAGGTTCAGCACCGGGCGGGCGGCGACCAGGGCGCGGGCGGCGGCCCAGGCTTCGGGCTCGGCTGTGGCATAGGCGCCGTCGCTGGCGACCAGTTCACCGGCCAGGGCGGGATCGGCGAAGCGCAGGGTGACGGCCGCATCGGCCGGCAGGTCCGACAGGCTGGTCAGCGCCTCGATCAGCGCCGTGAGACTCATCTTCGCCAGGCTGGTGCGGCGCTCGCCGCCGGCCGCTCCCTTGATCGCCGCCGCGCCCGACTCGCCGTCCTGCCGGCGGACGAACGCCCAGCCGCCATAGCCGGGATCCTGCTTGCAGAGGGCGGCGGTCCAGAGGGTCACGGAAGGGCTGGTCATGGACGCTTCCTAGCGTTTTGCGCCTCGATCCGCCACTCCGCCCGGTAACGACCCTGAACAAAGTGTAAACAAGGCCCTAAATCTTATAGTTAACGTCATTTTTACTTCAGTGAACGAAGTTATAATTCGTGCGACCGCACCGCCTGCTGGTTGTGGATCGATCAAGCAAAAAGCGTGCCAAAATGGGTCAAAAACCCAGATTTCCGGGCCGCGACGGCGATCAAAGTTAATGTGATCTGAATATTCATGGTTAACGGCGGATTCATACCTGTTAACCCCTTGTTAAGAGCGTTGGCTCCGGTTTTGCTGATATCGCGTTAAATCCATCTCGGGCGTGCCGAGGTGGGACGATCCGGCTGCGGAGTGCGCGAGCGATGTTCGAATTCGTTGGACGGGACCTGAAGCGGTTGCTGGGCGTCGACGGCCAGGGCCGCGTGTCCCATGCCGCCGCCCACCGCGAAGGGCTGACCGGCGGCGACACCGCGCTGCTGGAACTGATGGACCTGCGCCTGCTGACCAACGAGGCCCGCGCCGCCGACGTGGCGGCCGGCCGCATCGGCTGCAAGGATCGCGCGGTGCGCCTGCTGGAGGCCGCCGTGGTCTGGCGCGAAGTGGCCCGCCGCACCGGCGACGCGGCGGCTTTACGTAAAGGCGCGGCCCAGGCCGAGGCCGCCGCCCGGCTGGGCGAGACCGAGCGCAAGCCCGAACTGACCGCCGCCGCCCGCTGCGAGCAGGCGGTGCTGGCCATGCTGGGCGCCGAACTGTTCGGCGACGAGGGCCTGCACGCGGCCGCCGGCTCCACGCTTTCCCTGGCCAAGTCGGCCCACGGCCCGCACGCGCCGCTGGCCGCGGCCCTGATGGCCGCCGTCGACGGCCGCATGGCCCTGTCCGAAAACGATATCGACCGCGCCCTGGCGTCGGCCCAGGCCTTCGAGGCCCCGCTGGAAGTGTTGGCGAGCGATCGCGGCGCCAAGGCCGGCGGCGGTCGCCTGCAACTGGCCGACCAGCGCGCCGCCCGCATCGACCTGCTGCTGGCCTGCGCCGTGCGCCTGAAGGACCGCTCGCTGGTCGAGGTGGCCCTGGCCGAGGCCCGCGTCGCTGTCGCCGCCCTCGATCCCGATTTCGAACCCCTGACCTGGTCGCGCCTGGAGCTGCTGCGCGCCGAGGCTCTGACGCGCCTGGGCGATTTCGACGGCGAGCTTTCCCGGATCGCCGACGGCGTCGAGGCCGCCACCCAGGCGCTGGAGCCGCTCGACCCCGGCCATAGCCCGCTGGACTGGGCCCGCGCCCAGGCCGGTCTGGGCGAGGCCCTGCAGATGATGGGCGAGGCCACCACCTCGGACCGCTGCTTCGAGCAGGCCGTCACCTGCTACGACCGCGCCACCCACATCGTGAAGGTCCAGCCGGCCCTGTCCCTGCGCGCCGCCGTCGCCAACAACCGCGCCCTGAGCCTGGCCCGCTGCGCCGAGCTGACGGCGGACCTGGCGGTGCTCGACGCCGCCGAGATGGCCTTCAAGGCCGAGCTTTCCGCCCACCCGGGCGCGCGCGATCCGGCCGGCTGGGCCGTGGCCCAGATGAATCTGGCCCGTCTCTATGAAGCGCGGGTCGAGATCACCGGTCGCGACGACGGCCGTCTCGACCGGGCGGCCACCGCCCTTGCGGTCGCGTTCGACGTCTTCGCCGAGCTTGGCCTGCGGTCGCTGACCGATCTGGCGGCCCAGGGGTTGCAACGGCTCAAGCAGGCGAACGCCGCCTGACCCAAAATGACACCGGAGCCTCCAGGCACCCCCTGGTGATCTCCGCAAGATAATAGGGATGATACAGTGATCGCTTCGTTCGTTCTCGCCGCCGCCGTGACCGCCGCCGCTCCGTCCGCCTCGGCCGAGCCGCAGGCCCGTGTCGTCCAGGTGGCGCAACCGCGCGAAGCGGTGGCCCTGCTTTCCTGCATGGTCAAGAACAACGGCGGCCTGACGGCTTGCAGCGTTCAGGCCGAGAGCCCCAATGATCTCGGTGTTGGCGACGCCGCCCTGCAGATGGCCTCGCAGATCCAGGTCGACCTGCTGGGCCCGGACGGCAAGAGCCGCGCCGGTTCGTTCATCGACGTGCCGATCCGCATCCGCATCCGCTGAATTTAAGCGCGAGTCCGTTTCTGGACTCGCGCGAACGCGTGGCCGGGCCTAAAGCTCGGCCATGGCCTTCAAGCGCGCCTTTCCCTGGATCGTCACGGTCGCCGTCATGGCGGCCACCCTCGCCGTCGCCGGTGGGCTGACGCTCCGCCGCGACCGCGCCGAAGCCGCCCGCTCCGCCGCCGCCTCGCCGGACGTCACGGTGTCTCAAGCCGAAGACGATCGCGCCTACGCCCGGCAGCTGCGCGAGAACCTCGACCAGGGCCGGGACGAGGAGGCTGGGCGCATCAAGGCCAGTCCCGATTTCGCCCGGCGCGAGGGCGACACCCTGTTCCTGCGCATCGGCGGCCGCGACGTCGCCGCCTTCACCGACGCCGGCTATTGCGACGGCTTCGATCAGTGCAGCCGCTGGCGGTTCTCGGGCGTGCTCGACCTGGGCGGCCGGCGCTATCCCTATCTCGGCTTCATGCATGGCGAGGGCGACGAGATGGCCATGCTAGTGGATGCTCGGGGCGAGTTGATCGGCCTGGGCGAGGGGGCGCCCGTCGCCTCGCCCGACGGCCGCTGGCTGGTGGTCGGCGACTATGGCGATTTCGGCGGCGGCCTGTCGGTGTTCAAGGCCGGGGAGGACAGGCTGACCTTCGTGGCCGACAGCGACGCCCGCTGCCGTCCGGACCGCTGGCTGGCGGCCGAGCGGTTCGCGCTGACCTGCGAGTCCGATGACGGCCTGGGAGAACGGTCGGCGGTCCTCGTCGTCGGCGCGCCCGGACGGATCGAGGCGGAGGGCCGCGCGGCCCAGCCTCTCTTCCGCATCACGCCCCAGGGGCTGCGCGAAGGCGAGTCCGCGCCCGAGGCCGAAGAGGACTACTTCCCGACCAAGGGCTATCGCCGCCTGGCCCCCTGAGCCGTCGCTATTTCGCCATCCCGGACTTCTGCAGGGTCTTGTAGGCCTTGATGACCCGCTGGAGCTTGTGCTCGGCGCTGCGGTCGCCGCCGTTCATGTCGGGGTGGCAGCGCTTGAGCAGGTCCTTGTAGCGGGCGCGGATGGCCGCGGCGTCGGCGTCGACGTCCAGGTCCATGTCGGCCAGGGCCTGGCGCTCCAGCTTGCCGACGGCGCGGCCGGCGGCGGCCGATTCGGCCTTGCGTTGCTGGGCGCGGAACAGGCCGAACGGGTCGGCCATGTTGCGGGCGTCGCGAGCGGCGGCCGCGGCGGCCTCGCGCGAGCCGGCGTCGGCCTTCATGCTCCAGGTCGGCCGGCCGCCGGTGACCTTCTCACGCTCCTGCTCGGCGCGGATCTGGCCCTCGTTCATGCCGGCGTAGAAGTTCCAGCTCTTGTTGTACTCGGCCGCGTGCTGCTGGCAGAAATGGTAGTACTGGCCCGGCAGGTCGCGGCTTTTGGGCGCCTTGGCCTCGGCCGCGCGCAGGCAGTCGGCATGCTCGCACCGGCGCTGACCGGGCTTCAGCCGGTTGACGTCGTCGGCGCGCGGACCCTCCTCCTCGCCCGGCTTGGGCGGGCGGACGCGGATGTCGAAGAACTTGGGGCGGTATTCGAACGCACGGCTCATGGCGCTTAGAGTAAGCCCAGGCTATTTCCGTTCAAGGATTGACATGCCGGAGATCACCAATGGGCGCCGTCTCTGACGCCATCGAAGCCAAGTTGACCACCGCTTTTTCGCCCACCCGGCTCGAGGTCGTGGACGACAGCGAGCGCCATCGGGGCCATGGCGGCCACCGCGAGGGCGGCGAGAGCCACTTCAACCTGACGATCGAGGCGCAAGCCTTCGCCGGCAAGGGCCGCGTGGCCCGCCAGCGGCTGATTTTCCAGGCCCTGGCCGAGGAGATGGCCGGTCCCGTGCACGCCCTGTCGATCGTCGCCCTGGCGCCCGGCGAAAGCTGAGCCGGATGTCTCGGTTTGCACTTGCATAAGCGGGCCGCGACTGATTGCCTCGGTTCCCGGCGCGATCCTGCCGGGATCCGAGGGATGGCATGAGCGCCGCTAAATTTTCTTCCGAAATCCAGGCTTCCGACGAAGCGGCCATCGCCGCCGCGCTGCCGGCCTATCTGGCGCGGTCCTACGCCCGCTATTCGAACTTCACCGTCGCCAGCGCCGTCGTCGATGATTTGGGCGGGGTGCATTTCGGCGTCAATGTCGAGAACGCCGCCTATCCGTCGGGCACCTGCGCCGAGCAGACGGCGATCGGGGCCATGGTCACGGCCGGCGGCCGCCGCATCGAGCGCGTCTACATCGCCGCCGGCTCCGACGCCGTCGTCCAACCCTGCGGCGCCTGCCGCCAGCGCATCGGCGAGTTCGCCGTGAAGACCTGCGAGATCGTCTCGGTGCAGGGCGGGGCGGCCACGAAGCGCACGCCGTTCTGGAGTCTGCTGCCCGAGGCGTTCGGGCCGGGGGATCTGGAATAGCCCGTTAGGAACCTCCCCCTTTGGGGGAGGCGGCCGAAGGCCGGCGGGGGGACGTTTTCAGCTGCCGCAGGCCTTGGCGGGCTTCGCAGTCACGCCCCCCACCGATCGCTGCGCGATCGCCTCCCCCAGAGGGGGAGGTTCGCTGATCAGGCGATGATGTCCGGCGTCACCTGGTCTTCCAGGCGCACGATCTCGTCCTTCAGGGCCAGCTTGCGGCGCTTGAGGCGGGCGATCTGCAGCATGTCGGGCTGGGGGCGCTCTTCCAGGGCCGTGACGGCGTCCGACAGGTCCTGGTGCTCCTCGCGCAGGATCGCCAGGCGGCGCTCGATGGCGATGGAGGTTTCTTCCGAAGGATCGTCATCGTTCATGGACGTTCCCCCACTCTGAGCACTGGTCCGAAGGCGGTGATAGATAGCAAAGCCTGACGGGCGGTAAAGGTCGGAGCGCGCCGCGCCCCCATTTCAGGCCAAAGCATCGGCCAGCCGCGCCAAAGCCGCGTCCTGCGGCGGCTCGCCGGTGGCCCGGGCCGCCGCCAACAGGGCGCCGTAGACGTCGGCCGTGGCCCCCACGGGGCCGCAGATCGCCTCCAGGCTTTCCATCAAGAGCTTCTCGCCGGCCAGTTCGGCCGCCTTGACCTGGTCGCGGAAGGTCTCCCGGGCCGGATCGGCCACGTCGGGACGCTCGGGCTTCAACGCCCGGCGCACACCGCGCAGGGGCGCGCCGATCTCGACGTCCCAGGCGCGGACCAGGGCCGCGGCGCGGGCCAGGTCCGCGGGCCGTCCCTCCAGCGCCGTCCAAGCCGCCCACAGCAGGAACGGCACGTTCTGGCCGTGCGCGTCCTGCAGGTGCAGGCAGGCGACTGCGACAGGCTGTCGCGCATAGACGGAAAGCGCCCAGTCCCAGAACCGCATGGCCGTTAATTTTCGTCCGTTTCGTTGACCGAACCGCCGATCGGAGGAAGGTCCTCGCCCCAGCGCTTCACCGGCCCCCAGGTCAGGCCGAAGAGGTCGAGCGCCCGGCCCACCGACTGGTCGACCATCTCCTCGATCGAGATGGGCTTGGCGTAGAACGCCGGCACCGGCGGGGCGATCGCCGCGCCCATTTCGGCAAGGCGCGTCAGGGTGCGCAGGTGGCCCAGGTGCAGCGGGCTCTCGCGCACCATCAGCACCAGCGGCCGGCGCTCCTTCAGGGTCACGTCGGCGGCGCGGGTCAGCAGGGAAGAGGTTACGCCGGTGGAGATCTCGCTCATCGTCCGCACCGAGCAGGGGGCGACGATCATGCCCAGGGTGCGGTAGGAGCCCGAGGCGATCGAGGCCCCGACGTCGCCGATCCGGTGCACGACGTCGGCCGTCTCGGCGGCCTGGGCCACCGAAAGACCGGTCTCCTGGGTCAGGGTCAGGGCCGCCGACTTGCTCATCACCAGATGGCTCTCGACGCCCAGTTCGCGGCAGGCGGCCAGGGCGCGCAGGCCGTAGAGCGCCCCCGAGGCGCCGGAGATTCCGATCACCAGGCGGGGCTTGAAACCACGGGTGGAGGCGGGGGCGGCGGCGTCCGTCATGGTGAATTTTCGTCCGTCACGGGAGGAAGCGTCGCCACGTCAAGCGCCGCCGATTGCAATCATATGTGATCTGACAGTCCGGACCAGCGGGTGTTCACTCCCTCGGTCAACAGCCCAAAAGGAGGCCGAGCCCATGGCCATCGAATCCCGTATCCGCGAGCTGGGGTCCCGTCACGAGAACCTCGACCGCACGATCCAGGAGGAGACCAGTCGACCGGGTAGCGACGCCACCAGGCTTCGAGAGCTGAAGCGGCAGAAGCTCAGGCTCAAGGAGGAGATAGAGGGACTTCGAGCGAGGCTCCACTAGCTTTCCAAGCAAGGAAAAGGCCCATCCGAGCGTCGGATGGGCCTTTTTGCTGTCCGGTTTTCCCGTCCTCGCGGACAGGAGAGGGATCAGTCCTCGTCGTCTTCGTCGTCGACATTGCCCTTGAACGAGCCGAACACGTCCTCGGCCTTCGGCTCGGCGCGGGCGGCGCGGATGTCGCGCTCTTCCTGCTCTTCCTCGGAGATGTAGGCCGTTTCGGTCGCCGGACGCAGGGTCGGGTCCTCGGCGACGATGCCCTTCTTGGCGTCGTCCTTGGCCTTCTTCTCGGCCGCCTTCTTGACGAGGGCGTCGAGTTCCAGCTGGCCGACCAAGCCCAGGGTCACCGGATCGACCGGCTTGATGTTGGCCGCGTTCCAGTGAGTGCGGTTGCGCACCTGCTCGATGGTGGCCTTGGTCGTGCCGAGGATCTTCGAGATCTGGGCGTCGGTCACTTCCGGGTGGTGGCGGATGAACCAGGCGATGGCGTCCGGACGGTCCTGGCGACGCGACACCGGGGTGTAGCGCGGGGCCTTCTTCTGCGGCTTCAGCAGCTCGGCGTGACGGCTCACCTGGGCCTTCATGCGGTACTGCGGGGCGCGCTGGGCCTTGTCCAGCTCCTCGCGGGTCAGCTGGCCGTTGCCGATCGGATCGGCGCCGCGGATGTCGCGCGCCACTTCGCCGTCGGCGATGCCGCGAACTTCCAGCGGGTGCAGGCCGCAGAAGTCGGCGATCTGCTCGAAGCTCAGCGAGGTGTTGTCCACGAGCCAGACGGCGGTCGCCTTGGGCATCAGAATGTCGGACATGCGGTCCTCCAGAAATGACGGCGCCCGACCTTTCGGCCGGGCGGGGTTGTTCAACGAGAGCTATAATCCGGTTCTCCCGGAAAGGGAACGGGGATCGATGCGGCTCGCGACAGGGCTGTTATGCGCCGCATTGATCGCGATGCGTGCATTCTGCTAACCTCGCCGAAAAGGCGAAAGCGGGAGGCGCGCCATGGCCCTGAAGGACAGTGACGCTTTCTACGACTCCATCCGCGGTTCCAAGATGCTGGGGCCGTCCCTGAGCCAGACCGAGGTGGCCGGCTGCGACGCCATCCTCACCGCGCTGGGCGCCCACGGCTGGGGCGCGGCCTGGACCGCCTACGGCCTGGCCACCGCCTATCACGAGACCGCCCAGACCATGCAGCCGATCGACGAGCAGGGCGGCGACGCCTATTTCCGCCGGCTCTACGACGTCGAGGGGATCAATCCCAAGCGCGCCAAGGCCAACGGCAACACCGCGCCCGGCGACGGCGTGCGCTATCACGGCCGGGGCTATGTGCAGCTGACCTGGAAGAACAACTACGTCCGCGCCGCCAAGGAGCTGGACGAGCCGATCGACCAGCAGCCGACCCTGGCCAAGCGTCCGGATCTCGCCGCCGCGATCATGGCGCTGGGCATGGAGGAGGGTTGGTTCACGGCCAAGGGGCTGGGCCGCTACATCGACAAGGCCGCCGGCTCGGCCACCCAGAAGGCCTACGGCCTGGCGCGCTACGTCATCAACGGCAACGACAAGGCCGCCCAGATCGCCGGCTACGCCGCCACCTTCGAAAAGGCCCTGAAGGCCGGCGCCTGGAACTGAGTGGGGAGGGGGCTCACCAGGCTCCGTCGTCGAAGCGCATCACCTTCAGCGTGTCGCCGGCCTTGGTTATGTATATGTATTCACTGGCGAAAGCAGTGGGGTATTCGACTTCGTAGGTGATGGCGCAGGTGGTGCGACCGTTGAGCCTGTAGAGCGAGCTTTTTGTGACTTTCCGTTGAAAATTGCTCTTCAATCTCTCTGCGGTTGATTTTTTATACTTCAACGCGTTTTCGCTGTATTCAACATAGATGGGGTTGCCGCCCACTTTCTTGCGGCGGTCGGAAAAGTATTTTTTGAATTCTGGCAGGTTCCGCATCGGTCGATATTCGGATCGAACGAAGCGGAAGGCGTCATCGAATTTTCCGCGATCGAAATAGTATAGAAACTGGTTCGACGTGTTGAAAAACTCGGCAGTGCAGGATTGAGTGTTGTTCTGCGCTATGGAATTGACCGGGGTGGTCAAAAGGATGGCCGTGGCGCAAAGTGCGATCAGGGATTTGGCTTTGCATCCCATGATTCCATCTCCAGCCCGATCGGAGTGCATGTCGTGGTCGTGATACTCTCGATTGTCGCTCTTTGCATGTGGTTTCTGCTGCCTCTGCTGCCGAGCATTCTGATCTACCGGCTGTTTCCCAAGTCGCCCGTGCGGGCGACGGGGGTCCTGGCGGGCATAACCTTCAACGCCGGCGGGGCCTTCGCCGCCTACCTGATCCTGTTCGCCGTCGCCGCGCCCTTCATCGTCGACCTGAACGACCGCATCGACCGTTCCCGCTCGCAGTTCTGGACGATCAACGCGACGGTGCAGCTGGACGGCGCCAACATCGAGGACTACGGCGGCGACACCTTCGCGGTCCTGCGTCCCGACGTCGTGGACTTCACCGAGGGCAACCTGGAAATCGCGGTGCGCAAGGACGAGCGCGGCATGTTCCCACGCATCACCATCGTCGTCGGCTGCAACGGCGACCGGGCCTGCATCGCCGCGCCGCGCGAAGGCGCCTACTACAAGACCATCAACCTCAACAGCGCCGACCTGAAGATGAAGGAACTGCCGGGCGGGCGCCTCCAGCTGGTCGACACGGTGCGCCTGGTCAAGCGCGTCCCCCGCGCCGCGCCGCCTCCGCCGCCGAACTAGCGGGACGGGGCTCCGCGTATTCCCACTCCCGTAAAATCCCCGCGAAAGCGGGGACCCAGGCTTTTTCTTCTGAAACGTGCCGTCGCAGGTCAAAGCCCTTCCCCCTCGATGGGGGAAGGGTTGGGATGGGGGTGACGCGCTGCGGTTCCGCCTGCACGGCCTCATCAAACCCGACCGCAGCAACCACCCCCAACCCCGGCCCTCCCCCCCCCATCGAGGGGGAAGGGAGAAGAAGGGCTAATGGGGATAGAGCGCGCTGGATCCCCGACGATCTCGCCGCAAATCCCAACCAATCCAACCCCTTGCAACTTTCTCAGCGCCTTGGATCAGACGCGCTCAAACCACCCGCATAATCACTGGGTCTCGCCGCACCGAAGGGGCGCGCGGCCAGCGACCATGCGGCGGCGGGATGCGATCGAGCGGGACTGGGTCGGATTGGGAAGATCCGTCGTGTCCGGGGACCTGGCGCTGGCCAGGCCCGCCCGCCGTCGGCTTGGACGAGGATTACAGAGCGCCCCTCTCCTCGTCGCCGCCCGACAGGGAAACCTCGAAGGCGGTCCTGGTAAGGCGTTAAGAGCGCCGCCGCCCGGGAAGCCGGCAGCCAAACGACCGCGCGGAGCGTCTTGGCTTCGTCGAAACGGTATCTGTCTACACACCTCCGGGCGTCGCCCGGGGCGCTCCGCTCTCCTTCACCAGCTCAGCGCGATCGCGCGTGAGATCGCCAACCCGTTCCCTCTCCCGCAAGGGGACAAGGATCAGGGAACCAGCACCACCTTGCCCACGTGCTCGCCGGCTTCCAGGTGCGCATGGGCCTTGGCCGCCTCGGCCAGGGGGAAGGTGGCGTCGACGATGGGCTTGAGCTTGCCGGCCGCGATCCACGGCCAGACGGTGCGCTCGACCTCGGCGGCCAGGCGGGCCTTCTCGTCGGCGGGGCGGGGGCGCAGGGTCGAGCCGGTGATCACCGCCCGCTTCTGCATCACCTTCATCACCGGGACCTCCAGCGTCCCGCCGGCCAGGGCGGCGATGTAGACGATGCGGCCGCCGGTCTTCAGGGCGTCGAGGTTCTTGTCGAAATAGGCGGCCCCGACCATGTCGAGCACCACATCGACCCCGCCGGCGCTCTTGGCGACTTCGGCGAAGTCCTCGGTCTTGGCGTCGACGGCCAGGTCGGCGCCGAGTTCGAGCGCCTTGGCCTTCTTGTCGGCCCCGCGACCTGTGGCGATGACGATCGCGCCGGCCGCCTTGGCCATGGCGATCGCCGTTGTCCCGATCCCGGACGTCCCACCATGAATCAAAATGGTCTCGCCAGGCTTCAGCGCGCCATGTTCGAACACATTGGCGAAGACGGTGAAGACCGTCTCGGGCAGGGCCGCGGCGTGAATGAAATCAAAGCCTTCCGGTACGGGCAGGGCCTGGCGGGCGTCGACCACGGCGTACTCTGCATACCCCCCGCCGCCCAGCAGGGCGCAGACCTTGTCGCCGACCTTCCAGCGTCCGGCGGCGACTTCGACCTCGCCGGCGACCTCCAGGCCCAGCGTCGTCGGCGCGCCGGGCGGCGGCGGATAGAACCCCAGGCGCTGCAACAGGTCCGGACGATTGACGCCCGCCGCGCGCACCCGGATCAGGATCTCGCCCGGCCCTGGAACGGGACGTTCCGCCTGCGTGGGGCGAAGGGCGTCGGCCGCCCCCTTGCCGCCTTCGATCTCGATCGCGGTCATGGTCTGGGACATGCTGGCGGCTCCGTCGCGCTTGCGTCGCGCCCTAGGTAGGCGTCTGATGGTCGATCGGAAAGGGAGGATGGCCGATGATGGAAGAGCCGGTCGAGCCGCGCGCGTTCCGCGGCGACGCGTTGAACACGGCCGCGCACGAGGATCTGGAGATCTACGGCGTGCGCGAACTGGAGGAGCGGATCGAGGCCCTCGAGGCCGAAATCGCCCGCACCAAAGCCCAGCTCAGCAAGAAGAAAGCCGGACGCGCCGCGGCCGATGCGCTGTTTGGTCGCCTCGACTAACGAATGGTTTACGCTACCCGTGGACCCTGAGGCGCGTCCGTCGGTCACAGTGAGTCGGGGCGGTCGCGAAACGGGACGTTAAGACTTGGCACGGGGGTTGCAGTCGGCCTCCTCAAGCGAGACGTCCTCGCGGCCTTAGAGGCATTGAGTAGACATGACCGATCCGAACGCGTCCACGGCCCCCTGGCGGGCGGGAGTCATCCAGGACTTCGCGCGCTCCGAACTGTTCGACCGCACCTTCGACGAGGGCATGCTGCTGGTCGAGGAGACCGCGGCCTATCTCGACGGGGCCGGCCGTCATGACAGCAAGATCCTGTCGCGCAACGCCGCCCTGGCCTACGCCAGCGAAAGCATGCGCCTGACCACCCGGCTGATGCAGGTGGCCTCGTGGCTGCTGGTGCAGCGCGCGGTCAAGGAAGGCGAGATGGCCCCCGAGGCCGCCTGCGCCGAGAACTACCGCCTCGCCGTCGAGGCCGTCGAGCAGGCCGCCGCGATCGAAGACCTGCCGTTCGGCCT
Organism: Caulobacter sp. GW821-FHT10A10; assembly: GCF_059415745.1. Lineage (NCBI taxonomy): Bacteria > Pseudomonadati > Pseudomonadota > Alphaproteobacteria > Caulobacterales > Caulobacteraceae > Caulobacter > Caulobacter sp. GW821-FHT10A10. Next base: position 32,069 of record NZ_JBWKNV010000010.1, on the reverse strand, counting down.
GGTGAACCTGCTGCAGCGCTCCGAGCGCCTGTACGAGCGGGTCCGTCACCTGGACCGCCGCATGTACGTCGAAGCCGCCGCCGTCGATGAGGCCCCGCGCCCCGTCCAGGCCCAGTTCGACCGCCTGACCGCCGCCTTCGGCGTCGCCTGATCCCCGTTCAAACCGACTTCAAAGCGGGGTAGGACAGGCGCGTGACCCAAGCGCCTTCCCCCGATTCCGCCATTCCCGCCGGACCCTTCCTGGGCCGCGTCCTCATCCTGGCCGGATCCGATTCCGGCGGCGGGGCGGGCGTCCAGGCCGACATCAAGACCGTCACCGCCCTTGGCGGCTACGCGGCCACGGCGATCACCGCCATCACCGTGCAGAACACCCTGGGCGTCACTGGCGTCCATCCGCTCCCGCTCGATGTGATCGAGGCCCAGGCCCGCGCCGTGCTCGACGACATCGGCGCCGACGCCTTCAAGACCGGCATGCTGGGCGATGTCGGCGTGGTCGAGACCGTCGCCCGCGTCCTGGCCAGCGCCCCGCACGTCCCCGCCGTCGTCGACCCGGTGATGATCGCCAAGGGCGGTGCGCCGTTGCTGGCGGATCGCGCGATCGACGCGGTCAAGGCGCTGATGATCCCGCGCGCCACGCTGCTGACCCCCAACGCCCCCGAGGCTTCGGCCCTGACCGGCCTGCCGGTCGAGACCATCGACGACCAGCGCCGCGCCGGCGAGGCCCTGCTGGAGCTCGGCGCCCACGCCGTCCTGATGAAGGGCGGTCACGTCTCTGGCGAGCGGGTCGTGGACCTGTTGATCACCCGCCAGGGCGAGACCAGCTTCGAGGGCGAGCGGATCGACACCCGCCACACCCACGGCACCGGCTGCACCCTGGCCAGCGCCGTCGCCACCGGCCTGTCGCAGGGTCTGCCGCTGACGCAGGCCGTCGCCCGGGCCTGGAACTACGTCCACGAGGCCATGCTGCGCGCCCCTGGCCTCGGCAAGGGCCACGGCCCGCTCGACCACGCCTGGCCGGTGCGCCGATGAGCGATCTGCAAGCTCGCCTGGTCGAGATCGTCCGCGCCACGCCGACGACCATGCAGGTGCTGCGCACCGTGCGGGATCTGGATCTTCCCGACTGGATGATCTTCTCCGGCGCCATCTACCAGCCGGTGTTCAACAGCCTGACCGGCCGGCCGCTGGACTACGGCATCAAGGACTACGACGTCGCCTATCACGACGACAGCGACACCTCCTACGAGGCCGAGGACGTCGTGATCCAGCGCGTCGCCGCCGCCTTCGAGCCGCCGCTGCGCGAACTGGTCGAGGTGCGCAACCAGGCCCGCGTGCACCTGTGGTTCGAAAAGAAGTTCGGCGCCGACGAACCCTATCCGGCCCTGCGCTCCAGCGCCGAGGCCCTGGAGCGGTTCGTGGCCACGGCCTTCTGCGTCGGCGTGCGGCTGGAGGCGGACGACGCTTTGCGCGTCTGGGCGCCGTTCGGCCTGGACGACCTCTTTGCCATGCGCCTGCGGCCCAACCCGCTGCGGGTGAAGGGCGCGGGCGGCTGGGCGCGCACCACCGGCTCGGCCAAGGCCCGCTGGCCGGAGATCAGCGTCGAGGGCTGACCGCTCTGGACGGCGTCGCCGCACCGCTCTACGGAAATTGATAGCGCTATCATTTTCGTGAGCGACCCCATGGCCCTGCCGCGCCGCACCCTGTTCAAAGGCCTCCTGGCGGGCGCCGCCGCCGCGCCTGTCCTGGCCGCACAAACCGCCGAGGCCAAGCCTGTCGCTAAGCCCCCGACCTGGGGCAAGGGTCCCGACGGTCGCCGCACGGCCGATCTGGGCGACGGGACCTATCTGAACCCGATCATCGCCGGCGATCACCCCGACCCGACGATCCTCAAGGACGGCGACGTCTACTACATGACGTTCTCGTCGTTCCTGGCCTATCCGGGCCTGGTGATCTGGAAGTCGACGGACCTGGTGAACTGGACCCCGGTCGGCCCGGCGCTGCGCAAGCCGCTCGGCACGATCTGGGCGGTGGACCTGGTCAAGCACGACGGCCGCTACTTCATCTACATCCCGGCCGACCCGACGGGGCAGGGCTGGTCGATCTTCGCCATCTGGGCCGACAGCATCGAGGGGCCGTGGAGCGATCCGGTCGATCTGAAGATCAGCGGCTGCATCGATCCCGGCCATGTCGTGGGCGAGGACGGCAAGCGCTACCTGTTCGTCAACGGCGTGCGCAGGATCCGCCTGACCGACGACGGCCTGGCCACCGACGGCCAACTGGAGAAGGCCTACGACCCCTGGCGCTATCCCGACGACTGGATCGTCGAGAACTTCGCGCCCGAAGGCCCCAAGCTGCTGCGCCACAACGGCTGGTTCTACCTGATCACCGCCGTCGGCGGCACGGCCGGGCCGGTGACCGGCCACATGGTCATCGCCGCCCGCTCGCGTTCGGTGAACGGGCCGTGGGAGCACTGCCCGCACAATCCGCTGGTGCGCACCCGAAGCGAGGCCGAGCCCTGGTGGTCGCGCGGCCACGCCAGCCTAGTCGAGGGACCGGCCGGCGACTGGTGGATGGTCTATCACGCCTATGAGAACGGTTTTCGCACCCTGGGTCGCCAGACCCTGCTGGAGCCGATCGAATGGACCGCCGACGGCTGGTTCAAGCCCCTGGGCGGCGACCTCTCCAAGCCGATCCGCAAGCCGCGCGGCGGCAAGGCCGGACCGTCGGGCTTTTCCCTGTCGGACGACTTCTCGGCCGACCGCTTCGGCCTGCAGTGGGCCTTCCACGATCCCAAACCGGGCGAGGGCGAGCGCGCGACCTTCGAGACCAAGGCCCTGCGCCTGAAGGGCTCGGGAACCTCGCCGATCGACAGCGCGCCCCTGACCTGCATCGTCGGCGACCGTTCGTACGAGGCCGAGATCTCGCTGGACCTGATCGGCGAGGCCGAAGCGGGGATCCTGCTGTTCTACAATCACAAGGCTTTCGTCGGCCTGGGCGTCACCCCGACGGCGCTGAAGACCTTCCAGTATTCCGAGGAACTGGCCTGGGCGCGGATCAAGCACGAGACCCGCAGCGTCCGCCTGAAGGTGCGCAACGACGAGCACGTCGTCACGTACTGGTACTCCTACGACGACGGCGCGACCTGGACCCGCCACGGCACCCGCATGGAGGTCTCGGGTCTGCACCACAACGTGTTCGGCGGCTTCATCAGCCTGAAGGTCGGGATCTATGCGGCGGGTGCGGGCGAGGTGCGGCTGCGCAATTTCGTCTATCGCGCCGGCCTGCCGAAGACGGTGGAAAGCGCCTGACGTCTCGCATGGGAGTATTGTCATGATGACAATACTCCTTTTGCTTCATGGATCATTGCCCGTTACCGCTTGAGCCTCGCGCAAGAGGAGGCTCGGTTGCGGATCGCGGTTCTGACGTTCGATGGCTACAACGAGTTGGACTCGTTCATCGCCGCGGCGATCCTCAATCGCATGAAGGCCAAGGGCTGGGCGGCTTACATCACCTCGCCGACGCCGGAGGTCACGTCGCTGAACGGGGTGACGGTGCAGCGCCAGCAGCCCCTAGAATTCGCCGCCGAGGCCGACGCCGTGCTGATCGGCAGCGGCTCGAAGACCCGCGAGATCGCCGCCGACGCCGACCTGCTGTCGCGGCTGAAGCTTGATCCCTCGCGCCAGCTGATCGGCGCACAGTGCTCGGGGACCTTGCTGCTGGCCAAGCTCGGCCTGGTCGGCGACCTGCCGGCCTGCACCGATCTTACGACCAAGCCCTGGGTGATCGAGGCCGGCGTCCAAGTGCTGGACGCGCCGTTCGTCGCTCACGGCAATGTCGCCACCGCCGGCGGCTGCCTGGCCTCGCAGTATCTGGCCGCCTGGACGATCGCGCGGCTGGCGGGCCTGGCCGAGGCCGAGGAAGCCATCCGCTACGTCGCGCCGGTGGGCGAGAAGGACGTCTACGCCGTCCGCGCCTTGGCGGCGATCACGCCCTTCCTGCCGGCCGGCCAGGCCGCCGCCTGATTTTCGGGAGAAGCCCCATGCGCCAATGGACCATCGACGCCTTCGCGTCCGCCCCCTTCAAGGGCAACCCGGCCTGCGTGGTCGAGCCGTTCGACCGCTGGCCGAGCGACGCCTGGATGCAGGCCCTGGCGGCCGAGAACAACCAGGCCGAGACGGCCTTCCTGCTGAAGACCGCCGATCCCGCCCGCTACGGCCTGCGCTGGTTCACCCCGGCCAGGGAGGCTCCGCTGTGCGGTCACGCCACCTTGGCTTCAGCCCACGCCCTGTTCGCCGAACTGGGCGCGGACGTCGAGGTGCTGGCCTTCGACACCCTGTCGGGCGAGCTGCGGGTGCGGCGCGATGGCGAGCGGTTGGAGATGGATTTTCCGGCCAATCCGCCGCGCCGGGTCGCGATCCCGGCGGGTCTGGCCGAGGCTCTGGGCGCGCCGGTGGTCGAGGCCTGGGCCGGGGCCTATCTGGTGGCGGTGGTGGAGGACGAGGCGGCCGTGCGGCGGCTGGAGCCTGACTTCGCGGCCCTCAACCGCGTCGAAAGCGAGGCGACCGACGGCAAGGGCCAGGTCATCGCCGTCGCCCTTGCCGATGCGGGCCGGCCCTACGCGGTGGTCAGCCGCTTCTTCGCACCGGCGGCCGGCATTCCCGAGGATCCGACCACGGGTTCGGCCCACTGCATCCTGATGCCGCTCTATGGCGACAAGCTGGGAGCGACGGCGCTGGAGTTCCACCAGGCCTATCCGGGCCGGGGCGGGGACCTGTCATGCGAAAGCCGCGGCGCGCGCGTGATCCTGCGCGGCCGCGGCCTTACGGTGGTGGAAAGCCGGCTCCGGGTGGAGCCGACCTTCTAGTAGCTGTTACCAGCGACCGCGATGGTCGTTGCGGTCGCCGCGGCCGTAGCCTTGGCCGTAGTCGCGGTCATGACGCTCGTAGCGGATCTGGGCGCTGACGCGGTCCAGGCGGCGGTCGAGGTCGGCGCGCTCCCAGCCGTTCAGGCCGCCGGCGCGGTAGCGGTATTCGAGGCGGGCCACTTCACGCAGTTCGCCGTGCAGACGGCGGGCTTCCTGGCGGTTCAGGTCGCCGCTGCGCACGCCGCGGTCGATCCGCTGCTCGAGCTGCGCCTGGCGCTGGTTGATGGGCTGGGCCATGGCCGCGGCGGGGAGGGTGGCGGCCGCCAGGGTCGAGACCGCAACGATCGGGAGAATGATCTTCTTCATCGGTTCGGTTCCTTCTCAATCTGCTCCGCCGTCCTTGTCGGCGGCGTTGAGGAGAAGAGACCACGTCCCGCCTGAAGCGGTTCTGAGCCCGTCGTTATGTTGGGTTCATCTACCTGAAGGCGTAGCGGAGCGATGCGAAGCCGATTTGGATCGCGGAAGGACCCCACTCCACCGAGTATCCCCGCCTACGCGGGGATGCGCGGAGTTTTAATCGGCTCCTAAGTTGGACCCTAAGCCGCGGCCGCCATGCGCGCCGCGGCGGCCACGGCGTCCTCGATGGCGGCGTAGAGCTTGGTGACCTCGATCGGTTTGGCCACGTGGCCGTCCATGCCGGCGGCCAGATAGCCCTCGACCTGGTGGACCAGGGCGTTGGCGGTGACCGCCACGATCGGGGTGCGCGGACGGCCCTCGGCGGCTTCCAGCGAACGGATGGTGCGGGCGGCCTCGACGCCGTCCATCACCGGCATGTGGATGTCCATAAGGATCACGTCGTGCCCGCCGGCGCGCCAGGCCTCGACGCAGGCCGCGCCGTCGGCGACCAGCGCCACCTCGGCACCCAGAGGGGCCAGGACGGCGGCGATGACCTTCTGGTTGGTCAGGTTGTCGTCGGCGGCCAGCACGCGCAGGCGGCGGCCGGCGGCGGCGTCGGACGGCTCGTCGACCGGAGCGGCCTGGGCGATCTCGCCCTCGCCGCGCGGCATGGCCACGACGACGGTGAAGGTCGAACCCTGGCCTTCGCGGCTCTGCACGTGGATGCCCCCGCCCATGACGGCGGCCAGCTCGCGGCAGATCGACAGGCCCAGGCCCGAGCCGCCGAAGCGGCGGGTGGTCGAGCTGTCGGCCTGGACGAACTTGTCGAACAGGCGCGGCAGGATGTCGGCGGCGATGCCGATGCCGGTGTCGGTGACGTCGATGCGCAGGCCCGAGCCGTCCTCGGCCGAGGCGAAGCGGACCGAGACCGCGCCTTCCAGCGTGAACTTCAGGGCGTTGGACACCAGGTTGTTGAGGATCTGGCGCAGGCGATCCACGTCGCCGTGCCAGCCGCCCAGGGCCTCGGGGGCGACCATGACGCCGAAGTCCAGGCCCTTGTCGCGGGCCTGGTCGACGAAGGTCTCGCGCAGCGAGGAGGCGAGGGCGGAAAGGTCGAAGTCGCGCTCGACCAGCTCCAGGCGGCCGGCCTCGATCTTCGACAGGTCGAGCACGTCGTTGAGCACGGCCAGCAGCAGGCCGCCCGACTCGCGGATCACCGACAGGCGCTCGCGCTGCTTGGACGACAGGTCGTCCATGGCCATCACTTCGGTCATGGCCAGCACGCCGTTCAGGGGCGTGCGGATCTCATGGCTCATATTGGCCAGGAAGTGCGACTTCAGCACGTTGGCGGCGTTGGCGTCGTCGCGGGCCTTGACCAGTTCGCCCATGGCCGAGCGCAGGTCGTGGTCGTTGGCCTCGAGGCGGGCCACCAGGTGGTTGAAGCTGTCGGTCAGGCTGTGGAAGACGTCGTCGTCGCTGGCCTGCTGGACGGGGCTGTAGCGGCCGCCCTGGGCCATGTCGTGCATGGCGTCCGACAGCCGCTGCATCGGCTTGGTCATCCGCCGGGCCAGGCTGTTGGCCAGAAGGATGGCCAGGCCGGCGGCGCCGAAGAAGAGAGCGCCGGTCAGGGCGAGGTCGCGGGCCAGGATCTCGACCAGACTCGGCTGGCGCGCCACCAGCGACAGTTCGCCGACCTTGCGGCCCGACAGGGTCACCGGACGGGTCAGGGTCTCGACATTGTCTTCGTTCTCGACGCCGATGCGGGCCACGACCTGGCCCGAGACGTCGGTGAGGCGGGCGCCGGCCACGTGCGGGGCCTTGATGACGGCGTCGAGGGCGCGGCTGGCGCCGGCGGCGTTGTGGTCGGCGAGAGAGGAGGCGGCGCCAGCGGCGACCATCTCGGCCAGGACGCGGTGGTTCTCGCGGGCTTCCTGGCGGGCGACGCTCCACTGCTGGAGCATGAAGCACAGGCATGCGGCCGTAAGGGCGGCGATCGTCGTGCCCAGCGCAACGCCGGCGATTCGCGCCTGTAGAGGCGCGTGAGCCGAAGTTTCGGAGATGTGCCTCGTATCGTCCATGGGCCTTCCGGCAGGTCAAACACGGGCATTTTGCCGGCAGGTTCCTAACGCTTCGCTTCCAGCCCCAGGTGCAGTCGCGACAAAACAACGCTAGGGCGCATTTTCGATTGCGGCGACATTAATGATTCGTTTACCTTTTGACTCGGTTCTCTGGAGGAGTCGGGTACGTGGAAAAAGTGTTTGTTGCTCAACGTGTCGCCAACAAGTTGTTCGCGACCGAAAACGCCGTCGATGCGGCGATGGTGAACGCCGCCGAACTGATGTCGGACATGCTGAAGGCCCGTAAGGACCTTGGTCTGTCGGCCGTCGTCGGCGACAAGGCCAGCGCGAAGCTGGTCGAGGCCCTGGCCGCGCTGGGAGAAGCCCGCAGCGCCATGGTCGGCATGCACAACGAGCTCAGCGAAGTGAAACTCCGCGTGGGTATCCGCACCAAGCTCGCGGGTGTGGAAGTCAAGGAAGACAACGTCACGACCACCGGTCAGAAGTCGACGGACCTGCGCGGCGTCGCCTGACGGCGAAGTTGCAAGACTTTAACTTAGCAAGGCCCCTAATTTGCGTTAGGGGCCTTGCGCATGTTTGGAAACCTCATCGCCGTCGTCATATGGGGCGCGATCATCGCGCTGGCGGCGCTCGCGTGGGCGAAGGGTGGTAAGGCCGAACGGCTGGCCGCCCTGGCGGTGGTGATCGGCAGCGTCGGCGTTTCGGCCATCCACCTGCTGCTGCCGCCGGCGATCCAGCCGGTGATTCTGCTGATCGACGACGCGGCCCTGGCGGTGGTGTTCCTGCTGCTGGCCATGCGTTTCGTCAGCGCCTGGCTGGGCGTGGCGATGTTGCTGCAGGCGGTGCAGTTCAGCCTGCACGCCTATTACCTCGTGGCCGAGAAGGCGCACGACAACCTCTACAAGATGGTCAACAACATCAACACGATCGGGGTGCTGGCCTGCATCCTGCTGGGCACGATCCTGGCCTGGCGCCGAAAGGCGCGTTCTGCAAAATAATTGCCGAGCGCGGACGATCGGTCGCGCCCAGCGGAATAAAATTCCAGAAAATGGCTCTTGCCTTCCGATCGAAAACGGGGTTTTTCGCCGGCGGGCCACGCCCCCCCAACGGGGCGCAGTCCATCTGTAAGGATGGGAGACATCGCCATGACTACCCTCGCCAAGCCGGCAATCCGTCCGGCTCGCCCCGAGTTCTCTTCCGGCCCCTGCGCCAAGCGCCCCGGCTGGTCCCCCGAAAATCTGAGGAACGCGGTCCTGGGCCGCTCGCACCGCTCCAAGCTGGGCAAGGCGCGCCTGAAGGCCGCCATCGACCAGACGCGCGACGTGCTCGAAGTGCCCGCCGACTTCCTGATCGGCATCGTCCCCGGTTCGGACACCGGCGCCGTCGAGATGGCGATGTGGTCGATGCTGGGCGCCCGCCCCGTGCAACTCCTGGCCTTCGAGTCCTTCGGCAAGGACTGGGTCACGGACGTCACCAAGCAACTGAAGCTGCCCGACGTCGAGGTGCTGAGCGCCCCGTACGGCGAGCTGCCCGACACCGCCAAGGTCGATCCGGCCAAGGATCTGGTCTTCACCTGGAACGGCACGACCTCGGGCGTGCGCGTGCCCAACGCCGACTTCATCTCGGCCGACCGTGAAGGCATCACCATCTGCGACGCCACCAGCGCCGCCTTCGCTCAGGACCTGGACTGGACCAAGCTCGATGTCGTGACCTTCTCCTGGCAGAAGGCGCTGGGCGGCGAGGGCGCGCACGGGATCCTGATCCTGTCGCCGCGCGCCGTGGCCCGCCTGGAAAGCTACGTGCCGGCCTGGCCGATGCCGAAGCTGTTCCGCATGACCAAGAACGGCAAGGTCACGCTCGACCTGTTCGAGGGCGCGACGATCAACACCCCGTCGATGCTGTGCGTGGAAGACGCCCTGGACGCCCTGCAATGGGGCGCCTCGATCGGCGGCCTGCAGGCCATGCAGGGCCGCGCCGACCAGAACCTCAAGGTGCTGGCCGACTGGGTCGAGAAGACCGCCTGGGTCGACTTCCTGGCCGCTTCGCCGGAAATCCGCTCCAACACCTCGGTGTGCCTGAAGGTGGTCGACGCCGAGATCGCCGCCCTGCCGGCCGACGCTCAGGCCGACTTCGCCAAGAAGCTGGCCAGCCTGCTCGAGAAGGAGGGCGCGGCCCTCGACATCGGCGGCTACCGCGACGCTCCGGCCGGCCTGCGCATCTGGTGCGGCGCCACGGTCGAGGCCTCGGATCTCGAAGCCCTGACCCCGTGGCTCGACTGGGCCTTCTCGGAAACCAAGGCGGCGGTCCTGCAAGCGGCCTGACGCTGGTGTTCGCCGACCCCCTCACGCAGCGCCTGACCGATTTCGTGATCGGCCTCGGCATCGACGTGAGGGTGGGCGAGCTGCCCGACGACACCTTCCTGCCGGGTCTGGACATCCGGTTCGGTGGGTTGGTGGTCGACGAGCGGCGCCTGGCCCATCCCGGCGACATCCTGCACGAAGCCGGCCACATCGCCGTCACCGAGCCCGAAAGCCGCCAGGCCGAACGGCTCGAGCCCACCGACGGCGAGGAAATGGCCACGCTGGCCTGGTCCTGGGCGGCCCTGACCCATCTGGGTCTGGATCCCGCCGTGGTCTTCCATCCGGAAGGCTACAAGGGCGAGGCGGCCTGGCTGGCCGAGACCTTCGCGTCGGGCGGCGCCATCGGCGTGCCGCTGCTCCAGTACTACGGCCTCTGCGTCGAGCCCCGCCTGGCGGCCGAACGCGGCGTCCCTCCCTTCCCGCACATGCTGCGCTGGCTCCGCTGAGCGCGGCTTTCAAGACAGACATCGCGGCCCGACCGGCCGCCACCGATCAAGGAACTCAGCCCATGGCTCCTCGCGTCCTCATCGCCGACAAGCTTTCCCCCGCCGCCGTCGACATCTTCAAGAACCGCGGCGTCGACTTCGACATCAAGGTCGGCCTGTCCAAGGACGAGCTGATCGCCGTCATCGGCGACTATGACGGCATCGCCATCCGCTCGGGCGCCAAGCTCGACAAGGATGTGATCGCCGCCGCCAACAAGCTGCAGGTCATCGCCCGCGCCGGCATCGGCGTCGACAACGTCGACATCCCGGCCGCCACCGCCAAGGGCGTGGTGGTGATGAACACCCCGTTCGGCAACTCGATCACCACGGCCGAGCACGCCATCGCCATGATGTTCGCCCTGGCCCGCCAACTGCCGGCCGCCGACGCCAGCACCCAGGCCGGCAAGTGGGAAAAGAACCGCTTCATGGGCGTGGAGCTCTACGCCAAGACCCTGGGCCTGATCGGCGCCGGCAACATCGGCGGCATCGTCGCCGACCGCGCCCTGGGCCTGAAGATGAAGGTCGTCGCCTACGACCCCTTCCTGTCGCCCGAGCGTGCGATTGAAATGGGCGTCGAGAAGGTCGAGCTGGAAGAGCTGCTGGCCCGCGCCGACGTCATCACCCTGCACACCCCGCTGACCGACAAGACCCGCAACATCCTGTCGGCCGAGAACCTGGCCAAGACCAAGAAGGGCGTGCTGATCGTCAACTGCGCCCGCGGCGGCCTGGTCGACGAAGTCGCCCTGCGCAAGCTGCTGGACGACGGCCACGTGGGCGGCGCCGCCTTCGACGTGTTCGTCACCGAGCCGGCCAAGGAAAACCCGCTGTTCGGTTCGGACAAGGTGGTGGCCACCCCGCACTTGGGCGCCTCGACCTCGGAAGCCCAGGAAAACGTGGCCCTGCAGGTGGCCGAGCAGGTCAGCGACTACCTGCTGACCGGCGCCGTCACCAACGCCCTGAACAGCCCCTCGGTCAGCGCCGAGGAAGCCCCGAAGCTGAAGCCGTTCGTGGCCCTGGCCGAGAAGATCGGCGCCCTGGCCGGCCAGATGGTCGACTTCGGCATCAAGGCCATCGACATCGCTTTCGAAGGTGAAGTCGCCGCCCTGAACGTCAAGCCGCTGACCTCGGCGGCTCTCGCCGGCGTGCTGAAGCCGATGCTGGCCGAGATCAACATGGTCTCGGCGCCCGCCGTGGCCAAGGAGCGCGGCATCACCGTCTCCGAGAGCCGCCAGGAAAAGAGCCCGACCTACGACTCGCTGCTGCGCGTGACCATCACCACCGAGAAGGGCAAGCGCGCCTTCGCCGGCACGGTGATCGCCGGCGCCCCGCGCGTCATCGAGGTCAAGGGCATGGAGCTGGACGCGGGCTTCTCGCCGGCCATGCTCTACATCAACAACCTCGACAAGCCGGGCTTCATCGGCGCGCTGGGCATGCTGCTGGGCGAAGCGGGCGTGAACATCGCCACCTTCAACCTGGGCCGCGTCTCGGCCGACGAGGACGCCATCGCCCTCGTGGGCGTCGACCAGGCTCCGAGCGAAGAGCTGCTGGCCAAGATCCAGGCCTTGCCGCACGTGAAGGAAGCCCGCGCGCTGACCTTCTAAGGGTGAATTGGCGGTGGATGGGGCTCTTTCCGTCCACCGCTCTTTTCCTGCCTTCCTGGGCCTTGTGCCCAGGATCCATCGTTCAGCCGCTCAGACCTCGACCAGGCGGTCGAGGTCTGAGCTGTTTTTGGCACGGACCCTCGCCACAGGGGCGGGGGAGGCGGTTGCAAGTAGACGGGACGGTTGCGCCACGCGGATGCAGATCGCGTGCAGAGCCCGACAAGAATAGGCGGACAGGCGTCGCCGCCATTTTCAAGCCCCAGGTGAGCGGCTAGGGCAGGGCTCGCGTCTCTCCAGGAGCCCTGATGTCCCGCAGCTTCAAGCGCAAGATCAACTGGCTGGCCTTCGCCGTGTTCGTGGCGGCCGCCGCCTACGCCTTCTGGAAGGCGGTCACGCCCGGCGACGACAGCGTCGGGCTGATCCCGTGGGACAAGGCCAAGCACTTCATCGTCTTCTACGTCCTGGCCGTGCTGGGGTGCCTGGCCATGCCCAAGAGCCGGCTGTGGCGGATCGGGGCGGTGCTGGTGGCGTTCGGCGCGCTGATCGAGATCGTGCAGCACTTCGTGGGCCGCGACATGTCGTTCGGCGACCTGATCGCCGACTTCTGCGGGGTGTCGGCGGCCTATGCCTACAGCGTGGTGGGCGTGATCCGTCGCAAGCTGCCGGCCGGCCGAGCTTGACCGTCTCCAAAGGGGCGCTCACCACTGCGGCGTGAAACCGTTTCCGCCGCTCAAGACCGATTCCGACGACATGCTGCACCTGGACGCCCTTCGGGCGCTGGGGGCGGTGCTGATCGTCGTCTTCCACTTCAACCGGTTCATCAACATCGACGGCCGCTGGCAGGCGGTGGACGACACGGTCAAGAGCTTCAGCCTGCTCGTCGACCTGTTCTTCGTCATCTCCGGCTACGTGATCAGCGCCGTCTACACGGGCCGGATCCGCACCGTGTCGGACTTCCGCTGGTTCCTGCAGAAGCGGGTGGCGCGGCTGATGCCGCTGCACTGGCTGACCCTGGGCGTGTTCATCGTCATCGCCATCGCCGGCGTGCTGGGACTGGTCAACGACCGCGACCCCAGCCGCTACGACCCGGCCTGCGTCGTGCCCAACCTGCTGAACCTGCAGGCCTTCGGCATCTGCCGGGCCCAGACCTTCAACTTCGTCAGCTGGTCGATCAGCGCCGAGTGGGCGATGTACCTGATCCTGCCGGTGCTGCTGTGGCTGGCGGGACGGGGGACGGCGTGGCTGACCCTGGCGACGGCAGTGATCCTGGCGGCGCTGTTCGCCGTTCCGCTGTTCGTTCCCGCCGCCAACCAGCCCTTCCACATGTGGACCGCCGACTTCGGGATCGCCCGCGCCGCGCCGGGCTTCATGATCGGCATGATCGCCTACGACATCCGCGGATGGCTGAGCCGGCTACCGGGCGCGCGGTGGTGGTTCTTCGGGTCGTGCGTCGCCTTCGTGGCCGGTGCGGCCGTGCAGCTGGACCGGAGCATCCTGCTGTTCGTCTGCTACGCCGTCGGCCTGCTTGGCGTGGCGGCCGACAATGCGCCGGCCAAGCCCGGTCCCGTGGTGCGCTGGCTGGCCCCGTGGGGGCAGCTTTCCTACTCGGTCTACATGCTCCACCCGATCGTGCTGAAGATCGCCCTGAACTGGGTGGGGCTTGGCATGCTGCACCTGACCGGCGACGTCATGCGTCTGTGGTGCCTGGCCTGGGGCCTGGCGCTGATCCCGGTGAGCTATGCGTCGCTGATGTATTTCGAGAAGCCGGCGCGGGACGCGATCGCAAGGTGGGGGAAGGCCGCTCCCAAGAAACCTCTCCCATAGGGAGAGGGAGGGGCCCGCCGCGCAGCGGTGGGAGGGTGAGGGGTTACACCCTTAAACGCCTTACCCCCTCATCCTCCCACCGCTGCGCGGCGGGCCCCTCCTTCTCCCCATGGGAGAAGGGTTGGGAGGTGGGAGAAGGTCAGTTCTTCGAAACGTGATCCACGAACGCCGGCAGCTCCGCGATCGAGGCCAGCTCGACATACCGGTCATGCCCGACCGGCGCTTCGGCCGCCTCATGCGCCCAGACCAGCGGGTAGGGGATCAGGGCCCCCCAGGCCCCGGCCTCGAGCGCCGGCAGGATGTCGGACCGCATCGAGTTGCCGGCCATCAGCGCCTGGTGCGCGCCCGTGCCGTAGCGCTCGAACACCCGGCGATAGGTGCCCGCGTCCTTCTCCGAAACGATCTCGACGGCCGCGAACAGATCGCCCAGCCCGGAGGCGGCCAGCTTCTGCTCCTGGTGCAGCAGGTCGCCCTTGGTGATCAGGATCAGGCGGTAGCGCTTGGAAAGCTCGGCCAGGGCCTTCTCGACGCCGGGCAGGGGCTCGACCGGCTCGGTCAGCATCTCGCGGCCTACGGCCAGGATCTCGCGGATCACCCGGGTGGAGACCGCGCCGTCCGTCAGGTCCAGCGCGGTCTCGATCATCGACAGGGTGAAGCCCTTGGCCCCGTAGCCGTAGACCCGAAGGTTCTTCTTCTCGGTCACGGCCAGCTGGGCGTTGATCCGCTCCTCGTCGCCGAACTCCGACAGCAGTTCGACGAACCGCTTGTGAGAGAGGCGAAACAGCGTCTCGCAGTGCCAGAGGGTGTCGTCGGCGTCGACGCCGACCGTAGTGATGAGGCTCATGCCTCCTGATCTACATCACCCCAGGGTTCGCTTGTAGAGGTCCAGCAGGTTGGCCCAGGCCGTTTCGGCGGCGGTCTCGTTGTAGACTTGGCTGCCTTTGACCGTCCAACCGTGGGCGGCGCCGGCGAAGACCTCGACCTTGGCCGGGCGCTTGGCTTCGGCGAAGGCAGCCTTCAGCTTGTCCTTGGTCTCCGGCTCCTTCTGGTCGTCGTTGTCGGCGATCTCGATCAGGAACTCGGCGTGGGTCTTGGGGATCAGCAGGTGCGGGCTGGTCGGCTGGTCGGTGACCAGGCCCCCGCCGTGGAAGCTGGCGACGGCGGCGATGCGGCCTGGCGCGGCGGCGGCCGTGCGGAAGGCCAGCGGACCGCCCATGCAGTAGCCCTGCACGCCGATCTTCTTGCCCTTGTCCGTCTCCTTCTGGGCGTCGAGGAAGGCGACATAGGCCAGGGCGTCCTTGTCGGTGCCCTCGGGCGTCACGGTGGCGCGCAGCGGCGTGATCTTGGCGCGGTCGTCGGGGTTGGCGAAGTTGAACGTTCCCTCGACCACCGGCGCCTTCTTGACCCGGTAATAGAGGTTGGGGACCAGCACGACATAGCCCTGGGCGGCCAGGCGGCGGCCCATGTCGCGGAACACCGGGCGCAGGCTCATCACATCGGGCCAGATCAGCACGGCGGGCCATTTGCCCTTGCCGGCCGGCTTGAACAGGGCCGCGTCGGCCTCGCCGTCGGGCGTCTTGATGACGACGTCGGTCTCCACGACCTTGTCGTCCGCGCGGGCGGCGGTGGCGACCAGGCCGCCGGCCGCGGCCGTCATCAGGCCGAAGGCGCGGCGCGAGACGCGCGGGTCATGGACAAGGCCTTGGTGGATGTCGTCGTCGCACATCGAACGGGCTCCTTCGCAACTGAGAGGCGCCCGCACGGTGCACGACCTGAGCCCGAAGGCAATCAGTCGGACCCGTTTAAGTTCAGAAGCTGAGGATTACGAATAGGGCGCCGCTGGCGACGATGCCGGCGCTCAGCACCAGGCCGAGGGCCTGACCCGCCAGGCTCTGACCGGGGAGGCGCGACCAGGCGATCTTCGACGCGCGCGGGGCGGCGACGGTGCGATCGTGGACGGCGACGGTCATGGCTCTGGTCTCCTCGTTTACGCCCAAGCTTGTGGGGCCTGACGAGTTAACGACCGTGAACCGCCGAACGATCCAGGCATGCGACCGATTGAACCAGGGTGCGCCTAATGGGTCACACCATGCCCGCTCGGCCAGTCGTCCAGGGGCGGGCGCGGGGGCGGTTTGGCGCAGACGGCGTGGGCCTTGTTGACCCGCCGCAGCGAGGCGGGAAAGCGGTGCAGCTTGCTGTCGGGTCGGATCGGCCGGGGGGCCAGGTCGCCCTCGCAATTGGGACAGACGCCCTGGAATCGGCTGTCGGCGCAGTCGATGCAGAAGGTGCATTCGAAGGTGCAGATGCGGGCCTCTCCGCTCTGGGGCGGCAGGTCGCGGTCGCAGCACTCGCAATTGGGGCGCAGTTCGAGCATGGGCCGTCCTCCCGTGTTCTTATGCGTTGAAGCCCCGCACCATAAGGGCTTGAGGGCTGCGCGCGCGAGGGGGCGTCTTCGTCGATCACGGTAATGTGGCGAGCGACGGGAAAACGCGTGATCCAGGGGGTTGACCCCCCCTCCCAAGGTCCCTAAACACGCCGCCGTTTGCGCAGGCGGGCGGGGTTCTCCCCGGCCCGCCTTTTTGCGAAAATGACCATGCGTTCTGGAGGCGCTTCTCGAGATGTCCCAAGACCTTCTCCCCGGCGTTACTGGCGTTCTGGTTCTGGCTGACGGCACGGTGCTGCAAGGCGTCGGCTGCGGCGCGGTCGGCGATGCGGTCGGCGAGGTGTGCTTCAACACCGCCATGACCGGTTACCAGGAAATCCTGACCGACCCGTCCTACATGGCCCAGATCGTGGCCTTCACCTTCCCGCACGTCGGCAATGTCGGCACCAACAGCGAAGACGTCGAGCAGGTCACCGGCGTGGCCGAGACGGCCGCCCGCGGCGCGATCTTCCGCGACGTCCCGACCGATCCGGCCAACTGGCGCGCCAACAGCGACTTCGACGGCTGGATGCAGCGCCGCGGCGTCGTCGGCCTGGCCGGCGTCGACACCCGCGCCCTGACCCGCAAGATCCGCGAGACGGGCATGCCGCACGGCGTCATCGCCCACTCGCCCGAAGGCAAGTTCGACCTCGACGCCCTGAAGGCCAAGGCCCGCGACTGGTCGGGCGTGGTCGGCCTCGATTTGGCCAAGGACGCCTCCACCACCCAGACCTTCACCTGGGACGAGGGCCTGTGGTCGTGGCCGGAAGGCTACGCCAAGCTCGACAAGCCCAAGTACGAAGTGGTCGTCATCGACTACGGCGTGAAGCGCAACATCCTGCGCTCGCTGGCTCACGTGGGCGCCCGCGCCACGGTCGTTCCGGCCAGCACCTCGGCCGAAGAGATTCTTGCCCGCAACCCGGACGGCGTGCTGCTGAGCAACGGTCCGGGCGACCCGGCCGCGACCGGCGAATACGCCGTGCCGGAAATCCAGAAGCTGGTCGCCAGCGGCAAGCCGGTGTTCGGCATCTGCCTCGGCCACCAGATGCTGGCCCTGGCCCTGGGCGCCAAGACCGTGAAGATGGAACAGGGCCACCACGGCGCCAACCACCCGGTCAAGGATCTGACCACGGGCAAGGTCGAGATCGTGTCGATGAACCACGGCTTCACCGTGGACAGCGAAAGCCTGCCCGAGCCGGTGCAGGAGACCCACGTCTCGCTGTTCGACGGCACCAACGCCGGCATCGCCCTGAAGGACAAGCCGGTGTTCAGCGTCCAGCACCACCCGGAAGCCTCGCCCGGCCCGACCGACAGCCTCTACATCTTCGATCGCTTCGCCGATCTGATGGCCAAGGCGAAATAGGACGAAACGCCCCGCCGCAAGGCGGGGCGTTTTTCGTTTCCGGTCCTGTCACGAAACCATCGCCCAGGGTTCACGCACGGCCTTCGCGGCCCGTGTTAACGTTTTCGCCGTTCCCCAATTCCCGCGAGGACGGCATGACGGCCTATGAACGCATCGGCGGCGAGGCCGCCGCCCAGTCGGTGATCGCCGACTTCTTCGCCCGCGCCCAGGCCGACGAGCGCCTGAAGGACCTGTTCGGCGGTGAGATCGCCCCCGGCGCCCGCGCCTTCGTCGCCGCCGCCCTCGATCCCGACGCGGCCGAAGCCCGCGGCGACCAGGACCTGGCCTTCGTCTGGCTGGGCGCCAACAGCCTGGAGGACGACGAGCTCGACCTGGTCATCGGCCACCTGGCCGCGGGCCTGGAAGCCGCCGGCGTCGACGACGAAACCATCGCCGACGTCGCCGACCAGATCGAGATCTTGCGCGACGAGTCGCTCGGTCCCGACGAGGACGAGTTCGACGACGAGGACGGCGACGAAGAGGGCGAGGTCGCGGCGTAGGCCTGATCCTTCTCCCCTTGCGGGAGAAGGTGTCGGCGAAGCCGACGGATGAGGGGTCTCTCAAACATCAGACACCTCGCCCGGCCTGACCGCTGCACGCGGCTTTGGGGTTTGAGAGACCCCTCACCCGACCTCCCTCCGGGAGGCCACCCTCTCCCGCAAGGGGAGAGGGGACCTAAGTCCCGAACTGCGTGAACGGGACCTTGTTGAACAGCTCACGCTCGCCGCCCCGCGGGTCGTCGGCCATGCGGGAGGTGTCGTCGAACACCAGGGTCTGGCGGCGGGGCAGGGTGTAGGGCTCCCACTTGGGGATGGCCGCGCAGTTGGGATCGCCGGTGCGGGCGAAGGCGACGAAGGCGTCCATCATGGTGTTGGACATCGCCTCGCTGCGCGGGCCGGTCCCGACGATCGAGCCCTTGGCGTCCAGCGTGCCGAAGACCAGGCCGATGTCGATGGTGTGGGGCGCGCCCCAGACGCCGCCGTCCTTCGGCGACTTCCAGTCGACCTGGTAGACCCACGCCGGCGCAGCGGTGACCGCGCGGGCCTCGGCCTGCAGGATCGCCGCCTTCCAAGAGCGGCCGGCGGTCGAGGCGGCGAAATAGACGTCGGACGGCGAATAGTCCGGGTACATCTTGCGATAGGCCGCCACCACCGCAGCCGGGTCGATGTCGATGCGGGCGTTGAACTGGCCGGGCAGCTTCTCGATCACCTGCTCCCAGGTCATGTCGAACACCTTGCGGTCCCAGCCGGCGAAGCCGCGCGTCTCGTCATGGGTGTTGCCGCAGATCAGCGGCACGTCGAGGCCCAGCGGCGAGGCGTCGGGGAAGAACGGGTGGCGGGTCAGCGACCGCTCGTCGAGCACGGGGCCCATATAGACGCCGCCGGAGCCGGCCACCGGGTCGATGGCCTTCAGGCCGTTCAGCAACTGGTCGGCGGGCAGGGCGCGCAAGGCGGCCAGGTCGTTGATCCCCAGCTTCTCCAGGAACAGCTTGGCCCGCTTGGTGGCGTTGAACGGGCCGCCGGCGGTGACCTGCTGGCCGCTCATGGTCACGGCGCGATGGAACAGGCCCTTGGCGGCCGGCATGGCCAGCAGGGTGGCGATCTTGGCCCCGCCGCCCGATTGGCCGAACAGCATCACCCGGTCCGGATCGCCGCCGAACTGCGCGATGTTGTCCCGCACCCATTGCAGGGCCAGGACGAGGTCGAGCTGGCCGACATTGCCGCTGTCGGCGACGCTGGGGTCGTCGAACAGGCGGGCGAGATACAGATACCCGAAGGCGTTCAGGCGGTGATTGACCGTCACCACCACCACGTCGCCGCGCTTGGCCAGCTTCGTTCCCTCGTACCAGGGGCTGCCGCCGGAGCCGCCGTTGTAGGCGCCGCCGTGGATGTAGAACATCACCGGCCGCTTGCCGCCGTCGGCGAGGCCGATCTTGCCGGCTTTTGCCGGCGTCCAGACGTTGAGGAACAGGCAGTCTTCCGAGAGGGTCTCGCCGTCCTCGCCCTTGCCGGTCTGCATCGAGGCTGCGCCATAGGCCAGGGCGTCGGCGACGCCGGTCCAGGGCAGGGGCTTGCTGGGCGGGGAAAAGCGGTTGGCCCCGCCGGTGTCGGCGCCGTAGCGCAGGCCCTTGAACACGTGAACGCCGTCGGCCGTGGTCGCGCCCCGCACCTTGCCGGCGGCGGTGGTCACGATCGGCGAGCGGGCGGGGCTGGAGGGCTTGGCGTGAGCCGGAAGGGCGCTGGCGGCGGCCGCCGCTCCGGCGGTCAGCAGCAGGCTGCGACGATCCATCTTGGTCTTCTCCCGGTGCTTCTGACGAGCTTGCCGCAAGGGCTAGCACGAAACATGACACCGGTAGCAAGTCATTTTGCACAAGGAGACCCTCTCCCGTGGGGAGAGGGAGGGACCCGCCGCGAAGCGGTGGGAGGGTGAGGGTGTACGTCGTTGGCCGTCGTGCCGGCACGCCGTCTTCAGTCCCTAACCCCTCACCCTTCCAGGCTCCGCCTGGGCCCCTCCCTCTCCCTCTGGGATAGGGGAAGATTCCTCCCCCCGCGCCGTCAGCCAGTACATCACCGGCGTCGCCACCCGCGACAGCACGGTCGAGGTCACGAGGCCCCCGATGATGGCGATGGCCAGGGGCGAGTAGAGGCCCGAGCGTTCGAGGGCCAGGGGCATGAGCCCGCCGATCGCCGTGGCCGAGGTCAGCAGCACGGGCAGGAAACGCACCTCGCCGGCCTTCTCGATGGCGTCGTGCAGGTTCATGCCCTCGCGGCGCAGCTGTTCGGTGAAGTCGACCAGCAGGATCGAGTTCTTGATCTCGATGCCGATGAGGGCGATCAGGCCGATCGTGGCGGTGAACGACAGCGAGTTGCCGGTCAGCCAAAGGGCCGCGATCGCCCCGAAGATCCCGAACGGGATGATGCCGGCCACGACCAGGGCGGTCTTGAACTTGCGGAACTCCAGCACCAGCACCGCCAGGATCCCGAACACGGCGACCATCACCGCAGCGCCCAAGCCGGCGAAGCTTTCCGACTGAGCCTCGGCCTGGCCACCTAGCGACAGGGCGTAGCCGGGGGGCATGGGCAGCTCCTTCTGCAGCCGCGCCAGTACGTCCTTGGTGACGTTGTCGGTCAGGTAGCCGGTGCGGACGAAGGCGGTGACCGTCACCGTCCGCTCGCGGTCGAAGCGATCGATGCGGGCGGGGCTGGATTTCAGGTTCGGCGCGGCGATCGCCGACAACGGCGTCGCCTCGCCGTCGGCGGTGGGCACGTAGACGCCGGACAGGGCCGAGAGGGCGTTGCGGTCGGCGCCGTCCACGGCTTCCATCGGCAGGCGCACCTTGACCGCGTAGTCGTCGCCGTCTGCGTCGCGGAAGCGGGCGGTTTCCTCGCCGGAGAGGGCCAGACGGGCCACGCGGCGGGCCGCGCCGGCCGGCACGCCCAGGGCGGCGGCCTTGGCCTCGTCGACGCCGAGGTCGAGGTCGGTGCGGTCCAGGCGCACGGGATTGCCGACGTCGCGCGTGCCCGGCGTGCTCTTCAGGATGGCTTCGGCGCGGGCGGCAAGGGCCTTCAGCACGCCGAGATCGCGGCCAGTGATGCGTACGGCGACGGGCGCTTCGATCGGCGGGCCGTTCTCGAACACCTCGACGCTGATCCGCGCGCCGGGATAGCGGGCGAAGTCGGCGCGCAGACGGTCGAGCAGGGCCTCGCTCTTGCCCGGTTCCCAGGCCTTGAGGCTGGCGAACATCTCGGCGTAGGTGACCGCGCTTTCGCGCTGGGACTGGTTGTAGAACACCTGCGGATTGCCGCGCCCCAGGTTGGCGGCGCGCCAGACGATGTCGGGCTCGTGCGACAGGCGCTGGTCGACATAGCGCAGGGCCGCGTCGGTGCGGGCCAGGGACGAGCCGTCGGGCGTGACCACCCGCACTAGGAACTGCGGGGTCTCGGCGGCGGGGAACAGGCTGGAGCCGGCCGCCTTCAGCATCGGCACGGCCGTGGCGCAGAGGGCCAGCATGATCGCCAGGGCCAGCCAGGGCCGGGCCAGCGCCCGATGCAGGACCGGTCGATAGACGGTGTGGATCACGCCGTTGACCGCCTGGAGCAGGCGGTTGCCCTCGGGATCGGAATGCTTGTCGAGCACCCGGCTGGCCAGGAACGGGATGATGGTCAGCGACACGAAGAGCGAGGCGCCCACCGTGCACAGCACCGTCACCGGCAGCGAGCGGATATAGGCGCCCGAGCCGGCCGGCAGGGCCATCAGCGGCAGGAAGGCCAGCATCAGGGTGGCGGTGCAGCCGATCACCGCCAGGGCGATCTGGCCCGAGCCGTTGATCGCCGCCGAGGTGCGCTCCTCGCCCTCGCGGATCCGGCGGGCGATGTTCTCGGTGATGACGATGCTGTCGTCGACCAGCAGGCCGAGCGCCAGCACGAAGCCGGCGATGGTCAGCTGGTTGAGGGTGAAGCCGAAGGCCTGGATCAGCGACAGGCCGATCAGCAGGGAAAGCGGGATCGACACCATCACCACCAGGCCCGCACGCGGCCCGAGAGGCAGCAGGGTGATCAGCACCAAAACCAGGGCCACGGCGAAGTCGCGGAACAGGTTCTTCAGGCGGTGGTCGACATTGTGGGCCTGGACGAAGCCGCGCTCCAGCTTCACCCCGGCCGGCAGCACCTTCTCGTAGTCGTCCAGCACCTTCTCGACCGACTTGGTGATGCGGCCGACGTCCTGGCCGTCCTTCTGGGTCACGGCGACGAAGACGGCGCGCTTGCCGTCGAAGCGGGTCAGGTGCGTCGGCTCTTCCTGGGCCCAGGCGACGTCGGCGACGTCGCGCACCCGCACGACCTGGCCGTCGAGCGAGCGGACGGGGGTGTTCCTGACGGTGTCCAGCGAGCGGAAGGCCCCGCCGGACTTGACGTTGAAGCGGCGGCCGCCGGCCTGGACCGCGCCGATCGGCGCCTCGATCCCGGCCGACTTCAGGGCGTCGGCGACAGCCGAGGCGGGGAGTTTCAGGGCGGCCAGCCGCGCGAGGTCCAGCGACACCCGCACTTCGGATGCCGGGGCGCCGTAGTAGCGGGTCTGGCGCACGCCGGAGACGCGGTCGAGCCGTTCGGACAGACGGTCGGCGACCTTCTCCAGGCGGCGCATGGGCAGGCTGTCGCTGACCAGGGCCACCTGGACGATGGCGACCTCGGTGGTGCGCACCCGCTCGATGTCCAGCCGTTGCAGGCCCGCGGGCAGGCTGCCGCGAATGGCGTTCACCTCGCGCACCACCTGGTCGAACTTCCGCTCGGGATCGACGTCCCAGGTGAAGAAGACGCGGACGATCGCCGCGCCGTCGAGGCTGGTGCTCTCGACCTTGTCGATGCTGTCCAGGCCATAGACCGCCGTCTCGATCGGATCGGCGACCAACTGCTCCATCTCGGCCGGCTCGGCCCCGGGCAGGACGGCGCGGATCAGCACGATCGGGATCGGGAAGTGCGGGTCCTCGGACCGGGGCACGGTCATCAGGGCGTTGACGCCCAGCATCACCAGCAGGCCGAAGGCGACGATGGTGAACTGCCAGCGCCGGACCGCGAAGGCGGCGAGGTTGAGGTTCATCGTGCAGCGACCTTGGCCAAGGCCCGGGGATCGACGACGCTGACCTTCTCGCCGTCGGAGACGAAGCCGGCGCCGGCCGTGATCACCCGGCTGCCGACGGGCAGGCCGGCGACCAGGGCGTCGTCTCCGTCGAAGCCGCCGAACCGCACCGGCGTGCGACGGGCGGTGGCTCCGTCGAGGCGAAGGACGGCGGCCTTGTCGCCGGAGGCCTCCAGCAGGGCCTCGGCCGGGATGCGGGCGAATTCGGCGCGGGCGGAGGCGTCGGCGGCCGGGGCGCTGAGCCGGGCCGAGGCGATCTGGCCGCTCTTCAGTTCGGGGCGGGCCTGGACCTCGATCTCGACCGTCACCGCGCCGGTGCGGGCGTCGGCGGCCTGGCCCAGGCGCGTGACGACGCCGGTCAGGGTCTGGCCGGGCAGGGCGTCGGCGGTGATGGCGGCGCTGGAGCCGACCCTGACCCGCGTGGCGTCACGGGCGGGCAGGGGCAGGCGCAGGACGAGCGGGCTGGAAAGATCAGCGACGGTCAGCACCGTCTGGCCGGCCGCCACGACCTCGCCGGCCTGGGCGGTGCGGGCCAGGACGACGCCGGAGACTGGCGAGGCCAGCCGCGCCCAGCGCCTATCGAAGGCCGCGCCGGCGTTGGCCGCCTGGGCCGCCTTCAGCGCGCTTTCGGCGTCGTCCAGCCGGGCCTTGGCGACGTAGCCCGAGGCGTAGAGCTTGCGGGCCCGCTCGGCGTCGCGGCGGGCGCGTTCCAGGTCGGCGCTGGCCTGGGTCTGGCGGGCGTCGACCCCGGCAGGATCGATGCTGGCCAGGGTCTGGCCGGCGCCGATGCTGTCGCCGGCCTCGACCGTCACGCGAGTCAGCACGCCGGGGATGCGGAACGACAGCGCCATTTCGCGACGGCGTTCCAAGGTTCCGGAAGCGGTCAGGTCGGAGGCCGCGCCGGGAGCGCCGACGCTGACGGCCTCGACCGCCGGCGGCGGGGCGGCCTCGGGCACGGCCGCCTTGCCGCCGCAGGCCGCCAAAGCGAGAGCCGAGACCGTCGCCAGCGCCGTGAGCAGGACGACGCCTCCGTATCCAGCACGCGCCCCGTCCATGCTATCGCCCCTATCATCGATCGGTGATAAGTAATCACTGATCGATTATTGTGGGTTGTCAAGCCGGCCCCGCTGCGGAAAGGAGGGACGATGACCGCGCCGAAGATCCGTTCCCCCCGAAAACCCAAGGGACAGGGCGCCGAACGACGCGAGGAGATCCTGGACGCGGCCCTGCGGCTGTTCAGCGAGAAGGGTCTGCACGCGGTCTCGACCCGCCAGATCGCCGAGGCCACGGGCGTCTCGCAGCCGGCCCTCTACGCCTATTTCGCCACCAAGGACGACATCACCGCCGAGCTGTGCGTGCGGGCCTTCGCCACCTTGGTCGAGCGGATGGAAGAGGCGCGGGCCAGTTTCACGCCCACGGCCGAATGTTTCGAACGGGCGTTGCGGGTCTATGTCGATTTCGGCCTGCAGGAGCCCGACGCCTATCGCGTGGCCTTCATGGTCGAGAAGGGCCTGGACGGGTCCTACAAGGAGCGGGTCGGCGACCGGCCGATGATGGCCGGCATCGGGGCCTTCCAGCGTTTCGCCGAAATCGTGGGCGAGATGCGCAATGCGGGCCTGACCCATGACGACGACGTCCAGCGCATGACCCAGACCCTGTGGGCGGGGCTGCACGGCCTGGTTTCGCTGCTGATCGCCCGCGCCGACTTCCCATGGGTGGAGCGCGAGGTGCTGATCGCCTGCCACATCGCCCTGCTGCGGCGGGGGACCTTGAAAGACGTCCCCTAAAGACGCGCGTTGAACTGAGGCGGGCGCGGGCCTACATCGGCGGGCTCCCGAACTCTCCCGACGAAAGACGCCTCGATGGCCAAGCTGCAGCCCCTGGAAACCTTCTCCCTGCAGGAAACCGAAGACGGCTACCGCCTGCTGGTCTCGGCCGTCGGCGGCGACGCCATCTACGTGTCGATCACCTCCGAGCAGATGGACGAGATCATCGACAGCCTCGACACCGCCCTGACGGGCGACGACGACGCGCCGGTCAACGAGGACATCTACGACGTCGACTGACTTCCTTCTCCCCTTGCGGGAGAAGGTGTCGGCGAAGCCGACGGATGAGGGGTCTCTCAGACCTTTGACGCCGCACCCGGTCTGACCGCCATCGCGGCGGACAGAGCTTTAGACCCCTCACCCGACTCGCTTCGCGGGCCACCCTCTCCCGCAAGGGGAGAGGGATCAGGCCGCCGCCCTCGCATTGGTCGGCCGGTAGGCGGCCGCGTCGGTCGTGAACTCGGCGTGGCCGTAGCGCTTGAGCAGAGCGTGCATCCTGCGCACCAGGGCCGCGTCGGCCAGATGGCGGACCACCGGCGTCTTGCCGGCCAGGTCGAAGGCCTTCATCTGCAGGGTGACCAGCAGGGCCACGACGATGAACACCGCCTCGTCGACCGGCCCCACCTCGATGCCCATGCTCGCCGCGCGCTTGCGGTCGCCGCGCAGGAAGTGGCGCAGGAAGAAGGCCTTGGCGAAGCGGCGCTCGATGCGGTCGTGCAGGCGGTTGGCCGGGCTCTCGTCGGGCGGCAGATAGGCGTCGAGGGTGGCGCGGATCAGCGCGCCGCAGGTCTCGTCGTCGAAGCCTCGGCGCAGGGTGCTGTCGCGGGCGGTCATCATCCGCACCACGCCCTCGGGCGTGTCGGCCAGCAGGTCCTCCGGCAGGCCCAGCAGAAAGCAACGGTAGCGGGCCAGCTCGACCTTGGCCCGTTCGGCGGGCGTGAACTGGCGGCGGCCCTTGCGCAGCATCTGGAACGACATCAGGAAGATCGGGATCAGGCCGGCCGGCATCTGGTCGACCTGCGGGATCGGCACGCCGTAGACCGCGCTGTCCCAGCGGCCCGAGCGCAGGGCGTTGAAGCGCACCATCGAGTGCATCAGCCGCACCATGGCGGCGGCCTTGAAGCCCTCGCCGCCCGGCTCCAGCGCGCCCGGCAGGATGGTGGTGGTGAAGAAGGCGGCCGTCTCGTTGACCCGCTTGGCGGCCGTTTCGGCGCCCAAGGTTCCGGTCAGGGCCATCGGCAGGGCCGAATACTTGTTGAGGAAGGTGGCCACGAAGGCCCCGCGCACGGCGAAGGGGCCAAGGTGCGCGGCGGCGTTGCGGTCGAGCCGCTGGCCCTCGCGCACCAGGTCCATGTCGATCCAGTCGGGCGTGGCCCGCATCTCGGCGATGAAGGCGGCCAGTTCCGGCGGCGCGTCAGGCACGGCCTCGATCCCGCGCTCGCAGGCCGCGACCAGCATGTCGATCAGCTTGCGAAAGCCGTACTGGGGAATGAGGGCGGCATAGGCGTCGGCGACGATGTCGCCCAGCATGGTGTAGGCCCGCACGCGGTCGAGATCGTCCTGGGTGACGGAAACGCCCAGCGGGTTGCGATCGCGGGCGACGGCGAGGCCGGGGTCCTCGGTGAAGCGCTCGGGCGTCAGGTCGAAATCGATCTGGCCGTAGAAGCCCGGCAGCAGGGTCTTCTGCGAGGCGACGCGGGCGCGGACGTCTTCGATGGGACGGATCATCTGGGCTCCTTCCGATCCGCCGCGAGGGACGGACCTGTTCTCGGTCTCAAGCGTATGTAAGCATTGCTCATGTTCCTACTCGCCTTGTCTTCGGGCGGGGCGAGGGCGTCGGGAGGCTTCGCAAGTGGCTGAAAAACAACGCAGAGCGCCGAGCCAGGGGCGCGCCCAGGCCACGGTGGACGCCATTCTCGACGCGGCCTTTCAGCTTCTGGAGAGCGGCGGGCCCGAGCGCCTGACCACCAATCACGTGGCCGAACGGGCGGGGGTCAGCGTCGGCACGGTCTATCAGTACTTCGCCGACAAGCAGGACATACTGGCGGCCCTGGCCCAGCGGCGAACTAGCGCCGTGCGCGACGCGATCGCACAGACCCTGATCGAGCGGCCGGACCTGGGTAGCGTGCGGCCGATCGTGCGGGCGCTGATGAACGGCTTCGAGGGCTCGCCGGCCACGCGCCAAGCGCTGCTGGGGGCCATGTTCCATCGCGGCGACGCGGTGCTGGAAGAGCATCACCAGGCGTTCCTGGCCTCGATCGCCGGCAAGGCCCGACTGCAGATCGACCTGACCCCGGAGTCGGCCTTCGTCCTCACCCACGCCGCCGTCGGCCTGCTGCGCGCGGCGGCCGCCGAACCGGGTCTGGCGCTGGATCCGCAGGCCCTGGAGGACGAGCTGGTGCGGCTGATGGAGGCTTATATCTCGGCGCTGGTGGCTCTCCGAAGATCCTCCCCCTGAAGGGGGAGGTGGCCCGGAGGGTCGGAGGGGGAAGTCCCTGCTGGCGTTCGCTAGCCCAGACCTCAGCAATCACATCCCCCTCCGTCGGCTTCGCCGACACCTCCCCCTTCAGGGGGAGGGTCTTGGGCGACTTGCCATCCCGGCCATCAGAGCCCAGACGAAGGCGTCGTCGGCATGGCGACTCGTCAAAGGGCCTGGCGATGAATTCCGATCTCGACACCGACGCGGCCGCCGCGCGGGCGCTGTTCCAATCGCTGGAAGGCATGGAGGGCCTGTCGCGCCCCGAGCCCGCGCCCGCCGCCAAGGCCAGCGAGCGGTTCCCCGGCCAGGCGGCGCTGATCAAGCTCTATCCCGGCGTGCTGGTGGCCGGGACTATCGCCCTGGCCTCGACCTGGCTCGCCCAGCATTACGGCGCGCCGGTGATGCTGTTCTCGCTGCTGCTGGGGATGACCTTCCATTTCCTGCACGAGGAGGGGCGCTGCGTTCCGGGCATCGAGTTCTCGTCCAAGGCCATACTGCGGTTCGGCGTCGCCCTGCTGGGGGCGCGGATCACGGCGGGGCAGATCCTGAGCCTGGGCCTCACCCCGATCGTCACGGTGATCGTGGCGGTCGTCTCGACGATCCTGTTGGGGGCGTTCCTGTCCAAGCGCATGGGCCTGCGGCAGGGCTTCGGCGTGCTGTCGGGCGGGGCGGTCGGCATCTGCGGGGCCTCGGCGGCCCTGGCCATCGCGTCCGTCCTGCCGCGCGACAAGGATGGCGAGCGCGACACGATCCTGACGGTGGTGGTGGTCACGGCCCTGTCGACTATCGCCATGATCACCTATCCGCTGCTGACGGCGGCC
Organism: Caulobacter sp. GW821-FHT10A10; assembly: GCF_059415745.1. Classification (NCBI taxonomy): domain Bacteria; kingdom Pseudomonadati; phylum Pseudomonadota; class Alphaproteobacteria; order Caulobacterales; family Caulobacteraceae; genus Caulobacter; species Caulobacter sp. GW821-FHT10A10. The sequence continues at coordinate 3,880 of NZ_JBWKNV010000010.1, read as the reverse complement.
CTGCATCTGGACCAGACCAAGGCCGGGGTGTTCCTGGGCGGCACCATCCACGACGTCGCCCAGGTGGTCGGGGCCGGCTACATGATCTCGCCGCATACCGGCGACGTGGCGACCTATGTGAAGCTGCTGCGCGTCTCGATGCTGCTGCCGGTGGTGTTCACGATCGCCTTCCTGGCGGCGCGGATGCTGCCGGGCGGCGGGACGGGCGCCAAGCCGCAACTGCCGCTGTTCCTGGCGGCCTTCGCGGCGCTGGTGGCGGTGAACAGCCTGGGCTGGCTGCCGAAGGTCGCGGTCGACGGCGCGGCGGAGATCAGCCGTTGGTGCCTGGTCACGGCGATCGCGGGCCTGGGCATGAAGACCTCGTTCAAGGACGTGATGACCGCCGGCTGGCGGCCCGTGGCGCTGATGGTCGTGGAGACGGCCTGGATCGCCGGGGTGGTGCTGGTGGCGGTGGAGTTCTTTTTGTGACCCTCCCCCTGAAGGGGGAGGTGGCCCGGAGGGCCGGAGGGGGAAGTCCCTTCTGATGTTGAGGTGGTTGCTGGCTGAGCAGTCACTTCCCCTCAGTCGCTTTGCGACAGCTCCCCCTTCGGGGGGAGCATCTATCGCACCGCCACCACCGTCCCCCGCGCCAGGGCCTGGGCCACGACCGGCGCGAGGTTGGCCGCGATCACCCTTGCGCCTTCCGCATTGGGGTGGATGCCGTCGTTCTGCATGTAGCGGCGCGAGCCGCCGATGCCGGCCAGGAGGTTGGGCAGCAGCGGCGTGGAGAAGTCGCGGGCGAGGTCGGTGTAGACGGCGTTGAAGCGGCGGGCGTAGTCGGCGCCGAGCAGGGCCGGGGCGTTGACGCCGGCCAGGACGGCGGGAATGCGCCGCTCGCGCAGGCGGGTGAGGATGGCGCGCAGGTTGGCCCGGGTGGCCTCGGGGCGCAGCCCTTGCAGCAGGTCGTTGCCGCCCAGGGCCACGACGCAGAGGGCGGTGTCGTTGCCCAGAGCGCCTTCGAGGCGAGCCAGACCCCCGGCGCTGGTGTCGCCGTTGCGGCCGGCCGCGCGGACCTGGACGCTCACGCCGCGCGCGGCCAGGGCCGCCTGGAGACGGGCCGGCATCGCCTCGCCGGGACGCACGCCAAGGCCGGCGGTGATCGAGTCGCCCAGCACGGTGACGACCGGCGGGCGCGGCGGGGCGGCCACGCGGGGCGCCGCCAGGACCGAGCTGGCGGGGAGGGCGAAGAGGCCGGCCAAGATCTCGCGCCGGCCGGGTATGTGAGCGTCAGCGAACTTCATGCTTCTTAGTTGGGGAGACTTTCTGTCCGGGTTGAGGCGCGGGTGCCCCCTGATCGAGAGGTTGTGATCCTTCTTGAGGCAGGCTTGAGATCGGCACGCCGGGCAGGGGCGGCTCGCCCGTCCATTCCCAGTGCCAGGGCTCGAACACGTAGTTGACGAAGCCGAAGCGGCCGGCGTTGACCACCAGCCAGCGATAGACGTCCGACCGGGCCATGAAGCGGCGGTTGTCGTCGGCGCTGGAGTCGGGGCCGTAGCCGGGGGCGGCGGCGACGAAGAGGTCGACGGCCAGGCCCGTGCGGTGGGCCGAGCAGATGGTGCGGCTGACGCCCTGGCAGTTGTTGTCGCGGGCGCAGCGGGCGGCGTCGGCGGCCGGGTCGCGGAAGCTGGAGAAGATGGTCAGCACGCGCGGGTCGCGGGCCGAGACCACGCCGTCCTTGCGGGCGGCCTCGACCATCCGGCGATAGGCGTCGAGCGCGCCGGGCCGCAGATAGGCCGGCTTGCTTCCATAGACCTCGTCGGAGCGCGCGGCAGAGAGACCCGAGAGGGCGGGGGCGTTGGGGCATTCGCCGCGGGCGTTGATGGCCGCGAAGGGGCGGGCCAGGGTCCAGCGGGTCTTCATGACGTCGAAGGTCGCCGCATCGAGCACGCCGGTGGGCGTCAGGCGGTGGGCCGCCTGCCAGCCGGCCAGGGCGCCGGCGAAACGGGTCGTGCCAGGGCCGCAGGCGGTAGCCAGTTCGGCGCCGATGCGCGGGGCGTAGATCGTCCAGCCGACCTCCTGCCGGCCGAACGGCGCCCAGCTCATGGTGTTGAGGCTGTCGGCGTTGGCCTGGGCCGCGCCGGGCGGGGCGGAAGCCTCGCAGGTCTCGTCCAGCGGCAGGGGCGCGAGCGGCGCGGCGGGCGGATCGTTGGAGGGCACGTATTGCGGGGCGGCCGTGATCGGCTCGTCGGCGCCGTCGCCGGTCGGGGTCTGCGGGGGCGGCGGAGCGTCGGTCGGCCACAGCAGCCAGGCCCCGCCTCCCACGCAGCCGGCCAGCAGCAGGACGAGCAGGATCGCGCCCAGTCGCCGGCCGCGCCGCCGTTCCCTCGTCCCCCGTCGCCATCGAGCCGCCAAGCGCACCGCCTCCGGAACTTCGCCATGGCTCAAGGCTTGAGACCTGCAAGACGTTCCTCGTGCGTGGAGTATGCGATGCCTTCGACCCTTCGTCTCGCGGCCCTGCTGGCCGGATGCGTCCTGGCGGCGGCCTGCTCGCGCGGGGAGCGGAAGGCCGAGGCGCCGCCGCCCGCGACGGCCCAGGCCCCTTCGTCGCCGAAGGCCGTCCCGGCCGACCGCTCGCCCCTGGCCCAGGCCGTCGAGGCGGCCGGCCCGCAGACCGCGCCGCCGGCCGATCCGTCGATGATCGCGCCGTCCCTCGTGCGGGTGCAGGTGCTGCTCGACCGGGCCCGCTTCTCGCCGGGATCGATCGACGGGGTGACCGGCACGAACCTGAGGCTGGCCATCGAGGCCTTCCAGCAGGCGCAGGGTCTCACGGTCGATGGCGAGGTGACGCCCGACCTGTGGAAGGCGCTGATCGAGGCCGACGGCGGCCAGGTGCTGACCGACTACGTGATCACGCAGGCGGACGCGGACGGGCCGTACGCCAAGACGATCCCCAAGGACGACTACGAGGCGATGGCCAGGCTGCCGGCGCTTGCCTACACCAGCCCGCTGGAGGCCCTGGCCGAGCGCTTCCACATGGACGAGGCGCTGCTGCAGGCCCTCAATCCCGGCGCCGACTTCGGCAAGGCCGGGACCCGCATCGCCGTGGCGGCCCTGGGGCCGAGCGAACTCCCGGCCAAGGTGACGCGGATCGACATCGACAAGGGGATCGGCCAGGTGCGGGCCTATGACGGCCAGGACAACCTGCTGGCGGTCTATCCGGCCACGGTGGGCAGCACCGAGCGTCCGGCCCCCAGCGGCGAGTGGGCGGTGCGCACCGTGGCGCCGCGCCCGACCTACACCTACGACCCCTCGCGCCTGACCTTCGGCAAGCCCAAGGGCAAGCTGACCATCAAGGCCGGGCCGAACAATCCGGTCGGCTCGACCTGGATCGACCTGACCAAGGACACCTACGGCATCCACGGCACGCCCGATCCGAAACTGGTCAACAAGCGCGCCTCGCACGGCTGCGTGCGCCTGACCAACTGGGACGCGCAGCAGTTGGGGGCGGCGGTGGAGAAGGGGGCCAAGGTGCGGTTCCTGGGCGAGGAGGCGAGGGGGGAATAGGGCATCTCTTGCGGGAAGGCCGCGGCCCCGAGGAACCTCCCCTTGTGGGGGAGGCGATCGCGCAGCGATCGGTGGGGGGAGGCGATGGGATATCGTCCGACGCCTAGAAAGCTGAAAACGGCCCCCCACCGGCCTTCGGCCGCCTCCCCCACAGGGGGAGGTTCCTTGAGCGCATGACCTCTCGATCTCACGCGGTGAAACCGCTGAGTTGTCGAAGGAGAGCGGAGCGCCCGGGCCACGCCCGGAGGTGCTGTTGTGTGTACCGTTTCGACGAAGCCAAGACGCTCCGCGCGGTCGTTTGGCTGCCGGCTTCCCGGGCGGCGGCGCTCTTAACGCC
>NZ_JBWKNV010000009.1:0-267152 GCF_059415745.1 Caulobacter sp. GW821-FHT10A10 | reverse complement strand
AGCACGTATTCGACCGTGTTGAAGCTCTCGTAGAGGACGGTGTTGGAGTAGCCGTCCATGGTCACGTACTTGACCCCACCGCCGACGATCTGCACCCGGTCGGCGACCTGGCTAGCCGTCAGCGCGGTGTTGGTCAGGTCCTTGGCGCCGATGTAGAGGTCGTTGCCGACCACCTGGTAGATCACGTCCTCGGCCGCCACACTGGCCCCGAAGGCCAGGGTGTCCTCGCCGCCGGTGTCCCAGATGATGTCCAGCCCCTCGCCACGGTCGTAGCCGAACTGGTCGTCGCCGTTGGAGGTGTGGATCTGGTCGTTGCCCAGACCGCCGACCACGACATTGCCGTTGCTCTCCACCTGGCCGCTCTGGGCGCCCCAGACGATGTCGTCGCCGTTCATCGCCAGGATCAGGTCGGAATTGGTCTTGCTGCCGACCAGTGTGGTGGAGTTGTCGTCGCTGGCCACGCCGAAGTTGACCGAGCCGATGTCGAGCTGCGAAGCGCCGCCCATGTCGATCGACTTGATCTTGTTGTTGCCTGCGGTCGGATAGAAGTTGGCGCCGATCCGCACCTGGGCGTCGCCCCGGATGCCCAGGTCCAGCCAGCCGCTGGCCCCGCCGATCGTGCCGCCCCAGATGTCGGAGAACTTCACGTCCGATCCGAACGAGACCACGTTCCAGCCGGCGCTGTCCTCGACGATGGTGTCCGAGCCGTCCCCACGATTGAGGACGTAGGTGTCGGCCCCGGCTCCGCCGTAGAGATAGTCGTTGCCAGCCCCGCCGACGAAGGTCTCGTCGGCCGTGCCGCCGCCGATCGTGTCGGCATAGGCCGTGCCGATCACGCCCTCGACGCCCGTCAACGTATGGTTCGACACCGTGCCGTCGGTCCCGCGCACCTGGGCGTAGCCGCTGCCCAGGTTGATGTTCAGGGCCGCGACCGTGGTGGTGGTGGTCTCGTAGTGACCGCCGGTCGACACCCAGTACTGCGAGTAGTCGTAGTAGTCGTACTCCCAGTAGCCGTCCTCGACCCAGACCTGGTAGGTCGAGGTTCCGCTGGCGAAGCCCGTCGAATAATCGACGAAGTCCTTGCCCTCGCCGCCGACATAGGTGTCCTCGCCGTTGGTGGCGATGAGCCAGTCATTGCCGCCAAGGCCCTCCAGGCGGTTATTGTACTGGTTGCCCTTCAACTGGTCACCGGCCTGAGAGCCCGTCGCGCTGCCGATGTTGAGGAACGTGTCGCCATCGGCGTCGCCGCCGAACGCCTCACCGTTGGAAAGGTCGACATTGACCCCCGACGACGAGCCGGCGTAGCTCACCGCGTTCCACCCGGCGCCGCCGTCGAGATAGTCCGCGCCCGCGCCGCCCTCCAGGACGTCGTCGCCGTCTCGCCCGTAGAGCTGGTCATTGCCGGCCCCACCCTTGAGCACGTTGTTTCCGGCCGAGCCGAACAGGCGATCGCCATAGTCCGAACCGGTGGCGTTCTCGATGTTGATCAGGCCGCTGCTGCTGTACCACTGCGAGCCGTCGGCGCTGCGCACCTCCAGCAGGCGGCTGGCCGGGTTGGCGATGCTGGCGTCCGGATGGCTGTTCCAGTCGCTCGGACGCACGTCGAGGTCGAGCAAGACACCAAACCCGAAGCGCTCGGCGCTGACCGTGTCGCTGCCGGTCGGATCGCTGCTGAAGTTGAAATTGCCGCCGACGATCCAATTCCAGTTGTAGTCGGCGGACAGAATGAAGGTGTCGTTGCCGTCCTCGCCCTGGAGGGTGTCGGCGCCGTCGCCGCCGACCAGAACGTCATTGCCGACGCCGCCATAGAGGCCATCGTTGCCAAGGCCGCCAGACAGATAGTCGTCGCCGCCGCCGCCCACCAGGCTGTCATCGCCGTCACGCCCGATCAGCGTGTCGTTGCCCTCGCCGCCGTCGATGTAGTCGTTGCCGGCCTGGCCATCGAGCCAATCCCAACCGCTGCGACCGTAAAGCTGGTCGCCATACTGGCTGCCGATGAAGATGTCGTCGCCGCCGTCAACCGTGACGTAGTTGACGTGCTCGATGTAGTCGTAATCCCAACCGTTCCAGACCGGTTCGTAGGTGATCTCGGTCTCGGTGTGATTGTCGTCCAGGATCACCCCGCCGCCATTCCAGCGGTATTCCATATAGTCGTTGCCGGAAGTTCCCCCGCCAGCGTTGACCCAGGTGTAGCCGATCTTGTCGAGGCCGTTGATCGTGACCGTTCGACCGTCCGCTGAAGCCGTCGGCAGGATGGAGAACAGCCCCTCGGTTCCGCCGGCCACGGAGACGACGAAGTCGTTGCCGCCGTTCCATTGAAAATTGGCGTCCTCATAGGCCACGCCGTGACCATGCAGGTCGAAGCTGTCGAGGAACCCGCGCAGACCGCCGTAGAAGTCTGAGGTGGCGAACTTCTCGAGTCCGAGTTCACTGACCCGCTGAAGCGTGATGATCCAGGGATTGGCGACCGCCTGGCTCTTGAGCGCGAGTGCGATCTTGTCGATCGTGACCTTGTTGCCGTTATAGGTCGCGAGTTCGCCGGCTGTCAGCGACGCGACTCCTTGCGTCTGGAACTTGTCTATCAACGCCTTGTTGGAGGCATAATAGCTTTGCTCCGCCTCGGTCAGTGAAGCGTAGGCCCCCGAGATGGCGCTATTCACCAGCGCCCGGTTTTGAGTATAGGCGCGATAATCACTGGCGACCTGCAAGTCACCGCTGAGCGAGGTCAGGTCCGCGGCCGCCGAGCGGAGGATCGCGCGCTTGGAGAAGATGTCGCCGCCGACGATTTTAGTATTGCGGATCGCGGTCAGAGTTCCGAACTCCACAGCCGCATCGGCCGAGGCGAAATTGTTCTGAACGCCGTTGATCTTGACGTAGATCTGATTGCCGGTGTGCCCGTAGATCTGGGTGGTACCATAGCCGTTCAGATTGGACACATAGGTCGCGTTATTGATGTAAGCGACGACGCCGATGAGATTGTTCAGCGTGTCCCGCGCCGTCGTAGCCATCGAGGTGACAAGGTCGCGGTTGCCGTTGTTGGTGACCGTGATGGTTCCCAGCTGATATTCGGCGTAGGGAATCTGCAGAACAGTCTCGGCGCTGGCGCTTGGGATCTTGGGCTTCTTCTTACCGAAGAGATTGCCGATCAGCGCCCCCAGCACGAAGCCCACGAAGGAGCCCACGCCGGGCACCAGCAGGTTCATCCACATGCCGGTCACTTGACCGATCATCTTGCCCGCGACGAAGGAGCCTAGGGCGGATCCGATCGAGGACAGCGCCACACCGGCCTGGGTGGTCGGGCTGACGATCATCGCGCCGAGCTTGGCGCCCAAGAAGGACCCCACCGCATTGGCGATCGCGATCCCGCTGGTCGGCGCGGATCCCTGCGGATTGACCGTGCTCTTCGGAACGAACCCGTTCCAGATTTCATTGGGCCCCAACGCGCTGTTGAGCAGGTTGCCGATAACCCGGGAGGTGACGGTCGATCCCACCGTCGTAAAGAGTTCCGCACCGAAGCCCTTGAGGCCGAGCGCTTCACCCAGCTCCATCGACAGCCAGGAACTGACAGAGCCAATCGCCGCCTGGCCAGCGCGCACGGCCACGTCGGCGCCGAACACCTCAAGGCCGCCCTTGGTCGCGACCCCGATGACCGTTTCGCCCGCGGCCTGGGCCACGAGCGCCGCAGCTAGCCGCTCACCAATCTCACCGAGCACCGACGAGTAGACCACGCCGGCCACCTTGTCGTCGCCCGCCAACATGGATCCGATGCTCGACCCCACGATCGAGCCGACCGTGCCGGCCACCGACAGAAGTTCTGCGTTCTCCGCCGGCGTGTGCCTACGCGCGGTCGAAAAGTCGGCCGGCTTATTAGCTTCAGAGCCGATGGTAAGGCCGCTGGGACTGACGGTGATAACCGTCGCAGAACCATCGGCGGACGGCGGGACCACGGTGGTCACACCATTCACCGTCTTGGTGACAGTGCCGTCAGGCAACACGCGGATGTCGCCGGCCGCAGTGTGGAATACGAGGTCCGAACCGCTTGGGAAGGTCAGGGCATGGCCAGTGCCATCCACGATGCGGAACATGACCTTCCCGGTCTGCTTGTCCCAGATCTGGAACTCGTGAGCGTTGCTTGAGGTCTGCTCAGGATAAAACCAGTTCGAAGACCGCGAAGACCCAAGATCATAGTTCTTGAAGCTGTTGACTATGGTTTCCGCCAACACGTTCGAGGACTCGGGCGCCATCTGTCGGGCGGCGGAACCCAGGGTGTTCTTCGCCGCGGCCAGTTGTTGCCGCTGCTCGGTCGAAACTTGACCCGCCGGCAGGAAATCCGCGATGACCCCGATCACTTCACCAGCGAGAACCAGACCACCCAATATCAAGGCGGTTTCGGGCGCGCTTACCGTCACGAGCCCAAATTCGACGCCGAGCAGTATGATTTGCGGCCCAAGTTTGAAGATGATCGAACCCATCTTCAGATATAGAGCAAAAGGAACAGGTTGACCGCTGTTGAGTAGCGCTTGAATCTGTTGAGCCGTCTGATAGGCGGAGGTCAAGTCGCTGGCGAGACCGGCGATACCAAGCGCTTTCCCCAACTTTCCAGCCATGGGACTGTTTGTCGCCATGTCGAAAAGGTCTTTGACTACCGTCATAAACGCCAGGGACGTGTCGTTGACCGCCATCCCGAGGCCGTTCTTGTTGGCGGTGCTTGGATCCTGGTTGTAGACAGACCACGCCTTTCCAAGCGCGAGCGTCTTGACCTGGAAGATAGACAGGTCAGTACCGAACTGTATAGAATCAGCCTTCGCACTAACGGACATTACTACCCTCCACCTAGCATGGAATTTACATTAGGACGGATATTGCTTATTTCTTCAGAAAGATGAAGGCGAATGCTGCAAGCACAAAGACCCCAACGATCAATGCAAGCGGCAAAAATCCACCCTTTTCCTTCTTTTGCATATTCATGGCGACTTCATAACTGGAAACACTTTCCGAAAAAGAAAGCACAACCGCTCCAGCACTGGTAACTTCGCTCAAAATATTCTGAATATTTCCTGATTTATCAGAAATTTTGAAATACTTGATATCGAAATTTGCACCACTCGTAATCTCGTGACGATTTTCCAAGCAAGTATTGGAATCCGATATCCTGTAAGCATCCCCCTTGGGGTAGCACTGCAAGACAAGGATCTCTCCGCTGGTCGTCTTGAATCGGTACGGCGCACGCGAAGACTTCACCGGTTCAACGGCAAAGACACCGCTAGCGGAAAGAAGATCTTCGTAAGCGGGGATCGTCCAACCAACCTCACCGCCGTATGAGCGACGCAGAAGATCGAAGCGCACGACCATAAGGCCGGCGACAATGACCAGGAGCAGGATCCCGAACATGGTCTGCACCGGCTTCCCTTTCTTCACCTCGCCAAACGACTTCTCGCTCACCGCTCCCTCCCCGCTTCGCTGACGGTCTTGGCGACCGGCGACCAGATGAAGTCGATGACCCGGCGCTTGCCGGTGACGATCTCGACGGAGGCGCTCATGCCGGCTGAGAGCAGGGCGCGGCGGCCTTCGACGCTGAGCTGGGTGGTCGAGAGCTTCACGCGCACCGGGAAGACCAGGCCGCGCTTCTCATCGACGATGGCGTCGGGGGAGATCTGGACGACCTCGCCCTGCAGTGTGCCGTAACGGGTGAAGGGATAGGCCTCGAGCTTGACGACGGCGTGGTCGCCGGTGCGCACGAAGCCGGCGTCCTTGTTGAGGACCAGGGCCTCGACCACCAGGGCCTCGCCGTCGGGAACGATGGTGACCAGGGCCTTGCCGGTCTCGGCCACCTCGCCCAGCGTCGTGACTGACACGGCCTGGATGACGCCGCCGACCGGGGCGGTCAGGGTCTGGAGCTGGCGCTTCTGCTCGGCCTTGCGCAGGGAGTCGGCGCGAGTGGCCGCCAGGCCCTCGGCCTCGGCGCGCTCCTGGGCGGCCTGGCCGACGAACTGCTCGCGCAACTCGGCGGCGTCGCGGGCCAGCGAGGCGACCTGAGCGCGGGCCTCGTCGAGGCGACCGCGCTGGGAGATCAGGTCCTGCTCGGCGGCGACCATGGCCTGCTCCTGCTGGAGAAGCTTCTGGCGGGCGCCGTAGCCCTTGGCCTCCAGGCCCTTCTGGTCGTCGAGCTGGCGCTGCAGGATCGGCAGGGTGCGCTGCAGCTTGACGATCTCGGCCTCGGCCTGGCGGGCGCTGGCCTCGGCGCCGATGCGGCGCTCGCCCAGGGAAGCGCGCTTGGCCTCGTAGGCCTGGATGCGGGCGGCCACCAACTGGCGCTCGGCCTCGACGGCGGTCGGCTCGGAGTCGGGCGGCGCGATCACGGCTCCGCCGCGGCCGGCGGCGTAGCCCAGCAGGGCGTTGGCGCGGGCCAGGGTCAGACCGGCGGTGGAGAGCTCGGTCACGGCGCTTTCGGCGTCGGCGTCGGCCACGGTGGGGTCCAGCGCGATCAGCAGCTGGCCCGGCCGCACCCGCTCGCCCTCGCGCACGGCGATGGCGCGGACGACGCCCGGGTCGGAAGGTTCGACGCTGCGCAAGCGCCCCGTGGGCACCAGGCGGCCTTCGGCGACGGCGACCATGTCGACCTTGGCCCAGCACGACCAGGCCAGCGCCCCGAAGGCGGCGGCGACAATGGTCCAGCTGATGGCGCGGCCGATCGGCGACGGCGGGCTTTCGACGATCTCCAGCGCCGCCGGCAGGAAGGCGGTCTCGACCCGCTGGCGAGCGGCGCCGGCGCGACGGCGGCGGCTTTCCTCGCTCCAAGCCTGGGTGAAGACGCGGACGTGGGCGGCGAAACTCATGCCTCCACTCCGTGATGACCGTGCATCTGGGCGCGCCAGAGCTGGGCGTAGCGCCCGCCGGCGGCCATCAGCGTGTCATGGGTGCCGGTCTCGGTGACCTGGCCGTTCTCCATGGTGACGATGCGGCTGGCCACGCGGATGGCGCTGAGCCGGTGGGCGATAACGATCACCGTCCGACCACGGACGATCTGGCGCATGTTGGCCTGCAGGATCGCCTCGCTCTCGGCGTCCAGCGCGCTGGTGGCCTCGTCGAGGATCAGGATGCGGGGATTGGTGATCAGGGCCCGGGCGATGGCGATGCGCTGGCGCTGACCGCCCGACAGGTTGGAGCCGCGCTCTTCCAGCACGGTGTCGTAGCCCTCCGGCAGCTCTAGGATGAAGTCGTGAGCCCCGGACATGCTGGCGGCGGCCATCACCGCCTCCATCGACAGCGACGGGTCGGCCAGGGCGATGTTCTCGCGCACCGAGCGGTTGAACAGCAGGTTCTCCTGCAGCACCACGCCAACCTGCCGGCGCAGCCAGGCCGGATCGACCTGGGCCAGATCGACGCCGTCCACCAGCACCCGACCGCTCTCGGGCACATAGAGGCGTTGGACCAGCTTGGTCAGGGTCGACTTGCCCGAGCCCGAGGGCCCGACCACGCCGATCACCTCGCCCGGCTCGACCGCCAGGCTGACGCGGCGGATGGCCTCGCGACCGCCAGGCTTGTAGCGGAAGGTGACGTCGTCGAAGGCGATGCGCCCCTCGATGCGCGGCAGGGCGGCGCGCGACGGCGAGAACTGGGCCTCGGTCGGACTGTTGAGCACGTCGCCCAGGCGCGCGATGCCGACGCGCGCTTCCTGGAACTGCTGCCACAGACCAGCCAGGCGCAGCACGGGCTCGGCCACGCGACCGGCCAGCATGTTGAAGGCGACCAGCTCGCCGACGGTCATGTGGCCGGTCAGGGCCAGGCGCGCGCCGATATAGAGGATCAGGACGGTCGAGGCCTTGTTGATCAGCTGGATCGCCTGGCCGCCCCAGATGTTCAGCCGCGCGGCCTTGAAGCCGGCGGCGACATAACCGGCCAGCAGGCGCTCCCAGCGGGTCTGCATCTGCGGCTCGACGGCGGCGGCCTTGAGGGTCTGCATGCCGGCGACGCTCTCGACCAGGAAGGCCTGGCTTTCGGCGCCGCGCTGGAAGCGCTCCTCGATGCGCCGGCGCAGCGGGCCGGTGATCAGGCCCGCCGTCAGGGCGTAGAGGGCGATGGCGATCAGCACGATCAGCATCAGCCACGGCGAGTAGAACCACATCACCACGAGGAAGATGATCGTGAACAGCAGGTCGATGACCAGGGTGACCGACGACGAGGTCAGGAACTCACGAATGGTTTCCAGTTCGCGTACCCGGGCGATGGTGTCGCCCACCCGCCGGCTCTCGAAATAGGCCATCGGCAGGGCCAGCAGGTGACGATAGAGCCGCGCGCCGAGCTCGACGTCGACCCGGCTGGTGGTGTGGGTGAACAGCGCCGCGCGCAGGCCGCCCAGCAGGGTCTCCAGCAGGATCACCGAGCCGAGGCCGATGGCCAGCACGTCCAGCGTGGTCAGGCCGCGGTGCACCAGCACCTTGTCGATCACCACCTGGAAGATCAGCGGCGTGGCCAGGGCGAAGAGCTGCAGGGTCAGGGAGGCGGCCAGCACCTCGCCCAGCAGGCCGCGGTACTTGACCAGGGCCGGAATGAACCAGGTGACGTCGAACTTGCTTCCGCCCGGAACCTCCGAGCGCGAGGTGATCAGCACCGCCTCGCCGTCCCAGACAGCGAACAGATCGTCCATCGACAGGGTCTTGGGCGGCTGGCCGGGCCACTGCACCAGCACCTCGCCCGCGACCGCGCGCGCAACGATGAAGAAGTCGCCGGCCCGCCCCTTGGCGATCGCCGGCAACGGCGCGTCTTCCAGCCGCCGCAGCGGCAGGCGGGCCATCTTGGCCTTGGCGCCCATGCGGCGGGCCAGACGGACCAGGTCGCCAGCATCCGCCGGCGCGCCCTTGCCCAGGGCATGGCGAAGCTGTTGGGGATCAGCGCCAATCTGATGAAACCCCAGGATGAGAACGAGGCACTCAAGGCCTTCATCCCCCTCCGCACGCGAACTGGTCACCCTACGCCCCACCACAACCGACGCGGGCAGATTACGCCTGTCACGCTAAACTTTGCAATTGCGAAACAGCATCTCAATCGCGAAAATTGTGTGTCAGCTCACGGCGCACTCAACCGCCTTCATTTCAAGCCGGAAGCATGGAGTTCGCGTCCGCGAGAACCTTTCCCGCGCACGACGGCCAAGCTCGACTGAAAGGCGGCGATCGCGGGACACGGCGGCGCCGGAAAACCACGCAACGCCAAGGTTTAAAGGCGGTTGACCATGGCCGTCGGCGAGCGGAAGACGGCGACTGCAAGTTCAGGAGGCTGCGGACGTGTCCAGCAATTTTCGGCCCGGAGAGGAGCCCGGCCGCAAATCCTCGAGGCGTTTCGGGACTGATCGGTCACCGAGCCAGCGACCCGTTTCGAAGGTCACTCCCCCATAGCTAGAGTCGAGTAGCCGCCATATCGCCCCCACCAGACGATCGCGTCGCAACCGGAGGAACAGTCGGCAAGGCCGGCCGGCCCGCAACGGGCCGACCGGCTCTCGCGCCTCAGAAGCGCTTGGTGAACGACAGGGCCACTTCGCGGCCGCGGTTGTAGGCCACCTCGGCATAGCCCGAGCTGGTGCTGAGCGAGGAGTTGCCCGCCACCGGATAGATCTCCTTGGTCAGGTTGTTGACCGACAGCTGCGCCTTCCAGTCGGCGACCTTGTTCTCCAGCACCACGCCGACGTTCAACTTGGTGATGGCGTCGAGCTGGGCGATTTCCTTGGTGTTGCCGGCGTCGAAGAACTGGCTGTCGGTGTAGACGATCTCGCCGCGCGGGATCAGGGTCAGGTCGCCCGACAGGTCGACGGTGTAGGCCACCGAGACGTTGCCCTGCCACTTGGGCGTATAGGGCAGCTGGCTGTTGGTGGTGACGGCCGTGGTCGCGCCGACGATGGTCGAGACCTCGTCGATGCTGTCGTCGAGGTAGCTGAAGCCCCCTTCGATGACGAGCTTACTGGTCGGCACGTAGGTGTACTCGACCTCCAGGCCCTTGATCGTCGCCTTGCCGGCGTTGAACAGGTAGGGCGCGGTGCCGACGCGGTAAGTGAACTGCAGATCCTGGTAGTCGGTGTTGAAGATGTCGGCGTTGATCCGCAGCTTGCCGCCGAGATCGAGCTTGGCGCCGATTTCCGTGGTCTCGGCCGTTTCGGGCTCGAACGACGGCGGCTGGCCCGAGGCGACGACGCCGTTGAAGCGGCTGTTGAAACCGCCGCCCTTGAAGCCCTGAGACCAGCTGACATAGGTCATCAGCGCCGAGTTCCAGCGGTACTGCGCCTGGAACGAGCCCGTGGTCGCCGAGAACTTCCGCTCATAGAGCTTGTAGGGCACGTAGAGCACGGTCGGGTTCGAGTAGTTGAACTGGTAGGGTCGTGAGCCCTTGGTCTCGTCGGTGTAGCGCAGGCCGGCGGTGACGCTCAGGGCGTCCGTCGCCTTGAAGGTCCACTGGGTGAAGGCCGCCCAGTTCTTGTTGCGAACCTCGTTGTTGTTGCTGTCGCGCGTGCCGGTCGGCGCGGTCGGCGGCGACAGGGTGACGGTCAGGATGTCGTCCACGGCCTGGCGGAACAGGAACAGGCCGGCCACGCCGGTCAGGCGCGAGCCCGAATACAGCGCCTGGAACTCCTGGCTGGCCTGGAAGCCCTTGCTGGAATAGTCGGTCGCCAGGATCGGGAACGGGGTGTTGTCGGCGTCGCGGCTGCCGGCCCATTCCAGGGTGCGGTAGGCGGTGATCGACTTCAGGGTCAGGGCGTCGGCCAGCCGGTACTCCAGCAGCAGCGAGGCGCCGAGGTTCTCCAGGTCGCTGTTGACCGGGTGGGTGCCGTTGTTGGCGTACTTGCCGGCGTTGTAATAGTCGTTGGCGCAGCGCTTGTCGTTGATCGACGGCACGGTCGTGCCGACCGAGGCCATGCCCGGGCAGCCGGCGGCGTAGCTGACCGCCCGCGGGAAGGCCGAGGTCTCGTTGATGGCGGCGAAGACCAGCGGCGCGCCGTTCTCGTCGGACTTGGTGTAGTCGCCGCGCAGTTCTGCCGTGAACTTCTCGGTCGGCGTCCAGCGGACCTTGCCGGTGATGGTGAAGGTGTTGACGTCGCCCAGCTTCTTGCCGTCGTAGAGACGGGTGACGTAACCGTCCTGCACGCGCGTGCCGTAGGTGAAGCGGGTCTTGACGGTGTCGGAGATCGGCACGTTCAGCGCCAGGATCCCTTCACGCAGGTTGTCGGTGCCGAAGCCGGCCTTGAAGCTGCCGCCGAAGTCCTCGCCCGGCGCGGCCGTGGTCAGCAGGATGGCGCCGCCGATGGTGTTGCGGCCGAACAGCGTGCCCTGCGGTCCGCGCAGGACCTGGACGCCGGCGATGTCGCGGAAGTCCATGACCCCGCCGACCGCGGAGCCCATGTAGACGTCGTCGATATAAAGGCCGACGCCAGGATCGACCCCGGCGGTGGCGTCGGTCTGGCCCACGCCGCGGATGAAGATCTGGGCCGCGGCCGAGTTGCCGGTCAGCGGCGAGACGGGCGCGAACTGCAGGCTGGGCGTGGCGTCGTCGAGGTCGGCCGTACTGGCGATCTGGCGGCGCTCCAGCATGTCGCCAGTGAAGGCCGACACCGAGACCGGCGTGTCCTGGAGGTTTTCGGTGACGCGACGGGCGGTGACCACCACCTCCTCGATGGCGAAGCCGTCCTGCGGCTCGGCCGCCGGCGTCGCCGTCTGGGCCAAGGCCCCCTGCCCCGCTCCCATGACTCCCGTGAAAGCCGCAGCCGCGGCCAAGAGCATAGTCTTCCTATGCATCGCACCCCTCCTCCCTAGAGACCTTCGCCTTCGGCCTCCTCGCGGGAGACTTCTCAAGGACGGACCGAGATTTCGGCCAAGGTCAGCTAACAGCGTTCCGGCGGCGTGACGGTTATAGATAAACGCGGGAACCTATAACCAAGCCCGGAGCCATCGACCGGATCGATAGAACCGCCGCCAGGACAAGGAAAAGCCCGGCGCGAGAACGCGCCGGGCTCGAAGGTTTCGGAGGAAGGAAGGTCCGTCAGTTGCGCGAGACGGAATAGGTGATCTGGGCGTTTCGGGTGGCCAGGAAGGCCTCCAGCGTCAGCCCCTTCATGGACGCGTAGATCTGCGGGTTGGGCACGCCGAGCACCGCGCCCAGCTTCTCGAGCACGAAGAAGATGAAGCCGTAGCGGATCATCCCGCCCCAGTCGCGGCGGCGGATCAGGTCGCGCTCCTCGTCGCTGAGGCCCGCCGCCTCGAACTCGGCCTCGGGATCAGCCAGGAACCGCGCGCGCGCGGCGGGATCGACCAGGTTCTGCAGGAAACGATTGGCGCGATAGGCCTTGGCGCTGGTCTCCAGGGTGAAGGGATAGGTGCCCTCCAGGTCCTCGACGCCCTCCAGCTGGCGGCTCGTCTCGCGGTGCACGCGGTCGCGCTCGGCCTGCGAGGTGTCTTCGCCCTGGTCCTCGTAGCGGACGGTGGCGATGGCGGTCATCGACGGCAGGTAATAGGTGCGGTGATGGCAGGCGATCCTGTCCGACATCGCCCCGCGCATGATCAGCCACATGATGACTTCCGCGCTCTCGAAGCCGCCGAGCTTGGCGTATTCGGCGTGGGTCATGCCGGCCAGGCGATCGGGATCGTTCTGCAGCATGTCGAGGAAGGCCTCGTCCCAGGCGGTGTTGTTGAACCCCGCCCGCTCGCCGTGCACCTGGTGCGACAGGCCGCCGGTGGCGACGATCACCACGCGCTTGTCCTCCGGCCAGGCGTCGATCGCCTTGCGCAGGGCCTTGCCGAGGTCGAGGCAGCGACGCGCCGACGGCGCGGGGAACTGCAGCACCCCGCATTGCAGGGGCACGATCGGGATCGGCCAGGTCTCTTCCGGCGGCGTCAGCAGGCACAGGGGCGACAGGCAGCCGTGATCCAGCGGCTTGTGCTGGAACAGCGACAGGTCGAAGTCCTGAGCCATGACGGCCCGGGCCAGATAGCGGGCGAACTCGGCATGGCCCGGCACGGCCGGCAGGTCGCGCGGACCGCCGCCCTCGTCGGCCACGGCGTATTGATCGCCCACCCCGAGCGCGAATGCCGAGTAGTGGTCGAACGAGAACGAGGTGACGTGGTCGTTGTAGATCATCACCAGGGCGTCGGGCTTCTGCTCGGCCAGCCAGTCCTTCAGCGGCTCGAAAGCCTCGAAGATCGGGGCCCAGACGGGATCCTGCGCCAGCTTGCGGTCGCGGGCGTAGCCGATGGTGGGGGTGTGGGAGACGCCGATCGTGCCGATGAGCTTGGCCATGGGTGCTCTCCTCAGGGCTTGGACGGCGCGCAGGCCAGGGCGCCGGCCTCGACGCGGCAGTCCTGGTGGAAACGCGGGGCGATGAACTGGGCGGCGTAGGCGTCGCGCGTGGGCGGCTCGGACGCCGGGGTCTTGGGCGCGAAGTTCTCCGGCGCGTCGATCGAACCCGCCCCCTTATAGGCCGCGACCCGCGGATAGGCGTAGACCGGCCGCACGCGGCTGGGCTTCAGGGCCGAGGCGTCGGGCATCGGCGCCTGGCGAACGTCGGCGCCGACTGGCGGCGGGCCGGTCATGGCCGGCATGTCGACCTTGGCGGCCTCGATGGCGTTGGGCGCCGCGCCGGCCTCGACCCAGTCCATCAGTGGACTGACGATGTCGAACTGCGACAGGCCGTCGCCGCCAAAGCAGTGATAGAGGCCGGGGAACAGGAAGAGCCGCATCATGGCGTCGGCCTTGGCCTGGCCGAGCTCCGCCACGACACCGTTGCGGTAGGCGATGGTGTTCAGCGGCGAGATGTGCGGGTCCGACCAGCCGTGCCACAGGATCAGCTTGCCGCCCTTGGCCGCGAAGGCCGACAGGTCGGTGTCGGTGGCGTCGTAGAGGCGATGGGCCCAGCTCAGGCCGGCGAACTGCTCGGGCGTGAACTTGAAGTCGGCCAAGCTGTAGTCGGCCGGCGGATTGGTCTGCGACAACACGTACTTCACCGGCTGCTCGGCCATGCCCCAGCTGCCCGGGACCTGGTCGGCCGAGCGCGGCACGAAGACGCCGGCCCAGGACAGCTCCGAGCCGACCTGCGGCTGGCCCAGGGTGAAGGGCTTTCCGGCCGCGTCGCGCGGGCCGTCATAGAGCTTGCGGGCGGTTTCGACCTCGGCGGCGGTCAGGCAGGCGTCGGTGGCCTGGCCCGGCTTGCCCTCGCCTGGCTTGCATTGGGCGACGACGGGATCGAAGCGGCAGGCGCGCGGATCCTCGATCTGGCCGTCCTTCAGGCCGTCGACTTCATCGCACGAGGCCAGGGCGGCGGCGTGCAGGATCGGCAGGCGCGAAGCGATAAGGATCGCCTTGCCATTGGCGTCCATGTTCGAGCGGGCCTGCCAGGCGTGGTAGAAGCTGTTCTGGACGGTGAAGACCATGGCCGGCGCGCCGGCGGCGACGCCGTCGAAGTCGCCGGGGAAGCGCTGGGCTTCCATCAGCGCCTCGCGGCCGCCGTCTGAGCAGCCCGAGAAATAGCTGTAGCGCGGCGCCTGGCCGTAGAACTTCGCGATCAGGGCTTTGGAAGCGACCGAGGTCAGGTGCACGCCGCGATAGGCGAAGTCGACACGGGCCTGCGGATCGGCGCCGAACTCACCGTCGCCCATGGCGGCCATGCCGCCCTTGCCCTCGTGGCCCATGTCGGTCGAGGCCAGGGCGATGGCGCCGTCCTTGACCGGGGTGCAGCCGTCGGCGTGCTCGGTGCGGATGCTCAGCGCGCCGCACAGGCCGCCGCAGCCGACCTGGAGGTAACGCTGGGTCCAGCCCGCCGTCGGCAGGCGCAGCTCGAAGCGGATCTTCGGGGCGATGACGCCCTGCACGGCGCAGAAGGCCTTGTCGCCGGAACCGGAGAGCTTGGCCGAGGTGATGGTGGTCTTGGCGCCGACCGCGTCACTGATGTCTGCCGAGGCCAGGACGGCGCAGTCCATCACCGGCTTTACCGCGGCGAGGTCGGTCAGGACCGGCTCTGGACGCGCGACGGCGACGCCCGCGCCGAAGAGGGCCACGAGGCCGGCCAGAACCGCCGACACGCCGAAAGAACGCAACGAAATCACCAATGTCTCCGGTCTCTTCGGGTCATCTCCTCGACGCCGGTAGCAAGCCTTGCAGCCGGCCGCGCTATAACAAAATTCCAGGGGCTATAACGTTCTGGCCCGCGCCGTGGGGGTTTCGGCCGCGACCGGCGATTTTGGTTATAGCCGCCGCCCAAATTGCATAGCCGCTCCCCCAGGGCCGGGTGATAGCCAAGCCTCGGCCCGGCGCTTTTCGCGTCGGCGCCGCAGAGATTTTCGGCTTCGGAGCGCTCGCCTTGAACAAGGTCGTCACCAACCCGCCGCGGGCGTCGAAGGAAGCGGTCGAGGGCTTGGCGGCCTTCGGCGTCGCCACCATCCACGAGGCTCAGGGGCGCATCGGCCTGCTGTCGCCCAAGCTGCGGCCGATCTGGCCCGGCGCGCATGTGGCGGGTACGGCGGTGACGGTCTCCTCGCCGCCGTGCGACAACTGGATGCTGCACGTGGCCATCGAGCAGTGCCGGCCGGGCGACATTCTCGTGGTGGCCCCGACCTCGTTCAGCGACGCGGGCTATTTCGGCGACCTGCTGGCCACCTCTCTGATCGCGCGCGGGGTCCGCGCCCTGGTCATCGACGCCGGGGTGCGCGACGTGGCCGTGCTGAAGGAGATGGGCTTCCCCGTCTGGTCCAGCGCCATCTCGGCGCAGGGCACGGTCAAGGCCGTCCTGGGCGACGTCAACGTGCCGGTGGTCTGCGGCGGCGCGCTGATCCACCCCGGCGACGTGATCGTGGCCGACGACGACGGCGTGGTGGTGGTGGCCCGCAAGGACGCCGACGCTGTGCTGGCCGCCTCGGCCAAGCGCGAGGCCGCCGAGGTCGACAAGCGCGCCCAACTGGCGTCCGGGGTGCTGGGACTGGATCTCTACAAGATGCGCGAAAGGCTCGCCGCCGCCGGCCTCGTCTATGTCGAGCATACCGAGAACGGGGACGCCTGAGCCCATGCAGACGGCCATTCCCTGCGCCGTCCTGCGCGGCGGCACCTCCAAAGGGCTCTACTTCCGGGCCGAGGACCTGCCGGCCGACGAGGCCTTGCGCGACAAGGTGCTGCTGGCGGCCATGGGCTCGCCCGACGACCGCCAGATCGACGGCATGGGCGGCGCCGACAGCCTGACCAGCAAGGTCGCGATCGTCTCGGCCTCGCAGCGACCGGACGCCGACGTCGACTACCTGTTCCTGCAGGTCTCGGTGGCCGAGGCCAAGGTCAGCGACCGGCAGAACTGCGGCAACATCCTCGCCGGCATCGGCCCCTACGCCATCGAGCAGGGCCTGGTCGCGGCCCAGGACGGCCAGACCGACGTGCGTATCTTCATGCGCAACACCGACGGCCTGGCGACCGCCCGTATCGAGACCCCCGGCGGACGGGTGAACTACGACGGCGACTGCCGCATCGACGGCGTGCCCGGCTCGGCAGCGCCGATCCCGATCGCCTTCGCCGACGTCGCCGGCTCGTCTTGCGGCGCCCTGCTGCCGACCGGGAACGTCATCGACGTCATCGAAGGCGTCGAGGTCACCCTGATCGACAACGGCATGCCGGTGGTGGTGGTGCGCGCGGCCGACCTGGGCGTGACGGGGAACGAGGCCCCAGCCGAACTGGAGGCCTACGCCGTGCTGCGCGCGCGGGTCGAGGCGATCCGCCTGGAAGCGGGCCGGCGCATGAACCTGGGCGACGTCACCGACGCCACCGTGCCCAAGATCACCCTGGTCTCGCCGCCGACGGCGGGCGGCGCCCTGTCGACCCGCAGCTTCATCCCGCACACGGTGCACAAGGCGATCGGCGTGTTCGGCGCGGTCAGCGTCGCCACCGCCGCCTGCCTGAAGGGTTCGGTCGCGGCCTCGGTCGCCAGCCTGCCCGACCTGGCGGGCGAGGTCGCCGTCAGCGTCGAGCATCCGACCGGCGAGTTCACGGCCCTGCTGACCCTGTCGCCGCAGGGCGAGGTGGTCTCGGCCGCCCTGCTGCGCACCGCGCGCCTGCTGATGACCGGCCAGGTCTTCGTGCCGGCCAGCGTCTGGGACGGTCGCCGATGAGCCCGCGCATCGCCCTGATCGGCTTCGGCGAGGTGGGCCAAACCCTGCACGCCGACCTCGCGGCGGCGGGGTTTATGGACATCCTCGTGCACGATCGCCTGCTGGCGGACGTCGCCTCCGGTCCCGCGCAAGCCGTCGCCGCGACAGGCGCACGCACGGCGCCCGACATCGCCGCCGCCTGCCAGGACCGCGACCTCGTCATCAGCGCCGTCACCGCCGGCGAGGCGGTCAATGTCGCCCAGGCCGCCGCGCCGCATCTGAGCGAGGCCTTCTTCCTCGATCTGAACTCCGTCGCGCCCCAGACCCGCCAGGCGCAGGCGGCGTTTATCGATCGCTATGTCGAGGCAGCGGTCATGGCCCCGATCGCGCCCCGACGGATCAGAACCGCCATCCTACTGGGCGGCCCGTGGGCGACGGCGATCCTGCCTCTGCTCGAGCGCCTGGGCTTTTCCGCCGAGATGTTTGGCGACGCCGTCGGCGGCCCCTCGGCCGTGAAGCTGTCGCGCAGCGTCTTCGTCAAGGGACTGGAGGCGATCGTCACCGAGAGCCTGGCCAGCGCCCGCCACTACGGCGTCGAAGCCCAGGTGCTGGCCTCGCTGAGCAACACCATCCCCCATCCGGACTGGCCGGCCCTGGCGCGCTATCTGCTCACCCGCCCCCTCGTGCACGGCCAGCGCCGTAGCGAGGAGATGGCCGAGGCGGCGGTGATGCTGGAGGCGGCCGGCCTGCCCTCG
Source organism: Caulobacter sp. GW821-FHT10A10 (assembly GCF_059415745.1). Taxonomy (NCBI): domain Bacteria; kingdom Pseudomonadati; phylum Pseudomonadota; class Alphaproteobacteria; order Caulobacterales; family Caulobacteraceae; genus Caulobacter; species Caulobacter sp. GW821-FHT10A10. Next base: position 249,301 of record NZ_JBWKNV010000009.1, on the reverse strand, counting down.
CCCATGGCCCGCGCCACGGTCGAGGTCCACGCCCGCCAGGGCGCGCTGGGCCTCGCCGCGACCGACAACCAGGCCACCGAGCTTGGGGACTTGCTCGACGCGATCGAGCAGCGGACAAAGTCCCTCGCCAGCCAACGGGAAACCTAGTGCGACGCTACCTGCAACAGCGCCTGAAGTTCCGGCACCTGCGCGTGATCGACGCGATCGCCACGCATGACAGCATCCTGCAGGCGGCGCGGACGCTGGGCCTCAGCCAGCCGGCCCTGACCAAGAGCCTGCAGGAGATCGAGGAGATCGTCGGTGCGCGACTGTTCGACCGCCATGCGCGCGGCGTCGATCCCACGCCCTTCGGCCTGACGGTGGCCGCCGCCGCCCGCCGGCTGCTGGCCGAGATCGGCCGGCTGGAGGACGAACTCGACGCCCTTGAAGGCGGCGACGGCGGCCCGGTGGTGGTCGGCGCTTTGCCCGTGGCGGCGGCCGGCGTGCTGCCCGGAACCCTGGCTCGCCTGAAGATCGCCCGGCCCGACATCGAGGTGCGGGTCATCCAGGGCCGCACCGAGGAGCTGATCTCGCAGCTGTCGCGGCGCGAACTGGATCTGGTCATCGGCCGCCTCTACACCCTGGCCGAGCCCGACGGCCTGGTTCGTACCCCGTTCTATTCCGAGCCGATCTCGGTGGTGGCGCGGGCCGACCATCCGATCTTCGATCGCCGGGATGCGACGGCGGCGGTGCTGGTCGACTATTCTCTGGTGCTGCCGACGGTCTCGCAGCGGGTGGGCCAGGAGATCGACGTGCTGCTGGCGGAGATGGGCGTGGCCCCGCACCAGCCGCTGCGCTCCAGCTCGGTCGCGATGATCCGCGAGATCCTCTACGCCACCGACGGGGTGGCGGTGATCCCGCACATGATGCTGGCCGGCGACCTGCTGCGCGGGGCGCTGCGCCTGCTGCCGCTGCCGGCCACCGGGCGTCCACGTCCGGCCGGGCTGATCCGGCGGGGCGACACGGCCCTGCTGCGCAACACCCAGGCCTTCGTCGACGCCGCCCGCGCCTATGTCGGCGAGATCGAGAGCCGGCTGGCCGGACCGCCCGACTAGCCGGACGCGCCAACGAGAAAAGAACCAGGCAGGGACGAGGAAACAACGAGAATGCGACGACCAACGGCTCCCGCGCCATCCGAGAAGATCGGTCGCTATCGCTGGGTGATCGTCAGCCTGCTGTTCGCGGCGATGGTCATCAACTATGTGGACCGGCAGACGATCGGGCTGCTGAAGGCCGATCTCTCCCATGAGTTCGGGTGGAACGAGAAGCACTACGCCGACCTCGTCTTCTACTTCCAGCTGGCCTACGCCGTGGCTTACCTCGCCTGGGGCAAGATCATGGACAGGATCGGAGCCCGCTGGGGCTTCGGCGTGGCCTTCGCCATCTGGCAGATCGCCCACATCGCCCACGCCGCGGCCAAGGGCTTCGGCGGCTTCGTCTTCGCCCGCATGGGTCTTGGGATCGGCGAGGCCGGCGGCTTCCCGGGCGGCATCAAGGCCGTGGCCGAGTGGTTCCCCAAGAAGGAACGGGCCTTCGCCACCGGCATCTTCAACGCAGGCACCAACATCGGCGCCATCGTGACACCCTTGGTCGTGCCCGGCATCGTCCTGGCCTTCGGCTGGCAGATGGCCTTCATCGTCACCGGCGTGGCGGGCCTGATCTGGCTGCCGATCTGGCTCCTGGTCTATCGCCGTCCGCGCGAGCACAAGAAGCTGGGCGCGGCCGAGCTGGCCCACATCGAGCAGGATCCCGCCGACCCGGTCGAGAAGATCGGCTGGAGCAAGCTGCTGACCAAGCGCGAGACCTGGGCCTACGCCCTGGGCAAGTTCCTGATCGACCCGATCTGGTGGATGTTCCTGTTCTGGCTGCCCGACTTCCTGGGCAAGCGCTATGGCCTGGATCTGAAGACCTTCGGCCCGCCGCTGATCGCCATCTATCTGCTCAGCGACGTCGGTTCGGTGGCCGGCGGCTGGCTGTCGTCCAACCTGATGAAGCGCGGGGCCACCATCAACCACGCCCGCAAGCTGACCATGCTGATCTGCGCCCTGCTGGCCGTGCCGGTGATGTTCGCCTCGTTCGCCAGCAGCGTATGGGTCGCCGTGCTGATCATCGGAGTGGCCACCGCCGCCCACCAGGGCTTCTCGGCCAATCTCTACACCCTGCCGTCGGACGTCTTCCCGCGCGGCGCCGTCGGCTCCGTCGTCGGCATCGGCGGCATGCTGGGCGCCCTGGGCGGCATGGTGTTCTCCAAGTACATCGGCCAGGTCCTCGAGACGATCGGCACCTACACCCCGATCTTCATCGTCGCCGGCAGCGCCTATCTCGTCGCCCTGCTCGTCGTGCACCTGCTCGCGCCCAAGATGGAGCCGGTGAAGATCTGAGGCGTGCGCCGCCCGGCCTATAACCGGGCGGCATAGCCGTTCCGATCATCCGATACGACAGGGTCCGGCCGCACAGGCATTTTCCGGCCACGCGGGGCCGCCCGCGCGGTAAGGAAAGTTCTCTCCGTATGAGCCTGATCATCGACTGCCACGGCCACTACACGACCGCGCCGGAGCCCCACAACGCCTGGCGCGACGAGCAGGTGAAGGCTTTCGACGCCAAGGCTCCCCCGCCCCTCTATCCCGACATTCCCGACGACCTGATCCGCGAGTCCATCGAAGGCGCGCAGCTGCGGCTGATCCGCGAGCGCGGCGCCGACATGACCATCTTCAGCCCCCGCGCCTCGACCATGGCCCACCACGTGGGCGACGAGGGCGTCAGCCGGGCCTGGGCCGAGCGCTGCAACGACCTGATCAAGCGGGTGGTCGATCTCTATCCGGAGACCTTCGCGGGGGTCTGCATGCTGCCCCAGTCGCCGGAAGCAGACCTTTCGGGCTCGATCGCCGAGCTGGAGCGGTGCGTCAACGAACTGGGCTTTATCGGCTGCAACCTCAACCCCGATCCCGGCGGCGGCCATTTCAAGCATCCGCCGCTGACCGACCGCTACTGGTATCCCTTCTACGAGAAGATGTGCGAGCTGGACGTGCCGGCGATGATCCACGTCTCGGGCTCGTGCAACCACGCCCTGCACGCCACCGGCGCCTTCTACATCGCCGCCGACACCATCGCCTTCATGCAGCTGATCGAAGGCGACCTGTTCGCCGACTTCCCGAGCCTGAAGTTCATCATCCCACACGGCGGCGGCGCGGTTCCCTACCACTGGGGCCGCTACCGAGGCCTGGCCGACATGCTGAAGAAGCCGGGCCTGGACAAGCACCTGATGGAGAACGTGTTCTTCGACACCTGCGTCTACCACCAGCCGGGCGTGAACCTGCTGGCGCAGGTGATCGACAGCAAGAACATCCTGTTCGGCTCGGAGATGGTCGGCGCCGTGCGCGGGATCGACCCGACGACGGGGTTCTATTTCGACGACACCAAGCGCTATGTCGATGCGCTCGACATCCCGGACGCGGATCGCCACACGATCTTCGAGGGCAACGCACGCCGGGTGTTCCCCCGTCTCGATGCGATTCTGAAGGCGCGCGGGCTGTAAGACTGCGTGACGTTTGGCGTTTGAGGTTTTTTCATCCGAGCATCCCCGCGAAGGCGGGGATCCAAGCCGTGTCTGGGAATGACCTACGGCCGCGCCTCCTCCTGAAAGTCAGCTTGGATCCCCGCCTACGCGGGGAAAGACGGATTTGGAGGGCTCGAACAGATGAACGACGCTGACACCTAGCCGACGGACCAGCCCGCCAGAACGACCTTGGGCGTCATACCCTTGGCCTCAGCCGCAGTCAGCGCGTGGCCGCGCCGGAAGGCGGCCGCGCCAGGGCCGCGCACGCCGTATTGCGAGAAGCGCACCGCCTCCGGCTGCAGCATGGTGCGCGGATTGCCGTCCTTGCCGGTGTACCACATCTCGGTCCAGCCCTCCGGCGCGACATGGTCGTCCATCCAGCAGTCGATGAAGGCCGCCTGGGCGACGTACTTGGGATCGCCGTAGCGGCCGTCCGGGAACGTCCCCGACGGACGCCATGGCCGGCCCAGATAGACCGAATGGAGCGCCGTTCCCGGCGCCTTGGTCAGCCTGCAATCCTTGAAGACGAAGCCGAACGGCTGGTCGATCGGGGTGCTGGGAGCGACGACATAGCCGTCGACCGGATCGACCGGGCGCGGCAGCGAGCGAATTTCGCAATCGCGGAAGAACGCCCTGCCCGCTCCGAAGATGAAGTCGTAGCTGCCGGCGATCAGGCAGCGCTCTAACAGGCTGCGGCCGGCGTCGGGAAACAGGGTGTCCTGGTAGCTGAGGATGTCGATCTCGGTCAGCCGCGCGCGGTCGCTGCCCTTGTCGAGCATCAGGGCCACGGCCTGCGGTCCGCCGCCGTCGTGCGAGTGCAGGCCGCCGGGCTTGCTCATTTCCTCCAGGCCGTCGAAGGCGTTGCGAATGGTCAGGTTGCGGGCGGCGAAGTCGGGCGCGCGCACGAACAGGGTGGGCGTACGGAACGTGCCCCAGCGCTTGCCGTCGGGCGCGATCAGGCCCGAGGCGGCCAGATGGCTGATCACCGAGGCCTTGCGGTCCTCGCCGACCAGATGGACGAACGGCTTGTCGATCACGACCTGCTCGTTCCACACGCCGCGGGTGACCAGGATGCGGAATGGCCGCGTGCCCTCCTTGGGCGCGGCGGCGACGGCGGCGGAGAGGCGGTCATAGGTCGGTACGGAGAAGCGGCGCGGATCGCCGGCCCGCTTCAGCACGGCGTCATAGCGGGGCGCCGCCGAGGCCAGGCCCGGGATCAGCAGCAGGCCGGCCGTCACGGCCCGGCGCGAAACCTTCGTCATCGAAGCCTCGAAAAAGAAAAGGCGGGCGCCGGTCCTGGAGGAAAGACCGACGCCCTGAATTCCCCTGGGAGGAGGAAGTCTGGTCCGGCCTAGAACGAGTACCGCAGGCCGAAGTTATATTGCCGCCCGGTGTGCGAGTAGACGTAGATGCTGTCGCGCTCGCTGTCGGTGTACTGGGCGTTGAACTCGTCGGTCAGGTTCAGGCCCTCGAAGGTGATCTTCAGGCGCTTGTTGATCGCGTACGAGGCCGAGGCGTCGACGGTGAAGGTGTCGCGCACCCCGTCGATGTCGTTGGTCGAGGTGCCGCTGGGCACCGCGGTCAGGTACTTGTCGCGATAGGCGCCGGAGACGCGGGCGCTGAACTTGTCGTCCTCGTAGTAGAGCGTGGCGTTGAAGGCGTTCTTCGACAGGCCCACCAGATCGTTCTGCACGTAGCCGGTCGAGGACAGGCTGGAGATGTAGTCGATCTTGGAGTCGACGATCGTGACGTTGAAGATCGCCCCGGTGTGGCGCAGCGGGCCCGGCAGGAAGCTGAACGGCTGCTGATAGCTGATCTCGATCCCCTTCAGCGGCCCGCCCTTGGTGTTGACCGGCTTGCTGAACAGGAAGGTGTCGTTGGCCGACACGCCGGTCAGGCCGTCGAGCAGGCTGGTCGGCAGGCCCGAGGCGGCGAAGGTCTGCGAGATCCGCTGCGTCTGGATGTAGCTGTCGATGTCCTTGTAGAACAGGCCGACCGACAGCAGGGCGTCCTTGGCGAAGTACCACTCGGCCGACAGGTCGTAGGTCGTGGCCCGGATCGGGTCGAGATACGGGTTGCCCGAGCTGACGCTGAACACGCCGGCGACGCTGAGGCTGCCGCCCGGCGTCAGGCTGCCGAGGTTGGGACGCGTCATCACCTTGGCCGCGCCGAACCGCAGCAGGAAGTCGGGCGTCACCTCGGCGGTCAGGTTCAGGGCCGGCAGCACGTCCTCGTAGTCACGGTTGACGGTGGCCTGCTGGGCCGCGCCGGACACCAGCTGGTAGCCGGTCGAGCTCTGGTCGGTCTTGACATAGCGCACGCCGACGTCGCCGCGGATCGGCCAGGCGAAGCGGTCGGTGTTGAAGTCCAGCTGCACATAGGCGGCGCTGTCCTTCTCGGTGACGCTGCGGATGTTGCCGCGAGCGGCCGAGTTGCTGGCGCCCGAAAGCTCGAACAGGCCCGTGCCGCTGTAGATGTTGAACAGCTTGGCGAAGGCGTCGAGGTCGGGGGCGGCCCAGGCGGTCGGGATGCCCGAGGCGCCGAGGTTCTTGCCGAAGCCCGAGACCAGGGTCGTCAGGCTAGCCAGGGTGACGCCGGCCGGCAGGGTCGGCACCACGGACTCGCTGACGCGGGCCAGGGCCCAGGAGTCGAACTCGTACTTCTTGAGGTTCACGCCCGCCTTCAGGCGGAAGGTGTCGGAAAGCTCGTAGTCGCCGTCGAGCTGGGCGGTCTGGATGGTGTTGGTCACGCCCTGCGGCCGCAGGCGGATCTCCGAGCGCGCCGCGCCGAAGTTGTAGGCCAGAGGGTCGGTGACGTCGAAGCCGAAGTTCATCGCCGGCAGGTTGGCGTTATTCCGGTAGTCGTAGGAGAAGCCGTCGGCGTTCTCGCGGTTGAGGATCACCGTGGTCTGGATCGGATTGTCGAAGTCCGACTTCGAGAAGCCGACCAGGCCGGTCACCTTGAAGCGGTCGGTGAAGTGGTGCTCGGCCGCGAAGGTGGCCTGGGTGTACTTGGTGTCGAGCTTGTCGAAGCGGGTCTCGCTCTCGACGTCGACGTCGTCGAACAGGCCGTAGACCATGTCGCCCTTGGCGTTGACCACGCCGTCTCGGACGACGATCTCGGGCCGGCCGCCCTGGGCGGCGTTGCGCGCGAAGGACAGGGCTTCAAGCCAGTTCTCGGTGCGGGTGGCCTTGAAGTCCGAATAGAGGAAGTCGGCCGAGATCAGGGTCTTCTCGTCGGGCCGGAACTGCAGCGAACCGGTGACGCCCAGACGCTTCTGGTCATGGGTCAGACGGCCGTAGCGCGGGAAGCGCGGGGTGAAGACGCTGGCCGAGCTGGCCTGGGTGAAGGTCGAGGCCGGGCTGAAGCCGCCCACCTCCGTGCCGTTCAGCCAGCCGCCCGAGCCGTGGCCCTCTTCCAGCAGGTGGCGCTCGGTGTAGGCCACCGAAACGAGCGCGCCGAGCTTGCCGTCGAACCAGGTGTTGGAGGCCAGGGCCGCGAAGCGCGGGTCCCAGCTTTCGGAGAGGTCGTTGTAGCCCTGCTGGGCCGAGACCACGAAGGTCGCGCCCTTGTAGTCGAACGGCCGGCCGGTCTGCAGGTCGACCGTGGCGCCCAGCGACCCTTCCTCGGTCGAGGCCGAGGCGGTCTTGCGCACGGTGATGCTGTTGAAGAGCTCCGAGGCGAAGACGTTGAAGTCGAACGAGCGGTTGCGGTTGGCGCCGCCCGAGCTGTCGGTGCCGCTGGCCGTGCTCTGACCCTCGACGCCGTTGATGCGCACGCGGGTGAACTGGGGCCCGAGGCCCCGGACGGTGATCTGGCGGCCTTCGCCGGCGTCGCGGGCGATCGAGACGCCCGGCACGCGCTGGATGGACTCGGCGAGGTTGGCGTCCGGGAAGTCGGCGATGTCCTCGGCCTTGATGACGTCGACCACGCCGCTGGAGCGCTTCTTGACGTTCAGGGCGCTGCCCAGGCTGGCGCGGAAGCCGGTGACGACCACTTCCTCGACGGCGGCCGGCTCCTCGATCGTGTCGGCGACCGGCTCGGACTGTTGCGGGATGGCGACCGGGGCGGTCGAGGCCAGTTGCACCGAGGCCTTCTGGCCCAGCACCGCGGTGCGGCCGTCGTTGGAGACCACGGTCAGGTTGGCGCCGTCGAGCAGGCGCGAGAGGCCTTCGGAGACGGTGTAGGTCCCGCGCACGGCGTTGACCTTCTTGCCTTGCACGGCCGCCTGCGGCGCCAGGATCTGCAGGTCGGCCTGCTTGCCGAACTGCGGAATGCCCGTGGCCGCGGCCTGGGCCGGAATATCGAACTTGCGGGCCTGAGCCTGGGCTTGCGTGCCCACCAGAACCGCCGCGGCGCCAGCCGCCAGCATCAAGGCCGACTTGCCGTAGACATATCGCGGACAACCCATTCCGCGCCCTCCCTGTTTTGTCGTTTCGCACGGCGCTTCTCGGAGCGCCTGTCTAGAGCGATGCGGGGGAAACCGGTTTCCGTCAGGCATCGGCGAAATTTTTCGCGGTAAGGGCGACCGGCCCTTATTCCGCAAGCGCTGCGCTTGCCTCCACCAGGATGGCGTCGCCGCGTACGGTCACCTTCGCGCCGAAGCTGGCGGCGGCGGCGCGGGCGAAGCTTTCGGGCTCGTTGGTGCGGAACCAGCCGACCAGTCGCTGGTCGGCCAGCCCCTGGTCGACGATGACGATCTTGCGGGCGTTGTAGCGGTTGAACTCCTCGGCGGCCGCGCCGAAGGCCTCGCCGTCGAGCACGATCTGGCCCTCGCGCCAGGCCAGTTCGCGGGTGATCTCCAGAGACGCGGCCGCCGGCCGCGCCGCGCCGGCGCTGTCGGAGACGAAGACCCGCTCGCCGGCGGCCACGCGGCGGGGCGCCTCGCCCGCGCCTTCGGACCAGACCTCGACCACGCCTTCGGTGACCAGCACTTCGCAGCCGCCGGCGCGGCGACGGACGGAGAACGCCGTGCCGACCGCCCTCACCCGCACCGGCCCGCTCTCGACCACGAACGGCCGCTGCGTGTCCTTCGCGACCTGGAACCAGGCCTCGCCCTTGTCGAGCCGCACCTCGCGCTTGCGCGGCTTCATGGCCACTTCCAGCGCGGTGTCGGTGTTGATGGCGGCCATCGAGCCGTCGGCCAGCGGCACGCGCCGGATCTCGCCCACCGCCGTACCGTAGCGCGCAGCCATCAGGCGCGGAACCAGCAGCGCCGCGACGCAGGCGGCGGCCGCGGCGACGCCGCCGCCGGCCAGCAGGGCGCGACGCGACGGGGCCTGCGCCGGTTTCACCGCCTCCGGTTCGAGCGCGCGGGCGCGGTCCAGCAGCGTCCAGCCGGCCTGAGCGCGCACGAAGGCGCCGCGCCGGCGCGGATCGCCGGCCAGCCAGGCTTCCAGTTCGAGCGCCTCTTCGGCGGGGAGTTCGCCCTGATCGACGCGCACCACCCATCGGGCGGCGCGCGCCTCGATGTCAGCGGCGCTTTCGCGTTCGGTCATGCGTATTCGGCCTCCTCGCGGCCGTCGGTTGTTGTTGTGTTTCACCCTCGGCGAGGGCGGCGAGGATGGCGCGAAGCCCCCTCACGGATTCGTTCTCGACCACGTTCTCGGTCACGCCCATGCGGCGGGCGATCTCGCGTTGCGGCAGGCCCTCGATCTTGCGCATCTCGAAGATCCGGCGGCAGCGGTCGGGCAAGGCGGCGATCAGGCGCGCCACCCGCTCCAGTTCGCGCCGCCCGCCGGCGATGCGCTCGGGCGACGGCTCGTCGAGTTCGACATTGAGAGAGTCGATCTCGGCCGCCGTGTCGATCCGCACCACCCTGGCCCGCCGAAGCTGTTCCAGCGCCACGCTGCGGGCGGCCTGGAAGAGATAGGCCCGCGGCTCGCCGATGTGCTCGACGGCGCTCAGGCCCGCCAGGCGGCAGTAGGTTTCCTGCACGATGTCGTCGACGTCGCCCGCGGCCGCGAACGCCCGCCTCAGCCACGCGCGCAGGTCGGCTTCATGGGGCAGGATCTCCCGCCCAATCCAAGCCACGACACGCGTACGCCCGTCCGACACCGTTTCCGCCCAGGTTGTTCTGAAGGGAGCGATGCACGGCCGGGGAATTTCCGTCAAACCCGATGGCGGAAAAGTCGGCCCTCGTCCGCATGACGCGCCCGGAACCCAGGTCAAACAGCCGCGTTGTCCGTTGAGTTGAGTGGAGTTCCGCCGCAACGGTTCGGGACTCGAGGGGGCGAAATGCGGGACACGGGGCAGACGGCCGGCGAACACAAGCTGGACCAACGCCAACTGCTGGCGGCGTTGCGGGCCTTTCGACGGGGGGATTTCTCCGTCCGTCTCCCAGACGATCTCGACGGACTGGACGGCGAGCTGGCCGAAGCCTTCAACGACGCCGTCGGCCTCAACGACCGGATTTCCAAGGAATTCGAGCGCCTGCGCGACGCCGTCGGCCGGCAGGGCAAGATCAACCAGCGCGCCGCCCTGCCCGGCGCCCTGGGCTCGTGGAACGACAGCGTCGAGGCGGTCAACAGCCTGATCACCGACATGGTCCACCCGACCGCCGAAATGGCGCGGGTGATCGGGGCCGTCGCCAAGGGCGACCTCTCCCAGACCATGGACCTCGAGAACGAGGACCATCCGTTGCGCGGCGAGTTCCTGCGCATCGGCAAGGTGGTCAACACCATGGTCGGCCAGCTGGGTTCGTTCGTGTCGGAAGTGACCCGCGTGGCCCGTGAAGTGGGCACCGAGGGCAAGCTGGGCGGTCAGGCCAAGGTGGCCGGCGTCGCCGGCGCCTGGAAGGACCTGACCGACAACGTCAACCTGATGGCCGCCAACCTGACCGGCCAGGTCCGCAACATCGCCGAGGTCACCACCGCCGTCGCCAACGGCGACCTGTCGCGCAAGATCACCGTCGACGTGAAGGGCGAGGTGCTGGAGCTGAAGAACACCATCAACACCATGGTGGACCAGCTGAACGCCTTCGCCAGCGAAGTCACCCGCGTCGCCCGCGAAGTGGGCACGGAAGGCAAGCTCGGCGGCCAGGCCCAGGTCGAGGGCGTCGGCGGCACGTGGAAGGAGTTGACCGACAACGTCAACCTGATGGCCGGCAACCTCACCGGCCAGGTCCGCAACATCGCCGAAGTGACCACCGCCGTGGCGCGCGGCGACCTTTCCAAGAAGATCACCGTCGATGTGCGCGGCGAGATCCTGGAGCTGAAGGACACCATCAACGTGATGGTGGACCAGCTGAACGCCTTCGCCAGCGAAGTCACCCGCGTTGCCCGCGAGGTCGGCACCGAGGGCAAGCTGGGCGGTCAGGCCCAGGTGGAGGGCGTCGGCGGCACCTGGAAGGACCTCACCGACAACGTCAACTTCATGGCCGCCAACCTGACCGGCCAGGTCCGCAACATCGCCGAGGTCACCACCGCCGTGGCCAACGGCGACCTCTCCAAGAAGATCACCGTCGACGTGAAGGGCGAGATCCTGGAGCTGAAGTCGACCATCAACGTCATGGTCGATCAGCTGAACGCCTTCGCCTCGGAAGTCACCCGCGTGGCTCGCGAAGTGGGTACGGAAGGCAAGCTGGGCGGCCAGGCCAACGTCACCGGGGTCGGCGGCACCTGGAAGGAGCTGACCGACAACGTCAACCTGATGGCCGGCAACCTCACCGGCCAGGTCCGCAACATCGCCGAGGTGACCACCGCCGTGGCCCGCGGCGACCTCTCCAAGAAGATCACCGTCGACGTACGCGGCGAGATCCTGGAACTGAAGAACACCATCAACACCATGGTGGACCAGCTGAACTCGTTCAGCTCCGAAGTGACCCGGGTGGCCCGGGAAGTCGGCACCGAGGGCAAGCTGGGCGGTCAGGCGCAGGTGCGGGGCGTGGCCGGCACCTGGAAGGACCTGACCGACAACGTCAACTTCATGGCCGCCAACCTCACCGGCCAGGTCCGCAACATCGCCGACGTGACCACCGCCGTGGCCAATGGCGACCTCTCCAAGAAGATTACCGTCGACGTGAAGGGCGAGATCCTGGAGCTGAAGAACACCATCAACGTCATGGTGGACCAGCTGAACGGCTTCGCCTCGGAAGTGACCCGGGTGGCCCGCGAGGTCGGCACCGAGGGCAAGCTGGGCGGTCAGGCCCAGGTCAAGGGCGTGGCCGGCACCTGGAAGGAACTGACCGACAACGTCAACCTCATGGCCGGGAACCTGACCGGCCAGGTCCGCAACATCGCGGAAGTCACCACCGCCGTGGCCATGGGCGACCTCTCCAAGAAGATCACCGTCGATGTGCGCGGCGAGATCCTGGAGCTGAAGAACACCATCAACGTCATGGTCGATCAGCTGAACTCGTTCAGTTCGGAAGTGACCCGCGTGGCCCGCGAGGTCGGCACGGAAGGCAAGCTCGGCGGCCAGGCCCAGGTGAAGGGCGTGGCCGGCACCTGGAAGGACCTGACCGACAACGTCAACTTCATGGCCGCCAACCTGACCGGCCAGGTCCGCAACATCGCCGACGTGACGACCGCCGTCGCCAAGGGCGACCTGTCCAAGAAGATCACCGTCGACGTGCGTGGCGAGATCCTGGAGCTGAAGTCGACCATCAACGTCATGGTCGATCAGCTGAACGGCTTCGCCTCGGAAGTGACCCGGGTTGCGCGGGAAGTCGGCACCGAGGGCAAGCTGGGCGGCCAGGCCGCCGTGCCGGGCGTGGCCGGCACCTGGAAGGACCTCACCGACAACGTCAACATGATGGCCGCCAACCTGACCGGCCAGGTCCGCAACATCGCCGACGTCGTCACCGCCGTCGCCCAGGGCAACCTCAAGCGCAAGCTTACCCTCGACGCCAAGGGCGAGATCGCCTCGCTGGCCGACACCATCAACGGCATGATCGAGACGCTGGCCACCTTCGCCGACCAGGTGACCAACGTGGCCCGCGAGGTGGGTTCGGAAGGCAAGCTGGGCGGCCAGGCCAAGGTGCCGGGCGCGGCCGGCCTGTGGCGCGACCTGACCGACAACGTCAACGAACTGGCCGCCAACCTGACCACCCAGGTCCGCGCCATCGCCGAGGTCTCGACCGCCGTGACCAAGGGCGACCTGACCCGCTCGATCACCGTCGAGGCCTCGGGCGAAGTCGCGGCCCTGAAGGACAACATCAACGAGATGATCCGGAACCTGAAGGATCAGACGTTGAAGAACACTGAGCAGGACTGGCTGAAGACCAACCTGGCCCGGTTCAGCCGCATGCTGCAGGGCGAGCGCGACCTGTCGACGGTGTCGAACCTGGTGCTGTCGGAACTGGCCGCCCTGATCAACGCCCAGCACGGCGTGTTCTACGTCTCCGACGCCGACGAGGCCGGCGAGACGGTGCTGACCCTGGCGGCCAGCTACGCCGGCGCCCAGCGCCGTTCGCCCTCCACCCAGCTTCGCCTGCGCGAGGGCCTGGTCGGCCAGTGCGCGGCCGAGAAGAAGCGCATCCTGCTGACCGACCTGCCAACCGACTACGTCAAGATCAGCTCGGGCCTTGGCGAGGCCGCGCCGCGCAGCATCATCGTGCTGCCGGCCCTGTTCGAGGGCGAACTGAAGGCGGTGATCGAACTGGCCAGCTTCGGCGCCTTCAACGAGACCCAGCAGGCCTTCCTCGACCAGTTGATGGAGTCGATCGGCATCGTGCTGTCGACCATCGCCGCCAACATGCGCACCGAGGGCCTGCTGGCCCAGTCGCAGCTGCTGACCTCCGAGCTCCAGGCCCAGCAGGGCGAACTGAAGAAGACCAACGACCGCCTCGAACTGCAGGCCGCGTCGCTGCGCCAGTCGGAAGAGTTGCTGCGCTCCAAGCAGGAGGAACTGCAGCAGACCAACGCCGAACTCGAGGACAAGGCCCTGCTGCTGTCGGCCCAGAACAAGCAGGTCGAGGCCAAGAACACCGAGGTCGAGCAGGCCAAGGCGGCGCTGGAGGAAAAGGCCGAGCAGCTGGCCCTGACCTCGAAGTACAAGTCCGAGTTCCTGGCCAATATGAGCCACGAGCTGCGCACGCCGCTCAACAGCCTGCTGATCCTGTCGAAGATGCTCAGCGAGAACGCCCAGGGCAACCTGTCGGGCAAGCAGGTGGAGTTCGCCAAGAACATCCACAGCGCCGGCGCCGACCTGCTGGGCCTGATCAACGACATCCTCGACCTGTCGAAGATCGAGAGCGGCACGGTCACCCTCGATATCGGCGAGATGTCGTTCGCCAGCCTGCGCGACCAGACAGAGCGCACCTTCGCCCAGATCGCCCAGGACAAGAAGCTCGACTTCCTGATCGACCTGGACCCGGCCCTGCCGCGGGCCATGTACACCGACGACAAGCGCCTGCAGCAGGTGATCAAGAACCTCCTGTCCAACGCCTTCAAGTTCACCGAGGCCGGCTCGGTCAGCCTGTCGGTCAGCCGGGCCGAACGCGGCTGGGCCGAGGGCAACGACCACCTCAACAAGGCCGGCCAGGTGCTGGCCTTCTCGGTCGAGGACACCGGCATCGGCATTCCCGAGGAAAAGCAGCGGATCATCTTCGAGGCCTTCCAGCAGGCCGACGGCACCACCAGCCGCAAGTACGGCGGCACGGGGCTTGGCCTGTCGATCAGCCGCGAGATCACCCGCCTGCTAGGCGGCGAGCTGAGGGTGGTCTCCACCCCCGGCCAGGGCAGCACCTTCACCCTCTACCTGCCGCTGAACTTCAGCCCGACGGCGGCCTCGCCCCAGCCGGGTTCGACGCCTCGCCCGGCCGGCGCGCCGCCGGCGACCTTCGTCATCTCCACGGCCGACGCCCCCGCCTACGAGCCGGTCGAGACCGTGCAGGACGACCGCGACGGCATTGAGCCCGGGGATTCCGTGGTGCTGATCGTCGAGGACGACCCGCGCTTCGCCTCGATCCTGCTGACGCTGGCGCGCGACGCCGGCTATCGCGGAGTGGTCACCGGCGAGGGCTCGGCCGTGCCGTCCCTGGCGCGCCGGTTCTCGCCCGAGGCCATCCTGCTGGACGTCGGCCTGCCCGACATGGACGGCCTGGCCCTGCTGGACCTGCTCAAGCGCACCGCAGACACTCGTCACATCCCGGTGCAGGTGATCTCGGCCGACGATCGCGGAGGCCTGGCCCCTTCGATGGGCGCCCTGGGCTTCACCAGCAAGCCGGTCGAGCAGGAAGCAGTGATCTCGACCCTGGACCGCGTGCGCCGACTGGCCCACGGCGGCGCGCGGGCGCCGACCCTGGTCGCGGGCGGCAGCGATACGCTCCGCCTGCTTCACGAGGCCTTCGGCGAGGTGAATGCGGCGCGGGAGCTTTCCGCCCTCCCCGCCTCGGCCTTCTCGGGCGACGGCGGCGGCCTGGTGATCGAGGTCGAGCCGGGCGCTGCCGGGTCGGTTCTCGACGCCCTCAAGGCCCGCAACCCGGCGCCAGGGGCAGTGGTGCTGTACGCCCCGGGCGAGCGCGACACCGAGGAGGCGCGGCGGCTGCGGCTGGCGGTGTTCACGGGCCTGGCCCGCATCGCCCGCACGCCCGAACAGCTGATCGACCAGGCCGCCCTGCTGCTGCACGAACGCGTGGACGGCCTGCCCGAAGGCGCCCGCGCCATGCTGGCCCAGAACCGCCACGCCGACGCCGTGCTGGCCGGCCGCACCGCCGTCGTCATCGACGACGACATCCGCAACATCTTCTCCCTGGCCAGCGCCCTGGAGGAATACGGCATCGAGCTGCGCTACGCCGAGAGCGGCCGCGCGGGCCTGGAGCTGATGGACGGTCTGGATCAGGTCGACCTGGTGCTGGTCGACATCATGATGCCCGACATGGACGGCTACGAGACCATGCGCGAGATCCGCTCGCGGCGGCGCTTCGCCGACCTGCCGGTGATCGCCGTCACCGCCAAGGCGATGAAGGGCGACCGCCAGAAGTGCATCCAGGCCGGGGCATCCGACTACGTCTCCAAGCCGGTGGACCTGGATCAGCTAATCTCGGTGCTGAGGGTCTCGGTGCAGCGGGCCGACGCGGCGCGGGCGGCCGGCGACAACGTGGTGGTGCTGGCGACGGCGGCGTCCTGATCATGGTGCCCGCCGTCCAGTTCCCGCCGCTCGAGCCCGAGCCGCAGCCGGTCACCAAGATCCTCATCGTCGACGACGACGAGCGCAATGCCTTCGCCGCCGTCCAGGCGCTGGAGAGCCTGGGCCAGGAACTGGTCATCGCCCGTTCCGGCGAGGAGGCGCTGCGGCGACTGCTGACCGACGACTTCGCGGTGATCCTGCTCGACCTGCACATGCCAGGCATGGACGGCTACGAGACCGCCGCCCTGATCCGCCAGCGCCGCCGCACGCGCAACGTGCCGATCGTCTTCCTGACCGCCGTGTTCCGCGACGAGACCCACATCTTCAAGGCCTATTCGGCTGGCGCGGTGGACGTGGTGTTCAAGCCGGTCGATCCGTTCATCCTGCGCTCCAAGGTGCAGGTGCTGGTCGATCTGCACGTCAAGACGCTGGAACTGGCCCGCCAGGCCGAGCACCAGAAGGCCCTGCTGGAGGAATACGCCCGCGTCCAGGCCGAGAAGGCCGCGGCCGAGCGCTCTCTGCGCAGCAACGAGGAGCGCCAGCAGGCCATCCTGCGGGTGCTGCCGATCGTCTTCCACTCCCGCCTGGCTGAGCCGCCCCACACCCCGCTGTCGCTGAGCGACAATGCCGAGCGTCTGACCGGCTTTCCAGCCGAACAGCTTCTGGGCGAGGCCGAGTTGGGCATCGACCGGGTGCATCCCGAAGATCGCGCCGTGGTGGCCCGGGCCCAGGCCGAGGCCATAAGGACGGGCTCCTACACCTGCGAGTACCGCTGGCTGCGGGCCGACGGCGAATATCGCTCTTTCATCGACCAGGGCGTCCTGGCCTACGACGACGACACCGGCCGCGCCCTGGTCTTCGGCGCCCTGTTCGACAACACCGACCGCCGCGGCCTGGAAGAGGCCCTGTCTCACGCCCGCAAGATGGAGGCCGTCGGCCAGCTCACCGGCGGCGTGGCCCACGACTTCAACAACCTGCTGACCGTGGTGCTGGGCAACATCGACCTGGTGCAGCGCCGCTGCGGCGACGCCTTTCCCTATGCCCGGCAGATCACGGCGGCCCGCCAGGCGGCCGAGCGCGGCGCGGCCCTGACTCGTCAGCTCCTGGCCTTCTCGCGGCGGCAGCGGCTGGACCCGGCGACGGTCGAACTTAATGATCTCGTCCGCGAGTTCTCGTCCCTGCTGCGCCAGGCCGTGGGCGAGGCCGTCACCATCGAGGTCGAGCACTCGACCGAACAGGGCTGGGTGCATGTCGATGTCGCCCAGCTGGAGAGCGTGCTGCTGAACCTGGCGGTCAACGCCCGCGACGCCATGGACGGCGCGGGCCTGCTGAAGATCCTGGTCCGCACCGGCGCGGCCGGTCACCAGCTGGAGGTCAGCGACAGCGGTCCCGGCATGTCGCCGGAAGTGGCCTCACGCATCTTCGAGCCGTTCTTCACCACCAAGGAGGTGGGCAAGGGCTCGGGCCTGGGCCTGTCACAGGTCTATGGCTTCGTGCGGCAGTCGGGCGGCGAGATCGAGGTGACCACCAGCCCCGGCGCCGGCGCCACCTTCCGCATCGACCTGCCGGCCTGCGCGCCGTCGAGCGTGGAAGTCCAGGTCGAGGGACCCGCCGCCAGCGTGCCGGTCGGCACCGAGCGGATCCTGGTGGTCGAGGACGATCCGGCCGTGCTGGCCCTGGCGGTCGATACCCTGCGGCCGCTGGGTTACCACGTCGCCGCGGCGCGCAACGCCGCCAGCGCCCTGCGCCGGCTGCGCAACGGCGACGGCTTCGACCTGCTGTTCTCCGACGTGGTGATGCCTGGCGGGATCACGGGCCTGGACCTGGCCCGCAAGGCCCGCGTCAAGCGGCCCAGCCTGAAGGTGCTGCTGACCTCGGGCTTCATCGGCCAGGAGGCCGAGGACTGGGCCAACGAATACCCGATGATCGACAAGCCCTACGCGCCTTCAGCCCTCGCCGCGCGGGTGCGGGCGATCCTCGACGCGGTCAACTGACCGGCGCCTAGCCCATCCGGGCGCTGATCAGGAACCGGCTGCGGCTCTCGGCGGCCTTGCGTTCCAAGGCCTGACGCTCCTGCTGCTCGGTGGCGTCGAGCATGGCTTCCAACAGGCGCGAGAAGTGCAGGCGCATGGCCTGGCGGGCGGCCTTGGCGTCGCGACGGCGCAGGGCCTCGACCACGGCGGCGTGCTCGTTCTGGCGGGCGTCGCCGTCGTGATGGCAGATCGACTCGTGGGTGCGGCGCACCTCGGGATCTTCCATGCGGAACTTCCAGAGGGTCTTGATCGTGTGGATGATGACGCGATTGCCCGAGGCCGAGGCGATGGTCATGTGGAACTCGCGGTCCACCGCCGTCGAGCGGGCGTCGTCGTCGCCGGCCTCGACCATCTCGATCAACAGGGCGTCGAGCTTGGCGAGGTCCGCGTCCGAGATGATCGGCGCGGCCAGGGCCGCGGCCTCGGACTCGAACAGCGAGCGGGCCTCGGTCAGTTCGAAGGCGCTGACCGTGGGCAGGTTGTCGCCGCCAGCGGCGTCGGGCGCGACCGGGCCGCAGACATAGACCCCCGAGCCGGCGCGGATGCGCAGGGTGCCCCGGGCCTGGAGCGCAATCTCGGCCTCGCGCACCGTCACCCGGCTGACGCCCAGTCGTTCGGACATCTCCCGCTCGCCCGGCAGCCTGGAGCCGGGCGGAAACTCTCCGGCCCGGACCATGCCGGCGATCTTGTCGGCGATTTCCTCGAACAGCCGGCGGTCGGCCATGGCGCCCCTCTAAGACGTTGTTGCGTCGCCAGATTTGCCCCAATCGGATTAAAATTGGAATAGCAAATTGGTTTGCACCACGGCCGCCAATCGGCCCTAGAAGCGCGCGCGTATCGAAGCGAAGAACTGCGGCCCGAAGTACTGGTAGTTCCGGGTGCTGCCCTGGATCGGCATCGAGTCGACCTTCACCTCGTTGAACAGGTTGAGGCCCTGCAGGCGGATGTCGACCTTCTTGTTCAGCTTGTACTGGGCGGTGAAGTCGAAGGCGTCGCCGCCCGAGATGTAGCGCAGCTGGGCGTTGCCGCCGACGAAGTCCTGATAATAGCGCGAGCGGTAGCGGTAGATGCCCTGCAGCGTCAGCGGGCCGGCCTCGTAATAGAGCTGGGCCGACAGCACGTGCTTGGAATAGCCGTTCAGGCCCGCGGCCGGGATCATGCCTTCGGTCACCACGCCGGTGTCGGGGTCGATGACGTCGCCCAGGCGGATGTCGTGGTTCTTGAAGTTGGTGATCGCGTAGTTGTAGCTCAGCTTGCCGCCGAAGCCGTCGAGCGGCTTGGGCAGCCAGCTGAACTTGTTCGAGAGCGTGAACTCCGCGCCGTAGACGTGGCTCTTGTCGTCGCTGTTCTGTGTCTGGGTGACCGGCACCGTGACGTTCTGGCCGTCGATGACGAACTCTTCGTCGATGGTCACCGGGATGAAGCCGCCGGTGAACTGCTTGTAGTACAGCGTCGTCGCCAGGATGGTGTCGCGGTTGTAGTAGTATTCCAGCGCCACGTCGGCGTTCCACGACATGATCGGCTTCAGGCGCGGGCTGCCGCTGGCGACGATCTCGCCGATGGCGTCCTGGATCGAGGTGAAGTCCGTGCCGTCCTGCAGGGTGATGGTCCGCCCAGCCGCCAGGCTGCTCGGCGCGGGCCGCGACATGGCGCGGTAGAGGGCGATCCGGCCGACCGTCTTGGGGTTCAGGTCGAAATTGGCGTTGACGCTGGGCAGCACGCGGAAGCTGGAGGCCTTGATCCGGGTGTCGTCGAACTCGCCGGTCTCGACCAGGCGGATCGAACCGTCGCTGTTGTTGACCACTTCCAGACCGGCCCGCAGGCCCTTGGAGACGACGCTGGTGTCGACCACGCGGACGCCGAAGTTGCCGCGCACCGGCATGCCCGCCGCCTCGCCCTTGTAGGACGCCATGACGTAGCCCGACCACACCGTCTCGGTGACGTCGGCGTTGGCCACCGAGCGGGTGTCGCCCGTGCCGCCGGGATCCTCCGTTCCCAGATAGTTGCGGAATTGGCAGAGGGTGTCGAAGGTCGCCCAGCTGTGGATCGTGTTGTTGGGCGCGTCCGCCAGGTAGTCCGACTGCGGGAAGTTGGTGCGGCAGGCCAGGTTCACCGCCCGGTCCACCGCCAGGCTGTTCTGGTCGATGGTGACCAGGTCGTCATAGGTGGTGTAGCGGCGGCGTGAATAGCGCAGGCCCGCGTCCACCTTGGTGATGAAGCCGTCAAGCGCGTAGCTGGCGTCGAAGCGGGTCGCGAAGATGCGGTCCTTCTTCTCCTCCTCCTCGCGGGTCAGGCGGGCGTCGTCGCTGAACAGCGACCAGTCGTCGAGGTTGAAGCGCGGGTCGATGGTGATGGTCGGCGCGAAGCCGTTGCGGGCGTCGTAGACGTAGGGCACCCGCTGATTGTTGATCGCCGTGCGCACGCCGTAGATGTCGAGCGGATCCGAGCGCAGGCGCACCGAACGGGTCAGGTCCGTGCGGGTGGTCTGGCTGTAGGAGATATCAGCCTTCAGGGTCAGACGATCGGTGGCCTCGAACTCGAAATTGCCGCCGCCGCCGATATATTCCTCTTCCCGCTGGAACAGGGTCGAGACCGACTGCAGCGTGCTCGAGCCCTCGGCGTAGAGCAGCCGGCCGTCATCGTCGTACTGCACGTTGTGCAGGTTGTAGCGGGTCTCGGCCAGACCCAGGTCGTGGCGGTCTTCCTGGTAGTTCCGCTTGGAATATTCGACGTCGAAATTGGCGTCGAAGCGGTCGTTGGGCTGCCATTGCAGAGCGCCGAAGAAGGCGTCGCGCTTTTCCTTGGCGGTCAGCTGGCGATAGGTCATCGAGTTGGGCGTCAGGTAGAACGGCGTGCCGGCGGCGGCCTGGGCGCGGCTCACCTCGGTGCAGTTGCCGGTGCTGACGATGCTGGGGTTGCAGGCCACCCAGGTGTTCGACGCCACGTAGGACTCGGCCGGGTCGTCGACCTGGTTGCGCTGGATGCCCAATGAAATCCCGACATCGCCCAGCTTGCCCAACTCGTACTGGTCGACATAGCTGGCGGTGCCGCGCCAGCCCCAGGGATCGGAGCCGGTGATCCGCTTCTGGTAGGGATTGTAGTTGCCCTTCAGCTCCACCTGGGCCAGCCGCTTGCCGTAGTCGAGCGGCTTCTTGGTCTCCATCTCGATCGTGCCGGCGACGCCGCCCTCGATCAGGTCGGCCTGCTGCGACTTGTAGATCTTGATGCCGTTGAACAGCTCGGACGGGAACTGGCCGAAGTTGACGGCGCGGTCGCCGCTGCCGTTCGAGGCCTCGCGGCCGTTGAAGGTGGTGGCCGACAGGAACGAGCCCAGGCCCCGCAGCGACACTTCCGTCGGGCCGTAGTTGCCGCGGTCGGCGGTGGCGCCGGTGATGGTCATGATCGCTTCGCCGATCGACTGCCCCGGCAGGTCGCCGATCTCGTTGGCCGACAGGGCGTCGACGATGGCCGTCGTGTCGCGCTTCACCGCGATCGAGTTCTGCATGGTCTGGCGGACGGCGCTGACCACCACCTCGTCGACCGAATTGTCGGTGATCGGCTGGTCGGCCGGCGCGGTGGCGACCGCCTCCTGGGCCGAAGCGCCGGCGGCGAACGCGATGGCCGAGGCGGCGACGCCGCAGCTCAGGACCGACCGCAGGACCGCGAACCGCGACTGGCTGCGCGGAGTATTGGCGACGTGCATGTTTGCTCCCTCCCCTTCTTTTCTTATGCCGGAACCGTGCGACCTCACCGCAGGTGCGTCAAGGCGGATTCTCGGACCAATTTTAGAAATATTCAGGCCAATCTGAACCGGACCATATGTATACCAATTTTCTCCAGACAGGCGCGCGGAAGCGACCCCGGCCAGGGCCGTGGCGCGAGGCCGCTTCCGCATCCTCCTCGGCTTAAGGAACCAGTTGGCTGCGCAGCGCCGGCACGGCAGCGGCCAGGTCGTTGGCGACAAGCCGGGCGAACACCCGCGCGCCGGTCTCGCCGACATGGGTGTAGTCGAACTTGCGCACCAACTGCCCGCGCGGCCCGGTCTCGGTCGTCGGGACGTCGGGCTGGCGCGCCTCCTCGGCTGCGCGTGGTGGCAGGGTCGTGCCGGCATTGGCGGCTGCGACCTCGTTCTCCAGCGGTTCGGCCTGGGCCAGCTTCATGGAGTCGACGGCGCCCAGCTTGCGCACGACGGCGGCGCTGGACTTGTTGAGGTCCACCAGCGGCGTCTTGGTCTCGGCGGCGACCTTGCGCACCTCCTCCGACCAGGGCTCCAGCGTGTTCTTCAGCTGGCCGCCGGCGAACTCGCGGCGGGTCAGAGGCGTCAGCAGCACCGGCTCGGCGCCGGCCGCTCTGACCTCCTCGACGAACCGCTTCAGGTTGGCCGGGAATTCGGTGGTCATGTCGGTCCAGCGCTCGCCCTTGGACGACTGGTCGTTGTGGGCGAACTGGATCAGCACGTAGGTGGCGGCGTAGCCCTTCACCCGCGCTTCGTTCAGCGCGATGTCCCACGAGCCCTCGGCGCGGTAGCTGCGAGTCGAGCGCCCGCCCCGGCCGAGGTTCAGGCAGTTCAGCGACGACTTGACGTGATAGTCGCAGAAGGCCGAGGCCCAGCCGCTGCCCGGGGCCATGGTGGAGTCGCCCACCAGGATGATCTTGTAGGGCTTGATCTGGGCGGCGTCGGTGCGCGGCTCACGATCCTTCTGCGGGCCGGGCGGCTGGGCCAGGACGGCGGCCGGAGCCGCCGCCAGGACCAGGGCCGCGAGCATCGCGGTTCTGATTTTCATTGGATCCTCCCTCCTTGTCTTTGCCGTCGCGGCCGGCCTTACGAGAAGGCCAGCCCGCCGTTGATGTCGAGATTGACCCCGGCCAGGAACGAGGCGTCCTGCGAGGCCAGGAAGGCCACTGCGGCGGCCACTTCCTCGGGCGCGCCCTCGCGACGCAGCGGGGTGTTGCCGGCGACGGCCGCGCGGCCTTCGGGCTTGGAGAAGATGTCGTGGAAGCTGGTGCCGATCAGGCCCGGACATAGGGCGTTGACGCGAATGCCGCGCGGTCCCAGTTCCTTGGCCCAGCCGCGGGTCAGGGTCATCAGCGCGCCCTTGGAGGCGGCGTAGACGCTGGCCCCGGGGCCGCCGCCGTCGCGGCCGGCCAGCGAGGCGATGTTGATGATCGCCGCCCCGTCCGGGATGTGCGGCAGGGCCGCCTTGGTCACCAGGAAGGCTGACTTCAGGTTCAGGGTCATGACCTGGTCGAAGAAGGCCTCGTCCATCTCGGCCAGGCTCTTGCGGGCGACCATGCCGCCGGCGAGGTTGACGAGAATGTCGATCTTGCCGGTCACGCCGGCCGCGGCGGCCACCAGGGCGGCGACCTCGGCCGCGTCGGTGACGTCGGCGCGGTGCAGCACCGCCTTGCCGCCGGCCGCCTCGATGCGCGCAGCCGTCTCTTGGGCCGAGGCTTCGTCGCCGCGATAGTTCACCACCACGGTCGCGCCTTCGGCGGCCAGCCGCAGCGAGACCTCGCGGCCGATGTCGCGGCCGCCGCCGGTGACCAGCGCGACCTTGTCCTTGAACCTCATGGGGTCCCCTCTTTTACTGAATGTCGGAAGCCGGCGCCGGCACGGGGCTTTCGCGCCCGCCCAGCAGCCAGAGAGCGATGACGCCCAGCGGCACGATGGCCGCCGCCAGGACGAAGATCGGGGCGTAACCGTGCCGGGTCATGACCGGCACCAGCCAGGTGGTGACCAGGGTGCCGGCCACCGCGGCGGTGCCGCCGACGCCGGCGATCGTGCCCACGGCCCCGCCGCCGTAATAGTCGCTGGGCAGGGTCTGGATGTTGTTGATGGCCACCTGGAAGCCGAACAGGATCACGGCGATCAGCAGCACGGCGGTCAGCGGATCGGCCGCTCGGGCCGTCAGCAGCAGGGCCGGCAGCATGATCACGCCGCCCAGGGTCACCGCGAAGCGCCGGGCGCTGAGCGTCTTCCACCCGCGCCGGATCAGCGCCCCCGACAGCCAGCCGCCGCCGAGGCTGCCCAGCATGGCGCCGACGAACGGCACCCAGGCGAACAGGCCGATCTTGCGCACGTCGAAGCCGAAGCTTTCCGCCAGGTAGATCGGCAGCCAGGAGACGAACAGCCACCAGACCGGGTCGAGGAAGAAGCGCGAGACGATGATCGCCCAGCTCTGCTTCTGGCGCAGCAGTTGGCGCAGGGTCGGCGACCAGCCGGCCTTCGCGCTCGCCTCGCCGCGATCGGCGATGTGAGCGCGCTCGGCCTCGCTGAGCCACGGATGGGCGCCGGGGTCGGCGCGGTAGATGAAGAGCCACGGCAGCAACCACAGGAAGCCCAGCACCCCAACCACCAGAAAGGTCGCCCGCCAGCCCAAAAGCTCGAACAGCAGGGCCACCAGCGGCGCGGAGATGATCGCCCCGATCGCCGCGCCGGAGTTGAAGATCCCCTGCGCCAGGGCGCGTTCGCGCGGCGGGAACCACAGGGCGTTGGCCTTGACCGCGCCCGGCCAGTTGCCGGCCTCGGAAATCCCCAGCGTCACGCGCAGCAGGGCCAGGAGGCCGAGCGACCGCACCAGACTGTGGGCGGCGATCGACAGCGACCAGACCAGGATCGAGACGGCGAAGCCCATGCGGGTGCCGATGACGTCGAACACCTTGCCGAACAGCGACTGGCCGAAGGCGTAGGCGACCATGAAGATGGTCACCAGCAGGGCGTAGTCGGCCTTGTCGGCGCCGATGTCCTTCGACACGGCCGGCCACATCACGGCCAGGGCGTTGCGGTCGATGTAGTTGATGACGGTCGCCAGCCCGACGAGGCTGACGATCAGCCAGCGAAGCCCGCCCCTCATTGGCCGATGTCCTCGCCGTCGAAGCGGCCGAAGTGGCCCTTCCAGCTGAAGGGCGCGCCGTCGACGGTGGCCTTATGGGCGGCGCCGGGCTCGGCGCTGTCGGCGATGGCCAGGACGATCGTACGGCCGCCGGCCAGGACGATGGTGACGACGTCGGCGTCGGCCGTCCTTACGTGGCGCAGGGCCTCGATGCGGCTGGTGCTGCCTTCGGTGGTCTCCGCCGACGGGTCGTAGGCGCCGTGCGGCTCGAGCACGCCGACGAAGGTCGCATCGGTCGCGCCCTTCACCCGCTGGATCAGCACCGGCTCGCGGCGAAGGTTGAACTTCGGATCGTTGGCGCCGCTTTCGCCCAGGATCACCTCGGCCCCGGCCGGCGGCAGCATGCGCCAAGTGTAGAAGCGCTCGCCGTTGATCCAGGTCAGGCGGGCGTTGGCGGCGTCGGGCGTTCCGGTCGCGTCGACCCAAAGGTGCTGGTAGCCGTCGTCCTTGCCCAGCACCGGGCGCTCGGCGAGGTTCTGCTTCAGCGGGAAACCGGCGTCGATGATGTGGCCGGAAAAGTGCAGCGGCAAGTCGTACTGGGCCGGCTTTTCGCCGTGCACCTTCAAGAGGTCGAGCACCAGCGGCGGGCCCTTGCCGCCGACGTCGATCTGCACGATCGAGCGGCGGAAGGTCACGCCCGGCCAGGCGCCGGCCATCTCGGCCGTGCTGATCTTCGCCGTCCCCTCGGCGGAGAAGAAGACCTGCCTGGGCGCCAGGGTGTTGGCGACCTTGACCTTGCCGTCGAACTGGCTGGTCTCGTTCACCACCAGGGTGTTGTGGGCCACGGTCTGCTTGGCCCAGGTCTCGTTTTCCTTGAGGTAGCGGCCGCCGTCCTTGGCCTCGATGTTGAGGAAGCGGGCCGCGCCGTAGTCGGTGACGATCGCCCGGCCAGCGTCGTAGAGGATCCAGTTCAGCTTGTCGTAGTGGCCGTGCCCCATGCCCTGGGCGGTGTTCTTGACCGCCACGACCTCGTCCTCGTCGCCCGGACCGGCGCGCATGACGGCGATCGCGCCCTGGTCGCCGTTCGGACCGTCGCGGAACAGCATAGAGGCGTAGGGGAACGGCTTTTCCTTGCCGGCCGCCAGGTCGCGGGCCACGGCCAGGCCGTCCGGCGTCAGGGTCGTGCGGCCCTGCCAGCGGGCGATCGACAGCAGCGACGGATCCTTGGTCGCGCCATAGGCGATGGCCACCGACTGGTAGAGCTCGTCGGTCTTGAGGCTCTTTTCCAGCAGGGCGTCGTTGAACGGGAAGAAGTAGCCGTCATAGGTCAGCTGCACCGCCGCGCGGACCGCCTTGGTCAGCACGCCGCCGCGATACTCGAAGATCTTCCGCTGCGGCTCGTTCTCGTTGATCGCGTGGGCGAACAGCACGAACGGCTGCAGGGCGTAGCGCTGATAATACGGCCCCTCGGCGTAGTAGCCGTCCGGCGAGAACAGCTCGTCGATCTGCTTGAGGAAGCCGACCTTGCCCGTGCGGTCTGTGCCCTTCAGGGCCTTTTCCACCATCACCTGGTCGCGCAGCACATAGCCGGTCATGCCGACGGCGGCGCAGGCCCAGGTGGCGTGGTTGTGGATGATGTCGAAGACCTGCGGCTGGTCGTCGGCGATGAACTTGGCCATCGGCCGGAAGACGCCGTCGTCGATGGTCTTCCGATCGGCGTCGCTGAGGGTGTCGCGGATCGCGTCGTAGCCCTGGATCGAATAGACCACCCAGACCGCATCGTTCAGGCTCTGCCAGAACAGCTTGCCGGCGGAATTGTTCTTGGCGGCCGGATGTAGGCCGAGCGTCGGATAGAGCTTGGCGTATTCCAGCAGCATGCGGCGGGCGTAGCCGGCATAGGCCTTGTCGCCCGTGGCGCGGTACAGCATGCCCGCGCCGTAGATGGCCATGTAGTTGCGCTTGTGCTGCTCGTGGGTGCGGCCGCCGCCCGGATCCTTGGGCACGGGCACGTCGATGCCGGCCTTCATGGCCGCGTCGACCTCCTTGCGCACCCGCTTCAGTTCGGCGGCGAACATCGGATAGCGCTCGCCTTCGCTGCGCATGGCCGCCAGATCCGCGCCGCCGACCAGAACAGGCCCCTGCCCGCTCGGTTGGGCCATGACGCCGACGGGCAGAGCCGCCGAGACCAGCAGGGCCAGAACCAAGCCGCCCGCGCGTCGCCGAATGTGTCGCACTCGTCTTACTCCCTCGATGCCGCCAGCTCTGTGGCTGGTCCGCAGGTTCGAGAAAACGGCATACGGCAGAGCGGACCATTTGTCCTAACAAATTTTCAGATCTCAGCCCATTTTTGGTCCGTGATATTGCCTATACCAATTTAGACCAATTTAGTTCAGCGCTCATTCGGCGACTTGCGGCCATGACGCAGCGAGCCCGACGGCCCGGCGGGCCTCGGATCGAGACGAGCAGCAAGAGTGAGAACAGCGCGAAGCCGTCAGTTGATCCGGCGCTTTTCCAGCTTCCGGGCCAGGGTGCGGCGGTGCATGCCGAGGCGCCGCGCGGTCTCGGAGATGTTGAAGTCGGTCTCCACCAGGGTCTGGTGGATCCGCTCCCACTCGAGGTTCTTCAGCGAGGTGGCGCGTTCGCCGATCGTCGCGTCGGCGTCGCCCTCGCGCTTGCCGAAGGCGGCCTCGATGTCGTCGGTGTTGGAGGGCTTGGCCAGGTAGTGACAGGCGCCCAGCTTGATGGCTTCCACCGCCGTGGCGATGCTGGCGAAGCCGGTCAACACCACGATCAGCATGTCCGGATCACGGGCGATCAGCGCCTGAACGCAGGCCAGGCCCGACTCCCCGGCCAGCTTGAGGTCGACCACGGCGTAGCGCGGCGAGAAGGTCTCCAGCGCCGTCAGGGCCTCGTCCAAGCCGTGCACATGCACCACCTCATAACCCCGGCGCTCGAACGAGCGCTTGAGGGTGGCGGCGAACTTCTCGTCGTCCTCGACGATGATCAGCTTGCGCTCAGCGGGCATGACGCCTCCGGATCTGCAGCGAGGCCAACGGCAGGGTCAGGACGACGCTGGCGCCGCCCTCGGGACGGTTCTCCGCGCCGACCGCGCCGCCCAGCTTGCGCAGCACGTTGACCACCAGGAACAGTCCAAGGCCGCCCCCTGCCCGCCCCTTGGTCGAGTTGTAGGGCTGGCCGAAGTTCTCCAGCGTCTCGGCCGCGAAGCCCGGGCCGTCGTCATCGACCTCGATGACGATCAGCCCCCCGCTGACGCTCGCATGCAGCCGCACCGCCTCGGGCGAGGCGTCCAGCGCGTTGTCGAGCACGTTGTGGATCACCTGCTTGAGGGTCGATTCCGCAACGATCGAGGTCGGCGTGACGAGATCGGTCTCGTAGGTCAGGACGTCGCTGTTGCGGGTGGCGCGCCACTCGGCCACCACCTCGTCCATAAAGGCCCGGAGGGTGCTGACCCGAACCTCGCCGCTGCGCGCCTCGCCGGCCGACAGCAGGACGCCGGTGACGATCTGCTTGCAGCGCTGGACCTCGCCGCGCATGTCCTCCAGCTCCTGGGCCAGCTCGGGATGCTTGGCGAACACCTTCATCCGCCGCCAGTCGCTGAGGATGACGTCCAGCGTCGCCAGCGGCGTGCCCAGTTCGTGCGCGGCGCCGGAGGCCAGCAGGCCCATGCGGACGATGTGGGTCTCTTCCGCCGCGCGCTGGCGCAACTCGGCCAGGTGGGCGTCGTGGCGACGCAGGTTGGTGTTGATGCGCGAGACGAAGGTCACCAGCAGCACCGCGTCCAGCACCACGCCCATCAGCATGCCCATGATGAACAGGCCGAAGAAGGCCTGGTCGCTGAGCCCCGTGGCGATGACCGGACGGTTGAAGGCCACCAGCATCAGGAAGCAGAAGCTGGTCAGGAACACGATCGCCCAGGTGGCCCAGACCTCGAGCAGGACGACGCCCAGGATCACGTGCATCAGATAGAGGGTCGTGAAGGGGTTGGTCGCGCCGCCGCTGAAATAGAGCTGGGCGGTCAGGGCCAGGGCGTCCAGCGCCAGGGCCGAGAAGAGATCGTAGGGACCCAGCGGCTTGGCGCTCTTCAGGCGCAGCAGGCTGGCGAGGTTCAGCACCACCAGCGCCGCCAGCACCAGCATCATCGCCGCCAGGGGCAGTTGGAAGCCGAGGCTGAAGTGCACCGCCAGGATGGTGACCACCTGCCCGACCACGGCGATCCAGCGCAGGTGGATCAACTGCAGCATGTTCTGCCGGGCGATGGCGTCGGCGGGGTTCGCCGCGTTGTCCGCGGCCCGCGCCCCTGAAAGCCAGCCCGACATGCCGGCGATCAGGATGCGGGCGGTCGGCGTCATGGGGCCTCTTTAACCCGGTTCCGGCGCGCGTCGAACAGAACATAGGCGGCCGCCCCGCCGGTCAGCAGCGCCAGGCCGAACCAGGTCAGGGCGTAGACCAGGTGGCTGTTGGGGAAATTGACCACGGTCAAGCCGCCGATCGGCCAGCCGCCGGGGTTGGCCGTGGCGTCGGCGTCGACGAAATAGGGCGCTGTGGGGCCAAGCCCCTTGGCCTTGGCGATGGCCAAGACGTCGCGGGAGTACCAGCGGTCGCCGGCAGGGTCGTTCGTGCGCAGGAAGCCGCCGTGCGGCTCGGTCAGGCGCAGGAGGCCGACGACGCTGACCGGACCGGCGGCCTGGGCGGCCAGGCGCGTTCCGGGCGCACGGTGATCGGCGGAAACGAAGCCGCGATTGACCAGGACGTCGAAGCCTTGGTCGGTGGAAAGCGGGGTCATGACCCAGAAGCCGGGCCCTTCGCGGGTGACGGCCTGAACCAGGGTCTCGCGGTCGTGCAGGAAGCGACCCGTGAGGCGTACGCGGCGATAGCCGTCGGAGGCCTGGCTGATCCCCGCCCAGCGGTCGGGACCGGGGGGCGGGGTCGGCTCTGCGTGGATGCGCTGCTCGACCCGGGCGATCAGGTCGAGCTTCCAGGCCCTGCGCTGGACCTGCCAGCCGCAGAGCGCCAGGAAGATCGCGGTGAAGGCCAGGCAGAGCCCGGCCAGGGCGATCGTCCGGACGCCGCCGCGGCGGGCCTTCATCAGGGGACTTCCCGCATGTCGTGCGGCATCGGGGCCATCATGTGGGTGTCGAGGTTGTGCATGACCCACAGCGAACCCGACAGCGTGATCACCACGACGACGAGGGTGAACACCAGGGCCAGCATGGTCCAGCCGCCTTCCGAACGCGAGTTCATGTGCAGGAAGTAGATCATGTGGACCAGCACCTGGATGATCGCCAGGCCCATGACGGCGATGGCGGTCATCTGGTTGCTCGGCAGAACGTGGCCCATCACCAGCCAGAACGGGATGGCGGTGAGGATCACCGCCAGCACGAAGCCGATGACATAGTCCTTCAGCGAGCCGTGGGCGCCGCCATCGTGGTCATGACCGTGGTCATCGTGCGCGTGGTGCGCATCGTGGCTGGCCGCGCTCATTTCAGGACTCCGAGCAGGTAGACGAACGAGAAGACGCCGATCCAGATGACGTCGAGGAAGTGCCAGAACATCGACAGGCACATCAGGCGACGCTTCATCTCGACGCCGAGGCCGCGCTTGGCGACCTGGGTCATCAGCGTGACGAGCCAGATGATGCCGAAGGTCACGTGCAGGCCGTGGGTGCCGACGAGCACGAAGAACGACGACAGGAACGCGCTGCGCTGCGGGCCGGCGCCCTCGTGGATCAGGTGATGGAACTCATAGAGTTCCAGCGACAGGAAGCCGAGGCCGAAGAGGCCCGTGATCGCCAGCCAGATCAGCGTCGCCGGCGCCTTCTTGGCCTGGGCCGAGAGCATGGCGAAGCCATAGGTGATCGACGAGAACAGCAGCAGCGCGGTGTTCACCGCCACGATGGGCAGATCGAACAGATCCGCCCCCGAGGGGCCGGCCGCGTAGTTGCGGCCGAGCACGGCGTAGCACGCGAAGAGGACCGCGAAGATCAGGCAGTCGCTCATCAGATAGATCCAGAACCCCAGCAGGGTCCCGTTCTCCGGATGGTGGTCCTCGGTCAGGTGGAAGCGGGTTTCGCCCGCTTCGGTCAGGGTCTGGGCGTGGGCCATGGTTACGCGAGGCTCCGCAGGGCTTCGGTGCGGGCGTCCTCAACGCGGACGACCTCCTCGGCCGGAATGTAGTAGTCACGCTTGAAGTTGAAGGTGTGGGCGATGGCCCCGCCGACCAGGGCGACGAACGACGCCACGGCCAGCCACCAGATGTGCCAGATCATCGCGAAGCCGACGACGATGCTGATGCCGGCCAGGATGATCCCCGCGCCGGTGTTCTTCGGCATGTGGATCGGGATGAACCCGGTGGTCGGACGCACGTAGCCGCGCTGCTTCATGTCGTGCCAAGCGTCGATCTCGTGGATCACCGGCGTGAAGGCGAAGTTGTAGGCCGGCGGCGGCGACGAGGTCGACCACTCCAGCGTACGGCCGCCCCAGGGGTCGCCGGTCGGATCGGCCAGTTGCTCGCGCTTCAGGTAGCCGACGACCATCTGCAGAACGAAGGCGATGATGCCAATCAGGATCAGCACGGCGCCGAAGGCCGAGATCACGAACCAGATCTGCAGGCTGTGATCCTCGAAGTGGCTCATGCGGCGGGTCACGCCCATCAGGCCCAGCACGTAGAGCGGCATGAAGGCGAAGAAGAAGCCGATCTGCCAGAACCAGAACGAGACCTTGCCCCAGAACGGGTCGAGCTTGAA
Organism: Caulobacter sp. GW821-FHT10A10; assembly: GCF_059415745.1. Taxonomy (NCBI): domain Bacteria; kingdom Pseudomonadati; phylum Pseudomonadota; class Alphaproteobacteria; order Caulobacterales; family Caulobacteraceae; genus Caulobacter; species Caulobacter sp. GW821-FHT10A10. Next base: position 218,005 of record NZ_JBWKNV010000009.1, on the reverse strand, counting down.
GCCGAAGGCCTTGGGGAACCAGTAGACGATGCCGGCGAACATGCCGAACACGACGCCGCCGATGATCACGTTGTGGAAGTGGGCGATCAGGAACAGCGAGTTGTGCAGGACGAAGTCGGCGGGCGGGACGGCCAGCAGCACGCCGGTCATGCCGCCGATGACGAAGGTGACCATGAAGCCCACGGTCCACAGCATCGGCACCTCGAAGCGGATGCGGCCGCGGTACATCGTGAACAGCCAGTTGAAGATCTTCGCCCCTGTCGGGATCGAGATGATCATGGTCGTGATCCCGAAGAACGAGTTCACGCTGGCGCCCGAGCCCATGGTGAAGAAGTGGTGCAGCCACACGATGTACGACAGGATCGTGATGACGACCGTGGCGTAGACCATCGAGCTGTAGCCGAACAGGCGCTTGCCGCAGAAGGTCGAAACGACTTCCGAGAACACGCCGAAGGCCGGCAGCACCAGGATGTAGACCTCGGGGTGACCCCAGATCCAGATCAGGTTCACGTACATCATCGGGTTGCCGCCGAAGTCGTTCGTGAAGAAGTTGGTGTGCAGGTAGCGGTCGGCGGTCAGCAGGGCCAGGACGGCCGTGAGGATCGGGAAGCTGGCGACGATCAGGACGTTGCTGCAGAGCGAGGTCCACGTGAACACCGGCATCTTCATCAGGCTCATGCCCGGCGCGCGCATCTTCACGATGGTCACGATCAGGTTGATGCCCGACAGGGTGGTGCCGACGCCGGCGATCTGCAGCGACCAGATGTAGTAGTCTACCCCGACATCTGGACTGTACGCCAAATTAGAGAGCGGCGGATAAGCCAGCCAACCGGTGCGGGCGAACTCGCCGACGAACAGCGACAGCATCACCGTCACCGCGCCGCCGACCGTCATCCAGAAGCTGAAGTTGTTCAGGAACGGGAAGGCCACGTCGCGGGCGCCGATCTGCAGCGGCACGACGAGGTTCATCAGGCCGGTGATCAGCGGCATCGCCACGAAGAAGATCATGATCACGCCGTGGGCGGTGAAGACCTGGTCGTAGTGGTGCGGCGGCAGGTAGCCGGCGGCGTCGCCGAAAGCGATAGCCTGTTGCGCGCGCATCATCAGGGCGTCGGCGAAGCCGCGCAGCAGCATGATGATGGCCAGGATGATGTACATCACCCCGATCTTCTTGTGGTCGACGCTGGTCAGCCACTCACGCCACAGATAGCCCCAGACCTTGAAGTAGGTCAGGGCGGCCAGGACGGTGATACCGCCCAGCGCGACCATGGCGAACGTGCCGAGCAGGATCGGCTCGTGGAAGGGAATGGCGTCCCATGTGAGACGGCCGAAGATCGTTTTTACGAGGTCCGGGGACATGATGATCTCTAGGCTTTGATCAGCGCGCTTCGGCGGGCGCGGACTTGGGGGCGCAGAGCGCGGCGACGAACGAGCGGATGCCGCCCTCCCCGCGCCGAACCCGCTTGTCGTATTCGAGGGTGGTGACGTTGGTGGTCCCGGCCATGCCGAGGCCGCCGGCCTTGTCGATGGCCATCATGTCGTGCTGGCACATCTTGCCCGGCTCGACGCAGCGGTTGACCGCCTTGTCGAACAGGCCGGCCTCGACCGAGGCGAAGCGTTGCGGCGGCACCTTTTCGCTCGGCTTTTCCAGCACGAGGTAGCGCGTACCGTCGAGGCGGTCGTTGCTCTTGCGGACGTCGGCGGCCCACTTGTCGAACTCCGCCTTGCTCATGCCGTGGAACTTGAAGCGCATGTGCGAGAAGCCCTCGCCGCTGTAGTTGGCCGAGAAGCCGTCGAACACGCCCGGCTTGTTGATCACGGCGTGCAGCTTCGTACGCATGCCGGGCATGGCGTAGATCTGGCCGGCCAGGGCGGGCACGTAGAACGAGTTCATCACCGACGAGGCGGTCAGGTCGAAGTCGATCGGGGTGTCGACCGGGGCTGCCAGTTCGTTGACCGTGGCGACGCCCAGCTCGGGATAGATGAACAGCCACTTCCAATCGAGGGCGACGACCTGGACCTTCAGCGGCTTGACGCCCTCGGCCGTGCGGCCCGGAGCCAGGCGGTCGAGCGGACGGTACGGGTCGAGCAGGTGGGTGCTGGTCCAGGTGACGGCGCCCAGGATCATGATGATCACCAGCGGCGCGGCCCAGATCACGATCTCGAGCTTGGTCGAGTGGTGCCAGTCGGGGTCGTACTTGGCCGTCGTGTTCGACTGCCGGTACTTCCAGGCGAAGAACAGGGTCAGGAAGATGACCGGCACGATGATGACGAGCATCAGCACGGTCGACAGGACGATCAGGTCACGCTGCTGCGTGGCGATGTCGCCCGACGGGTTCATCACGACCCAGTCGCAGCCGCTCAGGGCGAGCAGCAGGGGCAGCAGGGCGAGCTTCTTCAATGGACTCGGAATCATGGGGAACCTGGACTTCGGACGCATTGGCCGGCGCGATAGTCTAACGCACAGGGGCGCGACATTGGACCATTTGTCCTAGGCGCCGCAGTGCAGCACGAAAATGAGGAGCCGAAGGCGCATCAAGGCGTTTGCCAGAACGGGGCAGTTGGTCTCATGCTCTCGTTCAGACCGTCGGCAAGGCGGCTGAAAAGAGTTTGGGACGGAACAACAGGAACAAGGCGCGTAGCTGCATGAATCAGGATTTCGCACTGCCGACGTCATCGGGCCTCGAGCGCGACGCGCGGCGATTGCACGCCGACCACAAGGGCGTCCGCCCGGGCGAAATCGCCATCGGCGTGATCATCGGGCGAACCTCGGAGTTCTTCGACTTCTTCGTCTACGCCATCGCTTCGGTGCTGGTGTTCCCTCACCTCTTCTTTCCGTTCGTGGACCGGCTGACGGGCGTCCTGTGCTCGTTCGCGATCTTCTCGCTGGCCTTCGTGGCCCGCCCGATCGGCTCGGCGATCTTCGGCGCGATCGACCGCAACTATGGCCGCGGCGTGAAGCTGACCATCGCCCTCTTCCTGCTGGGCGGCTCGACGGCCGCGATGAGCTTCCTGCCGGGCTACGCCACGGCCGGCGCCGCCGCGATCTGGGCCCTGGCGGCCTTCCGTATCGGCCAGGGCCTGGCCCTGGCTGGCGCCTGGGATGGGATGGCCTCGCTGCTGGCGCTGAACGCGCCGGAGAAGAAGCGCGGCTGGTACGCGATGATCCCGCAGTTGGGCGCGCCGTTCGGCTTCATGCTGGCCAGCGGCCTCTTCGCCTACTTCGTCGCCAGCCTGGGCTCGGCCGACTTCCTCGACTGGGGCTGGCGCTACCCGTTCTTCGCGGCCTTCGCGATCAACGTCGTGGCCCTGTTCGCCCGCCTGCGGATCGTCGCCACCGAGGAGTTCGGCAAGCTGTTCGAGAAGGGCCAGCTGAGCCCCGTTCCTCTGACCAGCCTGATGAAGGCGCAAGGGTCCAACGTGATCATCGGCGCCTTCGCCCCGCTGGCCACCTTCGCCATGTTCCACCTGGTGACGGTGTTCCCGCTGTCGTGGGTCAGCCTGCACGACGACGGCGGCGAGGCGCTGAACTTCCTGCGCATCGAACTGGCCGGCGCCCTGGTCGGCGTGGTCGGGATCATGGCCTCAGGCTGGATCGCCGACCGCATCAGCCGCCAGAACCAGCTGGCGCTGTCGGCTGTGCTGATCGGGATCTTCAGCCTGGCGGCCCCGTGGCTGCTGGACGCCGGCAGCCTGGGCCAGACCGTCTATGTCGTCGTCGGCTTCGCGATCCTGGGCCTGTCGTTCGGCCAGGCCTCGGGCGCGGTCAGCTCGGGCTTCCTGCGCAAGTTCCGCTACAGCGGCGCGGCCCTGACCTCGGACCTGTCGTGGCTGATCGGCGCGGGCTTCGCGCCGCTGGCCGCCCTGGCCCTGGCCAGCTTCTGGGGCCTGCCGGCCATCGGGCTCTACCTCGCCTCCGGCGCGGTCGCGACCCTGATCGCCCTGACCATCGATCGCCGCCGCCGGCTGCACAAGGCCGCGCCGAAGGCCTGATTGCAGTCGTCAGTTCGAACAAGAGGACGCCGCGGGCTCAGCCCGCGGCGTTTTCTTTGATCAGAAGTCGGCCGACAGCGTGACCTGGAAGGTCCGGTGCGAGCCCGGCCGGAAGGTCGCCGCGGTGTTCACCGTGGTGCTGATCGTGCCGAGGTAGTCCTCGTCGAAGATGTTGTCGACGTTGATGCGGGCCTTGACCTGCTTCAGCGGCCCGACGCCGAAGCCGTCGCCGAGATCCACATAGGCGTTCCAGATGGTGTAGCCGTCGGTCTTCTCGGTGTTGGTCATGTTGGTGTAGCGGTCGCTGAGATGGCGGGCCGAGACGTTGACCACGGCCCAGTCGACCGGCTCCCAGGTCACCCCGCCCTGGAACAGCCAGGTCGGGAAGTCCGGCAGGGTGTTGCCGGCGATGGCGTTGGTCCCGAAGTTGTTCTCGAACTCGGCGCGGTTGTACGACAGGTTGGTGTTGAAATAGATCTTGCCGCCCAGCAGCTCGGGCTTCCACTGGCCGCTGAACTCGGCCCCGTGCGCCTCGACCGCCCCGACGTTCTGATAGAAGGTCTCGGTCGTCGTGCTGCCCGGCACCACCGAAGCGTAGGACTGCAGCCGGTTGTCGAAGGCGGTGTAGTAGACCACCACAGAGGCGTTGAACGTCGCGCGGTTGGCGCGATAGCCTAGTTCCAGGTTCTGCGAGGTTTCCGGCTCAGGTCCGGGCACGCTGGGGCTGGCCGCCGAGAAGATGTCGTCGGCGCCGCGCGGCAGGGCCAGGTTCTCCGAATAGGAGGCGAACACCTGGTCGCGGCTGTTGATCGAATAGACCAGGCCCACCTGCGGCAGGAAGCCGTCCTTCCAGTTGTCGGTGATCGTCGGCTTGCGCTGGGCGATGTAGTCGGCCGGATTGCGATAGCCGCTGATCTTGTAGTCGATGTCGGTCGACTTGAAACCGACCTCGACCTTCAGGCGGTCGTCGAGCAGCTTGATCGTGTCCTTGAGGAAGAACTGCGTCGTCTCGCGGGTCGAGACGTAGTTGCGCTGCAGGTGCACCGGCTCGTTCAGCAGCGGCGTGCCGTCCGGATCGCCGTTGACGGTGTTATAGCGCGCCTGGGTCCGGTGGTAGTCGTCCTTCTCCAGCCAGACGCCCGCCTGCACGGTGTGGGCGCCTGTCCTCCAGGTCCCGCCGACCGTGACGCCCTTGCGGATGCCGTCGACGCCCGACAGGCCGTATTGCAGGCCCTTCGGCGCGGTCAGGCCCGAGACATAGGCCTTCTCGGCGTTGTAGCTGGCCAGCGAGGTGGCGTAGGCCTCCGGCGAGACGCCGTAGCCGCCCTTGTCCTCGTAATAGGCGGTCGAGCGGATCTCGAAGTTCTCGCCGATCGGCTTGTTCAGCGACAGACCGTAGAGGTGGTCCTGCCGGGCGTTGACCGCGAACTTGTAGTACTGGTTGTAGAGCGCGTTCGAATACTTAACTCCAGTCGTGGTCTCCGCCAGGCTGGGCACGTATCCGAGGTAGGCGAAGTCGCGCCCCGAACGGCCGAAGGCGTCGCCCGCCGTGCCCAGGTACTGGGCCTTGGTGATCGACGGAGAGTCGTAGTCGTAATAGTCGTTGTGCACGGTCTGGAACGTCAGGTTCCCGCCGCTCTCGAAGGCGTAGTCGATCTTGCCCTCGTAGTGCTCGCGTTTGATCGTGCCGGGGCCGCGCCACAGGTCGCCCTTGACCCACGAACCGGCCACATAGCCCGAGAAGTTGCCCACCTTGCCGCTTTCCAGGCGCAGGAAGCTGCGCAGCAGATTGTCCTCGCCCCAGGTCTGGCTGGCCGAACCGCCGGCCTCGGCGTCGGGCGTCTTGGTGAAGTAGTCGACGATCGGACCCAACGAGGCGTAGCTGGGCAGGGCCACGTCGCCGGCCCCGGCCGAGGCCTGCACGCGGGCCAGGTTCTCGTTGTCGACATAGCGATAGATCGGGCTGCCGCCAAACTGGTCGCTGCGGCCCATCGGGATGCCGTCGAGCAGGAAGCCGATCTGCTGGAAATTGAAGGCCCGCACCGAGACCGAGTTGCCGAACTCGTACATGCCCAGCGCGTCGTTAGCCTGGACGTTGAAGCCTGGCAGGCTCTCCAGCATCTTCAGGCCGGTGACGCCGGCCGGGGCCGACAGCAGCGCCTCGCGGGTGATCGACACCGTCGCCGTGGCTTGGTCCGTGCCGATCGCCACGCTGGCCTCCGAGACGCGACGGCCGGTGACCACGACGGCGTCGACCTCTTCAGGCGCGCTCTCCTGGGCCAGGGCCGGCGAGGCGCCGCAAAGCACGCTGGCGGCCATCAAGGCCAGCTTCCAGCGCGGTGCGACGTCGGGTTTCGAATGGGCTTTGGTCATGGCTATCCCCTGCTGTTGACCCGGCGAGCCTGACTCCCGACCCCAGGTCAAAAAACAGAAATCGCCATTTACTCAGCCCACTTTTCTCCGTGTTCCCGAGCCACACAAACGAGATGATTTAATATGCAACCTGACCAGTTCTTGACTGATCGCGCACCACGACTTCGACGGCCGACTTCTTTCTGAAAAGTCAGACGCGGTTGGAGATCGAAATCTGCGATGGCGCACCACTCGCCTTGGGCGCGACGAGGCAAGTCCATCGCCCTGCGCTCCACAGGTCAAGGGTCCGAGCCGTCTACATGCCGCTTCGCCGCCGAACGCCCACGCGAGGGGCGCCCGGCGGGCGACAACGGTCAAGCGATCCGCAACCGGACGATCCTCAGCCGAACAGCGGCCTATGGTCCAGGCGCGGCAGCACGTGGCGGGCGAAGAGGTCCGCTTCGGCGATGTGCGGGTAGCCCGACAGGATGAAGGCCTCGAGCCCGATCTCGCGATAGGCGTTGATCTTGGCCAGCACCTGGTCGGGATCGCCGACGATAGCCGCGCCGCAGCCCGACCGCGCCCGACCGATGCCGGTCCAGAGATTGTCCTCGACATAGCCGTCGCCGGCCGAGGCCTCGCGCAGTTCAGCCTGGCGGCGCACGCCGAACGAGGCCGCATCCAGCGACTTGGCGCGGATGGCCTCGCCTTCCTTGGCGTCCAGCTTGGACAGCAGCCGGTCGGCGGCCGCCCTCGCCTCTTGCTCGGTCTCGCGCACCACCACGTGCACGCGGTAGCCGAAGCGAAGGGTGCGGCCATGGGCGGCGGCGCGGGCGCGCAGGTCCTCGATGGTCTCCTTCACCACCTCCATGCGGTCGGGCCACATCAGGTAGACGTCGGCGGCTTGGGCTGCGACCTCGCGGGCCTCGTGCGACAGGCCGCCGAAATAGAACGGCGGACACTTGCCCGAGACCGTGCGCAGGCGCGGCGGATCGAGCTTCAGCTTGTAGAACTCGCCCTGGAAATCGATGCTCTCGCCATTGAGCAGGGACCGCAGGATCTGCATCGCTTCAAGCGTGCGGGCATAGCGCGGCCCGGAGGCCAGGGTCTCGCCCGGCAGGTCGCTGGAGATGATGTTGAGGGTCAGGCGCCCCTCCAGCATCTGGTCCAGGGTGGCGATCTGGCGGGCCAGCTGCGGCGGCCACATCTCGCCGCAGCGGATGGCCAGGAGCAGCTTCAGCTTGCGCAGGATCGGCGCCAGGCCGCCGGCGAAGGCCACGCCCTCGATGCCGAGGTTGTAGCCCGACGGCAGCAGCAGGTTGTCGAACCCGCCGCTCTCGGCCGCCAGGGCGATGTCGCGGCAGTGGGCGTAGGAGGCCTTCAGCGCCGGATCCGGAACGCCGAGGAACTCGTAGTCGTCATCGCACAGCGCCGAGAACCACGAGACTTCACAGGGAGGCAGGGCGCTCACGGCAGGGGAACTCCGCGGCTGGCGGTCAGGATGGCGTACCACTGGGTGCGGCTCAGCTTCACGCGAAGCGCGTCGGCCGAGGCCTTGATCCGCTCGGGCGTCTGCGAGCCGACGATCGGGATCGGCCGCGACGGGTGAGCCATGATCCAGGCGAGCGCGACGGCGGCGCGGTCGACGAGCTGCTCGCGGGCGATGACGTCGAGGGCCTCGATCACGGCGCGGCCGCGATCGTCGGTCCCCTGCCCCACCAGCCGGCCGCCGCCCAGCGGCGACCAGGCCAGCACGGCCAGATCACGTTCAAGCGCCTGGTCGAGCACGCCGTCCGACAGTGGTTCGATGGCCAACGGCGAGAACTCCGGCTGGATGCTGGCCAACGGGAACGGCAGGTGCGCCTGCAGGGCGGCCACCTGGCTTGGCAGGTAGTTCGACACGCCCACGGCGTCGATCTTGCCCTGCTCGCGCAGCTTCACCAGCGCCGCGGCGATCTCGGCCGGATGGGCCAGAACATCGGGGCGGTGGATCTGGTAGAGGTCGATCTTCTCGACGCCCAGGCGCTGCAGCGAGGCCTCGCAGGCGGCGACCAGATAGTCGGCGCTGGAGTCGTAGGGCACGCCCAGGATGATGCCGCCCTTGGAGGCCAGCACGAACTTCTCGCGCAGGTGCGGGGCGTCGCGCAGCACCTTGCCGAGCAGCACCTCCGAGGAACCGAAGCCATAGGGCGTGTCGGCGCCGTAGACATCGGCGGTGTCCAGAAGGGTGATCCCGCTTTCCAGCGCGGTCTCGACCAGCAGGCGGGCGTCGGCGACGGATTCCCCCTTGAAACGCCACATTCCCCAGGCCAGCGGAGAAACGGAAATACCGCTCTTGCCGAGCGGACGGGGTTCGTGTGACTGGCGGCTCTCACTCATGGGTACATGCTTTCAGTTCGGGGGATTTGAAGATGGTTGAGAAGCTCAAGGTCGGTCTGATCGGGGTCGGCATGATGGGCAACGAGCATCTGCGCAACCTCGAACTGATGCCGGACGCCCGCGTGGCGGCCATCGCCGATCCGACGCCCGGCTCGCTGGACTGGGCGCGGATGACCCTGGGCGACAAGGCCAAGGACGTCCAGGCCTTCGCCGACGGCGCCGAGATGCTGGCCAAGGTCGAACTCGACGCGGTGATCATCGTCTCGCCCAACTTCACCCACCGCAAGGTGCTGGAGGCGGCGTTGGCGACCGACGTGGCGATCCTCTGCGAGAAGCCGCTGTGCAGCGACCTGGCCGACGCCCGCTGGGCCGCCGAGACCGCCGATGCCCGCACCGCCAAGACCGGTGCCCTGTTCTGGACGGCGATGGAATACCGCTTCATGCCGCCGGCCGCCGAGTTCATCCGACGCGTCCACGCCGGCGACATCGGCAGACTGGCCATGCTGTCGATCCGCGAGCACCGCTTTCCGTTCCTGGTCAAGGTGGGCGACTGGAACCGGTTCTCGGCCAACACCGGCGGCACCATGGTCGAGAAGTGCTGCCACTTCTTCGACCTGATGCGCCTGATCGTGAAGGCCGAGCCGGTGTCGGTGTTCTGTTCGGGGGCCATGGACGTCAACCACCTGGACGAACGCTACGACGGCCGGACGCCGGACATCATCGACAACAGCTACACGGTCGTCGACTTCGACAACGGCGTGCGGGCCATGCTGGACCTCTGCATGTTCGCAGAAGGCGTCGAGGAGCAGGAGACCCTGACCGCGACGGGCTCGGAAGCCCGGCTGGAAGCCCTGATCCCGCCTGGCGACCTGGTGTTCGCCCCGCGCGTACCGCTGGGATCGCCCAAGAAGATGGTCCGCGAGCACGTGCCGGTCGACGAGGCGGCGATGAAGGCGGGCACCCACCATGGTTCGACCTTCTATCAGCTGCGGGCCTTCCTCGACGCGGTCCGCGACGGCGGAGCACCCGCCGTCACCGCCCGCGACGGCCTGATGGCCGTGGCCATCGGAACCGCCGCCGAGATCAGCGCCCGCGAGAAGCGGGTGGTGACGCTGGCTGAGCTGGGGTTCTGAGAAACTCTCTTACTCCCGTCATTCCCGCCCCTGTGGCGGGAAGCCCTCTCTCAGCCGCAGGCGCGAGTGAAGCGGACCGCCTGCGGTCCGCCGCACTTTCACGTGCGAGCGGACCCAGGGGTTCCCGCCACAGGGGCGGGAAAGACGGGAAGTTGAGAGAGGCCCTTAGAACTCCTTGCGCACCGACAGGCCCCAGTAGCGGGCGTTGTCGCGCGGCACGTAGCGGACCACGCCGGCCAGGCCGCCATAGACCAGGTACGGCGAGTACGACTTGTCGGCGATGTTCTTGACCACCGCGCGCACCTGCCAGCCGTTCTCGACGCCGACCAGGCCGACGCCCGCGTTCCAGATACCGTAGGCTTTCTGGATGGTGTCGGGCGTCTCGGCCAGCGAGTACTGGGTGTCGTCCTTCCAGGCGTAGTCGGTCGACAGCACCACGTCGAAGGCGCTGTTCAGGCGGGTGCGGTACTCGACGTCGGTATAGGTCTTCCACTTCGGGGCGAAGGGCAGCGGCTGGCCGTCGATGTTGCAGCTGCTGGCCGCGCCGCTCGGGCAGTTGAAGTGCTCGACCGTGGCGTCGGTGTAGGCGAACGAGAAGCCCAGCTTCAGGCCCTGAACCGGACGCAGGGTGAAGTCGCCTTCGACGCCCTGGCTCGACACCGAACCGGCGTTGATCAGACGACTGACGATCGCCGCCGGCGTGCCGGCCACGTCGGTGAAGTTGGCCTGGTAGTTCTCGTAGTCGGTCTTGAAGATCGCCAGGGCGCCGACGAAGCGGCCGCCCAGGGCCGTGCCCTTGACGCCCGCTTCATACGAGTCCGAGGTCTCGGGCTTAAGCGAGATCTCGTCGATCGCCTGCATGTTGAAATAGGTGTTGTAGGCGGGGCCCTTGTAGCCGCGCGAGTAGGTCGCATAGACGTTGACCGTCTCGGCCACGTCGTACTGCAGGCCGGCGCGGCCGCTCCAACCGTCCTTCTCCAGCGAACCCGCGCTGGTGTGGTTGGGACGGATGCCGGTCAGGGCCACGGTCGTGGTGGCCTGGCGGTCGTGGTAGTAGCTCAGCTCGTCGCGGATCGCGCGCGCGCCGAGGATGGCGCGGAACTTCGGCGTGAAGTTGATGTTGCCTTCGCCGAAGATCGCGTAGTTCACACCGCGCGTGCCGTAGCGGGCGATACCGTAGTCGCTGACCGCCGAACCCGAAACGATGCGGGTCAGGTCGCGGCGATAGACCTCGTCGGTCTCGGCCTTCAGGTAGTAGAGGCCTGCCACGTAGTCGATCAGCCCGCCCTTGGGCGAGGTGATGCGCAGCTCCTGCGAGACCTGGCTGAAGTCCACCTTGCCGTCGTCGAAAGCGGTCGGGATGGCCGCGGTGGCCACGGCCAGTTGGTCGAAGTCCTGGCGCTGATGGTTCTTCCAGCTGCGGTAGCCGCTGATGGAGGTGATCGTGAAATCGCCGACCTTCCAGTCGGCCTGGGCCGAAACGCCGCCGTTGCGGTCCTCGACGAAACTGCGGACGTCGGCATTGGTCTTGGTGTTGTTGGCGCCGGCGGTGATCCCCGAGGCGGCCAGGGCCGCGACCAGGGTCGGGTTCGCCGTCACGACGTTGGTCGGATAGGCCACGCGGTCGCTTGAGGCGAAGACGCCGGTCGGCGGATCCTCGTTCGAGCGGCTGAAGTCGGCGCTGAAGGTCAGGGTCAGGTCGTCGCTGGGCGTGGCGACGATCTTGGCGCGGCCGCCGAAGCGGTCGTAGCCGTTCACCGTCTGGCCAGTGGTGACGTTCTTGACGTTGCCGTCCCAGCCGCTCTTCAGGATCGACAGGCTGGCGCCCAGCTTGCCGTCAATCAGCGGGCCGGAGACGCCGGCCTTCAGGCGATACTCGTCGCCTTCGTACCAGGCGGCTTCGGCGAAGGCGTGGGCGTCGGGACCCGGGTTCTTGCTGACGATGTTGACCACCCCGGCCGAGGCGTTCTTGCCGAACAGCGTGCCTTGCGGGCCGCGCAGCACCTCGATGCGCTCCAGTTCGACCAGATCCAGCGTCGTCTGGCCCGGACGCGACAGCACGACGCCGTCGATCACGGTCGAGACCGAGGGCTCGACGCCCGGCGAGGTGGTGATCGTGCCGACGCCGCGGATGAAGACGGTGCGGTCCTTGTTCGAGGCCCCGGTGCGGAAGTCGACCGTCGGGATCGTCGAGGCGATGTCCTGCAGGTTGTTGAGGTTCTTGGCGGCGGCCGCGTCGCCCGACACGACGCTGATGGCCACCGGCACCTTGGTCACCGACTCCTCGCGATAGCGGGCGGTGACCTTGACCTCTTCGACGGTGTTGGAGTCGGCGCCAGCGTCGGCGGCGAGCGCGGCTGAACCGGTGGCGAGAACGGCGGCGCCGGCCAGCAGAGCCAGGCGCAGGGTGTGGGCGCGGCCCCGGCGGGCGGCGGTACGAACAATCATGGCATATCCCCAAGGGCCGGCGTTCGGCGTCGGCTTCCAGGGGGAGGTTCGTATTCCTACTAATCCGATGGGAGTAGAAAGATATTCTTGGCCGATCCTCGGATTTCCTAAGGGCGACAAGGCTTCCCTGACGTCACGCCAGCCGCCCGACGCCGCCTACTCCCGCGCCTTCAGCAGCACCGCCGGGAAGTCGGCCGGAACCGCTCCGTCGGCGTCGCGCAGCAGGTGCCGCCCTCCCACTGGCAAGGGCAGCGGGATTTGGAGCCCATCCTGCTCTTCAAGCCTTTGAAAGAGCCGCTCGGTCAGGCGCGCGACCACCGCCTCGTGGCCTGGACTATGGATCAGGTTCACCGTCTCGTTCGGATCGGCCTGCAGGTCGTAGAGTTCGTCGATGTCCCAGACGCCGTGATAGTGGATGTACTTGTAGCGGTCCTGGCGAATGGCGTGGACCGTCGGGGTCTGCGGGAAGTTGCGCTCCCAGTAGTACTCGTAGAGCAGCTCGGTGCGCCAAGGCGGGTTCTCGCCGCGTGTCAGGGGCAGCATGTCAGCGCCTTGCAGACCCTCGGGCGCCTCCAGGCCGGCGACCGCCAGCAGGGTCGGCGCGACGTCGAGATTGGCCACCACCTGCTCGACCACCGTCCCGCCCGGGAACAGCTCGGGGCAGCGGGCCAGCATCGGGATGCGCATCGACTCCTCATAGGCCGTGCGCTTGTCGATCAGGCCGTGCTCGCCGAACGCGAAGCCATTGTCGCCCATGTAGAGCACCAGGGTGCTGTCGAGCTCGCCCTTGGCCTCCAGATGATCGAGGATGCGGCCGATGCCCTCGTCGACCGACAGCATCGTCTCGGCGTAGCGCTTGTAGTAGTGCGCCAGGTCCAGGTTGGTGTGGTACGGGAAATCGGCCCCGTGCCAGCTGTTGCGCTGGTTCTTGACCCAGACCGGCTGGCCCTCGGACTGCTCGGGGGGCAGGTTCAGGCTTTCCGGATAGCGGAACTCGGCGTCGTCGTAGCGGCCCAGATGACGCGGCGCGGGAATGAACTCGGCGTGCACGGCCTTGTGGGCCAGGAACAGCAGCCAGGGCTTGTCGCCCTCGCGGCTCTCCAGCCAGTCCATGGCGTAGTCGGTCAGTTCGTCGGTCAGGTAGCCCTTCTGGGGCACGCGCTCGCCATTGACGTTCAGACCGTCGCCGTTGGGCCAATAGTCGCCCTGGCCCTTGAAGCTGATCCAGTGGTCGAAACCGCGCTGTGGGTCGTCGCCCTCCACGCCCATGTGCCACTTGCCGATGAAGGCGGTCTCGTAGCCAGCGTGCTGAAGATACTCCGGAAAGAAGGTCACGTCCGGGCGGATCGGGTGGTTGTTGTCCACCACCCGATGCTGGTGGGCGTAGAGGCCGGTGAAAATCGTGGCGCGCGACGGCGAGCACAGGGCCGTGGTGACGAAGGCGTTCTTGAAGTGCGCGCCCTCGGCGGCCAGCCGGTCGAGCACCGGCGTCTCGACGAAGGGCTGAGCGCCGGTGAAGCCCATGGCGTCGAACCGATGGTCGTCGGTCAGCACGACGACGATGTTGCGCGGCTTCACGCCGGGCTTGGCCTTTAGGGCGAGGTCCTTGGGCTCGGGCGCGGCGCCCTCCCCGTCCGCAGCGTCCCACGAGACGGCGTGGAACGGCTTGTCCAGGCCCTCGGCGGCCAGCAGCACGCCGCGGGTGGTGGTGTATTGCATCATCGGCTTGCTCCGGCTCAGGCCTGGGCGGTCTGGAGGCGCGGCACGAAGAGCTGCAGCCAGGCCACGGCGATCAGGTAGGAGACGGCGGCGATGGCCAGCAGCGGCAGGTAGCCCGCGCCGCGCTGGAGCAGTTCCCCCGCCAGCAGCACGATGCCCATGCCGGCGAGGTTGCCGCAGAAGGCGCCGAAGCTGGTCACCGAGCCGACCCGGTCCTTGGGCGTGATGTCGGCGATAGTGGCGAACATGTTGGTCGAGAAGCCTTGGTGCGCGGCGAGCGTCAGACCCAGCAGCAGCACCGCCAGCCAGTAGTTGTCGACCAGCACCGCCAGCGGCACGGGCGTCACCAGCAGGGCGCAGACCAGCATCGAGCCCTTGCGCACGGTGTTGATCGACAGACCGCGCGCCAGCAGCCGCGAGGCGATCCAGCCGGAGAACACCGAACCGACGGCCGCGAAGCCGTAGACCACGGCCAGGGGCTTGCCGATGTCGTGCATGCCGACGTGGAAGACCCGGTGAAAAAAGTCCGGGGCCCAGAACAGCAGCAGCCACCAGACCTGGTCCGACAGCGCCTTGGCCCCGGCCACGCCCCAGGTGCGGCGGTCCGACAGCAGAACCTTCAGCGACGTCTTGCCCGAAGGCTGCCCCGCGACCTCGACCGGCTTGTCGGGCGCGAGCTGCAGGCCGCGCGTCGAGACGAACCACAGCGCCACCCAGAGGAAACCGAGCGCGCCGACCACCACGAACGAGGCCCGCCAGCCGACCACCGCCGACAGCAGCGGTAGCAGCAACGGCGTGACGATCGCCCCGACGTTGGAGGCGCCGTTGGAGATGCCGAACGCCACCGACCGCATCCGCGCCGAGAAAAGCGCCCCGATGGTCTTCACATAGGACGGCGTGCCCATCGACTCCGTCGCGCCCAAGGCCACGCGAGCGGCCGAGAACTGCAGCATGGTGTTGGCCCCGCCATGGGCCATGGCCGCCAGGCTCCAGGTCGCCACCCCCACGGGCGCGGCCCATTTGACGCCGAGCTTGTCGACAATGCCGCCGGTGAACAGGAAGGCGATCGCCGCCGAGAACTGGAACAGCGAGGCCAGGCGCCCGTAGTCGGCGTCGCTCCAGCCCATGTCCTGCTCGATGATCGGCTTGAGCACCGCGATCACCTGCCGGTCCACGTAGTTGAGGATGCCGGCGAAGATGATCAGGCCCAGCAGCAGCCAGCGGCGGCGCTCGGCGGCGGTCTGGGCCGGGGTCAGGGTGGGGATCCCAGGCGCGGGCGGGGCGTCGATCATCGAACGGTCTCCAAAGCAAAGCCAAACCCGATGGCGACGCTAGGAATTACGCCTTAGACGAGGCCGCGTCGGGCAGGTTGGCAGAATTTCTGGACGCCCTGCCAGTTCGGCCACCGCGCCAAGCTTTACCGGCGGCAATATCCGACATGAGAACACCGCATTGGTCGCCGCCGCAAAGCCCGGTCTAGCGTCGCAGAAGGCCGCGCCCCCTCCGGGACTCGGGCCGCTCCCCTCCCCCGATCGCAAACCAGAGCCGACCACAGAAAGCTCGACCTCATGTTCCGTCCCCTCCTCCTCGCCACCGCCGGGCTGCTGGCCCTGGCGACCGCCGGCACGACCCAGGCCGCCGATCTCGACGCCAAGGCCGTTCACGCCCGCGTTCTGGTGCTCGACAGCCATGCGGACGTACCCCAGGACCTGGGCGTCGGCGCCCACGAGGCGGCCGTCGACGGCGACGGTCAGGTCGACTTGCCCAAGCTCGAGCGCGGCGGCGTCGATGCGGCGGTGCTGGCGGTGTTCGTCTCGCAAGGCCCGCGCACGCCGGAGGGCTACGCCAAGGCCCGCAAGGACGCCGACGCCAAGCTGGCCGCAATCCGCGGCGTCGCCGAGCGCCATCCCGACCGCGCCGTCCTGGCCCTGAAGGCCGCCGACGTCGAGGCCGCCGCCAAGGCCGGCAAGCGGGCGATCATCGTCGGCTTTCTCAACGCCTATCCGTTCGGCGAAGACCTGACGCCGATCGACGCCTACTACGCCGCGGGCGTGCGCAGCTTCGGCTTCGTCCACGCCGGCAACAACGCCTTTGCCGACTCCTCGCGTCCCAGCGGCGGAACCAAGGTCGAATGGGGCGGGCTGTCGCCGCTGGGCAAGCAGGCCGTGGCCAAGCTCAACGACCTGGGTGTGATCATCGACGTCTCGCAGCTGACGCCGGACGGGGTGAAGCAGGTGCTGGCGCTCAGCCGCGCGCCGGTCGTGGCCAGCCATTCGGGCGTGCAGGGCGTGGTCGACAGTCCCCGTAACCTGTCCGACGCCGAGCTCGACGCCATCGCGGCCAAAGGCGGCGTGGTGCAGATCGTCGCCTTCGGCCCCTACCTGGTGCGGCCGGGTCCCGACTTCCCGCCCAAGGTCGCGGCGCTGCGCGCGCAATACGCCCTGCCGGTCGCCTATGTCCGCCCCGCCGACGGGACCGAGGCGCTGACGCCCGAGAAGCGGCTGGACTACAGCCACGCCGTCAACGCCCTGCTGCCCAGGGCGACGGTGAAGGACCTGGCCGACTCCGTCGATTACGCCGTCAAGCGCGTCGGGATCGACCATGTGGGCCTGTCGTCCGACTTCAACCACGGCGGCGGCGTCGTCGGCTGGAGCAATGAAGGCGAGGCCGCCAACGTCACCGCCGAGCTGGTGCGGCGCGGCTATTCCGAGGCCGACATCGCCAAGCTGTGGGGCGGCAACTATCTGCGCGTCTTCCGTGCCGTGGAGCAGACCGCCAAGCGCTAGACCTCGAACGCCGCCGGTTCAGTTGCCGCGATCCGCAACCAACTTTTCCGGCGGCGTCATTTCTCGAAGCGCCGCGCGCTGGTCTTGGTGATCTCAAGAGACACCAGGGAATCCAGCCTTGACCTACACCCCCGACAACGCCCGACCGATGATCGTCGGCCAGCCCGTCCTCGTCGTCATCGACGTCCAGAAGGGTTCGTTCATGGACTGGGCGCCGTCGGAGCGCCTGCCTCTGCTGCCCGACCGGGTGGAACGCATGCACCGCGTGCGCACCTTGGTCGACGCCGCCCGCGCCGCCGACATCCCCGTGGTGTTCTTCAAGGAAGTGCACCGTCCCAACATGATCGACTTCGGTCGCGAGCTGGACGGCCGCGAGGACGTGCACTGCATCGAGACCTCGCCGGGCACCGAGTTCGCCATCGAGGAGCTGGGCATCGTCGAGGGCGATTACCTGCTCGCCAAGCGCCGCTACTCCTGCTTCTACGGCACCGAGCTGGAGATCCTGCTCAAGGGCCTGAAGGCCGAGACGCTGATCCTGTGCGGCGGCTTCACCGACGTCTGCGTGCACTACACCTTCGTCGACGGCCACCAGGGCGACTACTACTGCCGCGTGGTCGAGGACTGCGTGACCGCCTCGTCGACGCCGGCCCACGACGCGGCGCTGAACGCCATGGAGTACATGCAGACCGGCGCCCGGCGGATGTCGGACGAGATCATCGACGGCTTCCAGGCCTTCGCCGCCAAGCGGGAGAGCGCCGCATGAGCACCGCCGACCCGTACGGCGCCCAGGCCCATGCCCGCGCCCAGGGCGGCGCGGTGGTCGAGGCCATGCCCACCCTGCCGGCCTCGGCCGCGACCGATCTGCCCGAAGGCGTCTCGCCGGACGACATGGTCTGGGCCGAGACGATCGCGGCCGGCGGTTACGCCTCAAAGCAGATCGCGCGCGGGACCCGCCTGCGCCTGACGGATCTCTCCGGCGACGGCTGCGTGTCGATGCTGCTGTTCAACGCCGAACGGCCGGTCGAGCGGCTGAACGTGGCCGACACCCTGAAGATCCAGTGGAACGGCTATCTGGGCGCCGGCCGCTTCCTGCTGTCGGACATGGGCCGGGCGCTGATGAGCATCCTGGAGGATGACGCCGGCACGCACGACGCCTTCTGCGGTCCGTCCACGCCCTGGAGCATCGCGGCCAAGTACGGTCAGGCCGGCAACTACGGCCCGCATCCGTCGGGCCGCGAGCGCTTCGCCCTGGCGGTCGGCAAGTACGGCCTTGGGCGCAAGGACATCCATCCCTGCCTCACCTGGTTCAAGGGCGCCAAGGTCGAGGTCGACGGGGTGATCACGCCCCAGGTCGGGCCGTTCGCGCCGGGCCGCAGCCTGCTGCTGCGGGCCGAGATGGACCTGATCGTGGTGCTGGCCAACACCCCGCACGTGCTGGATCCGCGTCCCGACTACACGGTCACCCCCGTGCGGGCCCATGCCTGGCGCGCGCCGGTCGCGGGCGCCGACGACCCGATCCGCACCGGCACGCCGGAAGGCCTGCGCGCCTTCCTGAACGTCGACGACTACTACGCCCGCTAGGAGGGTTCGATGCGTGAAGACCTCAACACCACCGTCCTCCATGACGAGGTGGTGCCCGCCCGCGCCCCGTGGATGCACAGCCTGAAGGCCGGCGAGACGCTGGAGATCATCGACCTGGAGGGCAACCAGGCCGTCGACTTCCTGATGTACGCCACGGCCGACGACGCCGAACGCTACAGCGCCCAGGACACCATCGCCGCGCAAGGCAACCTGTTCCTGCGCGACGGAGCCGTGCTGCTGTCGAACGAGGGCCGGCCGATGATGCGGATCGTGGCCACCAACGTCGCCTATCACGACACCATCGGCGGGGCGTGCTCGTGCGAGAGCAACACCCTGCGCTACGGCCATCACACCAAGAACCAGCACGCCTGCGTCGACAACTTTCTCGACGCCAACGGCCGGGCCGGCCGAAACAAGCGCGACATGGTCAGCAACATCAACTGGTTCATGAACGTGCCCGTGGAGGCCGACGGCGCCCTGGGCATCGTCGACGGCATCTCCGCGCCGGGTCTGTCGGTGACGCTGCTGGCGGAAATGGATGTCACGGTGGTGGTCTCCAACTGCCCGCAGATCAACAACCCCTGCAACGGCTTCAATCCGACGCCGGTGCGCATGGTGGTGCGGGCGTGAGCGCGCGGGCCATCGCGGCCTCTGTCGCCGCCGGCGGAACGACCGCGCTGGAGGCGGCCGAGGCCGCCCTGGCCCGCATCGCCGCCTATGACGCCGTCCAGCCCCAGGTCTGGATCGAGCGGCTGGATCCGGAAGCCGTCCGCGCCTACGCCCGCGCCGTCGACGCCCGGATCGCGGCCGGCGAGGTCCTGCCGCTGGCCGGCGCGACCTTCGCCATCAAGGACAACATCGACCTCTTCGGCCTGCCGACCACGGCCGGCTGCCCGGATTTCGCCTATGCGCCGGAGACCTCGGCCACCGTGGTGCAGCGGCTGATCGCGGCGGGCGCGATCCCCATCGGCAAGACCAATCTCGACCAGTTCGCCACCGGCCTGAACGGCACGCGCAGCCCGCACGGCGCGCCCCACTGCGTGTTCAACCGCGCCTTCGTCAGCGGCGGATCGAGCTCCGGCTCGGCCGTGGCCGTGGGCGCGGGCCTGGTCGATTTCGCGCTGGGCACCGACACCGCCGGTTCGGGCCGGGTGCCGGCCGCCTTCAACAACCTCGTCGGTTTCAAGCCCACCAAGGGTCGCTGGAGCACCAGCGGCCTCGTGCCTGCCTGCCGGTCGCTGGACTGCATCAGCGTGTTCACCCACGACCTCGACGACGCCGAACTGGTCGATGCGGTCGCAGCCGGTTTCGATGCGGCCGACCCGTTCTCGCGCCCGCTGGAGAACCGGCCCCGCGCGGCTAGGCGCCTCGGCGTTCCCCTGCCCCACCAGCGCAACTTCCTCGGCGACGCGGCGGCCGCCCATCTCTACGAAGGCGCCCTGGGTCGCTTCGCCGCCGACGGTGCGCAGATCGTGCCCATCGACATCGACTTCCTCAGCGAAGCCGCCCAGTTGCTCTATGGCGGCCCCTGGGTGGCCGAGAGGACGGCGGCGCTGAAGACGATGCTGGCCGACAATCCGGACGCCATCGACCCGACCGTGCGAACCATCGTCGAGGCCGGCCTGGGCGTCACCGCCGTCGAACTGTTCGAAGGCGAATACCGGCTGAAGGCCTTGGCCCGCCGAGCCGAAGCGATGTGGAGCGACATCGACCTGCTGGTCCTGCCCACCGCCCCGACCGCCTTCCGCATCGCC
Organism: Caulobacter sp. GW821-FHT10A10; assembly: GCF_059415745.1. NCBI lineage: Bacteria > Pseudomonadati > Pseudomonadota > Alphaproteobacteria > Caulobacterales > Caulobacteraceae > Caulobacter > Caulobacter sp. GW821-FHT10A10. The sequence continues at coordinate 197,860 of NZ_JBWKNV010000009.1, read as the reverse complement.
GAGATGCGCCAGGAACCGGTCCGCCTGAACGCGGCGCTGGGTCTCTACACCAACTTCGTCAACCTGCTCGACATGAGCGCCCTGGCCGTGCCGGCGGGCTTCCTAGGCGGAGACGTCGGCTTTGGCGTCACCCTGATCGGCCCGGCCCATGCCGACCGCGCCCTGATCGCCGCCGCCCGCCCCTATCTGGCGCGGCTCGATGCGCCAGCTCCCGTTCTCGACCTTGGAGACAAGATGGAAACCGTCACCCTCGCCGTCGTCGGCGCCCACCTGGAAGGCATGCCGCTGCACTGGCAGCTGACCTCGCGCAACGCCCGCTTCCTGGGCGCGGCCAAGACCGCCGACAGCTACCGCCTCTACGCCATCGCCAACTCGACGCCGCCGAAGCCGGCGCTGGTGTTTTCGGAGGGCGGCGCGCCGATCGCGGTGGAACTCTACGAACTGGACCTGGCCGCCTTCGGCGGCTTCACCGCCGAGGTGCCCGCGCCGCTGGCCATCGGCTCGGTGACGCTGGACGACGGCCGCACGGTGAAGGGCTTCGTGGCCGAGCCGCGGGCGCTGGACGGCGCGACCGAGATCACCGGCTTTGGCGGCTGGCGGGCCTATATCGCCAGTCTGTAGGCGGTCTGCGCATCCCACCCGTAAAATCCCCGCGAAAGCGGGGACCCAGGTGTTTTTATCGTCGAGCGCTTCGCGTTTCAGAAAAGCCTAGGCCCCCGCTTTCGCGGGGGTTTTCGGTTTAGGGGTATCCTCAGCCTTCCGGGTCCTGCAACGGCCCCGGCGGAACCAGGCTCGGACACAGGTTGGCCACCGGCTTGTCATGCAACACCTTCTCGACGAAGGCCGGAGAGTCCGCGCGAGAGCGCATCACGGCGCTGCCGTGGGTGGCGTGCGGGTAGTAGCGCCATTCGACGGTGTTCCCCGCCGCGCACATGGCCGAGACGAAGTTGTACTGGCTGACGGTCTGGGCGTCGGAGTCGGCCAGGCCCGTGCCGACGAAGACAGGGGTCGGGATCTTCACGTCCGGAAAGTCGCTCAGGGCGTCGGCCCGCGCCTCGAGCGCGTCGATCGGCCGGCTGTAGAGCTTGGACACCGGCAGGGCGATCTCGCGGGCGAAGGTGCGCAGGCCGCCCATGCAGGTGGTCTGGGCCTTCTCCAGCAGCGGCTGGCCGGCCTGCGAGATGTAGTCTTCGGCGCGGATGCCCTGCGGGTCGATCGAACGCACCGTGCCCAGGAAATAAAGGATCTCGTAGGCCGCGTTCCCGCCAGCGTCGCGGTCGGTATAGAGGCTGGGGACCGCTTCCTGCCGCGCGCCGCGGGTGTTGTTGGTGTGGGCCACCACGCCCGTGGCCACCGTGCCCTTGATCTTCAGGTCCGGGGCGTAGGTCGGCGCCCAGTAGGCGGCGGCCAGGGCTGCGCCGGAGCCCTGGGACTGGCCCATGGTCACCACCTTGTTGGCCAATTGGCCCGGATATGCCTTCAGCACCGCCCGCACACTGTCGAGCACGGCGAGACCCTCCGATCTCGATTGCAGATACGGGTGCGGGCCGGGCGTGCCGAGCCCGGCATAGTCGGTGGCGACGATGGCGTAGCCAGCTTCCAGCCAGGCCGACAGGTACTGCTGGTCACGCTCGGAGCGCGGCATGAACGACGGGGCGCAGACGTCGGCGACGCCCGTCGTGCCGTGGGCCCAGGCGATCACCGGCCAGCCACCGGCCGGCGGCGCGCCCTTGGGGAAGAACACCGCGCCCGAGACCGTGACCATCTTCCTGGCGTCCAGCCAGTCGGTGGAGCTGTAGAGGATGCGCTCGGCCCGGCCGGCGCCGGCCAGAGCGTCCTCGGCCGGCAGGACCTCCCGCCGCAGCATCATGCCGGGCAGGGACGGCGTCGCGCCGTTCCAGCGATAAAAGGGCGTGACGCCGCCGTCTCCGGCCCAGCGGTCGGCCGAAGGCTGAACGGGCTGCGCCATGACAGGTCCAGCGACCATGGCCGCGGCCGCGAGAAGGCAGGAAAGACGGGTTCGAAGCATCGGCGGCGGATCCTGGCAGGCGCGAAGGCGCGGTTTCGACGCCCAGCCCGGCCGATCGCCTTAGTTGCCGAAAGCGGAAAGATCGCCTTTCCCGGCCCGCCGCCCGCTCGTCGCGTGACGGTCGCCGAACGACGAGTTTTCACAAACGCCGCGACCCGCGCAAAATTCAGGCGCCGGCCATCAGCTTTTCAGCAAACCCCAGGGATTTCCGGTTTCTAGCCGCCGGCGATCTTAGCCCCCTCCGGCCCGGTGCTATTGCGGACAGGCGTCGAGCGTGGATCGCGAGCATCAGATTGCGTCGCTTCCCCGGTCGTCGGGAATGCCCGCATGGGCAATCATTGTTGTCGGACGAGCCAAGTATGGAACTGGGTCTGAAGCGTTTCACCGGCCGGGTCAGCGACAACGACCTGCGCCTGCTGCGCACCTTCGCCACGGTGGTCAAGCACGGCGGTTTCGTCGCCGCCGAGTCCGAGCTGCAGATCGGCCTGCCGTCGATCAGCCGCTACATCAAGGACCTGGAGATCCGCCTGGGCGCGCGGCTGTGCGAGCGCGGCCGGCGCGGTTTCACCCTCACCGCCGAGGGCGCGCGGGTGCATGAGGCCTGCGAGAAGCTGTTCGACGAGCTCGACCTGTTCGAGGCCCGGGTGCGCGACATCCACGCCAGCCCCGCGGGCGCCATTCGCATCGGCATGGTCGACGCCCTGGTCGGCGATCCCAACTTTCGCCTGCCCGAGGTGTTCGACGGCTACAAGGCCGCCTATCCGAACGTGCACTTCAACATCTCGACCACGACCTCGAACCTGATCGAGCAGGCGGTGATCGAGAACAATCTCGACGTCGGCGTGGTGTTCGAGCGCCGGCCGATGGAGCAACTGCGCTACAACTTCCTCTACGAGGAGGTCAGCTGGCTCTACTGCACCGAGGATCACCCGGCCTGGCGACTGCGCGCGCACGACGACCGCGTCGATCTCGATGACATCGCCTCCTACGACTTCGTCGGCTACCCGTTCGAGCACGAGATGGAACGGCTGGGCGTCAGCGGCCTGCTCAAGCGCACGGCGACGGTCACCCACATGGAGTCGATCGCCATGATGATCGCCTCGGGCCGCTATCTGGGCTTCCTGACCGAGCACCAGGTCGCGGGCATGGGCGGCGGCAAGCGCTTCCACAAGGTCGCGCCGGAGACCTTCTCCTACGCCAGCAAGATCTCGGTGATCACCCGCCAGGGCCATCCGCCCCCGCTCGTCGCGGCCTTCATCCAGCAGGTCGAGGCGGCCCGCGCCCGGGTGAACTGAACGAAAAGGGGCGCGAGCTGGTGCTCGCGCCGCCCTAATTAACCGCATGTCCCCGCGAAGGCGGGGATGCTCGGATAAGGGGGCCGACAGCCAGTGTCGGCCCTCTCCTCTCCCTAGAACTTCGCCTTCACGTTCAGACCCACGGTGCGCGGACGCAGCGCCAAGCCCTGTGTGACGAACAGCACCGAAGGCTTCTGGATGATGGTGTCCTCGTTCAGCAGGTTCTTGGCGAACAGCGACAGCTGCAGGTCGGCGACATCCACGCCGACGCTGGCGTCGACCAGGTCGTAGGACGGGCGGCGGTAGTCCTTGCTGGTCGTCGAGTAGGAGCCGTAGCTCTCGCCCGTGTGCGACCAGTTCATGCTGACGAAACCGTCGATGCGGTCGGTGATGGCGTGATCGTAGTCGAAGCCCACCGAGAAGGTGTTCTCCGGCGTGCCCAGCAGCTTGGAGCCGTCGACCGCGCCGGTGCCCTTGGCCGCCTGCGTGATCTTGGCGTCGGTGATCGCGCCCGACAGGTTGAGGGTCAGGTTATCGGTCAGGGCCGCGCGCAGTTCGAACTCACCGCCCTGGCTGCGGGCGTCGCCGGCGTTGCCGGTGATGACCGAGCCGCAGGTCGACAGGCGCACCGACTGCTGGACGTTCTTCCAGTCGATGTAGAAGGCCGAGGCGTTGAAGCTCACCCGACCGTCGAACAGGCGGGTCTTGGCGCCGCCCTCGTAGCTCCACAGGCTGTCGGGACGATAGCTCTTGGCGTCCGACAGCCCCAGCGAGGCGACGTCGGCCGCGCAGAACGAGGTCAGGGCGTTGTTCTGGCCGCCCAGACGGAAGCCCTTGGCGGCGTTGGCGTAAAGCGACACCGACTTGGACGCCTCGTAGGTGATCGCGAACTTCGGCGTCAGCGGCGCCGAGCGGGTGGAGGCGTCGTCATGGGCAGGCGCGCCGTCGGCCAGCCAGCCGCCCTCCTCCAGCGCGTATTGGCTGGACGCCTTGACCTGGCGCAGACCGACGGTCGCTTTTAGACGGTCGGTGACCTTGAACGAGCCCTCGGCGAAGACGGCCATCTGGTTGTTGCGGCGCACCGAGTTGAAGTAGCCGATCAGGCCGCCCGGCGTGGCGTAGCCCAGGGCGTCTTCCGTCGTCGTGCCCAGTTCGGAGGCGACGGCGGCGTCCAGGCCCAGCACGTATTCGTGGTCGAGGCTGGTGATCTTCTGCTTGGCGAAATAGGCGCCGACCTGCCACTCGTAGCGCTTGCCGCTTTCGGCCAGCGACGGCGAGGCGAGGCGGAACTCCTGGCTGTAGGTGGCCACGGCGTCCTTGTTGCGCATGATCCCCGGCAGGGCGGCGATCGTCTCGTAGGTGTCGCCATAGCTGTCGTCGAGCACGCTGGCGACGTATTCGCTGTCATAGATCGAGCCGTCGAACTGGCGGTCGAAGCTGCGATAGGCGTAGCCGCTGATCGAGGTGAAGGTCAGGTCGCCAAAGCGCTTTTCAACCGTCACGCTCGGCGCGAACAGGGTGTCCTGGCTGGGCTCGCGCACCGGGCGGTTCTCCTGGAACTTGCCCAGAGACAGCTTGGTGATGCCGGTGTCGTCGGCGTCGGTCTGCTGCCACTGCACTGTCGAGCTGACCTTCAGGTCGTCGGTCGGCTCCCACAGGAAGCTGGCGCGCACGGCGGTCGTGCGCTCGGCGTCGACGTTCTTGTTGTCGACGACGCCGGCCGCGTTGACGTGATCGACGAAGCCGCTCTGGTACTCGCGCTGCACGGCCAGGCGGAAGGCCGCGTTCTCGCCGACCGGAGCGTTGATCATACCGCCGAACAGGTAGTTCACGCCGCCTTCGTCGGTGTGCGAGACCTCGCCCTCGGCGCTGCTCTCATAGCCGCCCAGCTTCGGCGACTTGGTGATGAAGCGCAGGGTGCCGCCCAGCGAGCTGTCGCCGTAGAGCGTGCCCTGCGGGCCGCGCAGCACTTCGACGTGGTCGAGGTCGAACAGGCGCGGCAGGGTCACGCCGGTGAAGAACTGGTTCGGGATCGTCAGCGACACGTCGTTTAGATAGACGCCGACCGTCGCCGAGCCTTGGGACGAGCTGATGCCGCGCAGGCTGATGCGCGACAGGCCGCTGTTGCCGGTGTTGCTGAACGACAGGCCCGGCGTGCTGCGGGCCAGGTCGGCGTAGTTGGCCACGTGCTGCTTGGCCAGCTGGTCGCCGGTCAGGACGCTGATGCTCAGCGGCACGTCGCGCACGTTCTCCGAACGCTTCTGGGCGGTGACGACCAGTTCGGGCACGACGTTGTCGTCGGCGGCCGGCGCCGCTTCGGTCTGGGCCCAGGCCAGGGCCGGCGTCACGGCGGCCAGCATGCCCGCAACCATCAGCGTCGCCTTCAGGCCGCGCTTGCGTCGGCGAGCCGTCACGAAATCCGAATACATCACGATTATCCCCTTGAGCTTGAAAGCCTTCGGACGGGCCTGGCCTCTTGATCGAGGGTGCTGCGGACACGGGTTCCTGGCGCTTTCCTCCTCCCGGAAAGGCCGCCCGCGTCTCGCTCAAGCCGGTCTCCATGCGAGGATTTGGCAGGAGCCCGCCAGCGAGAATGTCGCGTTGCACAATGATGGTTGCGCGAATTTGGAAGTGAACGGCGACGCTTCCCAAGCGGGCCAGCGGTTCGTTACGCGGCCCGCCAAGCATGGTTGCCGAGAACGACATCTACCCACGACACGCGCCGTGGTTCGTCGGAGGGGTCAGAGACTCCCACGGAACCAACATGGCCGACGCCGCTATCGCCGACGCAACGCCCGCACCGGCCCCCTCGAAGGTTTCGAGCCGGGCCTGGATCGTCCTGGCCATGCTGACCCTGGTCTACACCTTCAGCTGGATCGACCGCTTCCTGCTGATCATCCTGGTCGACCCGATCAGCCGCGACCTGAAGGTCTCCAACACCGAGATCGGCCTGTTGACCGGCTTCGGCTCGTCCCTGCTCTATTCGCTGGCCGGCTTTCCGATCGCGCGCCTGGCCGACAAGGGCTCGCGCCGGGCGATCATCGCCGCCGCCATCGGAACCTGGAGCACCCTGACCGTCATCAGCGGCTTCGTGGGCAACTTCATGGGCCTGGCCCTGGCGCGGTTCGGCATCGCCGTCTCTTCGGCGGGCTGTTCGCCCGCGGCCTACTCCCTGATCTCCGACTACTTCCCGCAGGCCCGGCGCGGGGCGGCCATCGCCGTCTACAGCCTGGGCATCTCGATCGGCATGTGGGCGGGCCTGACCTTCGGCGGCGTGCTTGAGGACCACTTCGGCTGGCGCAGCGCGTTCCTGATCGTCGGCTTCCCCGGCATGATCGTGGCGGCGCTGTTCTTCCTGATCGTGCGCGAGCCGCCGCGCGGCGCCTTCGACGCCGCCACCGAAGAGAACGCCCGCCAGTACTCCCTCAAAGAAGCGGCCGGCCATATCGTCAGCCACCCCTGCTTCCTGCCGATCGCGCTGGGCTTTGCGTTGATCTCGGCCTCGGCCAGCGCCTTCGAGAACTGGGTGCCGACCTACATGATCCGCGTGCAGCACATGAGCTCGACCGAGGTCGGCTCGCTCAGCGGCCTGCTGCAAGGCGTCACCGGCTTCGTCGGCACCCTGATCTTCGGCTTCGCCGCCGACCGCCTGGGCGGCCGCGACGCCCGCTGGTACCTGTGGCTGCCGATGATCGGCATCGGCGTCATGGGACCGGCGATCCTGCTGTTCTTCCAGACCAGCGGCCCGACCGCCTATCTCTGCTACTTCATCGCCGAACTGGCCGGCTCGGCCTTCTCGGCCCCGCTGTTCGCCGCCGGCCAGATGCTGCTGCCGCCGCGCCTGCGCGCCGTCGGCATGGCCAGCATGCTGTTCGTGCTCAACGTCATCGGCATGGGCGTGGGTCCGTTCCTGACCGGCTGGCTCAGCGACCTGTTCGTCGCCCGCGGCGCGGCCGACGGCCTGGCCTCGTCGATCTCGCTGATGCAGCTCAGCGCGGTGGCCGGCGGCGCCTGCCTGGTGTTCGCCGCCGCCCGACTGAAGCGCTCGATCCCGGCCTGACCGGCCTCAGGTCTCGATCGGCAGGAACGGCTTGGTGTTGGGGTAGATCAGCTCCACCGGCGGCTCGCCCTCGCCCGGCTTCTTCATGCCGTAGCCGTTCACCGGCTGCGAGCGGTTGATCCAGGCGGTGTAGTAAAGGTGATCCGAGCGCGGATCGTCAGTGTTGGGGTGCAGCAGGATCGTCAGCCCCAGGCTGTTGAGCTGAAGCCACGGCAGCAGCACGTGCAGCAGGTCGTTGGTGAAGCCGAAGTAGAACGACGGCGTCACATGCGGTCCGCGCGGCGTCAGGTTCCAGTCGCCCAGCTCGACGGCGAACCGCTCCGACACCCAGCGGCGCAGCAGCGCGGCCTTCTGGTAGGTGTCCTCGTCGAAATAGACGTGAGCGTGATAGCTCTTGATGTCGGTATAGGCCCGGGGATGGTCGGGCAGCGGCGCCTCGCCCGGCCGGATCGAGACCGGCTGGGTCGTGGTCTGCTTGTAGGTTTCGTAGCCCCAGGGGCTCTTGCCGCCGACCGGCGCACGCGGCTGCCGTGCGGGCGGCGGGACCTTCGCCCCCTCCTCGGCCTTGCCGACGCCCGGCGCGGCGAGACCGGCCGCCGCCGCGACCACACCGCCCGCGAGCAGCAGGTTACGGCGCTGGATCTCGGGCTCGTCGAGCGCCACGGCGCGGGCGGAAGGGGTTGGATCGCTCATCGGAACACTCGCGGGAACTAAGCTTGGCTGACCCCAGCCAGCTCCCGTTTGCGCCCGCGCCGCAATTCAGATTGAATTAGTAGGAATTTAGAAAAGCTGGCGACTTGACCATTCGCGCCTATCTATGGGGCGCTTGCGCGCCCGCTCGCTCGACAGCCAAGATTCGTCCGTGTCCCTACGCCTGCTCCGCCCAGTCTCGCCTCCCACGTCTCCCGACCGAAAGACGGACGCGTGACCAGGCTGAGACGGCGAGGCCTGGCGTCGATCAATTCCGAGGTCCGCGACGGCATCCTTCCCGCCGCCGACGGCGTCACCCGCGCGCCCGACGCGCCGCCGATCGACGACCGCAAGCGACCGCCCTACCGCCTCGTCGCCGTCATCATCGCCTGCGCCCTCTTCATGGAGCAGATGGACGCCACGGTGCTGGCCACCGCCCTGCCCACCATGGCCCGCGACTTCGGCGTGCCCGCGCCGAGCCTCAGTTCCGCCCTCACCGCCTATCTGCTGGCCCTGGCGATCTTCATCCCCGCCAGCGGACGCCTGGCCGACCGGTTCGGCTCCAAGACCGTGTTCCGCCTGGCCATCGCCGTCTTCGTCGGCGGCTCGGTGCTGTGCGGCCAGGCGACCAGCCTGCCGATGCTGATCCTCGCCCGGTTCCTGCAGGGGATCGGCGGCGCGATGATGATCCCGATCGGCCGGCTGGTGCTGCTGCGGTCGGTGGCCAAGCAGGACATGGTCTCGGCGATGTCGTGGCTGATCATCCCGGCCCTGATCGGCCCGATCCTGGGCCCGCCGATCGGCGGCTTCATCGTCACCTATCTGGACTGGCGCTGGATCTTCTACCTGAACATCCCGATCGGCGTGCTGGGCGTCGTGCTGGTCACCCTGTTCATCGACGAGGTGCGCGGCGAGACGCCGGTGCGGGCCGATCCCGTCGGCTTCCTGCTGTCGGGCGCCTCGCTGGGCTGCCTGCTGTTCGGCTTCGAGATGACCAGCCGCAGCGGCGAACTGCCCCAGGCCCTGGCGCTGATCGCCGTCGGCCTGGTCGCGGGCGGACTCTATCTGCGTCACGCCCGCCGGCGCGCCGACCCGATCCTCGACCTGTCGCTGATGGCCGTGCCGTCGTTCCGGCTGTCGGTGATCGGCGGTTCGCTGACCCGCATCACCCAGGGCGCTCAGCCGTTTCTACTGCCGCTGATGCTGCAGCTGGGCTTCGGCATGACCGCCGCGGCCAGCGGCACGATCACCATCGCCGGGGCCATCGGCTCGCTGGCGATGAAGAGCCTGGCGCCGCGCATCCTGCGCCGCTTTGGCTTCAGGAACAGCATGATCGTCGGCGGCCTGGCGGCCAGCGCCGGCTACGCGGTCTGCGGCCTGTTCCGGCCCGAATGGCCGATCTGGCTGATTTTCCTGACGCTCATGGTCAGCGGCTTCTGCATGTCGTTCCAGTTCACCGCCTACAACACCATCGCCTATGACGAGATCCCGCCCGAGCGAATGAGTTCGGCAACCAGCTTCTACGCCACCTTCCAGCAGCTGATGCTGTCGCTGGGCGTCTGCGCCGGCGCCCTGGCCCTGCACCTGGGCATGCTGGCGGGCGACCACGCCTCGCCGCGACTGGCCGACTTCACCCTGGCCTTCCTGATCGTCACGGCGATCTCGGCCTCGGCCACGATCTGGAACCGCCGCTTCGCCCCGGACGCCGGCGCCGATCTCAGCGGACGCCCTCAGCGCGGCTGATTTTCCGCCCGTAGCCTAAGCGTCTTTCACACCCGAAAACGTCGTTCCCGACGCCTGTCTTGCGCGGCGCGCGGCGCTGATCGGCCGTTCATGCCGCGAGACGCTTCAGCCCCGCAACAAGGCGCCCCACGCCGCATCCCAGCCTTCCGAATGCGCGCCTTTCAAGCCGATCAATTCCGTCCGGATATATCGTATAATTTATTTTGACCTTGTCTGAGTTATATGCGTTCCTCCCTGTCACGAATTTGTCAGGGGAGAGGACAAATGCAGGTCCGAGGGAAAAATTGGTTGCTGGTCGCTACGAGCGCGGCGGCAATTATGGTTGGAAATCAAGCGCTAGCGCAGGACGTCAAGACGGACGCCGCAAGCGCTCCTGAAAAGTCAGACAAGAAAGCCGATACCGACACCAACGTCGTCGACACGGTCATCGTCAAGGGCATCCGCGGAAGCCTGAACGCGGCGGCGGAGCGCAAGCGCAAATCCGCTCAGATCGTGGAGTCGATCGAGTCCGAAGACGTCGGCAAGCTGCCCGACAACAACGTGCCCGAGGCCCTGTCGCGGATCACCGGCGTGCAGATCGAGCGCGTCCACGGCGAAGGCTCGAACGTCACCATCCGCGGCATGTCGGGCATCTCGACCACCATCAACGGCAACAGCAACAGCGTCGGTGAAGCCCGCTCGACCAACCTGGCCGACATCCCGGCCGAACTGCTGAAGTCGGTCCAGGTCTACAAGACCCGCACCGCTGACCAGGTCGAAGGCGGCATCGCCGGCACCGTGAACGTCGAACTGCGCCGACCGCTGGACCTGCGCAACGGCTACACGATCGCCGGCAGCGTCAAGAACGTCTACGGCAGCACCGGCGACACCAAGAGCCCCTACGCCAGCCTGCTGGTCGGCAACCGCTTCGACACCGCCATCGGCGAGATGGGCTTCCTGATCAACGGCTCCTACACCCGCAACAACTACGAGGAGGACTTCGTCGAGAGCGAATCCCCCGACGAATTCTTCGAAAACACCCCTTCGCGGGCGTCCCTGCCGGCGAGCCAGCAGAACATCATCGCCCCTTACGCGGTGAACTACGGCGTCGAACAGGGCAAGATCACCCGCCCGTCGATCAACGTGGTCGGCCAATGGCGCTATGACGAGCATCTCGATTTCGTCCTCGAGGGCTCCTATTTCGGCAGTGAGGAAAAGCGCGCGCGCGACCGCCTGCACGTCACCACCCGCGACCCGAACAGCAGCGTCTCGAACGTGGTGCTGGGTGACGACGGCAAGACGGTCGAGTCGCTGACGCTCACCCGCGCGGCTGGCGTCGACGCCAGCGCCCAGTCCTATTACGAGGAAGTCGACTCCGACAACTACACCACCAACGCCGAGGTCCACTGGCACGGTGATCGCCTGCAGATCGACGGCGCCGCCCAGTACAATTGGAGCTCGACGAACTACTACGGCATCCTGACCCTGGCGCACCTTCTGGACGCCTCGGGCAATCCGATCAGCTCGGTCAATGTCGACTTCAATTCCAGCAACGTTCCGGGCCGCGGCCCCTTCATCACCTTCACCGGCACCGACCTTAGCCAAGTCGGCAACTACCAGATCTTCCAGGTCCACGACGAACAGACCTACGCCAAGAGCCGCGAGTTCGTGCTCAAGGCCGATGGCACCTATCGCCTGAGCGACGACAAGTTCTTCCGCAGCATCGGTTTCGGGACGCGCTATACCGATCGCCACCTGACCCGCGACTACGGCTATCGCGACGCCTTCCCGACCACCAGCCTGACCGGCTTCGCGCCGGGCATCGGCGTCACCACCAGCAAGCTCGCCGTCGGCGGCTTCTCGCCGACCTGGTACCACCTGTCGGGCCCCGACCTGATGGCCAACACGGCCGCCCTGCGGACGGTCGCCGGCTGGACGACCGTGAAGCCGTCCAACGACGTGGGCCAGAGCTATGTCGAGGACGAGAAGAGCTTGGCGGGCTACGTCAACCTGAACTACGCCGTGAAGACCCGCTTCCCGATCGACGGCGTGGCCGGCGTCCGCATCGTCAAGACCGAAGGCGAGAACGTCAGCACCAAGATCAGCCTCGACCAGAACTGGAACCGGGTCGACACCCCGACCGAAGGCGGCGGCGACTATGTCGACGTGCTGCCCAGCCTGAACGCGGTGATCCACTTCACGCCGAAGATCCAGCTGCGGATGGCCTACACCTACAACATCCAGCGCCCGAGCTTCCTGGACATGTCGTCCTGGCAGACGATCCAGGCCAACAACATGGTCATCTATTCGGGCAATCCGGACCTGAAGCCGAACCGTTCGGAGAACTACGACGCCTCGCTGGAGTACTACTTCGGCCGCGGCGGCATCGTTTCGCTCGGCGCGTTCCTCAAGAAGCCCGACGGCTACATCTATTACAGCGGCAGCACGGAAACCGTGAACGGCGCCGAGTACACCGTCTACAAGAACCGCAACGCCGGCCCGGGCGAGTTCCAGGGCTACGAGTTCAACACGTCGGCCTTCTTCGACTTCCTGCCCGGCAAGCTGCGCAACTTCGGGGCCAGCGCCAACTTCACCTACATGGCGAAGTACAACATCAACTACCCCTTCGAAGGGGATCAACGGCTGATCCCGGGCGTCTTCGACGCCGACAGCACCTCGAAGTACACCTACAACCTGGCGCTCTACTACGATACGCCGCAGTTCAGCGCCCGCGTGGCCTACAACTACCGCGCCCGCTACAAGATCTTCGTCTACCAGGACAACCCCGAATACTCGCCGTACAACGACGCGACCTCGCGTCTGGACGCGGCGGTAAACTGGACCCCGGTCAAGCAGCTGACGCTGAGCTTCGAGGGCACCAACCTGCTGAAGGAAAACAACAACGTCTATTGGGGCCAGGACCGCATGCTGCCCCTGGGCGTCCGCGTGCAGGCCCGCACCCTGCAGGTCAGCGCCCGCTTCCGCTACTGACGAACACCAACCGGCGTCCGGCCCCAACCGGACGCCGCCAGCGAGCGGCTTAAGTTCCCCCAGCCGCTCCCAGGGGAGGCGGCGATCATCGCCCCTCCCCTTCTTCTTGCCCGCTTCGCGGAGCTGGGCCGGTCATCACAGCGCGTCGTGACACAAGCCCCCCGGGCTTCAGATCGTCACCCATGAAAAAAGGGGCGCGGACCGAATGGCCCGCGCCCCTCGCCTTTACGGCCTGAAGGGAAGCCTCAGCTCCCCTTCACCTTCACCATCACCACGCCGCGCGCCGGCACATCAAAGGCCTGTTCGCCCGCCGGCAGATCAGCGCCGCGCCAGAGGTCGCGCACGGCCGTCAGGCCGGCGACGCCGGCGTCGGCCGCCTTCAGCTCCATCCGGACCGGCTTGTCGCCACGATTGAACAGGGCCACGGCGACCTGACCGTCGGCCAGCGGCTTGCTCCAGACCTCGGTCGCGCCGTCCTTGCGCACAGCCTTGCCCTGCACGCCACGAGGGTCCTGGTCGACGGCGATCACTTCGCGGTTCTCGAGGATCTTCAGCACCTCGATGCCGGTCTCGCGCAGGTCGTGCCCCATCATCAGCGGGGCGGCCGACATGGCCCACAGGCTCATGTGGGTCAGGTACTCGTCCTTGGTCATGCCGCCGTTGCCGACCTCCAGCATGTCCGGATCGTTCCAGCCGCCGGGGCCGGCGAACTCGGGCTTGCCGTTCTTGTCGAAGCCGATCTTGGCCATGGTCGGATAGTCGTCGGTGATGTCGCCGGTCGTGCGCCACAGGTGGCCACCGACCTGACGCCCCCAGGCGCCGACGTCGAAGCGGCCGTACTGGCACAGCGAATAGATCATCGGCCGGCCAGTGGCCCGCAGCGCCGCGCCCATCTCGTAATAGGTGCGCTTGACGGTGTCGGCGTCGGCATAGAACCACTCGCCAGAACACAGGTCGTACTTCAGATAGTCGACGCCCCATTCGGCGAAGGTCTTGGCGTCCTGGGCCACGTGGCCGTAGCTGCCGGCGTAGCCGGCGCAGGTCTTGGGACCGGGCGAGCTGTAGATGCCCAGCTTCAGGCCCTTCGAATGGACATAGTCGGCCAGGGCCTTCATGTCCGGGAACTTGTCGTTGGGCCGCAGCACGCCGTCGGCGCCGCGCTCGCCCTGCCAGCCGTCGTCGATGTTGACATAGACATAACCGGCGTCGCGCAGGCCGAAGGCGACCATGGCGTCGGCCATCGCCCGGACGGTCTTGTCGTCGATCGCCGCGCCGAACTTGTTCCAGCTACTCCAGCCCATCGGCGGCTTGGCGCCCAGGCCGTCCGCGGCCAGTTCGCCCATCGGCGGCAGGCTAGTGGTGGTGAAGGCGCGGGCCTTGGCGTCGGCGGCCGTGCCCCGACGACCGTCCTGCTCGACATGGGCGTACCAGATGTCGCCGGCCAGGGAGACCCCGGCGCCCTTCAGGGTCGCGGTCCACTGGCGGGTGGGCTTGTCCTTGTCGTTGAGATTGCGCAGCTCGAAGGTCGCCACCCCGTCCTTCACGACAAGGTTCTGCATGTCCATCGCGCCGTACCAGGCCGTCGTCACGGTCCCGGTCGGCTTGCCGGCCTTCTGCTCGATCTTCATCAGGGTGACGCCCGGGTAGGACGGCGCATCGTCGAAGGTCCAGACGCCAGCCAGCCCAGGCTGGGCGGCGGGCGCGGCCATGGCCGCGTGCGAGGCGGCGAGCCCCAGGGCGAGCGGGATGAGCAGGCGACGCATGCGATCTCCTTTGTGTGGATCAGGCTGCGGACAAGGCGCAGCAAAGCTCAGTCCCGGCGCGACGCCAGGGCCTCGATAAATCGGTGAAGACGATCCGCGCGCCCGGCCCGGCGCGCGGATCGTCCATAGTCGGCTCAGCGCGCGGCCTCGCAGGGCGGCGCATGGCCCGAGCCGGCCTTGGGAAGCGCCGGGCTGGGGGCCAGCACTTCCCATTCCTGCACGGCGACGGCGGCGTAGGTTCCGCCGGCTGAAGACGCGTCGAACACCGCCCGCAGGCAGCGGGTCGTGACGGGCGCGAAGGTGGCGTCCTGGAAGGCGCCGACGTCCGTGCCGAAGCCCTTGGGAGCAGCGACCGGCTTCCAGCCGCCGTCCCAGTATTCCATGCGCCAGGCCTTGGGCGGGGCGACGCCGATGCCGGAGCCTGCCGGCTGATCGCCCCAGAACCAGATGCGGGCGCCGTCCACGGTCACCGGCGCGTCGAAACGGTACTCGACCCACTGGCGCGGCGGATTGTTCGGCGACCAGGTCCCCCAGGTGTCCGGTGGCAAGGGCGAGGCCTTGGTGATCCCGTCGTTCAGCGCCTTGATCCAGTATTGGACCGGGATCGGCTCGTTGGAGGCCCCGGCGGTCGCCTGGCCGGCGATGTTGCGAGTCGGAGCCGGCGCTGGTTGCGGCCGGCGCGTCGGAATCAGCTTGCGGATGGCCGGCGGGCTGACGCTGTCGTCCCACTCGATCGGATCCAGCGCCACGCTGCGCCGGAAATGGCCGCCACCCGCCGCGTCGGCGGTGTGGTAGGCCATGTACCAGCGGCCCTTGAACTCAACCGCGCCCGAGTGCGAGGTCGTCGACGACACCGGACCCAGCATGACGCCGCGATAGGTCCACGGCCCCAGCGGCGAGGTCGCCGTGCCGTAGGCAATGCAGGCGTGATAGACGGCCGGCGTGCAGTCCGACTTCGGGCCGGCGCGATTGCCAGCGTAGAGCATGTAGTAGACGCCCTTGCGCTTCATCAGCCATGGGGCCTCGAAGAAGCCGGTCAGCCCCTCGACCTTCACCTCCGCCCCCTTGGGCGTGACCATGTCGGCGGCCAGCTCCATGCCACGCAGCTGTCCGAAGGTGCCCCAGTAGATATAGACCCGGCCGTCGTCGTCGATCAGCACGGTGGGGTCGATGTTCTGGATGTCGTTAGCGACCGGCGTGGTCTGCGAGATGATCGGGCCAGACGGATGGGCGTCGACCCACGGCCCCGTCATGCTGTCGGAGACAGCGACGCCGATGGCGAAGCGGTCCCTGGCGTTTCCGCCGGCCTGCAGCACAGGGGCGTAGAGATAGAACTTGCCGTCCCTGCCCTTCACGATCTGGCCGGCATAGGCGCGGCCTTCCTCGGCCCACTTGAACACGGCCTGAGGCTTGGCGATGGCCGGATAGTGCAGCCAGTCGCCGGAGGCCGGGTCCTTGGTGGCCAGCAGCTGCCACTCGTTCATGATGAAGTCGTTGATGTCCGGCGCCGCCTCGTCGCGACCGGCCAGGATCCACAGCGTATCGCCGTCGACCACCGGGGCGGGATCGGTCGAGTAGTAGCGGCCGTCGGCCAGGATCGGGTTGCCCGGGGCGTGGACCGCTTCCGGGCCAGCCGCGCAGGCGGCGACTGGCGACAGCAGCAGGGCCGCGCCCGCGATCAGGGCGCGCTTCAACTCATTCCTCATCGGGATAAGGCCCCTTGCCGCCATCGGCGATCAGTTGGTCGATGCGGGCCTGGATCACCGGGATCGGCGCCGAGCCGATCTCGAGCACGGCGTCATGGAAGGCGCGGATGTTGAACTTCGGCCCCAGGGCCTTCTCGGCGCGGGCGCGGCCCTCCACGAAGGCCAGCATGCCCATGTAGTAGGACAGGGCCTGGCCCGGCCAGGCGATGTAGCGATCGACCTCGGTCTCGATCTCATGGTCGCCCATGGCGGTGTTGTCATGCAGGTACTTTTGGGCCTGCTCGCGGCTCCAACCCTTGGCGTGGAGCCCGGTGTCGACCACCAGCCGCGCGGCGCGCCACATCTGGTAGCTGAGCATGCCAAAGCGGTCATAGGGCGTCTCGTACATGCCCATGTCCTCGCCCAGCGCCTCGCAATAGAGCGCCCAGCCCTCGCCATAGACCGACAGGTAGGTGTCGCGG
Source organism: Caulobacter sp. GW821-FHT10A10 (assembly GCF_059415745.1). Taxonomy (NCBI): domain Bacteria; kingdom Pseudomonadati; phylum Pseudomonadota; class Alphaproteobacteria; order Caulobacterales; family Caulobacteraceae; genus Caulobacter; species Caulobacter sp. GW821-FHT10A10. Next base: position 181,143 of record NZ_JBWKNV010000009.1, on the reverse strand, counting down.
CGGAAGGCCGGCAGGTTCTGGTTCTCGGCCGCCAGCGGCATCTGGAAGGCGTGACCCGGGGCGCTCTCGTGCAGGGTCAGGGCGACCTGCGAATAGAGCGGACGCGAGGGCAGATCGTAGGTGTTGACCAGATAGATGCCCGGCCCGCCCCGGCCGCCGGTATAGAACGGCGCGATCTCGTCGGGCACTGGCTTGATGGCGAAGCGGCTGCGCGGCAGGCGGCCGAACCACTGGCTGGCCTTGCCGTCGAAGGTCTTGGCGATCCAGGCGGCGCGGTTGAGCAGCTCCTGCGGGGTCTTGGCGTAGAACTTCGGATCAGTGCGCAGATAGGTCAGGAAGGCCGGCAGGTCGCCCTGGAAACCGACCTCCTTGATCACATCCTGCATCCGACCACGGATCTTGGCGACCTCAGCCAGACCGATGGCGTGGATCTCGTCGGGCGTATGGTCGGTGGTGGTGAACTCGACGATCTTGGACTGGTAGTAGGCCTTGCCGTCCGGCAGGTCGTAGGCCGCCAGCGAGTTGCGCGCGCCCGGGATGTACTCGGTGCGCAGGAAGGCCAGCAGGCTGGCGTGGGCGGGCGTCACGTCCTTGGTGATCGCCTCGGCCGCCTGCTTGCGGAGCTCGGCCTGCGTCGCCGCCGGGATCACCGACGGCATGACCTTGAACGGCGCGTAGAACGGCGAGTCCTGCGGGGTCTTGGCCTCGGCGGCCAGCACCACGCCGGCGTCGCGGCCTTGCAGGGTGATCTTGGCCGCCGTGAAGCCGCGCTTCACGCCGCTACGCATGTTGATGATCTGCTGGCCGTAGTAGCGCGGGATCTCGCGCAGCATGGCCACGTAGTTGCGGTAGTCCTCCTCGGTGCGGAAAGACCCGCGCGACCACTCGGCCACGTCGCCCCAGAAGCTGGTGTCGGCGCTGAGCGGCTTTTCGTATTCGCGGTACTTTTGCTCGGCCAGCAGGGCGTCGATCTGGCCCTTGTAGACGGCGAAGTTGATTTTGTTCTCGACCGACAGCTGGGCGACCGGAAGGGCTGCGAGCTGGCTCGACACCTCGGTCCACCGCTTCAGGCGCGCGGCCTGCACGGCGGGACCGACATCGGGCAGCCGCTTGGGGGCGTTGGGATTGTCCTCGTCGGGCGCGGCCTGGCTGACCCGCCAGTCGTACTCGGCGGTGTAGATCGCCTCGAACTGCTTGTCGGCCGAACCGGCGGCGGGCGCCGCCCAGGCCGGCGCCGCGGCGAGGCCCAGGACGGCCGCGCCGGAGAACATCAAGCCGCGACGGTTCATGCCGTGGCCCCGGCCTTGGCGCTGAACACCCGCACGCCGAACACCGGCCCGGCGCTCGACCGCTCCTTCGGCACGAAGCGCACCTTCACGCTGGTCTTGCCCTTGGTCAGGGTCTCGGCCAGCGGGTACTCGACATCGAAGAACTTGCCCGGACGGTCGTTGTCGAGGGCCTGGGTCGCCACCTTGGTCCCATCGACCAGGATGTCGAAGGTCCGCGCGCGCTCGCCGCCCCAATAGGTCGCCTGCAGGATCAACGCCCCGGCCCGCACCTTCATGTCGAACTCGAAGAAGCCGCCGGAGCGGGCGTCGCGGCCGTTACGGCCGCGATAGCTGACCGGATAGGAGATGTCGGAGGTCAGGTTGTGGTCGCGCTCGGGCTGCATCTCGCCCAGGTGCATGACGTCGACCGAGCGGGCGGCGATGTCGCGGGCCTTGGCCTGGTCGGCCAGGAACGCGGCTTCTTCGGTCTTCCACGAGGCCTCGGTGAAGCGCTTGAAGTAGACGGCGCTGCGGCGCTCGTACTGGCTGTAGAACGGCGCGAAGCTCAGGGCGCCGGGCCGCGACACGCCGTCGACGGTGTAGAGCGCCTTCTTGACCTCGACCGGCTTGAAGCCAGCCAGCAGGTCGGTCCCGACCATGGCCGGATCGGCGCTGTTCCATTCGGCTTCGCCCGGACCAAGGTCGGCGGCCAGCACCATGGGACCGCGCAGGAAGGCGATGGTGTTCGCATCGCCCGGAGCCGCCTCCAGCCGCAAGTCGAGCGGCAGGGCGATCGAGACGACGTCGCCAGCCTTCCAGCGACGCTCCACCAGGGCGTAGCCGCCCGACAGCACGGGCGTCACCGCCTCGTCGTTGACGCTGATCACGGCCTTGCCATTGGCCCAGCCAGGCACGCGCAGGGCGATGGTGAAGCGGCCGGGCTTGGCCAGCTTGCTCAGGGTCAGGCGGCTTTCCGGCTCGAACGGATAAAGGGTTTCGAGCTTGAGGGCCGCGCCGCGCGCTTTCCACTGGGCGTTCGCCGGGATGTAGAGGTTGACCAGCAGGGTCCCCTCGCCTTCCCAGAAGATCGACTCGCCGTGCTTGGCGTGGCTCTCCATGCCGCTGCCGACGCAGCACCAGAAGGCGTCGTCGTCGGTCGTCGAGAAGCCGCGCGTCGACCCGGTCATCAGCGGCGTCATGTAGGTGAAGCCGCCGGTCTTGGGGTTCTGCGCCGCCATCACGTGGTTGAGGTGGGCGCGCTCATAATAGTCGAACAGCGAGCCGTCGGGCTTCCAGCTATAGAGCTGCCGGGTCAGCTTGAGCATGTTGTAGGTGTTGCAGTGCTCGCAGGTCTGCTCGGTGATGTGGTCGGCGATGCTGTCGGGCTGCGAGAAGTACTCACGGTCAGCGTTGCCGCCAATGACATAGCTGTGGTGCTGGGTGACGGTTTGCCAGAAGAACCGCGCGGCGGTGGCGTCCTTCTCCTTGCCGGTCAGCTCGTAGAGGCGGCCCAGGCCGATCAGCTTGGGCACCTGGGTGTTGGCGTGGAAGTTGGAGAGCTTGTCCTCCTGCGCGGCCAGCGGATCCAGGACCTTGCGGTCATAGATGCGCTCGGCCACGACCAGCCAGCGCGCGTCCTTGGTGCGGGCGTAAAGCTCGGCGTAGCTCTCGTTCAGGCCGCCGTATTCGCAGCCCAGCAGGGTCTGCATCTGGGCGTCGTCGAGGGCGGCGAACACCTTCTCGAAATAGGCGCCCAGGCCGGTCACGACCTCAAGCGCCTGGGCGTTGCCCCAGGCGGCGTGGATGTCGAGCAGGCCGGCGAACAGCTTGTGCACCGTGTAGAGCGGCGACCAGGAACCGTTGAGGTCGAAGCCGCCCGAGCGGATGTCGCCCTTCATCACCTCGGCGAAGATCTCCTCGCCGTCGACGACGGTCCCGTCCTTGCGCTTGCGCTGCAGGGCGCCGACGTAGCCGGTGCCGCGCTTGGCCTGGGCGCGGGCCAGTTCGGAGACGATGTAGTCGGCGCGGCGGCGGCACTCGGCGTCGCCGGTCTGCTGCCAGGTCAGCACCAGGGCGCTCATGTAGTGGCCCAGGGTGTGGCCGGCTATCGTGTCGGATTCCCAGCCGCCGTAGATTTCCCCCTTGGCGGGCAGGCCGGCGAAGATCATGAAGTTGTGCAGCAGCCGGTCGGGGCTGAGGCGCAGCAGGTAGGCGTGGTTGACCTCGACCGCGGTCGCGAAGTCGGACGGCAGCAGCCGCACGTCGGAAAGCGGCAGCGGCGCGGCTTTGGTCGGAACGGAAGGCCCCTTGCCGGCGGCGAAGGCGCGGATCGGCTGGGCGGACGCCATGACGGCGGCGGTGGCGAGCAGCAAATCCCGGCGGCTGGCGGACATCGAAGCACCCAAAACTTAATACGGTATACGAAATAAGTCAGACATATTTTCGAAGGTCAATCTCCTGATTTGCAGGGATGCGGGAAGCGGCGCCGAAACGCACGCCACCCTCGTCGTCCAGCCTATCAAGCGGGCAAGCCGCGACCGCCATTCGTGCAGGTAGGTCAGGGGCTTGGCGGGCTTGCTTCGGTCATCACGATGGTGCGCCGAAACCTCGCTTGCCCTACGCATTTATAAGGAGGAAGCGAGGCGCCTCGATCGAGGAACGGCCACTTCGCCAGATGCGTGGGATCGACAAAAAGTCTGATCATATATCGTATAATCTTCTTGACGTCGCATCGCTGACCGTCGTTTCTGCAACCAAGCGAAACGGGGGTGAGCCTTGCGGACGAAGACGCGCATGTCGCGACGAGCGACCTTGTGGATGACGGCGGGCGCCGTCCTGGCCCTGTCCGCGCCGGTGATTTCGGTCGCCGCGACAACGACCAAGCCCGCCTCGAGCGCGACCGCCCCCTCCCCCCAGCCGCCGATCGCCGAGCGCTATCGCAAGGCCGACGCCTTCCTGCGCCAGAATCTGGCCAAGCTGATCGTCGACGCCGACCTTCAGCCGGCCTTCACCGACGACGGCAAGGGCCTGCTCTATCTGAAGGGCAAGGCTGGCGAGCGCTCGGTGCGCTTCGTCGATCTGGCCAGCAAGCAAGACCGCGTCCTGACCGATGATCGCGCCCTGGCCGGCAAGCTGTCGGCGGCGCTGGGCAGGCCCGTGCCGGCCGACGGCCTGTGGCTCAGCCGCCTGGGCTACGACACCGCTGGCGGCGTCCTTTCCTTCGACGCTCAGGGCAAGCGCTGGAGCCTCTCAGCCAAGGGCGAGCTGTCCGAAGCGCATGAGGCGGAATGGAACCCGGCGCTATCGCCCGATGGCCGCTTCGAGATCGTCGCCCGCGACTTCAACCTCTTCGCCCGCGAACTGAAGACCGGCCGCGAGATCGCCCTGACCCAGGACGGAACCCGCGAACAGCCCTACGGTCGCGGCATACCGCAGTTGGCCGACATCCTGAAGGCCGGCAAGGAAGAGCCGGACATGCCCGTCTCGGTGCGCTGGTCGCCGGACGGCTCGAAGGTCCTGACCTGGCGGCTCGACACCCGGGGCGTCGAGCGGCTGTCGATCACCCAGCAGAACCCCGGCGGCCTCTATCCGCGCAGCTTCGCCTACGTCTATCCGCTGGCCGGCGCGAAGGTGCTGCCCCAGGCCAGCCGCCTGGTGATCGACGTCGACCAGGCCTTCAAGGACGGCAAGGCCAAGCAGGTCGCGCTGCAGATCCCCAGCGAGTCGCTGCTCTATCCCGCCGATCCTGACCTCGGCTGGATCGGCGACCACGTCCGTGTGCAGTGGACCGAGCGCGGCTATGGCCAGCTCGTCGTCTACTCGGCCGATCCGAAGACCGGCGCCGCCACCGTCGTGGCGCGCGAGGCCGTCAAGCCGATCGTAACCGTGACCTCCACCCAGATCCAGCCCCAGCCGGACCTCGGCGGCGAGCTGGTGATCTCCGAGCGCTCGGGCTGGGCGCAGCTCTATCTGGTCAAGCCGGACGCTCCGGACGGCGGCGCGGCCCTGACGACCGGGAACTGGGAAGTCCTGTCGATCGAGCACATCGATCCAGCCGCCAAGAGCCTGGTGCTGACCGGCGTCGGTCGCGAGACCGACCGTAACCCTTACGACCGCGCCCTCTATCGCACGGGCCTCGACGGCGCCGCGCCGCGCCTGCTGACGCCCGAGCCCCTGGACCACGACACCCGCGTCTCGCCCGATGGCCGCTGGCTCGTCGACGCCATGTCGAGCCCGACGGAGCCGACCCGCACCGTGCTGCGCGACGCCGCCGATGGAAAGATCGTGCTGGAACTGGGCCGCGCCGACGCCAGCGGCTTGGCCGCCGCCGGCTACACCCCGCCCGAGCCGTTCCAGGGCGTGGCGGCCGACGGCAAGACGCCGCTTTACGGCATGATCTTCCGCCCAGCCGGCTACGATCCCAAGCGCCGCTATCCGGTGATCGACAACGTCTATACCGGCCCGACCACCACCCAGGTTCCGGTCGAATGGAGCGAGAGCGTCCTGGCCGGCGGCAACAGCGTCGCCCAGATCGGCGCGATCGTGGTGATGATCGACGGCCGCGGCACCTCGCGCCGGGGCCAGGCCTTCCGCCTGCCCGCCTACCAGAACCTCGGCGAAGTCGGCCTCGACGACCACATCGCCATGATCAAGCAGATGGCGACCAAGCATCCCGAGATGGACGCCACCCGCGTGGGCGTCTACGGCGGCTCGGCGGGCGGCTACGACGCGGCTCGCTTCGTCCTGCGCCGGCCGGAGTTCTTCAAGGTCGCCGTCGCCTCGTCGGGCAACCACGACCTGCGCCTGGACAAGGCCTGGTGGCCCGAGGTCTCGATGGGCCTGGCCGACGAGGCCACCTGGGAGCGCAACTCCAACATGTCGGTCGCCGGCAACCTGCAGGGCAAGCTGCTGCTGGTCCACGGCGACATCGACGACAACGTGCCGGTCACCGAGAGCCTTCGCCTAGCCCAGGCCCTGATCAAGGCCGGCCGCGACGTCGACCTTGTGATCCTGCCCAACACCACCCACGCCGTCGGCCAGCCCTTCTTCCACAAGAAGCTGCGCGACTACTTCACCCGTAATCTGCTCGACGAAGCCCCGCCGCCGCTGACCACAGCGGCGACCTCGGCTCCGGTCACGCGATGAGGCGCCCGATGAACAAAACACGCTCCCTTTCCCTGGCCCTGCTGCTGCTCGCCGGCGCCTCCGCCGCCCTGCCCGTCCCGATGACGGCTTTCGCGCAAGAACCGCCCAAGGAAGAAAAGAAGGTCTTCCCGCCGATCGCCAAGACGGCCTATCGCACCAAGCAGTTCCAGCTGGACCTGCGGACCGACACCCAGACGCTGGCGCGCCTGTCGCCGCTGGGCGAGCCGGCCTTCGACTTCACGCCCGGCGCCCGCGAGGCCGAACGGGCTGAAAGCGGCTACGTCCACATCGGCGACATTCATCTGCGCGTGCGCGAGGCCGGCGGCGCCTGGCGCGACTTCAGCTCGGCCCACGCCCGTAAGCCGATCCGCGCCCTGAAGGCCGGCGGCGCGGTGCTGGCCGCCGCCGACATCACAGCCTCGCTGGGCGACGGTGCCCCAGTGCGTATCGAGCGCCGCTGGGTCAACGACAACGGCGTGCTGGCCCTGCGCTTCACCCTGGTCAACACCGGCAAGACGCCGCTGGAGATCGGGGGCCTGGGCCTGCCGATGGTGTTCGACAACATCATCACCGATCGCTCGCTGGAGGAGGCCCACGCCCAGGCTAGCTTCGTCGATCCCTATATCGGCCGCGACGCCGGCTACCTGCAGGTGACCCGCCTGAACGGCAAGGGCCCGGCCCTGCTGGTGCTGCCCGAGAAGGGCACGCCGCTGGAGGCCTACCGCCCGATCCGCGAGGCCCGCGCCACGCGCGGCGACGGCGACATCCTCACCGACAAGACTCAGCGCGGCCAGACCGCCGAGGGCTTCTACGACTGGACCGTGGCCAGCCTGGGCTTCGCCGAGAAGGAATGGAAGAACGCCGGCCAGCAGTGGAACACGCCGACCAGCATCACCCTGCAACCGGGCGAAAAGCGCGAGATCGGCGTGCGCTTCGTGGCCTCGCCCTCGATCCGCGCCATCGAGGAGACCCTGGTCGCCAACAAGCGTCCCGTCGCCGTCGGCGTGCCCGGCTACGTGCTGCCCACCGATCAGCAGGGCTCGCTGTTCCTGAGGTCGCCTTCGAAAGTGGCCAAGGTCGAGAGCTTTCCGGCCGGCGCCCTGGCGGCCACGGCGGCGGGCGAAGGCAAGGGCTGGGCGCGCTATGACGTGAAGGCCTCGGGCTGGGGCCGCGCGACCCTGTCGATCACCTATGCCGACGGCCAAGTGCAGACGGTCAGCTACTTCGTCACCAAGCCGCTCGAACAGACCATGGCCGACCTTGGCCGCTTCTCCACCGAGAAGCAGTGGTTCGACGACAAGGCCGATCCGTTCGGCCGTTCGCCGGCGATCCTCAGCTACGACCGCGAGACCAACAAGATCGTCACCCAGGACTCCCGGGTCTGGGTCGCGGGCATGAGCGACGAAGGCGGCGCCGGCGCCTGGGTGGCGGCGATGATGAAGCAGCTCGACAACCCCGACGCCGGCGAGGTCGCGCGGCTTGAGCGCATGGTCGACGAGACCGTGGTGGGCAACCTGCAGGTCGCCGACGGCCCGCAGGCCGGGGCGGTCAAGAAGAGCCTGTTCTACTACCAGCCCGACGAGCTGCCCAACTACTACGACCCCAAGATCGACTGGCGCTCCTGGACCTCGTGGTCGAAGAAGGACGCCGGGGATCTGGGCCGCTCCTACAACTACCCGCACGTCGCCATCGGCCACTGGGTGCTCTACCGCCTGGCCCGCAACCACCAGGGCCTGGTCACCCGCCACGACTGGCGCTGGTACCTCGATCATGCGCGCATGACCGCCGTGGCGATGATGCGCGACGCCCCCTACTACGCCCAGTTCGGCCAGATGGAGGGCGACGTCTTCGTCGACATCCTCAAGGACCTGAAGCGCGAGGGCATGACCGCCGAGGCGGCCGAGTACGAGGCCCTGATGAAGGGCCGCGCCGACCACTGGAAGACCCTGCCCTATCCGTTCGGCAGCGAGATGGCCTGGGATTCCACCGGCCAGCCCGAGGTCTATGCCTGGATGCGTTATTTCGGCTACCAGCCCCAGGCCGACGAGACCCGCGAGGTGATCCTCGCCTATGACCCGACCATCCCCAGCTGGGGCTACAACGGCAACGCCCGCCGCTATTGGGACTTCCTGTACGGCGGCAAGTATTCGCGCATCGAGCGGCAGATCCACCACTACGGCTCGGCCTTGAACGCGGTGCCGCTGTTCGACGCCTTCCGCGCCGATCCGGCCGACCTGCACCTGCTGCGCGTTGCCTACGGCGGCATGATGGGCGGCATCACCAATATCGACCAGGACGGCTTCGGCTCGGCCGCCTTCCACTCCTATCCCGACATGATGAAGTGGGACCCGCTGACCGGCGACTACGGCATGGGCTTCTTCGGCCACGCCTATGCGGCGGCCACCTATGCGGTGAAGGACCCGACCTTCGGCTGGCTGGGCTTCGGCGGCGACGTCAAGGCCGACGGCGGCGTGGTGCGCATCACGCCCAAGGACGGCGCCCGCGCCCGCCTGTTCGTCGCTCCCGTCGGCGCCTGGCTGACGCTGGAGGCCGGTAAGATCGAGGCGGCGACCTACGCCCCGGCCACCGGCGAGATCACCCTGACCCTGGCGGCCGCCGACGCCGCCACCCCCGCGGCGCGCCTGCTGGTCGAGGCCACCACGGCCGGCGCCAAGGCCTACGTCCCGGCCGAAGCAACCTTCGAGCGCGGCGCCTACACCGTGCCGCTGGGCGACAAGGCCAAGACGATCGTGCTGCGTCCGCGATAGATCCGGCGGACGCCTCTTCTACGAACGCCGTCGCTTCCGAGCGGCGGCGTTTTCGTTTGATTGGCGAGCGTGAGCAGCCGCTTCCTGCCCAAGCCAGGTCAGTTGTTGGTCAGCTTGGAGATTTATCTGATATACGATGAACGAAGCAGCGCCGCCGATCGCGGCCTTGGAAGATACTCCGTTCATTATGAGCATTATTGTTCGCACGCTCTCCGAGCAGACCTATGAAGTCGTCCGCCTCAAGATCCTGACGGGAGACATGTCTCCGGGAACCGCCGTGCGCCAGGACGCCATCGCCGCCGAGCTCGGCGTCTCGAAAATCCCATTGCGCGAGGCTCTGAGCCGACTGGAGCAAGACGGCCTACTCAGCTCCTACCCCAACCGCGGCTATGTGGTGCGCGGCGTCTCGACCGAGGAAGCCAGCGAGGTCTTCGTCCTGCGCCTTAAGCTGGAGCCGGGCGCCGCCGCCAAGGCCGCCGTCAAGGCCGGCCCTGAAGACCACGAGCGGGCCGAGGCCGCGCTCACGGCCCTGGAGACCGCGCTCGGCAGGCCCGACGGCGACCATGTCAGCCACAACCGCGCCTTCCACATGTCGCTGGTCCGCCCCGGCGGCCACATCACCAGCCAGCTGGTCGAACGGCTCCAGATCCTGTCGGAGCGCTATGTGCGCATCCACCTGGAGCCCTTCGGTCGCGACGAGCGCGCCAGCCGCGAGCACCGGGAAATCCTCGACGCCTGGAAGACCGGCGACGCCGCCAAGGTCGAGGCCCTGCTCGCCGAGCACATCCAGGGCACGCTGGACGACCTGCGCCAGCAGCTGGCGCTCAAGCAGGGCTAAACGCCCCCCAAAGCTGTCCTAGCGCAGCCACGCCAGGACCCAGTCGGCGAGCGCCTCGCGCCCGGCGGCGGGGTCGTCATCCGCCCGGCAGGCGAACCAGATGGCCGACAGCAGGCGCGAGGCGACGCCGGCGGCCAGCACCACCTCTTCGGCGGACCTTCCGGTGACCCGGCCAAGGGAGTCGCGCAGGGTGCCGCCGTGGGAGTAGCGGATCACCGCCCCCGCCCCGGCGAGATCGGCGCGGCGCAGGGCCGCCAGGAACAGCCGGCGACGGCGCAGGACCGGGCTGGCCGGGCGTTCGGCGCGAGCGTGAAAGGTCAGCACCTCGCGCAGCCGTTCCAGGGTCAGCACCTCGTCGATGTGGGGCGCCGTCTCCGCGGCCTCGACGGCTTCGGCCTCCATGGCCGCGACCTGGCCGCGGATGGCGCCGCCGACCAGATCCTCGACGGTGCGGAAGTAGTGCGTCACCGCCCCCGTCGTGACGCTCGCCCGGGCGGCGACGGCGCGGTGGGTCAGGCCCGCCAGGCCCTTTTCCTCGACCACCTCGGCGGCGGCGGCGGCGATGCGCATGGCCGACAGCGGCACCGAGCCGTGCGGGCGGGCGCCGGCCGCGCGCTCGGCCGCCAGCAAGGCGCCAGCCTCGGGCCGTGCGGGCGCGCCCAGCCAGACGGCGGCGAAGTGGTCGACCATGTCGCGCAGCACCGCCCGCTCCAGGGCCGGCGACCAGGGCGACAGGTGATAGAGCGCCTCGGATTCGAAAAAGGCGTGCAAGGCCCGGCCGGCGATCGGCGGCAGATCGAGCGCCTGGGCCGTCTCGCGCCAGAAACTCGCCCAAGCCCGCGTCCAGTCCAGGCCGACGCCCTCGGCGACGGCTTCCTGGTAGAGCAGCGCCAAGGGACGGGCCGGTCCCGTCCATTCGATCAGCACGTGCTCCAGCGCCCGCGCCGCGCCGTCGGGTCCGGGTGGAAGCATGGCGACCTCACGCGCCCGCGCCGCCAGCCAGTCGCTCGCCTCCTGCGCCCCGAGGGCGAAGGCTGACGATAACAACCGTTCCATTCCGCCCAGGTTGTAGTTGATGGCGCTGGGCGAAACGCCGGCCGCCGAGGCCACGGCCCGGGCGGTCGCGGCGGCGATTCCCTCCTGCGCCACAAGCCGCGCGGCGGCTTGGACCAAGCGCGAAGCCCGATCGGCGCTCTCGCTCGAATCCCGCATTGATTGAGGTTCCAGCGCGAAGGTCGCGGATGGCGGCGATACGGTCATGCCCCATGATCCCCAGCCGCCCCTGTCGGCGCAAGCCTTGCGCTCACCGAACGACGACCTTCACGAATACGATACATAACGTTCGTTCCAAGTTCATGGAGGCTGGCTACTCGCCCCGCATCGCAGACGCCAAGACGTCGCGCTTCAGGGGATAGAGACATGCGACAGACTTCCGACCGCGCCGCACTGCGCGCCGCCCTTCTGGCGAGCGCCGCGGCCCTGGCCATCGCCGCCCAGGCGCACGCCGCCGACCTGCCAGCCGCCGACACCGCGGCCGCTCCGGGCGGCGACTCCGCCGCCATCAGCCTCGACGAGGTCGTGGTCACCGCCCAGAAGCGCAAGACCAACCTGCAGGACACCCCGATCGCGATCTCGGCCATGGACGCCGAAGCCCTGAAGGCCCGTAACGTCCAGTCGGTCGAGGACCTGGGCGACGGCTCGATCCCGTCGCTGCGCGTGGCTCCGTTCTTCTCGCGCAAGTCGGCCCTGACAATCGGTATGCGCGGCATCGGCGCCCTGGGCGACGCCAACCAGCCGGCCCGCGACCAGGCCGTCGGGGTCTACGTCAACGGCGTCTACATGGGCCGCGCCCAGGGCCTGGGCTCGGCGCTCTACGACGTCGAGCGCATCGAGGTGCTGAAGGGCCCGCAAGGCACGCTGTTCGGCCGCAACACCGAAGGCGGCGCGGTCAGCATCATCACCAAGGCCCCGACCGGCCAGTTCGGCATGAACACCACGCTCGGCTACGGCAACTACAACGCCTACAAGGCCGAGACCCACATCGACCTGCCCGAAATCCACGACGTCAGCATCAAGATCGACGCCCTGCTCAGCAAGCGCGACGGCACCGTCACCAACCCCACCACCTCGGGCCAGCCGGACTTCAACAGCTACGACAAGCGCGGCGTGAGCGTCGAAGCCCTGTGGCGTCCGAACGACAACTTCAGCGCCGACTACGCCTTCGACTCCTCGTACGACGGCTCGACGCCCTACTACGTGCAGCTGGAGAAGAAGGGCCTCTACGCTCTGGCCCCGATGCTGAAGACGCAGTCCGACCGCGCCGAAAGCGCCAATGTCGGCGTGCCGCTGCAAGTGAGCGACGGCGACACCTGGGGCCACCGCCTGAACCTGAACTGGAAGCTGGGCGAGAACCTCGAACTGAAGTCGATCAGCTCGTACCGCAAGCTGCAGCAGAACCAGTTCGACAACGGCTCGGAAATGCTGTCGGTCTATTCGCCGGGCGGGACGTTCGCCCGCTACAGCGTCGCCCGCTTCTGGCAAGACCAGGCCAGCGAGGAGCTGCAACTGGTCGGCAAGACCGACCGCATCGACTACGTGTTCGGCGCCTTCTATTTCCGTGAGAACGTGCGCGACAACGCCCAGACGCCGAACTCCCTGCAGTGGAATTCGACGGGCACGGCCTACAGCTACCTGTCGCTGGACTTCAACACGATCAGCCTGGACCGGGCCAGCCACGCCAAGACCACCAGCTACGGCGCCTTCGGCCAGGCCGTGTGGACGCCGGCCGTGCTCGACGACCGCCTGCACGTCACCGCCGGCGGCCGCTTCACCACCGACAAGAAGAGCGGCACACTCGACATCGTCAACGGCGCCCTGCCCAGCTACGTCAACAGCGTGGGCGCGACGGTCACCGGGATCATCCCGTTCGACGGCAAATGGAACCACTTCGACCCGCTGGTCAGCGTCGCCTTCGACGTGACGCCGGACGTCAATGTCTACGGCCGCTGGAGCACGGGCTATAAGGCCGGCGGGGCCAACTCGCGCTCGCTGACCTATCGCACCTTCAATCCCGAGAAGGTCGAGATGTACGAGGTCGGCGCCAAGACCGAGTTCTGGGACAACCGCGCCCGCGTGAACGTCGCCGCCTATAGCGGCGACATCAAGGACGCCCAGGTCGACTTCAACGTCACGATCCTCAACAACAACCGCGGCACGCTGGAAACCACCAACGCCGCCACCGGCAAGACCAAAGGCGTCGAGCTCGACTTCGCGCTGAAGGTCACCGAAGGCCTGACGCTCTCGGGCGGCTATGCCTACACCGACATCAAGCTGTCGAAGGCCTACAACCCCTTCACCGGCGCGATGTCGACCATCTACCCGCTGTACAGCCCCAAGAACGCCGGCAGCGTGGCGGCCGACTACCACCGCCCGTTCCTCGGCGCGACGCTGAAGGCTCACCTGGACGGCGCTTGGTCGGACGGCCAGTACACCTCGACCACCGACCCGACGCTCAGCGACAAGTCGTTTATCGTCAACGGCCGCCTGACCCTGGCCGACATCGTCATGGGCGACAACCAGCCCGACCTGCAGCTGTCGCTGTGGTCGCGCAACTTGCTCGACGAGTCCCACGCCTTCATGCGCAACACCAACGCCGCGCTGGGCACCTACGCCATCTACAACGAGCCGCGCACCTTCGGCATCGAAGCCAACGTGAAGTTCTAAACCCATGAAAAACCAACAGATCGACCGTCGCGGCTTCATGGCCGCGACGCTGGGCGGCGGCGCGATGATCGCCGCCTCTCCCGCCGCCTCGCTGGCCGCCGCCCCGCGCCTCGAGGCCAAGGCCGAACGCGCCGGCCCGGACGCCTTGCGCCTGACCTGGACGGGCGCGGCCGCCGCCTCGGTGTTCGCCTCCAGCGACCCCGACGCCAAGCGCGCCGCCATGCGTCCGGCCAAGGTCGCCGTCGCCGGTGGTTCGGCCGATGTCGAGGCTCCCGTCTCGCCGCGTCCGTACTTCCTGGTCGCCGCCGCCGACGGCCGCGCCACCCGCGTGGCCGAGCGCCTGCTGCCGCTGCAAGGCGGCCGCAACTTCCGCGACCTGGGCGGCTGGTACGCCGCCGACGGCCGCCAGGTGAAGTGGGGCAAGCTCTATCGCTCGGGCGTGACCAGCGCCCTGACCGATGGCGACCTCGACTATCTGGGCAAGCTGGGCGTCTCGGTGATCTGCGACCTGCGCAATCCGCAGGAACGCGCCGCCGAGCCCAGCGCCTTCCTGAAGGTCGCCGGCGCCAAGGTCGCGGCCTTCGACTACGACATGAACGCCTCGATGAGCATGCTGGCGGGCCTGAAGACCCGCGACCAGGCCGTCGACGCCTTCGCCGCGGCCTATGTCGCCTTCCTCGACACCCTGCAACCGCACTTCACCGACATGTTCGCCCGGCTCGTGGCCGGCGAGGCGCCGCTGGCGTTCAATTGCTCGGCCGGCAAGGACCGCACCGGCACGGCCGCGGCCCTGATCCTGTCGATCCTGGGCGTGCCGCGCGAGACGGTGCTGGCCGACTACGCCCTGACCCAGGTCTACACCCCGCCGTCGATGTACAAGGCGCAGATGGCCAAGGCCGGCGCCGGCGCGACCGGCGGCATGACGGTCGAGCAGATGAAGGCCTTCGCGGCCATGCCGCCCGAGGTTCTGGACGTGATCATGGGCTCGGATCCGGAAGTCATGCGCCGCGCCCTGGCTCAGATCGACGCCAGGTTCGGCGGCCCGACCGCCCTGGCCAAGGCCCGCTTCGGCCTGACCGACGCCGGCGTCGCCAAGCTGAAGGCGACCTATCTCGTCTAAGGCCGGTCGGGGCCTTGGCAAGGGTGCCGCGCCGCCTCCTTTGGGAGCGGCGCGGCATTTCCTGATCGCTTTCTTGACCGCGTTATCGAGCGGCCGCTGCGGCGCCGCCCAGCGCCAGGTCCAGCGCCCTGTCGAGTTCGCCCTTCCACGCCGCCGGCGGCATGAAGGAATGACGTACGCCATTGGCGACGAACAGCCGCGCCGAGGGCGCCTGGGCCACGAACGCCTCGACCGCGCCGCCGGCGCAGCCGTGCTCCCTGCCGCCCTCGACCAATCCCCAGGGTGCCTTGAAATCGACAGGGCGGTAGACCCAGCCGGGCACGTATTTCATCCGGAAGCCCATCGTATGCCCCTCGGCGTCGCCGACGGGATTGACCGTGTTCTGGTCGGGGCAGAAGCCGGCGGTGACCAGGCCCGCCACATCGCCCGGCCTGGCCTGGGCGGCGGCCGCGTAGGCCAGGGTCGCTCCGGCCGAATAGCCGCCGAAATAGACGGGTCCCTCGGCGTGATAGCGACGCGCGCCATCGGCGGCGACGGCGCGCATCTCGCCGGCGAGGTCGTAAGGCGCCTTGCCCTTGGCCATGCGGGCCATGGTCGGATTGACGTCGAGACCCAGGGCGAGAACGCCGCGCTGGGCCAGGGCCTCGACCATGCGGCCGCTGGCCTCCCAGGGCTTCCAGCCGCCGTCGCCCGACAGGACCACCGCCACGCCATGCGGCGCTCCGGCGGGCGCGAACACGTGGACCGCGCCGAGATCCGCATAGGGATAGCTCGCCGTCTCGGCGGGAACGGACGCCGAGAGCGCGGCGGTGGCCATGGCGACGACGGCAAGAGACATTCGGGGCTCCGGGCTTGAAACGGGGGCTTGGAACAGGGAAAGGCCGCGACGCTGGGGGGACGGAGCGCCGCGGCCTCTTGGAGGACGGGATTTGAAGTTCGGGTGTGTCTGGAACGGAGGGGCGCGGCGATCAGGCCGGCTTGGCGTGGCGCATGGCGTGAGCCTTCTTCTTGGCGGCGGTCTTGTGCACGGCCGGCTTGGCGGCCTTCGCGGCCTTGGCGGGGGTGGCGACCTTGGTCACGGCCTTGGCCGGCTTGGCGGTCGCCGGGGCCGAGGCCGGGGCGACGGCGGCGCTGGCAGAGGCGGCGACGGCCAGGCCGGCGGTCGAGAGGACGGCGGCGGCGAGGATGGCGCGGATGGTCACGATGGTCTCTCCTGGGGCTGTCTTGCGGCGGGAAGCGCCGATGAAGATGACCCTGAGACCGCGCCCTGACGCTTGCCGCTCACCAACCTTACAACGGCGCCAGGAACCGTCCCCGAACCTTACAAATCTGCGAGACGGGCGCCGTAAGCCCGCAAGGGCCGTGGGGTTTCATGCTCACGCGCCGACACTCGTGGGCGCGGCCCAGGAACGCCCAGCCATGCCCTCCCCCCGATTATCGACCATCGCCATGTTGATCGCCGGCCTTGGCCTGTCGATGACGCCCGCCCTGGCTTCGGCGGCCGCGCGCAAGACCCCGCCTTCCCGCGCCGAGCTGGCCAAGCGCGCCGCCTGCGAGAAGGTCTGGGCCGCCCAGAAGGTGCGCCACGGCTCGCGCCAGGCCTTCGTCGCCGCTTGCGTCGCCAAGGGCTAGCTCCCCGTCGCGACGCGGGGCACTCTGACCTGTCGCCCAAGGAGTATCGATGAGCCGACGGATCCTGGTGGTCGAGGACGACGCCGACACCGCCGAATACATCCTCAAGGGCCTGCGCGAGGCGGGCTTCACCGCCGAGCATGTCGCCGACGGCCGCGACGGCCTCTACATGGCCAGCAGTTCCGACTTCGACGCCGTGGTCATGGACCGGATGCTGCCGGGCATGGACGGACTGTCGGTGACCAAGGCCGTGCGCGCGGCGGGCGTTCAGACCCCGATCCTGATCCTCAGCGCCCTGGCCCACCTGGACGAGCGGGTCACCGGCCTGCGCGCCGGCGCCGACGACTACCTGACCAAGCCCTTCGGCTTCGCCGAGCTGGCCGCGCGGCTGGAGAACCTTATGCGCCGCGGCGGCGCCAAGCCGGTCGAGACCAGCCTGGCCTGCGGCGACCTGATGCTGGACCTGCTGTCGCGGCGCGTGACCCGGGCCGGGCGGACGCTGGAACTGCTGCCACGCGAGCTGAAGCTGCTGGAATACTTCCTGCGCCACCGCGACCGGGTGGTGACCCGCACCATGCTGCTGGAGGAGGTCTGGGACTATCGCTTCGACCCGCACACCAGCCTGATCGACACCCACATCAGCCGCCTGCGCAAGAAGATCGACGAGGGCTTCGACAAGCCCCTGCTGCACACCGTGCGCGGCTCGGGCTATCGCCTGTCGGAAGCGCCTTGAGCCGCCCCCGCCCCGTGCGCGGCGCCCGGCCGGCGACCCTGGCCCTGGTGGTGGCCGGCGCCGTCGCCCTGGCTCTGGCGATCGGCCTCTTCATCGTCGGTTTCGCCGGCGAGCGGCTGATCGAGCGTCGCCAGCATCTGGTGGCCGAGACGGCGCGAGACTACTTCGTCGCCTTCGCCCACGAGGACGGCCTGACCGCCATGGCCCGGGCGCTCGACCGCCGCACGCGCAGCGAGGGCGGGGCCTTCGACTACGCCGCCTTCGACAATGACGGGCGCCGCGTCGGCGGCGCGGCCCTACTGACCGCGCAGCAGCTGCCCGCGCCGGGCTACAGCGTCCGCGCAATCGGCGACGCCGACTACGAGATCCTGGTCCAGCCGATGTCGGTGGGCGGCACGCTGGTGATCTACGAGAACCTCGCCGACCGCCGCGCCTTCCACTGGGCGATCGTCACCGCCGCGGGCACGACCCTGCTGATCAGCCTCATTATCGTCGCCGGCGCGGCCCTGTTCCTGGGCCGCCTGCTGATGCGTCGCGCCGAAGGCATCGCCCGTGCGGCCGAGGACATCGCTGGCGGGGATCTCGCCGCCCGTGCGCCGATCGCCGGGGCGGGCGACGTCTTCGACGATCTCGCGGTCGCCATCAACGCCATGCTGACCCGGATCGAGGAGCTGATGACCGGCATGCGCACGGTCACCGACAGCCTGTCGCACGACCTGCGCTCGCCGCTCACCCGCCTGCGCGGCGCGCTCAACCGCGCCCTGGACGAAGACCTCGCCCAGACCGATCGCCTGGCCCTGATCGCCGAGGCCGAAGCCGAATGCGATCAGGTGCTGGCCACCTTCAGCGCCCTGCTCGACATCGCCCGGGCGGAGTCGGGCCTGTCGCGCGACCTGATGGCCCCGCTCGACCTGGCTGAGTTGGTGCGCGACATCGGCGACCTCTTCGAGCCGGTGATCGAGGACGCCGGCCAGGCGCTGGTCGTGACAGCCCCCGACGCTCCAGTCGCGTTCGTCGGCCACGAACTGATCCTGCGCCAAGCGCTGGGCAACCTGCTGCACAACGCCGCCCGCTACGCCGGCGACGGCGCCCGCGTCGCCCTGTCGCTGGAAACCGGAGAGGACGGCGGGCCGCGCCTCGTCGTCGCCGACACCGGGCCCGGCGTGCCAGCGGCCCAACGCGGCCGCGTGCTGGAACGGTTCGTGCGAATGGACGAAACCCGCGCGACGCCCGGCTCGGGGCTCGGCCTGGCCATCGCCGCGGCCTGCGCCAAGCTGCATGGCGGTCGCCTGACCCTGGGCGACAATCGTCCGGGCCTGCGGGTGGTGCTCGACCTGCCCGCCGCGCCGATCGACTGAACCTCACAGAAAATCCAGGTTCACGCCAAGCCCCGGTGAGACGCCGGCGCGATCAAGCCCCTCGTCGTCAACGACAGCAGAGGGGCCGAGACCATGCGCGACGCCATCCAGAAACTCGACGCCGAAGCCCGTCGCCTGCTGGGCCACGGCTTTCGCGAACTGGAATCCGAGGAGCGCCGGGTGATCCTGCAAATCGTCCGCCGCGCCGCCATCTCCCGCAACATCGCCGACGAGACGGACGAAGAGATGTCGTTCGGTCAGCGCCTGGCCGACCGCGTGGCCGAGATCGGCGGCTCCTGGGGCTTCATCATCAGCTTCGCCTTCTTCCTGATCCTGTGGGCGGGACTGAACGCGGGCGTCCTGCCGCGCCTGGGCCTACGCCCGTTCGACCCCTACCCCTTCATCTTCCTCAACCTGATCCTATCCATGGTCGCGGCCGTACAAGCGCCGATCATCATGATGAGCCAGAACCGCCAGGCCTCGAAGGACCGCGCCGCCGCCGAGCACGACTACGAGGTCAATCTGAAGTCCGAGCTAGAGATCATGGCCCTGCACGAAAAGCTCGACGCCCTGCGCGCCCGCGAACTGGCCGACATGACCGCCCATCTGATCGTGCTTGGCCAGCAGACCGCCGAAGCCGCCCGCCGGGCCGAAGAGGTCGCCAATGTCTGACGTCGCGCGAACCGGCTTTACCCCGGAGACAAAAGCCGCTCCCCTGCCCGTCATGAGCGTGGACACGCTGAAGACGATCCTCTCGAGATTGCTGCCGATCGCCCTGCTGGCGACGGCGGCCTTCGTGCTCTGGCGCGAGCTCCATCACCTGTCGCCGGCCGAGATCGGCCGCGAGATGCACGACTGGGGGCCGGCCCGGCTGGCCATGGCCGGCGGGCTGGTCGCGCTGAGCTACAGCCTGCTGGCGGTCAACGAGCAGTTGGGCCTGCGCTGGGCCGGCGCCAAGGTGCCGCTGCGCGTGGGCCTGCCCGGCTCGTTCATCGCCTACGCCTTCGCCAACAGCATCGGCCTGACCCCGATCGTGGCCGGGGCCGTGCGCGCCCGGCTCTACGGCCGTCATGGCGCGGACGTCGGCAAGGTGGCGCGCACCACGCTCTATTGCGCCGTCTCCTTCGCCCTGGGCCTGTCGAGCCTGGCCGGCTTCAGCCTGCTGACCGCACCGGCGGCGACCTTCGCGGCGCTGCGCCTGCATCCGGGCCTGGCGCACGCCGTCGGCGTTCTTCTGCTGAGCTTTCCCATCGCCTATCTCGTCGCTTGCGCCACCCAGCGTGGTCCCCTGCGGATCTTCGGACGCGGCTTCACCCTGCCGCCGCTGACCTGGGGACTGGCGCAACTGGTCATCGGCGTGGCCGACAACATCGCGACCTCGGCCCTGGTGTGGCTGCTGGTCGGCGACGCCGCACCGCCCTTCCCCGCCTTCGCCAGCGCTTATGCGGTTTCGACCGCAGCGGGCCTGTTCTCGGGACTGCCCGGCGGCGTCGGCGTGTTCGAGGGCGCGATGCTGGCCCTGCTGCCCAACCTCGACCGCGCGGCCCTGACCGCCGCCTTCGTCGGCTATCGCCTGTTCTACTACATCGGTCCGCTGCTGGCGGCCGCCGCCCTGCTGCTGAGCCTGGAGTCCGGCGCGCGCGGCGTGGGCCTGGCCGTTCGCCGCGCCTGGCGGGCGACGGGACCCACCGCCATCGCCGCCGTCTCCTTCGCGTTGGGCGGGGCCCTGGTGCTGATCGCCGTCGGCCGCATTCCCACCGACCGCCTGGGCCTGCTGAAGTCGGTCGTGCCGCTGATCGTGGTCGAGACCAGCCACCTGATCTCGCTGGCCACGGGCCTGGCGCTGATGGTGCTGTCGCTGGGCCTGTTCCGGCGGCTGCAGACCGCCCGGCTGGCGGCCATGCCGATCGCCCTGATCGCCGCCTCGACCGCCCTGCTGCGCGGGCTGGACTTCGCGCCGGCCTGCGTGGCCCTCGCCCTGGCCGCGGCCCTGCTTGCCTCCGGACGCCTGTTCACCCGGCGCGGCGCGATCGAACGCGACGCCCTGGCGCCGTGGCTGGCGACCGGCGTGCTGGCAGTGTTTGTCGGGCCGATCGCCCTGGGCGCCTGGATCTACGAGCGCGCGCCGTTCGAGACGCGACTGCTGACCCACTTCGGCTATCACGCCGACCACGCCCGCTTCATGCGCAGCATCGCCTTCCTGGGCGCGCTGATCTTCGCGGGAGGCATCTGGCGGCTGGCCCGCCTGCCGCATGCCGAGGCCCGCCCTACGCCGCGCGAGACGCTGGAGGCGCTCCGCCCTCTCGTTGAGGCTTCGCCCGACACGACCGCCCGTCTCGCCCTGACCGGCGACAAGGCGATCCTGGCCGCCGAGGACGGCTCGGCCTTCCTGATGTACGGCGCCGAGGGGGCGAGCCTGATCATGCTCGGCGATCCGGTCGGCGACCGCGAGGCCGGCAAGGCCCTGCTCTGGAAGTTCCGCGAACTGGCCGATCGCCAGGACGCACGGCCCGTCGCCTATCACGCCAGCGGCGAGCGCATCACCGACTATCTCGACCTTGGACTCTCGGCCATCAAGCTGGGCGAAGAGGCCCGCGTCCCCCTTGCCGACTTCGAACTGGCCGGCGGCGCGCGCCGCAACCTGCGCCAGAGCCACACGCGCGGCCAGCGCGAGGGTCTGACCTTCGAGGTCGTCCAGCCACCGATCGCCGACGACCTGCTGGCGCGCCTGCGGACGGTGTCGGACGCCTGGCTGCTCGACCATGGAGCCCGCGAGAAGGGTTTCTCGCTGGGCCGCTTCGACGCCGAGGTGCTGAGCCACGACCCCATCGCGCTCGTCCGCCGCGGCGACGAGATCGTCGCCTTCGCCAACATCTGGACAGGGGGCGAGGTCGAAGCCTCGATCGACCTGATGCGCCATGTCGGCGATGCGCCGCGCGGCGTCATGGACTTCCTGTTCGTCGAGCTGATCCTCTGGGCCAAGGCCCGGGGCTTCACCTGGTTCAATCTCGGCATGGCCCCGCTGTCGGGTCTGGTCGATCATCGCCTCGCGCCCTTCTGGCACAAGGTCGGCCGTCAGATCGCCCGCCGGGGCGGCGCCTATTACGGCTTCGAGGGCCTGCGAGCCTTCAAGAGTAAGTTCGATCCGGTCTGGACGCCGCGCTACCTGGCCGCCCCGCCCTCGGGCCTGGCCCCTGCCCTGATCGACGCCACCCGCCTGATCGGCCGCGAACCGCCCGCCCTCACAAATCCGTAAGGCAGGCGGCAGGGCGGCGACAGCCGGACCTGGGACAACAGCCTCGCAGTCACGTCGAGGGAGCCTCCCCATGTCCATCCGCAAGATCCTGCTTGGCGCCGGCGCCGCCCTCGTCCTGGGCGCCGGCGGCTTCGTCGCCCTGCACGGCCGTCTCGCCGCGACCGCCGACGCAGCGACGGTCATTGCGCCCCCGCCCGCCCCGATGGGTCCGCTGACCGAGACGCCCTTTCGCTTCGGCTCCTTCGGCGCGGTGACGATCTATCGGCGGACCGCCGAGCCCGGCCGGTTCGTGGTGCTGATCTCCGACAAGGCCGGATGGACGCCCGAGCTCACCGATCTTGCCCATCGCCTGACGACGCAGGACGCCACCGTGGTCGGCGTGGACCTGCGCCGTTTCCTGCCCGCCGCCGAGCAAGCCGCTGGCAGCCACGGGCTCTATCCGGCCGGCGACTTCTCCGAACTGGCCCAGGCCGCGCAGAAGGCCCTGAAGTTCTCGGGCTATCACCGCCCGATCCTGATCGGCCAGGGCGCCGGCGCGGCGCTGGCCTATGGGACGCTGGCGCAATCGCCCGTCGGCATCTTCCAGGGCGGCGCCGGCCTCGACTTCCGCCCCGACCTCGCGACCGTCCGTCCGCTCATCGCCGGTGACGGCGGCCTGGTCCACACGACGGCGCTGCAAGGCGGGTTCGCCTACGCGCCGAACCCGAAGCTGAGCACGCCGTTCGTCATCGTCGGCCAGGACGCGGCGCCAGCCCACGCTTTCGCCTCCCGGCTGCCGCAAGGCCGCGTCGCCCCTGACCTGCCGCGGGCCCTGGCCACGATCGCTCCCGTCGTCGTCGCCGCGCCGCAGGCCGCCGCCGCCCGGCTGGCCGGCCTGCCGCTGGTCGAGGTTCCGACAGCGTCGAACGGCGACACCCTGGCGGTGTTCTATTCCGGCGACGGCGGTTGGGCGGGCATCGACCGGGGCCTGGCCGAAGGCTTCGTGAAGGCGGGCGTGCCGGTCGTCGGCTACGATTCGCTGCGCTACTTCTGGAGCCGACGCACGCCGCAGGCCGCGGCCGACGACCTGGCCGCCGTGATCCGCCACTACCAGGCGGCCTGGGGCAAGAAGCGGGTGATCCTGGCGGGCTATTCCTTCGGCGCCGACGCCCTGCCGATCATCGTCCAGCACCTGCCGGCCGACCTGCGAGGCCAGGTCCGCGTCGTCGCTCTGCTGGGAACCGATTCCACCGGCGAACTGGAGTTCCACCCCGGCGACTGGCTCGATGTCGGCGCCAAGGACAGCTACCCGATCGCGCCGGTCCTGGCCTCGCTGAAGGATTTGAAGATCGTGTGCGTCTACGGCTCCGAGGAGCACGGCGACGCCTGCCCGACCTTCCCCGCGACGGTGCGCAAGATCGGCCTGCCCGGCGACCACCACTTCAACGGCGACTATGACGCCGTGGGTCGCGCCCTCAGCCAGGCGGCCGGCCTCTAGGAAGTCTCCATCAAGGAAAAAGGAACGGCGCCTCTGAGGGAAGAGACGCCGTTCAGTTGTTCCCAGATCGTCATGAACCGGCCGATCTCGGCCGTTCCATTTCACGCCAGATCAGGCATTCTCGCCCGCGCGCCTGGCGTTGCGGAATCTTCAGTGCGACGGCGGCCGCCCCCGGACTCGGTGGCGCGGCCTACCTCGACGACAGCGGTCACCCACTACACCGCCGCGCACGAAAATGAAACACACTTTCCCAGATGACCTTGACATAGAATATGCCTTCCACTTTTGTGTCAGCCAACGAAAGCGGTGCTCAGCACCCGATAATCAAGTCCATTAGCGAGTAGAGAAACGCCATGATCCGCCCCCTGACGTCGCGCCGGCGCCTCCTTGGTCTGGCAGCCGGACTCGGGCTGACGGCGGCGGCGGGCGGATTGCTGGGGGCCTGCTCGCGCGGCGGCCAGGACGCCGAGGTGGTGGTCAGCTTCAACGACCTTTCCCAGCCCTTCTTCGTGGCCATGCGCCGCGAACTGGAAGACGAGGCGGCCAAGCTGGGCGTGAAGGTCCAGGTCATGGACGCCCAGAACAATTCCTCCAAGCAGATCGCCGACCTGGAGGCCGCCGCCGTGCAGGGCGCCAAGGTG
This sequence comes from Caulobacter sp. GW821-FHT10A10, assembly GCF_059415745.1. Lineage (NCBI taxonomy): Bacteria > Pseudomonadati > Pseudomonadota > Alphaproteobacteria > Caulobacterales > Caulobacteraceae > Caulobacter > Caulobacter sp. GW821-FHT10A10. The sequence continues at coordinate 157,184 of NZ_JBWKNV010000009.1, read as the reverse complement.
GTGATCGTCGCCCCGACCGATTCCAAGGCGCTGGCCACCGCCGCCGACGAACTGGCCAAGCAGGGCGTGGCCGTGATCTCGGTCGACCGCAACATCGCCGGCGCGACGCCGCCCGTGCCCCATGTCGGGGCCGACAACGTCGCCGGCGGTCGCGCCATGGCCGACTGGGTGGTCAAGACCTATCCGACCGGCGCGCGCGTGGTGGTGATCACCAACGACCCCGGCAGCTCCAGCTCGATCGAGCGGGTAAAGGGCGTGCACGAGGGCCTGGCCGCCGGCGGCGCGGCCTTCAAGATCGTCACCGAGCAGACCGCCAACTCCAAGCGCGACCAGGCCCTGACCGTCACCCAGAACGTGCTGACCTCGATGCACGACAGCCCGCCCGACGTGATCCTGTGCCTGAACGACGACATGGCCATGGGCGCGCTGGAGGCCGTGCGCGCCGCGGGCTTCGGTCCGGCCAAGATCAAGGTGCTGGGCTTCGACGCCATTCCCGAGGCCCTGGCCCGCATCAAGGCCGGCGAGATGGTCGCCTCGGTCGAGCAGAACCCCGGCCAGCAGATCCGCACCGCCCTCCGCCAGGCCGTCGACAAGATCAAGACCGGCGCGGCGCCCAAGTCGGTCAGCCTCACCCCGGTGCTGATCACCAGCGCCAACCTGACCGAGGCCTCGCGCATCTCCGAGGTCAAGTAGGTCGCCATGACCCTCCTGGACGTCAGCAAGGTCAGCAAGCGCTTCCCCGGCGTGCTCGCCCTCGACCATGTGCGGCTGCAGGTCGGTAGCGGCGAGGTCCACGCCCTGCTGGGCGAGAACGGCGCGGGCAAGTCGACCCTGATCAAGATCCTGTCGGCCGCCCACGCGGCCGACGAGGGAACCGTGACCTTCGACGGCAATGCGCTGGACCCGCGCGATGCGCCCCTACGCCGCCAGCAACTGGGCATCGCCACGATCTATCAGGAGTTCAACCTCTTCCCCGAGCTCAGCGTCGCCGAGAACATGTATCTCGGGCGAGAGCCCAAGCGGCTTGGGCTGATCGACTGGAGCCGCCTGCGCGACGACGCGCGAGACCTGCTCGCCGAGTTGGGTCTGCCGCTCGATCCGAACGAAGTCGTCCGCCACCTGACGGTCGCCGAGCAGCAGATGGTCGAGATCGCCAAGGCGATGACCCTGAACGCCCGGCTGATCATCATGGACGAGCCGACCGCCGCGCTCTCCAGCCGCGAGGTTGATCGCCTGCACGCCATCATCGCCGGCCTGAAGGCCCGCGGCGTCAGCGTGATCTACGTCTCGCACCGCCTGGCCGAGGTGAAGGCAATGTGCGACCGTTACACCGTGATGCGCGACGGCCGTTGGGTGGCCAGCGGCGACGTGGCCGAGGTCGAGGTCGCCGACATGGTCCGGCTGATGGTCGGCCGCAGTGTCGAGTTCACCCGCCGCGTCCGCCAAGGTCCGCCCGGCCCGGTGGTGCTGAAGGTGGAAGGCGTCAGCCCCCGCCGCCCTCGCATCTCCGCGCCGAACTATCTGAAGGACATCCGCCTAGAAGTCCGCGCCGGCGAGATCGTCGGCTTGGCCGGCCTGGTCGGCGCCGGCCGTACGGACCTGGCCCGTCTGATCTTCGGCGCCGACGCCATCGCGTCCGGCTCGATCAAGCTGGACGACAAGCCCCTGAAGCTGAAGTCGCCGCGCGACGCCATCAAGGCCGGTGTCATGCTGGTGCCCGAGGACCGCAAGCAGCAGGGCTGCTTCCTCGACCACTCCATCCGCCACAATCTCAGCCTGCCCAGCCTGGGCGGCCTCAGCCGCATGGGCCAGTGGATCGACGAGAGCGCCGAGCGCGACCTCGTCGAGACCTACCGCCAAAAGCTGCGCATCAAGATGGCCGACCAGGAGACCGCGATCGGCAAGCTGTCGGGCGGCAACCAGCAGAAGGTGCTGCTGGGACGCTCCATGGCCCTGGCCCCGCGGGTGCTGATCGTCGATGAACCCACGCGCGGCATCGACATCGGCGCCAAGGCCGAGGTGCACCAAGTGCTGTGCGACCTGGCCGCCCAGGGCGTGGCGATCGTCGTCATCTCGTCGGAACTGGCCGAGGTGATGGCGGTCAGCGACCGCATCGTCGTCTTCCGCGAAGGCGCGGTCGTCGCCGATCTCGAGGCCGAAACGGCCACCGAAGAGGGCCTGATGGCCTACATGGCGACCGGCGCCCGGCCGGTCTCGTCAGGAATGGAACACCGCCCGCAATGACCGCCTCCCCCACCCTCTCCCCCGACCCGGCCGCCGACCGCGCCGCGCCGCCGCCCGGCCGCCGCTTCGACCTGCTGGCCTTCGCGCGCAAGCATCGGACGATCCTGTTCCTGCTGCTGCTGATCGCCGTGTTCGGGACGGTCAACGAGCGCTTCCTGACTCTGCGCAACGCGCTGAACATCCTCAGCGAAGTGTCGATCTACGGGATCATCGCGGTCGGCATGACCTATGTGATCCTCATCGGCGGCATCGACGTGGCGGTGGGCTCGCTGCTGGCCTGCGCCTCGCTCGCCGCGGCCTATGTGGTCACGAACCTGATCGGCGGCTCGCCGGCCGCCTGGTTCGTGGCCCTGGCGATCTCCAGCGCCGTTGGCCTGATCGCCGGCTACGTCCACGGCAAGGTGGTGACCAAGCTGCACGTGCCCGCCTTCATCGTCACGCTGGGCGGCATGACCGTCTGGCGCGGGGCCACGCTGCTGCTCAACGACGGTGGCCCGATCTCGGGCTTCGACGCGGCCTATCGCTGGTGGGGCACCGGCCAGATCCTGTTCGTGCCCGTGCCGATCGTGGTCTTCGCCCTGGTGGCGGCCGTCGGGCACATCGTGCTGCGCTACACCCGCTACGGCCGCCAGGTCTATGCGGTGGGCGGCAACGCCGAGGCCGCGCGGCTGTCGGGCGTCAATGTCGATTTCGTCGTCACCAGCGTCTACGCCGTGATCGGCGCCCTGGCCGGCCTGTCGGGCTTCCTGCTGTCGGCGCGCCTGGGTTCGGCCGAGGCCGTGGCCGGCACGGGCTACGAGTTGCGGGTCATCGCCTCGGTGGTGATCGGCGGCGCCAGCCTGTCGGGCGGCTCGGGCAATGTCGGCGGGACCATCCTGGGCGCCTTGCTGATAGGCGTCCTGTCCAACGGCTTGGTCATCATGCACGTCACCTCGTACTTCCAGCAGGTGGTGATCGGCTTGATCATTGTCGCGGCCGTCGCCTTCGACCACTACGCCCGCACCCACAAGGCCTGACGCGACGTCGGCCCGTTTCCAGGATGGCGACGATGCGTTCCTTTCGAGCCCTTCTGCTGGGCGCGGTCATGATCTCGACCCCGCTGGCGGCCCTAGCGCAGGCGGGGCCGCCGGATCTTACAAGCAAGGTCGATCCCTTCGTCGGGGTCGACGGCGGCGGGGTGACCGGCGGCAACACCGTGCCGGGCGCCGGCGTGCCGTTCGGCTTCGTGTCGCTGAGCCCGGACACCACCAACGCCGACACCAACGGCTACGACTCCAAGAGCCCGATCATCGGCTTCAGCTACACCCACGTCAGCGGCACGGGCGGCTCGGGCAAGTACGGAAACTTCCGGGTCACGCCGACGGTCGGCCCGTTGAAGCTGAACCACCTGCATTTCGGCAAGACGGGCGAGCGGGCCTCGCCCGGCTATTACGCCGTGGGCCTGGGCAACAGCGAGGCCGAGCGCATCAAGGTCGAACTGACCGCCTCGCGCCGCGTCGGCTTCCAGCGCCTGACCTATCCTGCCGGCGCAGAGAGCCAGCTGATCTTCGACGTCAGCTCCGTGGTGGCCATGCGCGGCCGTGGCCAGCGGGTGCGGCTGGCCAAGGTGGAACTGATCGACGACCACACCCTGGCCGGCGAGGTTACGGTCGAGGGCGGCTGGAACCCCACGCCCTACACCCTCTATTTCCATGCGGTCGTCGATCGCCCGGCCAAGGCTTTCGGCTCGTGGACGGCCGGCCAGGGCTGGTTCGAGGCCAAGCCCGGCGTCGGCCGCGCCGAGGGCGGCTCGCAGGTCAAGAGCGCCGCCAACCGCCAGGGCCTGATGATCGAGTACGACACCGAGCGCGAGTTCTCCAACCGCCTGGGCGCCTGGCTGACCTTCGACACCACGACCGAGCGCCAGGTACAGATGAAATTGGCCGTGTCATTCGTCAGCGCCGACCAGGCCCGCGCCAACCTGGCCGAGGAGATGCCCGGCTGGGATTTCGATGCCTATCATGATGCCGCAAAGGCCCAGTGGGCGCAGGCCCTGGCCAAAATCCAGGTGCAAGGCGGCAGCGACGAGCAGCAGCGGATCTTCTATTCCGCCCTCTATCGCTCCCACACCATGCCCCACGACCTGTCGGGCGAGAACGTGTGGTGGAAGTCCGACGAGCCCCACTACGAGGACTTCTACACCCTTTGGGACACATTCCGGACGCTGCATCCGCTGATGACGGTGATCCAGCCGCAGCGCCAGCGCGACATGCTGCGGTCGCTGATCGACACCTACAAGCACACCGGCTGGATGCCGGACTCGCGCATCGCCGGCGCCAATGGCATGACCCAGGGCGGCTCCAACGGCGACATCCTGGTGGCCGACGCCGTGGTCAAGAAGCTGGGCGGCTTCGACCTGCCCCTGGGCTATGAGGCGCTCAAGAAGAACGGCGAGGTCGACAGCGACCAGCCCTTCCTGCAAGGCCGCGTGCTGAAGGACTACCTGAAGCTCGGCTACGTGCCCTTCACCGAGACCCGCTCGGCCTCGCGCACCCTGGAATACGCCTATGACGACTACGCCATCGGCGTGGTGGCCAAGGCCCTGGGCAAGACCGAGGACGCCAAGCGTTACATCGCCCGCTCGGGAAACTGGAAGAACATCTGGGACGATACGCTCGGCTGCGTGCGCCCCCGCTATCCCAACGGCGAGTGGGTCGAGAACTACAGCTGCACCTACGAATATCCCGACCGCTCGGGGCCGTGGTGGGACGCGGTGTTCTACGAAGGCAACTCGCTGCAGTACTCGACCTATGTCCCGCAGGACGTGGCCGGGCTGATGGCCAAGACGGGCGGGGTCAAGGGCTTTATCACCTGGCTCGACCACCTGTTCGACGGCCACTACTCGCAGGGCAACGAGCCCGACATCCTGGCGCCGTACCTCTACATCCACGCCGGCCGGCCAGACCGCACGGCCGAGATCGCCCGCCAGCTGATGGCCAAGCACTATCGCGCCACCCGCACGGGCCTGCCGGGCAACGACGACGCCGGCGCGATGTCGAGCTGGTACGTCTGGAACGCCATCGGCCTCTACCCGAACGCGGGCCAACCCTACTACTACATCGCCTCGCCGGTGTTCACGCGCAGCGCCATCGCGCTGGAAGGCGGCAAGACGTTCACGGTGTCGGCCCCGGCCGCCTCTGAGACGAACCGCTACGTGACGGCTGCCAGGCTGAACGGCAAGCCGATCGACCGCGCCTGGATCACTCATGACGAGTTGGCCAAGGGCGGTGTGCTGGAGCTGACCATGGGTCCTGCGCCGTCAGCCTGGGCCACGACCTTCACCGCGCCGCCGAACGGGCTTTAGGGAGCTCCGCCTAAGCTCCCTCCCCCTTGATGGGGGAGGGTTGGGGTGGGGGTGGCTACGGCGGTTGAAGCCGCACGCCGCCGCCAATTCAGCAGGTCACCCCCATCCCCGGCCCTTCCCCCATCAAGGGGGAAGGGAGAGCGCCCCCTCAGTGGTTCTCGTGCGTCGCCACCTGTTCGGGGACGACCAGACGCACCCGGTCCAGACCCACGCGGCCCACGCGCGCCGTCACCACCACCGTATGCCGCCCAGGCGACAGCGCCGGCCCCGCGACGGGCTTCAGCAGGTTGTCGAGCACGCCTTCGGCCCAGGCCGGCGAGCCGACCTTGCGCGGCAGAGTCACGCGCTCGGCGGGGCCGCCGTCGATGCTGACGTCGAAGGCGATGTCCTGGGCCTGGCCGTCGGGAAAGATCGGCAGCACGCCCAGTTGCACGCGGCGGCCGTCGGCGCTGGCGACGTCCACCGACAGCGTCAGGGTCGCGCCCGGCGCGTCGGTCAGCATGACGCCGCGCCCACGGCCCATGCCCTCGACCAGACGCCAGCCATTGTTGGCGGTGAAGGCCTCGGCCTCGATCACCGGTGAACTGGCCGGCGCATTGCCGTCGACCACGGCGAGGAACGGCGCCGGATCGGCGATCAGGCCGCCGCCCGGCATCGGCACGGGACGGGCGCGGTAGATCCGCCACTGGCTGTCGGCCGGCTCTTCCGGCATCAGCCAGCGCCACTTGCCACCGGCGACCCGGTTGTTGAACCGGTCGGTAAGCGCCGTGATCTCGGTCTGAGCATCGACGGCCGCGCCGCCCGCCGAGCGGGCCATGGCCTGCTGCTTGTCGATCAGCTCGTTGTACCGCTCGGCCGCGAAGAACCGCATGTTGGCGGCCGCCGAGACGCGGATCGGAAACTCGACCAGCTCGAACCAGGCGTCGGCCAGCTGCGGCGGCACGTCGGCGGTCGCCGCCTTGGTGTCGGCCGCCAGCTTGCGGAAAGCGCGCAGGCGGTCGTTGACCTCGTCGGGGGTGTAGCTCGACAGGTGCCGGTTCTCGGCCTGGGGCTGCCATTCCAGGTGCTCGGGCCGGCGCTCGAAGTTCAGGCGGTAATAGGCGTCGAGCAGGTCGGCCGCCTTGCCGCCGAGGGCGGGTCCGAAGGCGCGGCCGGTCCAGTCGGCCAGGAACTGGCGCTGGCTCTTGCCCCGCCAGCGGTCGATGTCCCAGGCCATTTCCAGGAAGTGGCTGGCGCCGATCTCGGCCGGCTTGATGTCGCCGATATTGGCGATCCAGACGCTACGCGCCCCCTTGTCCCAGGCGTGGATCATCTCCTCCTGCACCAGGGCCGGCGGCGTCGTGCTGAGCCACAGATAGGACAGCGGATAGCCCAGATAGGACAGGTGGTAATAGACCCCCGCCCCGCCCTTGCGGCCCGCCTCCTCGGCGCTGGGGAACTGGCGGATGTAGCCGAAATTGTCGTCGGGCCAGACGATGGTGACGTCGTCGGGCACCTTCACCCCGGCGCGGTAGATCTCCAGCACCTCCTTGTAGGGTACGAAGATCTGCGGAACCTTGGAGACGTCGCCCGGTACGTTCTTGGCCAGGACCTCGCGCTGATCGGCGATGATCTTGTCCAGCAGAGCGACCTTCTCCTCCATGGTCTTGGGGCCGACCATGCCGGTGTCGTGGATGCCGCGCATGCCCAGGGTCCAGAGGCTCTCATAGGGGCCGTTGATCTTGGCGCGCTCTTCCCAATAGGCTTTCACGCCCTCGGGATTGGTCGCGTAGTTGAACTTGGCCGGGTCGTCCTTCCACTCGCCGACATTGTTGCGCAGCATGGCCTCGGCGTGGGACGAGCCCATGACTATGCCGTACTCCTCCGCCAGCTTGGCGTTCTCCGGATCGGAATTGAACGGCGCGGTCGTGTGGTGCATGGCCGGCCACAGAGTGTTGGCCTTCAGGCGCAGCAGCAGGGTGAAGATCCGGCGATAGGTCTTGGGACCGATGTCGCCGCGCTCGGGATCGAAGGTCTTCACGGCCCACGGATAAAGGCCCCAGTCCTCGTCGTTGACGAAGACGCCGCGGTAGCGGACCGATGGCGGTCCGAAGCGGTGGACGCCGGCCGCGACGAACAGCTTGTCACGATGGGCGGGCGTGACGTCGGCCCACCAGGCCCAGGGCGACACGCCCATGCCTTGCGCCACTTCGTAGACGCCGAAGGCCGTCCCGCGCCGGTCGCTTCCGACCACCACCAGGGCCTTGTCGACGCCGGGCGCCGGACGATCGACCGAGGCGATGACGAAGCTCTCCCACGCGCCCGACAACCGCGAGACGTCGATCTTCCTGGCCGCGACCAGGGCGTCGATTACCTTGCTGTGGCCCAGCGTGCCGACCAGGATCGCGGTCTTGCCAGCCGCGGTGTCCGATACGGCCGCCTGCTGGCCGGTGACGGTCTTGAGGTCGTCGGCCAGGTCGTCGGCGGCGTGGCGCACGACGGCGGCGTCTGCGGGATCGACCACGATGGTCGGCGCCCTGCCCGCCTCGATCAGCACGAAGCCGCCGCGCGAGAGGCTGTCGGTGAAGATCGCGCCGGCCTCGCCGCGCCTTTGGGCTTGGGCGCCCTGGACCGCGCCGAGGCAAAGCACGAGCGCCAGGGCGCCGCGCCAGATCGACTTCGACATCTTCATAGGCCCGGGCCTCCCTACGCGTGGCGGGTCTTGTACTGGATAGGACGGCGCCGACGCGCCAAACCTCAACGGCAGCCGGTTCCGGCGATCAGTTCGACCTCGGAAACCTCGACCGCCTTGCCCGCGGTCAGCTCCAGGCGATAGCGGGCATAGGCCTTGCCGGACTTCAGGTCGAAGCTCCGGGTCGCATGGCGATGCTCGAAGCGCTCGCCGCGCCGCTCGTCCAGCTTCACCCAGCGCTTGCCGTCGAAGCCGCTGAAGCGCCACGCGGTCGGGTCGGCCGCCTTGGCGCCGACGCTGACCGTATAGGCCTTCAGGCAGGTCGCCGCCGGACGGGTGAGGGTCGCTGACTGGCCGGCCGAGGCGGTCCAGACCGTCGAGGTCTTGCCGTCGGCCAGGACCCCGACACTGGCGTCGCTGTTCAGCACCGCGCCGTCATAGGTCCACTGGCCGGGCTTGTCGCTCATGGTGAAGCTCAGCACGCCGCCGGCCAGCACCTGCGCCTGGGTGATGAAGGGACCGGCCAGCGGCTTTCCGTTCAGGCTGGCCGCGGCGATGTAGGGACGGTCGGCCCCGGCATTGGCCGCGACGACCTCCAGAGACCGTCCCCCCTCCAGGTGCAGCACGCTGCGCGGATGGCGCGGGCCGTGCAGGTAGAAGAGGTCGCTGCCGAGCTTCGGGAACAGGCCCAGGCGGTTGAAGACGTAGTTGGAGCTCATCGCCCCCGCGTCCTCGTCGCCCGGATAGGCGGTGGCGGTGAAGTGCTTGAACACCTCGCCCGACCAGTAGGACGACAGGTCCGAACGGCCCAGGGCGTGGAACAGCCAGGGGGTGGCGAAGGACGGCTCGTTGGTGATGTCGATCAGACCAGCGTCCAGGGCGTGATTCAAGCGCTCGTTGAAGCGCACCCGGCCGCCCATGGCCTCGACCAGGCCCGGCAGGTCGTGCAGCACGCCGTAGGAATAGATCCAGGCCGTGCCTTCGTAATAGCCGACATTGTTGTGGACCTTGCCGTCCCAGCCGAGCTTGGGATCGATGTCCTGGAACTTGCCGTCAGGATAGCGCGGCATCAGGAAGCCCTGGAAGCCGTCGCTTTCGGTCTCGGGGTTCCAGATCTTTCGCCAGTTGGCCGAGCGCGCGAACAGCACCTTGGCCTCGTCGGCATGGCCGGCCTTGGCCGCGACCTGCGCGGCGAAATAGTCGTTGAGGGCAAAGCCCAAGGTCGAAGAGCCCGACTTGGCGCGCTGATTATTGGGCTCGGGGCTGCGGTCGCCGACGCCGAAATATCCGCTTTCCAGATAGCGCGGGCGACGGCGCTCGAAGGCGTTGAAGTGGGTCAGCCGCCAGGCGTCGCTCCAGTTCACGCCGGCCGCGCCGCGCAGGGCCGCCTCGCCCAGCACGTTGTCGACTTCGTCGCCCCCCTGCCCCACGTGATAGTTCTGGCCGCCGATGATGGCGGTGTCGGCGGCGCCGAACTTGTCGAAGGTGTGGATCAGCGAGTTGATATTGGCCGCGTACTCGCTGGGACGCAGCACCGACATCAGCGGAAACAGCGTCCGGTAGGTATCCCAAAGGGTGTAGTGGTCGTCCCAGTTGGGCCGGCCCAGCTCCTTGGCGGGCTGGTCAAGGCTGCGGTCCCGGGGATGGGTCGAGGCGTGGTAGAAGGCCGTGTAGAAGCGGCGTGTCTGGGCCTCGTCCAGGCCCGAGACCTCGATCTCGCCGAGCCGGTCGTTCCACGCCGCCTGGGCCTGCTGGCGCACGCGGTCGTAGTTCCAGTCCGGGATCTCGCGGTCCAGCAGGGCCTCGGCCGTTTCGGCGCTGGTGAAGGACACCGCGATCTTGACCAGCAGCGGCTTGCCGCCGCTCGTCTTGAAGGTCTGCCAGGCGCCCAGGCGCTCGTCCGGACCGGTCTTGCCTTCGGTAGCGCCCGCGCGGCGCTCGGCCTTGTCGAAGACGCCCCAGGCGACGGGCTTCTGGTCGAACTTGGCCACGAACCAGATGTCGATCAGGGCCGGGTTCCAATAGCCCTTGGCCTTCACGTGGCCGACGATCTTGCCCTCGGCCGGATAGAGCTTCACGTCGGCTTGGTCCGACGCGACGAGCCCCCCGACCTTGCGGGTGACGTCGAACACCAGCTGGGCCTGGTCGGTGTCGGGATAGGTCAGGCGATAGATCGCCGAATAGTGGGCCGGCGTCGCCTCGACCTTGGTATCGTAGCGGCTCAGCCGCACCGAATAGGCGTCGGCGGCGAGAACCTCGTCGGCCTTGGGCGACAGGTGGGCGGTCTCATCGAACTGCGGCTGCCCCACCTGGGGCGACAGCAGGAACGTGCCGTAGGTGGTGACCCCGCCCGACCCTTGCGAATGCAACTGGGCGAAGCCGCTGATCGGCTCGGCGGCGTTATAGCCGGCGTTGCTGGGATTGGGCGTCTCGGGCGAGGGATGGATCGAGCCGTTCGGCAGGGTCGGCCCGGGAATGGTGTCGCCTTCGTTGTCGTTGCCGAGGCCGACCTCGAGGGCGGGAAGCTTGTAGAGGGACTGGCCGGGGGCGGCCTGGGCGATCGAACCTGCCGCCAGCGCGGTCGTGGCCAAGAGGGTCGCCAGCAGGGTGGAAAATCCAGCGCGTAGTCCCGGCATCGAAATCCTTCCGGTCTCAGGCTTTCAGCGAGTCACCCAGGAGGCCCCGCGGAAGAGAAAATATAGCCGGTCCACGGAGGGACCGGCTATCGAGTGATCACTGGGGGAAGTGAGCTTAGAAGGTGGCGCGCGCCGTCAAGGTGAAGGTGCGGCCGTCGTAGTCGACCCAACGCGATACTTGGTAGTCGTTCTCGTATTCGAAGCGGACCGCGTCGGTCAGGTTGTAGGCGTCCAGCGAGACGGTGAGCTGGTCGTTGACGTTGTAGGACGCCGACATGTCCAGCTGGCCGCGCGGCTTAACCGAGCGCGAACCGCCGCTGTAGGTGCCGTTGGCGTTCAGGTCGTAGGCCGAGCGGTAGTTGTAGACCATCCGCACGCCGAACTTCGGCGTCTCGTAGTAGCCGATGACGTTGACGTTGTGCTTGGAGATGCCCGGGAACGGGGCGATCGCCGGGCTCTTCGACGTCGTGTAGGCGTAGTTGAAGCTGCCACCGAAGTTCTTCCAGAAGCCCGGCAGGAAATCGAGGTTCTGCTGGATGTTGAACTCGACGCCCTCGACGGTGGTCGGCTTGTCGAGGTTGTAGGCGCCGCTGGCGTTGACGTGCACCTGCTTGGTGGTGCTGCTGAGCGCCGTGGCCGTGCAGTAGGTGCCGTCCCACGACAGGGCGCCGAAGCCCCAGGTCGAACCGTCGGCCGGGCACAGGATCGCCGGATCCGAGGTCGAGGCGATGCGGCCGGTGATGTTCTTGCGGAAATAGGCCAGCGAAACCAGGCCGTTGGGGCGGTTGTACCACTCCAGCGACAGGTCGAAGGACTCCGCCAGATAGGGCTTCAGCTTGTTGTTACCGATCTGCACCGAGACGTCGTAGACGTTGACGCTGCCCGAGGTCAGGCTGGTGTTGAGGATCTGGGTCGGGCTGACCTTGGTCGACGGCGAGTACTGGCGCGGGTGCGGGCGCACGTAGGTCTTGTAGTAGGCGCCGCGCAGGATCAGGTCGTCGGTGATGTCGGCCACGAAGATCGCCGACGGCAGGAAGTAGTCGTACTTGTTGACGTACTTCTCGGTCTTGAAGGCCGTGGACGAGCCGATCGAGTCGGTCGGCGCGGTGGTGCGGTCCAGGGTCGTGATCGTGTTCTTGGTGTCTTCGTAGCGGCCGCCGAAGTTGCCGCGCACGCCGTGACCGAAGATCTCGGTGTCGTACTTCGCCTGGATGTAGAACTGATTGATATCGTTCTCGTTGGTGAAGTTCTTGTCGTAGTAGCTGCTGTCCGCGTACTGGATGTTGAAGCCTTGGCTCGACAGGCCGCCGCTCTGATAGGCCGTGACCGGACGGACGGCGTTCAGGAACTGGCGGATGTTCAGCACCTGCCAGTTGCGATTGTAGTTGCCGCCCTCGCCACCCATGAAGTCGTCGACGAAGGGCGACGTGATCATCATGTCCGAGGTGATGTTCTGCAGCTGGGCGCCGTAGGCGTAGACGCGGTAGCCGGTCGACACATACTTCTCGCGCTCCAGGCGCACGCCGCCCTGGATGCTCTTGATCGGGCCAAGCTGAGTAAAGCGCTCGACGTCGAAGGCGGCGCTGTTCAGTTCGTTTTCGGCGAAGCTCTCGGTGCCCTGGATCTGGATCTGGTTGGTCGAGTTGGCCTTGGCGCCGTTGTTGTAGAACGACGTCGGATCGGAGGTTCCGCCCCAGGTCCAGGTCTGGCCCGTCGTGATCGAGTTCTGCGGGTTGGGCGAGGTGGTGTAGATGAAGTTGCCGATGTCATCGAGGCCGGTGGTCAGCGAACCGGTGACGCCGTTGCCGCCCGCGCGGGTGTAGTTGGCGACATCGACCTCGGTCTCGACCGAGGCGTTGTAGCCCGACGACAGGGTCAGGGCGGCGGCGACGCGCCAGTCCTCGTTGTTCCAGTCGAAGGTGCCGAGCAGGCCGTCCGACTTCTGGCGCTGCGAATAGAGACGGGTCGAGGACAGCGCGTTCATGTTGGCGAACGTGTAGCTCTGGTACAGGTAGCGACCGTCGTTCGTCTTCACCGGCGTGCCCGTGGGCGTGATCACCGTGCCCGCGCCGGCCGTCGACGACGGCAGGACGGTGTTGATCAGGAAGTACTGGACGGTGTCGGGCAGGTTGCGATCGGTCTTGAAGCCGATCAGGCTGACCTTGGTGTTGTCGTTGGGCCGCCACTCGATACCAGCCGTACCCGACCAGACCTCACCCACGTTCATGCGGGTGTACTGACGGATCTGGGTGTTGGCCCAGACGCCGTTGCTGCTGGTCGAGCCGGTGTTGCTGGTGGTGTAGGCCGCTGCCTGAGCCTGGGTCAGGCCCAGGGCCTGGCCCAGCGAGCGGCAGTAGGACGTCGCGCTGGTCGGGCAGGCGGTGGCCGAATAGTACTGGCCGTAGGTGGCGTTGAACTGCGTGGGCGTAAGGCCCGTCATCGCCGACGTCAGATAGTCGTAGCTGTTGAGACGGATCGTATCGCGGCGGAAGTTCTCTTTCTTGTAGGCCAGGGTGCCGAACACCGCGAGATCGTCGGTGAGGTGCTTGTTGTAGCCGATGGTCGCGGCCGGCGCGCCCAGGCTGCCCAGGGTGTTGTACTCGTAGGACGCCTTCATGAAGCCGCCGTCCTTGCGCGACAGCGCCGGCGCGATCTGCAGATCGACATTGCCCGAGAGGCCGCCCGAGACGGTGTTGGCCATCGGCGACTTCTGGATGACGAAGGCCGAGAAGATGTCGGAGTTGAACGCGCCCAGCGGCGAGCCCTGGTTGTCGCGCAGCAGCGCGGGGCCGGCGAACGACTGGCCGTTCAGCGTGTTGCGGGCGTATTCGCCAGGCATGCCGCGCAGGTTGATGGTGGCGTCGCGACCCTCGGCCTCGCGGTTGATCTGGACGCCGGGGATACGCTGCAGGGCCTCGCCGACGTTCAGGTCGGGGAAGCGGCCCAGGCCGTCGGACGAGATGCCGTCGGTGATTTCAACGGCGTTCTTCTTGGTGCGGACGGCGTCGGCGTAGCTTTTCTTGAAACCCGTGACGACGACGGTGTCGACCGTATCGTTCTGGGTTGCGGCCGCCTCCTGAGCCAGGGCGAGCGCCGGCAGGCCGCCCATGACGGTTGCGGACAGAAGCGCGATCTTCAGGACGCGCATCGAGCTGATCTTGGACTTCAATTTCGTTCCCTCCTCGTTATGGCCCGCCGTCTTGCGTGACAGCTTTTCAGCCAACCCCTCTCGCGGTACCGGTCCCAGCAATCTTGCGATTGGCCAGGGCAATGTGGAGATAGAACCCACACGGCGCCGCGCCCGTAAATCAGCGACGATCAGTTTGATATCGCTGGCTTTTTTCGTATTGTTAAATTGATTTGTATATTATTTTCCCGAGACAATCTAGAAAATATTTTTCGGAATTGCAAATTGGTCAGGCCAAATTAGATAGGTCGCAACCAGCGGTGACAGCGCCTCACCTGAGCGTTGAGCGCAGCCGGGCTGGAAAAGCGACGCGGGCTGAACGAGGCTCGGGTCAGGGAGTGAGTGAATGAAGGCAAGCATGATGGCGGGCGCGGCCTGGCTGGCGATCGGCCTCGCCGCCCAAGCGGAGGAAGCGCCCAAGGTCGATCCGGTGCAGATCGATTCCACCCGCCCCGACTGGGAGAACCCGGCGGTCAACGCCCGCGGCAAGATGCCGGCCAGCGCCAGCCACTTCCCGTTCGAAAGCCGCGCCGCCGCCCTGGCGGGCGACATGACCAAGTCCGCCCGCTACCTGTCGCTCGACGGCCAGTGGGCCTTCCACTTCAGCCCGTCGTCCGATGACGTGCCGACCGGCTTCGAAAAGTCGGACTACGACGCCTCGTCGTGGAAGGACATCAAGGTGCCGGCCATGTGGCAGGCCCAGGGCTATGACCAGGCCCGCTACAACAACATCACCTACCCGTTCCCCGCCAACCGCCCGCTGATCCCCCACGCCACCAACCCCGTGGGCTCCTACCGCCGCACCTTCGAGGTGCCGGCCGGCTGGAGCGGCCAGGACGTGATCCTGCACATCGGCGCGGCCGGGGCGGCCTACCGCGTCTGGGTCAATGGCCAGGAGGTCGGCTACTACGAGGACTCCAAGCTGCCGGCCGAGTTCGACGTGACCAAGTGGGTCAAGCCCGGCCAGAACCTCGTCGCCATCCAGGTGCACCGCTGGGCCGACGGCTCCTACCTCGAGGACCAGGACTTCTGGCGCGTCTCGGGCATCGAGCGCTCGGTCTATCTGAAGGCCGTGCCCCAGGCCCGGACCAGCGACGTCTTCGTCCACGCCGGCCTCGACAAGGCCTATCGCGACGGGGTGTTGAGCACCGAACTGTCGCTGACCGCCCGCAAGGCCCCGCTCACCGCGCGCATGACCCTGCTCGACGGCGACAAGGAAGTCCTCAAGACCGAGACCGAGGTCGCCGCCGGCGCCGCCCGTACCGTTTCGCTGAACGCCACCATCCCAGGCGTCCGCCAATGGACCTCCGAGACCCCCAACCTCTACACCCTGCTGGTCGAGCTGATCGACGCCAAGGGCGAGGTCGTCCAGGCCACGCCGCAGCGCATCGGCTTCCGCACCGTCGAGATCAAGGACGGCAAGGTGATGGTCAACGGCCGCCCGATCATCATCCGCGGCGTCAATCGCCACGAGCACGACCCGGAGACCTTCCACGTCATCTCCGAGGCCTCGATGCGCCGCGACATCGAGCTGATGAAGCGCGCTAATTTCAACGCCGTGCGTACGGCCCACTATCCCAACGCAGAGCTGTGGTACGCCCTCGCCGACGAATACGGCCTCTACGTCATGGACGAGGCCAATATCGAGAGCCACGCCTATATGGGCTGGGGCAACGCCGATCCCGACCAGCGGGCCAAGCGCCAGATCGGCTTCGACCCGGCCTGGGAAAGCGCCCATGTCGATCGCGTGCTGAACATGGTCGAGCGCGACAAGAACCACCCGTCGGTGATCTTCTGGTCGCTGGGCAACGAGGCCGGCATCGGCCAGAACTTCGAGAAAGCCGCCGCCGCAGCCCGCAAGCGCGATCCCTCGCGCCTGATCTCGTATCTGGGCTGGGGCGCCCGTCCCTGGGAGCACGTGCCCAATTCCTACGTCGACATCTACGCTCCGATGTACGACGACGTGACCAAGATGGTGGACTGGGCGACCGATCCGACCCGCACCCAGCCGATGATCCAATGCGAATATGCCCATATGCAGGGCAATTCGGGCGGCAACCTGAAGGACTACTGGGACACCATCTACAGGTACGACAAGCTGCAGGGCGGCTTCATCTGGGACTGGGTCGACCAGTCGATGTACCGCTACACCAAGGACGGTCGCCGCTACTGGGGCGACGGCGGCGAGTACGGACCCAATCCCGGCGGCGAAATCGAATTCGGCGACGGCATGATCCAGCCGGATCGCACGCCCAATCCGCACTATTACGAGGTGCGCAAGGTGCTCTCGCCGATCCAGTTCGGCGGCTTCGATCCGGCGACCGGCAAGGTGAGCGTGACGAACCGCCACGACTTCCGCGACCTGTCGGGCTTCGACTTCGACTGGGTGCTGGAAGCCGACGGCGTCGAGGTGGCCTCGGGCGCCCTCCCCGCCTTGACCACCAAGGCCCGCGGCGTGGAAACGATCACCCTGCCGCTGCCGGCCATCGCGACGAAGCCGGGCGTGGAATATTTCGTCACCGTCCGCGCCAAGGCCAAGGCCGGCGCCGTGCCGATGACCCAGGCCGGCTTCGTCGTCGATTGGGAGCAATTCGCCGTTTCCGCCACGCCCAAGCCCGCCGTGGTCCGTTCCGGCGCGGTGACGATCGCCGACGGCAAGGACGCCGTCACCTTGTCGGCCGACGGCGCAACGCTGAAGATCGATCGGACCACGGGCCTGGTCGCCGCCTACGCCAAGGACGGCGTCATCCTGGCCAAGGGCGGCCAGCCCAACTTCTTCCGGGCCGAAACCGACAACGACGCCGGCACAGGCCTCTCGACCCAGCAACGTCCCTGGCAGGTGATGACCAAGGA
This sequence comes from Caulobacter sp. GW821-FHT10A10, assembly GCF_059415745.1. Taxonomy (NCBI): domain Bacteria; kingdom Pseudomonadati; phylum Pseudomonadota; class Alphaproteobacteria; order Caulobacterales; family Caulobacteraceae; genus Caulobacter; species Caulobacter sp. GW821-FHT10A10. Next base: position 140,250 of record NZ_JBWKNV010000009.1, on the reverse strand, counting down.
TCGGCAACTGCGCTCGGTGGCCGCGCGCAAGACGGCTCAAGGCGCCGAGGTGACGGTCGAGTACGGACTGGGGGCCGGCGCGGCGAAGTTCATCACGACCTACAGCATGGCCGGCGACGGTACGGTGGCAGTGAGCGGCGACCTGACCCCGATCAAGGACGACCTGCCCCCGCCGGTGCGCGTGGGCCTGTGGTTCACCGTGCCCTCGGATCTGAAGACCGTCGAATGGCTGGGCCGCGGCCCGCACGAGACCTATGTCGACCGCTACACATCGGCGCCGATCGGCCTATGGCGAGGGGCGGTCGCCGACCAGAACCACGACTACATGCGGCCCCAGGACACCGGCAACAAGATCGACGTCCGCTGGCTGGAGCTGAGCGGCGGCGGCCGGGGTCTTCGGGTCGTCGGCGACAAGCCGCTGATGACCACCGCTCTGGCCTTCCCCTACGAGGACCTCTATCGCCGGCCGCCGGGAACCTGGAAGTCCACCGACATCGTCCCGCACGGCGACGGAACCCTGCTGATCGACGCCGCCCAATGGGGGATCGGCGGCGACACCACCTGGAACGGCTTCGGCTTTCCGCACATGAAGTACCGTACGCGGCTGGAGCCCACGCGGGTCAGCTTCCGCCTCGAGCCGTTCAGCGGCGACGGGACCACGCCCGACAAGGCCCGTCCCGCCGAAGCCACGCCGCCGCAATAGCCGCCCGCATGACCATCGCCGCGTTCACGGAGTTCCCTATGAAGCGTCTCGCCCTCTGCCTCGCCGTCCTGCTGGCCGGATCGGCCCTTGCCAGCGCCGCCCTGGCCGGCGAACCGATCAGCCCGCGCTTCAACGCCGACCCGTCGCCCCACGCCTTTAAGGGCGGCTACTACCTCTACGCCACGGACGATGCTTCCAACTCGGGCAAGTACTGGGACTCGACGACCTGGCGGCTCTACACCTCCAAGGACCTCAAGACCTGGAAGGACGGCGGCGCGTTCCTGGGGGTCACGGTGTTCAAGTGGGCCAAGCCCGACGCCAAGGCCTGGGCGCCCGAGGCGGCCTATCGCGACGGCAAGTACTACTTCTACGCCCCCGTCGGCGGCGACAAGATCGGGGTGGCGGTGGCTGACCGTCCGGAGGGGCCGTTCGTCGACGCGATCGGCGCGCCACTGGTCGACAAGGCCCGCGACGCCAACGCCGGCGTCGAGCCGATCGACCCGCAGGTGCTGATCGACGACGACGGCCAAGCCTACATGCTGTTCGGCACCCGCGTGCCGAAGATCGTCAAGCTTGGCAAGGACATGAAGAGCCTGGCCGGCCCGATCCAGGACATCGCCGTCACCGGCTTCCCGACCGACGATCCGAAAAAGAAGTACGGCGAGGCTCCGTTCCTGCACAAGCGCAAGGGCCTCTACTATTTCAGCTTCTCGACCGGCTGGCCGGGTCAGATCGTCTATGCGACCTCCAAGACCCCGCTGGGTCCCTACGCCTATCGCGGCGTGATCTTCGACTACCTGAAGATCTCGACCAACCACCAGGCCATCCTGCAGGACAAGGGCAGGACCTGGTTCTTCTACCACGACAACCTGCTGCCCGGCGGCGGCGACCACCGCCGCTCGATCGCCATCGAGCCGCTGACCTATGGTCCCGACGGTGCGATCATCGAGGTGCATCCGAAGAAACGGGCCCAGTAGCGCCATGGCCTGCTGGCGCAAGACGTGGCGGGCCCTCCCGCTTCTGCTGGCCTGCGCAATCGCGCCCGGCCTGGCGGCGGCAGAGCCCGCCCCCAAGCCGCTCTACCGCGATCCGGTGCTGGACGGCGCGGCCGACGTGTCGATCGTCTGGGACCGCGCGGCCCGCCTCTGGACGATGTTTTACACCAACCGGCGGGCCACCCTGCGCCTGCCCGATCCGGCGGACGTCGCCTGGGTGCACGCCACCCCGATCGGCGTCGCGACCTCGGCGGATGGCGTGACCTGGCGCTACAAGGGAACCGCGACCTTCCCGCAGGTCTGCACGGGCGTGACCCTGTGGGCGCCGGAGCTGTTCTACGAGCAAGGCGTCTACCACCTGTGGCTCACCATCGTGCCCGGCGTCCACCACCGCTGGGGCGAGCCCGGCGCGACGACGAAGATCGTGCACCTGACCAGCGCCGACCTTTCCGCCTGGGCCTGCGGCGAGACGCTCGACCTGGGCTCCGACCTGGTCATCGACGCCTCGGTCGTGCGGCTGAAGGACCGCTATCGCCTGTATTATCGCGACTCCCGGCCCAAGACCCGCCTCAAGGCCGTCGACAGCCAGAACCTGAAGACCTGGACGCCCGCGCCCGAAGGCGACGTCAGCAAGACCGCCGCCGAAGGCCCGAAGGTCTTCTGGTTCAAGGGGCGCTGGTGGCTGATCGCCGACGTCTGGAAGGGCCTGCTGGTGCTGCAGTCGAAAGACGGGCTGCACTGGACCGAGCAGGCCGATCGGCTGCTGCAGACGCCAGGCGTGCAGCCCACGGATCGCGGTATCGGCCAGCACCCCGACGTCGTGGTCAGCGGCGGACGGGCCTTCATCTACTACTTCGTCCACCAGGGCGCCGAGCCGGAAGCGCAGGCGGACCCCTACTGGAAGCAGCGGACGGTCATCCAGGTGGCGGAGTTGAAGCTGGTCGGAGGCCGGCTGACCGTCGACCGCGACGCGCCGGTGAAGTTCCGGCTGCGGCCGCCGCGTCGGTAGGCCGTTCCTCTAATCCGAGCATCCGCGCGGAGGCGGGGATGCTCGGAGAGAAGGGTCGGGAACGTTGGTCCGAGATCACCGCATGGTCGGGATCACGAAGCTTTGGTCGAGCACCGCGCCGCCCTTGGGCCAGCGCTGGGTGACGGTCTTGGTGCGGGTGTAGAAGCGCACGCCGTCCAGGCCGTACTGGTTGAGGTCGCCAAAGCCCGAGCGCTTCCAGCCGCCGAAGCTGTGATAGGCCACCGGCACCGGGATCGGCACGTTGATCCCGACCATGCCGACCTCGACCTGGTCGGCGAACTCGCGGGCGGCGTCGCCGTTGCGGGTGAAGATGGCCACGCCGTTGCCGTACTGGTGCCGCGAGGCGAGCTGGATCCCCTCCTCCAGGCTTTCGGCGCGGACCATCTGCAGCACCGGGCCGAAGATCTCGTCCTGATAGGAGCGGCTGGTCGGCTTGACGTGGTCGAACAGGGTCGGCCCGACGAAGAAGCCGTCCTCGTGGCCTTGCAGCGAGAAGCCGCGACCATCGACGACCAGCTCCGCGCCCTCATCGACGCCCAGTTGGATGTAGTTCTCGATCCGCGCCTTGTGAGCGGCGCTGACCACCGGACCATAGTGGGCTTCGGCGTCGGTGCTGACCCCAACCCGCAGGGAACCGATGGCAGCGACCAGCTTCTCGCGCAGGGCGACGGCGGTCTTCTCTCCGACCGGCACCACGACCGGCAAGGCCATGCAGCGTTCGCCGGCCGAGCCATAGGCCGCGCCGATGATGTCGGCGGTAGCCTGGTCGAGATCGGCGTCGGGCAGGACCACGCCGTGGTTCTTGGCGCCGCCCATGGCCTGGACGCGCTTGCCCGCCGCGCCGGCGCGGTGGAACACAGATTGAGCGATGTCGGAACTGCCGACGAAGCTGACAGCCTTGATGTCCGGATGGTCGAGGATGGCCTCGACACAGTCCTTGTCGCCCTGGACGACATTGAGGATGCCCGGCGGCAGGCCGGCCTTGATCATCAGCTCGGCCAGGCGCACCGGCACGGACGGATCGCGCTCGGAGGGCTTGAGGATGAAGGCGTTGCCACAGGCAATGGCCGGACCGAACATCCACATCGGGATCATGGCCGGGAAATTGAACGGCGTGATGCCCGCCACCACGCCCAGCGGCTGACGCATCGAATAGACGTCGATGCCGGGGCCGGCGCCCTGCGTGTACTCGCCCTTCAGCAGGTGAGGAATTCCGCAAGCGAACTCAATGACTTCCAGGCCGCGCTGGATGTCGCCCTTGCTGTCGGCGATGACCTTGCCGTGCTCGGACGACAGCAGGTGCGCCAGCTCCTCCATGTGGATTTCGAGCAGTCGCTTGAACTCGAACATCACCCGCGCGCGACGCTGGGGATTGGTCGCGGCCCAGGCTGGCTGGGCGGCCTTGGCGTCGGCGATGGCGGCGTTCAGCTCTTCGGCGGAAGCAAGGGCGACGCGGGCCTGCACCTTGCCGGTATTAGGATCGAAGACCTCACCGAAACGGCCGGAGGCGCCCTCGACGGCGCGGCCGCCGACGAAGTGGGGAATGCTGCGCATCAAGCGCTCCTTGTCGATGTCGCCGAGGATCATGGCTTGCGCACGATCCAGTCGTGGGCCGGGTCGTTGCGGAAGATCCACTTCCGGTGCGGGCCGGCCATGACGTTGAGATAATAGAGGTCGTAGCCGTGAGGGGTCCCGACCGGGTGATAGCCGCGCGGCACCATGACCACGTCGCCGTCCTGCACGCAGAGCGTCTCATCGAGGCTGCGGTCGTCGGTGTAGACGCGCTGGAAGGCGAAGCCCTGAGGCGGGTTCAGGCGGTGATAATAGGTCTCCTCCAGCGCCGTCTCCTCGCCCTCGCTGGCGGTGTCGTGCTTGTGCGGCGGGTAGCTGGACCAATGGCCGCCAGGGGTGATCACCTCGACCACCAGCAGGCCGTCGGCCGGCGCCGTCTCGGGCAGGATGTTGCGGACGTGGCGGACGTTGGTCCCCTGCCCCCGCACCTCGCGCGGCATGTCGGCCTCGGCGATCAACCGGGCCTGACCGCCCGCCTTGCCTGGAGCCGTGCACAGGGCCAGTTCGACATCGGTGACGGCGACGACCTCGTAGGCGGCGCCGGCGGGGACGTAGATCGCGCCCGGCGCCCTGTCCTCGAACACGCTGGCGCGACCGCCGATCCGGCCGAACGCAACGCCCTCGGCGCTGACCTCGGCGGTCCCGCTCATGATTACGACACAGGTCTCGCGCTCGGGCTCGACGCCGTCGAAGGTGTCGCCAGCGGTGAGCTTGACGACCTGGAAGCCGACGTGGGTCCAGCCGGCGCTCTCGGTGGTGATCTCCAGGACGGAGCCCGACACGTCAGGCGCATGCGGGCGAACGAGCAACTTGGACATCAACAGTCTCCGCACATCCCAATGCCCGTCATCCCGGAAGCCTCGCAGAGGCTATCCGGGACCCAGGGGCCGGCGCACTGCGGTCGCCCCTGGGTCCCGGCTCTCCGCGCTGCGCGCTGCGGCCGGGATGACGAGGAATGGGATTGAAAAGGGATCACGCCGCCCTCAAGCCCGCCGAAGCCGCTTCACGTTTCAGGGTGGCCAGGCCGATCTCGCCGTACTGGCGGGGATTGGCGATGGCCGGATCCTGCTCGGCCTCGACGATGATCCAGCCGGAATAGCCGATTTCGGCGAGAGCCTGCATGACGGCGGCATAGTCCAGCGAGCCGTCGCCAGGCACTGTGAACATGCCGGCGAGCACGCCCTCGAGGAAGCTGCCGCCGTCCTGCGAGATCACCTTGCTGAAGGCCTCGCCCCGGATGTCCTTGCAGTGGACGTGGGCGACGCGCTCAGGGTGACTGCGGATCATCGAGACGGGATCGAGACCGCCCAGGGCGGCGTGGCCGGTGTCGACGGTCAGGCCGACCGACGGGCCGGTGTTGGCCAGGAAGGCCTCCAGGTCCTCGGGACGCTCGACGACGGTGCCGAGGTGATGGTGGTAGGCGAACTTCAGGCCCTGGGCCTGGATGTAGTCGGCCACCTGCGTCAGGCGCGCGCCGAATTCCTTCCAGCCCTCGGCGTCGAGACGCGGCGTGGCCGACAGGGCCTGGGAGCGGTCGCCGTGGATGGCGTTGCTGGTCTCGGCGTGGACGAAGACGGTGCAGCCCATGGCCTTCAGCAGCGACAGGTGCGATTGCAGCGCCGCGATCTCGTCCTCGGCGGATTGCACCAAGAGATTGCCGCTGTACCAGCCGCCGACGAGGTCGAGGCCGTAGCGGTCGAGCAGCGGCTTCAGCACCGCGGGATCGCGCGGAAACACGCCGCCCAGCTCGACGCCGGAAAAACCGATGGCCTGGCAGTCGGCCAGCACGCTTTCCAGCGGGGTGTCGCCGCCCAGTTCGGGCATGTCGTCGTTGATCCAGGCGATGGGGCTCACGCCGAAACGGATGGTCATGGGCTTAGTCCCCCGTACGCTGCTGTTTGATCTTGTCTTCGTAATCGGCGCGGGCCGCGTTGACGGCCGGACGCACCGAGACCTCGGGCACGGCCACGTCCCACCAGGCGCCGCCGGGCGTGGTCGGCGCCGGGTCGGTGTCGATCACCACGACATAGGTCCGGTCGCTGGCCTTGGCGCGCTGGAGCGCGGCTTTCAGTTCGGCCAGGCTGGCCACCTTCTCCGACCGTGCGCCGAGGCTCTTGGCATGGGCGGCGAAGTCGATGTCGGGCAAGGTCTCGTGGACCGTGTCGGGCAGCAGGTTGTTGAACGCCGCCCCGCCGGTGGCGGCCTGCAAGCGGTTGATGCAGCCGAAGCCGCGGTTGTCGAGCACGGTGACGATCAGCTTGGCGCCCAGCATCACCGAGGTTGCGAGTTCGGAGTTGAGCATCAGATAGCTGCCGTCGCCGACCATCACGTGGACCTCGCGGTCCGGCGCGGCCATCTTCACGCCCACGGCGCCGGCGATCTCGTAGCCCATGCACGAGAAGCCGTATTCGATGTGGTAGCCGCCGGGCCGGCGGGTGCGCCACAGCTTGTGCAGCTCGCCCGGCAGGCCGCCGGCGGCGCAGACCACGACGCTGTCGTCGGACGAGGCCCGCCACACCGCGCCCAGCACCTGGGCGTCGGTCGGCAGCGGCCGATCGTCGGCGCCCGTCGCGGCGTCGAAGATCGCGTTCCAGCCGGCGACGCCGCCGGTCGCCTCAGCAGTCCAGGCCTCCGGCGCGCGCCAGTCGCCCAAGGCTTCGGCGAGCGCTTCGACCACCGCCTTGGCGTCGCCGACCACGCTGACCGCGCCGTGCTTGTGGGCGTCGTGCGGGGCGACGTTGACCTGCACCAACTTGCGATCCTGCGCGCCGAACAGGGCGCGGGAGCCAGTGGTGAAGTCCTGCAGCCGCGTGCCGATGCCGATCACGAGGTCGGCCTGCTCGGCGGCGGCGACGGCGGCGCTCGTACCGGTGACGCCGATCGCGCCGAGGTTCAGCGGATGATCCCAGGCCAGGCTCCCCTTCCCGCCCTGCGTCTCGGCGACCGGCAGGCCGGCTCCGGAGACAAGGTCGGCGAGCGCCGCTTCGGCGCGGGCGTAGAGCACCCCGCCACCGGCCACGACCAGCGGCCGCTTGGCGGCCTTGATCAGGGCGACGAGGTCAGCAAGCTCGCGCGGATCGGGACGCGGCGCGCGAATGCGCCAGACCTTCCTGGCGAAGAACCCTTCCGGATAGTCGAAGGCCTCGGCCTGCACGTCCTGGCAGAAGGCCAGGGTCGCGGGGCCGCAGGTCGCTGGGTCGAGCATGGTCGCCAGGGCGCGCGGCAGGGCGTCGAGGATCTGTTCGGGGCGGGTGATGCGGTCGAAATAACGCGAGACCGGCCGGAAGCAGTCGTTGGCGCTGACCGTGGCGTCGCCGAAGTCCTCGATCTGCTGGAGGACCGGATCGGGCCGGCGGCTGGCGTAGACGTCGCCGGGTAAGAACAGCACCGGCAGGCGGTTCACATGCGCCAGGGCGGCGGCGGTGACCATGTTGGTCGCGCCCGGACCGATCGAGGTGGTGCAGACCATGGCCCGTTCGCGCCGCGACTGCTTGGCGAAGGCGATGGCGGCGTGGGCCATGCCCTGCTCGTTGTGGGCGCGCCAGGTTGGCATCACGTCGCGGGCGCCGTGCAGGGCCTCGCCCAGGCCGGCGACATTGCCGTGGCCGAAGATCGCCCAGACCCCGGCGAAGTAAGGGAGCACGCCCTCGCCGGTCTCGACATACTGCTGCGAGAGCCAGTGGACGGTCGCCTGAGCGGCGGTGAGACGGATAGTGGCCATCTACGCGGCTTTCTCGGCGGCGCCGCGCAGACGCTTCCAGGCGTCGACCAGCACCTTGAACTTGCTGACCAGGGCGGCGACGGCCGCCTCGTCGTCGATGCGGCCGGCCAGCCAGTCGCGGGCCACGTCGTAGAAGATCGTCCGTCCCACGGCGAAACCCTTCACGATCGGGAACGGCGCGACGACCTCGAACGAGGAGACCAGTTCGGCCTCCGGCGCCGACAACCCCAGCAGCACCACGCCGCGGCAGAGCGGGTCGTTCTCGCGGATGGCGATCTCGATCTCGCGCCACGCAGCCGGGTCGGTCAGGGGCTCCAGCTTCCACCAGTCGGGACGGATGCCCAGGTCGTAGAGCCGCCGCACGCCGCGCGCTACGGTCCGGCTGTCGCTCGGCATGCCCGGCGGCAGGATCAGTTCGAGCAGCAGTTCGTGGCGGGTCTTGCGGCAGGCGTCGAACAACCGGAGCAACTGCCGCTCCTGGCGCTCGCGCAGTTCGAGCTCGTCGTCGGGGTGATAGAAGACCAGGCACTTGACGATCTGGTTGGCCGGCCACTCGACCAGCTCGGTGGCCACGTCGGCCGAGCTTTCGAACTCCAGCGGCCGCGACTTGGGAAGCTCGATCGGACGCGCGATCCAGTAGTCGTGGTCGGCGGCCAGGGCCAAGGCGTCGAACCCGAAACGGCCGTCCAGCAGCAGGCCAAAACGGCTCTCGTCGCCGCCGGCCACGGTCTCGACCGCGCGCAGGGCCAGGGTCTTGAAATGCGGAATGCGCTCGGGATCGCCGCCGGTCTCGGCGATGAGGTCGAGAAACTGGCTGCGATGGTCGACGGCCAGGACGGTCAGTTCGTCATAGACCCGGTCGCGGGTGGTGGCCCAGTGAATGTGCTCGAGCTCCACGTCCTCGCGCAGGCGGAACGGCCGCTCCCGATCGGACAGGAAAGCCTCCAGCTCGACCCAGGTCGGCATGGCCGGCGTGCAGCTGTGGCGCGAGACGACGATGGCCCCGCAGGCGTTGCCCCACTCGCAGCAGGTCTCGACGCTCTCGCCGCGCAGCCAGCCGCGCAGGAAGCCGGCCATGAAGGCGTCGCCGGCCCCCAGCACGTTGAACACCTCGACCTTGAACCCGCGCGCGCTGACGCCCTCGTCCAGGCTGCCCGGGATCGCGCCCGGGAAGGCCACGCAGCCGTCGGGTCCGCGCTTGCAGACCAGCAGCGCGCCAGGGGCCCCGCCGCGGATCGCGCGCAGGGCGGCGATGGTGTCGGTCGAACCGCCGAGGATGTGGATCTCCTCCTCGGTGCCGACGATCAGGTCGCAGAGGGCCACGACCTCCTGCAGCTTCTCGGTGACCTGGCGGTTCTCGACGAAGCGGTTCTCGCCAGCGTCCTTGCCGGCCAGGCCCCAGAGCACGGGGCGATAGTCGATGTCGAAGACCACCCGACCGCCGGCCGCCTTCACCGCGCGGGCGGCCTTGAGGCTGGTCTCGTAGACATTGGGCTGCGACAGGTGGGTGCCGTTGATCAGCACCGCGCCGGCCTTGGCGATCCAGGCCTCGTCGACGTCGGAGGGCTGCAGCGCCATGTCGGCGCAGTTCTCGCGGTAGAAGATCAGGGGAAAGTTCACCCGGTCGCGGATGCCCAGGATCACCAGCGCGGTCAGGCGGTCGGGGTCGGACAGCACGCCGGCGACGTCGACGCCCTCGCGCACCAGCTGCTCGCGGATGAAGCGGCCCATGTGATCCGCCCCGACCCTGGTCAGCAGGCCCGTCTTCAGGCCCAGACGCGCGCCGCCCGCGGCGGTGTTGGTCGGGCTGCCGCCCAGATACTTGGCGAAGGAGGACATGTCCTCCAGCCGGCCGCCGGTCTGCTGGCCGTACAGGTCGACGGAAGAACGGCCGACGGTGATGAGATCAAGGGCCTTTTCGTCGTGCGCCATTCCGGTTCCACGCTACTTTTTTCTGACCGACCTCCCCGTCGGCACCATGTAACGCATATTCCAAGTTTCCAAATCTCGCAACATTCATTTCATTTTCGAGCGAGAATGGAACGCACGGTTCAGCCGGCCTTGCGCTTCTTGCCCTTTTCCCTGTTGGCCTCGAAGGCGAAGCCGATGACCAGGGCCTGGGCCAGGCAGATCGAGGCGGCCAGCGAGCGGAAGGTCCGCACCTCGGACTCGCGGACGTGCAGCACCAGTTCCGCCGGTTTGGCGATCGGGCTGACCAGGCTGTCGCTGATCGACAGCACCTTGGCGTCGCGCTGCACCGCCATCTCGACGGCCTGCACCGTCTCTTCGGCATAGGGGTGATAGCTGACGGCGATCAGCAGGTCCTTGGGGCCGATGGTCTGCACCTGCTGTTTGGTCAGGCCCGCCACGCCGTCGATGAACAGGGTGCGCTTGTTCACCTGCTGCAGCGAATAGGCCAGGTACGAGGCCACTGGAAACGAGCGGCGGAAGCCCACCACATAGACCGTCTCGGCCCTGTCGATCAGGGCGACGGCCTTGGCCATGTCGGCCTCGCTAACCGTCTGCCCCAGGTTCTGCAGGGCCAGGGTGTTGCCCTCGACGAACTCCGACAGCACGTCGGCGCCGCTCTCGGGCTTGCGCGCCACGGCTTCGTTGAAGTGGCGTACACGCTCGCCATAGCCCAGGGCCGAGTGGCCCGACAGCAGGCCGTCGCGGAACAGCCGCTGCATCTGGCTGGCGCCGGGGAAGCCGAAGGTCTTGGCGAAGCGCACGATGGCCGAGGGCTGCACGCCGCATCGCTCGGAGATCACCGCCAGGGTCTCCAGCGCCATCTCGTTGGGCTCGTCCAGCACGTAGCGGGCGATCTGCTGCAAACGCTTGCTGAGCGTCTCGTAGCGTTCGAGGATCGCCGCCCGCAGCTCGTCCGCGCTGGTGGGGGCGTTCGCTGCCATGATTTCGTCCGTCATCCGCGCCCCACAGTCCGATCGGTCAAATTAGAATATCCGTTCCGCGCGTGAACGCCAGGGTTCAACTCACGACCAGGAATTCCACTTTACCCGTAGAGGGAATTTTTATTCCAGGCTACAGGAACACGAAGTCCCGGCCGTGTCATGAGCCGGACGAGGGAGCGATCATGGTCGAGACGACGCGATCGAACGGTCATGCGGCGGGAACGCCGCCCGCTCCTGCGCTCAATCCACCGAGACCTTGAAGGTTCCCATGCACGACATCGCCATCCTCGGCGCGGGCCGCATCGGCCGCATCCACGCCAAGAACGTCGCCGGCCAGGCTGGCCTGCGCCTGAAGCATGTGGTGGACCCCGTCGCCGAGGCTGCCGAAGCGCTGGCGGCCGAGACCGGCGCCCAGGTCTCCGACCTCGACACGGCGCTGAACGATCCGTCGGTGGCCGGGGTGATCATCGCCAGCTCGACCGACACCCACCTCGACTACAGCCTGAAGGCCGTGGCGGCGGGCAAGGCGGTGTTCTGCGAGAAGCCGATCGACCAGGATCTAGCCCGCGCCCGCTCGGCCGCCGCCGAACTGGGCGCGCCGGGCGTGAAGCTGTTCCTGGGCTTCAACCGCCGCTTCGACCCCAGCTTCCAGGCCTTGCAGGCCCGGCTGGCGGGCGGCGCGGTCGGCGCGCTGGAGACGGTGCACATCACCAGCCACGACCCGGCCCCGCCGCCGGTCGCCTACGTCAAGGTGTCGGGCGGCCTCTTCAAGGACATGGCGATCCACGACTTCGACATGGCCCGCTGGCTGCTGGACGAGCCGGTGACCGAGGTGTTCGCCGCCGCCAGCTGCCTGGTCGATCCCGCCATCGGCGAGGCGGGCGACGTCGACACCGCCAAGATCCTTTTGCGTACTGGCTCGGGCAAGATCTGCATGATCAGCAACAGCCGCCGCAGCGGCTACGGCTACGACCAGCGCATCGAGGCCTTCGGCTCCAAGGGCCTGGTCCGGGCCGACAACGTCACCGAGAGCACGGTCTCGGTCTGGGGCGAGGCCGGCGCGGCCAGCGACGCCTTCCAGAACTTCTTCCTCGACCGCTACGCCGAGGCCTATCGCCGGGAGATGGCGCACTTCGCCCAGATCATCCGCGGCGAAGCCCTGCCGGCGATCGGCTATGCCGACGGCGTCGAGGCCCTGGCCCTGGCCGAAGCGGCCGGTCAGTCGGTCCGCACTGGCCAGGTGGTCAAGCTCTAACGACCGAAGCCGCTGACGGGGTCGACATGATCCCGTCAGCGGGTTGTCGGGATCTAGAACTCCAGCTGCAGGCGGGCCTGGGCGACCGTGACGTCGGCGTCCAGTTGCGAGCCGGCGATCAGGCGGTTGTCGATGGTCGCCCGCGTCAGGTTCCCGGTCAGGCGCACATAGGCATAAGGGTACCAGTTGGCGCCGAGCGTGACGGCCGTGTAGGTCCCGGCCGTCGAAAGACCGGTCTGCGAGGCCAGCGTGGTGACGCCGTTGGCCGCCATGTCGCTGAAATCGGCGTAGTCGTAGCGGGCGGCGAACTCGAGCGCGCCCAGGCCGCCCTTGTCGAGCGGATGGGCGACCTTGATCCGGCCGAACGAGCCGTTGGGATTGTAGGGCCGCGTCTCGCCGGTCGCGAGCCAGCTGACCGAGGCGTAGGCGGTGACAATGTCGAAGTCCGGCCCGCCCAGCGTCGAGCTGAGATTGGTGGCGATGCGGTCGACCTTGATCCGCGCCGCCTCGCCTTGCAGCGACAGCGCCCGGTGGATCCAGGCGGCCTCGATCCCCAGCGTGGTGTCGCCGTCGCCGACCGCGCCTGTCGAGAACAGGGTCGCACCCGACGAGGTCTGGGACCTGAAAGCGGTGTTGGCCGCCGCCGAATAGGTGAAGCCGACCTCCCCTCCCCGATCGCGGCGGCGCACCCAGGCGCCCAGGTGCAGGCGGTCGGCGTCGGAAAGCTGCGGCGACCAGGTGGCGCGGACGGTGGCGCCCAGCCGCTCGACGGCCTGGTTGGGATCGTAGCCGCCGGTCGCGTCGGTCTTGTTGATGTTGTCGCCCTGCAAGGCGCCCCACAGCGACCAGTTCGGACCCGTGCGCACCGCCTCCAGCGACAGGGCGTAGCCGGCGTCGATCACGTCGCCATAGGCGCCGCGCTCCATGAAAGTGATCGACTTGAACGAGGTCAGCCCCTCCAGCGAGGCGGCCTTCTGGTTGCCGGCTAGTAGCGAGGTCTGGGCGTCGAGCTTGTACTCGATGATGGCGTCGTCCCAGCTCCAGGCGCCGCCGCTGACCGCGCCGCCCTCCAGGCGATAGCCCCAGCGGCCGGTCTGGCCCTCGACGCCGAGGAACAGCTGCCGGGCCTTGAACTGGCGGGCGTGATAGTCGGCAACGCCGTCGCGCTCGGCGACCGCGTCGACGGCGTCTAGCAGGATCCGGCCGCGCAGCTTGAAGGTCGAACCCGAGGCGTCGGTGAAGCGGGGCGAGTTCTCCCAGCGGACGGTCTCGACGGCAGGCTTCGGCGGCGGTGCGGCCGAGGCGGTCGGCAGGGTCGCGATCGGCGCGGGCGTGGGAGTAGCGGTAGTGACAGCGGACTGGCGCTCCAGGACGTCGATCCGCGCCTGCAGCAGCTGGATCTGGGCCTTCAGGGCGGCGAGATCGGCGTCTTCGGCGCGGGCGGCGCCGGCGAAGCCGACGGCCACGAGGGCCGTGGTGGCGAAGAGAATGCGCATGGGCGTGGGTTCCTGCTCCCACGCGAGGCGCGGGAGGAAGAGGAAGGAAAGGGCCGCCGCGTCGGCGGCCCGGCTGCCTTTTTGGGTCCGTTATTCGGCCGCGGCCGGAACCGGCTCGACGTCGGACGGCGTGGGGTGACCGGCCAGGGCGGCGTCGAGGGCGTCCTTGTCGAGGGCCTTTTCCCAGCGGCTGACGACGATGGTGGCCACCGCGTTGCCGATGAAGTTGGTCAGGGCCCGGCACTCGCTCATGAACCGGTCGACGCCGAGGATCAGGGCCATGCCCGCCACCGGCACCGAGGGCACCACCGAGAGGGTGGCGGCCAGGGTGATGAAGCCCGCGCCGGTGACGCCCGCCGCGCCCTTGGACGACAGCATGGCCACGGAGAGCAGCAGCAGCTGGTCGCCGATCGACAGATGCACGCCCGTGGCCTGGGCGATGAACAGCGCCGCCAGGGTCATGTAGATGTTGGTGCCGTCGAGATTGAACGAATAGCCGGTCGGGACCACCAGGCCGACGACGGGCTTGGCGCAGCCGGCGCGTTCCAGCTTGTCGATCAGGCTGGGCAGGGCCGATTCCGACGAGCTGGTGCCCAGCACCAGCAACAGTTCGCTCTTCAGATAGCGGATCAGCTTGAGGATCGAGAAGCCGTTGAACCGGGCCACCGCGCCCAGGATCACCACGACGAAGATGATCGAGGTGGCGTAGAAGGTGCCGACCAGGGCGGCGAGGTTCACGACCGAACCGATGCCGTACTTGCCGATGGTGAAGGCGAAGGCCCCGAAGGCGCCGATCGGCGCGGCCTTCATCAGGATGCCGACCAGGCGGAAGAAGGCGTGGGCGATCGATTCCAGCAGATCGACCACCGGCTGGCCCTTGTCGCCGACCAGCACCAGGGCGACACCGAACAGGATCGAGAAGAACAGCACCTGCAGAATGTCGCCGTCCGCGAAGGCGCCCGTGACCGTGGCCGGGATGATGTTGCTGAGGAAGCCGACGATGGTCGTCTCGTGGGCCTTGGCGGCGTAGCTGGCGACCTTCTCGCTGTGCAGCGTGGCCGGATCGATGTTCATGCCCGCGCCCGGATGGACGAGGTTGCCCACCACCATGCCCAGCACCAGGGCCAGGGTGGAGAAGGTCAGGAAGTAGGCGAAGGCCTTGAGCACTACGCGACCGAACTTGCCCAGGTCGCGCATGCCGGCGATGCCGGTGACGACCGTGAGGAAGATCACCGGGGCGATGACCATCTTCACCAGCTTGATGAAGGCGTCGCCCAGCGGCTTCAGGCTCTCTCCGAAGCCCGGCCAGAAGTGGCCGATCAGGGCGCCGGCGGCGATGGCGAACAGCACCTGGATGTAGAGATGGGTGTACCAGGGACCGGGACGCGGCGGGGCCGCGGCGGACGGGGCTTGCGGGATCATCTGGCGGGCTCCTGGGCTCGTTTCCTCGCGCGTCCTTGCAGGTCGGGCGCTTGAACCAAGAGTGGCGCAGGATGGTCCGGGCGGGAGTCGAGCCTCGATAAAATCCTTAAAGCCATGAATAATTGAAAGATTGTGGTGATGCAGGCTCGCTTCGACGCGACACGCCGTGTCATAGTCCGCCCAGCTTCGATCCATATTGTGTGGAATATGGCACAACCCAATTCGATCGCACCGCAGATGCTCTCCGCGTCAGGCCCTGTCGTTTCGAGATTCCGGCTGGCGGTGTTCGCCGTGATCGCGGCGGCGATCGGCGCCCTGCTGGTCTGGTCGGTCGGGGCCCTGGTCGAGCAGCGGGCGATGACGGCCCTGCGCGCGCGGGCGAGCGCTTCGGCGGCGCTGCACGCCGCGGTGCTGCGCAGCGAGCTCGACAAACAGCGGGCCCTGCCCCTGGTCCTGGCCGACGACGCCGACCTGGAAGCCGCCCTCGCCAGCCGGTCGCCCGCCAAGCTGGAGGCGCTGTCGCGCAAGCTGGAGGCGCTGGGCGTCCAGGCGCGCGCCGCGGCGGTCTATGTGATCGCGACCGACGGCGTCACCGCGGCCGCCAGCAACTGGCGGCTGCCGACCAGCTTCGTCGGCTCCGACTACGGCTTTCGTCCCTATTTCACTGAGGCCCTGCGCAGCGGCTACGCCGAGCAGTTCGCCCTGGGCACGGTCAGCCGCAAGCCCGGCCTCTATCTCGCCCGCCGCGTCGACGGCCCGAAGGGTCCGCTTGGCGTCGTGGTGGTCAAGCTGGAGTTCGACGGCGTCGAGGCCGCCTGGCGGGCCATCGGCGAGCCGGCCTTCGTGGTGGACAGGCAGGGCCTGGTGCTGATCACCAGCCAGCCCGAATGGCGCTTCCTCGCCCGTGATCCCCTGCCGCAGGCCAGACGCGACGCCCTGCGCGCCGGGGGCCAGTACGGCGGCGCGACCTTCGCTCCCCTGCCCTTGCGCCAGAAGTCCGGCGCCGTGGCCCGCACCGACACGCCGCGCGCCGAGCGCCAGATCGAGACTCGCCTGGCCGACGTCGCTCCAGGCTGGACGCTGCACCTGCTCAGCACGGCCGTTCCCGCCGAACAGGCGGCGGCGGCGGCGCGCTGGATCACCGCCCTGGTCTGGACCCTGCTGAGCGCGGCCCTGCTGTGGCTATGGGTGCGGCGCCGTCGCATCCACCTGGCCGCTCTACGCGACCGCGAGACGCGCCTGGAGCTGGAACGGCGCGTCGAGGAGCGCACCCACGAACTGACCGAGGCCAACCGCGCCCTGTCACACGAGGTCGAGGAGCGCCAGCGCACCGAAACGAGGCTCCGTTCGCTGCAGGCCGACCTGGTGCAGGCCAACAAGCTGGCGTCCCTGGGCCAGATCGCCGCCGGCGTGGCGCACGAGATCAACCAGCCGGTGGCGGCGATCCGCGCCAACGCCGACAACGGCCTGCTGCTGATCGGCCGCGGCCTCGCCGACGCCGCGGGCGAGACCTTCACGGCCATCGTGGCCATGACCGAGCGGATCGGCCGGATCACCGACGAACTGCGAGCCTTCTCGCGCAAGGCCGACGGCCGGGTCGAGCCGACCCTGGTCACCGAGGTGATCGACGGCTCGGTGCTGCTGACCGCCAGCCGTTCGCGACGGCAGGAAGCCCGCCTGGTCCGCCGGGGCGAGACGGCGGGCCTCAGCGTACTGGGCGAGCGGGTGCGGCTCGAACAGGTGCTGGTCAACCTGCTGCAGAACGCCTTCGAGGCGGTGGGCAGCCGCGCCGACGGCGTCGTCACCGTCACGGTGCGGGAAGACGCCGACACGGTCGAGATCGCGGTCGGCGACAACGGCCCAGGCCTGGCGCCCGAGGTGGAACGCGCCCTCTTCACCCCGTTCCTGACCACCAAGCCGCGCGGCCTGGGCCTAGGCCTGGTGATCGCCCACGACATCGCCGTCGACTTCGGCGGCCAGTTGACGGCGACCTCGTCGCCCGGCCAGGGCGCGACCTTCATCCTGACCCTGCGCAAGGCCGTTCCATGAGCGCGCCGGCCGGCAAGATCCTGCTCGTCGACGACGACGAGGCGCTGCGGGTCGCCGTCGCCCAGGGCCTGGCCCTGCGCGGCTTCGACGTCGCGGCGTTCGACAACGCCCCGTCGGCGCTGAAGGCCGTGTCGCGCGACTTCGACGGCGTCATCGTTTCGGACGTGCGCATGCCTGGCATGGACGGCTTGGCGCTGTTCCAGCGCGTCCAGGCGATCGACCCCGACATCCCGGTGCTGCTGATCACCGGCCACGGCGACGTCGCCATGGCCGTGGCCGCCCTGCAGGACGGGGTCTACGACTTCGTCTCCAAGCCCTTCCCCATGGAGCGGCTGACCGCGGCCCTGTCGCGCGCGTTGGAGAAGCGCAGACTGGTGCTGGACAACCGCCGCCTGGAGGCCGCCGCCCAGAACGCCGGGGGTTCGATGCTGCTCGGCGACACACCGGTAATGCAGCGCCTGCGCGCCACCATCGCCCAGTTGGCCGAGGCCGAGGTCGACGTCCTGATCCAAGGCGAGACCGGCGTCGGCAAGGGTCTCGTGGCCCAGGCCCTGCATCGCGGCGGCTCGCGCCGCGCCCGTCCGATGGTCACGGTCAACTGCGCGGCGCTTCCCGAGGCCGTGTTCGAGACCGAACTGTTCGGCGCGGCCGGCGGCGCAGGCGGCCTTCGCCCCAATATCGGCCGCATCGAGCGCGCCGACCGTGGGGTGCTGTTTCTCGACGAGATCGAGGGCCTGTCGCCCAGCATGCAGGCCAAGCTGTTACGGGTGGTCGAGGAACGCGAGATCTGGCCCGTCGGCGCGTCCGAGCCGCGCCACCTGGACCTGCGCATCGTCGCAGCGAGCAAGATCGACCTGGCCGAGGCCGTGCGCGACGGCGCCTTCCGCGCCGACCTCTATTACCGCCTGAACGTGGTCACCCTGGTGGTTCCGCCTCTGCGCGAGCGGCGCGAGGACGTGCCCGCGCTGTTCGGCCACTTCATGGCCGAGGCCGCGGCCAGGCTGCGACGGCCGGCGCCGCGCCTGACGGCGACGATCCGCGACCATCTGCTGGGCCACGACTGGCCCGGCAACGTCCGGGAACTGGCGCACTACGCCGAGCGCGTGGCCCTGGGCCTGCCTTCGGCCGCCCTGGGCGAGGACGGCGCCGTCCAGGGCGCCGACGAGGGCCTGGCCGAACGCACCGGCCGCTACGAGGCGATGGTCATCCGCGAGACCTTAGCGGCCTGCGGCGGCGACGCCCGCACGGCCATGACGCTGCTGCAAACCCCGCGCAAAACCTTCTACGACAAGCTGCGTCGCCACGGCATCGACATCGACCGCTACCGGCCGGCCAAGCCTTCCCGCCCATAAGGACAAGCCACGGCCGCGCCACCCAAGGCGCTCGCCTGAACAGGCCATGCTCGCCGTAGAGCGCTCGCTAAGACTTCATGGTCGCATCACTTCAAAGACATTCAATTCTTCGGCGTCAGCTATATTAGCGAACATCGCCAGCGGTATTTTACAAACTCGCATGATCATTCGGCAGCTACCGTTATAGCTTCTGCAAGCGGCCGATGAGTGACCGCGCGGAGGAACATCCATGACGGTCACGCTTGAGCGACGCCCTGAGGTCAAAACCGCCGCCCTCACGCTTTCGCCCCTGGAGCCGACGATCGGGGCCGAAATCTCGGGCGTCGACCTCAGCCGCCCGCTGAGCCCCGAGGATCGGGATTTCATCAAGGCCGCGCTGCTGCGCTACAAGGTGGTCTTCTTTCGCGACCAGCATGCGCTGGACGCCGAAAGCCAGGCCGCCTTCGCCGCCAATTTCGGCCCGCTGTACACCCACCCCACCACCCGCTCGGACGCCAACAACAAGCCGATCCACAAGATCGAACCGCCGGACCTGCAACTGTTCGAGGCCCGCAAGGCGGCCGGCGCGGGGCTGGTCCAGGCCGGCTATCACAGCGACACCAGCTGGCGGCTGGTGCCGACCTGGGGCGCGGTGCTGCGGGCGATCGACCTGCCCGAGGTCGGCGGCGACACCGTCTGGGTGGACGCCGGCGCGGCCTATGAAGGCCTGAAGCCCGAGACCAAGGCGCGGCTGGAAGGCCTGCACGTCACCCACGATTTCCGCGACGCCCTGCTCGCGGCTGGTCACGACTATCCCATCGTGGCCCACCCGATCGTCCGCAAGCATCGGGAGACCGGCGCCTCGATCCTGTGGGTCAATTTCACCCAGAAGCCGCAGGTCATCGGGCTGGACCGCGCGGAGAGCAACGCCCTGCTGACCGAGATCCTCGACCAGTACCGCAAGCCCGAATACCAGGTGCGCTTCAAGTGGCGGCCCGGCTCCGTGGCCTTCTGGGACAACCGCGCCGCCGTCCATATCGCCATCCGGAACTATGGCGACTTCCCTCGCCTGCTCGACCGCGTGCTGATCGCCGACGAGCCGCTCTGGACCGACCTCTAGCCCACACCGACATTGGCCGCTTCTCCATCGGGGGAAGCGGCCCGCCACGCGCGCGCCTCCGCCAGACACCGAGGCGTCGGCTTCCAGCTGCGCAGGCCCGCGTCGCGTTTCGTACTCAGAGTTCCCATCCCGAACAGCCCCATGGCGTCTTCGCCATCTCAAGGGCCCGCGCGACCGCCTGCCTGCGGATCAGCCACCTTCTCGACAAGCACGAGCCCCGATCGGTCGCACGCCCGCTCGCAGGCGCCGGCGCACCGCGCCTCTCATCTGGCGATATTCAGACGCCAGCACGAAAAGCCGCCTTCGGATTGAACCTTTGCCTTAGGCCCGCGTTCACGGACCTTGCACGGCGATGTCCGTGATCGGGGGACTTGTGATTTTCAGCTCAAATTCGAGGCCGGCGACAATCAGCCGACCGGCATGGACGTCGACGTGATCGACCCCTGCCCGCCCCTTTTCCCCTGTTCCGGCCCGACAAGCGCGGCCCACGCCCACAGTTCGAGTTTCTCATGTCGCTGACCCCTTCCACCCGCGAGGCCGCCCGCACGAACGTGGACCTGTGGACCACCCTTGGTCTCGTGACCGTGCTGGCCTTCTTCCTGATCAGCGGCACGATCGCCTATCGCAACATCCAGGTGCTGCGGACCAACAACCAGATGATCATGCACTCCCACAAGGTGCTGATCGCGCTGGACGAACTGCTCTCCACCGCCCAGGACGCCGAGACCGGCCAGCGCGGATACCTGCTGACCGGCAACGACCGCTATCTGGAGCCCTACCAGAGCGCGGTCACCGCCGCCGCGACCCGGATAGAGGCCGTCGCTTCCCTCACCCAGGACAACGCCGATCAGCTGGCCAACACCCGCCAGCTGCGCAAGCACATCGACGCCAAGCTGGCCGAACTGGACGAGACCATCACCCTGCGCCGCAGCCAGGGCGCCCAGGCGGCGCTGGCGGTCGTTTCCACCGATCGCGGCAAGACCGAGATGGACGCCATCCGCAGCCAGCTTGACGTCATGCGACAGGAGGAGAACCGGCTGCGCGCGCTGCGCA
Source organism: Caulobacter sp. GW821-FHT10A10 (assembly GCF_059415745.1). Lineage (NCBI taxonomy): Bacteria > Pseudomonadati > Pseudomonadota > Alphaproteobacteria > Caulobacterales > Caulobacteraceae > Caulobacter > Caulobacter sp. GW821-FHT10A10. The sequence goes on along the minus strand of NZ_JBWKNV010000009.1, from coordinate 119,591 downwards.
TCGCCGAGATGCAGGAAGCCTACAAGACGGCCACGGCCAGCGGCGTGCTCTCGGGCCTTCTGGGCGCATTGCTGACCGTCGCGGTGTTCGTGCTGGTCCGCCGGGCGGCCACCGCCCGCGCTCGCGAGGAATGGCTGCAATCGGGCCAGGTCGGGCTTTCCGACGCCATGATGGGCGACAAGTCGGTCGAAGAACTGTCCGACGGCATCCTGTCGTTCCTGGCCGGCTATCTAGGCTTCCAGGCCGGGGCGCTGTTCAAGGGCGAGAACGGCCACTTCTATCGCGCCGCCGCCCTCGGCATTCCCGGCGACGCCAACGTGCCCCTGCGGTTCAGCCTCAAGGAAGGCCTGCTGGGCAAGGTCGCCGCCGAAGGGCGAGCGACGATCGTGCGCGACGTGCCCGACGGCTACATGACCATCGGCTCGGCCCTGGGCGCCGACAAGCCGCGCCACCTCGTCCTGGTGCCGACCCATGCGGACGACACGGTCAACGCCGTCCTGGAACTGGGCTTCCTGCACCCGGTGGGCGACCAGGTGCTGAACCTGCTCGACCAGGCCTCGGGCTCGATCGGCATCGCCCTGCGCTCGGCCCGCTATCGCGTCGAACTGCAGAACGCCCTGGAGGAAACCCAGCGCCAGTCGGAAGAACTGCAGGTGCAGAGCGAGGAACTTCGGGTCTCCAACGAGGAGCTCGAGGAGCAGAGCCGCGCCCTCAAGGAATCCCAGACCCGCCTGGAGCAGCAGCAGGTCGAGCTGGAACAGACCAACAGCCAGCTGGAGGAACAGGCCCAGACCCTGGAAACCCAGCGCGACGAACTGGAGCGCAGCACCGCGGCCGTCACCCTGAAGGCGCGCGAGCTGGAACAGGCCAGCCAGTACAAGTCCGACTTCCTGGCCAATATGAGCCACGAGCTGCGCACGCCGCTGAACTCGCTGCTGATCCTGTCCAAGCTGCTGAGCGACAATCCCGACGGCAACCTGTCGAGCGAACAGGTGAAGTTCGCCCAGACCATCGCCTCGTCGGGCAACGACCTGCTGACCCTGATCAACGACATCCTCGACCTTTCGAAGATCGAGGCCGGCCACATCGAGGTGCGGCCCGAGACAGTGAGCGTGCAGCGCCTGGTGAGCGACCTGCGCCAGCTGTTCAAGCCGGTGGCCGACGAACGGCGCCTGGCCTTCGAGATCGAGATCGATCCCGCCTGCCCAGCCGCCTTCGAGACCGACCGCCAGCGCCTGGAGCAGATCCTCAAGAACCTGCTGTCCAACGCCTTCAAGTTCACCGAGAAGGGCGGCGTCACCCTGGCTATCAAGCCGGCCGCCGACAGCCTCGCCTTCGCGGTCCGGGACACCGGCATCGGCATCGCCCGCGAACAGCAGGAAAGCATCTTCGAGGCCTTCCGCCAGGCCGACGGCACGATCAGCCGCAGGTACGGCGGCACCGGCCTTGGTCTGTCGATCTCGCGCGAGCTGTCACGGCTGCTGGGCGGCGTGATCGGCCTGGAAAGCCAGGCCGGCAAGGGCAGCACCTTCACCGTGACGCTGCCCGTCGCCTACGACCCCGCCCGCATCGCGCCGCGCGAAGCCCAGGTTCGCGCCGAAGCGCCGGCGCCGACCGGTTCGCCGCAGCGCGCCCCACGGCCGGTTCAGGCCGTGGAGGACGACCGCGAACAGCTGGGCGGCTCGCGCCGCGTTCTGCTGGTCATCGAGGACGACGAGGTCTTCGCCGGCATCGTGCGCGATCTCTCGCGCGAGATCGGCTTCCAGTGCCTGGTGGCCGGCACCGCCGAGGAAGCCCTGAAGCTGGCCAAGCGCTTCAAGCCCAGCGCCGTGGTGCTCGACGTCGGCCTGCCCGACGAGTCCGGCCTGATGGTGCTGGACCGCCTGAAGCGCGACGACGCCACGCGCCACATCCCGATCCACGTGGTCTCGGCCAGCGACCACGCCCAGACCGCCCTGTCGCTGGGCGCCATCGGCTACCTGGTCAAACCGGTCCGGCACGAAGACCTGGCCGACGTTCTGCGCGGGCTGGAGGCCAAGCTGGCCGGATCGGTGCGGCGGGTGCTGATCGTCGAGGACGACCCGGTGCAGCGCGACGCCGTCGGCAAGCTGCTGTCGTCGGGCGATGTGGAGACCGTCGGCGTCGGCACCGCCGCCGAATGCCTCGAACAGCTCAAGCAGCAGACCTTCGACTGCATGGTGCTGGACCTGTCACTGCCAGACGCCTCCGGCTTCACCCTGCTGGAGACCCTGAGCCAGGATGGCGACCGCGCCTTCCCGCCGGTGATCGTCTATACCGGCCACGACCTGTCGGCCGACGACGAGCAGCGGCTGCGCCGCTATTCCAGCTCGATCATCATCAAGGGCGCCAAGTCGCCCGAACGCCTGCTCGACGAGGTGTCGCTGTTCCTGCACCAAGTGGTGTCGGAACTGCCGGCCGAGCAGCAGAAGATGATCCAGAAGGCCCGCAATCGCGACGCGGTGCTGGAAGGACGACGGATCCTCATCGTCGAGGACGATATCCGCAACGTCTACTCGCTGACCAACGTGCTGGAGCCTCGCGGCGCCATCGTCGAGATCGCCCGCAACGGCCAGGAGGCGATCGACGCCCTGGCCCGCGCGGCCGGGGATCCCGCCCGCGCCGTCGACCTGGTGCTGATGGACGTGATGATGCCGGTGATGGACGGCCTGACCGCCGCCCGCGAAATCCGCAACGATCCCAAATGGGCCAAGCTGCCGATCCTGATGCTGACCGCCAAGGCCATGCCCGACGATCAGGAACGCTGCATCGCCGCCGGCGCCAACGACTACATGGCCAAGCCCATCGACGTGGACAAGCTGCTCTCGCTCGTCCGGGTCTGGATGCCGAGATAGGCGATCCCAGTGCCCGAAGCCGTCGTCGACCTCGAAATCCAGCTGCTGCTGGAGGCGCTGTACCAGCGCTACCACTACGATTTCCGCCACTATGCGCGGGCGTCGATCAAGCGACGCCTGGTGCAGGCGCGCGACCAGCTGGCGTTCCCGACCATCTCGGCGATGCAGGACCGCGTGCTACACGACCCGTCGATGCTGCCGCGCCTGCTCGACTACCTGACCGTCCAGGTCAGCGAGATGTTCCGCGACCCGTCCTACTTCCGGGCGCTGCGGGAGAGCGTGCTGCCCCACCTGAAGACCTATCCGTCGCTGAAGGTCTGGATCGCGGGCTCCAGCACTGGCGAGGAGGTCTACTCCCTGGCCATCCTGTTCCGCGAGGAGGGCCTCTATGACCGGACGCTGTTCTACGCGACCGACATCAATCCCGAGGCCCTGGCGGCCGCCGAAGCCGGTGTCTATCCGCTCGAGCGCATCCGCAAGTTCACCGAGAACCACCAGAAGTCCGGCGGGCGGTCCTCGCTGTCGGACTACTACACCGCCGCCTACGGCCGGGCCGTGTTCGACAAGACGCTGCGCGAGCGGGTGGTGTTTTCCGACCACAGCCTGGTCACCGACGCCGTCTTCGCCGAGATGCACCTGATCTCGTGCCGCAACGTGATGATCTATTTCGATCGCCCCTTGCAGGATCGCGCCATCGGCCTGTTTCACGACTCCCTGGCTCGCAAGGGTTTCCTGGGCCTGGGCTCCAAGGAAAGCCTGCGGTTCTCGGCCCATGCCGGCGGCTTCTCGGACTTCGTCCCCGGCGAGAAGATCTACCAGAGGCGCGAACCATGAGCAGCGCGTCCCCGAAAGCCGTCGTGATCGGCGCCTCGGCCGGCGCCGTCCAGGCGCTGCTGACCATCCTGCCCGCCCTGCCCGCCAGCTTCGCCCTGCCGGTGCTGGTGGTGGTGCACGTGCCGCCGGACCGCGACAACGTCCTGGTCTCCCTGCTGCAGGCCAAGTGCCGGCTGACGGTGAAGGAGGCCGAGGACAAGGAGCCGCTGGTCGGCGGGACGGTCTTCTTCGCGCCTTCCGACTACCACCTCCTCGTGGAGACGGACGGAACCCTGGCCATCTCGACAGACGAGCCGGTGAACTATTCGCGGCCGTCGATCGACGTCCTGTTCGAGAGCGCCGCCGACGCCTTCGGCGAGGCTCTGGTCGGCGTCGTCCTGACCGGCGCCAATCACGACGGCGCGGCGGGCCTGCGGGCCGTGACGCAGGCGGGCGGGACGGCGATCGTCGAGGATCCGAACTTCGCCCATTCCAGGGCCATGCCGCTCGCCGCCCTCGAAGCGAGCTCGGAAGCCGCCATCATGACCATCGATGCGATCGCATCGTACCTGTCGAGTTTGGGAACCACGCGATGATCGCCGACAAGCCGATCAACTTCCTCCTGGTCGACGACCTCGAAGAGAACCTGCTGGCGCTGGAAGCCCTGCTCCAGCGCGACGGCCTGACCTGCCTGAAGGCGCGATCGGGCGAAGAGGCGCTGGAGTTGCTGCTGACGCACGAGGTCGCCCTGGCCCTGCTCGACGTGCAGATGCCCGGCATGGACGGCTTCGAACTGGCCGAATTCATGCGCGGCAGCGAGCGCGCGCGACACATCCCGATCATCTTCCTGACGGCCGGCGCAGCCAACCTGCAGCGGCGCTTCCGCGGCTACGAGGCCGGGGCGGTCGATTTCATCCAGAAGCCGATCGAGCCGAACGTCCTGCGCAGCAAGGCCGCCGTGTTCTTCGACCTGCACCAGCAGCGCCAGCAGATCGAACGCCAGCGCGACGAACTGGAGGCGGCCGCCCAGGCCCTGCGCCGGGCCGACCGCCACAAGGACAACTTCCTGGCCGTGCTGGCGCACGAGCTTCGCAACCCGGTCGCGGCCCTGGGCGGCGGCCTGCACCTGCTCAACAAGGACATCCCGCCCGAACGAGCCAGGGACATCCGCGTGCGGATGGACCGGATGCTGTCGCACCTCTCCCATCTGGTCGACGACCTGCTCGACGTCTCGCGCGTCAGCCAGGGCAAGATCTCGCTGAAGAAGGAGCGGATCGAACTGGGCGACGCGCTGCGTTCGGCGATCGAGGCCAGCCAGCACAACATCGACGCCGGCTCGCACCGCTTCGACGCCGACCTGCCGGACGAGGCGATCTGGCTCGACGCCGACCACACGCGCGTAGCGCAGATCGTCGCCAACCTGCTCAACAACGCCGCCAAATATACCCCGCCCGGCGGCGAGATCACGCTGACGGCGCGACGCCTGGACGCCGAGGTCGAGATCCGCGTCACCGACACCGGGGTCGGCATCCCGCCGGCGATGCAGTCGCGCATCTTCGAGATCTTCGCCCAGGTCGAGGACCACTTGACCAAGGCCCAGGGCGGCCTGGGCATCGGCCTGGCCCTGGTCAAGCAACTGGTGGCGCTGCATCGCGGAACGATCGAGGTCGAGAGCGCCGGCGAGCACCTGGGCAGCACCTTCATCGTGCGGCTGCCGACCATCGATTGACGAGCGCTGAAGGGCTCCTGACCTCTTAGTCGCCCGCCACGAGGTTGATCTCGAATTGCAGCCCACGCGTCGCAGGCGTCACGACGATATCGCCGCCGTGAGCGGAGACGATGGCGGCCACCGTCGCCAGGCCAAGGCCGTGGCCCGCCGTGGTGCGCGACGGATCGAGACGCACGAAGCGCTTGAAGATCCTGTCGCGCTCCTCCGGCGGCACGCCCGGCCCGTCATCGCCGAACACCACCCGGACACTGTCGCCGGTCGCCCGCGTCGAGATGCGGATCTGAACCCCAGCGCCTGCGTGGAACAGGCTGTTGTCCATGAGGTTCGACAGCGCCTGCAACAGCAAGGGCCGATCGCCGCGAACGGTCGCGGGCTCCAGGTCGAGCGACAGCGCCATGTCGGCCCTTTCCAGGGCCGGGCCATAAGCTTCGGCCAGTTCGTGGACGAGCGCCACGAGGTCCAGGGCCACGAAACGATCCCGCACGGAACGACCTTCGATCTCCGCGAGCGCTAGAAGACCCGACAGCAGGCCCTGCAGGTCGTCGACCTCGTTCAACGCGCCCTCGACGCGCGCCTTCCGGGCGCCATCGGTTGTCTCCGCCTCGATATCCTCAAGGCGCGCGCGCAGGCGGGTCAGAGGGGTGCGGATGTCGTGGGCGATGTCGCCCGAGACCTGGCGCAGGTTGCTCATCAGGGCCTCGATGCGATCGAGCATGCGATTGAGCACCCTGGCCAGTTGGTCGAACTCGCCGCCCGAGCCGTCGACCGGCATGCGACGGCGCATGTCGCCGGCCATGATCCCTTCGGCGGCGCCGTGGATCGCGTTGAGACGCCGCTGCACGACCCCGCCGAAGCCGAAGGTCGCCAGCACGCCTACCGTCGCCACCAGGCCGGCGCTGATCAGGAACACGCGCAGCAAGGCCCGGTCGATATCGAGCAGGTCGGCGCGGTCGGCGGCCACGACCAGTCGACCGCCGCCAGGCAGTGGCGCATTCATGGCCTGGGCGACGCCGCTGCTGCCGTCGGGCCGGCGAAACCGGATGAACTCGCTCCAGCCGGGCGGCGGCGTCTCGGCCTGGAAGTCCCCCGCCCTTCGCCTGCCCGACGCGTCGAGCACGATATAGCCCATGCGGCTGCCGACCTCGGACCGCCCCGCCAGATAACCCAGCGTGCCCCGGGCCGGACGCCGGTCGCGGTCGGTCACCGCCCGCACCAGCACGTCGAATCCGGCCCGCTCGTAGGTGGCGAGCAGCGACTGGGTTTCCAGCTCGATGCGATGATCGAGTTGCCGCTCGATCTCGTGGTGGACCATGCTGAACGTCACCACCCCGACCGCCAGCGTCAGGACGCAGGAAATCCCCGCCACCACGAGGCTGAGGCCACGAACGGTCCTGGGCGTTCGACTACGCATCGTCGTTCATCATGTAGCCGGAGCCTCGGATCGTGCGGATGGCGCTGCGCTCGAAGCCTTCGTTCAGCTTGCTGCGCAAACGGGACATATGGGTTTCGACGATGTTGGTCTTGGGATCGAAACCGAAGTTCCAGACCTTTTCGAGCAGCATGGTCCGGGTGACGATGCGGCCGGGATTGCGCATCAGTTGTTCCAGCAAGGTGAACTCCCGGGGCTGCAGGTCGATCGAGCGCCCGCCCCGGCGCACCTCCCGGCGCAGCAGGTTCATCTCGATGTCCGCCACGCGCAGGATCGCATCGAACTCGCCCGTCGGCGGTCGTCGGCCCAGCGCCGCCACGCGCGCGGCGAACTCCACGAAGGCGAACGGCTTGACGAGGTAGTCGTCGGCGCCCTCCTCCAGGCCGTCGACCCGGTCCGCGATCTGGGACATGGCCGTCAGGAGCAGGACCGGCGTCGTCCGCCCCTGCGCGCGGATCGCCTTCAGGACCGACAGTCCGTCGACGCCAGGCACCATCCGGTCGAGCACCAGCACGTCGAAATCACGCTCGGCCAGGCGCCGCAGCGCCACCGAGCCGTCGGCCTCAGCCTCCACCACATGGCCACGCTCGGTCAGGCCGCGCTGGATGAACGCAGCGGTCTCGGGATCGTCCTCAAGCAGGAAGACCTTCATGCCCGCCTTACCGTGATGTTGGCCGCGCTATACATTTTCCCAACCTTGCTTCCAGCGCATCGACACGCCAGCGCCAAACGATAAGGCTTTGCCGCACACCATCCGCGCGCCCAACCTACGTCGATATCTCCCGCCGTGATCCACGCCCAAGCCCAGCCTCCGCAACAGAGCCCGCCGATGGACGGGCCTCGACAGGCCGTGTCCGAGCGCTGCGCCAGGATCGGCCTCAAGCTCACCGACAAGCGCCGCGAGCTGATCGAACTGCTCGACGGGATGGACGCGCCCTTCGACATGGAACAGGTCTGGTGGACGGCCCACAACCGGGGCCAGCGCGTCAACCGATCGACGCTGCATCGCCTGATCGTCGATCTGGTGGCGGCGGGGGTCCTGAACGAGATCGGATCGATCGACCGCCAGCGCCGCTTCGCGCCGCCCCTGCCGGTCGATGTACAGGTCCAGACACCCGAAGGTCGCGTACCCGTGGATGACGCGACCCTGGCCGAGATGCTGGCGCGCGTGGCCGCCAGCAGCGGGCTGGCCGTTGGTCGGGGCAGGATCGTCATCACCGTCGAACCCTAGCCCGCCGCCGGACGGGAGGCGTCCAGGCGATCGGCAAGGTCGCGATAAGCCGCGATGGGCGCGCCGCGGAGGAAAGCGACCATCTTCGCCGTGAACGCGGCCGTCGCGGTGGTCGCCGCCTGTTCGAACTGCGCCAGCGCGCCAGCGATCTCGCCCTCGGCGGCCAGCACCCGGCCGAAATTGAACTGGCCGCGAAAGTCGCCGCCGGCCGCCGCCCTGGCGTAGCAGTCGCGGGCCTTGGCGAAATTCTGCTCGACCTCCCAGCCGTCCTCGTAGAAGCCGCCCACCACATTGATCGACTTGGCGTGGCCCAGCTCGGCCGCCCGCTGAAACCAGGCCAGGGCGGCCTTGCGATCGGCCCCCACGCCCTCGTCCAGCATCAGCCGGGTGGCGAGATTGTACATGCCCCAGTCGGAACCGGCCTCGGCGGCCTGCAGATACCACTGCGCCGCGACGGCGAGATTGGCGGCCACGCCCCAGCCGTTCTCGTAGCAGCGGCCCACCATGTTCAGCGCCATCGGATGCCCCGCCCCGGCTGCGCGCAGGAACCAGGTCAGAGCCGTGGCCGGATCGGCGGGGCCGCCGGCGCCGTCGAGCAGCATCTGCGCCAGGAGGGCCTGGGCCTCGGCGACGCCAGCGGCGGCCTGATTGGTCAGCCAGGCCCGTGCGGTTTCCGGCGGCCCCGAAAGGACCTTGGCGACGGCGGCGGCGATGTCGTCCGGGGAGACGTTTTCCGAAGCGGTGTCCATGGACCCTCACCAAAGCGAAAGGCCGCGCCCGCCGAAAGGCGGACGCGGCCGGTTCAGGGATGTCGCCGCGCTTAGAACTTGGCGTTCAGCGACAGGACGGCCGAGCGCCCCGGCGCGATGGTCGCGTAGTGCGAGGCGTAGGCCTGGGTGTAGTAGACCTCGTCGGTCAGGTTCTGGATGTTGAGCCTGGCCGAGAGGTTCTGGTTGATGGTGTAGGTGGCGTTGGCGTCGAACCGCCAATAGTCCGGCACCCACTTGGGCGCGGTGGCGCTGGCGTTGCCCATGACCTTGGCCTGGTAGTTGGCGCCCAGGCCGACCTTCAGCTTCGGCAGCACCTCGTACGTCGTCTGCACCGCGAAGCTGTGCTTGGGCGTGTTGGGGAACTGCATGCCGTCGGTCAGGCCCGCCGCCGCGCCCGAACCGCCGTTCTTGACCAGGATGGCGTCGAGATAGGTGTAGCCGCCGAACACGTCCCACTTGTCGGTGATCGAGCCGGACGCGCCCAGCTCGTAGCCGCGCACGCGCTTCTCGCCGGCCATGGCCACGGTGCCGTCGGTCTGGGTGATGCGGGCGTTGGTGGTCTTCACCTCGAACGCCGCGCCCGTCAGGCTGAGCTTGCCGCCGAACACGTCCCACTTGGCGCCGGCCTCGAGGGTGGCGTTCTCTTCCGGGCTGAGGTTGGCGTTGACCGTGCTCGACAGGGCGTTGCCGTCGCTGCCCTGGTTGAGAGCGTTGCCGGCCGGGGTCGAGGCCGTGGCGTAGGACAGGTAGATCGCGCCGGCCGTCGTCGGCTTGTAGACCACGGCGGCCTGGTAGTTCAGCAGGTCGTCCTTGCGCTCGTAGGTCGTGCGGGCGAACGGCGTGGTCGTCGCCCGGGCGCTGACGTAGCGGGCGTCGTAGCTGTCGTAGCGCAGGCCCAGGTTCACCTGCCAGTGCTCGTCGAATTCGATGGTGTCGAAGCCGTAGATCGACTTGGTGACCGTGCGCGAGTTGTTGGGGTTGTTGACCCGCGAGATCGTGCCGGTGAACGGGTCGCTGGTGTTGGGGTTGGCCAGGTTGGTGCAGACATAGGCCGCGATGGCCGCGGCCGAGCAGCTGCTGAACGTCGAGGCCAGGGCGCCGTTGTAATAGACGTTGTAGCTGTCGTTCTCGCCTTCCTCGCGCGACAGCTCCAGGCCAGTGGCGAAGTTGTGCTGGATCGAGCCGGTCTGGAACTTGCCGTAGAAGTCGGTCTGGTTGGTCAGGGTGCTGACCTCGCTGACGCGGCTGTTGGGACGGCGCCAAACGAGGCCGTAGTAGATGTTGCCCTTGCTGTCGTCGGGCTGGGTCCAGATGTAGTCCTGGCCCGTCTCGGCGTAACGGGTGGTGTTGCGCAGGTGCAGGTTGTCGCCGAAATCGTGCTCGAAGCGGACCGTGCCCATATCCACCCGCTCGCGGCGGAAGTCGCGGCCCTTAACGCCGTACCAGGCGCTACGGTCGGCAAGCAGCGGCTGGCCGTCGCCGGTCTGGTAGACGCGCGCGCGGCCGTCGGTGCGAGCCACGAAGGTCGGGTTGTTGTACGGGATCCCGCTGTCGGGGATGTCGTCGCTCTGCATGTGGTAGTAGCTGACGACGACGCGGTTGTCGGTTCCCAGACCGAAGGCGATCGACGGCGCCACGCCCCGGCGGCTGTAGTGGACCTCGTCGCGGCCATCGACGCCGGCGTCATGGGCCATCAGGTTCAGGCGCACGGCCACGCCTTCGGCGACCACGTGGTTCACGTCGAGGGTGGCGCGCTTGTAGTCGGCGGTGCCGACAGCGACCTGGCCGCCGATCGAGTCCTTCAGGGTCGGGGCCTTGTTGTTGATGAAGACGCCGCCGCCGGCGCCGCCTCGGCCGCCGTAGCTGCCAGTCGCGCCCTTCACGACCTCGACGTTCTCGACGTTGAAGACTTCACGCGACTGGGAGCCGATGTCGCGCAGGCCGTCGACATAGGTGGCCGACTGGGCGTCGTAGCCGCGCAGGAACGGACGGTCGCCGACCGGGTTGCCGCCCTCGCCCGCGCCGAAGGTGATACCGGGCACGGTGCGCAGCGCCTCGACCAGGCTGACCGAACCGGTCTGGTCGATCAGGTCGCGCGGAATGACGGTGATCGACTTGGGGGTATCGCGCAGCGGCGCGGTGATCTTCGGCGAGGCCGCCTGGGCCTTCTTGCTGTCGACCTGGACGCCGGAGACTTCGGTGGTGTCGCCGTTGTCCGGAGCGGCGGTGGCGACCGCCTCGTCGGCGGCAGGCGCCGCATTGGCGGCGGCCGACAGGCCCAGGCCGGCGACGCCCGCGACGGCGGCGGCGCTCAAGGCGCGCCGGCTCAAGCTGCGGACACCCTGGGTGGAAGTGTTTCTCATGATCTCGATCCCCGAAGCCCTGCCCGGCTGGGATCAACCGAGCGCCTCTATTCCTGACAATGCGAGGCGCTCTTAACTTCCACCTATCGCCACATCAATGAGAAGCAGTCGCAACAAACATTGATTATTCCCAATGTTCGCCACAGTCCTTCGGCCGCTCCCGACAGGTTGGCGATCCTTGACGGGCCCACTCATCTTCACTGAGAACGCAGAGACCTCAGCGCACGAAGAAATCGACCGGCACGACCACCTCGACCGGATCGCCCGGCACGTCGTCGGGCGGCATCGGCATCGGCGAGGCGCGGCGAACGGTGGCCAGGGCCTCCTCGTCGAGTAGCGGATAGCCGCTGCCCCGCGCGATCCTGGCGCTCAGCACCATGCCGCGCCGGTCGACCGTGAAGGCGACCTGGGCGACGCCCTCCTGGCCCTGGCTCTGGGCCCGACGCGGATAGCGGCGATAGGCCTTCAGGCGGCCAAGCAGCAGGCCTCGCCAGGTGACGGCGGCGTTGCGGTCCGTGGCCGCCGAGGTGCGCGGCGCGGCCAGCGCGGGCGCGGGCGGAGCCGCCACGGCCGGCGGCGCTGAGGCTTCGCTGCGGACCGAAGGCTTGGCCGCTCCCTCGTCCGCCGACGGCGTCGGGCGCTGCGGAGACGTCGGCAGCACGCCGCGCGGGTCGGGCTCGCGCGCCTTGATCAGGGGTGGATCGGGAGCCGCAGCAGCGGCGGGACTAGCCTTGGCTTCGGGTCCCGGCGGTCGCTCGTCCTTGGGCTTGGGCGGCGCGATCGGGGCGACGGCGAACTCGACGGCGATCGCTTCGATCGGCGCGGCGGGCGGAAGGTCGGACGGCGAGGTCAGGCGGATGTAGGCGCCGAGCGCCAGGGCGACATGCAGCGCCACCGCCCCGGCGAGCGCCGCCGACCACCGCCGCTTGCCGCCGGCCGCCGTGGAGCCGTCGTAGGGAATCTCCAGCACCGCCGGAGACGGGAGCACCGACTGCAGCATCAGAACACCCGCTCCAGCTTCAGGCTGGCCGCGACCTTCTCGTAGGAGAACAGCCAGTCGATGCTGCTGGCGGTCCTGGCGTACTGCAGGGTCAGGCTGGGCGTCAGGCCGGCCCGCGCCAGGCCCGGCGCGCGGAGGATGGCGGTGATGCTCTGCTCGTCGTCGCGGCGGCGCACCTCCAGGGCCTCGTTGATCGCGTCCCAGCGTTTACGTCGGGCCGAGGCGAACAGGCTGCCGTTCAGGCCCTTCCAGGTCGGACTGGCCGCGCCGAGGCGCAGGCCGACCTGACCATAGGCGTTGGTCGGCAGGTCGGCGTCCTTGTCGCCGAGGTCCGCCCCGCCGAACACGGTCCAGCCGCCCGGCAGCCCGCGCCAGGCGGTGAGGAACAGCGAGACCAGCCTGCCGTCCAGCGGCGCGAAGTCGGCCTGGCGATAGCGCATGTCCTTGTAGTCGGCCTCCAGCTTGACCAGGGTCCGGGCGCCGAGCGCCCGAGTGGCCTCGGCATGGACGCCGGGCGCGTCGTAGAGGCGCGAGGGGCCGAAGGTCGAGACATCGAAGGACGGCGCGATCCCGAAGGCGTAGCGGGCGGTGCGGTAGTCGAACCCGAACTGGCCTGACAGGGTCGCCTGATTGTAGCGCGGCTCCTCTGGATAGAACTCGCCATAGGAGATCGCCCGCAGCGACAGGCCGGCCGAGCCTCGCAGCGGCAGGCGGCGGGTCAGCGTCCCCTCGAAATTGACCGTCGCCGCGCCCAGGGCCTGCGGCGTCTTGCGGTCGAAGAAGCAGATCCCCTCTGGGCCGGGGATCAGGCAGGCATAGCTGCCCGAGGCCTGGTTGATGTTGCTGTTGTAGCCCGGCCCCAGGGCGAGCGATCCGCGCCAGGTGCGCCGCTGGTCCAACGCCGTGATGAAGCCCTCGACGGTTCGCCGCACGCCGGCTGCGCGCGGATCGCCTTGCGGCAGGTCGGCCAGGATCGCCTGGAACGCCGAGCGCGCCTCGCGGTCGCGCTGGTTCTCGAACAGCACCCGCGCCAGCTCGACCCTGCCCGGCATGAAGTCCGGCTGCTTGGAGAGCAGATCGCGGAACGCTGCCTCGGCGGCGCGCAGGTCGCCATCCTGCCGCGCCAGCATGCCCTGGGCGTAGAGGGCCAGCATCGGGTCGTGGTCCGGCAGCGCCAGATAGGCTTTCAGGAATCGCCGCGCGTCGGCCCATTGGCGACGGCCGACCGACAGGTAGAGCGCCTTGCCGACGTCGTCGACGCCGGGTCCGACCGTGTAGGCCTGGCCGTCGATAACCAGCACGGAAGGCGAAGCTTCTTCTAGCGTCTTGGCCTCGCGCTCGGCGGCCTTGCGGGCCAGGTCCTGGTCGAGGCGCAGGCGGATGTCGTCGTCGACCTGGGCCCGGGCGGCGCCGGCCAGCGCCAGAACGGCGAAAGCCGCGCAGCCGGCGGCGGCGCGGATGGAAAGAAGTCTTGCGGACCTGCGGATCATGCGGATGCCTTCGAACGCGCTTGGGACGGGGACCGAAGTCCCCGCCCCGCGCGACGGTTACGCGCCTTAGTTCTTCGTGCCGCCGAAGGCGGTGTCGTACTGGCTGTTGCCGCCGAAGGTGACCAGGCCGGCGAGCGCCGCGGCGCTGGCGCCGAAGAACTGGCCGCTGACCGAGCCGCCCGAAGCCAGGGTCGAGGTCCCCTGCGTGGCCGTGGCGTTGGCCGTGGTGCTGGCGATGTTGACGCCCGAGATGCCCACCGAACCGATGTCGACCGTGTAGCCGGTCGAGGCGCTGGTGACGCTGCCGCTCAGCGTGCCAGCGCCGAAGTTGGCGCTGAACGTACCGGCCAGGATGCCGTTGCTGCTGTAGCCGCTGATGCCCTTCACCGCATAGGTGGCCGTGCCGGTGGTCGGGACGGTCGTGCCGGTGTTGTCGCCCACATAGTAGACGGTGTGGGTGCCGTCAGCGACGTCGGCCGTGTCGGACCATTCGCCGAAATAGAGGTCGGCGTTGCTGACCTTGGCGAAGTTGAACACGCCCATGCCGTTGTGGCTGCCCGGCGCGCTCGAGGGGTTGTTGATGGTGGTCACGCCGTTGACCGGCGGCACCGAGGCCTGCAGGCCGGCGAAGTCGACATAGCTGCTCAGGCCGATAGCCGCCACGGCCACGCCCGGCTTGCCCGAGGTGTGCGGACCGGCGTTGATCGTGCTGGCGCCGACGCGCAGCTGGCTGGTGTCGGTCGACTGGCCCACGATGGCGGCCTGGGCGACGCCGGCCAGGGCGACGGCGGCGATGGGAGCCAGGATCAGCGCCTTGAAGGTCGAACGGGACATCTCGTCTTCTCCGATGCTTGGTTGTTGGTCTCGTTGGTGAGACCGGGGCATCCAGCGGCCGCCGCCGCGCCGTTGGGGACCGGCGTGGCGAAGACCGTGAATTGGGGGGATCAGTAGCGGGCGGTCATGCTGAGCTTCAGCGTGCGCCCGGGGGCCGGCTGGGCCGTGCGGGTCAGCGGGTCGGTGTAGTAGCGGTCGTTGAGGTTCGTGCCGGTAAGCTCGAAGCGGATCGTCTCGTTGAGCTTGAAGTTGGCGTAGGCGTCGACGGTGACGATCTCGCCCCACAGGTAGGGCGTGTTCAGCGCCCAGCCGTCGACGCGGGTCGCCCGCGCGCCGCCGATGAAGCGGTCGAGTTCTGGATTGTCGTAGGCGCTGTAGTAGACGCCCCTCACCCCCACCTCGAGGCGGCGTTGCAGGAAGCGGGCGCCGAGGTTGAGGTTGACCGTGTCGGTCGGCGTCGCCTGGGTCAGCAGGTAGCCGCCGACGAAGCCGTAGTTGACGCAGTCGGGCACGATACCGGTGCTGGTCGCCTTCATGATCGCGGCTTCGGGGTCGCAGACCTTGTTCTTGATCATGTGCGAGGCGCCGAGGTCCGCGAAGAACCGGCCATTGTCGTAGCGGGCCTGCAGCTCGATCCCCTCGATCAACTGCTTGTCGATGTTGGTCAGCAGCAGTTGCGAGCCGCGCTCGATGACGTTGCGGGTGTCGTTGCGGAACCAGGTCAGCTTGAAGTCGGCGCGCTGGCCTTCGGGCAGGTCGAGCAGGGCCGAAAGGTCATGCACATAGGCCGCCTCCCAGGTGCGGGCGTGTTCCGGCTTCAGCGGACGGGTGGGATCGGTCGAGGCCGAGAAGCCGATCGTGCTCTCGAACATGCTGGGAAAGCGATAGGCCTCGGCGTAGCGGACATAGGCCCGCGCATTGGGCGTGAAGTTGAAGGTCGCCAAGACCACCGGCGTCAGGCCGTCGCCGCGCTTGGTCTCGGCGGTCAGGTTCACCGCTTCCTGGTTGCGCGAAGCCACGCAGTAACCCGTGGCGTTGGCGACGCTGGTCAGGAAGCCGTTGACGCAAGGGTTGGTGGCGCGGGTGTAGCAGCCCTCGCTGTCGGGCAGCCAGGCGATGGTGTTGTTGACCGTGCGGCCGTTGACCAGGGTGCGATAGAGCACCGATCCGTCGGTGAAGACGTAGTTGGTGAACACCACGCCCTTGCCGATCTGCTCGGCCAGGAAGTCGTCGACCGCCCAGAAGTGCGAGTACCGCAGGCCGGCCGACAGGGTGATCTCGCTGACCGGCCGCCACTCGACCCTGGCGTGGAGATTGTATTCCTCGCGACGGCCGGCGCGGGGGTACTGCCGCCAGCCGTCGAACGTGCCGGCCCAGACGTCGGGCGAGGTCAGCTTCTCGCGCTGCCAGTCGCCGGCCAGGACGAGGTCTAGGCTCTGGGCCAGACGGGTCTTGTTGCTGAGACTAAGGCCGTAGCGGTCGTTCTTGGCGTTGGCCAGGGCGGTGTTCTTGAGGATCGGACTGGCCGCGCTCTGCGCCCAGTTGGGAAAGCCGCCGGCCGAATAGGTGTGGCTGTTGGTGCGGGTCAGCCAGAGCGTGCTCTTCAGGTCGATCCACCGGCCGCCGGGCTTGTAGCGGTAGTCGAGATTGTAGGCCGTGGCGTGAACCTCGCTCAGCGGCCACTGCACCTTGCCCATGCCGTTCTCGCCGGACGAGACGATGCGTGAAGGCATGATCTCGCCATAGGTCGAGACGCTGTCGCGCACCCCGAACTCCAGGGTCTGATCGTCGCTGATCTTCCAGGCCAGCTTGCCCAGCCACGAGCTCATCTCGCTGGAGGTGTTGGGCACCTCGTTGCCGGGTTCGTAGTTGAAGGCCAAGCGCTTGATCAGATCCTGCGGGCCGGACGGCGTGGGCAGGTTGGTCTGGCTGTAATAGCCGGGCACGGTTTCGCCGGCGTAGTAGTTGCCGCGCTCGCGCCAAGCGTAGGCGACCAGCCATTCGACGTCGTCGGTGCGGCCGGCCAGCGCCATGCGGGCGGCGCGATCGTCGAGCGACACGAGGTCGTTGTCGTCCGAGGTTCTGGGCGTCACCCGCAGGGAGGGGTCGGCGTAGGGGCTGCTGGGATAGCCGGCGGTTCCGGTCGAGCCGGGGAACCCGGGCACGTCGCGATAATCCTGGCCGGTCAGCAGGGTCGGCAGGCGCGGCTTGACCGAGTTGCCGCCGCCCTCGATGCGAACCTCGGCGCCGTATCGCTCGCCTTCCCGCAGGATATCGCCCGGCGACAGGGTGCTGATAACCACCGCCCCGCCGGTCGAGGTGTGGACGCCGGCCGTCAGCGACGGGCCTTTCAGCACCTGCACGCCGCCGATCAGGCTGGGGTCGATGTAGCTGCGGTTGTTGGCGCCGTTGTAGCCGCGCCAGACCGTCAGGGCCTGCTCGCCGCCATCGATGATCACTGGAACGCGGCCTGGCCCTTCGATCCCGCGGACGCTGGGATCGAGCGCGCCGCTGTTGCGGGCGTCGCCGCTGAAGACGTTGACCATGCCCTTGAGCACGTCGGCCGGGCTGACGCCCTTGTAGCGCTCGACCACCGCCCGGCCGGCATAGGCGGACGAGCCGTCGAGGTCGTAGATCTCATCATAGCCGAGGGCGTCGCGAGCGCTCAGCGTCTCGCCTTGCCCTACGGCGCCCTCGACCTGCAGGGCGTCGGTGACGACAGCGCCCTTGGACGCGCCCTGGACGGTCGGCGCGGCGTCCAGGGTGACGACGCCGGGCCTCGCCTCGCGCCAGGCGACGCCGCTGCCGGCCAGCAGGCGCGACAGGATCTCGCCCTGGCTGAAGCGGCCGCGCACGGCGGGCGAGCGGCGGCCGTACGGCGCCTCGACGGCGTAGACGATCTGCACCTTGGTCTGCAGCGAGAACTGGGCCAGGGCCTGGGGCAGCGGCTGGGCCGGAATGTCCACCTCGTAGACGGCGGCCTCCTGGGCCGCGGCGGGAAGCGCGGCCAAGGCCAGGGGGCTGGCCGAGGCCAGGGCGAGGCACAACGACAGTCGGCGCAGGCGCGGGAGAAGACCGGGGCGGAAAACAGGCGTCGTCATGTCGTGGGCGGATCTCGTCTGGCGGCCGCCCATTGTTGCGAGCGACACTCAATTGCATCTCAATGTTGATGAGACGAAACCGGGCCGCGAGATCCCCTAGCCGCCACGTGCATTTTTTGCGGAACGCCGGAACTGTTTCAGTAGAGCAGGACGAAATCGCCCAGTCGGGCCGTGCGCAGGCCCAGGGACGCCGCCAGGGCGCCGATGGCGTCGTCCGGTTCGGCGACATCGAAGACGCCCGACACAGGCTTGGCCGCCAGGGCCCGCCCCCGCACGAACACCTTGCCGCGCCGATAGCGGCCGATCTCGTCGACTACATCGGACAGCGGCCGGTGATAGACGACGAGGCGACCCTGCCGCCAGGCGTCGACCGCCGCCGGATCCTCCAGGGCCAGAGCCTGAGGCGTCGCGCCGTCGAGCCAGGCCCCCTGCCCCGCCCGCACCACGGCCGCGCCGTCGCCGCGCGCCGGCTGGACCCGCACGGCCCCGCGCAGCACGCTGACCCTAGCCTTGTCGCCGGTCAGCCGCACGTCGAAGGCCGTGCCCAGCACCCGGGCGCTGCCGGCCCGGCTCTCGACCACGAACGGCCGGGTCGGGTCGTGGACGACGTCGAAGAAGGCCTCGCCCTTCACCAGCCGCACCCTGCGCCCCTCGGGACCATAACGGACGTCGAGCACCGCGCCGGTGTTCAGGGTCACCGCGCTGCCGTCGGCGAGTACGTGCAGGCGCACCTCGCCGATCGGCGCGGTCAGATGATCGGGATTGGGCGGCGCGATCGTCCTGACGGCCACGCCGCTCGCGGCGGCCAGCACCAGGCAGGCGGCGATCGCCGTGGGGACGGACCAGGCGCGGCGGCGCAGACCCGCCGGCGCAGACCCCGGTCGCTGACGGCGCGGCGAACTCGCGGGCGATGCCGCGGCGAGCGCCATCAAGCCAAGGATGCGATCGGCTTCGTCCATGGCCTCGGCGCGGCCCTGGCCCTCCGCCAGCCACGCCGCGTGCTCGGCTCGCGCGGCCTCGCCCGCGCCGTCGCGCAACCGCAGCGTCCGGCGCGCCGCCGCCTCGAACAGCGCCTCGTCCTCGCCTTCGCCCCTGCCTTTGCCCCCGCCTTTGACCGTGTCGTTCATGTGGACTTTCGGGTCCTCCCGATCACAGGACGAACCGGAAGGCGCCCTTCCCCTAGTCTCGTGCTCATGCATCGCCGCGCGCTTCCTTCAGGCGACGCCGACAGTGGCTCATGGCCTTGGCCAGGTGGTTCTCGACCGTGCGCGGCGAGATCCCCAGCCGGTCGCCGACCTGCTGCATGGTCAGGTCCTGGCCGCGATAGAGCAGGATCACCAGGCGGCACTTGTCGGGCAGCTCGGCGATGGCCGCCTGGACGATGGCGATCTCCTGGCGGCCCGCCACCACCTGGAAGGCCGACGGCGCCTCGCTGCGCGCATCCTGCGGCAGGTCGCCGGGCGTGATGCGGCGGGCCTGGGCCGAGGCCTGCCGCTGCCGATCGACGACGAGGTTGGCGATGATCCGGCGCAGGTAGCTGAGCGGATTGCGCACCGCCCGGCCGTCGAAGTCCGGCGAGCGGACGAGGTCGAAGAGCTTGAGCCAGGCGTCCTGCATGACGTCGTCGGCCAGGCTGGCCGAACGCGTCTTGCGAAGGGCGAAGCGCCGAAGCTCGTCGTAGTGGACTTCCAGCAGCCCAGGCAGGTCAGGCGTCGTTCCCCGCTCGCCTGTCAGCATGGCCCTACACACCCGAAATCAATGAGAATGATTCTCAGAAACTTTCGTCGGTTTAGCGGGGGCCACGCAGCACGTCAAAGGCCATCGTTCCCCGTAGGGCGCACAACGCGGACGCCGGCGCCGAAAGCCCGCCTCGCCAAGGATTCCCATCAAGCCAATTCCGGTATTGGTCGATAGCGCCTTTGGCTTAGACCCCGACACGGCGGCTCACTACCGTCACCCTCAAGAAACGGCCTCCCGGCGTGCGGGACCAGGCCGTCGCTCGGAGAGGACTTCATGAGCCAGATGTCGCCGACGGACGTGGCCCGCCAGCTCGGCGGCGGCCTGCTGTCGTTCCCTGTCACGCATTTCGACGACCAGCACCAGTTCCTGGAAGCGCCCTATCGCGAGCATTGCGCCTGGATGCTGGACCACGAACTGGCCGGCCTGTTCGCCGCCGGCGGCACGGGCGAGTTCTTCTCACTGCGTCCGGACGAGGTGGGCCAGGTGGTGCGGGCGGCGGTCGCCGAGACCGCCGGCAAGATCCCGGTCATCGCCGGGTGCGGCTACGGCACGGCGATCGCCATCGACCTGGCGCGCGATGCGCAGGCGGCCGGCGCGGACGGTCTGCTGCTGCTGCCGCCCTATCTGACCAACGCCACGCAGGACGGCCTGGCCGGTCACATCGAGGCGGTCTGCAAGGCCACCGACCTGGGCGTCATCGTCTACAACCGCGACAACGCCATCATCAACGAGGACACCCTCGAGAAGCTGTGCGACCGCAATCCCAACCTGGTGGGGTTCAAGGACGGGGTCGGCGACCTGGAGCTGATGATGCGGGTCTACGCCCGGATGGGCGACCGCCTGACCTATATCGGCGGCCTGCCGACGGCCGAGACCTTCGCCCTGCCCTATCTGGAGATGGGGGTGACGACCTACTCCTCGGCCATCTTCAACTTCCTGCCCGACTGGGCCCTGGCCTTCTACAAGGCCGTGCGCGCCCGCGACCGCGAGACGGTGATGACCGGCCTGCGCGACTTCGTCCTGCCCTACATCGCCCTGCGCAATCGCGGAAAGGGCTACGCGGTCTCGATCGTCAAGGCGGGCATGAAGGCCGTCGGCCGCGACGCCGGTCCGGTGCGCCAGCCCCTGACCGACCTGACGGACGCCGAGTTCGCCGAGCTCGAAACCCTGATCGCCCGCGTCCGGGGCTAGATCCTGAACGCGCTCACTCCGCTCCGGCCGCCGGCCCTTCTTCCCGGGAAGAAGGCGCTGGCGATCGGCCCCAACGAGCGTCTAGCTTCGCGACTCCAGGGTGTTGTCGACGGGCGCTTTCCGATGTTCGAACTCAGTCAGCTGCGCTGCTTCGTGGCCACCGCCGAGGAGCTGCATTTCGGCCGCGCCGCCCAGCGGCTGAACATGACCCAGCCGCCGCTGAGCCGGCAGGTGCAGCTGCTGGAGCGGATCCTCGGCGTCGTCCTGCTGGACCGCACCAGCCGTTCGGTGCGACTGACCCCGGCCGGTCGCGCCTTTCTACTGGAAGCCCGGCGCATCCTGCGCCTGGCCGAGAGCGCGGCCCTGGCCACGCGCCGCATCGCCAGCGGCGACGCCGGCCAGATCGCCATCGGCTTCACGGCGGTCTCCGGCTACAGCTTCCTGCCGCGCCTGGTGATCCTGTCGAACGCCCGCCTGCCCAACGCCGACCTGACCCTGCGCGAGATGGTCACCCGCGAGCAGGTCGAGGCCCTGCTGACCGGCCGCATCGACATCGGCCTGGTGCGCCCGCCGATGGACCGCGCCGAGTTCGCCACCGCCCGGGTGCTGAGCGAACCGCTGGTCGCCGCCCTACCCAACGGCGATCCTCGCCTGGCCAAGGCCGGCCTGACCCTGGCCGACTTCGACGCCGGCCCGCTGATCATGTATTCGCCCGAGGGCGCGGGCTATTTCTACAACATGCTGACCACCCTGTTCGACGCCCACGGCGTGGCCCCGAACTATGTGCAGCACGTCACCCAGATCCACTCGATGCTGGCCCTGGTCCATGCGGGCCTGGGGGCGGCGATCGTGCCGGAATCGGCCATGAGCCTGCACTTCGACGACGTGCAGTTCCGCCCGGTCGAGACCACGCCCGACCGGCCGGTCGAGCTCTACATGGCCTGGCGCAAGGACAACGAGAGCCCGATCCTTCAGACCTTCATCGACCTCTGCCTGGCCGAGGCCTCGCCGGCGGAGACGGGCGAGCGCTGAAGCGCCCTCCTTCCCGTCGCGGGCGCTCGGCCCAATGACAAAAGACGGGAGAAGACCCATGACCCTCGACCGCCGCGCCGTGCTGGGCGCCGCCGCCGCGCTTGCCGCCCCATTGGCTGCGTCCCTGGCCGTTCCCCTGAAGGTCAACGTCGCCGGCCGCGCGGCGCCGGTGGCGACCACCTCGGCCGGGCGGGTGCGCGGCGTAGATGTCGACGGGATCAAGGTGTTCAAGGGCGTGCGCTACGGCGCCGACACCGCGCCGCGCCGCTTCCAGCCGGCGCTGGCGGCCCAGCCCTGGAAGGGGATCACCGACGCCCTGGCCTACGGTCCGGCCTCGCCGCAGTTGAAGGCCGACGAGCCGACTTCGGAGGACTGCCTGTTCCTCAACGTCTGGACCCCGGGCCTGGCCGACGGACGCAAGCGGCCGGTGATGGTCTATGTCCACGGCGGCGCCCACGCCAACGGCTCGGGCTCCAGCCCGCTCTATGACGGGACCTGGCTGGCCAGGACCTACGACGTCGTCGTGGTGACGGTGAACCATCGCCTCAACGCCTTCGGCTACGCCTATCTGGCGCGACTTGGCGGAGCGGAGCTGGCCGAAAGCGGCAATGTCGGCAATCTGGACCTGATCCTGGCCCTTGAGTGGGTGCGCGACAACATCGGCGGCTTCGGCGGTGATCCCGGCAACGTCATGACCTTCGGCCAGTCGGGCGGCGGGGCCAAGTGCGTCACCCTGATGGCCATGCCGCGGGCGGCGGGCCTCTACCACAAGGTCGCGACCATGAGCGGCCAGCACGTCACCGCCATGGGGCCGATCCACGCCACCATCCGCGCCCGCGCCTTCATGGAGAAGCTGGGCCTGAGGCCGGACGAAACCGACAAGCTCAAGACCCTGCCCGCCGGCCAGTTGGTCGAGGCGCTGAAGATGCGCGATCCACTGGAGCGCAAGGGATCCATCGTCTTCTGGTCGGTGCTGGATCACGGCGTCCTGCCGCGCCATCCGTTCTATCCGGACGCGCCGCGCGAGAGCGGCCACATCCCGATGATCATCGGCAACACCCACGACGAGACCAAGGCCTTCCTCGGCGGCGATCCCAAGAACTTCGCCCTGACCTGGGACGAGCTGCCGGGCAGACTGGAGAACGAGCTGGTGCTCGACATGTCGCCCGAATATCTGGTCGGCCGCTATCGGGCGCTCTATCCGGCCGCCAGCCCCTCGGACCTGTTCTTCGCCATCACCACGGCCGGGCGCTCATGGCCGGGCCACCTGGTGCAGGCCGAGCAGCGGGCCAGGATCGGGGCGCCAGCCTGGATGTACCAGCTGGACTTCGGCGCCCAGACCGACCCGAAGATGGGCGCCTACCACAGCTACGACATCGCGCTGGTCTTCGGCACGCTGGACGCCGGGGGGTCGATGACCGGAACGGGGCCGGCGGCGATCAAGGTGCGAGACCAGATGAGCGCCGCCTTCGCAGCCTTCGCGCGGACGGGCGATCCCAACTGCGCGGCGATCCCGGCCTGGGCGCCCTACACTCTGCCCAAGCGGGCGACCCTGGTGATCAATGAGACCTCGGCGATGATCGACGATCCCCGCCGCGAGGAGCGGGAGATCTTCGCCGTCGCCCCGTTCATGAAGGAAGGGACATAGCGCCCCCTCCTTCGGGCGGGGTCAGGCCTTGCGGTCCCACGGAAAGCTCAGCGTCGGAGCGTTCACGTGCCGGCGCATCTTCAGGGTCAGGCGCGCCCCGGCGCCCGGCGCCAGCCGCACGGTGAAGGCCGAGGCTTCGACCGGCGCCGCGGCGGCGTCGCCGATCGAGGCGCTGACGATCTGGTGCTCGCCATAGGCGCCGCCCTGCACGGTGACGCGGCGGCCGGCGACCTGGTTCAGGTTCACCAGGGTGACCACCGTCTCGTCATCGGTCAGCCTCTCCACCAGGGCGGCCACGTCCTCGGGAACGCCGGCTCGGCGGCGGTCGGGATCGAAGTAGCGCAGGCGGACATAGTGCAGCGCCCCACCCTGGGCCGGCGAGGTCTTCGACCAGGGCGGCCGGGCGATGTGGATTCCGCCCTCCATCAGGTGGATCAGGGCCGTGACGCTGGCCGGGTTGATGTCGAGCGTCGCGTCGGCCAGGCGGGTGTCGGGGGTGGACTTGTCGTCCTGTCGGGCCTGGGCGCGAGCGCGCACCCGCTCGAGGTCGGTGCGCAGGGTCTTGGCGGGAAACGAAGGGTCCTTGCCGTCCAGCCAGTCGAGCCAGGGATGGGCCGCCGCGCGGGCGCGGTCGGACGCCTTCATCGACAGGTACCAGATCTCCAGCCCGTTCAGCTGGTGCTCGCCCGGCGCATAGGAATACCAGCCCTGGGGACCATGCATGCGCGGGGTCGAGACCTTACCGTCCACCACCTTCTTCTGGGCGTTGATGACGTCGGTCTGCCGGCGCCAGACGTCGAGATATTTGTCATCGCCGGTCAGCAGATAGGCGTTCATGAAGCCGACGACGGCGCGGGGCGTGCGGTTGCGGTCCTCGCGCTTGCCGGTCTGGGGCACGACGGGGCTGAAGCCCCAGCCATAGACGCCGCTCCACCACTGGCCTTTGGGCCCGCCGGTCCTGCCATCGAGGCCGACCTTGCTGGGAATGACGTCGCCATTGGCCCGCGCCCGCGCGATCCAGCCGTCGACATAGGTCAGGATCCAGTCGCGATACCGAGGCTCGTGGTCGAGCATGTAGGCGTTCATCACCAGGCTGGTGGCCTGCAGGTTCAGCGGGCTGTCCCCGACCACGTCGCCGTATTCGTCGTAGTGGCGCAGGGTCTCCTCATAGGAGCGCTCGCCGTGCTCCATGTAGAAGTGCGTCACGTCGAAGGGATCGCCCGCCCAGTCCAGCGGCGTGGCCTGGCGCAGCATTGGACCCCGGCTGCCGGTGATCATGCTGCGGATGATGTTGAGCTTCCGATCATAGTTCGGGGTGGTCGGGTCCGCGCCGGTGTAGAAGTCCGAGAACCGCCTGGCCCGCGCGCGGAAGCGCGGATCATTAGGCGCCGACAGCCCCAGCAGATTGAACACCGACAGCCCCTCGGAGAGGTGCTGCCAGTCGCTCATGACCGGAAATTCCTTGTAGTACATGCCCTCGCGGGCGAACGGCACGTCCTTGGTCCTGGCCGCCGTATATTGGCGGACATTGCCCTCGAAGGCCTTCTGGGCCAGCTCCTGCACCCGGTCGCCGGCGCCCAGGGCGTGCAGGGTCGGCCAGTCGTTGACGTTCTCGATGGCGTCGTCCGGGCCGTCGTTGGCGCCCCAGCGCTCGAAGGCCAGCAGGTAGCCGCGATCGTCGAAATAGCGGGCGAAGAAGGCCTCGCAGGCCTCTTCGTTGGCCTTCAGCAGTTCGCGTTGCAGCAGGGCCCATTCGGGCGCGGCCATCGGGGTCGCGACCTCGAGCGCGGCCGGGGAAGCGACGGCGGCTTGGGCAGGGCCGACGAAGGCGAGGGCCGAGGCGCCGGCCAGGACATGGCGTCGTGAGAGCATCGATCAGGCCGCCTTCAGTTGCAGGCGCTGGATCTTGCCGACGATCAGGAAGTAGGCCAGCACGGCGATCAGGCAGTGGGTGCCGACGAAGATCAAGGCGCCGTCGAACGAGCCGGTGGCCTGGACGATGTAGCCGATGACGATCGGGGTCACGATGCCGGCCGCATTGCCGAAAGTGTTGAACACCCCGCCGGTGACGCCGGCCATCTCCTTGGGCGAGGTGTCCGACACCACCGCCCAGCCCAGCGACGCCACGCCCTTGCCGAAGAAGGCCGCGGCCATGATCACGATAACCAGCCACTCCTGCTCGACGTAGTTGCAGATGACGATGCAGGTGGCGAGGATCATCCCCAGCAGCAGGGGCGTCTTGCGGGCGACGTCGAGATTGCCGGTGCGCTTGAGCAGGTGGTCCGAGATCATCCCGCCCAGCAGGCCGCCGGCGAAGCCGCAGAGGGCCGGCAGGGCGGCGGTGAACCCGGCCTGAAGGATCGACAGCCCGCGCGCCTTGACCAGGTAGATCGGAAACCAGGTGACGAAGAAGTAGGTCAGCACGTTGATGCAGTACTGACCGATATAGACGCCTAGCAGCATGCGGCTGGTCAGCACCTGCTTGACGTTGGCCCAGGTGAAGGCCGCGCCGGCGCTGGCGGTCCTGTCCTCCATCCGCACCAGGCCGCCGCCGGCCTCGATGTAGTCGAACTCGGCCTTGTTGATCGCCGGATGCTCGACCGGGCTGTGGATCAGCTTGACGAAGAAGAAGGCCGCGACGATGCCGACCGCGCCCATGACCAGAAACACCGAGCGCCAGCCGAAACTGTGGGCCAGCCAGCCCATCAGCGGGGCGAAGGCGACCAGCGAGAAGTACTGGGCCGAGTTGAAGATCGCCGAGGCCGTGCCGCGCTCGGAGCCCGGGAACCAGGCGGCGACGATGCGGGCGTTGGCCGGGAAGGACGGCGACTCCGCCAGCCCGACCAGGAAGCGCATGGCGAACAGGGCCGCGGCGGCCGCGAAGCCGGTGAAGATCCCGGCGAAGCCCTGCAGCAGGGTGAAGAAAGACCAGAGCACGAGGGCGGCGGTGTAGATCTTCTTCGAGCCGAACCGGTCCAGCAGCGCCCCGCCGGGGATCTGGCCCAAGACGTAGGCCCAGGCGAAGGCCGACATGATGTAGCCCATGGCCACGGCGTCGAGACCCAGCTCCTTCGACGCCGACTGGCCGGCGATCGAGAAGGTGGCGCGGTCGGCGTAGTTGATCGTCGTGATGATGAAGAGCGTCGCGATGATCAGCCAGCGCACGCGCGTGCGCCTGGTGGATTCGGTCATGGACGCTCTCCCTGGGTCGCCGATCTGTCGTCGGCATCGTTCAGGGAAGGCTAGAGGGCGTCGCGGCGCAGGTCTAAGTCAATTCGCCTATGGACCGATCCACGAGCGACATGGATCGAACCGCGCTACGCATCGAAACCCAAGGAAATCAACGGGCCGGCCGCACTGGCCTCGCCGAGCGCCCTTGGGGAACCCCGCCGATCTGTGCCGAACGCGCATAGGTTCATACCCGATTGGGATTGGCCCTCTGCTCGAACCCGTCCGATGGTTCAGCCAACGAAGGAGCGGTCCGCCGCTCCCCAAAGCGACCCGCGAAGACGGGCATCGGGAGGGACCATGACGTCCAACAGGAATCCGCGCCTTCGCGCCGTGCTCGGCGCCAGCGCTTCGGCCTTCACGCTTCTGGCCGCCGCTCACGCCGCCGCCCAGGACGCCCCCGTCCCGGCTCCGGCCCAGCCGGCCTCCGACGAGGTCGAGGCCATCGTCGTCACCGGCTTCCGCGCCAGCCTGCAGAGCGCCATCAATCTCAAGCGCAACGAAAGCGGCGTGGTCGACGCCATCAAGGCCGAGGACATCGCCCAGTTCCCCGACCTGAACCTGGCCGAGTCGCTGCAGCGCATCCCGGGCGTGTCGATCTCGCGCATCAACGGCGAAGGCCGCCAGATCACCGTGCGGGGCCTGGGCTCGGAATACACCCGCGTGCGCATCAACGGCATGGAGGCCATCTCCACCACCGGCGGCACGGCCAACAGCGGCGGCACCAACCGCGGCCGAGGTTTCGACTTCAACGTCTTCGCCTCGGATCTCTTCAACAGCATCGCCGTGCGCAAGACCGCCTCGGCCGACGTCGAGGAAGGCTCCCTGGGGGCCACGGTCGACCTGACCACGGCCCGCGCCTTCGACAGCCGCAAGCCCCAGCTCGTGCTGTCAGCCGGCGCCAGCTACAACGACCTGTCGGAAAAGACGACGCCCCGCGTCTCGGTCCTGGCCAGCAACACTTTCTTCGACGGCAAGGTCGGCGCCCTGATCTCGGTCGCCTACGAGGAGCGCCACCTGAAGGAGGAAGGCGCCAACATCACCCGCTGGGCCACCGGCGCCAGCAACGGCGGTTTCAACAGCGCCTCGACCGTGCCTGGCTACACCCTGGCCCAGATCAACAGCGCCAACCTCTTCGCCCCGCGCATTCCGGCCTATGTCAGCTACGACATCGAGTCCAAGCGCCTCGGCGTGGCCGGCTCGCTGCAGTACAAGCCGACCTCCGACACCCAGGTCACGCTCGACGCCCTCTACGCCTACCTGGCCGGCACCCGGAAGGAGGCCCAGCTACAGGCGATTGGCCTGTCGCGGGCCAACACCGGCAAGCCGCAGACCATCATCCGCGACGGCGTCGTCGAGAACGGCAACCTGGTCTACGCCCGGATGGACAATGTCGATCTGCGCACCCAGTCGGCCTATGACGAGCTGAACACCGAGTTCAAGCAGTTCACGCTGTCGGCCACGCACGACTTCAACGAGCGCCTGCGGATCGGCGGCTTGGCCGGCTATTCGGACTCGACCTTCACCCAGCCGGTCTCGACCATCGTCACCTTCGACCGGGCCAACAGCCAGAACTACGTCTACGACTTCCGCAAGGGCCGCGCCCCGCAGATCCTGCTGGGCTTCGATCCGACCGACCCGACCAGCTGGGCCTCGACCAACGGCACCTCGGAGGTGCGCATCCGCCCGCAGTTCGTCGAGAACCAGTTCTCGACCGCCAAGGTCTATGGCGAGTGGGACCTCAACGACAATCTTCGCCTCAAGGCCGGCGTCGACTGGCGCAAGTTCGAGTACGACAGCTACGGCCAGTACCGGACCAGCGAGACCGTGGTCCAGACGCTGACGCCGGCGCAGCTGGCCTCGGTTTCGAAGGTGTTCAGCGGCTTTGGCCGCAACATGGACCTGCCGGCCGGCAACTTCACCAGCTGGCTCGTGCCCGACATCGACAAGTACGCCGCCCTGCTGAACATCTACAGCAACAGCGGCATCTACGCCCTGACCGACACCAACAACAGCAGCGCCCGCGGTCAGTACGGCGCGGTCGAGGAGCAGGACACCGGCGCCTACGTCCAGGCCGAGTTCAAGTTCAACGCCTTCGGCCTGCCGTTCCGCGGCGACGCCGGCGTGCGGCGGGTGCACACCCAGCAGGAGTCGGCCGGCTACGCGGCGGTCAGCGGCGCGATCCAGCGCGTCGAGGTCAAGCGCGACTACGACCTGACCCTGCCCTCGTTCAACCTGGCCGCCGACGTCAGCGACACCATCGTGGCCCGGGTCAGCGCCGCCCAGACCATCGCCCGCCCGGGCATCGGCTCGCTGTCGCCCGGCGGCGACGTGGCCGTGCAGGGCGCCAACCGCACCTACAGCTCGGGCAACCCGTACCTGACCCCGACCAAGTCGGACAATCTGGACTTCTCGCTGGAATGGTACCCCTCGCAGGGGGCGATGCTGGCGGTGGGCCTGTTCTACAAGCGCATCGACACCTTCGTGGCCACCCTGCGCCGCGAGGCCGTCTACAACACCCTGGGACTGCCGGACTCGCTGCTCACCGGGACCGGCGCGACGTCTTCGGAAGTGTTCCAGGTCACCCAGCCGGTGAACAGCGACGGCGGCGACCTGAAGGGCTTCGAGATCAATCTCCAGCAACCCTTCACCTTCCTGCCCGGCTTCTGGCGGCACTTCGGCGTGGTGGCCAACTACACCTATGTCGACTCCCAGATCGAGTACCTGACCTCGACCACGCCCGGCGCCCCGACCGTCAACGCCACCCTGGTGGGGCTGTCGAAGAACGCCGCCAACCTGACCCTCTATTACGAGACCCCGAAGTGGAGCGTGCGCGGCTCGCTGGCCTATCGCGACGGCTACCTGACCCAGGTGCCCGGCAGCGACGGCAACACCGTCCAGGGCACCAACGAGACCCTCAACGTCGACCTCCAGGCCAGCTGGAACATCCGCGACAACCTCAAGCTCTCGCTCGAAGGCGTGAACCTGACCGACGAGTTCAACGACCAGTACGTCGGCGATAGCAACCGACTGAACGTCTACACCCACAGCGGCCGCCAGTTCCTGGTTGGCCTGCGGTACAACTTCTAGGCGCGACCTACCTCCCCCCGGCGCCTAGGCAGCCCGCGTCGCTCTCCTTCCAGGGCGGCGCGGGCTTTCTTTTCGGGAAGGAAGGCAGCGCTCGCGAAGGCCTCGGCCGAAGCTTCACCCCGACCAGGTCAGATACACCGGCGAACTCAGGCAGCCCCGTAGCGGTAGTCATGAGTTGGCGCCCGTCGTCGGACAAAACGGAGCGGAAGTTTTACGGACCGGAGGTCAGAACGGCGTCCTTCAGCGCTCCGAGCAGCCATCCAACTCCGGGATCGGCTTGCCGCGAACGGTGCAGTTGGACCATCTGGCGCATCAGCGGAAACTCGAACGGCAGCGGCGCGATCGTGAGCGGCAACGCCTTCTGGCAAAGCCGAGCCAGCCGTTCGTGCATAACCGCCAGCCGGTGGGTTCCGACCAGCATCCAGGGCACGACGGCGAACGAGTTGGCGGTCACCTCGATCCGGCGCGGATGCGGCATCTGGCCCAGCTGTCGTTCAGCAAAGGCTCGCCGGCGACCGCCACCGATCTCGACGACCACATGTCCTGCCTCGAAGAAGCCGTGCTCGTCGATCCCCTCGGCGAAGATCGGGTTTTCAGCCCAGCCTACGACCACGTGCCGTTCCTCGAAGAACAGGAATGAAGGATGGTCGGCCGACAGGAATTCCTCGGGCGTGATGATGAAGTCCAGCTCCCCCGTCTCGACGCCCTGCAACATCTGTTCGGAGGCCGGAAAGGTGTGGATCGTGACGCCGGGAGCCATGGACCGCAGGCGCGGCAGCAAGGGCGCGATGGCGACCAGGGACAGGTAGTCCGACGCGCCGATGTGGAAGGCGCGCTCGGAGGTCAGGGGATCGAACTCAGCCTTCGCCCCAGCCAGCATCTCGATCTCGGCCATGGCTCGCGCGACGATCGGCGCCAGGCTTTGGACGAAGGCCGTCGGCGCCATGCCCCGGCCGGCGCCGACAAACAACGGATCGTTGAAGTAGGCGCGCAGCCGCGCCAGGCCGGCGCTGACAGCCGGCTGGCTCAGATGCAGCCGCCGGCCGCTCTCCGACACGCTGCGCGTCGCCAGCAGCGACGAAAGCAGCACCAGCAGGTTCAGGTCGAGGTTCTTGAAGCGCACGGTTTCCTCCGCGCCGATCTGCGCCGGCGACGGCCCATCAACGCAAAGGATGGATTAGGCATCAAAGCATAAACGCCGTCGACATCATCCCTGCACCGCCTTCTGGTCGATCACCCCGAACAGCGGCCCGCCGTCGATGCCCGCGGCCTCCATCCGAACGCGGTCGCCGAACGCCATGAACGGCGTGAGCGGCGCGCCATGCTCGACGATCTCGGATCCGCGCCGCTCGGCGATGCAGCTGGAGCCGACCTCTGCATGATCGAAGTTGGCCACCGTGCCCGAGCCGAGGATGGTGCCGGCGCAGAGGTCGCGGGTCGAGGCGGCGTGGGCGACGAGGTCGTGGAAGCCCACCTCCATGGCCCCGCCGTGCGCGTTGCCGAACCGCTCGCCGTTCCAGTCGACGGCCAGCCGCAGGTTCACCCGGCCGTCGGCCCAGGCCTCGCCCAGCTCGTCGGGCGTGACGGCCACCGGCGCCATCGCGCAGGCCGGCTTGGCGCGGATCCAGCCGAAGCCGGTTTTCATCTCCACCGGCGCGATGGCCCGCAGCGACCAGTCGTTGATCTGCACCAGCAGCTTGACGTGCCCCATCGCCGCCTCGGGCGAGACGCCCATCGGCACGTCGTCGGTGATCACCCCGAACTCGCCCTCGAAGTCGATCCCGTCGGCCGCGCTGGGGAAACGCGCGGCTTCGTGCGGCCCCAGGAACCGGTGCGACAGCCCCTGGTACATCAGCGGCCGGTCGGTCTCCGGGTGCGGGATCCCGAACGCCTTCGACATCAGCGCCCCGTGACTGGGGAAGGCCGAGGCGTCCAGCCACTGATAGGCGCGCGGCAGCGGAGCCATGGCCTGCTTGGGATCGAACGGAAAGGCCCCCACCGCCCGGCCGGCGTTCAGCGCGGCGTACAGCGTCTCCAGCCCGTCCTTCGCGGCGGCCCAGCTTTCCAGGGCCGCCTGCAGGGTCGGCAAGGCCTTGCCGGCCGAGACTGCAGTGCGCAGGTCGCGCGACACCACCACCAGCCAGCCGTCGCGGGTTCCGTTGTCGAGGGTGGCGAGCTTCATGCCTCCAGCCCGTCTTCGTAGGTTCCGTCGATCAAGATGAAGGCGATGCGGCAGTTCCTGCCGCTGCGGTTGGCCCAGCCGTGGTTGGTGCCGCGCTGCACGACGATGTCGCCGGCCCGCACCGTGGTCTCGCCCACATCCATGATCAGCACGAGTTCGCCCTCAAGCACGATGCCGTAGTCGACCGTTTCGGTGCGGTGGAAGCTGGCGTGGCGGTCGCTGGTCTCGCCCTTGAAGTTGTCGCTGGCGGCGATGTTGTCGAACACCGCGTCCAGCTTGTCGTCGGGCTTGTCCGGCGGGATGTCGAGCACGCGGATGCGCGCCCCGCCCTTGGGCGGGGCCAGGGTCAGACGCTCTTCCGGCGGCTGGCCGCCGGCCCGGTCGATGCGGGCCGGGGTCTCCTGGGTGTTCCAGATCTCGTGGAACACCAGGCCCTCCTGGCCCAGCTTGTCATAGACCCGGTCGGTCGCGCCGTCGGACTGGATGATGGCGCGGCCCTGGGCGTCGTGCCCTGTGACGACGCGGCGGATAGAACGGACGCTCATGCGGTTTGCTCCCCGAAGGTTTCGGCGATCCAGTCGGCGATGAAGTCTCGGCCGAAGCTCATGTTGTCGACGCCGACATGCTCGACCCCGCCCTCGCGGTCGGTGAAGATCTTCAGTGCGCGCTTGGGGCTGCTGGTCAGCTGGTCGTAGGTGCGATGGGCGTATTCCAGGCCGATCTGGCGATCACGTTCGCCGTGGGTGACCAGGAAGGGCACGGCGATCTTCTCGACCACGCCGTCCAGGGTCATGCCCTTCGACTTCTCCAGGAAGTCGTCCATGTCCTTGGCGCCGAACACCCATTGCACGTGCGCCCAATAGTGCGGCACGGGGTTCTCGCCCTCGCGCGCCAGGCGCTTCTGCTGCACCTGGGCCCAGTCGTGGTTGGCGCCCCAGACGACGCCCAGGGCCAGGCGCGGCTCCATGGCCACCGCTCGCGGAGTGTAGTAGCCGCCCAGCGAGATGCCGGTCATGCCGATGCGCACCCGATCGACGTCGGCCCGGGTCTCCAGATAGTCGACGACCTTGCTGGCCCACTTCTCGCTCTCGTGGGTGGCGGGCAGACCGTGCAGGCGCAGGGCCTCGCCCGAGCCCGGCTGGTCGATGCACAGGGTCGAGACCCCGCGCCGCAGCAGCGCCGCCGGCAGGCCGCTCCAGTAGAGCAGCTCCTTGTTGCTATCGAGCCCGTTCACGTAGATCACCACCGGCGAAGGCCCCTCCCCCGCCGCCTTGACGAACACGCCGGCGATCACGCCGCCCTCGTAGGGGATCTCGACCCGCTCGGCGTTCTCGCGGCCCAGGGCCATGGCGCGGTCGAAGGCCGCGCGCGCCTTGGCGTAGGTCTCCTGGCGGCCCGGATGGCCGTGGCCCTGCATGCGCTCGGCGGTCACGTAGTAGAGGCTGGCGCGCTGCAGCTTGGTCCCGGCGCTGAAGTTGCGGCCCTGCGCCTCGTCCTCGGCCGCCAGCTCCGACAGCTTGTCGGCCATGGCCACCCAGTGCTTGAGGAATTCGCCGGTGCCGGCGTCGTCGCCGCGATCGACCGCGTCGCGCATCGGCCGGCACATCTCGTCGATCTCGCCGATCTGGGCGCCGCTCTCGATGGCGATGTCGACCGACAGGTTCCAGACGTAGTTCTTGAAGTACTCGAACATGGGAAGTCCTCAGAAGGCCGGGGCGCGCCACAGCAGGGCGTCGGGGATCGGGGCCGGCATGTCCTTGGGACCGCCCACGCCGTAGCCCCACTGGTCCATGATCTCGAGCGAAGGCTTGTGCACGGTCGCCGTCCAGGCCTCGTCCACCTCGACCAGCTCGGAGGTGTATTCGACCACGAACTGACCGGGCGTGATGAAGTAGGAGAAGGTGTTGTCGCCGGCCGTGTGGCGGCCCGGCCCCCAGACCACGTCGTGCTCGGCGGTGCGCAGCTTGGCCACGCCGCGCATCATCGCATCCACGCTGGGCACATCGTATGCCACGTGGTTCAGGGCCGGCGGCCCCGGCACGAAGGCCAGGCGATGGTGCCAGCTGTTGCAGCGCAGGAAGCACATGAAGTCGCCGAGCCAGTCGGAGACCTTGAAACCCAGCGCCTGTTCGTACCATTCGACGGCGGCGGTCACCTTGGGAGTGTGCAGCACGATGTGGCTGATCTTGGCGGGCACGGCCTCGTTGCGGGTCAGGGCGCGCGAAGGCCCCTGCTCCACCTCGGCCGAAATCTCCAGGGCGTGACCGTCGAGGTCGAAGACCCGGAAGCCGTAGCCGCCGCCCAGGCCCGTCAGTTCGGCCGGCGCCGAGATGACCTTGGCGCCGATGTCGACCAAGTGCGCGTGCAGGGCGTCGACCTCCGCTCGGCTTTCGGCCGCCCAGCCCATCAGCTCGACCGAGCGAACCTCAGCCTGGCGCAAACGCACCACGAACTTCTCCGGCGAGCCCGGCGCGGCGAAGTAAACCGCCCCGTCCGACTTTTCCCCTTCCTTTGGGGCGACCTCGATCAGGCCCCAGGTGTCGACATAGAAGCGCCGTTCGCGCTCCAGGTCGGGGACGGCGTAGGCGATGAAGCGCACGTCGCTGACGCGGGCCATGGGCGGTTCTCCTTGAAAGACGGCGGGGCGCGATCCTCAGATCGGCTGCGCGGTGACCTCGAACATCTTACGGGACTCGGTGGCGGTGTCGGCCGGCGGCCCCTTGCCCAGCTGGGCCTCGCAGATCGCGCGCGACCGCTCGACGATGTAGCGGCAGCGGTCCTTGCGGCGGGCCTCGAAGGCGGCGAAGGCGGCCTGCGGCGTGTCGGCGGCGGCCAGTTCCTCGGCCAGCACCAGCGAGTCCTCGATGGCCATGCCGGCGCCTTGGCCCAGGTGCGGGGTGGTGGAGTGGACGGCGTCGCCGATCAGCACGATCCGGCCCATGCTCCAGTCGCCCTCGACGAACAGCCACTCCAGCGGCTTGTAGACGACCTCGTCGTCGTCGGTGATCTGACTGGAAAGCTGCGCGATCCGCGGCGGGGCCTTGGCCAGGCGCTCGCGCATCGCCGCCGCCAGACCCTCGCGCTCGAAGCGCTTGCCGGCCGGCTCAGGCGTTGTGACGTACATGTACATCCGCCGCTCCGACAGCGGCACCAGCCCGACGCCCGTCGGCCCTTCGTAGGCCTGCAGGCTGACCACGTCGTCGGGGCGGTCGAAATTGTAGCGCCACACCGACTGGCCAGTGGGCTCGGGCGCAGGGGCGTCCGGGAACAGCGCCTTGCGGGTGGTCGAATAGAGGCCGTCGGCGCCAATCACGAGGTCGTAGCGCCCGCTCGAACCGTCGGAGAAGGTCGCGTTTACGCCCTGCCCGTCGTCGTCCAGCCGCTCGGCGGTCACGCCCAGGCGGATCGTCGCGCCGGCCGCCTTGGCCCGGTCACCCAGCACCTTGTGCAGGGCCGGCCGGCCGATGCCGACATTGGCCGGATAGCCGTCGGCGAGCTTCGGCGTGGGGATCCTGGCGACCATGCGACCGTCAGGCAGGTAGACCTCGACGTGGTCGTAGCCGAAACCGGCGTCCAGATAGTCGTCGAGAATGCCCAGCTGGGCCACGGCGCGCACGACGTTGGACTGCTGGATGATGCCGACGCCGTAGACGGTCCATGACGGGTCACGCTCGATCACCTCGACGTCGAAGCCCTTAGAACGCAGCGCTATGGCCGAGGTCAGGCCGCCGATACCGCCGCCGATGATCAGGATCCTGGCCTGTTCCAAACGCGCCTCCCTTGCCGCGGGTCGAGCCGCGAACCTTGATTGCCTTCGACCCTAGTCGGGCCGACGGTCATTCGAAAAATGCATTGTTTTGATCCTGACCCATCGACCTCATGGATGGGTCAACATCCGGTCACACGGACACGACGACCCGGCTCAGGGCCCAGGGCGTGACCAGCGCCGCCAGGGCCGCGCCATAGGCGACCTTGATCCCCAGCAGCGTCGGGAAGGCCAGCGGCGGAACCACCAGGCTCAGCAGCATCGCCGCCCCGCCCAGCCCGACCGCCGCCGCCAGCGCCGTTGCCAGCGCGCGCCGCCAGAGCGGACCGGCCGGCGCCGCCACGGCTCCGGCCAATCCGCCGGAACGCAGACGCGCCCTGGCGATCAACGATGGAACCGTCACGCTCATCAGCGCTACCATGAAGGTCTGGACCGGAAAGTCGGGCGCGAAACCGCCGTTCCCGAAAGCGGGGATGCTTCCCCGCCCCGAGAACAGCAGCGCCGCGAAGCCCGCGCTCAGCGCCCCGTTGATGGCGGCGCTCACTCCGGCCTCGATCGCCAGGAACCGCGACAGGCCGCTCATCGTCAGAACCTCGCCGACAGGCGCAGGCCATAGGTCCGGGGCGGACGCACCTGGTTGTAGATCACCCCCGCCTTGGCCGGGCTCTGCAGCGAGTTGGCGAACACCACCTCGTCCTCGATGTTGTTGACGTAGCCGGTCAGCGACCAGCGCCCATCGACCGCCTCGTAGGTCAGACGGGCGTTCGACATGGCGTAGGCGCCCTGCCGACCCGCCTCCAGGAAATCGACCGACAGGTAGCGCGAGCTTTCCAGCCGGGTGTCGGCGCCCAGGATCACCTTCGCCCCGCTGGCCAGCGGGAAGCTGTGCTCCCAGCCCAGATTCAGCACCCACCTGGGCGCGTTGACCACCGGCTTGCCCGAGCAGTCGACGTCGTAGATCTTCGCCGCCGCGCTGGCGCCCGTCAGGTTGGTCAAGGTCACGGCGCACCCCACCGACGGGGCCGGCCCCGTGGTCGAATAGGCCTGGTAGCGCAGCTCGTCGTACTGGGCGTGCAGGTACTGCAGGTTGGCCGAGATCAGGTCCTTCGACGTCGCCTGGAACAGCAGCTCCATCTCCGCGCCATAGATCGTCGCCTTGCCGGCGTTCTCGGTCTTGAAGAGCGGCGCATAGATGTTGCCCGCCGGCGTCGTCGCCGCCAGGATCGCGCCCAGGTGCGAGATCTGCTGGTCCTTGTAATCCCAGTAGAAGCCCTCGACGTTCAGCTGCAGCCGGTTGTCGAGGAAGCGGTTCTTGACCCCCGCCGTATAGGCCGTCAGTTCCTCGGGCTGCGACCAGTTCTGGCCGCTGGCGGCGAACAGCACGCCCGACTTGTAGCCAGTGGCCACCGACGCATAGAGCAGCGAGCGCTCGGCCAGGTCGTAGTCCAGACCCGCCTTCCAGGTGGCCTTGTCGAAGCTGACGTCGGTCTTGGCGTTGGTCGGCACCACCAGGATGATCGGCGCCATGGTCGGAGTGAAGCCGACGAACGGCCGGCTTTCGGCGTAGCTGTCCTGCTGCTTCTCGTCCTTGGTCCAGCGCAGGCCGCCGGTGGCCCGCAAGCGGTCGGTCAGCGACCACGAGGCCTGGCCGAACACCGCCACGCTCTTGGTCTTCAGCTTCGAGCGAATGTACGAGGCGTTGCTGGCCTGGTCGAACAGCTGGTCGGCATCGACGTCCTCCGAGAAGCCGTAGGCCCCGACCACCCAGGTCAGGCGCTCGGTCTTGCCGGCCAGGCGGGCTTCCAGAGACGCCTGCTCGGACGCCTCGACCACGTCGATCAGGAAGCTCGACGCATAGCTGCGGAAGTCGAGATCGGTCTTGCGCCAAGCCGGGATCACCGTCAGCTGGGCGAAACCGAGGTCGGCGTTGATGGTCGCCGTCGCGCCGTAGAATTTGTTGTTCTGATAGCCGTCGTTCTTGGCGATCAGCTGCGGAACCGGCGCGGTCGGATTGCGCGCCGTATAGGCCGCGATCACCCGCGGGTCGCTGGGCCCCAGCCGGGCGTCGCCGCCGACCAGCGGCATGATCGTGCCGCCCGACCCCATGCCGCCGACGTCGGCGTAGTCGAGCGAAAACGTCGCGTCGAAGCCGCCGGCCGGATCGTAGCGCAGTTGGGCGCGCACGGCCTTGGTGTCCTCGTCGTCATAGCCGTCGCTGAAATAGCCGTCGTGCTTGGCGACCTGCCCGGCGATGCGTAGCGCCGCGTCCTGACCGAGCGGCAGGTTCACCGCGCCCGAGGCCTTCACCGCGTCGTAGTTGCCGTATTCGGCCGAGACCTGGCCGCTGGTGGAGCCCAGCTTGGGCTTGGCGGTGATGACGTTGACCGCGCCGCCGGTGGCGTTGCGACCATAGAGCGTGCCCTGCGGGCCCTTCAGCACCTCGATCCGCTCCAGGTCATAGAACAGGCCGGCGGGCGCGGCGGGGCGCGACAGGTAGACGCCGTCGAGATTGAAGGCCACGCCCTGCTCTGCGAAGGCGTTGGCGCCGAAGGTCCCCACCCCGCGCAGATAGATCTGGGTGAACGAGGCGGCCGGCGCGATCTGCACCGACGGGATCAGCCGCGTCAGGTCGGTAGCCTGGGTGACGCTGGCCTTGGTCAGGGTGTCGCCGGCGACGGCGCTGACGGCCACGGCGGCCTTCTGCAGGTTCTCCTCGCGTCGCTGGGCGGTGACAACCACCTCTTCCAGCGCGACCGACGGCGCCGCCTCCTGCGCCTGCACCGTCGTGGCGCCCAGCGCACACGCGCTCGCCGCCGTGGCCAAAAGCCAAGCTTTCATTTTCAGCCTCCCGTTTGACGCCGCTCTCGAGGGCGACGTTTCGGCAGGTATCGTCAGGGCAGGCGCGCCATAGCGGAAATCGCTTGTTTTGATGGCCGCCCATCCATCGGGCTGATGGCTCAGCGCTAGGCGGGCCGACCTCGCAGCACCGAGGCCACGGCCTCCTCCACGACCAGGCCGCGCCAATCGACGGGCGGATCGGGCTGGAAAGGGTCCAGCAGTTGATTGCGTGAAAGCCGGGCCAGGCCGAACAGCGTCGACCAGAAGGCGATCGTCCGCCCCACCACCGCCTGCTGATCCTTGGAGCCCGTCGCGGCCT
This sequence comes from Caulobacter sp. GW821-FHT10A10, assembly GCF_059415745.1. Classification (NCBI taxonomy): domain Bacteria; kingdom Pseudomonadati; phylum Pseudomonadota; class Alphaproteobacteria; order Caulobacterales; family Caulobacteraceae; genus Caulobacter; species Caulobacter sp. GW821-FHT10A10. The sequence continues at coordinate 80,924 of NZ_JBWKNV010000009.1, read as the reverse complement.
CAACCGCGCCCACCAGCATGGCGAACGCGGCCTGATAGGCCGGTTGGAGGCGAGGATCGACCGGGCGAGTCAGTTCGCTGTCGTACATCAGGGCCGCCATGTTCGGCTCGGCGTCGCAGAACGCCAGGAACCCGAAGGCCACGGCCGTCAAGACCTCCGTGGGCGACGCCGTCCCCGCCGTCGCCTCGCGCGCCGCCCGCAGCAAGGCGTCGAACCCTTCGAGAGCCAGGGCGGCCAGCAAGGCCCGCCGGTCCGGAAAGTGCTTGTAGGGCGCACCCGACGAGACGCCGACCGCTGTCGCCAAGCTGCGGATCGAGATCGCCTCGTGGCCCTGCTCGGCCAGCACCGCCTTGGCGGCGGCCAGCAACTCGCCCCGCAAGTCCTCGCGGTGATTGTTCGACTTCGACGCCATCGCCCCTCCACGCCTCTTCGCCGCCGAAGCTGGTGACAACGGCCGCCGGAGAAAGTAAGCAACGCTTACTAAGCACCGCTTACAAGAGTCTTAGCACAAGCAGGAGGAACGTCATGGGTCGCAAAGGACGGATCGTGATCGTGGGCGCGGGACCAGGCGGCATGGCCGCCGCCCTGGCCGCCATTCGCGTGGGCTTCGAAGTCGAGATCTACGAACGAGCGGGCGAGGTGCGCGCGGCCGGCAACATCCTCAATCTGTGGCCGCCGCCACAGAAGGTGCTGAAGCTGATCGGCGTCGACACCGAGGACCTGGGCGCGCCCTGCCGGGTCACCTTCCGCAACGCCGCCGGCAAGGTCCGCGCCGAGGTGCGCCTGCCCGACGAGGTGGTTCGCGAATACGGCGGCGGGTTCATCGGCCTGCTGCGGCGGGCGCTATACGACCGCATGCTGGCCGCCCTGCCCGATGGCGTGCTGCGCCTGGGTCGCGGCGTCACCGCACTGGAGGACGTCGGCGACGGGGCTCGACTGACGCTCGACGATGGAACCGCGGTCATAGCCGACGTCGTGGTCGGCGCAGACGGGATCAACTCCCTCGTCCGCAAGACTCTGTGGGGCGAGGAGCCGATCCGCCGCCAAAGACTGCATCTGGTCGGCGGCTGGCTGTTCGACGAGCGCGGCGCTGGCGGCGAAGGCGTCATCGCGCACAATCGGACGACCCAGGTCAGCTACACGCCCATCAGGCACGAAGGCCGCTGGGGTTTCGAATGGTGGGTGCTTGAGGCTTTCGACCTCGACGTGCCGATCCCGACCGACCTGCACGGCTTCTGCGAGGCGCGCGCCAAGGCGTTCCCTCCCCTGGTCCGGGAACTGATCGCCGCCTCGCCGCGCGAGAACCTGCAACGCTGGGAAATTCGCGACCGCCCGCCGCTGGCGCAATGGTCGAAAGGCCGCGCGACCCTGGTCGGCGACGCCGCCCACCCGACCTCGCCCTATGCCGCCTACGGCGCGGGCATGTCGATCGAGGACGGCTATTTCCTGGCGCGGGAGCTGGCGGCCGTCGATATGACCGACACCACGGCGGTCAGGCGCGCGCTCCAGGCCTACGAGGATCGCCGCAAGCCGCACACCGCCGAGGTCAGCCAGCAGGCCTATCACGTGGGCCGGATGTTCCATCACCTGCCCGCCCCGCTCCGCCCGGTGCGCGACCTGGTGTTCGACCACACCGGTTTCCTGCAGCGGATGGTCGGCGACGCGATGCCGGGCCACATCTGCGCCCAGCTCGCCGAGATCGAGGATTGAGGCAGGCGACGACGGCGGCTCAGGCCGCCGTCGCTTTCGCCGCCGCGAACGCCCCGTACCGGCCGTCATGATAGAGCAGCGGCGCGGCTGCGCAGGCCGAGACCGCCAGATCGCGCACCGCGCCGATCAGGATCGCGTGGGTGCCTGCCTCGACCACCTGGTCCAGCTGACAATCGAAACTGGCCAACGCCGAGCCGAGGACCGGAGCCCCAGTCGCGAGGCGTCCCCAGTTCCCCAGCGCAAAGCGCTCCTCGGGCTTGCCGCTCGCCATCTGGCGGGCCACCCGCTCGTCCTTTTCGGCCAGCACGTTGATAGCGAAGAGGCCGGTCCGGCGGATCACGCCGAGCGACCGACTGGAGAGGTTGGCGCAGCACAGCACCAGCGCCGGCTCGGCCGACAGCGAGCACACGGCCGTGGCGGTGAAGCCCACCCGCGCGCCGTCGGACTGGCGGGTGGTGATGACGCAGACGCTGGCGCCCAGCTGGCGCATGCCCTGCTTGAAACGGTCGGGATCGATGGTCACGAAAGGCGGTCTCCAAAGCTCGCCCTCCTTAGAACCCACCGACTTTTTGCTGGCCAATTCAAAGGCTTGATGACCGCATAAACGAAAATGGCGACGCCCCGACCAGGACGCCGCCGCTCGCCAGATCCGATGTTTCCGGATCAGACCGGCTTGGGATGAGCCGTGGTCATCACGGTCCGCCGGCCCAGACCCAGGGCCAGCGCCCCGCCCAGGACGGTCGCCCCGCCGAACAGCGCCAGGGTCGTCGGCAGGCCCAGGCTCTTGGCGATCAGAGCGGCGCTGAGCGGGCTCAGGAACTGGCCGATGAAGAAGGACCCGTTCCACAGGCCGATCACCCTTCCCCGCCAACGCAGCGACGCGGTGTTCATGGCCCAGAGGATCAGGGTCGGCAGCAGGATCCCGCAGCCGAACTGGTTGAGCGCCGTCGAAGCGAAGACCGCCGGCACGCTTTTGGAAAAGCCGAGCCCCACCAGACCGGCGCCCGTACAGGCCAGGGCGAGGGCGAGCAGCCCGCCCAGGGACCAGCGGGTCAGGCGGCTATAGACGAAGGCGCCGACCGGCACGCCGAGGCTCCCCACCGCCGTCACCAGGCCGATGGTCGCCGGCGAGGTCACCCCGAGGTTCTGAAGCACCAGGCCCAGTTGGATCACCGCCAGATAGAAGACCACGGCGCAGAGCACGGTGGTCACGGCGAGCACGGCCATCGGACCACCCGGGAACGGCGTCCTGGCCTCGTCGGGACGAACCTCCAACACCTGCCGTCGCCCAGGCTCCCAGATCACGGCGGCGACGGCGATCATGATCGGCAGAGCCAGGCCATAGAGCGCGAAGGGCCAGCGCCAGCCGATGGCGCCAAGCGCACCGCCGGCCATGAACAGCACCGAGGCGGCCAGCGAACCCAGCGCGCCCTGGATGGCCACCCACCGCTGGCGCTCGCCGTCGGTGAAGTAGTCGCTCATCAGGGTCGTGGTGGCGGTCATGATGATCGCTTCGGCCACGCCCAGGCCGACCCGGCTGGCGATCAGCTGCGGCAAGGTCGTCAGGAAGAACGGCAGCAGACCGCAGAGCAGATAAAGCCCCAGCCCCGCCAGCAGCAGGGCGCGACGGCCCAGCCAGTCCAGCAGCACGCCGGCCAGAGGCGACAGCAGGGCGATGCAGAGGCCCGGCGCGGTCAGGGCCACGGGCACCAGGATATGGACGTTGGGCTGGTCGCCGAACACCTCGAGCAGGCGCGGCATCACCGGCGCCAGCGACACCACGCCCATGATGGGCAGGACGGTGGCGGCCAGCAAGGCCACGCCCTGGGCGGTCCCGGGCCGACGACCCGCGTTCAAATCGATACTCGTACCCATTGCATCCCCCTCGGCGACGGCCTGCTCGCGGCGGACGCCAGATAAGCCTGAGGCGCGCGGGCCGTCCTGGACCCGCGCGCCACGATCACACGACGACTAGAACTGGGCGCGCAGGATCACGCCATAGGTGCGCGGCGGCTGATACGGCGCCCAGACGAGGCCCGTTTCCTGGCTCGCCCCGTAACCTTGCAGCAGGACATCCTTGTCCTCGATGTTTCGCACGTAGCCCGTGACGCTCCAGCCCTTCGGCGAACGCCAGGTCAGGTCGAGGTCGGTCAGGGCGTAGGCCTCCTGGAAGTTGGCCGGTTCGCGCGTGTAGTACATCCAGGTATCGCCCTGGAACTTGGTCCGGATCGCGCCGATCAACTGGCCGCCGGCGACGTCCCAGGTCTGCTGATAGGCGAGATTGACGGTCCATTCGGGCACGCCCAGCACGCGCAGGCCGGCCGCCGAGGTCGAGCCCGTGATGCCCGGCACGTCGAACTGCTCGTACTCGCTGTCGGTCCACAGCACCGTGCCGCCGAGCGAGCCGCCGCGCACGACGCGCCACTCGAACTCGGCCTCGACTCCGGCGATGTAGGCCTTGCCGGCGTTGTTGGTGCGCAGAGCGATCGTGGTCGTCGTCGGACCGGTGTTGATCAGGCCCAGCCCCTGAACCTGAAGGTCCATGTAGTCCCAGTAGAAGGCCTCGACGTTCAGCAGCAGCTTGCGGTCGAAGAAGCGGTTCTTCGAGCCCAGCGCATAGGCCGTCAGTTTCTCGGGCCGATAGGTCGAAGGCATGATCCCGGCCGTGCCGCTGTTGAGGCCGCCGGCGTGCGTGCCGGTGCTGACATTGGCGTAGAGCAGCGAGTCCTTGGCGACGTCGTAGTCCAGGCCCACGCGGTAGTCGGTCGACTTCAGGCTGACCGAACCGACGGAGGCGTAACTGCTGGTCGTCGGTCCGCCGGGCGTGGTCAGGCTGGTGGTGACCGTGCCGCCGAGGCTGGACTTGTCTTCGTTGGTGTGGCGCAGGCCCAGCGTCGTACGAAAGTTCCCGGTCAAGGCGTAGGTGGCCTGGCCGAACAGCGCCCAGGTCTCGTCGCTGACGTCGGGCCAGTCGATCGCGAAACTGTTCTGCACGGCGACCACCAGGGCCGTGCAGGTCCCGGCGACGACCGGCGACAGGCAGGACCCGGCGAGCGCGCGGTCGTTGGAGTCGATATAGCCGCGGTAGCTCTGGTCTTCCTTGAGATAGAAGCCGCCGACGAGCCACTCCAGCGCCCCCTCCCCCTTCGAGGCCAGCCGGCTTTCGATCGAGGTCTGGTCGGCCTTCGACGCAGCCGTCTGGGACACGGGACCAAGATAGAAGCGCGAATCGGCGTCGGTGCCGCGATAGCCGGTGATGGTGGTCCAGGCGGCGAAGCCCAGGTCGACGTCGAGGGTCGCCGCCGCGCCGCTGACGGTGTTGTCGACATAGCCGTCCTTGCCGACGCCGGGCACGCCGTAGGGATTGGCGCACAGCGGGCTGACGCCCTGGGCGGTCGACACCGCCGTGCAAAGTTTGCCGAACGGCGCGCTGATCAGGCCGGCGGCCGTGTTCCTGGCCGCGACGATGCTCTGGACCAGGGCGACGTTGGCCGGACTGGACGGTCCGGAGCGCACGTCGCCAACGCCCACCGGCACGTTGGACGAGCCCATCCCGCCCTGGGTGGCGTAGTCGGCCGAAAGGAACAGCGAGACCGTCTCGCTGGGCTCGAACAGGGCGCTGACGCGGAAGGAGTCGCCCTTGGCGTCGTCGTAGCCGTCGTCGGCGTAACCGTCGCGGCGCAGCGAGCGGAAGGCCGCGCGCAGGGCGAGCTTGTCGGCGATGGGCAGGTTCACCGCGCCGTTGAACTCGCGCAGGTCGTAGTTTCCGAGTTCCGCCGAGAGGTAGCCGCCGAATTCATGGCCGGGGCGATTGCTGATGACGTTGAACGCCCCGCCCGTGGCGTTGCGGCCGTAGAGCGTGCCCTGCGGGCCTTTGAGCACCTCGATGCGCTGGACGTCGAACAGCACGTTGCTGGGGCCGACCGGCCGCGAGAAGTAGACGCCGTCGAGACTGAAGGCGTTGGCCGGATCGCCGAAGGCGTTGCGCACCCCCGCGCCGACGCCGCGGATGTAGAGGTTGGCCCCGCCGCCGCCGTTGTCCTGGATCTGGACGCTGGGCATCAGCTTGTTGATCTGGGTGACGTTGCTCACTCCGGCCCGCTGCAGCGTCTCGCCATCGGCGGTGGAGATGGCGATCGGGATGTCCTGCACCAGGCCAGCCCGCTTCTGGGCGGTGACCACCACCTCGCCGATGACGTCGGGCTCAGCCGGCTTGGACGCTGCGGCCTGGGCGTAGGCGACGGCGGGTGCGATCACGGCGGCCATGGCCGTGCAGACGAGTATTCTGGAACGAAGCGACACGGTGTCTCCCCCTGGTGCAGCTGGTGCGCCCTTCGGCGTGACGTCCCTCCCCGGCGGAGGGATCGTCAGGCTGCTCGACCGCGCCCCTGAAAGCGGCGTCGGACGGCAACTGCTTGCTGGGGAAGGTTTCAGCAGTCGTCGCCGCGCACAAATCAAACGGTTTTATGGGGCCATAAACCGAAGTGTCGGCCCCGCAGGCGCCAAGGGCGCTTGCGGAGCGCGAGCATCCGGGAAACCTTGGGCCGCCCGGCGGTTCGACCGGGGTTGGGGAGCGTAGCGTCGATGCATCTGGACCGGTTCAACCTCAACCTGTTCGTTGCGCTCGATGCGGTGCTGAACGCCCGTAGCGTCACCGACGCGGCCAAGTCCGTCTATCTGACCCAGCCGGCGATGAGCGTGGCCCTGAAGAAGCTTCGCCAGCACTACAACGACGAGTTGGTGGTCTATTCCGGCGGCGAGACGACCCTGACCACGCTGGGCCAGGCCCTGCGGCCGCGGGTCAAGGAAGTGATCCAGACGGCCCGCGACGCGCTGAAGCTGACCCTGGCTTTCGACCCCGCCACCTCGGATCAGACCTTCCGCCTGGTGACGACCGACATCCTCGAACTGACCTACATGAAGGACGTGCTCGGCCGGATCGCCCGCGACGCTCCTCAGGCGACCACGATCGTCAAGCCGTTCAACTACGAGCCCGTCGAGCTGCTGTTCCGCGAGGACATCGACGTGGCCATCGTCGCCGAGGCCTTCGCCTCGGACCGCTTCCCGCGCGAGCCGCTGTTTTCCGACACCTTCCTGTGCGTGGCCTGGGAGGGGAACTCGGTGGTCGGCCAGGCCGACGCCATCACCCGCGAGCAGTTCTTCTCGCTGAACCACGCCTCCCACGCCTCGATGGGTCCCGTCGCCACCCAGCGGATGAACGTGGCCACCAACGGCCAGGCGGAGGTCGCGTTCGGCGAGATCGCCCGCCAGCGCAAGGTCACGGTCCGCACCAGCACCCTGTCGGCCCTGCCGCAGGTGATCATCGGCACCGACCTGCTGGTGACCATGCCCGCCCGTTTCGCCCGCGCCAGCGCCGAGACGCTGCCGCTACGCTGCTTCCCGATCCCGGCGCCGACCCCGGTCATGACCTTCGTCGCCCAATGGCAGCCCTACCGCTCCGGCGAACCGGCGCTGGTCTGGCTGCTCGACCAGCTCAAGGCCGCCGCGGCGGCCATGCCGCCAGCGCCAGCGGATGAAATCGGTTGATGGAGGCATGCTCCTTATTCATTGGGGCGCCCGCTTTTCCCCCTCCTAGAACGGCTCGGCTTCCTGGCTGCGCGCCAGGCGCCCAACCAGAACCGTGATGGCGCGACGTTCCGGCGTTCGCGCCGGAGGAAACCATGCGCATCGACGTCCATGCCCACTTCTTTCCCACCGACTATGTCGACTATCTCGCCGACCTGGGCCTGCCGGTGCGCGGCTTCGGCCAGGCCGCCGATGTCTCGCGCCGCCTGGCCACGCTGGACGAGAACGAGGTCGACGCCCAGGTGCTGAGCGCGGTGGGCCTGGACACCCAGGTCCCCGATCCGGAAAAGGCAGCCAAGGCCGCCCGCTACATCAACGACCGCTACAAGGCGCTGGAGATCGAGCACAACGGCCGCTTCCGCTCGTTCGGTTGGCTGCCCCTGCCCTATGTCGACGAGGCCATCAAGGAAGCCATCTACTGCCTGGACGAGCTGGAGTTCGCGGGCCTGGCCTTCCCCTGCTTCTACCAGGGCCGCCCCCTCGACGATCCCGACTTCGAGCCGTTCTGGGCGGAACTCGACAAGCGCTCGGCCGTCGCCTACGTCCATCCGGTGGGTCAGCACTCGTGCTGCCACTTCGGCCTGAAGGACTATGGGCTGCACACCGCCTATGGCAGCCCGCTGCAGACCTCCACGGCCGCCACCCGCCTGATCTATTCGGGCGTTCAGTCTCGCTATCCCAACATCAGGTTCGTGTTCGCCGTCTGCGGCGGCTACCTGCCGTTCATGTGGTCGCGGCTGGAGAAGAACCTGCGCCGGGGGCTGGACATGACCGCCACCGACGCGGTCGGCGCGGGCTTCTTCGGCTGGGTCAAGAAGCTGCCGCTCGACCACGCCGACCCGATGAGCGCCTACAAGAAGTTCTGGTACGACACCTCGGTGCAGGACGTTCCGCACGCCATGCTGCTGGTCAAGGAAAGCTACGGCGTCGATCGCCTGGTGCTCGGTTCGGACGAGATCTTCGCCTCGCTGACCGAGGCGGTGGCCTATATCAAAAACGACCCCTACCTGACCGACGCCGAGAAGACCGCCATCCTCGACGAGAACGCCCAGAAACTGCTGCAACTCAAGCCGCTCTGAGACCCTGGAGATCGACACGAAAAAGGCCCCGCGGAACCGCGGGGCCTTTGCTTTTGCACGGCGCCGGCCGTCAGACGGCATGCTCCGCGACCGCTGCGCGATATTCCTCCCGCACGCCCTCGCCCGTCGGCGCCGCGAACTGCCGGGGCGACAGGCGCGGCATCACCTCTTCGTTGAACAGCGCGAACGAAGCGCGGATGTGGTCGGGGTTGTAGGCGCCGACCGTGAAGCGGGTGTGGACGTGCGGCACGCCCGCCTCGCCATGGGCCAGGATCTGGCGCGCCACCGTCTCAGGCGAGCCGGCGATGACCCAGCTCTTCACGTGGTCGGTGTTCTTGCGTTCGACCTCGCTGAGGTTGGGATCGGTCTCGTCGGCCTCGCTCATCTGGCGCAGGGTGCGGCCATCGTCGCGGCGGTTCATCAGCGGGTTCATGCCCATCATGATCTCGGCCCGGTCCCAGGCCTCGTCGTCGGTCTCCCCGACGATCACGTGGTGCAGCACGATCGAGCGGTTGATCAGGTCCTCGATGGTCGCCGCGTCATGGCCGGCCTCGGCGGCGGCCTGACGATAGATGTCGAACTTGCGCGCCGCGTCCTTCAGTTGGCATGGCCCCAGGAATACCGGCGTTCCGCTGGCGGCGATCAGCCGGATCGTCGCGTCGGTGTTGGTGCCGATGGCGTGCAGCGGGCGGCCCGCCCGGAAGCTCATCGGCATCATTCGGCCGAAGAGCTGCCCCTTGAACCAGGGGGTGTCGAAGACCAGCGGCTCGTCGCCGTACCTGTGCGCCCAGATCCGCTTGAGGGCGTCGTACTTGGTCGCGAAGATCTGGTCGCGATCCTTGGGATCCAGGCCGAAGTTCTCGAAGTCGGGCGTGAAGCCGACGCGGCCGGCCGACAGGCCCAGGATGAACTTCCCGCGTGTCAGGACGTCGAGAATGTTGGCGTTCTCGGCCAGGCGCAGCGGGTTTTGCAACGGCAGCGGACAGATGGTCGTGCCGAAATAGGCCCGCTTCAGTTCAGGGGCCAGGCGCGCGCCCATCATGAACGGATTGCAGTAGGGCTCGTAGTTGTTGAAGTGCTGCTCGCCGAAGGTGACCATGGCGAAGCCGGCCTTGTCGGCCTGCGCCGCCTGCTCCAGGCACAGGTCGATCAGCGGAATATCCTCGCCGGGACCGCGCGCGAACGGCCCCATGAACACCGAAACATACATCAAAAACCTCCCCGAGGACGCTCGCCGGGCCTTATGGCCCTTGCCTTCGGGGCTTACCGGTCGCGGGCGGCGCGCGGAAATTGCTTCGGATCATGGCCCCATAAACCGGGCCAATGCCTCGCCAGGACGAAGGCGGGCGGCGAGACCGCGAGTGCGGAAAAAGGGGGCGCCGTCACCCGAACGGCGCCCCTGAGTGAACCGGATCGATCGATCCGGCGAGCGATGCTCGCGACGGCGGGCGGCGAGCCGAGGAGGCTGTTCTCGCCTGCGCCCCGACGCCGTCGTCGCCAGTTAGGGCGCTCGACGCGGCCCGCCCCAATGAATTCCGCCAATGGCCCCATAAGCGAAGATCACGGCGCGGCGTAGAGCACGACCGCCGCGCCCTCCACCGCCACCAGGCATCGGCGCTCATGCGGCCCCTGCTCGACCGGCCCCGGCGACAGGCCGGTGGCCCGCGCGGCCGCCACGGCCGCTTCGAGGTCGCCGACCTTGATCATGACGCCGACGGTGTCGGACATCCGATCCGTCCCGGCCAGGGCCAGGCGCTTGCCGCCGACGTCGAACTGCGCCCAGCGGTCGCCATCGACGAAGGTCGGTCCTCCTCCCAACAGGGCTGTCCACAGCGCCACGGCCTGGGCCAGGTCCGTTGTCGGCAGCACGGGAACGATATTCTGAACGGTCATGACCCCTCCTGCTTGGGATGGGCCGGCAAGGTGATCGAGGCCAAGGCCGTCGGCCAATAGCTTGGACTTATGGGGCCATTGGCGGAATTCATTGCCGAAGGCCAAGGCCCGCGGCGTACCCAGGATCCAAACCGAACGGAGACTTGGTTATGTCGATTTCTGGCCAGTGGGATATCGCCGTGGACACGCCGATGGGCGTGCAGAAGTCGGTGCTGACGCTCAAGGCCGACGGCGAGACCCTGACCGGCAGTCAGAAAAGCCAGTTTGGCGATACGCTCCTGAAGAACGGCGCGGTGGACGGCGACAAGCTGACCTGGACGCTTTCGCCGATGATCCCCTTCCCCATGACCCTGAAGTTCGAAGCCGTCATCGACGGCGACAGCATCAGCGGCACGGTGACGACGCCGATGGGCTCCTCGCCCCTGAGCGGATCGCGCAAGACCTGACCCATCCAGGCGACGGCGAGAAAATCGCGGCCTCGGCGGCTCTGGCTCAGGCTTGGCGCCCACTGTCGGACGAAACCGATAACTACGAATACGCTATTGTACTCCAGAGGCTCCCGCGGAGTGACAAGGGGCGTAAACGAGGCCGCCGGGCTTCGACGGTCCAGAGACAAGGAGCGGCCGCTTAGCCGCCCTGGCGTTTCAGGATCTCGCCAATGCGTCGCCCGAGTTGCTCGATGGCGAACGGCTTGCCGATGATCTCCATCCCGCCTTCGAGGAAGGCGGCCTGGTCGGCGGCCTGCTTGGCGTAGCCGGTCATGAACAGGATCGGAAGGTCGGGACGCCGCTCGCGGGCGATCTCGGCCAGCTGTCGGCCGTTGAGGCCCGGTAGCCCCACGTCGCTGATGAGCAGATCGATATGTCGCGAGGATTCGAGGATCGGCACGGCCTGACGGCCATCTGCGGTCTCGATGCCGCGATAGCCTAGTTCATCCAGCACCTGCATCACCAGCAGCCGCACAGCGGCGTCGTCCTCGATGACGAGCACGGTCTCGCCGGCGCCGATGGGCGCGGTGTCGTCGTCGACCGCTACGGCCGCTTCAACGAAGCCCTGATGACGCGGCAGGAAGAGCTGGATGGTCGTTCCCTGGCCTTCGACGCTGTCGATGACCACATGCCCTCGGGATTGTTGAACGAAGCCGTAGATCATCGACAGGCCCAGGCCCGTGCCCTGCCCCAGCGGCTTGGTCGTGTAGAAGGGATCGAAGACCTTCTGGAGCACTTCGGGCGGCATGCCCGTGCCGGTGTCGGTCACGCTGATGGCGACGTAGTCGCCGGCTTCGGCATGATCGCTGTCGGCCAGTTCTCGGTCCAGGAGATGAACGTTGCGCGCGGTGATAATCAGTTCGCCGCCGTCAGGCATGGCGTCGCGGGCGTTGATGCCGAGGTTGAGGATCGCGCTCTCTAGCTGGTTCTCGTCGGCGACAGCCGGCCAGAGGTCAGCTGAGATGTCGATGCGCAGCGACACCTGCTCGCCCAGCGTTCGGCGCAGAAGGTCTTCCATGGAAGCCGCCAGCGTCCCCACGTCCAACGCGCGGTTGTCGAGGGTCTGGCGGCGGGAAAAGGCGAGCAGCCGGTGCGTGAGCGCCGCCGCGCGCTGTCCGGACTGCGTCGCCGCATCCAGGAAACGATCGACGTCGGCCATCCGCCCTTCGGCGATGCGTCGCCGCACCATGTCGATGCCGCCGAGGATGCCCGTGAGCATGTTGTTGAAGTCGTGCGCCAAGCCGCCGGTCAGTTGACCCACGGCCTCCATCTTCTGGCTTTGGCGCAGCTGGTCCTCCAGCGCCTTGCGCTGGGTGACGTCGCGCCCGATGCCGTAGATGGCGTCGCCTTCTGGCATGGCCGTCCAGTTGACCCACAGATAGGTCCCGTCCTTAGCCCGCATACGGCAGTCGAAATCGCCTATGGGCTCGCCCCGGGACAGGGACGCGAACTGCTCCATGGCGGCCTCGTGGTCATCGGCGTGCACAAGGCTGCCGGCCGGCATGGCGACAAGATCGGCTTCGTCGTAGCCCAGCAAGGTCTTCCAGGCGGGGTTGGCCGCGCGATAGAGTCCATCGGGCCCGATCACGTGCAAAAGGTCGCGCGACAGGTTCCAGACCCGATCGCGCTCCTGAGTGCGCGCGGCGACGCGGACCTCCAGGGTCTCGGTGAGCATGCGAAGCTGCTCTTCGGAACGCTTGGTAGAGGTGATGTCGTAGATCACGCCGATGAAGCTGACGCCGCCAGTTCCATGGGGCCGGTACTCGCCTCGCGAGGCGAGCCACCGCTCTTCTCCCGTGTCGGCCCTGCGGACGCGGAACTCGTGGAAGGCCGGGCCGAAGGCGTGTTGTCCGTCCCGCCCCTGGATGATCGGCGGGTCATCGCGATGGACGAGGGCGTTGATGGTGCGGACAGGAAGGCTGATCGCCGGCCGCAGGCCCAGAAGCTGGCAGAACTGTTCGGAGACGTCGGCGGTCCCGTAGCCGCTGAGATACTCGAATGATCCGACGCCGCCCGCGGTCTGGGCGACCAGCAGCTGTTCCTCGACCCGCTTCTGGTCGGTGATGTCGGCCAGGACGCCGGAGAAGCGGACGGGGCGGTCGTGGGCGTCGAGATAGGTGCGTCCGCGGGCCGACACCCAATAGACCGCTCCATTTCGCACCACGCGATAGTCACGCGTGAAGACCTCGGCGCCGTGCAGGGCGCCGGCGACGGCGATCTTCAGCCGCAACCGATCGTCGGCATGAACCGGCGCGAAGAAGGACGAGGTCGGAAGACCTTCGGCGGCCGCCACCGGGTCGAGGCCGTACAGATTGGCGAAGCGTACGTCGGCGACCAGCGTGCCGGCGGCGATGTCCCATTCCCATGCGCCGGCCGCGCCCGCGATCGCCTGCGCGACCCGAAGCCGCTCGCGCGCTTCGGCCAGGCGCTGGCGACTGACGCGAAGCTGCTCGACCACCACCTCGTCTGCATATTCGCCCGTGACGTCGGCCTGTGTCGCGAAACGATAGGCGGGCGCACCGTCGGCGTCTCGAAGGGTGGTGATGTTGAGGCGGTTCCAGAACGGCGCCCCGTCGCGTCGCCGGTTCAGGATATCGGCGGTGACGGCGCCGTCGCGCCGCACGCCCTCGGCGATGAGCGCGACGGTCCTAGGGTCGACGTCGGGATCCTGCAGGAAGCGGCAGTTGCGCCCGACAGCTTGGCGCTCCGAATAGCCCGTCAGGCTTTCAAAGGCCGCATTCACGTAGACGATGGGATCATCGTCCCGTCGAGGATCGGTCACCGTGACCGCGACGCCCGATTTCACCAGGGCGTCGAACAACGGACCGGCGAGCGCCCGCAGCGCTTCCAGCGCGGGGCTCGTCTCGTCATCCTGGGGACGTGTCGCGGCGTCGGCCTCGGTCATGGTTCAAACCCAACGCCAAGCTTGGCAACAGGTTCAACCACGGTCACGCTTCGCCGACCACGCGCTCGATGAAATCGGCGATCAGGCCCTTCAGCGCCTGCAGCGACGGCAGGTCCATGAGCATCGCGATATAGCCGCGGATGTCCCGGTCGTTGATGGCGAAGTTGATGTACAGGAACAGCACCACGCCCCCATCGGAGGCCTCCGGTGAGAGGTGGAACAGCTTGGAGCCGTCGCCGCGGACGACCTGCGGCAACGACATCGTCAGGGGGCGCTGCAGCATGTTGGCCATGGTCGCCAGGCAGCTGTTGAGAACCACGTTGCCGGTCTCGGCCAGGGCCTCGTCTTCCATGTCGGCGGCGTCGGCGGCCGACAGGGCGCCGCCGGTCACCGCGTGGACCAGCGCCATGCTGTTGGATTGCGGGAAAATCAGCAGGGCTCGTCCCGAAAACACGCCGTCGAAGTCCTGACGGACGGCGACGAGCTCGCCGCTTTCGCGTTCCCGGATCAGCGTGGTGGCGCCCTCGCGACTGACCACCTCGACCGACGGCACCGACAGCAGGACCTGCTCGCCGACCATCTTGCGAAGATTGGCGGCGGCGCGGCTGACTCCGATATTGACCAGTTCGGTCAGGGCGTCCCGCTCCAAGTCGTCGAGCAGGATGGACTGGGCGGTCATTGCGCCGCCGATCGCAGCCGCAGCGCGGCGCCCGACAGGAAGCCGCGCATGCCCTCCTCCGTCACCGGCTTGGCGATGAAGGTGGCGTTGGCGGCGCGCGCGCGACTGATGATCTCGTCCTGGACGTTGGCGGTGGCCACGGCGATCGGCATGGTCGGGAAGCGTTCGCGCAGCTCCTCGGCCAAGGCCAGGCCGTCCCGCCCGGGCATGTTGTAGTCGAGGACCGCCACGTCGATCGCCTGGGCGTCGAGCGCGGCGATGGCTTCGTCCGCATTGCCGGCCTCGACCCGCGTCCAGTCGGGCTGCAAGGCCGCGATGGTCTTGCCCAGGACGATCCGCGCCAGCTTGCTGTCATCGACGATGAGAACGGTCGTCCCCATGAACTTCTCCTCGCACCGCCGCGCACCGGCGCGGCGTAAAAAACTACGCCCTTGGAACTTCGGACGATTGCTCGCCGATCAGGGCGGGCAACAGTACGTCTCGCAGGAAGGGATCATCGGGAACACCAATGATCTTCGGACGAAAGGCCAGTATCGCCTGGATTACCGACCCATGCAGACCTTCGCACGCCGCGAGGTCCAGGGTGAAGTCCGAAGCGCCTTGTAGCAGAGCCGTCAACGGCTCTGCGTCTTCTACCCGACATATCCCTTGTAGGCGAATGACCGGTCCATCCCGCACAATCGTCATGTCAGCAGCTCCGCCGGATCCAGGACCATCAACACCGCGCCGTCCGCGAGCAGCGTGGCGCCCATGACGCCCGGCGCCCCGGCGAGCAGTCCTGTCATGGGCCGCACGGCGGCGTCCATCCGGTCGACGATGGCGTCCACCGCCAGACCGACGAGCTCGCCTCGCGCTCGCGCCACGACGATCCGCTCGCTCGAGCGGGTTTCGGTGGAAGCGGCGCCCACTAGATCTCCGAGAGACAACAGCGGAACGACGGCGTCGCGCAGCTGAAACGCCCTGCCCGCGCGCACGGGTACGATGCGTTCGGCCGCCACTCGGACGGTCTCGACCACGGCGTCCAGCGCCAGGCCGTAGCGTTCCTCACCGCAGGTCACCACCATCACCTTCGTCAGGACCATGGTGACCGGCAGGAGGAAGCGGACGGTCGCGCCCTGGCCCAACTGGCTATCGACCTCGACCTTACCGCCCAGTTTCTGGGCCGCTTCTCGCACCACGTCCATGCCTACGCCGCGGCCCGACACCGCGCTGACCTCGTTCGCCGAGGAGAAACCCGGGGTGAAGATCAGGTCGATCGACGCCTGGTCGTCCAGACGATCGGCCGCCTCTTGCGTGAGCACGCCGCGATCCGTCGCCAGGGTGCGAATCCTGGCCGGATCGACCCCCGCGCCGTCGTCCCGCACTTCGATCACCACCTGGTCCGCAACCGCCCTGGCCGTGAACCTGATCGAAGCGACGGCCGGCTTGCCGGCGCGCGCGCGAACCTCGGCCGGCTCGATCCCGTGATCTATCGCGTTGCGCAGAACATGCAGCAGGGGCTCGAACAGAGCATCGACGATGGTCTTGTCGACCTCGACGTCGCCGCCTTCCACCTCGAGCGACACAGCCTTGTCCAGCGAGCGGGCGATTTCCCGCGCCACACGATGGAACCGCGCGAACAGTGGGCCGAGCGCCACCAGGCGAACCTTGCCCACCGTCACATGCAGGTCGCCGACCAGCCGGTCCAACTGGGCTTGCCTCGCGCGCAGGGCCTGGCCCAGAGCCTGCCCACCGGGAAGGGCCTCAGCCTGGGCCGCCAAGTCCGCCAGGCCGTTCTTGGCGATGACGAGATCGCCGGCCAGCGCCGCCAGGCGGTCTACGCGCTCGGCGTCGATGCGCAGGGTCTTGCGCGCGCCGTGCTCGGGCGCTCCCCGCGCCTCCCTCGTCATCAGGTCGACGAACTCAACCTGGTCGGCCACGAAACGGAACGCCCCCTCGACCTCAGCCCGACCCAGTGTCGAAACCGCCTCCAGCACCAGATTGCAGGCATAGGGATCGTAGTCCTCGGACGCCGCCCAGGGCTCGCGCGGTGATATCCTGAGGTCCGCCAGGCCCGGCGTCGCCGCGATGATGGCGACGGGATCGTCGCCCGCAAAATAGCTGTCGGCGCGCGGAGTGTAGCGAACAGCCGTAAGCCCCTTGTCGGCGAAGCCTTCGGGCGGGCGCCAACTCGTCGCCGCCGGCCGGACCGCAAGGTCCGCCGGAGCGCTCACCGAAGCGACCAGAGCCCGGAGACGCGCAGTTTCCGTCTGGCTGGTCTCTTCGGCGCTGGCGGGCAGGACGCCGTGATGATCCAGCGCATCCAGCCAGCGATCGATCGTGTCCACGACGCTGAACAGGGCTTCGAAATCCTCGGCCACGCCGGTGCGCTCTGCCCGCAGTAGGGCCAGCAGGTCTTCGGCGGCATGCAGCATCAGGCTCATCGGCCGCAGGTCGAACAGGCCCGCCGAGCCCTTCAGCGTGTGGATCGCCCGAAAGCAGCCGTCCAGCGCGCCGGCGTCGTCAGGCTGGCGCGCCAACCTGCCGAGGTCGTGTTCGGCGCCGGCGGACAGTTCGCGGCCTTCGCTCAGGAACTGGACCATGAGATCGTCGGTCATGCGGCCTCTCCGGGCCGCTGGAAGACGACCGCGTCCTCGAACCGGCGCACCAGGAACCGGTCGCTGATGCGGCTCATGGACTCGGTGTGGCCCAGGCACAGGTAGCCGCCCGGATTCAGCCGGTCATAGAGGTTCCTGGCGGCCGTCAGCCGAGAGGCGTCGTCGAAATAGATCAGCACGTTGCGGCAGAAGATGATGTCGAACGTCCCCTGCCCCGCCAAGCTGGGCCCGTCCACGAGATTGGCCGGGCTGAAGCTCACCGACTCCCGCAGGTAGTTGATCAGCTTGCGACGATGCCGGCGGCTCGGCTCGAAATAGGCCTCGACGACCTCGGGCGGCAGCTTCGACAGCGCGCGTTCGCCGTACAGGCCCTCGTGCGCGGCGTGCAGGGCGCGCGTATCGATATCCGAGCCGACGATCTCGACATTGTAGGCGTCCACCATGCGCCAGTTCTCGAGCAGCCAGATCGCGATCGAATAGGCCTCTTCGCCCGTCGAGCACGGCGCCGACCAGATCCTGATCTTGTCGCCCGGACGGCGCGAGGTAATCAAGTCCGGCAGCAGAGACCTGCTGAGACAGGCCAGCTGGTGCTCTTCGCGATAGAAATAAGTCTCATTGACGGTGAAGGCGTTGATCAGCGTCTCGCGCTCGACGGGGTCTGTCCGCAGTTGACCGAAATAGGTCGCGAAGTCCGGGCAGCGGGTCGCGACGATGCGGTCGGTCAGGCGCCGCTCGATGTAGTAGCGCTTGCTCTCGCCGAACTGCATGCCAGTCTGCCGGTACAGGAACTCGCAGACCCTTTTCAGGTCGCCGGCGCTCAGATGCGCCTGCTCTGGCGTCGGGGTCTGGCTCACCCCGCCCCGACCATGTCGCAGACCTTGCCCGCGATGGCGTCCAGGCGCGCCACGACGTCCGCGCCGCCGGCTTTGACCAGCTCGCCCGGCATGCCCCATACGACGGCGGTGTCCTCGGACTGGGCGATCGTGCGCCCACCGGCGGCGCGCAGCGCCGTCATGGCGCGCGCGCCATCGTCGCCCATGCCGGTCATCAGCACGCCCACCAGTCGCTCGGGCGGCATGACGGCGGCTGCGCTGTTCACCAGCCGGTCGACGCTAGGATGCCAGCGGTGCTCGGCGCTGGACGGCGTCGACAGCGCCACCGGACCGGCGCTGCGCCGGCTGATCGTCATGTCGGCGTCCCCACGCGCGATATAGACGCAGCCGGGCGCAAGCGGCGTCGGCCGCGCCACCTCGATCACCCGCAAGGCGCAAAGGCCGTCCAGCCGGTGGGCCAGGGACGCCGTGAACGCCGCCGGCATGTGCTGCGCCACCAGGATCGGCCAGGGGAAGTCCGCGGGCATTTCGCCGAGCACGGCGTCAAGGGCCGGCGGACCGCCCGTCGAAGAGCCGATGATGACCAGCCCCGGCGGCATGCCGGCCGGTAGAGGCTTCCAGGCCGCGACAGCCTTGCCGCGCGGCGCCGGCGGCAAGACGATGGCGCCATTGCGGGCCCTCAGGCGCTCGGCCAGGCGGTGGGATCGGCGCAAGCGCGACGCCGCAGCCATCACCACCTTTTCGACCAGGATCGGCGCGAACTCGTCGACGGCCAGCGACACCGCCCCGTCCGGCTTGACGACGAAATCGACAGCGCCGAGCTCCAGCGCCTCCAGGGTGGCGTCCGCCCCCTCGGCGGTCAGCGACGAGACCATCACCACCGGACAGGGTCGCTCGACCATGATCCGGTCAAGGCAGCTGAGGCCGTCCATGCGCGGCATCTGGACGTCCAGGGTGATCACGTCGGGCTTGAACGCGTGAACCTGCGCCAAAGCCTCGACCCCGTCGCGCGCGAAGGCGACCTCGAAGCCCGGCGCATCTTGAAAAACATCGCCCAGTACGCGGCGCATCAGGGCGGAATCGTCGACGATCAGCAGACGGGTCACGAGGCGGGCGACCTCGCCGTCAGATCGCGCAGCAGGTCGGTCTCGGCGCGCTCCAGCAAAGCGCGCGCATCGATGAGCAGGATGACGTCCTCCTCGCGCTCCACCTTCGCGGCGCGGTCGAACAAGCGGTCGCCATCGCCCGATAGTTCCGGCGCAGGCATCAGATCGCCGGCTTCCACCTCCAGGATCCTGGACACGGCGTCGACCGCGAACCCGGCCTGCAATCCATCCACGGTTACCACGACGACGCGGCGCGTTTCGCCGGCCGCTTCGCCGCGAACCGCGAAGCGCTTGCGCTGGTCGATCACGGGGATCACCCTGCCACGCAGGCTCATCACCCCCTGGACGTAGGCCGGCGCCTTCGGCAGGCGGGTCAGGGTTTCGGGCAGGCGGACCACCTCATCGACGGCGGCGATGGGCAGGCCGTAGGTTTCATCGCCCAGGCGAATGACCAGGAAGCGCTCCCGCGCCGTCGCAGAGGTCGCGCTGGCCATGGCCGTATCCTTCTGGTCGTTGGTCTCGGCGAGCAGTTGCGCCACCCGCTCATCGGAAAGCACGCGCTCGGGGGCCAGAATCGACACCAGGCCTCGACCGTCCGGAAGCCGCAGCACGGAGTCGATCCGAGCCTCGCCGCTGGCGCGATTGAACAGGCTGGGCGCGGGCCCCACGGCGTCGCGAGACGCCCGCAGGATGACGCTGATCCGATCGACCAGCAGCGCCAGGCGACGGTCGCCGATGCGCACGACCACGATGCGGTCGTGGGCTTGCACGTCCCGCTCCGCCAATCCCAGAAGGGCTCGCAGGGAGACGACCGGCAGCACCTCGTCGCGCAGTTCGAAGACGCCGATCAGGACAGCCTCGGTTCGTGGAAGGGCGACGACGCCATTGGGAACAGCCATCACCTCGGCGACGGCGTCTAGGGCCAAGGCATAGTCTTGCCCAGCCAAGACGAAGTTGAGGAACGCCAGTTCCGCCGCCGCGGCTGTCGATCGCGCGACGACCTCGCGCTCGGGCGCGCGACGCACGGCGCGGAAGGCCGAGAACCTGTCCTGCAGCGCCGCATCCAGATCGAACCAGCGCGCACCGTCCCCATCGTCGAGCAGGAGCCGGCCGTGCCCCGCCTCGGCGCCGTCCGTCTCCGAAGACTTCAGGGCCTCGATGGCCTCGACCGCCAAGCCTATAGGCGGATCGCGGCGCAGCACAACGACGCGCGAGGCCTCCGCGCGAGCCTCCTCGAGAACTTCGTCGCCCAGCAAAGCGCCCAGCGACACCACCGGCAGCACCAGACCACGCAGGTGCGTGACGCCCAGCAGGCCGGGCGGGCCATGCGGCATGCGCGTGATGCGAGGCGTGCGGATCACCTCGGCTACACCGTCGGCGGCCATGGCCACGCGCGCGCCGCCGGCGCGAACCGTCAGCCTCTGGTGGGTCTCGTTCGACGCCACCCTAGCCCGCCGCGGCTTGCTGCTGCAGTTCGCTTGCCAGAAGCGCGATCTCCTCGATCGCGGCGGCCAGTTCCTCGGCGCTCTGCGACTGCTGTCGGGCGGCGGCGGCGGCCTGGGCCGCCGCGCTGCTGGCCTCCTCTGCCGCCGAAGCGATCTGGCTGATCCCCGACAGCACCTGGGCGCTGGCGGCCAGGACGTCCTGCGCGCCCCGCGCGATGTCGTCCGAGCCGGTCTTGAGCCCGGCGGTGTCGACGGCGATCTGCGCGAGCCGAGCCTCGATGGCTCGGTTCTTGTCGAGCTCGGCGGTGGCCAAGGCGTTGATCTGATCGACTTCTCGCCGGACCTTGGCGATCTGCGCGGCGATGGCGGACACCAAGTCCTTGACCGCGTCGGCGTTGTGCGAGGCGTCGCGCGCCAGCGTGCGTATGTCGCCCGACACGACCGCGAAGCCCCTGCCCGCATCGCCGGCTCGAGCCGCTTCGACCGCGCCGCTCGTCGCCAGCATCGTGATCTGCACCGCGACCAGACCCAGTCCATCGACGATCTTGCCGATCGAGCCGGCCAGTTCCTCCAACTCCTCGACGGTCTCCAGGACGGCGCCGTTCTCGTCGACGGACGTGGCGACGCCCTTCGCCAGACGCGCGACGGCCGCCTGGCCCTCCGTCAGCATGGTTTGCATGGCCGCGACGCGCTCGGCTCCGGCGATCGCATTGGCGCTGGACGCACGGGCGGCCTTTTCGATCTCCTCCATGGCCGAGCCGGCCTGCTGGGTCGCGGCCGCCTGGATTTGAGCGCCGCGGCTGATCTGGTCAATGGCCACGAGAATCTCACCGGCCGCGCCCGACAGTTCCTGCACAGTGGCCGACAGCTCTTCGGCGGCGGCCGAAGCCTCTTCAGCCGCAGCCGAGGCGCCTTCACCGCCGACCAGCATCTCGATCATCTCGGCCAGGGCCTCTGACGCCGTCTGGCTCTGCTCCAGCGATTGCCCTTGCTGCTGCACGGAGCGCTGGGCCTCGGCGGCGGCGGCGGCCTGTTCCTCGGCCGCGCTCGACACGCTCTCGGCGCCGCGCCGCGCCTCGTTGGCGGCGCCAGCGGCCTCGACGGCGGCGATCAGGATCATCTGGCTGTCTTCACCCAGGGTCGTCATCTCGCGACGCACGGCGGCGAGGATTTCGCCGACCTGGGCGCCGGCCGCCGCCTCGGCCTCGGCGGTGGTCGCGGCCCGGCGCAGCCGGTTCGCCGCGTCACGCACCGAACCGCCGATACGCTCGGCCAGCCCCTGTACGTCCAGCGAGCGCTTCTCGGAGGTTTCGGCCAGGGCCCTGACCTCGTCGGCCACGACCGCGAAGCCGCGACCATCATCTCCCGCGCGGGCGGCCTCGATCGCTGCGTTCAGCGCCAGCAGATTGGTCTGATCGGCGATATCGGCGACGCTTTTGGTGATCTCGCCGATCCGCGCCGCATGACGCTCCAGGGCCTCGATCACGGCCACGCTGGCCAACTGCCGCTGGGCGTTGAAGCCGACGGCCTTGACCGAGGCGTCGATGGCCGCGCCGGATTCCGTCAGAAGGATCTGGAGCGCTTCGGTGCGCTGCCGCGACGTCTCGGCCCGCTCGCGAGCCTGGCCGAAGCTGGCGCTCATGGCGGTGACCGCCGCGAGGGACTCATGGGCCGCTCCGGCGGCCTCCTCAGCGCCGCTGGCGATCTGAGTCAAGGCTCGCCGCAGTTCCTCCACCGCGCCGGACGCCTCGGCGAGCCCGCCCCCCAGCTCCAGGCTCGCCGCCCCGATGCGCTCGCTGGCGTTCTGACGACGAGACGCCGCCTTTCGGAGCGGTGGACGCGCAGCGGCGGGATTTGACGGCTCGGCGGCGTTCTCGGACGGCGCTCGCGACTTCGCGCGCGAAGCCAAGGTCGATTTCTTCACCAGCGCCATGCCGCCCCACTCCCGGGCGACCAAGGCCGCCGTTACACAACACCGTCGAACCGCGCCGGTACAGACCGGCGGCCCCGAGCACAGCACAACCAAGACGCCCAATGCGGAACCAAGGCAAGCTTGGTCGATCAGGCCAAGCAAGCTTGAGCATGCAGCAAACTCGAAACGGCGCGGTTTGTTCCACGCCAGAGGTCCATAGCCTTCAGCCACAAAGGAGAGATGGCTGCCGCGTCGCGCGCGTAACCCCGACACCACCGGGTAAGTTTCAGCAATAATATCAATTTCTTATTGGCCGGAGCCTCAGGAACCGCGCACATCGCCGCCGGTTGGTGATCCATGGCCGGATCCCCCCTCGTTTCCAATCCCATTGTCGTTTTGCTGGTTGATGACGAACCCGTGCTTCGCATGGTCGCCCGACAGGGCCTTGAGGACGCCGGCTTCGAGGTCATCGAAGCGGACGACGCCAAAACCGCGCTCGAAATCCTCGACGCCGGCGCGGCGGTGACCGTGCTGTTCACTGATGTCAACATGCCGGGCCCGCTGGACGGCCTGGATCTGGCCGAATGCGTCCACGAGCGCTGGCCCGCCATCCAGTTGGTCATCACGTCGGGCCGCGGTCTGACCACGCCGCTTCCCGACGACGGGCGCTTCATGGCCAAGCCCTACAGCATCGACCAGTTGATCAGGGCCGTCGATGAGGCCGCAAAGCGGGGCGATTGACGGCCGCCGCCCAGTTGCCCCTTCAGCTTGGCGCAGCCGAGTGAACTATGGCGACGCGGGTTCCGCCCCCCGAAGCATTCAGTCCCACCTTTGCCTGCAACTGCCTGGCCAGAGCCTGGACTATGCTCGAGCCGAGGCCGACCCTGGTGGGACCGCTTGCCGTCGGCATCCCCACGCCATCGTCGGCGACCGACAGCGTCCAGTCGTCTTTTGAAGTGCTGTATTCCACCCAGATATGCCCGCCTTCGCGCCCTGGAAACGCGTGCTTCAGAGCGTTGATGATCAACTCGGTGACGATCAACCCCATGCTCACGGCGACCTCCGCGGCCACCCACTGTTCGGCGCTGACGACGGAAAGCTTCAACTGATCCGGGTTGGAAACCATCGAAGCGGTGACGCCGTCGCACAGGGCCCCGAAATAGGCTTTGAGCTCGACTTGCCCGGCGCCCGACTCCACGAGTTGACGCTGCAGGGCGGCGACCGACATCACTCTGCTGTGGGCGTCGATGACATGGGCGCGGATCTCGGTGGACGGCGCCTTGCGAGCCGACTGCATCAGGATACTGGCGATGATCTGCAGGCTATTGGCGATCCTGTGCTGCAGCTCGTCGAACAGCATGCCCTTCTCGCGCACCAAGTCGTCCTTGGCGCGATCCGCGAGGCGCGCAACCGTCACATCGAAGACGGTCAGAAGCAGTAACGGGCTGGAAGGATCGCCGTAGTCGAGCCCCCGCACTCGAATGACCAGCCGTCTGGCCTCCTGGCCGGCTCGGACCAGGTCCATCTCGCCAGCCTCGACCGTGACACCGCCGCGCAGCGCCGCGTCAAGGAGATCACGCAACTGCGGGGCGTTCCATTCACCCGCGCCGAGGGCGAACGCCGACAGGCCCACCGCGCGTTCAGCGTCGATGTCGAAGGCCTCGGCGAAGGACTGACTCGCCGCAACGATCCTGAAGTCGCCATCGAGCAGCAGTATGGGCGCATCCGACGCGCCCACCAGCGCATGGGCCAGGACGTCGATAGTCAACGGAACGGGGCGCGCCTCGTCGAGCATGTTGGAACCCGCAACCCGAAGACTCGCGGAACGCAAGCCTTTCCAGGCGAAAGATCGGCGCGTGCGCCGGACTCTCAACGCGGCGCAAACGCCAAGGTTCTAGCTCCGGATTTACCCGCCAAAGCGCACGAAGCAGCAAATGAAACTCCGCAGCGGCGCCGCGAACCATAGCCGAGCCGGCACGTTTTCATGAAGCGCCTTTGCGGCGCTCCGCGACAGGGGTTTTGAAAGGGCTCGCCATGTTCCCGACCTTCGAAGACGCCCTGGAAGTCGTTCTTCGCCACCTCGACAACCCGCCGTTCGAAGGAACGCCTGAGGACGAGGCCTTCCTGGCCGCCTTGCACGAGGTTCTCACCTTGTCCCGAGACGGTCAGAACGACGAAGACGGCTTGGAGCAGGCCGCCGTTATCGACGACGATCTGCGCGCGCGGCTCGAAGCGGTCGCCCATCGCCGCCGTCCGCAAAACCCTTTCGGCGAACACCCCGACGGCATCGGGCCGACGCTCGGCATGGACCTTCGGATGAAACCGGGGTGACGTCGCTCACTTGCCCTTTCGACTGTCGGCGCGGAGCGGGCGGACACGAAGCGACCTTGCCAGGCCTGGCGTCGGCAGAACCCGAAAGACGAAGGGAAGCGCAAGCGCCAGGGCGGCGCAGGCCGAGGCGAAAACGAAGAGATAAGGCATGGATCGTCTCCGATACGCCGGCTGAATGTTCCCCGACCGCATAGTCGCGAGGCAGCCGGCGAAGCGATGCGGGTCCGGGCGACCGTCGAACGGGTCGCCCGGCGTACTGAAAGTCACTGCAATCGCGCGCGGCGATCTCAGCGATCGTTGCGAATGTCCCCGCTGACGCTGTCGCTCAGTCGATCGAGACGAGCGGTGATGATCGCCCGCCCCTTGGGGCCGAGATTTCCCTGGCGATTACGCAGGGATCGCTCCTGGCGTTCGATCGCGGCCAGGGTTCGGGTCGCCTGGCCGGCTTCGGCCCGGCTCAGCCTGCCGCTGCTGGCGCCGCGGTTGATCCGCTCGGCCAGTTGCGCCTGACGATCGTCGATGCTGAGCATGCCGCGACCATCCGGATACTGCCCATTGACGTAATCGGCGCGCGAGCGGCGCGCGTCCGTCGAAACCCAGCTTCCACGAGCATCGTAGTAGCCGACCGTCTCGCCGCGCACCCAGCGTCCATTGTCATAGTAACCCGGCTGCGGATCGGAGATCCACGTTCCGTCGGCGGCGCGGCGCCCGGCTGCCTGGCCAGGCATCCAGCGTCCATCGGCGTCGTAGCGGCCGGTGGCGGCGCCCGCGATCCAGCGCCCGGAGCTGTCGTAGTGACCCGACGTCACCTCCATCCAACGGCCGTCCTGGGCGTAGTAGCCGGCGGCGGACGCCGGCACCCAGAGACCGTTCGCATAGTAGCCGGACGCGCCTGCGTCCGTGCTCGTCTGCATCCAGCGGCCGTCGGCGCCGTAGTGGCCGCGCGGAGCGCCGTCCACCCACTCGCCGTTGCGGTCGAAGTAGCCGGAGGCCTCGCCGCGCGAGACGGCGTTGGCGTGCCAGGAACCCTGGTTGTCGTAGAAGCCGTAGGCGCGGGCGCAGTCCTCCCGCCCCTTGGCCGCCTGCCCCTTGGCGACTTGATTGCCGATCAGCGCGCCGGCGACGCCGCCGATCACGGCCCCCTTGCCGCGATCGTCGCGGCCCGCCACGGCTCCGCCCGCGACCGCGCCGACACCGGCGCCGACGATGGTTCCGGCCACGCGGTTGTTCTGTCGCTGCTCGCAGGTCTGTTGCGCAAGCGCCACGGCTGGAATGAAGGCCGCGGCGCAGACGCCGGCGACCAGGACTTGGATGCGCATTTTGTGGGATTCCTTGGGAGGAGACATACTCTTCCCGGCAGTCGACATATGGCGCTTCAATCCATATATTCAATGACAACAGAGAATATATGATAATAATTGGCGCGAATATATATTCGTCGAACGCTGGAACCAAATCAAATATTGGTTCCAACGCGACTAAATAAACGAGCTACATCAACTTGTGAAAATTATTTCAACAGACCCGCCGCCCGCAGCGCCTTGGCTATGACCTCTTGAACGCCGGCGGGCACATGGCCAATGGCGTGCATGACGCCCTGCCCCAGGCCCGAGGCCTCGACAGGCTCCGGATCGACGGCATGCTTCGCCGCCCCCTCACGCTGCGGCGTCGCGGGGATCATCGCCAGGGTGCCGGGCTCGACCCGTTCGCCGCCGTCGATGTTCCAGAACCTGGCGATCTCCAGCGACGAGGATATGCCGGCCTCGAGCATGAAGGGTCCCGCCCTGCCGACATCGTCCGCGCGCTTGGTTGAAAGCGGCGTTCCGTGGCCGAGACCGCGCACGATGTTCAACTCGACGAGGGGTTCGCCGTCGGCGGACCGCCAGATCGATCGCGTTCCGTGCGGCAGAGGCTCCACCCGATGCGGCGCGCTGGGCAAGCCGTTCAAGGCGGCCCATTGCTGGGCCAGGTCATGACCGTTCTTGACCTGCACCGTCCCGTCGGCGTCGCCGTGCCAGATCGACAGCCGCGGACGAGACCCGCCGTCGCGAGACACTGGAACCAGGGCGGCCAGGTTCGCGCCCGAACGGCCGGCCGGATGGTTCATCACCTGCATCGCGCCCTGGACATTGCTGGCCACGCCATAGGGCAGACCGGCGATCACCGCGCCGCCGGCGAAGAGGTCGGGATAGACCGCCAGCATCACCGCAGTCATCGCCCCACCGGCCGACAAGCCGGTGACGAAGACGCGGCTTCGATCGAGATCATGAGTCTCGACCGCGTGGGCGACCATCGCCGCGATCGACGCCGCCTCGCCTTCGCCGCGCCGGATGTCGCCCGGCAGGAACCAGTTGAAGCAGCGGCCCGCATTGTTGGCCTGCGGCTGCTGGGGCGCGACGACCATGAAGCCCATCCGATCGGCCAGGTCGAGCCAGCCGGCGCCTTCCGCATAGGCCGCGGCGGTCTGGGTGCAGCCGTGCAGAACAACGACCAGGGGCGAGCCTGGCGCCAGCCCTTCCGGGCGATAGCCGAGCATCGTCAATTGGCCGGGATTGGCGCCGAAATCGTCGATGCGATTCAGGCGCCCCGTCGCGTCGGAGGTCGGGAAGGACGTACGGCGCAGGCGCGCCAGCATCGCGGTGGTGTCGCCGAGGCTCGGCATGGTGATGTCCTGAAAGAGCGAGACGGAAAGCCGCCGCCCAGTCTGAATGCTGCAATGCAGCAAAGGCGCCATCACGCTTGATCACGTCTTTTGAGAGAGCGCGAATACACCCCGACTCCAGGCGTTTCCAGAGTCGGGGTGAAGGCTCAGTAGTCGCGACGGACGGGGTCGACGACGTCGCGGTCCTCGGGGCGAACAGCGTCGTCATCGATCAGCACATCGTCGGTCGGAGCCGCCTCGAACGAGCGGTTCTCGCCGTAGAGGGTGCGCTCGCGACCGATCTGCTCGGCGCTGTACGGCGTGGCGGCCGGATCGAAGCTGGTCCAACCGTCCTGACGATAGGCGTCGCCGCGCGTGGCCGCGTCCACGCCCCGTCCCTCGTCGAGGATCCGTTCGACGGCCTGGATCTCGTTGTCATGCGCCTTGACGCTGACCAGGGCGCCGCCGCGACGCACCCCTTCGGAATAGACATTGGCCTCGTCGTCGCTGTGGCCGGCCTCCTTGAGGGCGCCCAGCAGGCCGCCCGTGGCGCCGCCGGCGGCCGCGCCGACCGCGGCGCCGACTGCGGTGGCCGCGAGCCATCCCGCCGCCACGACCGGACCCAGGCCCGGAATGGCCAGCATGCCGAGCCCGGCCAGCAGGCCCGCCCCGCCGCCGACCAGACCGCCTGTGGCCGCGCCCTTACCGGCGCCGTCGGCGACGTCGTTGTCGCCGTCGCCATTGTGGTCGCCCAGCGGACCGTCGGCCTTGCGGTCGCCGTCATGCCAGTTGTCGGTGTTGTCGGAAACCAGGCTGATGCGGTCGTGACCGACGCCGTAGGCTTCCAGGTCCGAGACGACGTCGAGCGCCTCGGTGTGGCTGTCGAACAGCCGGGTGATGGTCTTGCTCATGTGGATGTTCCCAGAAAGGTTATGATTTGAGGCGAGCAAGGACGGCCGAGCCTAGAGCTCGGTGATAGCGCCCTTGTAGTCGATCGAGACGTTGACTTTGCGGCCGTCCTTGGTGGCTTCGCCCTGCCACAGACCGTTGGCGTTCTGGTTCAGCGGACCCAGCGCGGTGTAGCCGGCCTTCTCGATGGCCATGCGGGCCTGGTCGGCGGTGTAGGAGCTGGCGCCCGGGGTGGGGCCGGTCTCGCCGGTGGTCGGCGCGGTGTCGACGGCGGCGTTACCCGGAGCCGCCGGCGCGGAGACGGCAGGCCCTTCGACCTTTTCGTGGTCGGCGTTCTTCTGGCCGCACGCGGCCAGCAGCATCGCGACGAGCGCGACGCCAATCATGGGCTTCAACATGTTCGTGGATCTCCGAGAGGTGCGGAGTTAAGCCCTCTCGACCCGACAAGGTTGCGCGATGATCCGCAGCTTATTCCCGGAAATATGGAAATTTATCTCTGGTAACATGAATATAAATATTTGCACGCATCGTGAAAATAATTCACGCGCGGCGGCATCATAAAACAATCGACGTCGAATTCTCCGCGAAGATATTTCGCCACCTGTTTCGTCATCGACTAATAAAGGCGGCCGCCGTCGCGCCCTTCCGGATCGAGACCGCCCACGGCGCGTTGCATGCTCGGATCATCGAGGGACGCAAGATGAACGATCAGGTCGGCGACAAACCCTTCCTCAGCGACGTGCAGACCCTGCGGGCCAGGGCGCGGGAACACCTGGAGGACGGCGCGCTGACGCCGGCCTATGGCGGCGACGTCAAGAAGACCATCGAGATCCTGCAGACGGTGCTGGCCACCGAACTGGTCTGCGTGCTGCGCTACACCCTGCACTCGATCATCGCCTCGGGGATCTCCAGCCAGGGCCCGAAGGCCGAGTTCGCCGAACACGCCAAGGAAGAGCACGCCCACGCCCTGGCCGTGGCCGAGCGCATCACCCAGCTGGGCGGCACGCCGAACTTCAGCCCCGAAGGGCTCGCCAGCCGCTCGGCCTCGCAATATGTCGAGGGCGAGAACCTGGTCGACATGATCAAGGAAAACCTGATCGCCGAACGGATCGCGGTGGAGCACTATCGCGAACTGATCCGCTATTTCGGCGACGACGACCCGACCACGCGGGTGATGCTGGAGGGCATTCTCACCGTCGAGGAGGAGCATGCCGACGACATGCACGACCTACTGGTCGCGCACGAAGGCACGCCGATGCTCGAGGACGCCTGACTTGGCGCAGATCGCGTTTACGCCAGCGCCGGCCCCGCCGTCTGTGGCGGCGGTGCTGGCCGCTTTGCGCCATGCCTTGCAAGACATTCGCGCCCGCGCCGCGGATCTCGACGCCGGCGGCGAGTTCCCCGCCGAGGACGTCGCTTTGCTCGCGTCGATCGGCGCGCTTGAGGTGATGGCCGGCGACGCCACCTCCCCGCGCGAGTTGATGGAGGCGTTGCGCCTTGTCGGCCGCGCCAATCTCAGCCTGGGGCGGATCTTCGAAGGTCACGTCAACGGCGCGCGGCTGGTCGCCTGGTACGGGTCGGCCGAACAGCGGCGGACCTTGGAAGCCGACCTGGCCGCCGGCAAGGTCCTGGGTGTCTGGAACACCGAACCGACGCCGGGCGTGACCATCGCCGATGGTCGCCTGCACGGGGCGAAGTCCTACGCCACCGGCGCGGGCCATATCGACATCGCCGTGATCACGGCCGCCACGGCGAGCGGCGGCAAGCAGATGGTCCTGGCGGACGCCGCCGATCCGGCCCGCGCCGATCCATCGGCCTGGCGGGTGCGGGGCATGAGGGCGACGGTCAGCGGGACATACGACCTTACCGGCCTGCCGGTCGACGCCGCGACGCGCCTGGGCGCGCCCGGCGACTACGAACGCGAGCCGCGCTTTTCGGCCGGAGCCTGGCGGTTCACGGCGGTGCAGCTGGGCGGCGTGGAGCACGTGCTGACCCTGCTGCGAGAGCATCTGGCGGCCTCGCCCGCCGGCCAGGATCCGATCCATCGGGCCCGCTTCGGCAAGGCGCTGGCGGCGACGCGCTCGGCCTATCTGTGGGTGCGGGAAGCGGCCCAGCGGGCCGAAGCGCCGGATGCGGGAGCCGAGGCGATCAGCTTCGTACTGATGACCCGAGGCGTGGTCGAGGAGGCCGGCCTGACCGTCATGGAGGCAGCGGCCCGCAGCGTCGGCACCCGGGCCTTCTTCGTCGACAATCCACTGGACCAGGCCTGTCGCGACCTGGCGCTCTATCTGCGCCAGCCCGTGCCGGACCAGGCGCTGGACCGCGCGGCGGCGGCGTTCCTGGCCAAGGACGCCTGGGCGGACGATCCCCTGTGGTGACGGCGATGGGCGAGTCGGCCTGGGCGGCCGTGGTCAACCAGGCCTTCAACCTCGACGCCACGGTGCTGGACGGCCTGTCGCCGTTGCTGATCCTGGCGCCGCACCCCGACGACGAGACGCTGGGCTGCGGCGGCCTGATCGCGACAGCCAGCAAGCTGGGCCTGAAGCCCCGCGTGGCCTATCTCACCGATGGCGCCGGCTCGCACACGGGCTCGCCGACCTGGCCGCCCAAGCGGCTGGCCCGTGTTCGGCGGCAAGAGGCGCTGGCGGCCCTGGAGGTGCTGGGCGTTCCGCCCGAGGACGTCCATTTCATGGGGTGGCCCGACGGCGCGCCGATCCCTCGCGAGGATACAGCCTACGCCGCGTCGCTGCGGGAGCTGCGCGACTGGTCCGACGGCTTCAAGCCGTGGAGCGTCTGGGCGCCGTGGCGCGAGGAACGGCATTGCGACCATGTCGCGGCCAACCTTCTGGCGTCGGACTACATCGCCTCGATCGACACCCGCGAGCCGGTGAAGATGGAATATCTGGTCTGGGGCTGGGCCGATCCGGACCTGGCCCATCGCCACGGCGCCAAGGGCGTCTGGGGCCTGATGTGCGGCGGCGAGATCACGCGCCGCCGAAAGGCCCTGGCCTGCCACGAGACCCAGATGACCCCGATGATCCAGGACGCCGCCGAGGCCTTCCAGGTGCCGCCGGACCTGGCGGCCCTGACCGACCGGCCGGTCGAGATCTTCCTGGAGTGCAGGCGTTGAGAAAAACCCGCTCGCTGGAGCCCGGCTATTTCGAAGGCCTTTACACCGCCGATCCCGACCCCTGGGGCTTCGAGACCAGCGCCTACGAGAAGGGCAAGTACGCGGCCACCCTCGCCGCCCTCGGTGAAGAGCGCGCCGCCCATGCGCTGGAGGTCGGCTGCTCGATCGGTGTCCTGACCCGGCAGTTGGCCGAACACTGCGACCGCCTTCTGGGGCTGGACGTTTCGGAGACCGCTCTGGATCAGGCGCGAAAGCGTTGCGCCGACTTGGCCAATGTCGAATTCGCCCTGCTGCAGGTTCCGCGCGATCCCTTTCCCGGGTCGTTCGACCTGATCGTGCTGTCGGAGGTCGCCTACTACTGGGACGACGGCGACTTGGCCCTGGCGGCCGAAGCCTTCCGGGCGGCACGCGTTTCCGGCGGACGGATCCTGTTGGTCCACTGGCTAGGCGAGACCGATTATCCCAAGACCGCCGACGAGGCCGTCGAAGGCCTGCGGGCGCACCTGGGCGACGCTGTCACTGTGGATTCGGCTCAGCGCAACGCCGACTATCGCCTCGATCTGTGGCGCTGGGCCTAGCCGGCCTCGGCCAGCAGCATCCGCTCGCGCCCGATGCGCACCAGAGCGCGGGCCTTGTCGATCTCGGCCGGAAGATCGGCGAAGGTCAGGGCGGGTCCCGGCGTCGCAAGACCGAGGGCGACATTGAGCGGCGGCGCCTCGTGGATCGGCTCGTCGACCGCCTGGCGCCCCCAGAGGTCCAGGGTGTCGGAGGTTCCGCCTACGGCGCGACCGGCTAGGCGGCAGGAGGTGAAGACCTTGACGTCGATGGGGTGGCGCACGCGTCCGCCGGCCGCCCTTACGGCCTGGAACAGCGCCTTGTCCTCGCCCACCGGCGGGGCGGGCGCGCCGCCGATGCGGGCATAGCAGCCGAGGGTCAGGGCCATACTGGCGCCGCCTTCGTAGAAGTGGTGCGGCCAGGCCTCGTCGCTCCGCGCTGCCCGCAAGGCGTCGAGAGCGGCGTAGTAGCGGCGCAGCAGGGCCAGCCGGGCGCGGTGCGCCGGGTCGAGGCCGCGCAGTTCAGCGCCCTTGAGCCGCGCCAGCCCCGCTACCGCGTCGTAGCCGGCGTCGACATGGTCGAGCGTACGCCTCAGCCAGTCCGCCGCGACGTGGGTGTCGGCGTCGGTGGTCAGCAACAGGTCTTCGGGCGAGTGCAGAAGGGCCGCGGCGGCCTCGAACGCCGCGCGACGGGCGCCGCCGGCATGAGCCTGGTCAGGATCCAGCCGCATCTCGACGACCTCAACGTCGCCGCCCAGGCGACGGGCGCGCTCGGCAGTGTCGTCGATGCAGTTGTTGGCCAGCACCACGATGCGCAGCGACGCGATCCGATCGTCGCGCTCCATCGCCAGCAGGCGGGTCAGGCAGACCTCTATCCAGGCGGCCTCGTTTCGCGCCGGAACGGCCACCGCCACGCGGCGCTTCAAGACGAGATTCCCAGCCGGTGAATGATCGATGCGCGCATGACGTTCCTGCTCTCGTTCCCAAGCCGTTCACAGAGACGCGGCGGGGTGCAAACTCTCCACGGAGCGGAAAGTTCGAGGCGAGGCCCGCACGAAAATAAATCGTGGTTTCAGGGAGTTATGTCGGCTTGGCGACAGCAACCTCGACTCCGCGCGAACGTTAGTTCGCCACACCTCAAAATTGAAAGACGCCCCATGGCCACCCCGGCTAAGACCAAGGCCAAAACAGCGGGCGCACGCGCCGGCTCCACGCCGCCGACCAACGCCCCTCCCCCCAGGCCCGCGGGTCCCTCGACCGAAGGCGAGACCTTCATCGCGCCCGGCGGCGAGACCCACCAGCAGGCCGACGGCCCGGAAACGCAGCTGACCACCAATCAGGGCGTGCCGATCGCCGACAACCAGAACTCGCTGAAGGCCGGGGTCCGCGGCCCCGTGCTGCTGCAGGACTTCATCCTGCGCGAAAAGATCATGCACTTCGACCATGAGCGCATCCCCGAGCGCGTGGTCCACGCCCGCGGCTCGGCCGCGCACGGCTTCTTCGAGTGCCTGGATTCCTGCGCCGACGTCACCGCCGCCGACTTCCTGCAAAGGACCGGCGAGCGCATTCCGGTGTTTACGCGGTTTTCGACCGTGGCCGGCAACAAGGGCTCGGCCGACCTGCCGCGCGACGTGCGCGGCTTCGCGGTGAAGTTCTACACCCAAAAAGGCAACTTCGATCTCGTCGGCAACAACATCCCGGTGTTCTTCATCCAGGACGCCATCAAGTTCCCCGACCTGATCCACGCGGCCAAGCAGGATCCCGATCGCGAGTTCCCACAGGCCCAGACCGCCCACGACACCTTCTGGGACTTCATCTCGCTGACGCCCGAGAGCATGCACATGATCATGTGGGCGATGAGCGACCGGGCCATTCCGCGCTCGCTGCGGATGATGGAGGGCTTCGGCGTCCACACCTTCCGGCTCGTGAATGCGGCGGGTACGAGCACCTTCGTGAAGTTCCACTGGCGGCCCAAGCTCGGCTCGCAGTCGGTGGTCTGGGACGAAGCCCTGAAGATCAACGGCGCTGACCCGGACTTCCACCGCCGCGACCTGTGGGAAGCCATCGAGGGCGGGGATTTCCCCGAGTGGGAGTTCTGCCTGCAGACCTTTACCCAGGAACAGGCCGACGGCTTTGCCTTCGACGTGCTGGACGCCACCAAGCTGATCCCCGAGGAAGACGTGCCGCTGCGCGTCGTCGGGCGCATGGTGCTTGACCGCAACCCCGACAACTTCTTCGCCGAGACCGAGCAGGTCGCCTACTGCGCCTCGCACGTGGTGCCAGGGATCGACTTCACCAACGACCCGCTGCTGCAGGGCCGGTTGTTCTCCTACCAGGACACCCAGCTCAAGCGCCTAGGCTCGCCCAACTTCCACCAGATCCCGATCAACCAGCCCAAGTGCCCGTTCCACAACCTGCAGCGCGACGGCCACATGCAGATGGGCGTTCCGAAGGGCCAGGTGAACTACGAGCCGTCGAGCCTGGGCCAGGACGTGGCGCGCGAGTCCCTTGAGCGCGGCTTCCAGACCTTCCCCAATCCGGAATCCGGCGAGCAGTTGCGCCTGCGGCCGGAGACCTTCGCCGACCACTACACCCAGGCCCGATTGTTCTTCGCCAGCCAGACCAAGCCCGAGCAGGACCACATCGTCGCGGCCCTGGTGTTCGAGCTCAGCAAGTGCGTGACGCCGCGGGTACGCGAAGCCGTGCTGTCGCGCCTGATCCACATTGATGAGTTCCTGGCTCAGTCGGTGGCCGAGGGCCTTGGCTTCCCAGGCGAGATCGTTCCGGCCCCGGCGCCGATACCGGCCCAGGACATGACCCCCTCGCCCATGCTCAGCCTGCTCGCCAAGGCGCAGCCGACGCTCGAGGGCCGCAAGGTCGGCGTCCTGGTCAGCGACGGCAGCGACGACAAGCTGCTGGCCAAGCTGAAGGCGGCTGTCGAGGCGGCCGGCGCGCGACTACAGGTCATCGCTCCCACGATCTACGGCGTGACGACGGCCGGCGGCGCCCTGCTGCCGGCCGACCACAAGATCGACGGCGGCCCCTCCGTGCTGTTCGACACGGTGGCGATCCTGCCCTCCGACGAAGGCGGCGCGCAGCTAGCGATGGAAGCGGCGGCAGTCAACTTCCTGCGCGACGCCTACGGCCACCTGAAGGTCATCGCCTATCTGCCTTCGGCCGGTCCCCTGTTCGCCAAGGGCGGGATCACCGACGTCGGGCCGGACGACGACGAAGGCCTGATCGATCTCAGCGCCGCCAGCATCGACGACTTCATCGCGAGGGCCTCGACGGGCCGGGTCTGGGCGCGCGAGCCTCTCGTACGTCCGCCGCCCAAGCCGCTGGTCGCTGATCCCGCATGAGCGATGGGCCAGCATGAGTGACGGAAGGATCGACTGCCTGATCGTCGGCGGCGGGCCCGCGGGCCTGACCGCCGCGATCTATCTTTCGCGGTTCCGGCTGTCGGTGGTCGTCGTCGACGCCGGCGACAGCCGCGCCGCGCTGATCCCGCTGACCCGCAACCATGCGGGCTTTCCCGACGGGATATCAGGCCAGGCCCTGCTGGCGCGCATGCGCGAGCAAGCCGAGCTGTACGGCGCGCGCATGATCTCGGCCCGCGTCGAAGCGCTGGAGATCGCGCCCGAGGACTTCCTCGTCCGCTGCTCGACCGGCGCGTTCCGAGCCCGAGCCGTCCTGCTTGCGACCGGGGTGACCAATCGCCGGCCGCCGATTGACGAGACGCTGCATACCCAGGCGCTCGCGCAGGGGCGCCTGCGCTACTGCCCCGTCTGCGACGGCTATGAAGTGACCGACCAGAGGGTGGCGGTGATCGGTGGCGGCGCCCGCGCCGCTGGCGAAGCGGAGTTCCTTCGCGCCTACACAACCAGCGTCACGCTGATCGCGCTGGAGGCCGACGACAGCCTCGACGAGAGCCAGCGTCGGCGGCTCGATGAGATCGGGGTCAGGCGCATCGCCGGCCCTGCGGGGGAATTCGCGTTGGAGGACGACAGCATCAGCCTGGCCTGCTCCAGGGGACGCCTGCGCTTCGATGCGGTCTATCCCGCGCTCGGATCGGAGGTTCACTCCGATCTCGCCCGCGGCCTGGGCGCGGCGGTCACGGAAGACGGCTGCATCAAGGTGGACGCCCATCAGCGCACGAACATCGAGGGCCTCTACGCCGCCGGCGACGTGGTGCTGGGCCTGGACCAGATCAGCCACGCCATGGGCGAGGCCGGCGTCGCGGCCACGGCCCTGCGAAACGATCTGGCCAAGCGGGGGCCGTTTCTGCGCTGAACTGGGCGGGGCTCCAGGAACGAGCACCCTGGAACCTCGCCCGTCAGCGACCTAGCGCGGATCGCGCAGATAGATGGTCCTGCTGCCGCCACGCAGGAGCAGCCCCAGCACGATGCCGGCCACCGCGGCGATCGCCACGGCCGGAAGGGGCCTGTCCTTCACGTAGGTCTCGATGGTGTCGAGACGCTCGTGCACCTCGCCGCGCACCGTCTCCAGAGCGCCCTCCAGCGTGTCGCGCACGCCTTCGCTCAGCTTGCCGTAGGTCTGCTGGACGTCGCCTGCCGCTTGATTGAGCTTGCCCTTCATCTGGGTGGCGCTGTCGCCGGTCAACCCGCCGACGGCGTCCTGAACCCGGCCGACGTCCTCGCGGGCGGCGCCTGTAAATTGGTCGTCCATCGGTCTGTCCTTTGCCTGCCGCCGAACGCGGCGAGACACCAATCCGCGAACCCGGTGGGCGTTCCGGGGAATATTCACGGTTGTGCGCAGGGAGACCTATCGGTGCTCCCGATCGATCAGGAGGCGTTCGGCGCGGCGCGCCCTGCGGTTCGTGCGCGCCAGCCGAAGGTAGCCTCCGCATACGACGACGAAGCCTCCCACAACCAAGATCGCGGCCAAGCCGATATGATCACGCACGAGCCAACCATAGAACCGCGCCGCGACGATGACACCCAGCAGGGCGAGCGCTGCCCCGCAGACGCCGGCCATCAAAGCGCCGCCGGCAGGCGGTGGCGCATAGGCCTCGGCCCGATCGCGGGCCAGTCTGTCACGTTCGGTCTCGTTCATTTCGCAGCCTAACATGATCAACCCGCAGGACCGCGTGCTCATTACGCCGAAAGTGTATCGTAACATTCCGTAGACGACAAAATTAAACCTGAGCTTTGGATTTTCCTTTTGAGTTTGATGTATCTATTC
The DNA here is from genome assembly GCF_059415745.1 of Caulobacter sp. GW821-FHT10A10. NCBI lineage: Bacteria > Pseudomonadati > Pseudomonadota > Alphaproteobacteria > Caulobacterales > Caulobacteraceae > Caulobacter > Caulobacter sp. GW821-FHT10A10. Next base: position 43,924 of record NZ_JBWKNV010000009.1, on the reverse strand, counting down.
ACAGCGCCAAGGCGCATACTCTATATTACGCTGCTGGCGTGCGCCGTGACTGAAAACGGCGAAGCTCGCCTCTAGAGCGTCGATCAGGACAATCCATGCCCCAGATCCCGAGTCACCAGCGCGGGGACCGCGCGGGCGCGCCCGAACGACCAGAGATCGGCTCGGCTCGCCCGAGCGTGTCGTCAGGATGAAAACGCTGATTGGGCTCATCAAGCGCTTTCCCATCCTCGCCGCCGCGATGCGCCGCTTCATCTGGTACTCGCCTGGCGAGGTCCGAATGGAAAGCTGGCGGCTGGGTCATCTCCATCGCGGCCGCATCGTCGAAGGCGCGCGACAGGAACTGGCCAAGCCCGGCACCAGCCCCGCGCGAGCGGTGCTTCTGCGGATGGTGATCCACAGACAACAGAAGATGGAGACCGCTCTTGAAACCCTCAAATCCAAACATCGGCAGCAGGAGTAGGCGGCCTCTCGCCCAGGCCCCCGCCCATCTGCGCCTGGTCCGGTCGGACGATGAGATCGATCCTGGCCCGCTCAACCTGACGAGCGGTCAGCTCCAATCGCTCCGCGAGCTGGACCGCCGCACCAAGGGCGCCGAGATTCAGCTCAACATAGGCGACGCCCAAAGCCTGACGGCGCTAGGCTTGGCGGAACGAACCCGGTCGGGCTGGAAACTGACGCCGGCGGGCGGCCAGTACTTGCCCGCCCGGCGACGCTGATCCGAAGGTCGAAGACTGTGCCGGGGTCTTCCGCTGAGCGCCTTCGCCGTCATCCTATGGATGGAGCCGGCTTCGACTTCATTCCAGTGAGCGCGGCGCGCACCGCCACCGCCAGGTCGCTGACCTTGAACGGCTTGCGCAGAACCGCTTCGGAATTGACGAGATCACGGATGGCGGCGGCGTCCGCATAGCCGGTGACGAGAAGCACGCCGAGGTTCGGCAAAGCGCTCCTGGCGCGCGTCGCCACCTGCGCGCCGTTCATGCCCGGCATGGCGAAGTCCACCACCAGCAGGTCCGGAGCGTCGCTCGCGAGCCGCTGCAGTCCCTCCTGCCCGCCGGTCGCCTCGGTGACGCGGTATCCGAGGGAGCGCAGGCACTGGACGATGAAGCGGCGAACGCTGGGATCGTCGTCGATCACCAGTATGCGCTCGCCCTGGCTGAGCGGCGTTTCCTCCGGCGTCAGGTCGCCGGGACGCACGCGCTCGGCCGCGTCGGTGACGGGCAGCCAGATTTCGATCGTGGTTCCCATACCGACCGTGCTGTCGACCCGGACCGCGCCCCCCGACTGGGTGGCGATGCCGTAGACTTGGCTGAGGCCCAGGCCCGTGCCCTTGCCGACGCTCTTGGTCGTGAAGAAGGGATCGAAGACCTTCTGCAACAGCTCGGGCGGAATGCCGTGACCGGTATCGCCGACGGCCACCACGACGTGATCGCCGGGCTGGAGACCCTCGCGCCATTCGTCCGACAGCCTGGTCGAGATCGTCACCTTACCGCCCTCGCCCATGGCGTCGCGGGCGTTGATGGCCAGGTTGAGCACGGCCAGTTCGAGCTGGTTGGCGTCGGCCTTGGCCCGGGCGTCTCCGGCGTCCAGAGCCATCTGCACCTCGACCGTGTGGCCCAGGGTTCGGGTCAGGAGATCGTCCATGCCGGCGATGAGGGCGTCGACCTCGACGGGCTGCAAGTCCAGTTGCTGGCTGCGCGAGAACGCCAGGAGCTGGGCGGTGAGCTTGGTCGCGCGCTCGACGCCTTCGCGGGCGTTGAGCGCCATGCGCTGGATCCGGGCGTCCTGACTGCGCCGCTCGATCATGTCGATATTGCCGACGATGGCGGTCAGGAGGTTATTGAAGTCGTGGGCGATGCCCCCGGTCAACTGGCCGATGGCGTCCATCTTCTGGGCCTGGACGAGCGCGGCCTGGGCCTGCTCCCGCTCGCTGATCTCGGCCAGCAGTCGCTCATTGGCGATCTGGAGGTCGCGGACGCTGTCGGCGATGCGCTGTTCCAGCGTCTCATTCAGCAGCCGCAGCTCGGCCTCGACGGTCTTGCGAGCGGTGATGTCCAGCGTCACCCCGGACAGGCGGCGCGGCTCTTCAGCACGCCGACGATTGAGCCGCCCCCTCACCTGCAGCCAGTGCCAGGAGCCGTCGGGCCAGGCGACGCGGTATTCGGCGTCGTAGTCCTCGCCGCCCGAGACCGACGCCTCCAGCGCGCCTCGGCGCGAGGCCGCATCATCCGGATGCACGGCCGCTTCCACATCGGCGAGCGAAAGGACACGGTCGGGCTCGCGCCCGAAGTGCTCGCGCGCGGCCTCGGACATCGTCAGCGATCCACTGTCCAGATCGAGATCCCATGCGCCCAGCCGCCCCGCTTCGAGGGCGAAGCGCAGCTGCTCTTCGGCTTTCATCTGCGCGAAAAGATGATCGCGCGCCCGATATTGGCGGTGGCGGGCGCGGATGGCCGAATGGGCGGCGCTGGCCAGGGTCTCGGCGTTGATCGGCCGCTCCAGGAGCACGATGTTGCCGATCGCCTGCAGGCGCGCAGCATCGGCCTGGGTTCGTTTTCCCGGCTGCTTGGTGACGAGCACGATGAAGGGAAAGTCGGACCAGGCGGGCTGGCCGGCCAGCCAGTCGGTCAGGGCGTCCGTCGCCCCCTGGGCCAGGGCTTCCTCGGTCAGCACGGCCGCGCCGGCCTCGTCCCCCAGCGCCTGCGTCAGCGCCGTGAGATCCGCACAGATCTGCGAGGCGTGGCCGACATTGGCCAGGGTTTCGGCGATCACCAGCGCGTCTCGTCCTCGCGGCGCCAGGATCAGGAAAGGTTCATCCATCCGGACGCCGATCGCCACGTCCCTCGCCGAGCATGCCGACCTTGCCCTCGTAGGACGGCAGGCCCGTCATCACGCCCTGGAAGTCGGTCAGCGCTTCGCCGACCTCGATCCCCGCTTCTGTCAGGCGGATTTCGCGGATGGTCTTCTCGTGAGCCGCGGTGCGGCTCTTGACCGCCGAGATCGCCGTACGCACCGAACCGGCCGCCTCGAAGAAGCGGAACAGCAAGATGCCGTCGCTGAGATAGCTGAGGTCGATGTCGCTGCGCACCTCGCCGATGAAGCCATGCTGGCCCAGGATCAGCAGCGTCACCACGCCCTGCTGGTTCAGGTAGGTGAGAAGCTCGTGCATCTGCAGGAGCAGGAACTTCTGTCCCGGCATGGCCTGAAGATAGGCGTTGAGGCTGTCGATCACGACGGTCAACGCGCCCTGACGCTCGACGGCGTCGCGGACATGGAAGGCGAACTCGCCGGGCGACAGCTCCGCCGGATCGATGGCGCGGATCAGCAACCGCCCCGCCTCCAAGTGCGGACGCAAGTCCATGCCCAGGGCCTTCGATCGCGTCAGCAAAGTCGTCAGGCCTTCGTCGAACAGGTAGTAGGCGACGGTCTCGCCGCGCTCCAGGGCGGTCAGGGCGCAACGCACCGAGGTCGTGGTCTTGCCCACGCCTGACGGTCCGCTGATCAGGGTGTTGGTGCCGCGCGCCAGGCCGCCGCCCATCAGGGCGTCTACGCCCGGCGACCCGGTCGAGACCATCTGCTGGTCGAAATGGGCCGGGTGATTGGCCGCCACCAGGCGCTCGAACACCCGGATGCCGCCGGTATCCAGTTCGAAGTCATGAAAGCCGCCGCGATACTTGATGCCGCGCATCTTGATGACCTCCAGGCGGCGGCGCTGGGCGCCGTACTCCTGGGTCGTCCGCTGAAGGCTGATGACGCCGTGGGCGATGCTGTGCAGCTGGAGGTCGCCGTCCTCGGCGGTCTGATCGTCGAGCAGCAGAACGGTGCACTTGCGCGTGGCGAAGAAGTGCTTCAGCGCCAGGATCTGCCGACGGTGGCGCAGCGGATTCTGGGCCAGCAGCCGCATCTCCGATAGGCTGTCGAAGACCACCCGCATCGGCTTGGTCTCCTCGACTTGCCGCATCACGCCGCGTGTCGTCTCGCCAAGCTCCACGTCGGAGGGATGGAGCACCGACTGCTCGCTGTCGGGATCAAGGCCCTCTTCGCTGACCAGTTCGAACAACGCGATCCCGTCGAGCGACCAGCCGTGGCTGGCGGCCGCGGCGCGTAGTTCGGCGTCGGTCTCGGACAGGGTGATATAGAGCCCGCTTTCGCCGACCTCGCGCCCCTTGAGCAGGAACTGCAACGCCAAGGTGGTCTTGCCCGACCCCGGCGTGCCCTCCACCAGATAGATGCGATCGCGGGTCAGGCCGCCGCCGAGGATGTCGTCCAGGCCAGGCACGCCGGTGCTGACCCGGACGTCATGATTTTCGACCGAGGCTTCCGACATGCTGGCTCCGCAAACGACGCGCCACCCGCGCGCATACACGGTGAAACACCGGGCGTAAGGTTCAGTTTCAGGACGTGGCGCAATGTCTGCGCCCGGGAGCGCCCAAAGAGGAAAGGCGACGGTTTCCCGTCGCCTCGTCGTTCAGTCGATCGCGCTAGAGCGCGCGGCGGCGGAAGATCAGGTGATAGACGACCAGAACGATCACGGCGCCGATGAAGGCGACGAAGATGCTGTAGAGATTGATGCCGGTCGGGGCCGAATGGCCCAGAGAATTGAAGACGAAGCCGCCGACCAGCGCACCGACGATGCCCAGCACGATGTCCAGGACAATGCCTGAGCCCGTCTTGTTGATGACCTTGCTGGCCAGGAAGCCTGCAATCAGTCCGACCACGAGCCACGCGAGAATTGACATCGGAATACCTTTCAGACGCGAGGATCGCGTGCAGGGTTAAGCCGCGCTCAGTCCGATCGTTCCGTCGTCAGGCGTCCAGTCCCAGGGCATGACGCCGACAGTGTTCGAGATAGGCCCCTTCGTGAGCGGCCGTCAGCTCGACGACGCTCGACCACAGCCAGGACGGCGCATCCAGCAGCCCGGAACGATTGCGGGCCAGCTCGGTCAGCCAGGCCAGTCGCATCTGCGGCTCCATCTGCCGGCCATGGGCGTCGCCGACCACGCGGGCCAGCGAACGCGCCGAGGCCATGGCCTCGTCCGGCGTCAGACCCGTCAGCTCGATCTTCATGTCCTGCGGCATCAGCTCGCGCACGATCACCGACTTGCCCAACAGGCGGCAGGCGGCCATGCGATGACCCAGGTTCGGCGACAAGGCCAGGGCGCCGGCGACGATGCGCTCGGCGTTGTCGCGCGGCATCACCGCGCCCGGATCGCGCGGCGCAGCGGCCTTTGCGGCTTCCTTGAGGTCCAGGAAGCAGATCTCGGGTCCGCCATCGCGACCATCGACTTCCAGCAGCACAGCGTAGCGAAGGCGCCCCAGCGAGCTGCAGCCCTTCATCCAGTAGGCCGCGTCGAGCAGGCGGATTTCGCTTTTGCGGTCGCGAGACTTTAGGCCAGTGACGAGGTCGCGGATCGGCTGGCCGAGGCACAACTCTTCGAGCTCGCGTCGCTCGGCGCGGCTGACCGGCCAGAACCGCTTGCCGATCGGAATTTCGGGCCTGACGCCGTTGAGGCGTTCGGCGGCCAGATGCTTCCAGGTGCGCCTGGTGGCCTCGCCAAGCACGGCGCCGATCATCGGCGGATGGCGCGACTTGACCTCGAAGTCCTCGGCCAGGGCCGCCTCATAGCCCTCGACCACGCCCTCCAGCATCCGGGCGGTGATTACGCCGGGCAGGTCCGAGCCGCGCGCGGCCGAGGCCAAGGACAGGCCCAGCCGGATCAGGTCGTGGGCTGGATTGCCGATCACCGTCTGGTCGAGATCGCGGATCTGGATATCGACCCGGCCCTTGGCGTCGGCCAGCGGCCCCATGTTTCCGATATGGCAGTCGCCGCAAATCCAGACCGGCGGCCCGCTGGGCAGCTTGCCGCCGCTGGCCTCGAGCCACTCGTAGAATTTGACGGTGCTGCCGCGCACATAGGCGTGGGCCGAGCGCGCCATCTTCAGGTTACGGGTGCGGGTCAGGATCGGTCCGCGTTCGGAGGGTCGCGGCGCCCTGCTGCTCTTGTCCGCCAGGCTCTTGTCCAATCGCGCTTCGCCCATGCCCTGCCCCTCGACGCTCCCGGTCGGGCGCGGATGACCACAACGGCGGTTCGGATGTCGCGTTCCTGCGCCGGTCGCCGGCGCGGACCGTTTCCCCGGTCTCGCCGGTGCAACGACCTGCAAGCGGGCGGTGTTTGCTCCGTGCGCGGCCATCTGAAGGGCCCGCGCGGGGGAGTATCGATGCCCAGGACCGAAGATGGCGAGCCGCCGGTCGGCGAGATCCTGACGCCCGGCGCGCGTCCCGAGCGGGCGATCGCCAAGACCACCGGCCAAGCGCCGGCCGCGGCCGTGGCCGCCGCCCTGGCGGCCGACGCCGCGCGTGGCGTCGCTGTTCATGTCGCCTCGAGCGAGCGGCGGGCCGAGGAAATCGGACGCGCCCTGGCGGGCCTTTCCGCCGACATCGAGGTGCTGATCCTGCCGCCGTGGGACTGCCTGCCCTACGACCGCGCCTCGCCGTCGCGCGACGTCATGGGCCGCCGCATGCGAACCTTGCGGGCCTTGGCGACCAAGGCGGCCGGTCCCCGCGTCCTGATCGCCTCGCCCGAAGCCGTGGTGCAGAAACTGCCGCCGCGAACCGTCCTTACGGCGGCTTTCATGACGCTGCGCTGCGGCGAGCCACTGGACCTGGCGGACCTGGCCCGGTTCGCCGCGCGCACGGGCTATGTCGTCGACGACCGCATCGACGAGCCCGGCGAGATCGCCTTCCTGGGCGAGGTGACCGACATCTTCCCCGCCGACGCCGCGCGCCCGGTTCGGATCATTCTCGACGAGGCCGGACAGGTCGCCGAGATCCGCCTCTACGATCCCCTGAGCCAGCGCACGGAGGGACAGGTCGAGGCGCTGCTGCTCGGCCCCGCCAGCGAATGGATCGCAGATGCGGCGGATGGAGACGCCGACCAAGACGAACCGGTCGCGCCCCGACCGCAAGGCCTGGAGCACAGCCTGGCCGATCGCTACGGCGCGCTGGAAACCCTGTTCGATTTGCTGCCCAAGGCGCGCGTCTCCCTGGACAGCAAGACCGCCGAGCGCCTGGCGGATGTCGAGTTGCATGTCATCGAGGCGTTCGAGGCCCGGCAGAGCCTGGGCGGGATCGACGGCCAGTCGCCGCCCTCCCCCGACGGCCTCTACCTGTTGGGCGAGGCGCTCGCCGCCGGCCTGGCGGGCTGGAAGGCGCGCGATCTCGACTTGGCGGGTGTCGCGCCGATCCCGAACCTGGCGATCCAGCGCAATCCGGGACGGGCCTTCTGCGATCTGGTCGAGGACCAGCGCCAAGCCCACCACCGTGTGGTGCTGGCTGGCCTGAAGCACGAGCAACGGCCGCTGGACAAGGCGCTGGTGCGGGGCCTCGACCTCAAGCCGAAACCTGTCGCGAACTGGGCCGCCGCCTTGGCGGCCGACCTCGGCGAAGTGGTCGCCCTGGAGGTCGATTTCGACGCCGGCTTCATCGACGCAGCCACCGGCCTGGCGGTGATCGCCGCCAGCGACGTTGTCGGCGGCCGGATCGCAGCCAAAAGCGCGGCGAGCGCAACGGATCTCCTGAGCGAGCCGGACCTGCGGATCGGCGACGTGGTGCTGCACGAGGACCATGGCGTCGGCGTGCTGCGTGACCTTAAGACGGTAGAGATCGACGGCTTGGACCGCGACACCCTGCAGCTGGAGTATCACGGCGGGGCCAGCGTCCTGGCCCCGATCGAGGAGATCGGCCGCATCTGGCGCTACGGCGCGGAGACCTCGGCCGTCACCCTCGACCGCCTTAAGGGCGACGGCTGGCAAGCCCGGCGGGCGCTTGTCAGTCGCCAGGTCGACGAGACCGCGTTTCAACTGGTCGCCCTGGCCAAGGCGCGGCAGGCCAGGACGTGCGAACCGATCGTCCCGCCCAAGGCGGCCTACGCCAAGTTCGCCGCCCGCTTCGCCTATCCGGAGACCCCCGACCAGTCGGCCGCCATCGAGGCGGTGCTGGCCGACCTGGCCAGCGGCCGCCCGATGGACCGGCTGGTATGCGGCGACGTCGGCTTCGGCAAGACCGAGGTCGCCCTGCGCGCCGCCGCCGCCGTCGCCCTGAGCGGACGGCAGGTCGCCATCGCCGCCCCGACCACGGTGCTGGCCCGCCAGCACTACGACACCTTCCGCCGGCGTTTCACCGGCACGGGGATCGGCGTCGCCCACCTCTCACGGCTGGTGACGCCGGCCGAGGCCCGCGTCGTCAGGCAAGGCCTGGAAAGCGGTGAGGTCCGTATCGTCATCGGCACCCAGGCCCTGGCAGGCAAGGAGGTGGTTTTCGACAACCTGGGCCTGATGATCATCGACGAGGAGCAGAAGTTCGGGGCCGCCCTGAAGGCGCAACTGCGCGACCTGGCACAGGACGGACACCTGCTGACCCTGACCGCCACGCCGATCCCGCGTACCCTGCAGGCGGCCATGGTCGGCATCCAGGATGTCAGCCTGATCGCCAGTCCGCCGGCCCGCCGCCGGCCGATCCGCACCTTCCTGGCGCCGTTCGATCCGGCCAGTCTGCGCACCGCCCTGATGCGCGAGAAGCGGCGCGGCGGCCAGAGCTTCTTCGTTGTGCCGCGCATCGAGGACATCGCGCCCCTGGCCGAGCGATTGGCGGAGCTGGCGCCGGAGCTTTCCATGCGCATCGCCCACGGGGCCCTGCCGGCCGAGGAGGCCGACGCGGTGATGGTCGGGTTCGCCGATGGCGACGGCGACGTGCTGCTGGCCACCAACATCATCGAGAGCGGGCTGGACGTGCCGCGGGCCAATACCATGCTGGTCTGGCGCCCCGACCGCTTTGGCCTGTCGCAACTGCACCAGTTGCGCGGCCGGGTCGGTCGAGGGCGGGTGCAGGGCATAGCCTATCTGCTGGCCGATCCGGACGACGACATGTCCGAGGCCACCCGCGCGCGCCTGTCGACGCTGGAGGCCTTCGACCGCCTGGGCTCGGGCCTGGCGATCAGCGCCCGCGACCTGGACCTGCGCGGCGGCGGCGACCTGGTCGGCGACGACCAGGCCGGACATATCAAGATGATCGGGGCGGCCCTGTATCAGCGTCTGCTGGAGCGGGCGGTGCGGGTGGCGCGCGGCGAGGTCGAGGCAGCCGAATGGACGCCTGTGCTGAACCTGGGCCAGGCCGGGGCCATCCCGCTGGACTACGTTCCCGACCCGGTCACGCGGATCAACCTCTATGCCCGCCTGGCGCGCCTTTCGAGCCTGGCCGAGATCGACGCCTTCGAGGAGGAGCTCGACGACCGGTTTGGGCCCACGCCGGATCTCGCCGCCAGCCTGCTGGACCTCGCCCGATTGCAAATCCTGGCCCGCGCGGCGGACGTCCGCCAGGTCGGCGCGGGTCCCAAGGGCTTGGCCTTCACCCTGTCGCCGGAAGCGGCCAAGGGCGCGCTGGCCCGCGTCGCGTCCATCGCGCCTCAGGCTCGGCTGGACGAGGACCGATTGCTGATCGCCGGCGCCTCCGAAGACGCCGATCAGCGTCGCCATCTGGTCGAACGCCTACTACTGGCGCTCGCCGGCTGATCCGCGCCCGCCCTGTCGCGGCAGGGCCACCGATTTCATCGAACCGCCTGGCCCGCAAAGCTGTTTCCAAAGTCTAGCCCGCAGGACGCCAATGCCCCCTTCCCCACCGCCGAAGCCTAAGACTCGCATCAAACCCTACGAGGGGCCGGCCGGCGGCTACGGATCGCTCTCCGGCATGGCCAAGGTCGCCCTGCATGCTGCGCCGCCGCCGTTAGAGGCGGCGCGGCAGTTGCTGCGGCAGAACAAGACCGAGGGCTTCGCCTGCGTCAGCTGCGCCTGGCCCAAGCCCGCCAAGCCGCATCCGGCGGAATTCTGCGAGAACGGCGCCAAGGCTACGGCCTGGGACCTGACCCGTCGGCGCTGCACGCCGGAGTTCTTCGCCCGCCACACGCTGACGGAACTGCTGGACTGGAGCGACTATGATCTCGAACAGGCCGGCCGCCTGCCCGACGCGATGCGCTACGACGCCGCCAGCGATCGCTACGTTCCCTGCGGCTGGGACGAGGCTTTCGCGGCGATTGGCGCCGAGCTCAAGGCGCTCGATCCGACCAAGGTGACCTTCTACGCCTCCGGCCGTGCGCCGCTGGAGACATCCTACATGTGGGCGCTGATCGCGCGGCTCTACGGCAGCCAGAACCTGCCTGACAGCTCCAACATGTGCCACGAATCCACCTCGGTGGGCCTCAAGCAGAGCATCGGCTCGCCCGTGGGCACGGTGCTGCTCGAGGATTTCGAGGCCACGGACGCGATCTTCTTCTTCGGCCAGAACGTCGGGTCCAACAGCCCGCGCCTGCTGCACGATCTGCAAAAAGCGGTGCGGCGCGGCGTGCCGATCGTCACCTTCAATCCGCTGAAGGAAGCGGGCCTGGAGCGGTTCAAGAACCCGCAGTCGTTCCAGATGGTCACTGGGCAGGAAACGAAGATCAGCCTCCAGTATCACCAGCCGCGGGCCGGCGGGGACCTGGCGGTGCTGACCGGGCTGTGCAAGGCCGTGATCGCCGCCGACGAGGCGGCCCGGGCGAGCGGCGGCTTGCCGGTGCTCGACCACGGCTTCATCGCCGAACACACCCAGGGCTTCGAGGCCTTCGCCGCCTCCTGCCGGGACACGGGCTGGAACGCGATCGAGGCGGCCAGCGGCTTGCCTCGCGCCGAGATCGAAGCGGCCGCAGCCATCTATGCCAAGGCCCCCGCCGCGATCTGCGTCTACGGGATGGGGCTGACCCAGCACGTGCTCGGCGTCGAGAACGTTCACATGGTCTGCAACCTGCTGCTGCTGCGCGGCAATGTCGGCCGGCCCGGGACCGGTCCCTGCCCTGTCCGCGGCCATTCGAACGTCCAGGGGCAGCGCACGGTCGGGATCACCGAGAAGCCGGAGCTGGCGCCGCTCGACATCCTCAAGGCGCAGTACGGCTTCGAGCCGCCGCGAGAAGGGCTGGAACACGGTCGAGGTCTGCGAGGCGGTGCTAAAAGGCGAGGCCCAGGGCTTCGTCAGCCTGGGCGGCAACTTCCTGCGCGCGGTTCCCGACAGCCCTCGCGTCGAGGCCGCCTGGCGTCGCCAGAGACTGACGGTGCAGATCGCCACCAAGCTCAATCGCAGCCATCTGGTCTGCGGTCAGGTCGCCTATCTCCTGCCGTGCCTCTCCCGCGTCGAAAGCGACAATCAGGCGAGCGGTCCGCAGACCGTTTCGGTGGAGGACAGCTCCAGCTGCATCCACGCCTCGTTCGGCGACAAGGATCCTGCCAGCCCGAACCTGCGGTCCGAACCGGCGATCGTCGCCGGCATCGCCAAGGCGACCCTGCCGCCCAATCCGAAACTCGACTGGGACCGGTGGCTAGCCGACTACGCCCTGGTGCGCGACGCCATCGAGGCGACCTACCCCGACGGGTTCAAGGGCTTCAACCGACGCTTCCACCAACCCGGCGGCTTCCACCGGCCCAACAAGGCCCGGCAGCGCAACTTCTCCGAAGCGACCGGCGGCAAGGCCAATTTTCTCAAGCCGTCGAGCCTGTCGGCCACCGGCTTCGAGGACGCCCCGGATATCTTCCGCCTGATGACCCTGCGGTCGAACGACCAGTTCAACACCACCGTCTATGGCTACGAGGACCGCTTCCGGGGCGTCAGCGGCGGGCGCGACGTGCTGTTCGTCAACCGCGACGACATGCGCTCGCTGGGCCTGGTCGAAGGCCAGCGCGCCGGCCTCGCCACCGTCGCCGAGGACGGGGTCGAGCGGACGATGGGCGGCCTGCGCGTCACCGGCTACGACATCCCGCGGGGTGCCTGGGAACCTACTATCCCGAATGCAATGTCCTCGTGCCGGTGGGTCACCACGCCCAGGGCAGCATGACCCCGGCCTCCAAGAGCGTGCCGGTGCGGATCGTGCCTGGGTAGGCTCAGCCGAGATCGGCGACGACGGCCGGCTCGTGCAGCGGGCAGCCGGTCCGCGTCAGGCGAAACGCCTGCGAGGCCTGATAGACGGCCTTGCGCACGCGCATGATCGAGCCGAGCGGCTGGTGGGCGGCCAAGCCGTGCCAGGGGCTGAAGGCAGACGCGTCGTTGATCCGAGGCGAGCGGGCCTCGTCCCAGCTGGCCTGCGGGCCGACCACGAGACGGGCGACCGGCAGATACGGGCTTTCGTCCTCCGGCCACGGCTTGTGGGCGTCCTCGATCGGCATGGTGTCGGCGTTGGTGCGCAGCTGGACGACGACCTCCCACTCGCCGCCCTGGCCGGCGAAGAACTCGGCGACCGCCTCGCGCAGGCCGTCCGGCTTGCCGTCCAGGTCGACCGGCTTGTCGGTCAGAGCCGTCAGGGCCGGCGCGATCGGGCGCACGCCGAGCTTGGCGACATAGGTGCCAAAGCGGATCGGGGCCATGCTGAAGAAGCTTTCGCCCAGGATGTGGGTCTTGGGATGGCCGCCCAGAGACTTGAGGGTCGCGCTCTTCCCGCCCACCGCCTCGACCAGGGTCTCGGCACCGCCCAGCACCGCCGACAGCACCTTCTTCAGGCCCTCGGCCTTGTCGGTAGTGGCCGCCAGCAGCTTGACGTTGGCCAGGAAGGCCTTGGCGTTGGGGGTGGCGAAGGCCTTGCCGTTGACCAGCAGGAAGTCCTGGGTCGTCGCGCCCTCGGACCCCGGCAGGCGCTCGCCTTCGACATCGAACACCTTGATCGCCAGGCCGCGCGGGGTGGAGACCTTGTCGTCGAGGATATCGCCCGGCGAGGTCGAGAACCGCATCACCACGTCGTGGGCGCCGGCCTGGGCGAAGAGACCTTGGGCTAGCACCGGCGGCAGGTCCTGCGGCACGATCAACTGGCCCTGCACGAGACCGTGCGGCTTGGCGTGCACCGCTCGCATCGCATGGCCGCCGTCCTCGTAGGTGATCTCGGCGATCTTGCGCATCTGGTCGATCAGGCCCTGGGTCGTCTCGGCCTCGCCCTTTTCGGGCGTCTCGATCGACGGCTCATAGGGCAACGGACGAATGGCGGGGTCAAGGGTCATGGCGGCTCCAGGGTCGGCGTCCCATGCCAACCCCGGCGACCCGCAAGCGTTCCGCCGAACGGCGCCCCCCTTAGGCCACGGCCGGCCGGCGAACCTCGTCCAGCCTGGCCAGGCAGGCCGCCAGCCAGGCGCGATCGACTCCGATGAGCGGGCTCCAATAGCAGCGAGCGGGGCGAGCTTGGGGCTCCGAACGTGGCTGATCGACCATGTGGCTCTCCTTCGTCCGGAGAAAGGCCTCGGTCTCGCGGAAGTTCCGCTATCGCGTCATCGCGAAACTCACGGCGGGTTCGCAGCCATGGAATCGGTCCAGCGCAGACTGATCGTCATTTCGCGGCAAAGCTCGACCATACGAGGGGGCTCACAGAGCGCCTCCGGCGTTCAAACGACCGAGTGAAAACCGAAACGCTGCATGGCTGGGCCGAACGAACCATCATGTTGCCGGCCGGCTGGACCGCCATCGAGATCGACCTGCTGTGGATCAGCCGGCGGCCGATGCGACTCGTCAAAAGGCAGGGCGAAACAGCCGTGCTGGAGCCCTTATTCGGAGCCGGAGGATCGTCGCCAGGCCGCAATCATTTCCCTGAGGACCGGGCGTTCATGCTAATGTCGCTTTGAGGCGCTCAGTCACGCCATCAGATCGGTTCGTCGGACGCTTAAGCGCCAAGATCCCGACGCGTCGACCGCCCATCACCTTCGCTATCGTCCTCACGGAGCTTTTGCTCCGCCGGCTCGTCGCGCCCTCATTGCCATCGAAAGGAACGCCTCTTGTCCAAAGGCAACCGAGAAGTCCGCAAACCCAAGGCAATCAAGCCCAAGGTGATCACCGCTACGCCGTCGGCCTCTTTGGCGACGGCCGCATCGCGAAAAAAATGATCCTCCGCCGCGATGGCGGCGCGCCAAGAAAGGCGACCAGATGAAAACCTATCCCGGAACGCGCTCATCCCCGCCAAAGGGCTGCAACGATCCGCGCTCAACCTCGAGCCAAAACTCCAGGCCCCGCCCGATCGATCCCGACGCCCTGCGCGGGACCAAGTCCTGATCGCCCGGACGTCCTGGTGTGGTCACAACGCCCCCGCCACGGCCACGCAACCATGACCCGCTATTTCTGCTAGCCCAGGCGGCTCTGGCGTAGTGCGGCGCAGTGCGGCGTAGGCTTGGCGCGCCGCACTGCACAATAACGAGCACTACGTATTCTCTATTTCACTCCAACATACGCTAGACTACGACGACCTCACCTTCTTTGACTGCATTATCACGAGGCGGATCTTTTTCGTTAACTCCTACGATAATTGAAAGCCTCGAAGATACTTTCAAACTTATGGTCAGATGGTGCTCTTGCTGTCTGACAAAGGGAAGACGCTGCCCCCTTTTCGACATACGGCCTCAACCTCCCCCTGGAGACACGTAGGCGTCTGCCGGGAAGGCCGGGCCCTAGCCTTAAATTGGATTTCTATTCGCCTTCAGAGACTTAGATACGCAGCCAAGCTATACGTTCGCCCCCACATGCGACTTGCCTTCGCCACCCGTGGGCGCGGCCGGTGACGGATGGACTGTTTCCAGGTTTTCGCGCCAAGGCCAAAAACCCCTGGCTTCAAGATCCGCCAAATCGGCTGTCCAACTGGGCGACAGCCGCATATTGATACCTTGAGCGCGCAACCTGATCGTCAGACGTCGTTTCAAGGATCACCGCCTTTGAAGCTGGAATGGATCTTCCGCGTCTCGGCGCCGCTACGGGCCGCGCCGGTGGTGCTGCGCTACGTGCTTGCGAGCGCCATCATCCTGCTGTTCTTCGCGCTTCGCTTGGCGGCCGCGCCCTATATGGGCGGGTTTCCATTCCTGCTTTTCTTTCCGGCGATCATCCTGATCTCGGCGCTGTTCGACCGAGGGACGGGGGTCTTCGCCGTCCTGCTGAGCGCCGGTATGGCTTGGTACTTTTTCGTCCCGACCTTCCACTCGTTCGAGCTGCCGAACCTGAAGGACGCCCTGCCCCTGGCGCTCTACGTGCTTATCGGCCTGTTCCTGGCCGTGACGGTCGAGGCTTTGCGCTCAACCGCCGAGCGCCTGGCCAAGACAAGCCTAGCGCTGGAACGCGCTAACGACTTCAACAAGCTGCTGATCGAAGACATCAACCATCGGGTCAAGAACCACCTGGCCTCGGTCAATGGTCTTTTGCACCTGTCCTTCAGGGAGATCAGCGATCCCGACGCGCAGCGCGCAGTAAAGGAGGCGACCGGCCGCATCGGGGTTCTGGGCAGGCTCTACAGCCGCCTGCACCTTTCCGATGAAGCGACCTCCATCTGCGCGCGGGACTACATCTGCTCGATCTGCGACGACCTGCGCGACGGTGTTATCGGGGTTCGCCCCGTAGGCTTGCGCGTGGACGTCGCCAGGATCGATATCGGCTCAATGGCGGCCGTGCCGATCGGCTTGATCGTCAACGAACTTGTGGAAAACGCCCTCAAATACGCGTTCCCCGATGATAGGGCTGGCGTGATCACCGTCGCCTTCGACCGCGACGGGCTGGGAATGCTCCACCTGGCCGTCGCCGACGACGGGGTAGGTTTTGATCCTGCGTCGAGCCGCAAGGGCGGCGGTACGCGGCTGGTCCGCTCGCTCGTCCAGCAACTGCATGGTGAGCTCGAACGATTCGGCCCGCCGGGCACAGCGTACGACATCAGATTTCCATCCGAGCCATTGGGATCCATGCGCTGAGCAGAATGGCTGAGCGGGCCCATTTCTAGCTTGTTCGGTGGCCATATTCCCGTCGACCGGCGGGGGAGATCAGCTCACGTGCTCGGACTTGCCCTTGCGCTTGGTGTGCGCGAACTCTTCCAGCTGGTTCTCACTCATCGACAGCATGGACTTGGACGCGCCCTTGAGCTTGCTCTTGGGGGTATCGCCGCGCTTGGCAGACAAGGCGGCTCCGGCGGCCTTCTGCTGGGCGGCTGACTTCGCGGGCATGATGGTCTCCATCTGACTTATCCCACTACAACGCCCAACGCTCCCGCCAAGGTTCTCGCCCCCGCGGTCCGAGCGCCGGTGGCGGAACACCGTCGCCGGCGCTCCCGTTGATCCCCACACCCTGGAGACTGACATGACCAAGGACGATCGCCTGCGCATGCAGGATCCGCGCGAGCAGTACCCCAAGCCGCCCTTCCCGGCCCAGCCGCAGCCGGCGCCGGGCCTCGCCGCCAAGATGCACCCCGAGCCCGACCACGGCGAGGAAAGCTATCGTGGCTCAGGCAAGCTCATCGGCCGCAAGGCGCTGATCACAGGCGCCGACTCCGGTATCGGCCGCGCGGCCGCCATCGCCTATGCCCGCGAGGGGGCTGACGTCGCCATCGGCTATCTGCCGAGCGAGGAGAGCGACGCCCGCGAGGTCATGGCGCTAATCGAGGCCGAAGGCCGCAAGGCGCTCGCCCTGCCCGGCGACATCAAGGACGAGGCCTTCTGCCGCGAGCTCGTGGCCAAGGCGGTCGAGGGCCTGGGCGGGCTCGACATCCTGGTCAACAACGCTGGCAAGCAGGTCAGCCGTCCCGACATCGCCGCCATCGACAGCGAGCAGTTCGACCACACGCTGAAGACCAATCTTTACGCCATGTTCTGGATCACCCAGGCGGCGAGGCCCCACCTGCGCCCCGGCGCGGCGGTGATCAACACCGCCTCGGTCCAGGCCTATGAGCCGTCCGAGAACCTGCTCGACTACGCCACCAGCAAGGCCGGCATCGTCGCCTTCACCAAGGCCCTGGCCAGGCAGCTGATCAAGGACGGCGTGCGGGCCAATGCGGTGGCGCCAGGTCCGTTCTGGACGGTGCTGCAGCCTAGCGGCGGCCAGACCCAGGAGAAGGTCCAGCACTTTGGCGAGCACAGCCAGTTCGGCCGCCCCGGCCAGCCGGTCGAGATCGCGCCGGTCTATGTGCTGCTGGCCTCCCAGGAGGCCAGCTTCACGACGGGCGAGGTCTATGGCGTGACCGGCGGCGCCGGCATCGCCTGACGCCGCTTCCTCCACGGCCCAATGAGGATCCTGGAGATTGACGACCAAGCCACGGAACGTCCCTTCCCCCGCCGGTGTTGTCGCACCAAGCGTCGGTGGAGAGTTCGATGTCGGTCATGGTTCGCCTACTGGGCGCTCTCCTAGTTCTGATCGGTCTGGTGCTGGGCGTCGGCGGAGCGTGGCTCGCCGTCCTTGGCGGGTCGCCCTACTACGTCCTGGCGGGGATCGGCCTGTTGGCCGCCGGCGTGCTGATCGCCAGGCTGAAGCAGACCGGCGCGACCGTCTACTTCGTCGTCTTCGCCCTGACCCTGGTCTGGGCGCTGTGGGAGACGGGGCTGGACGGCTGGGCCCTCGTGCCGCGTCTCGTCGCGCCGCTGGTGATCCTGCTGCTGGTCGTGCTGTCGCTGCCGGTGCTGACCCGGCGGGGCAGCAAGCCAATGCTGGCCGGCTTAGCGGTATTCGTCGTGCTGGTTGGGACGGGCGGCGCGATCGTCGCGGTCGCCAATCGCCCGACGCCGGCCAAGCCCCTGCCCGCGGCGCTCGCCGGACCCGGCGCGGCGATGGGCGCCGACTGGATCGCCTATGGCGGCTCGCACGACGCCCAGCGCTTCTCGGCCGCCGCCCAGATCACCAAGGCCAATGTCGACAAGCTGGAGCGCGTCTGGACTTTCCGCACCGGTGACCTGCCCGAGAAGTTCGGGGCCGAGACCACGCCGCTGAAGATCGGCGACAGCGTCTATCTTTGCTCGGCGATGAACAAGCTGTTCGCGCTGGACGCTCGCGATGGCAAGCAGCGCTGGGCCTACGATCCGAAGGTCTCCAAGGACGCCATCCCCTACACCGCCGCCTGCCGGGGCGTGACCTATTTCGTCCAGCCTGGCGCCGCGCCGGACGCCGCCTGCGCCGCACGGATCATCGAGGGCACGCTGGACGGCCGGCTGATCGCCGTCGACGCTCGCAGCGGAAAGCCCTGCGCGGGCTTTGGCCAAGGCGGCCAGGTCGACATCAAGATCGGTATGGGCAAGGTCGTGCCCGGCATGGTGTCGATCACCTCTGCGCCGACCATCGTGCGCGGGATCATCGTCACCGGCCACCAGGTGCTGGACGGCCAAAAGCGCTGGGCGCCGTCGGGCGTCATACAGGGCTACGACGCCGTCACCGGCCAGATGCGCTTTGCCTGGGACATGATGGCGCCCGACATCACCGGCCTGCCGCCGCAGGGACGCACCTACACGCCTGGCACGCCGAACATGTGGACCACGGCCACCGGCGACGACGCCCTGGGTCTCGTCTACCTGCCCATGGGCAATTCGGCCGCCGACTACTACAGCTCGCTGCGCCGCCCGGCGGAGAAGGAATGGTCCTCGGCCCTGGTCGCGCTGGACGTGGCCACCGGCAAGCCGCGCTGGAAGTTCCAGACCGCCCACAACGACGTCTGGGACTACGACCTGGGCTCGCAGGGCACGCTGGTCGACTTCCCCACGGCGGGCGGCCCCGTGCCGGCGATCATCCTGCCCAGCAAACAGGGCGAGGTCTACATCCTCGACCGCCGCACCGGCCGCCCGCTGACGGGTGTCGAGGAGCGCCCGGTTCCCGGCGGCGGGGTCGAGCCGGCCGAACGGGCCAAGACCCAGCCCTTCTCGCTCTATCACAGCCTGGCCAAGCCTCGTCTGACCGAGAAGGACATGTGGGGCATGTCGCCGATCGACCAGATGATCTGCCGCATCCAGTTCAAGCGCGCGATCTATGACGGCCCCTACACGCCGCCGCAGGCCAAGGCCCGCTGGATCCAGTATCCCGGCTATAACGGTGGCTCGGACTGGGGCGGCATCGCGCTGGACCCGCGCCGCGGCGTGATCGTCGCCAACTACAACGACATGCCCAACTACAACCAACTGGTGCCGCGCGCCGTGGCCGACGCCAAGGGCTGGTTCCCGCGCGGTGATCCGCGCGAGAAGACCAAGGCTGGCGGCGCCGAGGGCGCGGGCGATCCGCAGACGGGCGTTCCCTACGCCATCGACGTCAACGCCGGCTGGCGGATGCCGGGCACGGGCATGCTTTGCAAGCGCCCGCCCTACGGCGGTATCCGCGCCATCGACCTGAAGAGCGGCGCGACGCTGTGGGACCGTCCGTTCGGCACGGCGCGGCGCAATGGGCCGTTCGGCGTTCCCTCAATGCTGCCGGTCGACATCGGCACGCCCAACAACGGCGGCTCCGCGGTGACGGCCAGCGGCCTGGTCTTCATCGCAGCGGCGACCGACAACCTCTTCCGCGCCATCGACATCGAGACCGGCAAGACGGTGTGGAGCGACGTACTGCCGGCCGGCGGCCAGGCCAATCCCATGGTCTATGAGCAGGACGGCCGCCAGTATGTGGTGATCATGGCCGGCGGCCATCACTTCATGGAGACGCCCGAGGGCGACTACCTGATCGCCTACGCCCTGCCCAAGGGCTGAGGCATGGAGACCTGGACGCCCTACTGCGGCGCCGGCCCCTCGCCGGCCGAGATCTGGAGCCGGTGGAACTTGGATCCGTGGCTGATGGGCGCATTGGCGATGGCGGCTTGCGCGCTGTGGATTGCAGCGCCCAAAAGGCGCGGCCTCTCCGTGGCGGCGATGGCGGTGCTGGCGCTGAGCTTCGTCTCGCCGCTGTGCGCGCTGAGCTCGGCGCTATTCTCGGCCCGGACGCTGCATCACGTGCTGCTGACCAGTCTTGCCGCGCCGCTGTTGGCCAGGTCTCTTCCACGCGCACGGACCGGAGGCCTGGCCGCGACGACCCTGGCCTTCGCGGCGGCGTTCTGGGCCTGGCACGTCCCGGCGCTCTATGGCGCTGCGCTGGCGAGCGACGGCGTCTACTGGCTGATGCAGGCGAGCCTTCTGCTGAGCGCGACGCTGCTGTGGCGCGCGGTGCGAGCCGCCCCCGCGCCGGCCGCCGTCGCCGCTCTGCTGGCGACCACCGTGCAGATGGGCCTGCTGGGCGCCCTGCTGACCTTCATGCCCCGCGCCCTGTATGCGCCGCACACCCTGACGACGACGTCCTGGGGCCTCTCGCCGCTGGACGACCAGCAGCTGGCGGGTCTCGTCATGTGGATCCCAGCCGCCGGAGTCTATCTAGCCGCGGCTCTGGCCCTGCTCGGGCGCCAGCTACGCGGCGCGGCGGTCGCCGCCCGATGATCGACCGGCTGATCGAGAACCTCTTCGAATGGGCCGCCGGCCATGCCGACGAGGGACGCTATTCGCCGGTCGCCATCGTCTTCCACTGGACCATGGCCGGGCTCGTCGCCTTCCAGCTCGGCTGGGGTTGGTGGATGGGCCGCGCCGCGCCCGGCGCCCAGATGCAGGCGGCCTACGAACTGCACTACCTGATCGGCGTGTTGATGCTGGTCCTGGTGCTGGGTCGTGTGGGCTGGCGGCTGTTCGCCCCAGCCGTCATCAATGACGCCGACAAACCGGGCTGGGAGAGCACGGCGGCCCATATCACCCACTACGTCTTCTACACCTGCCTGTTCGGCCTGCCTCTGAGCGGCTGGGCGATGGTGTCGGCCACTAGCCGCGAGACGGAACTGACCCTGCTCAACCTCGCGCCCTGGCCCCTGCTGCCGTTCGGCGAGCTTCCCCACGCGACGCTGTGGGCCATCGAGGCCCTCGCCGAGTGGCTGCACTGGGGCCTGGCGTTGTGTCTCGTCGCGATGATCCCGATCCATGTCGGCGCGGCGCTGAAGCACCACCTCATCGATCGCGACGACGTGCTTCACGGGATGCTGCCGATCCTGCCGCAGCGGCCGCGACGGCGGACGCGCTGGCAACGCCGCTGGCGGGCGCTGGAGAAGCAGGTTGCGTCTCTGACCAGGCCGCTAAGGCGGCGGCTTCGCTTTCGGTGAGCTTGGCGGCGACCGTCGTCATCACGCCGCGCGGGTCGTTGCGCCGCGTGGCGCGCTTCCAGCGCTGCAGCTGATCCAGAGTATAGGCGGCCGGCTGCCCGCCCAGGGCGGGCTGGCCCGCGCCGACGCCCTGGGCCTGGGCGCCGTGACAGTCGGCGCAGGGCGCCAGGCCGCGCGCAGGATCGCCGAGCGTCCAAAGCCGGGGCGGCGCTGCGCCGGAGGCCGGCGCCGCCCTGACCGGAAAGCTGGCGTAATAGGCCGCCACGGCGCGCCGGGACCGATCGTCCAGCGGCTTGGCGACGGGTCCCATCACCTTGTCGGGCCGGATGCCCGAGGCGTAGTCCTCCATCTGCTTTTGCAGGTAGCCGGCGTCCAGACCGGCCAGCCTCGGAACCGAGACGCCGTCGCCAAGGCCATCGAGGCCATGGCAGGAAAAGCAGGCCTTGGCCGCTCCGCCCGCGCCGCCGCTCATGGCGATGGTTCGGCCATCGAGGCTCAGGCGTCGATCGGTCTCGCCGGGCGCGCGACCGCAGGCCAACAGAACCCCGACGGCGACGAAGATCAGCAAAAGGACGGTCGGGCGGCCCACCCCGCCTAAACCCGGCGGAACCGCGACTGTTCCGGCGGGTTGAGCCCTTGCGCTCGAAAGGGCCAGGGGCTTCGAAGGGGCAGGCTTGAGCGGCGGAACCAAGACAGCGCAGGCAGCGATGATCGGCCTGGCCGGGGCGGGCCTGCTGGCCTGCGCCGAAAAACCCGCTGCGCAACGGCAGGTGACCGGCGCGGACCCCGCCCGGGGGCTGGCCCTGATCAAGGCCGAGGGCTGCGGCGCCTGCCATCGCATCCCGGGAGTGACATGGCCCAAGGGGGCGGTGGGCGGCGCGCTGGACGATCTCCCGCGTCAAGCGCTGATCGCCGGCCGCTTTCCCAACCGTCCAGACGTTCTGGTGGCTTGGCTTCGCGATGCGCCGGCCATGGCCCCCGACACCGCCATGCCCGCGTCTGGCCTGACAGACGCCCAAGCCCGCGACATCGCGGCCTATCTCTATGCGTCCGATGCCAACTGAGACGCCGCCCGCCTCCGAAAGCTTCAAGGGCTGGCCGCCGCCGGCCCTGGACCCGGCAGGGCCATTCGCCGCGCCGCTAAGCAGCCTGACCTGGGGCCTCCTGGCCATGACCGCTGCGGTGCTGGCGATCGTCGTCATCGCCCTGGCCCTGGCGCTGTTCGCACCGCGGGCCTGGCGCAGGCGTCTGGGCGGCGAGCGTCTCGTCTGGATCGCCGGGATCGCCTTGCCGGTCGTCGTCTTGAGCGCCCTGCTCGTTTGGGGCCTTTCCCTGACCCATCGCCTCAGCGAGCCGCCCCGCCCGGGCGAGCTGCGCATCCGGGTCACCGGCGAGATGTGGTGGTGGCGCGTGGCCTATCTGGAGGCTTCGGGCGCCGAGGCCTTCCAGGACGCCAACGAGATCCACATTCCCGTCGGCCGCCCCGTGGCGCTGGAACTGGAGTCGACCGACGTCATCCATAGCCTGTGGATCCCGCGGCTTAACGGCAAGCTCGACATGATCCCCGGCCGCCGCAACATCCTGCGCGTCCAGGCCGACCAGCCCGGCGAGTACGGCGCCCAGTGCGCCGAGTTCTGCGGCGGGCCGCATGCGCTGATGGCCCTGGTCGTCGTCGCCCACGCGCCGGGCGACTTCGAGACCTGGAAGGCCAGGCAAGCCGCCCCCGCCGTCGCTTCGCCGGTCCATGCCGCCGGCAAGGCGGTGTTCGAGCGCGCTGGCTGCGGGGCCTGCCACGCCATTCGAGGAACCGACGCCAACGGCCTGGCGGGTCCGGACCTGACCCATGTCGGCGCCCGACGCACCCTGGGCGCGGGCGTCCTGCCCAACAACCAGGGAACCCTGGCCGGCTGGATCGGCGACAGCCAGGCGATCAAGCCGGGCAACCGCATGCCCGCCTATCCGGTGCTGACGGGGAAGGAACTGCGCGACGTCTCGGCCTATCTGGAGAGCCTGAAGTGAGAGGCCCTCCCCCGCCGTCGGAGACCGGCTTCGACACCAGCCTCTATGAACGCTTCCCGATCAAGGGGCGACGGCCGAAGGGCGAGCTGGAGCAGCTGGAGGCGATCTGGTGCGCGCCCAAGGGCTGGCAGTGGATCACCGTCATCAACAATAACTATGTCGGCGTCTACTACGTCGGCGCGGCCATGCTGTTCTTCGTGCTGGCCGGGGTGCTGGCGCTCCTGATGCGCACGCAGCTGGCCCTGCCGATGCAGGGCGTGCTGGCCCAGGAGACCTACAATCAGATCTTCACCATGCACGGCACGGTGATGATGTTCCTGTTCGCGGTGCCGGCGGTCGAGGCGCTGGGCGTGCTGCTGCTGCCGCAGATGCTGGGGGCGCGCGACCTGCCCTTCCCGCGCCTGTCGGCCTACGCCTTCTGGGCTTATCTGATCGGAGGCCTGGCCTTCTTCTGCTCGCTGTTCTTCGGCCTGGCGCCGAACGGCGGCTGGTTCATGTATCCGCCCCTCACCTCGACCACCTACTCGCCGGGGATCAACGCCGACTTCTGGCTGCTGGGCATCGGCTTCATCGAGATCTCGGCCATCGCCGGGGCCATCGAGATCATCGTCGGCGTGCTCAAGACCCGCGCGCCGGGCATGAGCCTGGACAAGCTGCCGGTCTTCGCCTGGGCCATGCTGGTGTTCGCCGGCATGATCATCATCGCCTTCCCGTCGGTGATCCTGGCCACGACGCTGCTGGAGCTTGAGCGCGCCCTGGGCTGGCCGTTCTTCGACGCCGCGCGCGGCGGCGATCCGATGTTGTGGCAGCACCTCTTCTGGTTCTTCGGCCACCCCGAGGTCTACATCATCTTCCTGCCGGCGGCGGGCGCGATGTCGACCATCGTGCCCGCGGTGGCCCGCACGGCGCTGGTCGGTCACTGGCTGGTGGTGCTGGCCTTCCTGGCCACCGGCTTCATCAGCTTCGGGGTCTGGGCCCACCACATGTTCACGACCGGCCTGCCGGGCGTGTCGGTCGGAATGTTCTCGGCCGCCTCGATGGCCGTCAGCCTG
Source organism: Caulobacter sp. GW821-FHT10A10 (assembly GCF_059415745.1). Classification (NCBI taxonomy): domain Bacteria; kingdom Pseudomonadati; phylum Pseudomonadota; class Alphaproteobacteria; order Caulobacterales; family Caulobacteraceae; genus Caulobacter; species Caulobacter sp. GW821-FHT10A10. Next base: position 19,920 of record NZ_JBWKNV010000009.1, on the reverse strand, counting down.
CCGGCCGGCGTGCAGGTCTTTTCCTGGATCGCCACGGTCGCCTCGGGTCGGATGACGTTCAACGCCCCGGGCCTTTTCGTGCTCGGCTCGCTGCTGATCTTCGTTATGGGCGGGCTGACCGGCGTGATGGCCGCCATGGTCCCCTTCGACTGGCAGGCCCACGACACCTATTTCATCGTCGCCCACCTGCATTACGTGCTGATCGGCGGCATGGTCTTTCCGCTGTTCGCGGCGATCTACTACTGGACGCCGATGGTCTCGGCCCGCCCCTTGAGCGAGCGCCTAGGGCGCTGGACCTTCGGGCTGATGTTCGTGGGCATGCACCTGGCCTTCTTGCCGATGCACCTGACCGGACTGATGGGCATGCCCAGGCGCGTCTACACCTATGCCGCCGGCCGTGACTGGGAGTGGCCGAACCTCATCTCCAGCATCGGCGCCTTCGTCTTCGCCGCCGGCGTGCTGATCTGGCTGATCGACATGATCCGCAACTTTCGCCCCTTCGGCGCAAGCGAGGCCGGCAACGTCTATGAGGGCGGCGGACTGGAGTGGCTGCCGGCTGGCCTCTACTCCACCCGCAGCATCCCGGTGGTGACCTCGCTCTATCCGCTGTGGGACCAGAAGACCCTCGCCCGCGACGTCGCCGCCGGCCGCTACTTCCTGCCCGGCGCGCCCACCGGCGGCCGCGAGACCCTGGTCACCAGCCCTATCAACGCCGAGCCCCAGTATCTGCTGCGCATGCCGGTTCCGTCCGGTTGGCACGTCTGGGCGGCGGTGTTCACGGCCGGCTTCTTCCTGCTGCTGACGGTGCAGGCCTATGGCGCTTCGGTGCTCAGCGGCGTGCTGGCGACCCTCTGCGTGCTGCGCTGGTGCTGGTTCCTCGACCAACCCTCGCCCCAGCGGACGGTGGATGTGGGCGCCGGGATCACGCTGCCGACCTACGCCAGCGGACCGTCGAGCACCGGCTGGTGGGCCATGGTCGTGACCCTGGTCGTCGGCGGCATGGTGCTGGTCATGTCGGTGTTCTCCTACGTCTTCCTGTGGAGCCGCAATCCCGACGCCTGGCGTCCGCCGCCGGATATGGCCTCGCAGGCCGTCGCTACCGTGTCGGCCGCAGCCGGCGGCGCCCTGGCCTTGCTGGCCAAGCGCCATCTCGCGCGCCCTTGGCTGGCCACAGCCATGGTCCTGTCCGCGGCCGCTCTACTGACCCTCGCCTTCGGCGTCGATCTGTCGTCGTGGCGTACGACCGGCCTTGAGCCGCAGGCCAGCGCCCAGGGCGCGATCGTCCACGCCATCCTGGCCTGGCAAGGCTTCTTCGTCGCCGTCGCGGCGATCATGGCGATCTATGTGCTGATGCGACGCCTCTGCGGCTATGTGGGCCCGGACCGGCCGGCGACCCTCGAGCTGGTCGGCCTGTTCCTGGCCTACACCGCCGGCCAGGGTCTCGTCGGGCTCGGCGTCACCCGTCTCTTCCCCGCAGGTCTGGCGTGAACACCTGGCTTTCCCTACTCGGCGGTCTTGCGCTCTGGGCGGCGCATTTCCTGGCCTCCTATGCGCTCGCCAGTCTGGCCGACATCTCCCCATACGAACACCAGGCGCCGCTGACCTGGCTTCTCGCGGGCCTGACACTGGCCTGCGTCCTGGCCGCAGTCGCCTTGGGGGTTCGGGCTTGGCGCGCCACCGGCCGCCCGGGCCTCGGCGGGGCTTTCGTCCAGCGCCTTTCAGCCCTGGCCTCGTTGCTCTCGGCCATCGCCATCCTGTGGCAATCGGCGCCGTTCCTCTGGCGCTACTAGCACCCTCAAGACGCGTCTGCGAAGCCCGTCGCCCGCAGTTTCAGGTCGCCAGCCCTCGGATCCTTCTCGAAGACCAGACCGCCCGACGCCTTGGAGCCATCGGCGACATAGTCGATCGTGAAGCCCGAGGTCTGCTGCCCGCCCTCGCTCGACAGCACGCCTTCGATCTGGACCTGGGCGGCCGGCTCGCCGCCGTGATTGAACGCCTCCACCTGCGCGACATAGCCGTGAGCGGTCGGCGTGACCTCGACCAGCGTCACCGCGATGGCCGGCGGTCCCTTGGCGCCGAAGAGGGCGTCCCAAGCCGTGAGGCTGATGGCCGTGGCGGCCAGCACCAGCCCCACCGCAGCCGAGGCCCATTCCAGGGCCGGCGTTTCCTGCGCCGGCGCCGGCTTGGGCGAGGCCTTCGGCCTGGAGGCCGGCGATCGACTTGCGGCCTTGGGCTTCTGGGCCATCAGACCACCAGGCGCGCGGTGGCCGCGCCGATTGCGGCGGGAAAGCCAAGGACGACGGTCATGGTGGCGATCTCGTGGGCGGCGACTCCATCGGTGCGCCCGAAGGTCCAGAGGAGATAGAGGCTCATCACCAGGGCGACCCCGTAGCCGGGACAGGTGAAGGCCACGAAGGTGCGGCGAAAGTCGCCGGCCTGCCGGCGTCGCGTCTCGGCCGGAAAGCCGAGCTGATAGACGAAGACGTGCAGCAGCAGGATGGAGATCGCCACCAGGGCCAGTGTGGCCCAAGGCCCCATCTGGTAGGCGATCAGGACCATCTCCTCGGTCGGGGCGACGTTGAAGGCCAGAAAGGCCGCCCCCACCGCCATCAGGAAGAGTTCACTCAGCGGACCGGCTCGCTCCTTCTCTCGCGCACCCGGCCCTCGCTCGCCCAACTGCTTGCCGGCCAGAAGCGCGCCTACGGCCGCAGGCGCTGCGCACAGCGCGATCTTGCCAAGGCCAGCCTGGGTGAGGATGTCGTCGCGCCCCAGCACGCCGAAGACGCTCAGCAGGACCGCCGCCAGCAGGAAGCCGACGCCGAAGGCGGCCAAGGCGTCCAGCACCTCGTCCTTCAGCCGGAAGGTCGGCTCGAAGCCGGCGTAGTAGGAAAGACCGATCAGCATCGGCAGCGTCAGCAGCAGAAAGACCAGCAGGCGCCAGCGCTCCACCGCCATGCCCAGCGACCACATTTCCATGGTCATCAGCAGCGGGAATGAAAACAGCAAGGCCCCGCCGAAGGCCCGGCTCAAGGCCCGAGCATAACCCGCGTTCGCATCCAAGGCGCTGTCCTCCAGCTCTCGCCTTGCCAACGGTCAGGCTTGGCCGTCGGTTCCTGGGCGGCCATCAGGCGATGTGGAATTGCAGTTGCGCGAGGGCCTTGCGGACTATCGCAAGGTGCGCCCCGTCAGCCGCGGGCGCCCCACGGCTGGTGCGTGAAGAAGGCGATGGTCGCCACGCCCGCGGCGACAACCAAGGCGTCCTCGACGAGGCCGCTCGGGGTCTGGCCGAACTTGGCCATGGCCTGCTTGCGGCCGGCCAGGGTCAGGTAGGCCAGCGGCACCGCGGTGGCGATCGCCACGCCCGCCCCGGCCTTCTCACGGCCGCGCGGGGCCAGGGCCGCGCCGGCGATGCCGGCGCTGGCGATCCGGGCCAGCAGACCCAGAAAGACCGTGCGGTCGGGCGCGGTTTTCATCTTGTCGCCCAGCAGCTCGCCGATGCCCATGGCCAGGGCGCCGAACTTGAACAGCGGATGGTCGAGCAGGACGAGCTTGCCGGGCGTTGAGCGGCCGGCAAGGCGGGCCGCGGCGATGGTGGCCATCGGGGTCATCGACCGGGCGCTGGCGACGGCGCCGATGAGGGCGGAGGGGATCAGGGCGGTGTTGGTCATGTCGGCTGAACACGCCAGACGCCGCCAAGTTCAGAGCTGTCGCTGGCCGAACCCTGATACCCGCGCTGCAAGGTCGTCGAGCTGCCGGGGGCTTAGTCTCGGAGAGCCGTCAGCAGCGCCTCGTTCATCGCCTGCAGCTCGCTGCGCAAGGCGGCGATTTGAGCCTCGGTCAACGGCAACTGGCGCACGACGGAGCGCCGCGCCTCCAGGGCCTTCTCGCGAAGGGCCCAGCCCTGGGGCGTCAGATCGACCCAAACCCTGCGTTCGTCCAGGTCATCGCGCGAGCGGACAAGCAGGCCCTTGCTCTCCATGCGTTTGACCAGCGGTGTGACAGCGCCGGTATCCATGCACAGGATCCGCCGAAGGTCGCCCATCGCCGCCCGACCATTCTCCTGCCACAGCGAAATCAGAACGAGATACTGCGGATGGGTGAGGCCCAAAGGCGCGAGCATCTCGCGATAGAGCCTCGTCACCAGGCTGTCTGACGTTTGCAGCGCCAGGCACAGCTGTTGATCGACCCGTAATTCGTCGAACGCGCCTTGCGACCCGATCGGGAACGCGGTGACAGGATCTTTCTGCGCCATATGTCAGGTTCTAGACCAACTTTGCCCAGACATCAAAAAGGTCTGCCGGAGTCGAAAATATCGACATCGATATAATCGACTCTTAAGCAACTGCGTGGGAACTAGGACGATGAGCTCGCGCGCAACCTCGCCGTCCCCGCAGGGACCCTACCCGCCCAACCGTGTCGTGGTGGTCGGCCCGGCAGAAACCGACGGCAGCCCGAGCGTGTCGACGATCGTCATCGCCCAGGGTCTTCGCTATTGGCTATTGGGCGCCTGGGCCTTGTTGCTCGGCGTGTCCTGCGGCCCTTATCTCGCCTTTGGCTGGTTCATCGCCTGCTGCGTCCTGGGGCTGGTGCGGGGGCGCATCGAGCGCGCCCTGACGCGGAGCGCCCGGGTCAGCGTCGGCGCCGAGCTTACCGTTATCGCCACCGTGACCTCGGCGGCCTGGGCTTTGGCCCCACTGTTGGCGTGGCGAACCCATGGCCCGTGGTCACTGGTCGCGACCATCACGTTCCTGTTCGCCGGGGTCCTCCTGGTCGCGACCCAGTTTCGGCATCTCCCCAGACGCGCCTTGATCGTTGCGACGCCTTATCTGGCGGTGCTGGCCTATGTGCTGGCGACGGCGCGCAGCGAGCCGGGACGTTTGGCGCTGCTGGCGGCCGTCGGCGTGGCGGGCTCGGCGATCCTCACCAAGGCTTTCTTCGGACGGGTTCACAAGGCGCAGATCGACGCCTTCCAGGCCGAGCAGGCGCGCTTGATCGCGGCTCTGGAGATCGCTCGCGACGAGGCGACCGCCGCCAGCGACGCAAAGTCTGCGTTCATGGGCGTCATCAGCCACGAACTGAGGACGCCCATGAACGGGGTGCTGGGGGCGGCGCAGCTGTTGCGCAACGGCGCCTTGGACGCGCCGACGCAGGAACTGGTTGCGGTCATCGACGAGCAGGGTCGCACCCTGGCGTGCCTGCTGGACGATATCTTGGATTTCGCGCGCATCGAGGCGGGCAAGCTCGAGGTTGCGATCGTCGATGTCGAGCTTGCGCCGCTCGTGCGCCGCATCGCGGCGCTTTGGAGGCCGAGGGCTCAGGACAAGGGGCTGGCGCTTGACGTGACGTTTGCGCCGCAGGCCCCAGAGGCTTTGCTCTGCGACCCTATCCGCCTCAGCCAAATGCTTCACAACCTGCTGTCCAACGCGGTGAAGTTCACCGACGCCGGCGCCGTAAACGTCCATGTCGAGGCAGCCCGGTCGCCAGGGTCCGAGCGCCTACGGATTACCGTCGCCGACACCGGTCCGGGCGTGACGGCCGCTGGCTAGGCCCGCCTCTTCCAGGCTTTCAGCCAGGTCGACAGCTCCAGCACCCGCCGCCATGGCGGCGCGGGTCTTGGCCTGGCGATTTCGCGACGAGTGGCTGGCCTCTTGGGCGGCGATCTTCGCCTTGAGCCGAGCGAGGCGGGCGCACGGTTCGTCATCGATCTGCCGCTGGTTCGTTGCGCCTCGCCCCAGATCCTCCCTGAGCCCGAGGCGCCAGATGCAGCCTCGCCGGCGCGCCGCGTCCTTGTCGTCGAGGATCACCCAGCCAACCAGCGCATCCTCGCCGCCTGGCTAGAGGGCCTTGGGCACCTGTGCGTCGTGGCCGGGAACGGGGCGGAAGGCCTGGCGGCTGTCCGTCAAGGCGGCTTCGACCTGGTGCTCATGGACGTCAACATGCCGGTCATGGACGGCTTGGAGGCCGTCCGGGCCATACGGTTCGAGGGGTTCTGCGTGCCCATCGTGATGCTCAGCGCCAGCGCCGGGGAGACCGACCGGGCGGCGGGCCTGCAGGCGGGGGCGGACGGGTACATGGCCAAGCCGGTGCAGTTTGCCGCGCTCCACGCGGTGATGAGCCGCCTTGGCTCGAACGCCCGCGTTCCCGAAACTGGCGCGGCATGATGCGCCAGCATCTTGGACGGCTGCGGCGATGTCGGCCTCAGGCTGAGCGCCGCTCCAGGATCGTCTTGGAAATCAGGATCGTCGCCGACAGTTCCAGGCAGACGAGGTTGCTGAGCACCAGCGGCCAGCCTCCCCGCAAGACGCCGTAGACCGCCCACAGCGTAAAGCCGGCGACCGTCAGGGCGAACATTCGCAGCGAGACGGCAGAAGCATCGCCCTCGCGCCAGATCTTGATCAGTTGAGGCACGAAGCTGCTCATCGAGCAGAGGGCCGCGCCCAGTCCGATCAGCGCCACGACGTCGAAATGTGTGGTCATTCAGGCCAACCTGTCTGTCATCAGGCGCAATAAGCGATCGGGGCGTCGATGGCTTCACGCCGCAGCGGGCGGGGCCCAAAACCACCCTGCTCGCCTATCAAAAGACGGCTGCGACAAAGGAAGTGAAGCTGTGGCCTCGCGCCTTCATCGCCCACCGCCCCCTCGCCAGGAACCGTCTGGCGAGCACTGTGGTTTGGCCTGATGAACGGGACGGCCAAACCTTTTGGCGCGTCCAGACTGAAGGCGCGGTTGGGAGGTTTCATGGTCCGGGTATTGACCGACCATTGCGGTGGCGAGACCCGCGCGGCTTTGGAGGCGCGCGGCTGGGAGGTCGTCGACGCCGAGCAGGCCGATCTGGATCGTCTCGGAACGTTGTCGCAGGTGGATTTCGTCATCGCCGGTCTGCGGCCCGACCATTACGAGGATGACCTGCGCCGGCTCGCCGTCCTAAAGGCCCTGTCTCCTGATTTGCCGCTGGTCGCGGTGGCCGAAACCATCGAGCACGACGGCGTTTTTGCCGCCGATGTGCTGATCGACGTTCCGATCATCCGCGCAGGCGCGAGCCGGGACCTTCTCAAGGTCGCTCTCGACGCCGCCGAGACTTAAAGATCCGAGGTTCGTGCGCACGGTCGCCAGGCGCGGCTCGTCGCCGACGGCGAGGTGGTCGAGCCGCTGCGAGCCGAACATTCCACGCCTTGGGAGCGCCGATCCTGCCAGCGGAGCGCCTCGGCCCGCGGGACGGCTGGACACTTCGGACCACCCGGCGGCGCTAGGCCTTCACACCGAGGCTGAGCTTAGCCAGGACAGCGGACTGGTCGCGCCAATGCGGCCTTGTAGGAGCAGGCCGCTTATCAGATCCGTTTGGCCCAGCCGCTCTGGGTGTCTCATCCAGGGCGGCCCGCCCGGCCATCAAGGCGCGGGGCTTCTCTCCAGGACTAGGGCCGGGTGGTGGCAGGCACGCGGACATAGACGGTGCGCGGGCCGCGCAGCAGGAGGCCCAGCAGGACGCCGACGCCGATCGCGGCGGTCAACGCCAGGATCGGCCTTTCGCGAACCTTTTCCTCGATGACCTGGCGACCGTCCTGAAAATGTTCGCGCCCGCCGGCATAGAGCTCTTCGGCGCCGGTCCGGAGGCTGCCATAGGCGTCCTTGGCCGACGCGCCGGCCGCGCCAAGCTGATCCCTGGCCTTATCGCGATGGCGTACATTGGCCTGGGAAATACCGGTGTCGGTCATGATGTCTCCTTGCAGGATGTTGGGTTCGCCTGCCACAACCACGGGCGAGCCCGCCGGTTCCCTCACGGCCGCAGCGGCTCGCCGGCCCGACCTGATCGATCTCCAGGGGCCTGCGCCTTCACCACACCTCCTCACCGCGCCTGTACTCCTCGCCCCCCTCCAGGCGAGGCGGCGAGCAGCCCCGCCAGCATGGCCGCAAGGTCGTCCTCGACCTCGATCCAGGCGCCATGGAGGAGGCCGCGATTATAGGCGGCAAGACACGCCACATAGATGCGGGGCTCAAGGCTTTCAGAAGCTTGTCCAATGATCCTCACACATAGAGGCAGGGGTTCGTCATCGAACCCTTGCCCCTCGGCGAGAGCGGGTGTGCAAGCGGAGGGCGGCTTCGCGGGGACCCGGCTGCAGGGCCCGAAGGGACCGAAGCTGGGCGGAAGCCGATCCGAAGCGCGCCGAGGGCGGCGCCCTAAGCTGGGGCCGCAGCAGCGGTCAGAAGATGCTTACACGCTTGGGAGGACGCGAGGCCTGGCGCCTTCAATTTCGCCACTTGAGGCGCTGCGTGTCTACGATCAGCATCCGCTAACTTATGAGCTGACCCTGGAGCTTCAGGAGAGGGTCACCGTCTGCGAGGAATTTCTGGCCGAAGGGTCGCCGCCCACCGCGCCCAGGCTCAACGACTCGACCTTAGCTACACGCAACGAGTCGATGCATGGAATTGGCTTCTATAATTGACCATATCGCCTATAGTAGACACTGTTTCATCACCTGCTTCTTTGCTGGATCGTTCTCGGCAATTTCGGGCTGATCATGCCGCTCCCCTCCATCCGGCCTGCCGCTGCGACAAAGGCCAAGGTCGCGATCAACGTAGGCCAAGTTCTTTTACTGGAATCAACGGATCCAGACCCGACTGTCAGGTCCAAGCCCTATCCTGTTACGATCATCGGCATCGGCCGCATTTGGGCGACGCTTGACCTGCACAGGTCCGGCTCATCACCGTACCGGTTCTTGAAAAATCAGGAGGTCTCGCCAGGCGAACCCTTGATGCTGAATACCCCGGCCCGCTTCATTCCGCAGGGACGCCTGTGGTTGAGCCAGGAAGACTACGATCTCTGGCCAGGCCTAGCCCCGGCGGACGACAGCGGCTCGTCCACACCGAACGCGTTAGCATCGTTAAATGAGCCGCCCCTTCCCCCGCCGCGGCCTGAGCCCCGAAAGGCGCTGGCCGCGCCCGACGTTGGACCGCTGCTGGCGTGGCGCTTTCGCCTGGAGCGGGAAGTAAGAGGATGGTCGTTGGCCGTTGTCGCCGAGCGCTCGGGCGTATCGAAGGCGATGATCAGTAAAATCGAACGAAATCAGACCGGCGCCACGGCGGCCCTACTCATTCGATTGGCGGCCGCTTTCGAGCTGAATCTCTCAGATCTTCTTATTAAGCCAGAGCATGCCGACCGCCTCTCGCGGGCGCGCGATCAATCGCGCTGGACCGACCCGGAGACAGGCCTCAGCCGCACGCAAGTACTTGCCCTGCCCGGGCACCCTATCCTGCTGGCGGACTACACTTTGCCAGGCGGTGCGATCTCCAAACTCTCGCTCACCCATACGGCGTCACGGCCGGCCATTTGGCTGCTGCACGGGGACGTAACCGTAATGGACGGCGATGAACACCATCACCTCAACGCCGGAGACTGTCTGGCGCTGAACTCACCCCACCAAGTCCAGGTCGCAAATGAGAGCGGCGATCCATGTCGCTTTGCAGTCTTGCAAAGCCCTAAGGACCAGCCGTCAAGCGTGGCCTAGCCGACCAATGGCCACAACGCCTTTACGTCTCCGTGCAGCAAGGCGCGCTGGACCCGGCCGCCTAGTCGCTCAAATAGCTCATGATCGCTCCCAAAAGCTGAGAGCCGGGCCGATGAAGACGCCCAGCGCGTTGCCGCCGCGATTTATGGGATCGTTTGATTGACGCCCAAGCTGCTGCGCGGGCTACCTCGGCGGTGGGGCGGAGCTTGATTTTAGGTTCTGGCGACGTTCTCGGCGGCCTGATCATGGGCCTTCTGGCGCAGAGGGCCGCTCCGTTCTTGGCTGCCGCTTGAGCGTCCTCGTGCGAGGCCCAAGTGGTGCGCGAACCCGGGGCAAAGATCTACGATCTTTCCTCAATGGCGATGGTCTCCGCCGGGTAGCGCAATCAGGACCCATCGATGTGCGCGATGCTCGTAAAACGACACGGTCGGCGCCGGGAACGAAGGGTCGGCGAATGCCCCGATGGGGATGGCCACCACATCAGGCTCGCCTTCATTGACGTAGGCGATCGTGTCGCCACAGTTCGGGCAGAACATGTAGAGGACCCTGGAACCGCTATCGGCTGTCCGGATGTAGGTGCTGGTCCGACCGCCGATCGCGACTGAGGTTTCTTCAAACCGGGCTTGGGACGCCAGAACGCTGCCAGTTCTCTGCTGGCAGGCAAGACAATGACAGACTGAAACCCGCACAGGCTCTCCCATGCACTGGGCGGACACCGACCCGCATCTGCATCGAGCGATACGCATGCTAAATCTCCATGCTGCACTGCAAACAATTCAGCATGCTCCAGGTTGCATTGCGATCGCCTAGCTCAAACCTCAATGAGGGTCGCGCCCGGAGCTCCCACGGCCAGCCGACCATCGGTGTCCACTGACCTAGACCACGCCAGAGACCTTCTGAGGGTTTTGAACTTGAGCTTCGGCTTCAAACGCGAGCCGGATTCACGTGGAGACCGCGACGGCCAGCATGTCCATGGCGATCGCCAGGCATGCCAGACGAAAAGCTTGGCGGCCGATGACGCCAAGTTCGACCTTGCGATGTTGGGTCGGCCTGTCGCGTCGCGCGCAGGCGAAATGAACCAGACCGCCAGGCCTTTCAGGGTCGCCCATGTCCTCGGCCCAGCCCGTCACCGCCAGGACGATGTCCGCCTGGGAGCGGGCCAGGGCGGCGCTGGCCATGGCCACGACGACGTCCTGTGACACCGCGCCGCCGCCGACCAGCTTTTCGAGGGGAATGCCCAGTTGCTGATGCTTGGCGTGGTCGGAATAGACCACGAAGCCCTGTTCGAACGCGTGCGAACAGCCGGGCACGTCGGTCAGCAGGGAGGCCAGCAGACCTCCCGTGCAGCTTTCCGCCGTACCCAGCTTCAAGTCCTGGGCGCAGGCCTTCTCCAGAACTCGTCGCGTCAAGGCGTCCAGCTGCGGCGTCAGGATAGGGTCTAGCGCCTGGGCCACCCGTCAGTTCGCTCGCTCGGCGCCCATGGTCGCCATCAGCTCTTCCTTCCGAGCCTTCAGGCGTTCGCCCATGGCGTCCAGATCCTCATCGCCCTTCTTGGCTTGGGCGAAGATGCCGCCCGGCTGCTCCTCTTCCTTGACGTGGTGCTTGATGTATTCGCCCAGGACCTTGACCTTGGCGTCGTAGAACTCTTCGCCCGGCTGCATTTCCTCGATCTCGGCGATCAGCTTCTTGGCGCCGTCGTGCTCGACATAGGCCTCGTCCAGCATGTCGTCCTCAATCTCGCCGCGCTCTTCCGGATAGAAGATTTCTTCCTCGATCTGGGTGTGGACCTTGAGGGCCAGGGCGATCTTGTTGAACAGGACGAGCTTCTCACCGTCGTCCTCGAGTTGCTCGTATTCGTCGAACCAGCTCTCGACCTGGCGATGGTCCTTCTTGAGCAAGGTGATGGCGAGGGGATCGCGACGCCCGGTGCGTCGCGTGCGGCGGCTCTTGGCGGGGGCTTTGGACTTGGCGGCGGCGACTATGGGACGCTCTCCTCTAAGGCTTGCATTGGTTATTGAAGTAGGACGCATCCAGAAACCGCGCCAAAGTCGGACTGGACCGCCCCTCGAGCGGACGCGACCTAGGGGGCCTTGCCCTTGAACGTGTCACCGACCTCGGCGGCGCTGGGGCCGTCCGGTCCGGCGGCTTTCTGCTCGGCCTTGCCAGTGCGAACCGTCCCCTTCTCCGAGACCAACCCAGGTCGCTCCCCCGGCGGCAACGCCGCGTTGGACTGGCGCCCTTCCGTATTGGGCTTGTCGCTCATAACCTTCTCCTATCGCCGTGAAGCTACCGGTTTGCGCTGTTCCCTCAGTCCGCGCCGTTACCCGGATCGTCAGCCGTCGGGTCGCAGGTCGCATCGGTCTTGCGGTTCGGGTCGAGCGCCGGCGGCGGCGGCGCCTCAAGGCCGCATCCCTGTCCCCAGGCTTCTGCGAACCTTCTGGGTCTTGGGCGCCCATCATCGGTCTCCCGACCCCGGCTCGGCCATCTTGCGATGCTGCTCGGCCAGCACGCTCTGGGGCGTCACCGCCGCCATCGCCGCTTGCAACTTGTTCTTGAAGCCGGCCACGACGTCACCCTCGCCCTTTTGCATGGCGCGATAGCCCGCGAGCGCGACATCGGCGGGATCTGCCTTCTTGGGATCGGCCCCGACCTTAGTGTCGAGCATGTCGGCACGGTCGAAGAACTCGGTGTCGGTCGGACCCGGCATCAGGCAGCTAACCGAAACGCCGGTTTCCTTGAGCTCGTTACGCAACGCCCAGGCGAAACTGTCGAGGAACGCTTTGGTGCCATTGTAGACGGCTTGGAAGGAGCCTGGCATCAAGCCGGCGATCGAGCCGGTGATCAGGATCCGCCCGCGGTCGCGGTCGCGCATGTCCCTGGCCACCTGCTGGATCAGATAGACCGTGCCGGTGATGTTGGTGTCGATCACGAACCGAGCGTCGTCCCAGTCCTGGTCGAGGAAGCCGTGACCCAGGCCCCGGCCGGCGTTGGCCATCAGGGCGTCCACGGTGCGATCGCCGACCAGGTCCAGTAGTTGGTCGACGCCTTGCGTGGTCGACAGGTCCACCTGCAGGGATTGGACCCGCGTGCCGTGCTGTTTGAGACCGGCATGGGCCTCGACGATGGACGGTTCGTCGGCGGCGATCACCAGGTCGTAACCGTCTTCGGCCGCCAGCTTGGCCAGTTCGTAGCCGATGCCCGACGAGGCGCCGGTAATCACGGCCAGGGGGCGTTGTTCCTCGATCATCAGGCGGCTTCCTTCTGCCAGTCAGGCTTGAGGACGACCTTGGTCACCTCGTTCTGGTTTTCCTTGAACATCTTGTAGCCGGCCGGGGCGCTCTCCAGCGGCAGCCGGTGGCTGATCAGGAAGGTGGTGTCGATGACCCCATCGCCGATCAGGTCGAGCAGCGGCCGCAGGTACTTGTGGACGTGGGTCTGGCCGGTGCGGATCTGCAGGCCCTTCTCCATCAGGGCGCCGATCGGGATCTTGTCGCCCATGCCGCCATAGACGCCGGGAATCGAAACCCGCCCGCCGGTGCGGCAGGCCATCAGCACCTCGCGCAGGACATGGGCTCGGTCGGTGCCGACCCGCGTGGCCACTTTTACCGCGTCCACGACATTGTCGATCGAGAAACCGTGGCTCTCCATGCCCACCGCGTCGATGCAGGCGTCCGGACCGATGCCGCCGGTCATAGCCATCAGGGCCTCGCGGACCTTGACATCGTGATAGTTGATCACCTCCGCGCCCATGGACCTGGCCAGATCCAGACGATGGGGGTGATGGTCGATGGCGATGACCTTGTGCGCGCCCTGGATCAGCGCGCTCTGGACCGCGAACAGACCAACGGGCCCGCAACCCCAGACCGCCACCGTATCGCCCGGCTCGATCTGGCAGTTCTCCGCCGCCATCCAACCGGTGGGCAGGATGTCCGACAGGAATAGCACCTTGTCGTCCTCCAGCCCGTCGGGAATGACGATGGGGCCAACGTCGCTATAGGGCACGCGGACATATTCGGCCTGGCCGCCGGCATAGCCGCCGGTCATGTGCGAATAGCCGAAAAGGCCCGTCATCGCCGTCCCGTAAGCGATCTCGCCCAGGTCCTGGGTTTCGGCCGGGTTTGAGTTCTCACAGCCGGAGAACTGCTGCTTTTCGCAGTGGAAACACTTGCCGCAGGCGATCACGAACGGGACGACGACGCGCTGGCCCTTCTGCAAGGTCGAGCCGGGACCGGTCTCGACAACCTCGCCCATGAACTCATGGCCCAGGATGTCCCCGCGCTCCATGGAGGGGATCATGCTGTCGTAGAGATGCAGATCCGAGCCGCAGATCGCAGTCGAGGTGATCTTGATGATCGCATCGCGGGGATTGACGATCTTGGGGTCTGGAACGGTGTCCATCCGTACGTCGTGTTTGCCGTGCCAGGTCAAAGCGCGCATCGGCGGCTCCATCAATTGGGTTGGGGTCAGCCTTGCGGCGCGGCGTTGGAGGTTTTTGCGGTGGAGATCTCGCCCGTCTCCATCAACTGCTTGAACCGGCGCAGCTCCCGGCGCGCCTGGATCTTGGGTTCCTTCTGGAACAGTTTGGCGATGAGCTTGCCCAGGTCTCCCCCCGGCGGCTCGTAGATGATGGTGGCGGTCACTTCGGTCCCCCGTCCGGGCGGACCATCGCGAAACTCCACGCGACCGAAGTTCTTGATGTCGGCGCCTTCAACCGACTCCCAGGCCAGGAGCTCGTTTTCGACCTCGTCGGTGAGGACGCTTTCCCACGCCACGGTCTTACCCGCCGGCCCCTTGACCACCCAGCGCCAGCGGCGATCGTCGCTCGGCGTGATACTTTCGACGTCCTCCATGAAGTGCGCCAGGTTTCGAAAATCGCGCCAGAACGCATAGAGCTCGGCGCGCGGCCGATTGATGGTGACGGTGCGCCCCACCAAGGCGGCCTCGCGCCAGCCGCGCTCCTCAGCGACCTCGTGGGCGATATCGCGCTGGTGCACGGCGGCGGTCAGCGGCGCGTCGCTTTGCAGCGCGCGGCCGATGGTCTCTTCGGACATCCTCGATCTCCTGGGTTCGGCGGATCAACCACCCGCCGTCGCCGTTGTTCCGAAAGCCAAGGTCCAGGCCAGGCGCCCCATCAAATGACGGTCCGCGGCGAAAACCGTTCGATCGCCAAAGGCAGCAAGGTTCTTTTGACGCGCGGCGCTGAGCCGGCTTGTCGACATTGGAACACGCGCCGGGGCGTGTCGTTTGTGCTGCTCGCCGCTGATGACGCGGCCAGTGCAACCGCGGGAGAAGGCCAGGACGTGCGATCTGCGTTCACGCCGACCTTTTCCCGCCTTATCGGAGTGCCAACCGTGTTCGGTGGCGATCGCCTCTCGCGCCTTGGCGGCTTCAGCCCGCAATTTCCTGACGCCGACGCCTTGCACAAAGGTCTGGCGCACTGGAACCACCGCCGCCTGTCGCCCGCGACGCCGAGCGCTGATTGGCGCTGCACCATCGAGGAAGAGCGCCTCATGAAAGCGGTCGAGGGCGAGTTCATCGAAGCCTTCCGCGATCTAGTCGCGCCCTTGGTCGAGGCGGTCCCGCAAGAGGCCGAAGCATTCGTGGCGTGGTTCGAGGCGCTGAAGGACCACGGCCCCGGCCAAGGGGATTCCCTGTTCGGCTGGCTGCAGGGCGCGGCCAGCCTTGAGGATATCAAGTGGTTTCTGACCCAGGAGGCGGCGGCGAGGCCGGATTCGACGATCTGGTCGCCTTGACCCAGGTCAAGATCCCAGACCGCGCCAAGCTCGAACTGGCCCGCAACTACTGGGACGAGATGGGTCGCGGCAGCGCCAAGGGGATGCATGGCCCGATGCTCTCGCGAACGACTGCGACCCTGGGCCTGACCCCCACCATCGACACCACGCTTTGGCAGTCACTGTGCCTGGCCAACACCATGACCGCCTTCGCCACCACGCGCCGTTATGCATGGCACTCAATCGGCGCCTTGGGGGTGGTGGAGCTGACCGCGCCAACGCGGGTGTCTTGCGTTGACGCCGGTCTCAAGCGTGTCGGCGTTTCGCCCGACGCCCGCAAATACTTCGCGCTTCACGCCCATCTCGACATCGAGCATTCCAAGGCCTGGAACACTGAGGCCCTGCTGCCGCTCGTAGCGGAAGATCCCACGCGCGCTCGCTACATCGCCGAGGGCGCGGTGATGCGGCTGATCTGCGGCGAGCAGTGCTTTGAGACCTATCGCGCTCATCTTTGGGCCCACGCCCCCCCTCTGGTCTACGCGGCCGAGTGATCGCCATGACGACCATCCTGGATGTCCTGCCCTGCGGTGCGTAAAGATCGCCGAGACGGGCGAGTTTCTTCTTCTTCACCGGGCGCCGGGGCGCTATCGCTCAAGCCCGACGCCTGGCGCACGCCTGGCCGCGGAGCCCCAGGGTCGAGGTCCACGCTCGACGGGCGCCAAGCCCTGAGCCCTGGCGCGCCCCGGATAGCTTTGCCTATCCTTTGGGAGCGCCGGCATGACCACGCAAGCGCAGTGCGCCCTCACGCCGGCGGCGACGCGCTCGAAGAACGCCGCTGGCGAAGTGGTCATCCGCTTCACCGTCTCGCCAACCCCGGCAGGCCACTGGCTCTGGAGGGTATTCGAAGGCGATGGGCAGCCACGTGTTCAGGGCCTGGCGGCGTCTCGAAAGCAGGCCGCCGCGTTGATCATCCACGAGCTTCTCAGATCGCGCGCGCCGCCGACGCGCGCACGAAAACGACGGTCGACCGGGCGTTAAAGCGCTGATGGTCAAGATCGGCGGCGGCGATCAGACGGGGTCGTTCTGGAGGCGAAGATAGGCTGGGTCGAACTGGCCAAGCCGCGCCAAGGACTCCCAATCGTTGATGGTCATGTGACCGGCCTTCCAGTCCACGAGCCCCTGGCGCCGCAGGTCCATAAGCACTCTATTGACGTGGACCTGAGTCAAGCCGAGCACGTCGCCCAAATCAGCCTGTGTCATGGGCAGAACAAATCCGAAGTTCCGGGCGATGCCGGCCGCCTCGAGCCGCAGATAGAGTTCGCAGATCAGGTGCGCCAAGCGACTGGCCGCGTTCTGTTGCCCAAGCGCCACCAGCCACTGGCGATGGATCGCCGCGTCGACCACGGTTTCCAGCCAGAGCAACCGCATCAGATGCGGCTGCTGTTCGCTAAGGCGACGCAGATCCTCGTGGGCGGCGGGCGCGACGACGCAATCGGCCAAGGCCACGACGCCGTGATCCATCTGCCGCATCAGAAGGCTGTGCAGGTCGACAAAATCGCCGCCGATATTGATCTCGGTGAGCTGACGCCCGCCGGTCGGCGTCAGCGTGAAACGGGCGCAAAAGCCGCTGACGACGAAGGTGCTAAAATCGGGCCGGTCGCCGGGCTCGACCAGCGCCTTGCCGGCGGCGACCCTGCGCGTTGGCCCGAGAAGGCCGGCCAGCGCCTCGCGCTCGATCGGAGAGATGACGTCGCGTCTTGCCATCTTTTCGATGAGAGGCGTGATCACTGGGGCTGGCGGCATAGCGACATGGGGAAACTCCCCTCTCCCTTTACGGACAAAGAGCTTTAAGGCCGTCAAACGATCGAGCCGATAACCTAGATCAACGCGAACCTGCTGCGAGGGGCCTAGACTCCTCGCGCCTGGAGGTTTCGTTGCTCACTCCGCTTATCTTTATCGGCGTCACCGACGATTGCAGGACGACGTTTGTCGATCTGGATGTCGAAACCGTAGATCCTCAGCACCGTGCTCAAGCCTTGCTGGCCGAGCATCGCAGCTGCCAGGAGATCGAGATCTGGCGCGACGAAGAACGCATCGCCGTCGTTACCCGCTCGCCAGCGGAACCGCCGGCTTGAACCGTCTTTTGATAGCCAGCCTCGACCGGTTCGGGCCTTTGCGCGAAGGCGTTCGCGAGCGCCTGTCGGAGTGCGCCCCCACGTCTGAGACATTCGAGGCTGGTGATCTCATCCTGGCTCCCGGCGAGCGCTCGTGCTTGCGGCTCCTGGCGCGCGGTCTGGCCGTGAAGCAGACGGTGCTCAGCGACGGCGGGCGCCAGATCTTCAGCGTGGCCACGCCTGGCGACCTTATTGACCTGGCCGGCCTCTTTGTCGGGGTCGACTACGAGGTGCGCGCGCTGGCGCCTTGCGAGGTGCGGAAAATCAGCGCCCCGGATCTTCGGGCCATGCTGCGCGACCATGCCAGTCTTCTGGCCACGCTCTGCCGCGCGGTGCTGACCGAGGCGCGCGCCCAGCGAAACGGCCTCATCAGCCTGGGACGGCGATCTGCGTCGGCGCGGACGGCCAATTTCTTTTGCGAGATCTACTGGCGTCAAAAGACCTTGGGCCTGGCCGGCGACAGCCGTTGCGCCCTGCCGGCTGTGCAGAGCGACATCGCCGACGCCCTAGGACTTTCTGTGGTTCATATCCATAGGGTGCTGCGCGGCCTTCGCGACGATCACCTGGCGGTGGTCAAGAACGGCGTTCTGCAAATTCTCGATTGGGATCGCCTGGCCGCGCTTGGCGGCTTTGATCCTGAAGTCTTTCGCCCCCAGACCGAGGCTAGTGAAGGGTCTGTCCTGCGTCGTCCCCAGCCGAGCCGACAGGAGGCGTGATGCGTGACCAGGATCATCAATTGATCAGCGGAGCGCGATCAGGGAACGGCCGGCTTGTCAGGGGCTTCAGCCAAGGATCAAGACCGGCTCCAGGGGAGCCTTGAACTGTTGAACCGACGGGCAACAGTCCGCGGAGAGGTCAGGTCTCACCGGCCGCCGCGCGTCGACAGCACAGGATCGAGGCGCCACGCGGGCGTGTGAGCATGACCACCTTTCACTTCGACATCGACAGCGACGGCGCGGCCACGACCGAACAGGTTGATGCGGCCGACGCTCCCGCGGCGATCAGACAAGCCTTGCTGCTGGTCTCGGAAATTCTCCGCGACCATGCGCTTTGCGATCACACCGCCATATCCCTGCGCATCAGCGTCCGCAGTCAGGACGAGCAGGTCGTGTGGCAAGGCAGCGCCCGCGGGCTTCAGCCGGTCGTGGAGGACAACGACGTCAAGGACCCAGGCGAGACCCGAGCTGATCGCCCAGGGTCAAACCCGCTCTGAGGCCTTTGCCGCTTGGGTGTTCGCTCAAGCCAAATTGCCCGTCCCAACCAGTCCGGATCACCGCCCTCCGGCGCCGGAAGAGGAACAGCGCTTGTCCTAAGTATAACACCGCTACGATCCAGCCCGAGCCGGAAGGGGCTGCTTATGCCCCTTGCTCGCGCGAGAGCGCCTAGCCGACACGCGGCGGCCTCATCCACACTTCGACCTTATGAACGGCGCCGGGGCCATGTTCGTTGAGGGCGATCTCTGCGCGCCAAGCGGCCACGTCAGGATGCCGGTCGAAGAAGGCGAGGTCATGGGCCGCACGGACCTCGAAGAGGCTGTCCGCGGGACGATCGGGAATCTCGCCACGCGTGTCCAGGCGCTGCCCCGCCGAGGAGCTCGGGCCTGTATTAATTTTCAGATATAATGATAATTATCAGAGAAAAATGAGAATATACATGCGCGCAACTTGACGACGAGGCGAAAACAATCATGGTCTTTATGCACAAATATTAAGAAAGCGCAGCAATGGCTCTGTCGCCGAGCTTAGGGACATTAAAGCCGGAAGCTATAGTCATACTCCAGGTGAGCCGCCAGAGACCTTCCCAACGGGAGCGATGAGTCAGTGCTCGCCTATACGCGACTGCCGTACCTCATCTCATTGAGGTAGCCAATAACTGCATTACCCATCCTCGGCGACGAGCTGCTGGGCTGCTTTGCCATCACGCGCCGGTATCGGATGAGATCGTAACCACTCTCGCGCTCGTTCTTCCGAACCGAGTATGTCACCTGATTGCGCGGCGATCTGTTCGATGACTAGAGCCAGCCTCTGACTCGACAATCGCTAGCCAGACCTCAGGGAAATGCCCTCGTCGTTTCCGAATCCCGCTGAGCATCAATGGAAAGAGCATAGTTCATCTACGGTGTAATGAGAGCCGACCACTCACTCCGCCAGCATCACATGTCTGCGCTCAGAGACGGTTAGGCGCCCTTTAGCGGAAACCTAGACGTGGACCCCGGTAGCCGGCGCGCCGATGCATCCCCTCGGTCGGGAACGGGATGGAATGCGGCAGGCTGGGCCAGGAAAGGCCCAGCGCGCCCGCCGCGGCGAGAGTAGCGATCAGCACGACGACACGAACTCAGGCTTGGGGCTGCGGGGGATAGGAGACGACCACGCGCTGGCCGTCTGCGCCGATGGTGTGGAACTTGAAGGTCTTGCCGGGGAAGACGTTGGCGGCGAGGTCGGCGAGGATCTCGTCCTGGCCGCCGAAGGGGGCGACCAGCTCCATCAGCCAGGGACGATCGCCGGCCTGCCA
>NZ_JBWKNV010000008.1:209302-277261 GCF_059415745.1 Caulobacter sp. GW821-FHT10A10 | reverse complement strand
TGGTCGCTGGCCGCGCGCCCCTTCGGTGCGGCGAGACCCAGTGATTATGCAGCGGGTTTGAGCGCGTCTGATCCAGGACGGTGAGAAAGTTGCAAGGGATTGGATTGGTTGGGGTTTGGTCCGGGCGCGACGGGGATAGACGCTCACCAATCCCCATCAGCCCAATCCAACACCGCCTTCCTGGGCCTTGCGCCCAGGATCCATCGTTCAGCTGCTCATACCTGTCGAGGACGGCCGAGGTTTGAGCGGTCGCCGGCATGGGCCCTCGCCACAAGGGCGAGGGAGGCGAAGTGGGGCGGTGAAAAGCCTGGGTCCCCGCTTTCGCGGGGATTTTACCGGAGGGGAGCGGCCTCCCCTCCCTCTCAAGCCGGAAACCGAAATCAGGCCGCGCGGATGATCGCCAGGAAGTCCTTGGCCTTCAGCGAGGCGCCGCCGACCAGGGCGCCGCCGACTTCCTCGGTGGCCAGGATCTCGGCGGCGTTGTCGGGCTTCACCGAGCCGCCGTAGAGGATCGGCACGCTCGCGCCCTGGTCGCCGAAGCGTTCGACCAGGATCGCGCGGATGGCCTTGTGGATGGCGGTGATGTCGGCCGGGGTCGGGGTCAGGCCCGTGCCGATGGCCCAGACGGGCTCGTAGGCGACGGCGAAGGCCTGGCCGGCCAGGCCGGCCGGCAGCGAGTTGCGAATCTGGCCGGTGACGATCGACTCGGCCTGCCCGGCCTCGCGCTGAGCCAGGGTCTCGCCGCAGCAGATGATCGGCTCCAGCCCGGCCGCCAGGGCGGCCTCGACCTTGGCCGAGACCAGCTCGCAGGTTTCGCCGTAGCCGCCGCGCCGCTCGGAGTGGCCGAGAATCACCAGCCGGGCGCCGGCGTCGACCAGCATCGCGGCCGAGACATCGCCAGTGAAGGCGCCCTGCGGGGCCGGGTGGCAGTCCTGGCCGCCGACGATCACTGGCTCACCGGAAAGCGTTTCGGCCATGCGCTGCAGCAGGGTGGCGGGCGGACAGATGGCGACCCGGGCGGCCGGCGGAGCCTCGGCGACCGCCGCGGCGACGGCCCGGGCCTCGTCCAGCGAGGCCTCCAGGCCGAACATCTTCCAATTTCCGGCGATCAACGGCCGGGGCGTCGTCAGAGAAACGGTCATGAGAGTGGCTTTGGGGACGTGGTCCCTTCGGAAGTCAAGTCCGCTTCGGCTTGCTCACTCGCCTTGGCCTCTACTATACCCGCTTGCTCGCATCGAGTGCGTCGCCGTGGCGACCGTCCGTGCGAACGACATCGGGCGAAACTCAGAAGGTAGTTCCAAACGTCATGCTCGCCGGTTTTCGCTCCCTCGCCAAATCACCCTTCGCGGTCGTCCTGTTCGGCCTGCTGATCGCCAGCTTCGCCGTCTTCGGCATCAGTGACGTCTTCAAGCGCTCGCCCGCCGCCGACGTGGTCGACGTCGGCGCGCGCAAGGTCACGCCCGAGGACTTCAAGAGCCGCTTCGACACCTATCGCCGCCAGCTGGAAAGCCAGGGCCAGAGCCTGACGCCCGACGAAGCCGTCGCGCGCGGCGTGGACCGCCAGATGGTCCAGGAACTGGCCCTCCAGGAATCGATGGCCGAGCTGATCGCCAAGATGGGCGTGCGCCCGTCCGAGACGCTGATCGCCACCACCCTGCACAAGCAGATGAGCGAGCTGCCCGTCGGCCAGCGTCCGTTCAACCCGATCACCGGCCAGTTCGACAAGGAGGCCTATGAGCGCCTTCTGCGCGACAACAACCTGACCCCGACCCGCTTCGAGGCCTCGCTGCGCGACGACATCGCCCAGTCGCAGTTCTACGCCAGCGTCGCCAACGGCCTGCGCACCCCGCGCATCTATTCGGCCCTGCAGGCCGTCTACGGCCTGGAAAGCCGCGACCTGGCCGCCTTCGCGATCAACCCGGCCAGCGTGCCCCAGCCGGCCGCGCCGACCGACGCCCAGCTGCAGGCCTTCATGAAGGACAACGCCGCCGCCCTGACGCGCCCCGAGACGCGCCAGCTGGCGATCGTGCGCTTCAGCGCCAAGGCCCTGGAGCCGACCGTCACCGTCGACCCGGCCGAGGTTCAGAAGACCTTCGACTTCCGCAAGGAGACCCTGGCCGCGCCGGAAACCCGTTCGCTGATCCAGATCGTCGCCCCGGACGCCAAGGCCGCCGCCGCCATCGCCGATCGCCTGCGCAAGGGTGAGGATCCGGCCGCCGTCGCGAAGGCCTACGGCAAGACCCCGGTGGTCATCGCCGACAAGCCCAAGACCGCCCTGCCCGACCGCAAGGTCGCCGACGCCGCCTTCTCGCTGGCCGAGGGCCAGGTCAGCCCGCCGATCGCCGGCGAGCTGGGCCAGTCGGTGATCAAGCTGACCAAGATCACCCCGGCCAAGGCCGCTTCGCTGGAAGCCGCTCGTCCGAAGATCGAGGCCGACCTGCGCGTCCAGAACGCCCAGGCCAAGGCCTATGAGCAGACCCAGACCTACCAGGACGCGCGCGACGCCGGCGCCGCCATCCCCGCCGCGGCCGCCAAGGCCGGCGCCGTGGTCGTGACCAGCGCGCCGATCACCGCCCAGGGCACGGACCTGGCCGGCCAGCCCTTCCCGGGCCTGACGCCGGACGTGCTGAAGACCGCCTTCGCTCTGCCGAACGGCGGCGAGAGCGACCTGATCGAGGCCGAGAAGGGCGAATACTTCGCCGTCCGCGTCGAGAAGGTGATTCCCGCCGCCCTGCCCCCGCTGGCCGAGATCAAGGGTCCGCTGGCCAACCAGTGGATGCTGCAGGAACTGTCCAAGCGCCTGAAGGCCAAGGCCGACGAACTGGCCGCGCGCGTCCGCAAGGGCGAGTCGCTGGACAGCGTCGCCGCCACCGCCGGCTCGAAGGTGCAGAAGGTGGCCGGCCTGTCGCGCGAGAACGCCCGCCAGTACCAGGCCCTGGGCCGCGACCTGCTGATCGGCGCCTTCAACGCCAAGCCGGGCGAGGTGTTCACCGCCCGCGCCCCGGCCGCGCCAAACGCGCCGCAGCTGACCTATGTGGTCGGCCGCATCGAGGGCGTGCACACCGGCGACGCCGCCGAGATCGCTCGCGCCACCGAGACCCTGCGTCCGCAGACCAGCATGGCCTACATGCGCGACGTCGGGCAGGCCAGCCGCGTGGCCGCCATGGCCAAGCTGAAGCCGAAGACCAACCTGACCCTGGCCCGCCAGGCCCTCGGCGTCGACACCGACGCCCTGGCCAAGTCGGGCAAGGACACGGCCACGAAGCCGGGCGCGGCTCAATGAGCCTCGAGCCGGGCTTCGACGCCTTCGCGGCCGGCTACGACGCCGGCCTCCCGCAACTGGTCTGGACGCGGCTGATCGACGACCTGGAGACCCCGGTCTCGGCCTATCTGAAGATCGGCCACGGTCGTCCCTACGCCTTCCTGTTCGAAAGCGTCGAGGGCGGCGCCTGGCGCGGCCGCTACTCGATCGTGGCCATGAAGCCGGACGTCGTCTGGCGCTGCCGCGGCGACCAGGCCGAGATCGCCCGCGACGGCGACATCGCCGCCGGCAAGTTCACGCCGCTGGAAGGCGGCGCGCTGGACAGCCTGCGCGACCTGATCGCGCAGTCGAAGATGGAGCTGCCGGCCGGCCTGCCGCCGATGGCGGCGGGCATCTTCGGCGCGCTGGGCTACGACACCGTGCGCCTGGTCGAGAAGCTGCCGGACATCAATCCCGACAGCCTGGGCCTGCCCGACGGCATCATGACCCGGCCCTCGATCGTGGCCGTGTTCGACGCCATCGCCCAGGAGATCGTGCTGACCACGACGGCGCGCCCCACCCCGGGCGTGTCGGCCAAGGACGCCTATGCGGCGGCTCGCGAGCGCATCGAATCGGTGATGGCCGACCTGCGCCGTCCGCTGGCCCACGACGCTCCGCGCAGTCCGCAGGGCCCGATGGAGTTCACCACCCCGGTCAGCCGCGAGGACTATCGCGAGGTGGTCGAGAAGGCCAAGGAGTACATCCGGGCCGGCGACATCTTCCAGGTGGTGCCCAGCCACCGGTTCCGCGCCCCCTTCGGTCTGGACGCCTTCGCCCTCTACCGCTCGCTGCGCCGGACCAACCCGTCGCCGTTCCTGTTCTTCCTGGACCTGGACGGCTTCAACCTGGTGGGGTCCAGCCCCGAGATCCTGGTGCGCCTGCGCGACGGCAAGATCACCATTCGCCCGATCGCCGGCACCCGCCCACGCGGCGCCACGCCGGAAGAAGACCTGGCGCTGGAGAAGGAGCTGCTGGCCGATCCCAAGGAGCGGTCCGAGCACCTGATGCTGCTTGACCTGGGCCGCAACGACGTGGGCCGCGTGGCCATGCTGGGCCAGGCCGGCAACAACGGCGGCCCGGGCCGCGGCGCCAAGCACGCCAACGTCCGCGTGACCGACAGCTTCACGATCGAGCGCTACAGCCACGTGATGCACATCGTCTCGAACGTCGAGGGCGACGCGCCGCAGAACGTCGATCCGGTGGACGTGCTGATGGCCGCCCTCCCCGCCGGCACGCTGTCGGGCGCGCCCAAGGTGCGGGCGATGGAGATCATCGACGAACTGGAGGTCGAAAAGCGCGGCATCGGATACGCCGGCGCGGTTGGCTATATCGGCGCCGACGGCTCGGTGGACACCTGCATCGTGCTGCGCACGGCCCTGGTCAAGGACGGCATGATGTACGTCCAGGCCGGCGGCGGCGTTGTGGCCGACAGCGACGCCGACGCCGAATACGACGAGACCCTGCACAAGTCCCGCGCCCTCAAGCGCGCCGCCGAGGAAGCCTGGCGCTTCGCCTGACGGGCTTCGGATATCGAGTAAATGAAGGGGGCGGCCGCGAAGGCCGCCCCCTTTTTCGTCAGTGGTCCATATGGCCCGGCGGACGGGCCGCGCCTTCCGGCCCAGCGACGTCGGTGAGACCATGGCCCAAGGCGATCGGCTTGCCGTCGGGACCGCGGTCGGCCACGCGGACCATCTCCATCATGCCTTTGTCCTCGTGGTTGAGGATGTGGCAGTGCAGGACGAAGTCGCCGATGTAGCGGGCGTAGTGGCTGCGCACCTTCACCACGACGCCCGGCTCGACGAACAGCGTGTCCTTGAAGACCCCGGTCAGGCCGAAATATTCCGAGTTCGGATCCTTGGTCAGGTCGACGCCGCCCTTGGTGGCCGATTCCAGCTCGAACGGATTGACGTGGATGTGGAACGGGTGGCCGACCTTGAAGTCGCCCTTCTGGACCGACAGCGTCCAGCGGTCGGTGTCGCCCAGCACCAGGGTGCGCGAGAAGTCGTTGGGATCGAAGCGCTTGACGTCGGTGTCGGTGCGGCCGATGCCCGGCCCCGACTTGCCGCCCGGCTTGGACGGCGGCGCCTGCAGCGAGAAGACCAGGGTCTGCTCGTTGTCGATCTTGTCGGCCAGCAGGCTGGGGTGCGGCGCGAACGACGCCAGGGTCAGGTCGCGGCGCAGGTCGGCGACGACCTGCTCCTTCAGTGTCGCGTCGGTGATCGGCAGGTTGCTGGCGGCGTTGACCAACAGCGTCTTGACCTGATCGGCCGGCGGCGCGACCGGGCCGGCGCCCGGCGCGACCTCGACCACGAACAGCAGCTGGCGACGCTCGGCGCTGCCCTCGACGCCCGACTGCTGGACGTTCACCAGCTCGTCGATGACGCAGTAGGAGCCGGGCTCGGCGAAGGCCACCAGCAGGTCGCTGCGATAGCCGGGCTGCATGACCGTGGCCTTGCGCTCCAGCACCTTCTGGCGGGTCAGGCCGTCGGCGGCGATCTCGAACTGCGACACCGCCTCGCTGGACGGCGCGCATTCCTTGGCGATCAGGGCGTCCTGGCCCAGCGGCCCGACCTTGGCCAGGGCGGCCAGCGGGCTGGTCCCGATACGCTTGCGGATCGAGATCTTGACCGTGTCGGACACCCCGCCGTGGATGAAGCGCCAGCGCTCGGGCGCGCCGGCCACGGCCTTCTGGTTCAGGGTCTCGAGCGTGGCGCCGTTGACGGTGGTGAAGCGGCCGGAATTGGACCAGTTGCCGCCGCCGATGATGTCGTAGCTGTCGAGCACGCCGGTGTCGCCCGCGTCGCAGTACCAGTTCTTGCGCGACGGCGTGAGGATGCGGGCCTTGGGTTTGCCCTCGGCGTCACGGCAGGCGTACTGGATCTGTTGCAGCACGAAGACGTGGTCGGGCGACTTTGCCAGCAGCACGTCGATGTCGCCCGGAACCACCTTGCGGGCCGGCAGGTCGCCGCCGGCCTCGACCACGCGCGGCAGGCGGTCGCCCTTGATCACCAGCGCGCCGACCAGGCCGCTGGAGACCTGGATCGCCGTCGAGCCGTGGACGTGCGGGTGGTACCAGAAGGTGCCGGCCGGGTGGTCGCCGGGGATGTTGTACTCGTACTCGTAGGTGAAGGTCGGATTGGGCGGCAGCTGGCGCAGGACGTTGTCGCTGATCCCCGCCGGGCTGACCCACAGGCCGTGGCTGTGCAGGTTGGTGGTGTTGAAGCAGTGCGGCTCGTTGATGTCCTCGGGGTGGCCGGGGCAGTTGGCCTCGGCCGGCAGCAGGTTGCGAATCTTGACCCGCACCGTCTGGCCAGGACGCGACACCAGGGCCGGCGCAACGTAGGGCCGGCCCGGCTCCGACGGATGCAGGCGGTCCTGATAGGCCCGCAGTTCGACGTCGTCGAAGGCGCCCTCGTACTTGTCCTTGCCGACCTGTTTGCCGCTGTTGGGGTTCCAGATCTTGGCCTTCAGCAGGACGATGTCGAGATTGGCCTCGACCTCGTCGCCCTTGGGCGGCGGGGCCGGCACGGCGCCGAACAGTTTCAGCGGCGTTTCGGGCGGGCCTTCGCCCGGCGCGATCGTGGTGAGGATCGGCGGGTCGGAGACCGGAGCCGCCTGGCGGGCCAAGGCCGTTCCGGCCGGCAGGGCGAGGGCCAGAGCCGCTCCGCCCAAGAGTCCGAGTTGTCGCATGTGCACCCCCGTGCATCCCAAAGATGCGGGAGGGTGATTTGATATCTGCGGTGGATCAAGCCGGATTCACAACCTTGGGAACCCATTTTGAGCGGCCTGCGGCCTAGTCGCCCAGGCGCTCCTTCGGCAGGTGCTGGGTGACGGCCGGCGGGGCCAGGACCATCACGGCCGCGAAGCTGACGGCGGCGCTGGCCGCGAAGGCCGCGGCCATCAGGACCGGCATGATCCGCTGACGCCGGCGCGGCGCGCGCAGCAGGGCGCGGGCGTAGGACAGGGCGGCGGTGTCGAGGGCGGAATCAGCGACGGACATGCGGGAAATCATGCCCGATCGCGCCCCGGTGGCAACGGCCCGACGGCGCGGCCGTTCGCCGCTGGCTGAAACATGCTTTGAGGGGGAAACAGAAAAACTCTCTCCGTAAAGGGATGACGCGCCGCCCCTGCCCGGACTAGAAGCGAGGCCTGAAAGGCGGCGTCATGATCCTGGTCATCGATAACTACGACAGCTTCACCTACAACCTCGTGCATTACCTGAACGAGCTGGGGGCGGAGACGCTCGTCCATCGCAACGACGACCTGACGGTGCAGGAGGCCCTGGGCCTGAAGCCGCAGGCGGTTCTGCTGTCGCCGGGCCCCAAGGCCCCCGACCAGGCCGGCATCTGCCTGCCGCTGCTGCGCGGCGCGCCCGACGACCTGGCCATCCTGGGCGTCTGCCTTGGGCACCAGGCCATCGGCCAAGCGTATGGCGGCGAGGTGGTGCGGGCCAAGGAGGTCATGCACGGCAAGACCAGCCCGATCCGCCACGCCAACAAGGGCATCTTCAAGGACCTGCCCGACCCGTTCACCGCCACCCGCTATCACAGCCTGGCCGTGCGCCGCGAAGACCTGCCGGCCGAGCTGGAGGTCACCGCCTGGACCGCCGACGGCGAGATCATGGGCGTGCAGCACAAGACCCGTCCCGTGCACGGCGTGCAGTTCCACCCCGAATCCATCGCCACCGAGGGCGGCCACCAGCTGCTGGCCAACTTCCTCGACCTGGCTGGCGTGCGCCGCGACGCCCAGATCTGGGTCTAGGACGGGGCTAGAGACATGTCCGACGCCTTCAAGCCCCTGCTGGCCAAGCTGGCCGACGGCCAGACCCTTTCGGAAGACGACGCCGAGGTCTTCTTCAGCGCCTGCCTGCGCGGCGAGCCCACCCCGGCCCAGGTGGCCGCCGCGGTCACCGCCATGCGCCTGCGCGGCGAGACCGTGGGCGAGATCGCCGCCTGCGCCCGCGCCATGCGCCGCGCCGCCGTGCATCTGGAACACCCCTATGACGTCGTCGATGTCTGCGGCACCGGCGGCGACGGCCTCCACACCCTGAACATCTCCACCGCCGTGGGCTTCGTGGCCGCCGGCGGCGGGCTGAAGGTCGCCAAGCACGGCAACCGCGCTGTGACCAGCAAGTCGGGCACCGCCGACGTGCTGGCGGCCCTGGGCGTCAATATCGACGCGACGCTGACGCAGCAGCGCGCCGCGCTGGACAGCGCCGGCATCTGCTTCCTGTTCGCCCAGTCGCACCACGGGGCGATGAAGCACGTGGCGCCGATCCGCCAGCAGCTGGGCTTCCGCACCATCTTCAACCTGCTGGGTCCGCTGACCAATCCGGCCGGCGCCAAGCGGCAGGTAGTCGGGGTTTCGGCGCCGCGCTTCGTCGAGCCGATCGCTCGTGCGCTGGGCGCCCTGGGCGCCGAACGCGCCTGGTCGGTGCACGGCGGCGGCATGGACGAGCTGACCATCACCGGCGAGACCGAGGTGGCCGAATGGCGCGAGGGGGCGATCCGCCTCTTCACCATCACGCCCGAGGCCGTGGGCCTGCAGCGCGCCTCGCTGGCCGAGATCACCGGCGGCGACCCGGCCTTCAACGCCGCGGCCCTGACCCGCCTGCTCGACGGCGAGACCGGCGCCTATCGCGACATCGTGCTGCTCAACGCCGCCGCCGCCTTCCTGGTGGCCGACAAGGTCGAGACCCTGCGCGAAGGCGTGGAGCTGGCCGGAGCCGTGCTCGACGACGGCCGCGCCAAGGCCGCCCTCGCCGGCCTCGTGGCCGCTACCAACGCCGAACCTGTGACCGCATGACCGACATTCTCGCCAAGATCGCCGACTACAAGCGCGAGGACGTCGCCGGCCGGAAGGCCGTGCGCTCGCAAGGCGACGTGGACGCCGCCGCCAAGACCGCTTCGGCGCCGCGCGGCTTCAAGGCGGCGCTGGAGGCCAAACACGCGCCGGGGAAGCTTTCCCTGATCGCCGAGATCAAGAAGGCCTCGCCTTCGAAGGGCCTGATCCGCGCCGACTTCGATCCGCCGGTGCTGGCGAAAGCCTATGAGGACGGCGGCGCGGCCTGTCTCTCGGTGCTGACCGACGGCCCGAGCTTCCAGGGCGCCGACGAGTATCTGGTGGCCGCCCGGGCGGCGACCGCCCTGCCCTGCATCCGCAAGGACTTCCTGGTCGACCCGTGGCAGGTGGCTGAGAGCCGCGCCCTGGGCGCCGACGCCATCCTGGTGATCCTGGCGATGATCGACGACGCCCTGGCGGCCGAGCTGATGGCCGAGGCCGCGCGCCTTGGCATGGACGCCCTGGTCGAGGTGCACGACGAGGCCGAGACTGAGCGCGCCGGCAAGCTGGGCGCCACCCTGTTCGGGGTCAACAACCGCGACCTCAAGAGCTTCGTGGTCGATCTGGCCGTGACCGAGCGCCTGGCCCAGCTGGCGCCGGCCGGCTCGCTGCTGGTCACCGAGAGCGGCCTTTTCACCCATGCCGACGTAGTGCGGATGGAAGCCTGCGGGGCCACGGCCATGCTGGTCGGCGAAAGCCTGATGCGCCAGGCCGACGTCACGGCCGCCACGCGCGAGCTGATCGGCTAGACTTCCCGTAACGGCGCTCGGCCACGTTTCGGCCAAGCTCGCGCTTCTCAATGCCCCTCGGTGTTCGACATCGAGGGGCTTTTCGCATGACCGCCGGCAAGACGTCGCTTCGTACCCATCTGATCGAATGGGCCAAGACCCTGGCGCTGACGGCGGCCATCGTGGTCGTGCCGAGCACCGTGCTGTGCCAGCCGTTCCTGATCCCGTCCGGCTCGATGGAGCCGACCCTGCTGATCGGCGACCGCATCCTCGTGAACAAGTTCGCCTATGGCTGGAGCCGCCACTCGGCGCCGTTCAGCCCGCAGATCGGCCATGGCCGGCTGATGGGCCGCGAGCCCGCGCGCGGCGACGTGGTGGTGTTCAAGAAACCGGGCGATGGCCGCACCGACGTGATCAAGCGCCTGATCGGCCTGCCCGGCGACGAGTTGCAGGTGGTGGACGGGGTGCTGCGCATCAACGGCGCGCCAGTGGCTCTGCGGCCGCTGGGGACGCGGATGGAGGACACGCCGTTCGGCGTGCTGCCGACCGAGCACTTCGCCGAGACCCTGCCGGGTGGCGGGACCCACCTGATCAACAGCTACGGCCCGCGCACGGCGGCCGGCAACACCGCGGTCTATCGCGTGCCGGAGGGCTGCTACTTCGTGATGGGCGACAACCGCGACAACTCGCTCGACAGCCGCTTCGACCCGGGCCCGATCCCGCCCGGCCAGGCTCGCTGCGCCTGGAACCCGGCCGTGGACGCCAATCTGCCCGCGCAGATCGGTATGGGCTTCGTGCCGTTCGAGAACCTGGTCGGCCGGGCCGAGATGGTGGTGTTCTCGTGGGAAAGCGGCGCCGGCCCGCGATGGAATCGGTCTTTCCAGCGGCTGTGAATCAGGGGCCGCGGGCCGGGAATCGCGGTATCGGCGGTGATATTCTCGGCGCTTCGGGCGCGGCGCGATCGCACCGTCTACGGAAAATCACGGCTCGGTTCGTCTTCGCGGCCCTGCGCGACCGACTGAGAACGGCGGACTTATCCGGCGTAAAATCAGTCGCTTAGGACGCAGGTCCTGACATGGGCGCTGCAAGCAAATTGGCAGAACGCCGGTCGCTGTAATTCACTTGACCTTAACCAAGAACACCTAGAGAACACTCGAAAGGTTTGCGGTTTGTTCCGCGACGACTTGCGAGGCCGTCATGCTCACCCGCAAGCAGCACGAGCTGCTGATGTTCATCCACGAACGGATCAAGGAGACCGGCGTCTCCCCCTCCTTCGACGAGATGAAGGAGGCCCTGGACCTGGCGTCGAAGTCGGGCATCCACCGGCTGATCACGGCCCTGGAAGAGCGCGGCTTCATCCGTCGCCTAGCCCACCGGGCCCGGGCGCTGGAGGTGGTGAAGCTGCCGCAGCAGGCCACGACGGCCGCCCCGCCCAAGGGCCGAGGCGCGTTCCGGCCGCAGGTGCTGGAAGGCGGCGGCCCCGCTCCTTCGGCCCCTGCCCCGACCCTGCCGGTCGCCAACGACAGCCGCGAGCTGCCGATCCTGGGCCGCATCGCCGCCGGCACGCCGATCGACGCCATCCAGCACGAACGCGACCGCCTGCCGGTGCCCGAGACCATGCTGGGCGGCGGCGAGCACTACGTCCTCGAGGTGCAGGGGGACTCGATGATCGAGGCCGGCATCCTCGACGGCGACTATGTGATCATCAAGAAGGGCGACACGGCCAACAGCGGCGAGATCGTCGTCGCCCTGGTCGGCGAGGAAGCCACGCTGAAGCGCCTGCGCAAGAAAGGCGGCTCGATCGCCCTGGAAGCGGCCAACCCCAAGTACGAGACCCGCATCTTCGGCCCCGACCAGGTCGAGGTGCAGGGCAAGCTGGTGGGCCTGATCCGTCGTTATCACTGACGGCGACAGCCTGAAGGCCGGGATTTCGAAGGGACGCGATCGGAAGGTCGCGTCCCTTTTCGTTGCGAGAAGCGCCCCTCACGCTTGTGTTGACTCAATCAACAAAACTCCAATATTGACGCGATCAACATTGGAGGCCGCATGACCGATCGCCACGACACCGACGTCGCCACCCTGCGGGCCTTCAACCGCGTCTACACAAGCCGCCTGGGCCTGCTGGACGCCAGCTATGACGGCAGCCCGTTCACGCTGAGCGAGGCGCGGGTCCTCTACGAACTGGCCAACCGGACCGATCCCGTGGCCGCCGACCTCGCCCGCGCCCTGCGCCTGGATCCGGCCCAGGTCAGCCGCACGATCAAGCGCTTCTCCGAGCGGGGCCTGGTCACGGCGCGCGAAAACCCGGCGCACGGCCGCCACCAGCTGCTGACCCTGACCGACGAGGGCCGCGCGACCTTCGCGGCTCTTGAGGCCAACACCCGGGCCAGCGTCGGCGCCCTGATCGAGGGGCTGCATCCGCTGCAGCGGGCGCGCCTGATCGAGGCGGCCGGCGCGATCAACGACGTGTTCGAGGGCGGCGCGCCGGAGGTGACGCTGCGGGCCCTGCGGCCTGGCGACCTGGGCCTCGTCGCCTCCCGCCAGCAGGCCCTCTACACGGCCGAGTACGGCTGGAACGGCGACTACGAGGCGCTGGTCGCGGGGATCCTGGCCGACTTCCACCACAACTTCGATCCTACCCGGGACGACGCCTGGATCGCGGAGGCCGGCGGCCGGATGGTCGGCTCGATCTTCCTGGTGCGCGGCGATGCGCCGGGCGTCGCCAAGCTGCGGCTGCTCTATGTGGAAGCGCAGGCGCGCGGACTGGGCGTGGGCGGACGGCTGGTCGAGGCCTGCGTGGCCCGCGCCCGCGCGCTCGGCTACCAACGGCTGGACCTCTGGACCGTCAGCGCCCTGACCGCCGCTCGTCGGCTCTATGAACGGGCGGGTTTCCAACTGGTCCGCGAAACGCCGGGCCGCCAGTTCGGCCACGACCTGGTCGACCAGATCTGGTCGCTGGAGCTCCTCTAGAGCGGGTCGAACCGCACCGATGACGGCGCAGGAGCGCGAACCTGGCAGGTCCGCGCCCTCGAACCTCACCCCCGAAGCGTCCTAGCCACGATCGACAACCAGAGAGGGGATGCCAGAGGGGATGACCGCGATGATCGGAGTGATGCTGGCCTTGGCGTTGCAAGCGCCGGCGGCCGAACCGCCGCTGACGCTCGCGGACATCGGGTTCCACGCCTCCAGCCAGCTCGGCGGCTTCTATCCCGATCGCGCCATGCGGGTTGGTAGGACTGGAGACGTCCAGGCGCGTTGCACGATCGCCAGCAAGGGCGTGTTGACGAACTGCGCCGTGCTGAACGTAACACCGTCAAACAGCCCCGAATTTGGTCTGGCCGCCCTCAAGCTGCTGGCCAGGCACGACGTGGACGCCGTCACGCGGGACGGACGGCCGACCGCCGGCCGCGATCTGCTGATCACGCTCGAATACCGCATCCGTCGCGGCGCTCCGGACATCACTGTCCGCTGATCAGCGATCCAGACCGGCCAGTTCCTTGGCCGCCGCGTCGAAACCGGCCCAGGCGGCCGCCGCCAGGGCCGCGCCGGTGCTGGCGCGGCGCACGCCCAGGCCCGGCAGGTCGGCGAGCTTCATGTCGGGTCCCCACAGCAGCACGTTGACCGGCCTGGGCGCCACGGCCGCGACGATGGCGGCGATGTCGTCGTACTTCGTCACGCCCGGCGCGTAGAGGCAGTCGGCGCCGGCGTCGGCATAGGCCTTGAGCCGTTCGATGGTCGGGGCGAGGTCGTCGCGACCGATCAGGAAGCCTTCGGTGCGGCCGACCAGGATCACGTCCTGGCCCGAGGCGTCGATGGCGGCGCGGGCGGCGGCGATGCGGGCGACCGCGTCTGGCAGCTCGTAGAGATCCTTGCCGATACGGTCCTCGATCGAGAGGCCGGCGACGCCGGTCTCGACGGCGCGGGCGACATTGGCGGCGACGCCTTCGGGCGCGTCGGCGAAACCGGCCTCGAAGTCGGCGTTGACCGGCAGGTCGGTGGCGGCGACCAGCGCGCGCAGATGCTCGAGCACCTCATCGACCGTGACCTCACCGTCGGCGCGGCCCCAGGACCAGGCCATGCCGGCGCTGGTCGAGGCCAGGGCCTTGAAGCCCAGCTTCCGCAGCCGGACCGCGCCGCCGGCGTCCCACGGATTGGGCAGGACGAAGAAGCCGTCGGCGTGCAGGGCGCGGAAGGCGGCGCGGCGGGCGGCGAAGTTGGCGGCGTCGGTCATCGGTAGTCCTTCACTCGAGAAAGCAGAGGGCCGGCTACACCGGTCAGCTGGCGTTATCCGCCCGGTTCTTGCGCAATTCTGTCAGCAGTCGTCACCCAGGGACGCCTCCCCCGCAGGGGCTGGGCCCAGACGATCCACCAGCCGTCGCGGCGGCGCCAGAGCTCGGCCGAACCGCGAGCGGCGAAATCCTCGCCCGCCAGCACGACGGCGTCGTGACAGGCGGCCGGCAGGACGGCGGGACGCGGTCCGCGCAACACCACCACCTGCGCCCCGGCGCAGAGACGCTGCAGGCCGGCGTAGTCGGGCGCGCGGCGGGTCCAGGACAGGCTGACGGCGACCGGGGCCGACGCGAGCGGCGCACAGGAGACGCGGTCGCAGGCGAAGTCCTTGCCGGCGATGGGCGTCAGACCCCGGCGACGGGCCCAGAGATCGGCGCCGAAGCGGCGGGCGTCGGGGCGCAGCAGCACCGCCTCCCCGCCCCGGCGCGCGGCGGCCGTGGCGCCGTCGGCGGCGATCCACAGGTCGGGCGGCGCCGGGCGCGGCCAGAGCGCGACGGCGAGAGCCAGCGGAACACCAAGCCAGCGCAGCCGGCCCTTCCACAGGCACAGCAGCATGATGCCCAGGAACGACAGGGCCAGGGTGAAGGGCGGGCCGCTGGCGACCACCTGCTGGGCGCCGTGGGCGCCGGCGAACCAGCGGGCGATGGCGGTCATGGCGTCTATGCCCCAGCCGGCGACGGCCAGGAACGGCGCGCCTAGGCCAAGCGGCTCCAGCACGGCCCCGACCGCCAGGAACGGCATGATCACGAAGGACGACAGCGGCGACACCGCCAGGTTGGCCGGCAAGCCCCAGACGGCGACGCGGTTGAAGTGCTGCATGGCGAAGGGGCCGGTGGCCATGCCGGCCACGAAGCTGGCCCCGACGCTGATGGCGAGCCATCCCATGGCGGCCTGGGTGAAGCGGATCGGCCAGGGCACCGAGATCTCGCGCGGCTGGCGCGGCCAGGCCTCGGCCAGGGTGACCAGGGCGGCGGTGGCGGCGAACGACATCTGGAAGCCGGGCGCGCCGGCCGACTCGGGCTGGGCGACCAGGATGATCAGGGCCGCCAGGGCCAGCCCGTGCAGGCTGACGGCCTGGCGGTCGGCCAGGATCGCCAGGAAAGCCACGGCCGCCGTGATCGCCGCGCGCAGGGCCGGCGGCGGCGCGCCGGAGATGATCAGGTAGGCGCCGACGGCCGCCAGACCGGCCACGGCGGCGATCTTCTTGCCCGAGACCCGCAGGGCGACCCACGGCCAGGCCGCGATCAGCAGTCGCACGGCCGCGAACACGAAGCCGCCGACGATGGCCATGTGCAGGCCGGAGATCGAAAGGATGTGCGCCAGGCCCGAGGCGCGCATGGCCTCGGTCTGTTCGGGCGTCACCCAGGCCTCGTGGCCGGTGACCATGGCCGCGGCGATGCCGCCGCTGTCCAGCCCTAGGCGCGCGACGATGCGCGAGGCCAGGTCCCAGCGCACGGCGTTGATCGCCATGGAGAGGCGCAGCCGCCAGGGCGGCGGATCCAGCGCGGCGTCCTCGATCTGGCCGACCACGAAGCCGACGCCGCCGACGCCGTTGAACCAGGCGTCGCGGGCGAAGTCGTAGGCCCCGGGCGCGGCTGGCGGCGGCGGGGCCGACAGCATGGCCTTCAGCCGCAGGGGCGAACCGGGCGACGGCGCGGTCTCGCCCTCGGCCAGGCTGACGCGGATCCGGGTGGGCGTGGCTGAAGGCGAAAGCCGTGAGATTGACACCGGCGCGATCAGCAGGCGTGGTCCGGCCGCGCCGGGCGAGACCACGTCGACGACGAATCCGTCGATCACCCGCACGCTCCGCTCGACCGGCATGACCGGCGCGGCGACGCGGTCGCAGCGGATCTTGCCGGCCAAGCCGCCCGAAGCCGCGAAGGCGGCCAGGGTCATGGGAATCGCCAGGCCGCTCCAGCGCGGCCAGCCCCGGCTCCAGATGGCGAGCACGGCCAAGGCCAGCGCGACCAGGGCCAGCAGCGACCAGGACGGCTCGACCTTCAGCTCCAGATAGCCGGCCGCGCCCAGGCCGAAGGCGACCGGCGCCCACAGCATCCAGCGGCCGGCGTTGAGCCTTGCCTCATCGATCGCCTGTGAAGCGAGCGCCGCGGGACTAGGACACCTTCGAACGGCCGTGCTAAGACGCGCCGCCCAGCGGCCGGCGCTTGCGTCGCGCGCAGCCGCCGAGCCTCCCGCCGCCCCCGCGGCCTCCAGACCGTCAGCTTCGAAGCCTATGTCCAGTTCCTCCCCCGCCCCCAGCGGCGTCGTCACCCGCTTCGCCCCGTCGCCGACCGGCTTCCTGCATATCGGCGGCGCCCGAACGGCGCTGTTCAACTGGTTATATGCACGCCATACGGGTGGGAAGTTCCTTATTCGCGTCGAGGACACCGACCGCGAGCGTTCGACCGAAGCGGCCGTGGCCGCGATCTTCGAAGGCCTCGACTGGCTGGGCATGAAGTCCGACGAGGAAGTCGTCTTCCAGTACAGCCGCGCCGACCGCCATCGGGCCGTCGTCGAGGAGATGCTGGCGGCCGGCCGCGCCTATCGCTGCTGGATGACCGTCGAGGAGCTGGCCGCCGCGCGCGAACTGGCTCGGGCCGGCGGCCCGGCCCTGCGCTCGCCCTGGCGCGACGCACCGCCGCCCAACGATCCCAGCCTGCCGCACGTCATCCGCTTCAAGGGCCCGACCGAGGGCACGACGCTGGTCGACGACCAGGTCAAGGGTCCGGTGACCTTCAACAACGCCGATCTCGACGACCTGGTCCTGCTGCGGGCTGACGGCGCCCCGACCTACAACCTGGCCGTCGTGGTCGACGACCACGACATGGGCGTCACCCACGTGATCCGCGGCGACGACCACCTGAACAACGCCGCCCGCCAGACCCTGATCTACCAGGCCAATGGCTGGACCGTGCCGGCCTTCGGCCACATCCCGCTGATCCACGGCCCCGACGGTGCCAAGCTCAGCAAGCGCCACGGGGCGCAGGCCGTCGGCGAGTTCGCCGACATGGGCTACATCCCCGAGGGCATGCGCAACTACCTGGCGCGCCTGGGCTGGGGCCACGGCGACGACGAGGTGTTCAACGACGAACAGGCGATCAGCTGGTTCGACGTCAAGGACGTGGTCAAGGCCCCTGCCCGCCTGGACTGGGCCAAGCTGAACTTCATCAACGGCCAGCACCTGCGCCAGGCCGACGACGCGCGCCTGACCGCCCTGACGCTGAAGGCCCTGACCGCCGCCGGGACCGACCTGCCGGCCGACGCCGAAGCGCGCATCGCCGGCGCCGTTCCGCAGGTCAAGGAAGGCGCCAAGACCATCCTGGAGTTGGGTGAACACGTGGCGTTCGCGCTCAAGGTGCGCCCGCTGACGCTCGAAGAAAAAACCGCCAAGCAGCTTTCCGAGGAAACGGTCGCGCGCCTCGCACGACTTCGTGACCAGTTGGCCGCCGCTCCGGTCTGGGGCGTTTCGGAGCTGGAGACGCTGTTGAAATCGTTCGCGGAATCGGAGGCTGTCGGCTTCGGCAAGTTCGGCCCGCCGCTGCGCGGAATCCTCACCGGCGGGGCCCAGGCGCCCGACCTGAACAAGATCATGACCGCCCTTGGTCGTGACGAGTCGCTGGGGCGTCTTGACGACGCGCTGGCGTCGCGCGCATGAGGCGCTATAACGCACCCGCGAAATACAAAACTGGACTGATCGTTCCATTATTGAAAGGGTCTCTCGCATGACCGACAAAGCCACGCTGACGATCGGCGATAAGAGCTACGACCTGCCGATCCTCAAGGGCAGCACGGGTCCGGACGTTCTGGACATCCGCAAGGTCTATGGCGAAAGCGACCACTTCACCTTCGATCCGGGCTTCACCTCGACCGCGTCGTGCGAGAGCAAGATCACCTATATCGACGGCGAAGCCGGCGTTTTGCTGCACCGCGGCTATCCGATCGACCAGCTGGCCGAGAAGTCGTCGTTCCTCGAAGTCTGCCACCTGCTGCTGAACGGCGAACTGCCGACGGCCGCCGAACTGGCCAAGTTCGAGAACAACATCACCTACCACACGATGCTGCACGCGCAGTTCGACCGGTTCTTCGAAGGCTTCCGTCGCGACGCCCACCCGATGGCCGTCATGACCGGCGCCGTGGGCGCCCTGTCGGCCTTCTACGCCGACAGCATGAACGTCGACGACGCCCGCGAGCGTGAGATCAGCGCCCACCGCCTGATCGCCAAGATGCCGACGATCGCCGCTCGCGCCTACAAGTACACGATCGGCCAGCCGTTCGTGTCGCCGCGCAACGACCTGTCGTACTCGGAAAACTTCCTGCGCATGTGCTTCTCGGTCCCGGCCGAGGACTGGAAGCCGAACCCGGTCCTGACCCGCGCCATGGACCGCATCTTCATCCTGCACGCCGACCACGAGCAGAACGCCTCGACCTCGACCGTCCGTCTGGCCGGTTCGTCGGGCGCTCACCCGTTCGCCTGCATCGCCGCCGGCATCGCCTGCCTGTGGGGCCCGTCGCACGGCGGCGCCAACCAGGAAGCCCTGGAGATGCTCGAGCAGATCGGCACCGTCGACAAGATCCCCGAGTTCATCGAGGGCGTGAAGGCGCGCAAGCACAAGCTGATGGGCTTCGGCCACCGCGTGTACAAGAACTTCGACCCGCGCGCTAAGGTCATGCAGAAGACCTGCCACGAGGTCCTCGGCCAGCTGGGCATCAACGACCCGCTGCTCGAAGTGGCCATGGAGCTGGAAAAGATCGCCCTGAGCGATCCGTTCTTCATCGAGCGCAAGCTGTACCCGAACATCGACTTCTACTCGGGCATCACCCTGCGCGCGATGGGCTTCCCGACCAACATGTTCACCGTGCTGTTCGCCCTGGCCCGCACCGTCGGCTGGATCAGCCAGTGGAAGGAAATGTTCGAGGACCCGACCCGCAAGATCGGTCGTCCGCGTCAGCTCTACACGGGCTCGACCCAGCGCGACTACATCGACGTCGAGAAGCGCGGCTAAGCGCTTCTTCCGGCTTCGGAATTACGGAAAGGCCTCGCGAAAGCGAGGCCTTTTTGTTTGCGCGCCTACCTTGTGCTTCGTTGCGGACGCGAGCGCACACGACTAAGCGTTGATCTCTGTAGCGCTTTGGAAGGGTCGCGTAATGTCTGGTTTCACGCCGCTGCGGCTGTGCGGCCTGGGCGTCTACGAACCCCGATTGGCCCTGGCCTCCGACGAGCTGGACGCCCGCTACGGGCGTGAGGCCGGCTTCACCCAATCCCAGTTCGGCCTGACCTCGCGCCGCTTCGCTTCGCCCGACGAGACCGCCTCGATGATGGGCGCGGCGGCGGCGCGCGACGCCCTGGCGGCGGCCGGCTGGGCGGACGGCGAGTTCGACGTGCTGATCGGGGCCGGCGGGGTTATGGAGCAGCCGATCCCCGGCACCTCGATCCTGGTGCAGCAGGCCCTGGGCCTGGGCCGCTCGGGCATCAGCGCCTTCGACGTCAACCAGAGCTGCCTGTCGTTCCTGGCGGCGGTGGACGTGGCGGCCATGGGCTTCGCCACCGGGCGCTGGCGTCGGGCCCTGGTGGTCTCCAGCGACATCGCCTCGGCGGGCCTGGACTGGCGCCAACCGACGGCCAGCGCGATCTTCGGCGACGGCGCGGCGGCGGCCTGCCTGGAGGCCGGAGACGATGAGGATGGCCCGGCCCTGCTCGCCCGCCGGTTCGAGAGCTATGGCGAGGGCCGGGATCTCGCCACCCTGAAGGCCGGCGGCTCGCGCGTGCGGCTGGAGGACGGGCTGGAGGCCTTCGAGGACGCCGCCAAGTTCCACATGGACCCGTTCGGCATCTTCAAGGCCGCCGCCAAGCGGCTGCCGCCGGTGATCGACAAGGTTCTGGAGGACGCCGGCCTGAACCGGGAGAGCGTAGGCCTGATCGTGCCTCACCAGGCCAGCCGGCCGGGCCTGGATCACCTGCGCAAGATGGTCGGCGGAGATCCGGCCCGGGTGGTCGACGTGTTCGGCGAGCACGGCAACCAGATCGCCGCCTCCATTCCCACCGCCCTGCACAGCGCCTGGCGAGACGGGCGGCTGACGCCGGGCTCGAGCGTGTTGCTGGTCGGCACGGCCGCCGGCATCAGCATCGGCGCGATGGTCCTGCGGGTCTGATGCGCCAGGCGCTCGTCACCGGCGCCACGGGCGGGCTGGGCCTTGCCCTGACCGCCGCCCTGCTGGCCGAGGGTTACGCCGTGCGGGCGACGGGGCGCGATGCGGCGGCCGCGCGACGGCTGCGGGCCATGGGCGTCGAGACGGTGGAGGCCGACCTGGTCGCCGATCCGGGTCGCGCCGCCGAGCTTTGCCGGGACATCGACGTGGTGTTCCACGCCGCGGCCCTGTCCAGCCCCTGGGGACCGGACGAGGCCTTCGAGCGGGCCAATGTGGGCATGACCCGCGACCTGCTGGCCGCTGCTCGCGCCGCCGGCTGCGAGGGGCTGGTCTTCGTTTCGTCGCCGTCGATCTACACCGAGCCGCGCGACCGGCTGAACCTGACCGAGGCCGACGCGCCGGCAGAGCGGCCGATGAACGCCTATGCCCGCACCAAGCTGGCGGCCGAGCGGCTGGTGCTGGCGGCGAACGGGCCGGACTTCTTCACGGTTTCCGTGCGGCCACGCGCCCTGGTGGGGCCGGACGACAAGGTGCTGCTGCCGCGCCTGCTGGCGCTGGTCGCCCGGGGCCGCGCGCCGCTGCCGCGCGGCGGCCGGGCGCTGGTGGAACTGACCGACGTGCGCGACGCGGCCCAGGCCCTGCTGCTGGCCGACCAGCGGCGCGCGGCGATCGGCGGGCGGGCGTTCAACGTCTCGGGCGGGACGGCGGTCAGCGTTAGGGATTTCGCGCTGGAGTTCGCGACGGCGACCGGCCGATCGCTGCGGCTGATGTCCGCGCCCTGGCCGCTGCTGTTCGCCGGGGCCGCGCTGGCCGAGGGCGTGGCTGCCCTGCTGCCCGGACGGCCCGAGCCGCCGATCACCCGCTACGGCGCGGCGACCCTGGCCTTCTCCCAGACCTTCGACCTGACCGCCGCCCGGCGCGACCTCGGCTGGACGCCCCGCCACGACGCCCGCGCCGCCGCCCTTGAACTGGCCCGCCTCTGGACCGAAGGATCGCGGGCATGACCGCCGTGCGCTGCGACATCCACCTGCTGAAGGCCGGCGCCTGCGTGCACCCGGAGGCCGCGGCCCTGCGCGGCGGCAGCCTGTGTCCGGTCGACTTTCCGGCCCTGACCGCCCTGATCCTGCACCCGACGGCGGGACCGCTGCTGTGGGACACCGGCTATGACCCGGCCTTCTTCCGCGCCACCCGCCGCTGGCCCGAAAAGCTCTATGCGCTGGCCACGCCCGTGACCCTGGGCGAGGACGAGCCCGTGGCCCGCCAGATCGGGCGATTCGGCCTGACGCCCGACGACATCCAGGGCGTGATCGTCTCGCACTTCCACGGCGACCACGTGGCGGGCCTGCCGGCCTTTCCGAACGCGAAGATCCTCTGCGCCCGCGCCGGACTGGAGCAGATTCAGGGGCTGAGCCGGTTCGCGGGCGTGCGGCGGGGCCTGCTGGCCGGGCTGCTGCCGGCCGATGTGGAGGCGCGGGCGGTGTTCTTCGAGGACCGGCCGCGCATCGCCCTGCCCTCCGAACTGGCGCCGTTCGAGAGCGGCGCGGACCTGCTGGGCGACGGCAGCCTGATCGCCGTCGAGCTGCCCGGCCATTGCCCCGGCCACTGGGGGCTGGCGGCGCGGGGGAGCGACGATCGGCTGTGGTTCTTCGTCGGCGACGCGGCCTGGTCGCTGAAGGCGATCCGCGAGAACCGCCCGCCGCCGGCCTTCACGACCGCCCTGCTGGGCCGCACCGACCGCTATCGCGCGACCCTGGGCGACCTTCACGCCCTGCACACGCGGGCGCCCGAAGTGGTGCTGACCCCGTCGCACTGCCGGGAGGCGGCGGCGACCGCGGAAACCCCTTGAGCCTGGGCCGCGCAGGCCGGATCGCCGCCGCCTATCTGGACGCGCGGCTGACCGAGCGGTCCTTGCGCGACCGGGCGGCGCTTGAGCGGCGGCAAGCCCGGCTTTGGCGGCGGCTCGCACCGGCCCTGGCCCGGACGCCGGCGCTGGCGTCCCTGGCCGGGCGGCCGCTGGCGGACTTTCCGGTGCACGAGCCGGCGCAGGTGCGCGGCGACCTTTCGGCCTGGAACAGCCTGGGGCTCGATGCGGCCTCGATCCTGGCGGCGGCGCAGGCGGCGGAGGATGGGGGCGAGGCCGCCTTGCCCGGCGGCGCCCAGGCGGGGTTCTCGACCGGCAGCCAGGGCGCGCGCGGGGTGTTCCTGACCACCCCGGCCGAGCGCGACCACTATATCGGGACCCTGCTGGGCAAGCTGGTCGCGCCGGGACGGCTGCTGCGTCCGATCCGCGCCGCCCTGATCCTGCGGGCCAACAACAGGCTCTACGAGGACATCGGCAGCGCGGGCGCGGCCTTCGCCTTCATCGGCCTCGACGAGCGCCCGCAGGCCCAGGCCGCCGCCCTGCGGGCCTTCGCGCCGACCCATCTGGTGGCCCCGCCGCACGTGCTGGCCGGACTGGCGCGGCTGGGCGAGACCGACGGCTGGGTCCATGGGCTGGAGGGCCTCTATTACGGCGCCGAGCCGCTGGGCGAGCGCGAGGGCGAACTGCTGGCCGGGGCGTTCGGCCGCCGGCCCGCGCCGCTCTATCAGGCCACCGAGGGCTTCCTGGGCGCGCCGTGCCGCCTGGGGACCCTGCACCTCAACGAGGAGAACCTGATCGTCGAGCGCGATCCCCTGCCCGGCGGGACGCGCTTTCGGCCCATCGTCACCGACCTGCGCCGCACGGCCCAGCCGATGGTGCGGGTGCGGCTGGACGACCTGATCGAACCAGCCCCGCCCTGCCGCTGCGGTTCGCCGCGGCTGGCGATCCGGCCGGTAGAGGGGCGCATCGGCGACGTCTGGCGGTCGGGCGAGGCGATGATCTTTCCGCGCGAGGTCGAAGCGGTGCTGGAGGCGGCGCTAACGCCGCTGGCGCCGTGGCGGGCCGAGGCTTCGCCGGGCGGGGTTCGGGTTCTGGTCGAAGAAGCCGCGCACGTCGCGCCGGCCCGCGCGGCGATCGAGGCGCTGTTGGCGGCGCATGGCGTGGACTGGCCCGTAGCGGCGGAAGTCTCGGCCGAGGTCGAGACCCGGCCCAAGCGGCGGCGCGTGCGGTGGCGGCCGTGAGCCCGCTGGTCCTGATCACCGGCGCGAGGGCAC
The DNA here is from genome assembly GCF_059415745.1 of Caulobacter sp. GW821-FHT10A10. Taxonomy (NCBI): domain Bacteria; kingdom Pseudomonadati; phylum Pseudomonadota; class Alphaproteobacteria; order Caulobacterales; family Caulobacteraceae; genus Caulobacter; species Caulobacter sp. GW821-FHT10A10. The sequence goes on along the minus strand of NZ_JBWKNV010000008.1, from coordinate 253,819 downwards.
CGGCGGCGCTGGACCTGGCCCGGTCGTTCCGGGCGGCGGGCGTGCGCGTACGCATGGCCGATTGCAGCCCGTCACGGGCGGCGCGGCTGTCGAAGGCGCCCGAGGCGGTGCACGCCTACGCCTCGCCGGTGACGCGGCCCGAGACCTTCGCCCACGACGTCGAGGACCTGGTCGATACGCTGGCGCCGACCCTGGTCGTGGCGACCTGCGAGGAGGTGTTCCACCTGGCGGCGCTGGCCGAGCGGCGCCCGACCTTGGCCGCGACGCTGTTCGCGCCGTCGTTCGCAACGCTGCGACGGCTGCATTCCAAGCGGCTGTTCGCGGAGGCGGGTGTCGCCGAAGGCCTGCCGGTTCCGCGAACCTGGAGCCTGACCAGCCCCGCCGACCTGGCCGGCCTGCCGCCGGCGGGCGAGCTGGTGTTCAAGCCGGAATATTCCCGCTTCGGCGTCCATGCCCTAATCCGGCCCGCAGCCGAGCAGGTCGCGGCCCTGCCGATATCGCCCGAGCGGCCGTGGGTGGCGCAGGCTTGCGTGGTCGGGACCGAGGTGTCGTTCTACGCCGTAGCGCGGGGCGGACGGCTGACGGCGTTCAGCGCCTATGGTTCGGCCTGGCGAGATCGGGGCGGCGCCAGCTACGCGTTCGTCGCGCCACCGGCCGAGACGGTGACAGTGCTGCGGGATCTCGCCGCCAAGCTGGCCGAGCAGATCGTCAGCGACGGACAGTTCGCCTGCGACGTGATCATCGACGCCGAGGGCGCGCCCTGGCTGCTGGAGTGCAATCCGCGGGCGACCAGCGGCGTGCACCTGTTCCAGCGCAGCGCGGCGTTCGGCCGGGCCTTCGTGGCGGACGGGCCATGCGTCGAGCCGGACGATGCGCCGCCGCTGCATGTCGCGCCGGCGCTGTGGCTGCTGGGCCTACCCGCCGCGCTGCGGCAACGACGTCTGGCCGACTGGAACGCCCTGCGCCGAGACGGCCGCGACGTGCTGACCGCGCCGGGCGACCGGGCGCCGCTGCTGGGGGCGCTGGTCGACAGCGCGGCGTTCGGCCTGAAGGCGCTAGCGACCGGCCGCTCGCTGGCCGCGGCCATGACGGCCGACATCGAGTGGAACGGAGACCCGGCGTGAGCGCCGTGCGGGTCGCGGCCGTGGATGATCCGGCGCTGGACTGGGGCGATCCGGCGGTCGGCGCCTACGCGCGCGCCCTGGCGGCTCTCGGGCCGGCTGGCGCGCTGGAGAACGCTCGCTTCGACCTGGCGGCGCTGCAGCTACACGATCGGGCGCTTGCGCTCGCGATCCCGCAAGGACGGCAGGCCTGCTGGCTCACCGCGCCGACGGTGACTTACGGGCCAACCCTGCGCGAAGAGATCGACCGCGAACTGAAGGGCGGCGAGGCCTTGGCGGCCAAGGCCGCGTCCTGGCTGGCCGAGGGCCTGCTGCGGGTCACCCGGGCCGACGACGCCGTCCATGTGAACCACCTGCTGTTCTCGACCAGCCTGCACGGCGGCTGGGACGGCGTTGGGCTCGACGAGGCGCTGACGGCGCTGCGGGCGGCCTATCCCGACCGGACGATCGTCTGGCGCAGCCTGAACGCCGTCGATCACGCCGGCCTGCTGGCGCGAATGCGGACGGCCGGCGGGCGGCGGCTGCTGAGCCGGCTGATCTGGCGCCTGCCCGATCCCGAGAGGCAATGGGCGCCGCGCCGCGACGTGAGGCGCGATCTCGCCCTCGCGCAAGCCGGCGGCTTCACGGTCGAGACCGACGCCAGGCAGACGCCGGCGGAGATCGAGCGGCTGCTGGCGCTCTATGCCGGCGTCTATATCGACAAATATTCCCGCGCCAATCCGCGCTACACGGCGGCGGCGCTGGCGGCGGCCATCACGGCAGGCGTGCTGCACCTGTCGCTGGTGCGCGCGGCGTCGGGCCAGATTGTCGCCTTCGCCGCCGACCAGACCTGCGGCGGCGAGCTGGCCACGCCGATGCTGGGTCACGACAGAAGCCGGCCCGAGGCCGAGGGCCTGTTCCGGATCGCCATGGCGCTGTCGGTCCAGCACGCCGTCGAGCAGGGCCTGGCGGTCAACGGCTCGGCCGGCGCGGCGGCCTTCAAGCGCCACCGGGGCGCGACCCCTGCGCTGGAGCACCAGATGGTGTTCGACGACCATCTTCCCCCCTGGCGGCGGGCGGGCTACGCCTTGCTGGCCAAGGCGCTGGACGCCCTGACCCCGACCCTGGAAAGGATCGCCGCCGGATGACGCCCTTCCCCGCCGGCCTGACCCGAACCTGGCTGCCCGTCTGTCTGTCCAGGGAGCTGACGGCTAAGCCCCTGGCGCGCCAACTGGCCGGCGTGCCGCTGGTGCTGTTCCGCGACGCCCAGGGCGCGGCCGCAGCGCTGGAGGATCGCTGTCCACACCGCAACTATCCGCTGTCGGACGGCAAGGTGGTCGATGGCGCGATCCGCTGCCCCTATCACGGCTGGAAGTTCGACGGCTCGGGCGGCTGCGTCGAGATCCCGGGGACCAGCGAAGCGGTGAACGCCGAGCGCCTGAGCGCGCGACGGATCGATCTGGTCGAGCGGCACGGGGCGGTGTTCGTGCGGCTGGAGCCGGATCCGGAGCAACCGGACCTCGTGCTGCCGCCGCTGCTAGGCGATCCCGACCACGATCATTTCTGGTGGAGCCAGCCACCGTGGAAGGCCCGCGCCCTCGATGCGCTGGAGAACATCCTAGACCCGTTCCACACCAACTTCGTGCACGACGGCCTGATCCGGGTCAGCGGCAAGCGCCAGGCCGTGCGCCAGACCGTGATCCAACACCCGAACGGCGTCGAGGTGGTCTACGAGCAGGACGAGCCCGACCGGGGCTGGATGTCGCGGCTGCTGGAGGGCGATCGCCAGCGCAGCGTCGGCCGCTACTATCCGCCGGTGACGTTCCAGGGGCGCTGGGAGAAGAAGGACAGCCTGACCCTATGCGCCACGGCCTTCTTCGTGCCGGAGACGCAGGACCGCTTCCGGGGCTTCGGCTGCTGGACCACGCCGAAGGGCCGCGCGCCGGCCTGGCTGAAGCGCCAGGCGATCATGGCCTTCGTGCGCCCGGTCGCCGCCCAGGACCGCCGCGCGCTGGAGCGGCAGTACGCGACCATCGCCGCCTTCGGAGGCCCTCGGTTCAAGTCCGGTCCCACCGACCGCGTGACCACGCCCCTGACGCGCCTCTACCAGGGCGAGGCGTTGGAGCCGTCGGTGGACGGCCCCAACACCATCTGGCTCTGAAGATCAGGCCGACAGAATGCGCCGGCCGCGCTCGACCGACATGCGGTGCGCGCCCGCCACCTCCGCGTCACGAGTCTTGATGGTCTTCATGAACAGCCATTCGCCGGTCACGCGGCGGGGCGTGACCTCGATCATCATGTAGCCGCGACGGCTGGTGTCGGCCCATTTCATCTCCGGATTGTCGGCCATGAAGCCCCGCGCCACCAAGGCCGGATCGGCGCCCATGTCGCCCTCCAGGCCGTTGGAGGTGACGCTGTGGCCGGCGAACTCCACACCGGCGGGACGACCGTCCTCGACCAGGGAGAAGGCCCAGGCGTTGTGGCTGTCGCCGGCCAGCATGACGAGGTCGGCGTCGGCGGCCTGGGCGGCCTTCAAGAGCCGCGCGCGGGCCTGCGGATAGCCGTCCCAGCGGTCCATCCACATCGGCAGGCCCTGCCTGGCGGCGCGGATGTTGTTGCGGTAGCCAGCGACCTTGCGCTCGCTGGTGTCCGGCTTCAGCCAGTCGACGGCGTCGGCGGGCATGACGGTGCGGCCGATGATCGTGCCCATGCCGACCAGTTGCCAGGCCGTGGTCTTGGCGTTGGCCTTGAAGGCGTGGGCCAGCCAGCTTTCCTGGGTCGTGCCCAGCATGGTGGCCGAGGGGTCGCGCCAGGGGCCGTCGCGGAAGGCCTTCAGGGCCGCGTCGGGATCGGCCGCCTTGAAGGTCGCGCCGATGTCGGCCGGCTGGGTGCGGGCCAGCAGGCGCGACTCCGTGCGGTAGAGCGTGGCCAGGGCGCCGATCGGATAGGCCTTCCACGGTTCGTCCGAGACCGGCATCCACTCGCGATAGACCTGCATGGCCGCGGCCCGGCGCAGGTTCCAGTCGCCTTCCGCCGGCTGGTGGTTCTGGGCTCCGCCTTCCCAGCTGTCGTTGGACGACTCGTGATCGTCCCAGAGGGCGACCATCGGGGCCATCTGGTGCAGGCGCTGGAGGTCGGGATCGGCGCGGTAGCTGGCGTAGCGCAGGCGATAGTCGGCGATGGCCAGGATCTCGTTGGCGGGCAGCGGAATGCGGTCGGGCTCGAAGCCCTCGCGCTGCACGCCCGGCCCCTCGTAGATGTAGTCGCCGACGTGCAGCCACAAATCGAGATCCGTCCGCGCCGCCGCGTGGCCATAGGCGTTGAAGTAGCCGTACGGCAGGTTCGAGCAGGAGAAGACGGCCAGGTTAAAGCGCGACACCTGGCCCTCCGGCAGGGTCTTGGTGCGGCCGACCGGAGAGCGCGTCCCGTCCGGCGCCATGAAGCGGTACCAGTAGACGGTCCCCGGCTTCAGGCCGTCGACCGTGACCTTGGCGGTCCAGTCGCGATAGCCGCCGGTGCGGACGACGCCGCCCGAGACGATGCGGGCGAAGCCCTGGTCGAGCGACACCTCGACCTGCAGGCGCACGACGTCGGCGGCGGCATCGGGAACGTAGCGCGTCCACAGCAGCATGGAGTCGGCCGCCGGCTCGCCGCTGGCGACGTTGTGGGTGAAGCCGGTCGCGCCGGTCAGGCCGGCGGCCAGAGCCGCGCCCGCGGGCAGCAGCAGGGCGCCGAGACCCAGGCCCGCGCCGAGCACGAGGCTGCGGCGATCGATGTTCAGAACCATGTCCGGTCCTCCGAAGAACGTGATGAATTGAGGCGGCGGATCAGAAGGAACCCTTGACCCCGATGTTCCACATCGAGCCGTAGATGCTGTACTGCTGCACGCGGCTGGGAATGTTCGAATAGACGACGTCGGGCGCGTTGAAGATGTTTCGGCCGGCCAGCATCACCTCGAACTGCTTGTTGATCTTGTAGCTGGCGCTGATGTTCCAGAGCTCGCGCGGCGCATGGTAAAGAATGCCGTTGGCGGCGGTGGTCGGGGTGTTGCTGAGCGCGCTGGTCCGGTACTTCGACTGCGAATTGCCGGTCAGCTGGAAGTCGAACGCCCCGTAGCTGTAGCGCAGGCCCCAGTTGGCCGAGACCTTGGGCATGTTCACCCGCTCGCCGTCGGGATCGACGCGGGTGACCGAGCCGCGCAGGCCAAAGCCCCGCAGCATGCCCGGCAGGAAGGTCAGCTGCTGGTCGTATTCGAGGGTCAGGCCCTTGTTGGTGCTGGTCCCCGGCAGGTTCTGGGCGCTGCGGAAGGTGTAACCGACATAGTCGCCGGCGCTGTAGCCGACGTCCTCGGGATCGACCGTCATGCCGGTGACCTGCATGTCCTTGATGTCGAGTTGGTAGACCGACACGCCGACGACGCCGGACGGCTCGAGGAAATACTGCAGGCCCGCATAATACTTCGTCGAGTGCTCGGGCTTGAGCAGCGGGTTGGGCACCGTGACGATCAGGTTGTTGTCGTCGACCGCCACAACGCCGCCGAGGTTGGCGTAGTCCGGACGCAGGATCGATTGGCTAAAGGCCAGCTGGCCGACCAGCCGCTTGGTGAACTCGTACTTGGCCCCGCCGCTGAGGAACCAGTCGTCGTACTCGCCGCGGCGGGTGGTGTAGACGCCGTTGTGGTACTGGTAGAGCAGGCCCGCGACCGTGCTGGTCGACAGACCGGCGGCGGTGACCTCCTTGGCCGGACGGATGTCGGCGACGCGCGCGGCGGTCTCGGTCTTCTCATAACGCAGGCCCAGATCGAACTTGGCGCGGCCGTAGCGCGGCTGGACCTCGAAATAGGCCGAGGTGATGTCCTCCTGGATGCGCTTGTTGTTGTCGAGCCTGCGCTTGAGGTTCCCCACCGTGTCGGCGACGAAGTACTCGGGGTGGGCCTCGTAGATGTCGTAGACGCCGTAGTTGCTGTCGGCGCGCCAGCCCTGGGCGTTCATGTTGCCGGCGTCGAAGCCGAGGATCTTGAACTGGTAGCCCTGGGTCCAGGGAATGACCGCCTCGGGCGCCTTCTGGGTCAGGTCGCCGGTCGGGCCGACATACTGGAACTGCTGGTAGGAGCCCTCGTTGGTTCGCCAGTCGTTGCTGCGGCCGCCGAAGCCGGCCAGCAGCGTGACCGGAACGACGCCGACCTCGAGCCGCTTCTTCACGTCGAAATAGGCGCCGTACATGTTGTTCTTGGCGTCGGACTCGGCGGTGCGGATGTTGTTGCCGATGTCGTCGTCGCGGTTGAAGCTGGTCGGGTCGCTCCAGGAGCGGCCCGCGGTCTGCTTCAGCGTCCAGACGTTGGAGTCCTCCGAGGCGCGGTCCAGCGTGAAGCCGATGCGCGTCAGGTAGCTGTCGGTGCGCTGAAAGAAGCCCTTGCTGTTGTCGCGAAAATTGAACTCCGAGGCGGCGTAGCTGCCGCGCAGCACGGCCTCCCAGGTGTCGCCGCGATATTCCAGCTTGGGCGCGACCAGCCAGGACGGCGTGCCGGCGTAGCGGTGCGAATACTGGGTGTGCAGCCGGGTGTTGGTTCCGTTCGGATTGACGACGATGTGGGTCGGCGTGGAGTCAGCCGTGGTCTGCGACGTCGTCGAGGTGCCGAAGATCAGGTAGGTGTACTGGTTGAAGTACTCAACGTCATAGAACGAGTAGTTGCTGCGCAGGCTGAAGGCCAGCTTGTCGGTGATCTTGTAGTCGACGCTGAGATTGGCGGCCTGGCGGTGGGTCAACTTCGGACCCGGACGCCACATGACCTGGTAGGGCATGACCCGGCCGTTGGCGAGATAGGACCAGTCGGTCTGGATGCGGTCCTGCTGGACGTAGTTGGCGTTGTAGCTGGCGTTGAACGCGATCCCCAGGCGGCCGTCCAGGAACACGTCGCCATAGCCGATCTGGGCCGAGGGGAAGATGCGGGCGTGCTTCTCGTCGTCGGGAAAATAGATCCGCGTGGTCCCGGAGTCGGACGTGCCGACGCCGCCGAGCTGGAAGCGCAGCAGGCGGCCGTTGCGCTGGAAGGCGTACTTGGAGCGCAGGTTGATCGCGCCGCCGGGGGAGTCGGCGTCCATGCTGGCGGTCAGGGTGTTGTTGAGCTCGATCGAGTCGACGCCGGTGATCGACATCTGCTCGAAGGAGTTCTGCCGGCCGGCGTTGTTGTTGGAAGTGGCCGTGGCCATCCGCGCGCCGTCGGACGTGAAGGTCGAGTACTTGGGATCCAGGCCCCCGATACGCACGGCGGTGGCGTCCACCTCGGTGTAGTCGAGCGACAGGCCCGGCATGTTCTTCATGAACTCGCCCACGTCGCCCATGGTCAGGGCGCCGAAATTGTCGGCGGCGACGACGTTCTTGGCGTTGGTCGAGGCCCGGCGCTCCATGATGGCGCTGGCGACGCCGTCGCGCTTGGCGGTGATCGTGATCGCCTCGACCTCGTCGCCGGCCGCGGCGTAGGCCGTGAGCTCGAAGTTCAGGGCCGAGATCTGGCCGGGCGCGACACTGACCGCCGCGCGGGCCTCCTGCAGGCCCGCGTACTTCACCACGACCGTGAGATCGCCGGCCGGAACGCCGACCAGGCGAAAGTCGCCGCCGGCTTCGGTGTAGGCCACGATGGGCGTCCCCGCGACGCGGACCTCGGCGTTGCGCACGAACTCGCCGGTCACTGTGTTGAGCACGCGGCCGCGCACCACGCCGGCGCCGGCCGAGGGACGCGCCCCGCCCTGCCCTTCGGCGCGCAGGGTGATGATCTGGCCGTCGTCGGAGTCGATGCGCAGCGGCGTGCCGGCGATCAGGCGGGCCAGGGCGGTGCGGACGTCCATCCTGCCCTTCACGGCCGGGGTGCGAACGCCTTCCAGGCCACGGGCCGGAGCGATGATCTGCACCTGGCCCTGGCGGGCGAGTTCAGGGATCGCGCGCACCGCCGGCTGGGCCGGAATGTCGAACACGCGCTCCTGCGCCTGGGCGGGCATGGCGATCGACAGTGCGCAGACGGCCGCGCCGCAGGTCAGGACGGAATGAAGAGAACGCATCGGCTGGTAGCCCCCAATCGTCGCTCGGCTCGCGACGTTCGCCGTTGAGAGCCGCCGGCCCGGGGCTTCCGCTATCGTTCACAAAACTTTCGCGGAAAGCGCCGTCAGGAGGCCGGCGCGCGGGTGAGGACGACGCCGCGGCGCTCGACCTCGATCCGGGCGTCGAACACCCGGGCCACCGCGCGGGAGAAACCGACAGGGTCGTTGGCGGCGAAGAGGCCGGTCACCGGCTCGCGGGCCAGGACGGGATCGCGCACCTCGATCGTCGTGTCGCTGTAGCGGGCGAAAGCCGCCGCGGCCTCGGCGAGTGGCTCGCCCTCGAAGGCCAGCTTGCCGTCGCGCCAGGCGAGCTCGCGCGTCACCGTCTCGGGCGCCAGGCGCTGGGGCCGCCCGGCGGCGGGGCCGGAAAGGGCCATGCGGCTGTTGGCGGCCAGGGCCAGACCCGGTCCGCCGTCCACGACGTCCACCCGGCCCTGGTTGACCAGCACCTCGACCGGCGCGCGGTCGAGCCTGCGCACCCTGAAGCCGGCCTGGGACGTCGTCAGCCGGCGGCCGTCGACCTCGACCACGAAGGGGCGGTCGTCGTCGCGCGCCACCGAGAAATAGGCCTCGCCGTCCAGCAGGGCCACGCGCCGCTCGCCCCTGTCGTAGCGGATGCGAATGCGGCTGTCGGTGTTGAGCAGCACGCTGGAGCCGTCCTCCAGCGGCGTCAGGCGGATCTCGCCCCGGCGGGTGCGGACCATGGTTCCGGCGCTCGCCACGCCGACGCCCAGGGCCCCCAGCGCCGCCGCGGCGGTCGCGCCTCCGGCCCACAGCAAGGCCTGGCGGCGGGAACGGCCCGGCGGCGGCGGCGCGATCGCCTCGAACACGGCCGGGTCGAAGCGCTCGCCCAGGGCCTGGGCGGACTCGCTCATCATCGACAGCGCCCGGGCGCGCAGCAGCGCGCCCTTGGCCCGCGGATCCCCGCCCAGCCAGGCTTGCAAACCCGCCTCTTCCTCCGAAGTCAGCGGCCCGCGATCCAGTCGCGCCGTCCATTGCGACGCCGCCTGGTCAATGTCGCGACTGGTGTCTCGTTTCGCCATCTCGCGGGGCAATCTCCGGTTCCGCGTACTTAGAGGTTTGGGACCGCTTGTTTCCGCCACGACCGAACCAATCAATCAAGAACAGGACGCCCCGGGAAATGTGGGTTTCGACCGTATTCTCCGAAATACGCATCCGCGCCGCGATCTCGCGCTGGGGCAGCCCCCTCACCCGCCTGAGCACGAAGGCCTCGCGGGTCTTGAGCGGCATGGCCGCTATGGCCCGCGCCAACTGGCGAAGCTCGTCGCGATCGATGGTCCGCTGCTCGGGCGAGGCGTCGTCGTCGGGGTGATCCAGCCGCTCCAGATCGTCGACCGCGTGGATGGAAACGATGCGGGCCCGGCGGACGTGCCGCATGATCACTGAGCGCGCCACCTGGAAGAGATAGGCCTTTGGGTGACGGATGCCCTCCACCGTCTCGAGCTCGGCCAGGATGGTGTAGGCCTCCTGGATCACGTCCTCCGGATCCATGCCGGACGGGGCGGCGCACGACAGCCAGCCCCTGAGCGCCGGCTCGTGGGGCAGGATGTTCCGCAGGAACCACCGTGTTCTTTCCCTGTCGGCGCCGCTCATCCGCAGACTGGCCTGATCCGCTCGCTGGAGGTTGGACGGCGCGGCGCGGTCGCAGGACCGGTCGACGCCTCGATTGGGCGGCATGCCTAGACCGATTTCATGACAGTCCCGCTGCGGTGACGCGATTGGAGCAGTTCCTCCGCGTCCGGCGTAATCGTCGCGTCGCGCACAAATGCTCTTGCGATTTACTTGCAGCTATATCTGAAGCTCGACCCCGCTTCAGTTGGCGGCGTCTATCGCGATGATAGGAACAATCAATTTTACCTATCGGCGGATGCGCGTTGACTACGCGCCGGGGGCAAGCAGCAGACATAAGCCAGGGAGGAAGGCGACGATGGATGGGAATGTCGAGACCGGCGCGAAGGGCCAATGCCCCGTCGGACACGGCCGCGGCCACGGCAATCGTGACTGGTGGCCCCAGAGCCTTCGCCTCGAAGGCCTCAATCAGCATTCGCCGCGGTCCAATCCCCTGGGCGAGGCCTTCGACTACGCCGAGGCCTTCAAGAGCCTGGACCTCGACGCGGTGGTCGCCGACCTGCACGCCCTGATGACCGACAGCCAGGACTGGTGGCCGGCCGACTTCGGGCACTATGGCGGCCTCTTCATCCGCCTGGCCTGGCACAGCGCCGGCACCTACCGGATCACCGACGGGCGCGGCGGCGCCGGCGGCGGCCAGCAGCGGTTCGCGCCGCTCAACAGCTGGCCGGACAACGCCAATCTCGACAAGGCCCGGCGCCTGCTGTGGCCGATCAAGCAGAAGTACGGCGCCAAGCTTTCCTGGGCCGACCTCTACGTGCTGGTCGGCAACGTCGCGCTGGAGTCGATGGGCTTCAAGACCTTCGGCTTCGGCGGCGGCCGGGCCGACCAGTGGGAGCCCGAGGAGCTTTATTGGGGCCCCGAAGGCTCGTGGCTGGGCGACGAGCGCTACAGCGGCGAGCGACAGCTGCACCCGGCCTTGGGCGCGGTGCAGATGGGCCTGATCTACGTCAATCCGGAAGGCCCGAACGGCAATCCCGACCCGAAGGCGGCGGCGCGCGACATCCGCGACACCTTCGCCCGCATGGCCATGAACGACGAGGAGACCGTCGCCCTGATCGCCGGCGGCCACAGCTTCGGCAAGACCCACGGCGCGGGCGACCCGTCCTTTGTCGGCGTCGAGCCCGAGGGCGGCGAGATCGAGGCGCAAGGGTTGGGTTGGGCCAGCAAGCACGGCACCGGGATCGGCGCCGACGCCATCACCGGCGGCCCGGAAGTGATCTGGACCCAGACCCCGACCAAGTGGAGCAACCACTTCTTCGAGAACCTCTTCAAGTTCGAATGGGAGCTGCACGAAAGCCCGGCCGGCGCCAAGCAGTGGCGGGCCAAGGACGCCCCGGCCGACATTCCCGACGCCTACGACGCTTCCAAGAAGCACGTGCCGCGGATGCTGACCACGGACCTGGCCCTGCGGTTCGACCCGGAATACGAGAAGATCTCGCGCCGGTTCCTCGAACATCCCGAGCAGTTCGCCGACGCCTTCGCCCGCGCCTGGTTCAAGCTGACCCACCGCGACATGGGCCCCAAGCCGCGCTACCTCGGCAAGCTGGTGCCGGAAGAGACGCTGATCTGGCAGGACCCGATCCCGGCGCCCGACCACCCGCTGGTCGACGCCTCGGACGTCGCGGCGCTGAAGCAGAAGATCCTCGCCTCGGGCCTGTCGGTGGCCGAGCTGGTCTCGACGGCCTGGGCCTCGGCCTCGACCTATCGGGGCTCGGACAAGCGCGGCGGCGCCAACGGCGCGCGCATCCGCTTAGCCCCGCAGAAGGACTGGGAGGTCAATGATCCGCCGGTCCTGGCCAAGGTTCTCGGCGTGCTCGAAGGGATCAAGAAGGACTTCGACGGCTCCGGCGGCAAGAAGATCTCGCTGGCCGACCTGATCGTGCTGGGCGGCGCGGCGGCGGTCGAGAAGGCCGCCAAGGACGCCGGCACGCCGGTGGAAGTGCCGTTCGCGCCTGGACGCGGCGACGCCAGCGCCGAGCAGACCGACGCCGACTCCTTCGCGCCGCTGGAGCCGCTGTCGGACGGCTTCCGCAACTATCGGCGGTCGGGCGAGCAGTTCATGGCCCCGGAAGAGGCCCTGGTCGACCGGGCGCAGCTGCTGCGCCTTTCGGGGCCGGAGCTGACGGCGCTGATCGGCGGGCTGCGGGTGCTGGGCGCCAACGCCGGCGGCTCGAAGGCCGGGGTCTTCACCAGCCGCCCGGGCCAGCTGACGACCGACTTCTTCGTCAACCTGCTGGACATGGGCACGACCTGGAGCCCGACGGCGGTCAACGCCTTCGCCGGGCACGGCCGCAAGGACAGCCAGCCCCGCTGGACCGCGACCCGCGTCGACCTGATCTTCGGCTCCCACGCCGAGCTTCGGGCCCTGGCCGAGGTCTACGGCAGCGCCGACGCGCAGGGCAAGTTCGTCAAGGACTTCGTGGCGGCCTGGAACAAGGTCATGAACGCCGACCGCCTGGACCTCAACTGATCCTGTGAAACGGCTCTAGACGACAGAAGGGCGCTGTCCGCGAGGACGGCGCCCTTCCCCTTTTTCAGCTTCGGCCTTTTCCTTTAGCTTCCGGAGAGGCGCTTGGATTCCGCCAGGTCGCGGGCCGCGCCGGCCGTGTCGCCCTGGCTGGCCTTGACCTTGGAGCGCCACTCCCAGGCCTCGGCATAGGTCGCATCGCCCGCGATGGCCGCGTCCAGTTCCTCGGTCGCCCGGCGATAATCCGACAGGTACCAGTAGACCGCCCCCTTGCGGGTCAGAGTCATGACGTCGCCCGGCGACAGCTTCAGCGAGACGTTGAGGTCGCGGATGGCGCGGTCATAGCGGTCCTGCCGGATGAAGACGTCGGCGCGATTGTAGTAGGCCGGCTCGTAGTCGGGCTTGGCCGCGATGGCCGCCTCGTAGGCCGCAAGCGCCGCCGCATCATCCTTGGCCGCGAAATAGGCCAGGCCGCGATTGTTATGGACGTAGGCCGACTTCGGATCGACGGCCAGGGCCGCGTCGAGATCGGCCATGGCGCCGGCGAAGTCGTCCTGGTTCCGCAGCAGGCTGGCGCGGGTCACCCGCAGGTCGATGTCGTCCGGCTCCAGCTTCAGCGCCCGGGCATAGTCGGCCAGGGCGTCGCTCGGGCGTCCCTGGTCGCGGTGATAGTCGGCCCGCGCGGCCCAGCTGGCGGCCCGGTCGGGGTTCAGGGCGATGGCCTTGTCGTAGAGCTTGCGGGCGCCCTTGTCGTCGCCCTGCCACGACAGCAGCTCGGCGATCGCGACCTGCAGGTCCGGCCGCTTGGGCGCCAGCCTGGCGGCGTTGCGATAGGCGTCCAGCGATCGCGGCCAGTCCTGCCGCTCGTTATAGGCGACGCCCATGTTGATATAGGCCTGGACGTTGGCCGGATCGATCCGCAGGGCTTCGGCGTAGGCGGCCAGTTCCTCCTCGCCCCGCTTCAGCTCGCCCAGGGCCTCGCCGGCGCCGTTGGGGGCGTCGGGGTCCTTCGGGTCCAGTTCGGCCGCCTTGCGGTAGTCGGCCAGGGCCGCTTCCCACTTGCCCTGATCCTTCAACAACAGGGCTCGGTTGTAGTAGGCGGCGGCGTATTCGACCTTGTCGGCGATCAGCACGTCGTAGTCGGCCTTGGCCTTGGCGGGTTCACCCTTGGCGTTCAGCAACAGGGCGCGCTGGAACCGTGCGTCGCCGTCCTTGGCGTCCAGCTCGAGGGCCCTGTTCAGCACGACCAGGCCCTCGTCATAGGCCTTGTTCCGACGCAGCAGCTCGCCCAGCGCCCGAAGGACCCGCGAATAGTCGGGATCGATCTTCAGCGCTTCACGATAAGCGTCGCGGGCGGGCTCGAACTGGTCGAGCTGGTCATAGGCGACCCCGAGGGCGTAGAAGCCGCGGGACTCCTTGGGATCCACCCGCACGGCCTCCTTGGCGTCGCGCAGGGCGCCGGACTTGTCGCCCGTCGATCCGCGCAGGATCGAGCGATAACTCAGCGCGTAGCCGTCCTTGGGATCGGCCTTGACCATGGCGTCATAGAGTTTGCGCGCCTCGGCGTAGCGTTCCTGGCCCTCGTAGAGTTCGCCCAGGCGCAACTGGGCGCTGTACGGATCGTCGGTCACGCCCATGGCCGTCTTCAGGTCGCGCTCGGCCGCGGCCGGGTCCGTGCTTTCCAGCAGGTCGGCGCGCTGCAGATAGGCGCGGAAGAACCGAGGATCTGCGGCGATAGCGGCGTCGTAGTCGGCGCGGGCGCCGGCCGCGTCCTGCTTGGTCCACTGCTTGACGCGGCCGCGATAGAGCAGCGCGTCGGCGTGCGCCGGATGGGTCTTCAGCACGGCGTCGAAAATGGCCAGGGCCTCGTCGTCGCGGTCGAGATGGAACAGGGCCGCGCCCCGCGCAACCTGGGCCTCGACGTCGCCCGGCGACAGCTTCAGGGCGGCGTCGGCGTCGGCCAACGCCTCGGTGTTCTTGTCGAGCCGCCAACGGGCCTTGCTGCGGGCCACCAGCAGGCGGGTCTTGACCCCTGGATCCTGGACGCCCGCGTCCAGAGCCGTGGTGCAGTCGGCCGCCACGACTTCGCGGTCGCTGAGACGCTTGGAGGTGTCGGCCGCGAGGCACGCCTCGCGCGGATCGGCGGCGGCGTGGGCGACGCCGGTCGCGGCCAGGGCGATCAGCAGGGCGGGATGAAGGGCGGCATGAAGGGCGCGAGAGATCATCGGGCGGCTCCCGTCGAGACTTCGGCGGTCTTGGCGTTGGCGGCGGGATAGGCGAAGCCGACGATCGGCGGGCGCTTGAGCCAGGTTCGCGCGGCCGCGCGCAGGTCCTCGACCGTCAGCGAGGTGACCAGGGGCTCGACCAGCAGGGCCTCCTGCAGGACCGCCGGATCCCTGGCGGAACCGGCCATGGCGCCGGCCCACCAGGAGGTGGTCTCGCGATTGGCCCGGATGGTGGCCAGGATCGGCTGGCGGGCGTCGGTCAGCATCTGCTCGGTGATCTCGCCGTTGCGCAGCCGTGCCGCCACGGCCTCGGCTTCGGTCGCCAGATTGGCCAGGTCCTTGGGATCTGCCTCAATCGAGACCTCCAGCACGCCCTGGTCGCCATGGTCGGGCGTCGCGGTCGAGACGACCGGCGCGTAGGTCTTGCCCAGTTCCTCGCGGATGCGCCTGCGCAGCGCGGTGTCGAACACCGAGGCCAGCAGTTTCAGGGCGTACTCTTCCTTGCGGCGCTCGGGCGAGGCCACGTACAGCGGCCAGATCAGCGCCGCGGCGGCCTTGTCGGCCGAGCCGCCGTGCTCGACGCGGATCGGCGGCACGGGACCGTCCGGATAGCTCAGGAAGTGGACGTCCGGGCGCGCGCGGTCGGTCACCGGGCGGGCCGGCAAGGCGCCGAAGGTGCGGGCGGCGGCGCGGATGGCGGTGGCTTCATCGATGTCGCCGGCGATGGTCAGTTCCAGCGGCGCGGTGGTCAGGACCGGACGCAGCACGCGGGAGAAGTCGGAGGAGCGGATCGCCAGGAGCTCCGACTGCGGCGGCAGGCTGCTGGCGCCGGTGGGATCGAACCGCTTGGCGATGGCGTCCGACAGGGTCGATGGCGGCAGGCTGCGCATCGAGCGATAGGCCAGATCGGCGGCCGTCGGCAGGCGCGCGTCGAGCGTGCTGCGGAAGCCCGGATCGGTCACGAAGGCGGCCAGGATCTCCAGTTCACGGCCAAGGGTGTCGCCGAAGATCGAGGCGTCGATCGAGAAGGTCGTGACGCCCAGATTGGTGTCGAAGTTCACCAGGCCGCCGGTCGGGAACAGCGTCTCCAGGTCCTCGGCGCTGTGCTTGCCCAGCCCCCCGCTGCTCATCATCGCCAGGCCGAACTCGGCGATGGTGTTGTCCTTGTCGGCGATCTCGCGGCGGCCCGCCCCGAAGTTGAGGCGCACCTCGATCTTGTGGGGCTGGATGTCGGTCTGCTTGAAGTTCAGCACGAGGCCGTTGGCGAAGGTCAGCCGCACGAAGCCCGGATCGGCGATGGTCTCGCGCCGGACCACCTGCCCCGCCGGACCAAAATCGCCATAGGCCCAGACGGCGTTGGAGGCCGGCTTGACGAGCGGCGTGTCGCTGACGGCGTCGCCGTTGCGGGTCCAGGCGGCCAGCAGGGCTTCGCGAGTCGGCGGCTTGGCGCCGGTCACCGACAGCAGCGGCCCGGTTCCCGACCAGTCCTCGGCCATGGCGGCCCGCATGTCGTCGACCGTGGCGTTCTCGACCGCGCGGTCGAAGACGTAGAGGGCGTCGGCCGGCGAACGGGCGACCTGCCCGGCCAGGGCCTTGCCCAGCAGGCCTGACGCCAGGTCCGGCGACTTGCGCGAGGCGGCGTTGGTGCTGGCGCCGCGCACCATCGAGCGGATCTTCTCGACGGCGGCTTCGAACTCGATGTCGGTCGGCGGCGTCTTGGCCAGGCGGTTGAACTCGGCCTGGCTCTCGGCGAGAGCCGCCTCCCAGGAGTCGTTGGTGGGCATGGCGACCATGCAGGTCACCGACATTTCGCGGGTCTCGGCCCCGAACGCCAGGGCGCCCAGCAGGTGGGTCTCGCCGGCCGAGACGCGGCGGGCCAGGCGCAGGTTGAAGATCGTCTGCCAGACCTGGGACATGATCTCGCGGCGCTGAATCTCGACCGTGTCGACCTGCGGCGGAACGCCCGGCCGCAGGCGGCAGACGCTGATCGCCGTCGGCAGGCTTTCATGGGCGATGGCGAAGGCGTCCAGGTCACGCTTGGCCGGCGTGGCCGTCACCGGGGCCCGGACAGGCTTGGGCCCGCGTCCGCTCCAGTCGGAGAAGGTCTCGCGGACCAGCGCCTCCAGCACCTCGACAGACCGGTCGCCGACCACCGTGACCACGGCGTGCTCGGGCCGGTACCAGGCGTCGTAGAACGTCTTCAGGCTGGCGGGCGTGGCCGCGTCCAGCGTCTTGCGCGTGCCGATCGGCAGCCGCTGGACCGAGCGCGCGCCCGGCGCCTGGAAGCGCGAGATCGCCTGCTGGGCGTCCATCTGCGGCCCGCCCCGCGTCTCCATCTCGGCCAGCACCACGCCGCGCTCGCGGGTGACGCCGTCGGTGGTGAAGATCACGCCGTCGGCCACGTCGCGCAGCCAGCCCAGGCCCGTCTTCAACTGGGCGTCGTCCGGCTTGGGCATGTCGAGCATGTAGGAGGTCGAGAAGTAGTCGGTGACCGCGTTCTGGTCGCGGCCGAACACCACGCCCCACGGCGCGAACACCCGGTCGGGACCGCCCTCCGGATAGCGACGGGTGGAGCGGAAGGCCATGTGCTCGACGAAATGGGCCGTGCCGCGCTCGGCCTCGCTTTCTTCCAGGCTGCCGACGTCGACGGCCAGGCGCAGCGACACCGCGCCGCTCGGCACGGCGTTGCGCATGACCATGTATCGCAGGCCGTTGGGCAGCACGCCCTGGCGCACGGCGGGATCGGGCGCGACGGTCGGATCGACCGCCTTCTCAACCGGTTTGGTCTTGTTCGCGTCGGCCTTGTTCGCCTTCGCCTCGACCGACGGCGCCTTGGCCGGCTCCTCACCGATGGCCGGACCGCCCAGCAGAGCAGCCCCCATCACCAACGCCGCCCCCGCGACGCCTCCGTATCTCGACACTTTCACGCCCCCAAGACGCCCCGAAACGCGCACGAGAGCATACACGCTCACGCAACTCTGCGTGCTTATCGGTTGTGGGACGTTTCGGCTAGCCGCCTCTTGCGCAGCGGGTCTCGCGCCGCTCAGGCCGCCTGCGAAGCGACCTCGGTCGAGAACAAGGGCCTGGCTTGCGGGCGCAGAACCGGCAGGATCAGGGCGAGGAAGCGCCAGGCGGCCTCGTCGTGATCGAGATGGTGGGTCAGCAGCCCGATCGGTTCGTTCCAGGCGCGCTTGCGACGGCGATCGGCCAGCAGGCGGCGCGCACGATCCAGGAACCGGCGAGCGCCGCGGAAGCGGGCGGTCGGCTTCCAGCGCATCAGGTCCAGATGGGCGTCGATGCGCGGCGGCAGCGCCTCGGGCGCGAGCATCCCGTCATAGCCCGACAGGCCTATGCCACGGACGGCCAGGGCCGTCTCCAGGGTGCGGTGCACGTTGTTCCAGGGCGGCACGAACAACGAGGGCCTGACCCCGGCCGTCGCGAAGGCGGCCAGGGCCGCGTCCAACCATCCGAGCACGTCGGCGAGGCTGTCGCCATCGACCACCTCGCCGGAAGGCCGCCCCGGCTGGGCGCGGTTCTCGTGCCGGAAACCATGAATGGCCAGTTCGACGCCGGGCGTCACGCCGCAGGCGCCGGCCAGGGCCGGAAGGTCGCCGTCTGGTATCGCGGCCACGGTCAGGGGTGCGTCGTACAGGGCCGACATGCCCAGCAGCAGCGTCAGCGCCGGTCCGGTGCGGCGGGCGTCGTCGTCGCGCCACCAGACCACGGGCCGGCGTCCGGCGCGGCGCCACAGCGCCAGCTCCGGGCCGAGCATGGCCAGGATGAGCAGGCGATCGATCATCCGGCCTGGCCGAGAACCAGCTCGGACGCCGAAGCGCCGGTCGGCTCTGCGCTGATCACCAGGGTGCGGCGGGAAGCCATCAGCTCGCGCGCCTTCAGGTTCGACAGCAGAGGATAGAGGGCGGCCATCACGGCGATCGCGAAGCCGTAATCGCCTTCCTTGTAGCCCTGGCGCGAGACGTAGCACTTGAAGAACCGGCGCACGCCGCGGAAGACGTCGTCGGCCAGCCCCTTGACCTTGCCCTTGTCGGCCAGGTCCTGGGCGCGCAGGTCGGTGTAGCGGTTCAGACGCTGGATCATGTCGGGGAGGTCGTCGTCGACCTTGTGGACGATGGCGGCGTGCAGCCGGCCGCCGCACTCGCCGGTGAACACGGTGCCGGGATGTACGCGGTCGTTCTTCCAGGTCTTGACGCCCTTGCGGAACAGGCGCGCCACCGACGAGGCGCCGAACGAGCCGCCCCAGCCCCGCCGCACCAACCGCTCGCCAATGTAGTTGTCGACCGGCACCTGGTACCAGTCAGCGCTGTCGGCGGCCTTGACCACGGTGCGGATCTCGCGGGCCAGTTCGGGCGGCACGCCCTCGTCGGCGTCGAGCTCGAACACCCACTGGCCCTGGCAGGCCGCCACGCCGGCCGTCTTGCGCACGCCTTCCACCGGGAAGATGCCCGACACGACCCGCGCGCCCATGCGGCGGGCGATGGCTTCGGTGCGGTCCGAGCAACGGTCCGCCACCACCACGATCTCGTCGCAGAACGACAAGGCGGCCAGGCAGTCGGCCAGACGCGCTTCCTCATTGTGAGCGCAGACCAGGCCCGAGAGTATGGTCATCGGTAGTTCCCCCGAGGACCTGCGTGTCGCAGATCCGTCATGGGTCAGACGGCGCCGGAAAGGCGCCCCCTCAAGGAAAATGCACGATAACCATGCACAACGTCAGAAGGCCTTGGCGAGTTCCACGGTCCAGGTGCGCGGACGCAGCGGCGTGACCTGGCGCACCTGGCCGAAATAGAAGGGATTGCCGTAGGCGAAGGTGTCGCCCGAGGTGTTGGCCGGGTTGGTGACCGCCAGGCCCAGGCTCCAGTCGTCGCCGCGCAGCTGACCGCTCAGCCGGCCGGTGACGTAGCCGCCCATCTCCGGTGAATAGCGCGGATCGAAGGTCATGCGCGATCGGCCGACATAGTTGACGTCGCTGGTCAGCACGATCCGCCGGGTTCCCCACGGACGCTCGTAGCGAAGGGTCGCGCCCGCCGACAGGTCGGGCACCCCAGGCAGGGCCGCGTCATTGACCGAAGCGAAGCTGGTGGCGATGCGCACCATCCGCGGCCGATTAAGCAGGGCGTTGCCCTGCAGTTGCCAGCGTTGGCCCAGCCGAACGAGGCCCTCCAGCTCCAGCCCGGTGTTGCGGGCGTCACCGACATTGGCGGTGTAGGACAGGCCCGAGCTCAGGTACTGGTCGGTCTGGATGTCGCGCCAGACGTCGTGGAACAGGGCCGCGCGCAGGGTCAGCCTGCCGGCCATGGGGCGAAGGCTGGCGCCGATCTCGTAGTTGCGCAGGTGATCGGGCGAGAAGTGGTCGAGACTCGGCGACGGCGGGGTCAGGCCGCCGGAGTTGAACCCGCCCGAGCGGTAGCCCTCGGAGGTGAGAGCGTAGATCATCCCTCCCCCGCTCAGGCTCTTCTGGATCGACAGCTTGGTCGAGACCCCCGAGAAGCTGGTCTCCTTGTCGAAGTCGCGCGATCGCCCCGGAGACGGCGCGATGATCGACGAGACGGTCCGCACGCGGCTGTCGGAGGCCCGCGCGCCGGCGCTGGCCGACCAGCCCGCGCCGATGGCCCAGGTCGTCTCGCCGTAGAGCGCGCCTTCGCGGCGGCGGTCGACGCGGGTCTCGTCGTAGTACAGTCGCAAGCTCTGGCGCGAGGTGCTGCCGCGCAGTTCGCCCCGGCTGCGCTCCTCGCCCACCAGGCCGTAGATGCCCAGCAGCCAGGTCAGCCGCCGATCGGACGGCGAGGTCCAGGTCATATCCTCGACCCACAGGCGCACGTCGCTGCCCTCGTCGAACAGGCCCAGGTCCACGGCCGTGTCGCTCATCTGCTCGACGGCGGCGGTGGCGTCGTAACGGCTGGCGTAGCGGTGGCGCACGAAGCCGGTCGAGGACTCAAACTGCCCCCAGGCGCCCGATCCCGTCACGGTGGCGGCGGCTTCGCGGAAGCGGTTGCCGTGGGTCTCGCGCACCTGGTTGGCTCGGCGATGGCCGCCCAGGTCCGGGGTCGTGTACTGGGTGTCGTTCGAGGCCAGATCCTGGGCGGCGGTCGACAGATCCAGCGTCCAGTTGTCGCTCAGGCGCGTCGTCACCGCCAAGCGGCCGCCCTTGCGGGTGGTGCGGTCGACGTTCGACAGACGCAGGTTCACGTCGTCGACATAGCCGCCGTCGACATCGTCGAAGAGCGCCAGGCGCATGGCGGCGCGGTCGGCGACCAGGGGAACGTTGAGCACGCCCTCGATCTTGCCGCTGGCCGAGCCGGATTCGGTGGAGGCCCCGACAGCCCTCGCCTCGAGCGACCACTGGTTCAGCTCTGGCCGGCGCGTGACGATGCGGTAGATGCCGCTCAACGAGCCGCCGCCGTAGAGCGCGCCCTGGGGACCGCGCAGCACCTCGACCCGCTCGACGTCGATCAGCCGCAGGTCGGGATCGGGCGCGTTGTAGGTCAGCGGGACGTCGTCGAGATAGGTGCCCACCGTCTGCTGGGTGCGCCCGGTGAAGGCGCCGTCCGACAGGCCGCGCAGCATGATCTTGTTGCGGGCCGCGCCGAGATTGGTGGTCAGGAAGCCGGCCGTACGCAGGGAGACGCCGGTGGTGTCGACGGCGTCGAGCTCCCGCAGGCGCTCGCCCCGTACGACGCTGACCCCGCCGGGCGCGGCGTTCAGCGGCGCGCCGCGCTTGGTGGCGCTGACGAGGACGCTGTCGACCTGGGTCGAGGCTTCGGTCGGCGCCGAGGAGCGCGGCGTGGCGGCCGGAGGCGGCGCCACCCGGGCCACAATCCTGACCGTGACCGCGTCGATGATCTGGAAATCGCAGCCGCCGCCGGCCGTCAGGCTTTCCAGCGCCTTGCGCAGCGACATGCGGCCATCGAGGGCCGACGCGCGGCCCGAGCAGTTGGAAGCGCCGCCCAGGCTGACCCCGGCCTGGACGCCCAGGTCGATCAGCGCGTCCCGGCGGCTCTTGGCGGGAATATGGAGCGTGAGATCAGCGGCGGCGGCGGAACCGGCGGCCAGGCCCGAGACAGCTGCCGACGCCAGCAGGGCGCGAGCGAGTCGCGACGGCCAGGGCGGCCGCGCCATTCGTCCCACTGCCCGCTGCATGGCCCCCGCCGCACCCCTGGCCCGCAAAGGCCCGCCTAGAAAATTCTGGCGGCGCTAGCGCGCGCGGAGTTCGATCGCGTCGTCCGCGACCGCCACTTCCAGCGGCATGAGCTTGGCCAGGCGCGAGACCATCGCATCCTGGCCATCGACGATCAACACGCCGGAAAGTCGCATCCCCCCGGCTTTCCCGTCCACGATGCGCACGGGCTTGTCGAACAGGCGGTTCAGATCCCCCGCCACCTCGGTCAAAGGCCTGTCGCGATAGATCAATCGCCCGTTCCGCCAGGCCGTGGCCTCGCCCGGCGCCAGATCGGCGAGCTTGGCGTCATTGGCGCCTTCGACATGGGTCAGGCCGCGCCCCGGGGGCAGGCGATAGGTCTTCGAGTCGCCCGGAGACACCTCGACCAGGCCGCGCTCGACGCCCACCGAGACCCGTCCGTCGCGATGACGCACGTCGAATCGGGTGCCGACCACGCGCACCCGCGTGTCGCCGGCGGCGATGACGAAGGGCCGCGACGGGTCCTTGGTGACGTCGAAGATCGCCTGGGCGTCGCCCAGATCGACGTGGCGCTCGCCGCGCGTGAACCGCACGACCATGCGCGAGCCGGGCGCCAGATCGACATGCGAGCCGTCTTCGAGCGCGATCGTCCTGCGCTCTCCCTTGCCGGTGGCGTAGATCGTCTCGTCCGGCGAATTCAGCAGGCCCGGGCCCAGCACCGCCGCGGCCACGAAGGCGGCGGCCAGCGCGGCGCCGCCGCTCCACAGCCACGCGCGGCGCGACGGCCGCGGGCGAAGCGGGGTGACCACGGCCGACGGCGAGACGGCCGACAGACGCTTGAGCTCCTCATCCTGGGCGGCGACGACGTCGTAGGCCTCGCCATGCTCCGGCGCGGCGTTCAACCAGGCGTCGAAGGCAAGCCAGTCGTCGGCGTCGACCGTTTCGCCTTGCAGGCGAACCAGCCAATCGACGGCTTCATCCATGTTCCTTCGCGAAAGGCTCATGCCACCCTGTCCCCGCGCCCACCGACGCACGCCCATACAGTAGACGTCACCGACGAACGATCACCTCCAGAAAGTTCGTCAAAAAAACCGCAGGCCGCGTCACGACTCGTCATGCAGCCTCCTGGCCACGGCTTTCAAGGCCGAGCTTACGTACTTTTCAACTGAACTGCGGCTCACGCCCATGGCCGCGGCGGTCTCCGAATGGCTGAACCCTTCCAGCTTGTGCAGGCGGAAGGCGCGCGCGACCGGCGGCGACAACTCTTCGAGCACGCGCAGCACGATGGCCAGCCGCTGGCGGCTTTCGACCACGGCCTCGGCCGACGGCGCGTCGGCGGCCTGATCACCGTCGACCAGACCCTCGCCGCC
The DNA here is from genome assembly GCF_059415745.1 of Caulobacter sp. GW821-FHT10A10. Classification (NCBI taxonomy): domain Bacteria; kingdom Pseudomonadati; phylum Pseudomonadota; class Alphaproteobacteria; order Caulobacterales; family Caulobacteraceae; genus Caulobacter; species Caulobacter sp. GW821-FHT10A10. The sequence goes on along the minus strand of NZ_JBWKNV010000008.1, from coordinate 230,757 downwards.
CTGGGTGCGTCGCCAGTGCTCGTCGCGCGCCTGGCCGCGCTGGGCGCTGCGCAGGCGGTCCAGCATGAGGTTCTCGGCCATGCGGTAGAGCAGGGCCGCGCCGCCGCCGGCCGACGCGGCGTCGCCCTCGATGGCCGTGACCTTGAAATAGAGTTCCTGGACGAGATCTTCGGCCTCGGCGCGCGAACGCAGCCGCGCGGTGAACAGGCGTACGAGGCTCAGGCGCTTTTCTTCATAAAGCGCAAGCAAAGACGGCGCTTGCTGGACCCCCGACAGCCTCGACCTCCCCTACGCATGTCCGAACGCGCCCGACTGGCGTCGATCCGGCCGGCTTGGCCAGCGGACCTGACCAGCGAACCTGAATTGTCACCACCATATCCCGACGACGGACGCAAATACGATATTGCCGGCGGGCGGCAGGAACCTGGGGAATTTCGCCTGAAACGGACCTGTCCGGGCTTAACGGCTCACCCCAGGTCGGCGGGATCGAGCACCAGGGACGTCCGCTCGGCCAAGTCGCCGATCCTGGCCAGATAGGTCGCGAAGTGCGGACTGGCTCGGTGAGCGGCCACCGCTGCGTCGTCGACATAAAGCTCGTCGAGCACGAACCGGGTCGGGTCGGCCTGGTCGCGCCAGACGTCCCAGCGCAGATTGCCCGGCTCGGCCCGGCAGGCCCCGGCCATGCCCAGCAGAAGCGCCTCCAGCGCAGCGCCCTTGCCCTCGCGGGCGGCCAGCACGGCGACGATCTTCACGCCCGCGCTCACGACCTCACGCCGCTCCCTTGGCCGCGCCGAGCACGGCGCCGCGCCCCCTGCCCGCTCGCGAGCGCGCGGCCTTGGCGTAGGCCACGCCGAACGCGGCGGCCAGGATGTAGGCCATGGTGTCCTCGTCCATGCCCTTGAGCCAGACCAGCGTGACGCCCGAGGCGCGCGGACGCTTCGGTTCGATCGCCACCGCATCGCTCATCGCCAGGGCCGCGGCCTGGTCCTTCAGGCTCAGCTTGACCACGGCCCAGCCGGCTTCCGGCCAGCCCAGCGTCGCGAACGCGCGGCCGCCCACTCGGAACTGGACGGTGTCGAGCACGGGCCGCACCTGCACGGCCGCGCCCAGACGGACGGCCAGAGTCGAAAAGGCCTCAGGGGTCATGATGAATCCTCGCGCGATGCGACGCCCTACAGACCGCGAGTCGCCGCTCGGTGGCAAAGGTGCCGCCGAGCGACGTCAAAGTCGGTCGCACCGCAGGCGGCTTGTCTACTGAAGCAAGGCCACCGTCGCGGGCTGCGGCGGACAGCCTTCGCCCGGGCAGCCCGCCCCCTGGGTTTCCAGCTTGAGCTCGGGATCCCAGTCCAGGGTGAAGTCCGGCGAAGCGTTGAGATGCTTCAGAGTCGTCGAGGCGTTCTGCTCGGCCGGCGGCAGCGGATCGATCGTGAACACCGCGCCGGTGAAGGTCAGGTCGTAGTTCGCCGACAGGCCCAGGCTTCCGCGCGTGATCGCATAGACGCCGGCCGTCTCGCCGGCGTCGCGGACCAGGCCGCCCGTGAAGGCGTCGCCCGCCACCAGGTCGCCCACCGTGATGCGATAGGTCAGGGTCGGGTCGAAATGGCCCTGGACCTTGAACGTGTCGTCGGCGGACACCGTCACCGACCGGCGCAGAATGTCGGCCAGGCCGGCGCTGACGCCTCCCAGGCTGTAGTTGCCCGAATCCAGGCCGGCCAGGGTCGCGCCCGACACCGTCACGGCCTTGCCCGTGTCCGCGTTCTTGTCGGCGAAGGTGTAGACCCCCGCGGCCGAGACGGTGTCGCCGGTCACGACGCCAGTCAGGCCGATCGTCCCGCTAGCGGTCGTCGCGCCGTCATAGGTCTTGTTGCTGGCGGTCAGGACGCCGGTGATGGTCTTCTTGAAGATGTCGGCCGTGTCGGACGACACCGCGCCCAGGCTGTAGTTGCCGGCGCCGCCGCCGGAGAGGGTCACGCCCGAGGCGGTGACGGTCTTGCCGTTCGCGGCGTTCCAATCGCCGAAGGCATAGGTCCCGGCGGCCCCGACCGTGTCGCCCGAGATCACCCCAGCCAGTGTCACCACGCCGGTCGCGGTGACGCTGCGGTCGTAGGTCTTGTCGTTGGCCGTCAGGGCGCCGGTGATCGCCTTCTTGGAGATGTCCGCCGTGTCGGACGACACCGCGCCGAGGCTGTAGTTGCCGGCGTCACCGCCGGAGAGGATCACGCCCGAGGCGGTGACGGTCTTGCCAGTTGCAGCGTTCCAGTCGCCGAACGCATAGGTTCCAGCGGCCCCGACCGTGTCGCCCGAGATCACCCCAGCCAGTGTCACCACGCCGGTCGCGGTGACGCTGCGGTCATAGGTCTTGTCGTTGGCCGTCAGGGCGCCGGTGATCGCCTTCTTGAAGATGTCGGCCGTGTCGGACGACACCGTGCTCAAGCTGTAGTTGCCAGCGTCGCCGCCAGACAGCGTCACGCCCGAGGCTGTGACGGTCTTGCCCGTCCCGGCGTTCCAGTCGGCGAACGCATAGGTCCCAGCGGCCCCGACCGTGTCGCCCGAGATCACCCCAGCCAGGGTCACCACGCCCGTGGCGGCGGTGCTGCGGTCATAGGTCTTGTCGTCGGCCGTCAGGACGCCGGTCAGAACCTTGGGATCGATGCGCAGCGAACCCGTCCCGTACGAGAAGGCGTAGTTCAGGTCCGAGGCCAGGGTCCCCGCGCCGGCGGTCAGGACGTAGGTCCCCGCGTTCCTGCTGGTCGCGCCCGAAACCGTGGGCGCGCCCGACCAGGCGTCGGCGGCCAGGTCGCCGTTGACCAGACCGGTGATGGTCGCCGAGGTGGTCGGAACGCTGCCGTCATAGGTCACGATCCGGCTGTCGGGCGTCACCGTCAGGGTCGGCTGATAGGCGTAGACGAAGCGGTTGCCCGCATTGGGCGCCACGGCGAAGGTTTCGTTCGAGAAGTCGTAGGCCGAGCCATAGAAGCTCTTGCCCGACAGGCCGTTGAAGCTGTTAGCCGCCGTCGAGCCGGACGGATTGCCCACCGCCTGGGTGTAGATCAACCAGCGGCCGGCGGCGCTGGTGGCGGTCACCGCGTCGGCGCCGCGCGCATTGGTGAAGGTTCCGTCCGAGGCCAGAACGATCGCGTCGCCCGTCCCGTCGGCCGTCACCTTGCCCGTGCTGGCGAAGGTCATGCCGGCGTGAGAGGTCAGGGCCAGCGCCCCCGTGCTCAGCACGGTTCCGGTGATGGTGAGCGAGCGCCCGTCGACCAGCTTCAGCAGGCCGCCCGTGTTGGTGAAGTCGCCAAGCTGCGCCACCTGGTTGGCGGCGCCGAAATTGGCCCCGCCGACCGAGGATCCGGTCAGGGTCTGGGCGGTGATGATCCCGGTCGAGACCTGGCCGATGGCGTGGGCCGACCGCAGGTCCACCGTCTGGCCGGTCGCGGTGATCGGGCCGTAGAGGTCGAAGGCCAGGGTGTCGTTGAAGGCGAAACCGCCGGCCGTGACGCTGACCGCGTCCAGATAGGAGATTTCGTTGGCGCCCAGCAGGACGACGCCCGTCCCAGAGGTCACGCCTAGCGAATTGGCCTTCAGTACGCCTTGCTGGGCGACGTCGGTCGCCGCATCCAGGGTCAGGGCGCCGCTGACCTCGATCACCCGGCCGGGCGTCGCGTCCCCGAACCGCAGGGCGCCCGTGGCCGAGGTCACGTCGAGATCGCCGGTGACATCGGCCGAGACCAGCCGCGTGTCGCCGCCGCCGTTGACCCACGAGCTAGCGCCGGCAGCCAGCTCATCCACCGTCAGGGCGCCGTCGGGGCCGTCGATCCGGACCGCTCCATTGGTCGACCGCGCCGCGATGATCCTTTGCGAGCCGTTCACGACCGTGATGTCGACCTCGCCCAACGCTTCGATCGTGGTCAGGTCGGCCGTGGTGGTGTGATCCAGATTGACGTCGACCTGGCCAGCCGGAGCGGAAGCCTCGACGATCGTGCTGGCGCCCGACGACGTGACGATGTTGGCCGTGGTTATGGCGCCCGGCGTCGCCGCGCCCAACACCACGTCGCCGCTGGCGCTATGCACCGTCAGGCTGTTGGCGCCGGTTCCGGTCAGGACGGCCGCTCCCAGGCTGGCTGCGCCGTTGGTCGCCGAAACCTGGATCAGGTCCGCGCCCGTGGCCGACGCCACCGACATGCCGCCGACATTGGCGATCGCCCTGACCTGGCCCGCCGCGCCGTCCAACGCACCCAACTGACCGCTGTCGGCTTCGACATAGATGCCGCCGGTGTCGCTGGTGATGTCGCCGCCGATGATGGCGCCGGCGTCCACGGTGACGCTGATCCCCCCGCCGTACTGCAGGGGAGTGGCGCTGAAATCGAAGCTGCCGGCTTTGTCGACGATGGTCCAGGATCCCGCCTTGGCGCCGAGCGGCGTCAGGGCGGCGGCCGAGAAGGAGCCGCCGGTCAGACCATAGGTTCCGTCGATGCTGACGCTGGTCGCCACGTTCACGAGGGCGGTCCCGGCGTCCAGAATGACGTCGCCGTCGCTTTGCACCGTGTCGAGCGCGATCCCGGCGCCGGTCACCCTGACCTCGCCGTCGCCGACCCCCGTGCCCGCGTCCAGCAGAGCCAGACCCTTCACCGCGCCGTTCTGGGCCGTGATGGTCAGCTTGCGGCCGGCGTAGAGCGACAGGCTTCCCAGGTCCAGGTCGCCCAGGGTGTCGGTGATGGTGACGTCGCGGATGTCGCCGTTGAACAGATAGGGCGTCAGGCTGTCGCCCACGAAATCCTGGGCGGTGACCGTGTAGTCCCCGCCGCTGCTGATGGCGCTGACGTCCAGCGTGCCGGCCATCGCCTCGATCGTGATGTCGTAGGCCGCCAGCTCGCTGATCACCAGGTCGCCGGTCTTCTGGACGACGGTCGCGCTGCCGTCGATCGCCGCCCCGACCAGGGTGATCCCATTACTGGCCGAGTTGATGTTGACCACGACGTCGCCGTCATAGGACAGGATCTGCAGGCCATCCGTGCCGCAACCGCAACTGGGATTGGTGATCGCGTAGTTGGCGGTGGTGATCGAGGCCTTGTCGTCGGCGCCGAAGGTCGCCTTGTTCATGGCCAGCACCGTGACGCCGTCCGGCCCCTCGGCGCCGCGCAGCGTGGCGTCTCCATCGATCGCGGCCACCACGACGGTCTCGCCGGCCACGGCCTTCTGTACGACGATGTTTCCGGTCGCGGCGGTGGCGTCCAGCGCCAGACCGGCCGTCACCTCGCCCACGTCGACGTCGCCGCCGATCAGGGTCAGGTCGTCGTCGCTGGAGATCAGCGTCGCGGCCGTTCCGTCCAGCAGGCCGTCGGTCTCCAGGTGGGTGCGGCCGCCGCCGTGGACGGAGCCCGTGATCGTCAGGTCGCCGCCGGCGACATAGAGATCCAGCGTGCCGCTGCTGGCCGTGGCCGAACCGATGCTCAGGCCGCCTTCGTAGGTCTCGGCGTAGAGATTGCCGGTCAGGGCGGTGATCGTGCCGAAGCTCGCCAGGCCGCTGGCGACGGTCACGTCGATATTGGCCCCTTCCAGCGTGTCGATCAGGGCGCTGGTGTCGAGATGGACCATGGCGTCGCCGCCCGTCGACTTGACGCTGGCCGTGCCGGTGTTTCCGCCGGTGCGGCTGAAGAGATTGGCCGTCGTGATCGCCGTATAGTCGGGATCGCCCAGCACCGCGTTGCCGACGGCCGTGATCGACAGGTCGTGGCCCGAGCCCGAACCCGTCAGCGTCGCGGCGCGCAGGATCGCCTGGCCGCCGTTGGAGGTCACGGTGATATCGCGGGCGGAGGTCGCCGACGTCAGGTCGATGTCGCCCGCCGCGACCGCTTTCACGTCGCGCGTCGCCTGGGCCGAGCCCGCGGTGATCGTGTCGCCCGCGTCGAAGGTGACGTCGCCCGCCGCCACGCCCGTTCCCTGGGTGATCGCCGTGCCGACATTGACCGCGCCGTTGGCCGATTGCGCCAGCACGTGGGCGTCGTCGGTGGCGCCGACGCCGGTCGACTTCAGCGTTGCGGCGCTGGCCAGGATGTCGCTGGTCGCCGTGATCTCGACATCGTCTCCGGCCGTGGCGGACGTGACGACGGTCGCGGTCCCGGCCCCAGCGTTGACGAAGAGGTCGCGCGCCGCAGAGCCGCTCGTCAGGCTGCTCGACGCCCCGTAAACATTCAAGTCCCGGCTGGCGCTGCCCGAACCTAGGGTGGCGGTGGTGCTGGCCGAAACCACCACGTCGCCGGCCGCCGTGCCGGTTCCCTCCGTGATGGCCGAGCCGACATTGACCGCCCCCGCCGCCGACGCGACATAGACGTAGGAGCCGCCCATACTGCCCGGGACGCCCACGCTGCCCGCGCCCGTGCCTTTCAGGGTCGCGCCGCCGGCGAGGACGTCGCCGTTCGCGTTGACTATGACATCGTCCCCGGCCGTGGCCGCCGTCGTGACGGTCGCCGTGCCGCTGGTGGCGGTGATGGCGATATCGCGCGCCGCCGAGCCGTTGCTCAGGCTGGCGGAGGTTCCGCTGACCTTGATGTCGCGCGTGGAACTGGCCGTACCCAGGCTCGCGGTCGTCGCCGCCTGGATGGTGATGTCGCCGGCCTGCGCGCCGGTTCCCTGGGTCAGCAGGGTGTTGCCGGCGTTGACCGAACCCGTGTCGGACCGCAGCAGGATGTGCGCGTCGTCGGTAGCGTCCTGCCCGGTCGATTTCAGATAGGCGCCGCCGGCCGAGACGTCGCCGGCGGAAGCCGTGATCTCGATGTCGTCGCCGGCGAAGATGCGGTTGGTCACATAGGCGGTCGTCGAACCGGTCACGAACACGTCGCGCGCCGCGTCGATGGTGCTGACGAAGACCTGCGGGGCGCTGATGGTGACGTCGCGCGCCGAATTGCCCAGGGTCAGCGACGCCGAGCCGTTGCTGGTGATCAGGATGTCGCCCGAGGTCGTGGTGGTGGCCGCCCCGACCGAGCTGTTGTTGTTCGAGGAGACGGTCACCCCGGTGGCGCCAGTGATCTGGGTGACGGTCGCGCCAGGGCCGCCGGCGGCGACGGTGGCCGCGCCGCTGGTGGCGGTGACCTCGCTGGCGGTGATCGATCCCGAGGTGGTGGAGATGCTCACCGTGGCGCCCACGGCGGTGGAGACGCTGAGGGCGCCGCTGGTGGCGCTGAGCACCACGTCGCCGCTGCTGTTGACCGAGGCGCTGGTCGCCGCGCTGACCGTGCTCATCTGGATCAGGGCGTCTGCCGCCGCGCGCAAGGTGTTCAGCGGCGCGGCGGACGCCACGAAGCTGGCGTCGACCAGGCCCGAGCCCTTGCTGAACACGAACCCGCCGGCGCTCATGGTCGCGCCCGGCGAGACGATCACGCCCTGGGGCGAGTAGAACCAGATATTGCCGCCCGTCGCCACCCCGACCTTGCCGGTCACGACCGCACCGTTGTCGATCTGGATCAGGCTGGTGGTCTTGTTCAGGACGATGTCGCTACTGGCGTCGAACAGGAAATCCATAGTGTCGCCGCTGCTGACGTGCAGGGCGGACCAGTTGATGACCGTCCGGGGCGCGTTCAGGTCGATCTGCAGCGTGATGGCGTCGGGAAAGCTGATCACCGGCTGCGAGCCGCCGGAGGAGACCGTGATGTTGGCGGCGCTGGGAATGCCCGGCAGGGTTCCAGCCACGGCCGACTGGGCCAGCATCGCCGCCACGCCACCCATCAGGGAGCTGACGAGGGCTGAAGCCGCCAGCAGCTTGTTCCGACGCGTGGGAGGCGAAGCGTTGCGCGAGAAGGTCGGGCGGATCGGCGACGGGGTCATGGTGGACGCTCCGGGTCTTCGACGGTCTAGAACAGGGCGGCGGACAGCGAGATCAGGACCCGCGAGGGCGGCTCGTCGCCGACCCCGAACGGGCTGTCGAAGGGCTTGGCCCAGGTCAGGTCCAGCGCCACGCGCGGGGTGACCTGCGCGCGCAGGCCCACTCCGGCCGAGGCCAGGTCAAGCTTGCCGCCGCCCAGGCCCAGGTTGGTCAGTTGGGCCGCGTCATAGAAGGCGTAGGGCCGCCAGGCCGCCCTGCCCCCGTTCTTCAGACGGAACGGCAGGGCCAGCGGCGTGGTGCTGATCTCGACCGAGCCCGAGATCGCGCGGTCGCCGGACGCCGCCGACGGGTCGTAGCCGCGCCCGACGGTCAGGTTTCCGACCCCGTACTCCTCGTAGGACAGCAGGGGATCGTCCGTATGCTGCCAGGCGAGGATCAGCTTGCCGATCAGCGGTCCGGCCAGGCGGCCGCCGACCTCGCCCTCGGCCCGGATGACCGTGGCGGCGGGCTTGCCCAGGAAGCGCGAGGCCGACAGGTCGCCGTACTTGCTAGCGCCCAGGCCGTTGCTTCCCTGACGCAACTCGACCAGGCCGGTCATGGCCATCGAGTGGGACGCCAGCGCGGCCGGGGCGTAGTGGCCATCCAGCCGCAGGAAGAACACCCGCAGCTTGTCTTCGGTCAGCACGGCCGCGCCGCCGCCGAACTCGACCTTCTGGTCCACCCAGTCCAGCCCGACCCCGATGTTGAGGTTGTGGCGACGGTGACGGACCAACGGATAGGTCAGGCGCAGGCTGCCGGCGAAGGAATAACCCTCCAGCTCCAGCGGCTCGAGCACGTCGCCCGGACGGGTCCAGCCCCACGCGCCCGACAGGTCGGCCACCAGGCCGTCGCCGCCGATGTAGAAGCGCTCGGCCGCCTGGATGACTCGCTGCTCGTCGCTGGACAGCGTGCCGTAGCCGAGGATCGAGGTGCGTTCGCCCAGCGACGTGAAGCCGTTGAAATCCACGCGCGCCAGGGTCAGGTCCCTGCCCACGGTCTTGGAGCCGTAGTTCTGGGTCACCACCGAGCCGTCGATAGAGTCGCGGGTGATGGTGATCTCGAGATCCAGCGCGCCCTGCCCTTGCGGCGAAGCCTTCAGCACCGACTGGATGCGCGCGCCGGGCACGTCGGAGGCCAGCAGCAGGTAGCGCTGGGCGACGTCCAGATCGAACGGCGTCAGGCCGCGCAGATTATCCAGGAAGCGGACGACCTGCTTCTGGGCCGGGCCGGCGTCGCCGTGATAGTTCACCGCCGCGATCCGCGCCTCGACGACCGTCAGGACCAGCTTGCCCTCGACGATCCGCTGCTCGGGAATGACCACGCTGGCCAGAACGCCACGCCGCAGATAGAGCGTCGCGGCCCTGTCGCGGATGTCGCAGACCACGCTGACCGGCGCCTCGCGGCCGATGAACTCGGCATAGGTCGAGGCCAGGGCCTGATCCGACAGCGCCAGCGGCCCGGACCGCGCGCCCTGGAACTCCACCGCCTTCAGGGTGACCTTGACGGGGCTGTCGCGGAAAGCGCAGGGACCGGCTTCGACGCCCTTGAACAGGTCGCCGCGCGGCGCGGCGGCGATCGGGGCGGCGTTGGCGGGGTCCAGTTCCTGGCGCGACGGCAGGGTCACCTGCGCCGCGGCGGGCGAAGCGAAGGAAACGGCGGCGGCGAGGACCGCGCCCATGCAAGTCGTCGCCCCCGCGCCCAAGATGGCGCGACGCATCCTCATCAGCACTTGCAAGCCCCCTTGCCACCGAACTCGGCGTTGTCACAACGCCGTTACGTCATGACTCGCGCCGGTTTAGTATAACACGGTTCTGCAACGAGCAATCGTGAGCCGCCCCCTCGCCCGCCGGTCAGAACCTCCAGCTGAGCTGGGCGCGAGCGCCGTGATCGGTGGCGCGGTCGCCGTAGTCCCCGCTGTAGCTCACGCCCAGCACGGCGCTCGCGCCGAGGTCGGCTTCCAGGCCCAGATTGACGGCGAGGCTGTCCTTGTCGATCGGAGCGCCGACGATACGGAACGACGACGCACCGGCGAAGGCCAGGTCGATGGTCGGCGCGCGATCGCCGAACGCATGGCGCAGCGCGGCCGAGCCGGCGAGACGCAGGTGAAGCTCCCCGGAGCTCAGATCGCTCTTCAGACGCACGCCGACCGAGCCGTAGGTCAGGTGCTCGTCTCCGCCGCCGTGCAGCGCGGCGCTGCCGCCCTGCTCGCCGACATCGGAATCGGTCAGTGCGACATAGGCCAAGCCGGCGAACGGCTGCAGCGTCGTGCCGGCCACCTCGTGCTTCAGGGCGACCTCGCCGAACGCCTGGTAGGTGTGGGCCGAATAGTCGCTCGACAGGGTCTCGGCGAACGTCCCGAACGCGACCCGGCGCGAGGCCTCGACCTCATGCCAGGCATAGGCGCCGCCGAACTGGAACGACACCCCGCCACGCTCCGCCAGCACATAACCGCCGAGGTGATAGGTCTCGACCTCGTGCTTGGCGCGCGTGGTCTTCAGGTCGCTGGCGCTGTAGCCCACGGCGACGCCGGCGCGGATATCCCGGCCCAGCGAGCCGTCATAGCCGGTCAGCAGGCCCTGGATGTCGCGGTCGTAGCTCTGCGCGTTGCCATCACCCTTCATCGAGCCCCAGCCGCCGAAGATCTGTCCCCACGCCGACGTTCCGTCGACGCCGGCCAGGTCGCCGCGCGCCAGGATCGCGTCGCGCACGAAGCGGCTGTCCTGGATCAGCGACCCGCGCAGGCTGGCATGGTCCGAACCAGCCAGCTGGTCGAAGGCGTCGCGCGCCTGCTCGGCCGAGAGGTTGACCACCGTATCGAAGACCGGGTTGTCCCAGCCCAGGTGCTCGACGCCAGCCCCCGTCGCGACCTGGTTGGGGGTCACGCCGATGTCGGTGAAGCTGATATCGTTACGCCGCAGCCGCAGATAGACGTTCGAACCGTCATAGCTGAGCGAGGGATCCAGGAAAGCCAGGTTCGAGGTGACGTCGTCGAACTTGCCGCCGGCCGCGATGCCGCCGTCGGCGTGCAGGATCAGGTAGCTGGTCTGCGGCTTGTAGGTGCCCGCGCCCGCCAGCACCTTGACGGTCCCGCCCTGGATCGTGGCCGCGCCGGAGGCGAGGATCTTGTCCGACTGTCCTTCCGCGTTCGCCTCGACCTCGAAGACCGAGCCCGGCTTGAAGGTGATCCCGCCGGCGATGTTCAGCGTGCCGATCGAGTTGCCAGGCGCGATCGTGCCCGACACGACGGTGGTCCCCACCGTGCCGACGCCTTGCAGGCGCGCGCCAGACCAGACGTCCAGCGTTCCGCCGAGCACGCCGTTCACCGCCAGCGTGCCCTGCTCGACCGTGGTCGCGCCGGTGAAGCCGCCGGAGGCGCCCGTCAGTTCGGTCTTGCCAGCGCCGACCTGGCGCAGGGAACCCGAGCCGCTGATCGTCCCGGCGAAGGTCAGGCTGTCGGAGCGGTCGAACAGCAAGGCCCCGTTGACGACGGCGTCGCCGATCAAGCCGCTCGTGCCGCCGGCGCCGAGGTTCAACTGCGCGCCCGAGGCGATGGTCGTGCCGCCGGCATAGATGTTGTTGGCGGTGAAGGTCACGCCGCCGTCCAGGATGCGCACCGCGCCCGAGCCGGAAATCCGACCGGCGAAGGTGATGGCGTCGGAACGGTTGAAGACCAGCACGCCGCGGTTGCCGACATTGCCGACGATCGAGCCCGAAGTCCCGCCGTCGCCGATCTGCAGCGTGCCAGCATCGATCGTTGTCCCGCCGGCATAGGTGTTGGCGCCGGTCAGGATCAGCGTTCCGGCCTGGGTCTTGGTGATCGCGCCCGCGCCGGTGATCGCCACGCCGATCTTGGCGACGTCGGCCAGCACGCGGATCTCGCTTGTACCCGGGACGGTGACCAGTTGACCGGTTCCGGTCAGATCATAGCCCTCGTCGACGAACTGGAGGCCGATGAAGCTCTGCGCGCCGTCCACCGTGACCGTGCCGCCCGTGAAGGCGCCGGCGTCCTTGAAGATCGCGTACTTGCCCGCCCAGGCGGCCGGGGCGTTGCCGCCGTCATTCAGCCATTGGGTGCTCGTCGCGCTCCAGACGCCGTCGCCGCCCTGCCAGTGCTGCAGGGTGTTGTCGCCAGGAACGAGGGCGTTGCTGATGTAGAGGTCGACCCGGCCGCTGCCGGCCTGCAGCGCGTAGTTCACGTTGCTCAGCGACAGCGTGGAGTTGATCGTCGCCGTATTGGCGGTCAGGGCCCCGCCATAGGTGATCAGGCGATAGTAGCCGATGCCGGCGACGCCGTCGGCCGAGGCGGCGCTCTGCGAAAGATTGACCACGCCGTTCAGCGCCAGGTCGCCGCTGACGACCAGGCGGTCGCTGACGCCGGGCAAGGCCGAAGACGCGCCCGGCGCGCCCAGTTCGATGTCGAGGTTCGAACCCGCCGCCAGGGTCAGGTCGCCGGCGATCGACAGCGTACCGACCGAGTTGCCGGCCGCCAGATGGCCGCCGCTCTGGATGATGGTGTCGCCCACCGTTCCCGAACCGCCCAGCGTCGCGCCGGAGGCGACGGTGATGGTCGATCCCGCCAGGGAGCCGTTGACCGACAGGGTTCCGGCGTTGACGGCCGTCGCGCCGGTGAAGGCCGAGGAGTCTTCGGTCAGGACCAGCTTTCCGACGCCCGCCTTTCGGAACTCGCCAGCGCCCGAAAGCACGAAGCCATAGGTTCCGTTGCTGCTCTGGTCGAGGGTCAGGAACGCGCCGGCGTCGATCGTCGCATCGTTGCCGAACAGACCGGCCTGGATGATCACCCCGCCGCCGGAGATCGTCCAGTTCGAGGCGGACTCGCCCGTCAACGTCAGGGTCCCGGCGCCGGTCTTGGTCACCGCGCCGCCGCTGCTCATCTGGCCGCGATAGACCCCGTCGAACGCCTGGTCGAAGACGACGCCCCGGCTGCCTGCGCCGGTTCCGAAGACCACGCTGCCGGCCAGGCTGTTGCTGTCGCCCTTCAGCACGCCTTCCAGCAGCGACCAGGTCTGGTTGCCCGTCCCCGTCAGGGTCCAGGTGCTGGCGCCCAGCTTTTCGAAGGTGTCGAAGCCCATCAGGCCGTAGCCGTCGACGGCCCCGTCCGACCCGATATGCGAGGCGTCGAAGGTGTCGTCGTCCGCGCCCCCCAGGGCCAGCACGTTGTTGGAGCCGCCGCCGGTCACCGCCACGACGTCACGGATCCACGAGCCCGCATGGAGCTCCAGGCGGTTGTCGCTGCCGAACAGCTCAATCGCATAGGCGCGCTGGAAGCTTACGCTGACGCCGCCGATGATCGTGCCTGAGTTGATGATGGTGGTGGAGCCGGTGCTGGCGCCGACCACGCCGCGGCCGCCAGCCCCGCGCCGGATCGCGTTGGAGGCCGGGCCGCCCGCCCCGCCCTGGATCGTTCCGGCGTTGACCAGCAGCCCCGGCTGGCCACCGGTGAAGACGATGCCCGCCCCGCCGGCGCCGGAATAGTTGTTGCCGAAGTTGCCGTTCCCGCGCCCGCCGACGCCGCCGGCGATGACCCCGGTCGCGCTGTTCTCGATCGTGCCGCCCCAGGCGATCACGCCGATGCCGGCCGCCCCGCCGTTCGAATAGCCGTAGCCGCCCTCGCCGCCCGTGATCGTACCCGCGTTGACGATGGTTCCCAGGTTGCTGAGCACACCGGCGGCGCCGGCCCCGGCCCAGCTGGCGAAAGTGCCCCCCGCCCCGCCCGTGATCGTGCCGCTGACGACGTTCAACGCGCCGCCGTTGTAGAGGAACAGGCCCGCGCCGCCGTTGCCGAACGAACTGCCGGTGCCGCCCGTGATGGCGCTGGCCGAACCGCCCGCCCCGCCTTCCACGGTCACCGAGCCGCCGTTCAGCAGCACCAGCCCAGCGCCGCCGCCACCGCCGCCACCGCCGCCGCCGACGCCGCCGCTGCCCTCGCCGCCATCGCCGCCCGTGACGTCATAGCCCGCGGTCGACAGCTGAACGTTCGTCCCCGTCAGCACGAGCCCGCCGCCACCGCCGCCGCCCGCCGCGCTAGCGCCGCCGTTGGCGCCGTCCGTCCCGGCGAAGTCGACGGCCAGCGAAATGGATCCGGTCGAAGCCAGCTGCCAGCCCAGGCCGCCGTCGCCGCCGGCGCCGGCGCCGGCCGCGCCGCCGCCGCCGGCCGAGAGGTCGTTCAGCGCCCCGGGCTGCCCTCCGGCGCCACCGGCGCCGGCTTCCGCCGAGCCGGTCGGCGTGGTGGCCGCCGAGCCGCCGTAGCTTCCAGCGCCGGAGGCGCCGCCGGCGCCGCCGGCGATGCCGCCCTGGGGCGTATGGGAGCCATAGCCGGCGCCAGCGCCGCCGCCCTGGGTGATCTGGCGGGCCTGGGCCATCGGGGCGCCGAGGCCGACCGCCAGCGCCAACACCGTGAGCGAGACCGAGGTGCGGATGGCCCGCGTGTTGTTGAACGCCGGCGCTTTGTTGATCGACTGCCGCACTTTGACACCTGCCAGGCCCGTCTTGGCGGGCCGTTCTTGAACCGCAGGGACGTCAGATCGCGTCACGCGACGCGCTGGCCTGGGCCCAGGCCCGATCCCCCTGAAACGCACGTGCAAACAGGGATCGACGGCGACTCTTCAGGCCGGCCAAGTCGAGGATCCGCATGACACGTGTCCGCCCGTCCCTGCCAGCGAGGCGGGCATCGGACTATGCGATCCCGGCATGAACGGTGGAGTTTGGAGATAAGGTCAGTGCGCGTTGCGGCGCAGGGTGTCCGAAGGACGTTCGCCGAAGCGCAGGCCATAGGCCTGGGCGAAGCGGCCCAGTTCCCAGAAGCCGTGGTCCATGGCGACATTGGTCACCAGGGTGGTCGCCGGATCGGAAGCTCGCAGCCGCGCATGGACGAGGTCCAGGCGACGATTGCGGGCGTAGCGCACCGCGCTTTCCCCCAGGAATTCCTGGCAGGCAAGGTTGAGCGTCCGCTCGGCCGCGCCCACGACCCTGCAGATGTCGCCCAGCGACAGCATCTCCTCGGGGCGTTCGTCCAGGGCGCGCTCGAAGCGGGCGACGATCTGGCGGTGGCGGCCAAGCGCGGCCCGATCCGGCTTGACCAGTCCCTGGGCGAGGCAGGCCATGAGCTTGTCCACGACCGCGCCCGACAGGGCCTTGGACGGCTGCGGCTCCGCCAGGATCTCGGGCGTGTTCTGAATCACGCCGGAAATGTCGCTCATCAGCACGATGAGTTCGTTCATGGCCGCCGGCGGCGCGACGAACATCCGATCCTCGTCCAGCGGCGCCTTATGGCCGGCGCCCATCAGGTCGGGGGCGTGCGTCGTCAGCCGATCGAACGGCATGGTGACGATGCCGAAAGCCCACGGCATGTCGGGCGGAGAGCCCGTAACCGTCCGCTCGTTGGGCCGGAAGTGGAAGATGTGCCGGCCGAACAGCTTGCGCCCCGAGACACGCCGCATGATCCCCGGCTCGGTGGCGAACATGAAGGTGTGGACGCCGGGGATCGCAGCGGTCTGGGCGATGCCCTGGGCGAAGCGGCCCATGCCCAGGTTCAACCCGCCGAAGCTGGCCCGCGCCAGCATGCCGTCGAAGCGCCGGCTGGTCCGTTCCAGAGGAAGCGGCTTCGCGCCCGAATTGATGTCGCCGATCGCCAGCGCCATCGTCTCGGCGTCGGTGAACCTGGCGAAGGCGCTCGAGGCGGAAGGTTTGCTGGCGGACGTCATCTTGATGCGGAAAGGTCGCGGACTATGTCGGCTTGGCGACAAGCGCCAACCGGTATGCCAAGACTCGGCAAAGGACAACCGGAGCCCGCTGAAACCTAGATGGACCTGATCAGCCTTCCCGTGTCCCCGTTCGCCGCGCGCGTCCGCATCGCGATCTACGCCAAGGGCCTGCCTATCGACCTGGTCCCGCCGCCCGCGGGCTGGCGCGACAATCGCCACTTTCGAGACCTGAGCCCGACCGGCCGCATCCCGGTCCTGCTCGAGGACCGCGGCTCCATCTGGGAGTCGGCTGTCCTGCTCGAGTATCTGGAAGAGCGGTTCCCGGAGGCGCCGTCCCTGATGCCCGTCGATGTCTTCGACCGGGCGATAGCGCGGATTCTCGTGCGGCACGTCGATCTCTATCTGATGCCGTCGATGGTCGCCCTGGCAAAGCCGCGCACCGACGCCGCGAGCGCCCGCCGGGCCGTCGAGGAACTGCTGAACGGCGTCGCGATGCTCGAAGACCTCTTGCCGGGACCGCGCTACGCCCTGTGCGACCGCCTCACGATCGCCGACTGCGCCCTGGCGCCCGCCCTCTTCGCGATCGGCGTGACGGCGGAACGTCTCGGCATGGACCTGATCGCGCCCGCCTCGGTCACCGAGGCCTACGCCCAATTCCTGCGGCGAGACCCGCATGTGGAACGCGTGATCGACGAGATGGCGGAGGGCCTGCGCCACCTCGTGCAGGTCGGTTAGCGAGGCCCCTCGGAGACGGCCTCACTGCTCGCGGAAACTCCTGAAAAGCCGCTGTTGCAGCGGCTCCAGCAGGTACTGCAGCGCCGTGCGCTTGCGCAGCGGCGCCACGACCTCGACCGGCAAGCCCGCCTTCAGCGCCGGCGGCTCACGGCCCGGCTGCTTGAGCGCGGCCAGCTCTTCGGGCGGCACCGCGACCTCGGCCCGGAAGTAGCGCGCGCCGGTCTTGTCGTCGGTGAAGCCGTCGGCCGAGAGCTTGGTCACCGTGCCTTGCAGCAGCGGCAGGTGGCGGTCGTGGAAGGCCGTTAGTCGCACGTCGGCGGCCTGGCCGACATGGACGTCGTCGGCGTCGTTCGGCGACACCCGGGCCTCGATGACCAGCGGCGCGCGCTGCGGCACGATCTCCATCAGCACGTCGCCCGGCGCGGCCACGCCGCCCACCGTAAACACCTTGAGCCCCACGACCTGGCCCGAGGCCGGCGCCCGGACCATGCCGCGCGACAGCTGGTCGCGCGCCGCCGCCAGCCTCGGCTTGAGGTCGTTGAGCTCGATCTCCGACTGGCGCAGGTCGGCGATCACCTCGTCCATGTGCTCGCGATCGCCCTGCAGGGCCTGCATGCGGGTCTCGCCGATGCCCTCGCGGGCGCTGGCGGCCTGGGCGCGATAGGCGCCGTCGGTTCCGACGAGATCGGCCGCGGCCCGTTCGAGCGCCCTCACCCGGGTCAGCGGCGCATAGCCCTGGGCGGCCAGCTTGCGCATGCCGTCCAGCTCCTCGCCGATCAGCCGCTGCTGCTCGCGGTTCGCGGCGAGCTGGCGATTATAGCCGTTGATCTGCTCGGCCAGCTGGCTGGCCCGCTCGCCCAGCACGCCGCGCCGAGAGGCCAGGGCCGCGCGCTGGGCGGCCAGTTGGCGGCGTTCCAGGCCCATGGCCTCGTCGGCCAGCTTCTGGTCCTCGGCCGGCAGGCCAGCGAAGGCGACCGGCGTGACCGGCTCGGCCAGGCCGTCGCGCTCGGCGATCAACCGAGCCCGGCGCGCCTCGACCGCGAACACCCGGGCGGCCAGCGCCCGCTCCTGGGCCCGAACCTCCTGGACGTTCAGTTCCAGCAATACCTGGCCCTGGCTGACCCTGTCGCCCTCCTGCACTCGCAGGGCGGAGATCACCCCGCCCTCGCGGTGCTGCACCGCCTGGCGGCTGCCCGAGACCACGACGACGCCCTGCGCATAGGCGCCCGCATCCAGGGGCGCGAAGGCGGCCCAGCCCATGAAGCCGACGAAGAACAGGCCGGCGGCGGCGAGACCCGCGCGGAGCTCCCAGTGAGGTCCGTCGGTGGGGCCGTCCTCCTTGTAGGCGTCGATCGTGGTCAGCGCCCCGGTCTTTCTGACGGTGAGCGAGGCGGTCATGGCGCGCCCCCGGTGACCCGCAGGTCGGGCGGAGCGTTGGCCGGCCGGGGCAGGCCGGCGACCCGGGCCTCAAGGGCCTGCAGCACCTCGCGGCGCGGGCCGTAGAGGTCCATGGCGCCGTCGCGCAGCACCAGCAGTTTGTCGGCCACGCCCAGGATGTTGAGGCGGTGGGCGATGACCACTAGGGCCGCGCCCCTCGCCTTCTGGGCGGCGATCGCGTGCTCCAGCGCCGTCTCGCCCTCGAAGTCGAGATTGGAGTTGGGCTCGTCGAGGACGAACACCTGGGGTCCGCCATAGAGCGCCCGGGCCAGGGCCAGGCGCTGGGCCTGGCCGGCCGACACCCCGGCACCGCCCGGTCCCAACGGCGTGTCGTAGGCCTGAGGCAGGCGCAGGATCATCTCGTGCGCGCCGGCAGCGGTCGCCGCCGCCACCGCCCGCTCGTCGATCTCGCGCGGGTCGGACTCGGTGATGCTGGCGAAGCGGGCGATGTTCTCCTTCACCGTGCCGGCGAACAGGCCGCAGTTTTGCGGCAGGTAGCCGATGTGGGCGGCCAGGCGCTCGGACTGCCAATCGGAAAGGTCCGCGCCGTCGATGCGCACACAGCCCTGGTCGGGCGTCAGGGCGCCGACCAGCACCCTGGCCAGGGTGGTCTTGCCCGCGCCGCTGGGACCGACGACGCCGATGATCTCGCCGGGATTGAGGTCGAAGGAGATCCCGCGCAGGATCATGCCCGCGCCGTCGGGGGCGCGGACGCCGGCCTGCTCGGCCCGCAGCCGGCCCTTGGGCTCGGGCAGGCGCGTGCGGACCGGCGCGGCCGGGGCGCGCTCGAACAGGTCGACCAGGGTGCGCAGGCCGTCGCGCGCCTGGATCACGCTTCTCCAGGCCCCGACGATCTGCTCGACGGGCGCCAGGCTGCGGCTCAGCAGGATCGAGGCGGCGATCACCCCGCCGGCCGAGATCTCGTGACGCACGGCCAGCCAGGCTCCGGTCCCCAGCGCCAGGGATTGCAGGCTGAGACGCAGGAAACGGATCAGGCCGGTATAGACGCCGCCGGTGAACTGGGCGTCGGCCTGCAGGCCGACGGCGGCGCGGCGATCGAGCAGCTGGCGCACGATCAGGGGCTCGCGCATGCCCAGGGCCTTGACCAGTCCGCCCTGGCTGGCGATCGCCTCCTGCGTGGCGTAGGCCTCGGCCGAGGCCTGGTTCAGGGCCTCGAGCTTGGTGCGCGTGGCCTGCTCGTTGAGGATGGCGAGGATCAGCAGGACCCCCGCCCCGATCACCGAGATGACGCCCAGCAGCGGGTGCAGGACGAAGCAGAGCGTCAGGTAGATCGGGGTCCAGGGCGCGTCGAGCATAGCCGTGGCCGCGGGGCCGGAGACGACGTTGCGGAAAGCGTCGAACTCTCGCATCGCCTGGCGCAGCCGCGGCCAGGAGTCGGGACCAAGGCCGCCGGTCAGACGGCTCAGCACCTCCGGGGCCAGCAGGCGGTCGAGGCGCAGGCCAAGGCGCACCAGGATGCGCTGGCGGAGGTTGTCGAGCAGAGCCAGGGTGGCCAGGGCGAAGACGACCGCCACGGTCAGAAACGCCAGCGACAGGAGCCCGCCGGTGGGCAGGACCCTGTCATAGATCTGCAGCATGTAGAGGGTCGGCGCCAGGTAGAGGATGTTGACCAGGGCGCTGAAGCCGGCGGCGATCAGAAGATGCCGCCGGCAGGTTCCCAAGGCGCCGGCCAGCGGCTCGGGAAGGGCGCGCCGCCCCGAGCCTCCCGCCCTGCCCTCGCCGACCCGGCCGCTCATGCGAGGGCGTCCTCGTGGTAGCGGGTCAGCATGGTCACGAACAGGTGGTCGTCGGCGCTGCAGGAATAGGCCACGCCGTTGATCGTGCCGTGGTTGTTGTACTCGTCGAGCGCCGTGTGCAAGGCCGAACCGGAGCCCTGCCAAGCCGCGCTGTTCTGCTTGATCGCCTGACCGTTGAAGTCGGCCACGCCGTCATGGTTGGCGTCGGCGTATTGCTGCAGCCAGTCGATGGCCTGGTTCATCTTGTAGGTCGGGCTGTTGGGATCAAGCGCCCCGCCCGCGCCGTTGCCGGCCTCGAAGTTCAGCCAGGCGGCGATGACGTCGCGACCCAGGACGTAGCGCGCGTCCTGCGACGGCTTCTGCGAGGCGTCGATGACCTTGAGGGCCATGGCCAGGGACATCTTCAGGGTGTCCTCGCCGGCGTCGGTGACGCCGTTGCCGTTGTAGTCGCCCAGCAGGATGTAGCGCTCTTCCTTGTTGCTGTTGCCCGGGTCGGGGCCGTCGGTGATCCCATTGTTGAAGGCCAGCAGTTCGCCGGTCGGGAACTCGGGACCGGACTTGGTTTCGTTGCCCACCGTACCGTCCCAGAAGGTCAGGCCGTTAGGCGACAGCCAGAAGCCCGGGGTGCGGGTGCCGACGCAATCGATCAGGCCGTAGTAGTAGGCCAGGTCGTGGTCGCTGACCGGACCGCCGGAATAGCTGCCCGAGGCCGTGGCGTCGTTGACGTGCTGGCCAGCCGTCCAGGGGGCGGAGATCTGGAACTCGGTGCTCGCGCCGACCCCCAGGGTTCCCAGCGCCCGCGCCGTGCCCGCCGCCGCGCCGTTCAGATCGAACACCGAGTCGGTCACCGAGGCGTTGGTCAGGATGACGTTGCCGGTGTTGGCGACCACGAACTTGAACATGATGTTGGCGCCGGAGGTCGCGATCGGCCCCATCGGGTTGTCCGCGTCGTCCCAGGTCGCGCCGCCGTCGATCGAGACGTACTTCTCGATGTCGATGCTCGCCCGCTGCGCGACAGGCACGCTGGCGTCGTCGGTGTCGGGGCCGGTCTGGTTGGAGTCGGCGGTGGCCGTGTTCTCCAGTTGCCCGTCACCGCCGCCGTTGGAGTCCAGTTCGCCTTGGGTCACGGTGTGCTTGGCCGTGTAGCCCCAGGTTTCGCCCACCTCCAGCAGGCCGTCATTGTCGCCCACCACGTCAGCGCCACGGACCAGAGATCCGGCGTCGGCGTAGGGGTCGGTGACCGTCACGCCGTCCAGCGTCGTGTTGCCGGTGTTGGCGACCGTGATGACGTAGCTGATCTGTTCACCGGCCGCGTCGGCCGTGCCGCCGGGCACCGTCGCATCCTTGACGATGTTCAGGCTGGGCCGCCGATCGACCGGGACGCTGGCGTCGTCGGTGTCGGGGCCCGTCTGGTTGGAGTCGGCCGTGGCCGTGTTTTCCAGCGCGCCGTCTCCGCCGCCGTTGGAGTCGATCTCGGCCTGGGTCACGGTGTGCTTGGCCGTGTAGCCCCAGGTCTCACCGACTTCGAGCAGGGCGTCGTTGTCGCCGACCACGTCAGCGCCGCGCACGATCGAGCCGGCGTCGGCATAGGGGTCCGTCACCGTCACGCCGTCCAACGTGGTGTTGCCGGTGTTGGCGACGGTGATGACGTAGCTGATCTGTTCACCGGCCGCGTCGGCCGTTCCTCCGGGGACGGTGGCGTCCTTGGTGATGTTCAGGCTGGGTCGGCGATCGACCGGGACGCTGGCGTCATCGGTGTCGGGACCCGTCTGGTTGGAGTCGGCCGTGGCCGTGTTCTCCAGGGCGCCGTCTCCGCCGCCGTTGGAGTCGATCTCGGCCTGGGTCACGGTGTGCTTGGCCGTGTAGCCCCAGGTTTCACCGACCTCCAGCAGGCCGTCATTGTCGCCCACCACATCGGAGCCGCGGACCAGGGATCCCGCGTCGGCG